>CAVRWH010000004.1:0-162863 GCA_963724855.1 uncultured Acidobacteriaceae bacterium | reverse complement strand
TCTCCACTTCCCGACGCTCAAGTTGCTCTCGTCGTCGAGCCGCTTGTCAATTGACGGTGGTCCTAAATCCTCGGCACCGGTCGTCCTCCCTTAATCTCGGTCGCAGTCACCTCTGGCCAGGGAGGTACAATCTGCCGATACGACCACCGTCTTCGCCTGGGACGCGGCGCGGCCCGGTCATTTTTCCGGCGAACCGCTTTTGCCGACGGAGAAGGCCGTGAACGAGCCGGCGCGACATCAAGGAGGTCTCTCCGATGCGATACCAACTCTCTGTGCGACGCACAACCACTGGCACGCCTTCGCCGCTGCCATCGTTGCCGCAACCATGAGCTTCGGCTGCGCCACGGTCAACAAGAACCTCTCGCGCACCTGCTTCAACGGCAACTGCATGGTGTACACGACCTGGGGCCAGAAAATCGACAGCACGATCAATCAGCAGGCCGTGGGCTACGGCTACATCATCATTAAAGACGGCCTGCAGATGACCAGCAACGCGTATGGAAAGGCGCGTACCGTGAACGATCCTCCGACAGCCGCAATGACATTGAATGTGCGGTCCGACGCCGCCAGCGTCACCAAGACGATGACCGCAGTTGCCGCGCTGAAGCTGCTGGCGGCGAAGAACGTGAGCGTGAACAGCACCATTGCTGCCCATCTGCCCGCGAGCTGGCAACTCGGCCAGGGAGTCAGCGCCATCACCTTCGCGCAGCTGCTGACACACACCAGCGGCATTCGTGACCCCCAGAACCTCGGCACCAGCTACGCCGGGCTCAAAGCGATCATGGCGCAAGACATTGTGGCGGCCAACAAGGTGTATCAATATCAGAACGCCAACTTCGCGCTGTTCCGCATCCTGATTCCATACCTCAATGGCTTTAACGATGCCGGCGTGCAAGACATCGGCGGCGCCACCGATACGCGCTATCTCACCTACATGAACAGCGTGTACAACCCGGATATTTCGATTACCTGCAAACCGGGAACGAATCCGGTTTTGTCGTATCCGTATCCGCCGGGCACAACGCACGGTACCGACTGGGGTGATTGGACCGATCTTTGCGGCGGTGGCGGACTTCAACTGTCATCCAGGACATGGGTGTGTTCGTTGCCCACCTGATGCTGGGCGGCTATCTGCCGACGACCTCCAACAACCCGAACCAGATCACGCTTCCGCAGATGGTCAGCAACAAGTACGGCTGGGATTACTCCTGGCCATCAACCTACGGGAACTGCGTCGCCAAGAACGGAGACCTGGGCGGTGGGACGCCGTTCGTGCCCATCCTCAGCTCGCTGTTTGTGTATTGTCCCGACACGCAGATTGGTTTTGTCGGGCTGGCGAACTCAAACCTTCCGGTAATGCCGGTCCACAACTACGGATTTAACGGCGCGCTCGACGATATCGTCTTTCAGGCCTACACCGCTTCATGGAGTCCGGGACCGTAAGCGCAGGGCAACGTCCGTCGATGTTTGCGGGTTCAGCAGAGACGGCAGCGTCTAGCAGCAGCGGGTCACGTGCAGGCCTTGCTGCTGGTGCATCTTCTCGTAATAGGCCAACGCTTCCTTGCCGAGCAGCGGGGCGAACAGGTTACGCTCGGCGCAGGTGTCGGCGCCCACGAACTCCAGCGGATCCAAAACTACGTTGAGGTTGTGGCATGGAGAGTCGCTGGGGCATCCGGTCGGATAGGCGGGCAACACAACGCTGGCGTGCTTGCGGACGCCAGATAGAGCGTAGTCGCCGCGGATGGAGACGCGGTCGCCATGCACCTTGTCAACGGTGAAGCGGCAGGCGGGCCGGCTGATGTCGTCCAGATGACTGCGCAGGGTGCTGACGGTCATCACGGTGACGTTCTGGCGTCGTGCAGTCAGCGTAAGCATGGCTGTCCCCAAGTCGCAGGAGGGCGAAGGCTCTCTGCGCTTGCGTTCATTATAGTTCTGGCGCCCCGGGTACGCGCCACTCTTCCGACGCGAAAATTCCACCTGTAAGTCGCTGATTTCAGGAAGGCGCAAAAGTTATAATAATCGTTATAAGCTTGACCTATTCCGCCGTCTCGCGCTGGGCTTCGAGCCGGTCGGCGTGCTCGGCGGCTGACAGATAGGCTCCGCCTAACAGGAGCATTCCGCTCCAAAACGACCAGAAGATCAGGGTCACGGAAACCGCAAACGGCCCGTAAACTTCCTGGAAGTTCAACCACGGTAACACCAGAATATACAAGTACTTAGCGCCTTCCGAGAGCAGTCCGGTCACGATCGCCGCGGGTAGCACGGCGCGAACCGGGACCTTCCCGTTGGGCAGCAACCAATAGATAAGAAAGTAGATAGCGATGGTGGTCATGATCGCAAAGGCCTTCATCACCACCCACGCTACCCCGTGATAGACAAAGTTCTGGTCGCCGATCACGAACCCTAAGTACTTTAGATTCCGCGCGGTAGCGTAGATTGAAAGCAGCGCCAGCGAGCCGCACGAGAACGCCAGCACCACCGACGTGAGGGCGTTCCTGATGTACGAGCGGTTCTTCTTGAAGCCCCAGATGCTGTTGAGCGCCACTTCCAGCGGCAGAAAAATTCCCGTCGCGGTAATTAACAGCATAACCAGCGAGAGCAGCTGTCCGCGCCCCTGCACACTGGCAAGGAACTGCAGGTTACGGATCACAAAGTCTTGATTACTCGGGAGATAGTCGTGCAACAGCTGCAGCACCACGTTGTACATTTGTGGCGAATGGAACACACGCCGAATGATTGTCAGCATCAGCACGATGAGAGGGCAGAGCGACAATATGGCGTTGGCAGCCACTGAAAATGCGTACGTATGTACTTCCGTTTGTGTGAGATAGCGCAACGTCGGCCAACCGTAGCGCCGCAGCCGGCCAAAAAAGCCGCGCGGCTCCAATTCGTGCTGGGACACTTCGCGAGCGTCTTCTTGCTCCTGCAAACGCCGGGCGGCCGAACCGGTCTTGAGTGGAGTCGAGCGTAAGCTTTTATCTGACAATGAGTTATCGCGTAGATGTAGGAGTGCCGGACGGGCTTTCCACGGGTTGCTGCGGAGAGGGCGGCGAGGATCCCGCCGGAGGTACCGCTCGGCTGTTCATCTCTCCACCATCGTACCAGAGGTAAAACCGGCGCCTGCGGGGCCGGCTGCCGTCGAACTGCTGGCTACTCCGCCCAAAGCACTGTGATTAAAACACTTGCCAAAATCCTAAGTTCCTGCGATTATTCGTAACTTCCCCACTGAAAGGGCACGGGGAGGCTTTCGGCCGCGCCGAAATGCGGATTTGGGTTGATGTTTCTGTCAGCAGTGGAATTTCTCGCATGGCACGGGCTCCGCGTAACCATAAGGACGCAAAGGCGTAACTGCGTTCCGGCGGCGACGTGGGGTTTTTCATTGCGTTGGAGCTGCGAGCTGAGCGGCAACCCTGTTTCCCGGCAACGTGGAGGCGTCTTCTGTTGATGTCGAGCTGTCACGAACTGAGTTTCCGCGAAGCAGGGGCTATTCCAAGTCGATCATGCGAAAGGAGTTAGTTTGTGAGAGAAAAAGGTACGGTCAAGTGGTTTAACGGAGCCAAGGGCTACGGTTTCATTCAGCGGTCTACGGGCGAGGATGTGTTCGTGCATTTCTCGGCCATCCAAGAGTCGGGCTACCGGAGCCTGAACGAGGGCGAAACCGTGGAATTTGAAGTAAGTACGGGACCCAAGGGACTCCAGGCCGCCAACGTCGCAAGGGCTTAGACGTCTTCGCCGAGCAGGAACCGCCCCGGCTTGCCGCGCCATTTCAGTAAGCCGGTCGGCCCCAGTTTGCGGCTATAACCACAGAACCCTCCCGCCAGGGAGGGTTCGAACTTTTTGGCAGTCATGCTGGCGGGGCTTATTTTTCAACTGCCTCGGGGGCGGCGCGCTCAAAGATAAGCGCGCAGAGGCGGCTGAGTTCGTGGGACTCCTTGTCGCCAAGATCGCGCATCAGTTGCGTGGTTTGCTGCTCAAGGTCGGGTTGGATGGCCTCCAGCAACTTGAGTCCTTTGAGTGTGATGCGGGTGATGGCCTGCCGCTGGTCGCGTCCGCCACGATTGCGGCGTACGAAGCCCTGGGCCTGCAGGCGATCCACGAGGCGGGTGACGTCGGGGGCGCGCTCGACCATGCGCTGGGCGATTTCGCAGCGGGGATGGCCCTCGGGATAAACGCCCCGCAGAATGCGCAGGACGTTGTACTGCGGGCGGGTGAGGCCATGTTTCTCGCAGACCTCGTCGACCATGTCGTTGATGGCTCCGGCGGCGACAGCGAGGCTGAGCAACGCTTCCTGATGGGCGCTGGAGAAGCGGGATTGCTTGAGTCGCCGGCTGAGAGCGTCGGTCATCCTGACTTCTGTTATAGCGGGAAATGAGCTTGTTGTCACACCTATTCAGGGGGCAATCGCACAGGGGCCAAAGTCAGGGTGAGAAAGTGTTCTCGTCCGGGGATTGCGGTCGACTTCGCAGGTGGTGGGCGGCCCAGCGTGCGGCGTCGGCCACGGCGCGATCTTCGTGGGATATAAGTTGCTCCAGCGCCGACAAGAACCGCAATTCGCCGCTATTGCCCATGGCGATGGCCACGTTGCGCAGCAGGCCGGCGAGTTTAGCGCGCTTGACAGGAGTGTTGCGGAAAACTTCGCGAAATTCATTGGGCGTGAGTCGAGCCAGCCATTCCAACTCGGGATTGACGAGTTGCGGACGAACTGCGAAATCCGGTTCCGCCGTGATGGGCGCATTACGGTTCCAGGGACAGACGTCCTGGCAGATGTCGCAGCCGAAAACTTGCCTCCCGATACCTGCCCGCAACTCTTCGGGAATCGACCCGCGCTTTTCGATGGTGAGGTACGAGATGCACTTCGTCGCGTCGAGTTGATAGGGAGCGGGGAAGGCCTTGGTAGGGCAGGCGTCAAGGCACCGGGTGCAGGAGCCGCAGAGGTCGGACGGCGGCAGGTCGGGCGGCAGCGCAACCGAGGTCAGCATGACTCCGAGAAACAACCAGGACCCAAGCTGCTGGTTGATAATGCACGTGTTTTTGCCGATCCAGCCGATGCCCGCATATTTGGCGAAGATGCGCTCGATGACAGGGCCGGTATCGACATAGCACCAGGTGCGTGGTTCTTGCTGCGCCGGATTGTTCGCACAGTGTGACGAAGTCTGCTTCGAGCTGGCGCAGTTTGGGGAGCAGCACGTCGTGGTAGTCGCGCTGCAGGAAGGCGTAGCGCGAGATCCAGCCCTGCGAGGTCGATCCGGCGTGGGTAGAGTATGGCTGGTCGGCGTTGTAGTTCATGGCGCAGACCACCACGGAACGCGCCCACGGAGCTGCAACCGCGAGAGAGAGCGCGCTTCAACTCACCCGACTCGCTGCGGGCTTCGAGATAATGCATATCGCCGGCACGTCCAGCGGCGATCCATTCGGGGAAGAAGCGGTGCTCGTCGGACTGGTCGACGCCTGCGACCCCGGCGAGGTCGAACCCGGCCTGCAACGCCAGGCGCTTGATTTCATCGCGAAGTTGCAGGGGCTCTGGCACGGGCTTCGGGCTGATTATACGGTCGAGTCTGGTCGAGCGCCTTGGGCGACTGCCCATCGGTCGCCTACAATGCCGTGGTGGAAAACCTCGATCACCTGCTGCTGGGAAGCTGCTCATTCACCGCCGAGGGCTGGGAGAAGACGTTCTATCCGCCGGGCCTGAAGAAGGCCGCCTACCTGGGCTATTACGCCGAAAAGTTCAAGTCGGTGGAAGTGGACTCGACGTTTTATCGCATTCCGAGCGAGAAGACGGTGCGCGGCTGGTACGAAAGCACGCCGGAGGACTTCACGTTCGCGTGCAAGGTGCCACAGACGATCACCCATGAAAAGTGCCTGATCGATTGCGACAGCGAGTTTCGGGCGTTCGTCAACGTGATGTCGCTATTGCAGCACAAGCTTGGGCCCGATGCTGTTTCAGTTTCCGTATTTCAACAAGAAGGTGTTTCCGCAGCCGAAGGAGTTCTTCGACCGGCTGCGAGCGGTTCTTCCGAAGTTGCCAGAGGGGTTCCAGTTCGCACTCGAGATACGAAACAAGGCGTGGGTAGGCTCGGAATTGCTTGATCTGCTGCGCGCGCACAAGGTGGCGTTCACTCTGATCGACCATCCGTGGATGACGCGGCCTGGTGAATTGATGAAGAAAGACGACGTGGTGACGTCTGACTTCGCGTATGTGCGCCTGTTGGGCGACCGCTACGCAATCGAAGAAGTGACCAAGACGTGGGACAAGACGGTGGTGGATCGCAGCCGCGAATTGGCGGAATGGAGCGCGGTGGTCGATGCGCTGCTTTCGCGCGGACTGAAGGTCTATACCTACGTCAACAACCACTTTGCGGGGCACTCGCCGGAGACGATGCGGCAGTTCCTGGAGATGCTAAGGGAGAGGCAGAAGAAGGTCCGTACGCCCCAGTGATCTATTTCGCCTTCCACTGATAGGCGTCAGGCTGCGGAAGGCCGATGTGCGCCAGTACTCGGTTCACATACTCGCGGGCGATTTCGTCAGTCGAACTGGGCTGGAAGTAGAACGCCGGGATGATGGGGAAGATGGTCGCGCCGGCCTCGGCGGCAAGGGTCATGTTGCGCAGATGGATGAGGTTGAACGGCGTCTCGCGGACGCAAAGAATCAAAGGCCGCTTTTCTTTCAGGCATACGTCGGCGGCACGCTCGATGAGTTGATTGGCCAATCCATTGGCGATGCGCGCCAATGTGCCCACGCTGCAGGGCAGCACGATCATTGCGTCCGTCGGATATGATCCGCTGGCGACGTTGGCGCCGATGTCGGAGTTGTTCTGCTGCTGAATCTTCTGTGATTCGCGGCCGAGCAGCTTCTTCACGACGTCGTTGCGCCCCGCGGAAGCCAACTCTTCGGCCATTACGCGCAGACCGCTGTCGGAGAAAATCAGGTTGACGGTGCCCACGCGCTCGTCCCGATCGAGCACATCGAGCAAGTGCTTCACGAAGATCGATCCGCTGGCGCCGGTGACGGCGATGGTGAGAGTGCGCGGAGCGATTTGCTTTCGGTGACAGACATCGCGAATCCCGATCGCTAACACCGCGGATTCAAGGGTATTGGCGCGCGGGTTACGTTCGTTTGCCTGTGGGTGATAACCTCGCAAGGGAACATTCGTCATCGATAGAAGATCATGAAATCGGAAGCCATCAAAGCGTTGTTTCAGCTGGTGCGCAAAGGCACGCTCTCGCCCGACGAGGCGATTGAACAACTCAAGCACCTGCCGTTTGAAGACCTCGGATTCGCTAACGTGGACCATCATCGTTCGTTGCGCGTGGGCATGGCCGAGGTCATCTTCGGGCCAGGGAAGACGCCGGCAAACCTGGCGACGATTTTTGAGCGGTTGGCGAAGCACGGCAACAACGTGCTGGCCACGCGCACTACACTCGAGCAGTTCAAGGCGGTGAAGCGGAAGCTGCGCAAGGCGGAGTATCACGAACTGGCGCGCGCCATCACGCTGACGCAGGACGAGACGGTCCACGGCAAGGGGAAGATTGTCGTGGTATCGGCGGGTACAAGCGACATTCCGGTGGCTGAGGAGGCAGTCGTCACGGCGCAGCATCATGGGCAACGAGGTGCAACACGTGTACGACGTCGGAGTGGCCGGAATTCATCGGCTGCTGGCGCAGCGTGAAGCTCTCACCACTGCGCGCGTGGTGATTGTGTGTGCCGGAATGGAAGGTGCGCTGCCCAGCGTAGTGGGCGGATTGGTCGGCGTTCCGGTGATTGCCGTGCCGACGAGTGTTGGTTACGGTGCGTCGTTCAACGGACTGAGCGCGCTGCTGGGGATGCTCAACTCGTGTGCGTCGAACGTTTCCGTAGTGAACATCGACAACGGTTTCGGCGCGGGATACGTGGCGTCGATCATCAACCGGCTCGCGTAACAACGATTTTCACCACAGAGGCACGGAGGACACGGAGAAGAGATGAAATCAACTCCGCGCTCTCCGTGTCTCCGTTGTGAATCCGTCGGGTTGCGTGGATACTTTGGAAGGCTACACTCCCCAGTCGCCGCTGGTCGCGCCGAAGACGCGGGCAAAAATCTTGTCGACGTTGCGCAGACTGCCGCTTCAGGTCGAAGGCGCGCTCCAGGGTCTCGCGATCGACCTTTGGCGGTGATCTCCGGGTCGTTCATGATCAGTTCGCGGAAGTTCAGCTCTTCCTTCCACGCGCGCATGGCGTCGCGCTGCACCATGCGGTAGGCGTCCTCGCGCAACACGCCAGCTTCGACCAGATCGAGCAGGAGCTGTCCGCTGAAGACCAGCCCGCCGGTGGATTCCAGATTCTTCAGCATGCGCTCGGGATAGACCAGCATGCGTGTCGATCAGGTTGGTCGTCTTGTTCAGCATGTAGTCGACCAGGATGGTCGAATCGGGCAGGATGACGCGCTCGACCGAGGAGTGCGAGATATCGCGCTCATGCCATAGCGCGACATTTTCGAACGCGGCCTGCGCGTTGCCGCGCACCACGCGCGCCAGTCCGCTGATCTGTTCGCAGGTGATGGGATTGCGCTTGTGCGGCATGGCCGACGAGCCCTTCTGCTTTTCGCTGAAGAACTCTTCGGCTTCGCGGACCTCGGTGCGCTGCAGATGGCGGATTTCGGTGGCGATCTTGTCCAGGGTCGAGGCGATCACCGCCAGCGTGGCGACGTAAAATGCGTGGCGGTCGCGCTGGATGACCTGCGACGACACCGCGGCGACGTTCAAGCCCAGGCGCTGCGCAGATCTTCTCTTCGTATTCGGGCTCGAGGTGGGCGGCAGTTGCCGACGGCACCCGAGAGTTTGCCCACGCGCATCTGCTCGGCGGCAGAGTCGAAGCGCTCGATGTTGCGGCGCATCTCCGAATACCAGTTGGCCAGCTTCAGCCCGAAGGTGATGGGCTCGGCATGAACGCCGTGGGTGCGGCCGATCGTGGGCGTGTCCTTGAACTCCAAGGCGCGGCGCCGGAGCACGTCGCGCAATGCGTTCCAGGTCCGACGCGGATGATGGCCGAGGCCTGCTTGACCAGCAGCGCCTGCGCGGTATCGACCACGTCGTTGGAGGTCAGGCCGTAGTGCAGCCAGCGCGACTCGGGGCCAACTTTTTCGGCGACCGCGGTGGTGAAGGCGATAACGTCGTGCTTCACCTCGGCTTCGATCTCGTTGATGCGGTCAACGTCGAAGTCGCCTTTTTCGCGGATGGCGACGGCCGCCGACTGCGGCACCAGGCCGGCTTCGGCCAGGGTCTCGGTCGCGGCCAGTTCAACCTCGCAGCCAGGTGCGGAACTTGTTCTGGTCACTCCAGATGCGGCCCATCTCGGGGCGGGTATATCGTGCGATCAAGGCGAAGCTCCTTTACGGCCGACGATCAAGGGATGAGGGAACTCTTTATTCTAACGCCCCTAGAGGGCGAGCCAGAAAAAGAGGAAACGCTGTGTTCTCTGCCTTACTGCTTCGGGGGATAAGGCAAATAATATATCGTGATACGATATAATTGATGTCGTGAAAGACAGCCAAGACATTTCTCTTGTCGACTACCAGGCGCTAGCGGAGTTCCGCTACCAGATCCGCAAGTTTTTGCGTTTCAGCGACGAGGCGGCGCGCGAGGCTGGCGTCGAGCCGCAGCAGCACCAACTCATGCTGGCATTGAAAGGGATGCAGGGCGTATCTGAGGCGACTATCGGAGACATCGCGGACCGGCTTCAGATACAGCACCACAGCGCGGTTGAGCTTTTGCAGCGGCTGGAGGAAAAGGATTTAGTGCTGCGCAGCCGCGGCGAGCAAGACCGTCGCGAGGTCCATGTGCGGCTCACCACGCAGGGCGAACGTATCGTGCACAATTTGAGCGTCCATCACCGCAACGAGTTGCGTTCGACAGCGCCGGCATTAGTAGCGTCGCTGCAAAGACTCTCGGGTGCGAACAAGTCGCGCACACCCAATCTTCGAAAACCAAAGAAGGTAAGGACAACGTAGATGAGCGACTTTACGACGACCCTCGGCACGGATGGGGTGATACCACACGATCAATGCGATACGACTCAGCTGCCGCCAATGGCGGAGGCTGGATTTCGGACGTGGATGGTTTCGCTGCTGTCGGTCCTTATTGGATTTCTCGCAGGGTTCATCGCATTTCTGTTGTACAACCTGATCGGCTTGTTTACGAACATCTTTTTCTTCCATCGACTTTCATTCGCGTTCAGCAGCGCGCGCAACAATCGCCTGGGATGGATGGTGATCGTGACGCCGGTACTGGGCGGCGCCATTGTGGGACTCATGGCCCGCTTCGGGAGCGACAAGATTCGCGGGCATGGAATTCCGGAGGCCATGGAAGCGGTGCTGGTTGATCGCAGTCGTATTGAGCCAAAAGTGGCGATCCTGAAGCCACTGTCGGCTGCTATCGCAATCGGTACGGGCGGGCCGTTTGGCGCGGAAGGCCCGATCATTCAGACTGGCGGCGCCGTAGGTTCGCTGGTGGGTCAGTTGATGCACACGACCGCGTCGGAGCGAAAGGTTTTGCTGGCTTGTGGTGCCGCGGCAGGAATGGCGGCGACGTTCAGCACTCCACTGGCGGGCGTGATTCTTGCTATCGAGTTGTTGCTGTTTGAATTCAAGTCGCGCTCGTTTATTCCGCTGGTCATCGCCAGCACGATTGCAACGAGTGTGCATTTCTGGCTGATGGGGCGGGGTCCGATGTTCGATGTGAGAGCGGTGGACTTCGGCATTCCGCGAGCACTGCCATTCTATCTGGTCCTCGGGGTGATTTGCGGCTTTGCGGCGCTGGGGTTCAGCAAGGCGCTGTATTGGGTGGAGGATCAGTTTGAAAGATTGCCGATTCACGACATGTGGTGGCCGGCGATTGGCGCGCTAGGACTCGGCATCATTGGCTACTTTGTGCCGCGCGTTCTGGGAGTGGGGTACGATACGATTTCCGACATTCTCAACACCAAGATGCTTCTCGGCGCGCTACTGGCGGTGATGGTGTTCAAGTCCGCAGCATTGCTCATTTCGCTGGGTTCGGGTACGTCGGGAGGATTGCTGGCGCCGATGTTTATGGCGAGCGCAGCGCTGGGATCGGCTTTCGCGATGATTGTAGATAAGATCTGGCCGTCAGCGGAATTGTCTCCGGGCGCGTTTGCCTTAGTCGCGATGGGCGCGGTGTTTGGAGCCGCGTCGCGAGCGGCCTTCACCTTCATCATTTTTGCATTCGAGATTACGCGCGATTACAACTCGGTGCTGCCGCTGATGGTGGTGACGGTCATTGCGGACGCGATTGCCGTTACGTACGCGAAGCACTCCATCATGACCGAAAAGCTGGCGCGGCGCGGTCTCTATATTCATCAAGATTATGAGGCGGATGTGTTGCAGCAGGTGCGCGTGAGCGACACCATGTCGAAGGACTTCAACGTTGTTCCCGCAACGATGGCCGTGGCGGAGTTGGCGCAGCGCATAGCGCAACATGATCCGGACGTTAGTAGACACCAGGCGGTGTTCGTGACCGACGAAAGCGGCGGACTGGCTGGCTTGGTCACTCGAAGCGACCTGATGCGGGCCATGGGGCAGGATCATTGCGGTGCAATGACCTTATTGGAGGCTGGCGCTCGGAACCTGGTGGTGGCCTATCCGGACGAGGTGCTCTATGAAGCAGCGGCGCGGATGCTTCGCGCGAACGTTGGGCGTCTCCCTGTGGTGAGCCGAGAAAACCCGCGGAAAGTAGTGGGCTACCTCGGGCGCTCCGGAATTTTGGCGGCACGATTGCGGCGATTGGATGAGGAACACGTCCGCGAGCAAGGATGGGTGAAGTTAGGGCACAGCGCCTGACCTCAGCCTTCGTCGATCACGCCCAGTAGTTCGCTCATTTCCTCGTAGAGAAAGCCCTCGCCGGGTCGGTAGGGCTGCACCCAACGGCCGTCGATGACAAATTGCGGGACAGCGCGCTTGCCGGTGTGGCGGATCACTTCTTCCGCCGCTCCGGGAGTCACCTGAATGTTGATCTCGGTGTACGGGATGTCGTGCTTTTCGAGGAACCGTTTGGCGGTGCGGCAGTCAGGACACCAGTTGGCCGAATAAACGAGCAAATCCATTTCTCTCTGATAATAAACGACAGGGTCGAAATCTCCGAGTTCCGCTACTCGTAGCGCAGCGCCTTCATGGGATCGATCGACGATGCATGGCGGGCGGGAAACAGGCACGCCATCGCAGCGACGACCGCCAGAAGTACGGAGACCAGCAACAGCACCCAGGTTGTGAGGGAGTTGCCTTGGGCCCACGACGTGATGACGCGATTTAGGGCGAGGCTTAGGACCGCGCCCGCCACGATTCCACTGCCTACGCTCGCCGCGGTCGAACGAAAGACCATCTTCAGCACGTCACTGCGCTGAGCCCCGAGCGCCATGCGTATGCCGAACTCGTTGGTGCGCTGGGCGACCGTGTAGGACACGACGCTGTACAGGCCTACCGCGGCCAGAATGAGCGCGAGCCCGGCGAACGCACCGAACAACATTGCCACCAGGTGCTGCTGCGCCCACTCCCGCTGGCCGGTGATCCACTCTTCCAGGCTTCGATACGTGTCCGATCGCCTGCTGGTCAGCGTCGACCGAATGAATCTTGCGCGCGCACGTCGTTGAGTATCGACAGCGGCGGGACCTCGGTACGCACCAGAATCTGCGTCCACACCGGCATCCAGATCGTGTAAGGAACATAGATTCCTGGTTTTACCGGTTTACCCAGGCCGTCATCGAGTGCGTCGCCGACCACGCCGACGATTTCGAGCCAGTCGCTGCTCTCCGGAATCGCCTGCGTCATCGGCGGATCGGCCTTCAGGTTGGGCATGCGAATTTGGTGTCCCACGGCGTCGCCGCCGGGGAAATACTTCTTCGCGAGTGTTTCGTTGATGACGGCCACTCGCGCTCCGCGGTTGGTCTCCGAATCGTCCCACAGCCGCCCCTGCATCAGCGGAATCTGGAGTATGGGGAAGTATTCGTGGCTGACGAAGTTCAGCCGTGCGAGCTGGTCCTCTGCTGTTGGCTTACCCAAGAGCTCGAACTTATTGGTCGCCCCGTTGTCGGGCGGCGTCGCGTTGGTCGAGAGACCTGCCATCTTGACTTCGGGCATGGCTGAGATCTTTTCCATCAGTTGCGTGAAGTATTGCGCGCGCGATTCCCACGTAGTGTAGGTATTGTCGTGCACGGGAATGCCCACCGACATCACATTATGGGGGTTGTAGCCCAGATGGCTGTGATTGAGCTTGATAAATCCACTGATGGCTGCGCCGGCACTTGCCAGCAACAGGAGAGTGAGAGCGATCTGCCCAGAGATGAGCGCATTGTGCATGCGTTTGCCGCGCACCCCGCCCATTACCTTCTTCGTGCTCGCCTGCATCACCTGCGAAACTTCAGGACGGCTGAACTGCATCGCGGGCGACAGCCCGAAAAACACGCCAGTGAAGATCGCGAGCGCTACGCTGAAACACAACACCGGCAGGTTGATACTAATCGCCGCCTCATGCGGGAAAGAGGATTCCGGCAACATGGGAACGATGATTGCCACCAACCGATACGCGACAAGCACACCCAGCGCCGCGCCGCTCAGCGATAGCAGCAGCGACTCGGTCAACAATTGCCGCACTAGCCGCGAACGCCCTGCGCCCACCGCAGCGCGTACCGCGAATTCGTGTTCGCGTGCCGTGCCTCGCGCCAGAAGAAGGATCGACACGTTTCCGCAGCCAATCAGAAGCAGTAATGCAACCGACCCTAGCAGCAGATAGAGTGTCGGCCCTATCTCCCTCATGAACCGGTCGTTAAAACCTTGCACCTTTACCCGAAACCCGTCGACTGGAAAATGCTTCGGCGTCTCCTTGGCGAACTGTTCAAACAGCGACTGGAATTCCCCATTGACGGCCGCATAGCTGACTCCGGGCTTGAGTTTGACTTCAACGTTGTATCCCCGCGAAGGATCAGCCGTGAGCTTTAGCGGCAGGTACACATCGGCGTCACCCCAGGAAAACCGCGGCTGTGCGACGCCAATAATGGTGTAGTTCTTATGCACCAACTGGATGGTCTTGCCCAGCACATCGCGCTCGCCGTTATAGTGACGTTGCCAGAACTTGTATCCCAGCACTGCTACCGGCTGCGGGTCCTGGCCATCCGGCGCATCGCTCGGCAGCAGCCCGCGGCCTATCAACGCCGGTACTCCAAGCTGATTGAAGGCGTTTCCCGTGAGATAGATCGCCTGCACGTCCTCAGGTAGGTCACCGCCGGTGGTGGTCAGGTTCCAGTCGTCCTGGGCAAATGCGCTCTCCACTGATGGCGATTCGCGGATTTTCTGGAATTGCGGGCCGGTGAATCCCGCCCACCAGTCTTGAGTCTGTCTGGTTGTGAGCGTGAGGTGGACCATCCGGTTCGATTCGGCGTACGGATACGGATCGAGCACCACCGCGTAGACAACGCTGAACACCGCTGTGGTGGCGCCGATGCCGAGAGCGAGCGACAGGACTGCAGTGGCTGTGAATCCAGGGCTCCGGCGGAGCCGGCGCAGCCCGTATCGAAGGTCCTGAAGCAAACCTCGCATTTACTCACCTCAATGAAACAATCCGAGTACCACCCTGCAGTTGGACGGCCACATCAGCGATTCGCTATCCAATTGGCAGGGAAGGCGGTTATGACGGCGAGGACAGCTTAAGAACTCTGATTTGCTGTGCGAATTCGGAGGAGTTGTTCGGTGGCGGACAGTGGGCCTCAGAGGAACTGGCGCCGCACGTCAGCCCAGTCGTGCAGCCGTGGGTAGCGGGTTTCGGCGCGGTTGTGCGGCGCGGTGAAGAGGAAGCCCTGGCCGGCGAAGCGGTCGAAGTGACGCGGGCTGTCGTCGAGGAGGAAATCGGCGGCGATGATGCTTTTGTCGCCGCAGAAGACGATGTGGCTGTCGGGAAAGTCGTGGAAGCGCGCTTTGATCCACTCGTACTTTTCGTTGAAGGAGCTGGGAAACTCCATGGCCGCCGTGGCGATGAAGACTTCGTAGCGCTCGCGCAACTCGGCGAAGACCTCGGCGCTGCCGGGCATCAGCGGGAGGTCGCGGAAGAAGCCGGGGCTGAGTGCGTAATGCCGGAGGCGCGCCCGGCGATCGGCGGGAATGATCTCCACCAGCTTGCGCGCGGACAGCTCGGCCTTGGTGATGTTCTCGCCGAACTCGCGGTTGTATTCCGCGAGGAATTGCGCCAGCGTGTCGGCCAGCACCTCATCCATGTCGATGGCGATCCGCTGCTTGTGCCCGTCGTTCATCCACTTCCAAGGTAACAAAAAGAAGGGGGAGCGTCTCCGCTCCCCCTGAGTACTGAAACGCCGGGCCGGTAGTTATGCGGCGTCCGCTACAAGTACGAGCTTGCGGCGCAGAAAGTCCAGAATTGTGTCGCCGATGACCTCGTGATGGGTTTCCAAGGCAAAGTGGCCAGTGTCGAGCAGATGCACCTCGGCGCCGGGGATGTCGCGCTGGTAGGCTTCGGCACCGGCGGGCAGGAAGAACGGATCGTGCTTGCCCCACACGGCGAGCAGGGGAGGCCGACGGGTCCGGAAGTACTCCTGGAACTTCGGGTAGAGCGCGACGTTACTGGCGTAGTCGAGGAAGAGGTCGAGTTGGATCTCGTCGTTACCCGGCCGCGCCAGCAAGGCAGAGTCGAGGGCATAGCGACTCAGGAGCGATGAGGCTTTCGTCGGACACGCCATGGGTGTACTGCCACCTGGTGGCCTCCGGCGTCAGGAAGTTCCGCAAAGCGTCACGGTTCTCGGCCGTGGGTTCTTTCCAGTACTTCTGAATAGGATTCCAGCCTTCGCTGAGTCCTTCGTCGTAGGCGTTACCGTTCTGCGAAATGATGGCGGTGATTTTTTCCGGTTGGGCCAGTGCCAGCCTGAGCCCAACCGGCGCGCCGTAATCGAAGATGTAGATTGCGAAACGGTCAAGGCCAATGACCTCGGTGAAACGCCCGATGACCTTCGCCAAGTTCTCAAAGGTGTAGCGGAACTGTTTGCGGTCAGGAGCATCGGAGAATCCGAAGCCGGGCAAGTCAGGCGCCACGACATGGTACTTCATGGCGAGAGCAGGTATGAGATTGCGAAACATGTGGGAGGACGTCGGAAATCCGTGCAGAAGCAGTAGAGTGGGATTCTTACTCGATCCTGCTTCACGGTAGAAGATCTGGTTGCCGTCAACGGCAACACGGCGATAGGTGGTCATCTGGTGCTTCTCCTCCTAAAGTGCCCTCGTATTCGCGATGGGTTGCGAGACGGGTGCATCGATACTCCTTCAGATTGACCAGCCGCCAAAAGGTTTCATGACCCATGGTGCTGCGGTATGAAGTTGTACTGAAATCGACCGATGGTCGCCGGCTATGCGGGGCTGCAGCCCGGACGACGATTTCCGCAAATTGCAGGTGTGACTCTCACTGTTGCGCGCCAGGCGCGAAGAAAAAGGAAGGGGAGCGTCGCCGCTCCCCTTTGCTTCGTCTACTTGCGATGTGACTAAATCAGCGGTGCCGCGCTGTACAGCAGGACCCCCTCGACGCTCTCCTCGCCCACCGGGCGGTAGAAGAGCTGGTCGTGGTCGAGATAGACCTCGATGAACGTCGGGCGCTGCTGGAAGGAGCCCTGGATGAGCGCCTCCGACAGCGGGTCTTCGATGTACTTCTGCAGTGCGCGACGCAGGGGACGCGCACCGTAGCTGCGATCGACGACCGTCTTGTTGAGGATCCACTTGCGGGCATCTTCGGTCACGGTGACCGTGATGGCGCGCTGTGCGAGGTTCTGGTTGAGCTGGTTCACCATCAGTTCGACGATCTGGATGAGGTCGGCCTCACTCAGCGCGTTGAAGATGATGACCTCGTCGAGACGGTTCAGGAACTCGGGGTTGAAGGTGCGCTTCACTTCGCTACGCACCATGTCTTCGACTTTGCCTGAAACCGAGTCTTCGGCGTCGGACTGGAAGCCCAGGCCGGTGCGCTTCTGCAGGTGCCGCGCGCCGATGTTCGAGGTCATGATGATGATGGTGTTCTTGAAGTCGACGGTGTTGCCGAGTCCGTCGGTCAACTGGCCGTCTTCAAACACCTGCAGCATGATGTTGAACAGGTCGGGGTGCGCCTTCTCGACTTCGTCGAGCAGCACCACCGAGTAGGGCGCGCGCTTCACGCGCTCGGTCAGCTGGCCGCCCTCTTCGTAGCCCACGTATCCCGGAGGCGAGCCGATCAGCTTCGAAACCGAGTGCTTCTCCATGTACTCGGACATGTCGAAGCGCACCAGCGACTTCTCGCTGCCGAACATGAACTGCGCCAGGGTGCGGGCCGCTTCGGTCTTGCCCACGCCAGTCGGTCCCAGGAACAGGAACGATCCAATCGGACGGTTCGGGCTCTTCAGGCCTGCACGCGAGCGGCGAATAGCGCGCGCCAGCGCCGAGATCGAGCGGTCCTGCGAGATGACCCGCTTGTGCAGCTCTTCCTCGATGCGCAGGAGCTTCTGGCTCTCTTCTTCCTTGATCGACGCCACGGGCACGCCAGTCCAGCGCGAGACCACGTCTTCGATGTCCTCGCGGCCGACGACGCCGGTCGAGGACTCATCGAGGTGATACTTCTCGCGCAAGGCGCGCAGGTTGTCGCGCTCCTTGCGTTCCTCGTCGGAGTAGAAGCGCGCCTTCTCGAATTCATGGTTGGCGATGGCGCTCTCCATGCGATGGACGATGAACTTGATGCGCTTCTGCACCTCGGTGATGTCCTCGGGCAGGGAAGTCTGCCGCAGCTTCACGCGCGCGCCGGCCTCGTCGATCAGATCGATGGCCTTGTCCGGCAGGAAGCGGTCGGGCAGGTAGCGGTTGGAGTGCGACACCGAGATGGTGATGGCCTCGTCGGTGTAGGTGACCGCGTGGAACTTCTCGTAGCGCTCCTTGATGCCGAAGAGGATCTTGACGGCGTCGGTTTCCGTTGGCGGCGGGACCTTGACGGCCTGGAAGCGGCGCTCCAGCGAGCGGTCCTTCTCGATCGACTTGCGGAACTCCGCCGGAGTGGTGGCGCCGATGCACTGGATTTCGCCGCGCGACAGCGCCGGCTTCAGGATGTTGGCGGCGTCGAGCGAACCTTCCGCCGAGCCTGCGCCCACCAGGGTGTGCAGCTCGTCGATGAAGATGACGGAGTTCTGCGACTCCATCAATTCCTTCATGATGGTCTTCAGGCGCTCTTCGAACTGGCCGCGGTACTTGGTGCCGGCCACGATCAGCGACAGGTCCAGAGCGAGGATGCGCTTGTCGGCCAGGAACGACGGCACTTCGCCGTCGGCAATGCGCTGTGCCAGACCCTCGACGATGGCCGTCTTGCCGACGCCCGGCTCGCCGATCAGCACCGGGTTGTTCTTGGTGCGGCGGCAGAGGATTTGAATGACGCGCTCAAGCTCGCCGTCGCGGCCCACCAGCGGATCGAGCTGGTTATCCATGGCGGCCTGGGTCAGGTCGCGGGAGAATTCGGAGAGCAGGGAAGACTCGCGATTGCGCTGCGAGGGCTGTGCCTTTTCTTGCGAGGTGCGCGACAACTCTTCGCGAATGTTCGACAGGCGCAGTCCGCGCTCGTGCAGGATTTCGGCAGCGAAACACTTTTCTTCGCGCAGCAGGCCCAATAGAAGGTGCTCGGTGCCGATGTGCTTGTGCGACAGGCGCTCGGCTTCCTCGGCGGCATACGCGAGCACGCGTTTACATTCGTTGCTCAGGGGCAGGTCCACGGAAGTCGAGACCTTTTCCCGAATGGTCGTATGGGCCTCAATCTGCTTGCGGATGGACTCCACCGAGGCATGCGACCGCAGGAACCTGTTGGTAAGCGCCTTATCTTCGCGCAACAAGCCAAGCAGCAGATGCTCCGTCTCTATGTACGGAGAACCAAACTGGCTGGCTTCGTAGCGGGCGAAGAAAATCACGCGCCGGGCCTTTTCCGTGTACCGTTCAAACATTGGACCTCTCCCAAGGCTCCTCGGAAAGTCCTTGTACTTTGTGCTTTCCTCTCCGCGAGCCTCTTGTAACTGCCTTGCCCCTGACCGCCGATCCCCGGTAAGTGGCGGGACCGAAGAACGAGGAACTCTTGCGAGCCCTCAAGACCTGCAAACCCACAACGCCTCCGCTGGTTGCCTCAGGCGGAAAGCGATTGCGGCGACACCTCGACCAACCGTCCTCCCGCCAGGTTCAATACCCGGTCGCAGCGCCGTGCGAAGGCATGGTTGTGAGTCACGATCAGCGAGGTGAGCCGATAATCCCTATGTAGTTTTGCTATCAAATCCATTACCGCATCCGCTGTCCGGTTATCGAGGTCGCCTGTCGGCTCGTCAGCCATCAGGACCTTCGGTCTGGTCACCAGCGCACGGGCCAGCGCCACCCGTTGCTGTTCTCCGCCAGACAACTCGCCGGACCGGTGACTGGCACGGTCCGCCAACCCCACTTCCTGCAACCAGTGCAGGGCTTCCTGCTCCGCCGAACTGCGCTTAACACCGCGCATGTACAGCGGCATGGCTACGTTCTCGACCGCGGTGAACTCGGGGAGCAAATAGTGAAACTGCCAGACGTACCCAAGTTCCCGGCTGCGGAATTCAGCGGCTGCATCTTCCGTGAGCTTCCGCAAATCGATTTGCGCGAAGTATACGTCACCTTCGGAAGCAGTATCAAGAACTCCCAGGATATGCAGCAAGGTACTCTTGCCGGCACCCGATTCGCCGACGATCGCCAGCATCTCGCCGGTTTTCACTTGAAACGACAAATTCTCAAAGAGCACCAATTCGGACTTGCCCGAGCGGAACACCTTCTTGAGGTTTTCAACTCGTAACAACTCGGGCTGTTCGGTTAGATGCAGTTTTCTGCCTCAAGTACCAACGGTAGCCACGGCGGCTTCGCGAGTCGTTTACCCGGATAGGAAAAGCCGTCAGCTTCGCTAAATTAGAACACGCTTGGGGCGATAGCGTCAGTGACACTTAGGCTGCAAACGGGTTGGAAAAGGCGGGAATTACGCCAGAATTGGTCGCCTATTCGTAGCGGAGCGCTTCGGCAGGCAACACGCTGGCTGCCGACCACGAGGGATACAGCGTAGCCATGAAGGAAATGCCGATGGCGATCACGCTCACCAGCACGGCATCCGAGAATCGCGGGACAAACGGCACGTAGTCGATGGAATAGACCTCGGCTGAAAGCGACAGCAGATGGTAGTGTCCAGCGGCCCACGAAATGGAGTAGCCCAGCACTAGCCCAATGGCCGTGCCGATCACTCCGATCAGGAGACCTTGGTAAATGAAGATGCGGCGCACTTGTTTCCGCTTGGCTCCCATCGACACCAGCACGGCGATGTCGCGAGTTTTCTCCATCACCATCATGATGAGCGAGATGAGAATGTTGAGCGCGGCGACAAATACGATGAGGCCGATGGTGATAAAGGTCACGATCCGCTCCAGGCGCAAGGCGTGAAACAGCGCCCGGTTCTGCTCCATCCAGTTGGTGGACATGAATCCCTTGCCGGCTGCGGCTTCAAGTTGGCGTCCAATTTCTCCGGCCTTGTAGATGTCGTCCACTTTGAACTCGAGCACGGAGATTACGTCACTCAGGTCGAAGAGGCGTTGCGCGTCGGCCAGACGGATGAACGCCCAGGTGTTGTCGTAGTCGTAAAAGCCAGAACTGAAGATGCCAACGACTTTGAAACGCGCGTATTTGGGGACGATGCCGAACGGCGTCAGCTCACCTTGCGGGCTGGTCGCGGTGACGATCGACCCGACCGTGGCCCCGAGTTGGTCGGCCATGTCTTTGCCGAGAACGATGGGCGCCATGGAAGCCGTGAGCTGGGCTGCTGGCGCATTGGGTTCATCCGGGTCGACGGGGGCCTGGCTGGTGGATGTGTCGACGGTCGACAGGGGACCGGCCGAGCCGGCTTTGAGAAAATCCAGCAGATCGCTGACCTGCTTTTCGTCCGCCGGGATGATGCCTTTCAGCACCGCGCCTTGTGCGCGCGCACCGCGCGAGAGCAGCACCTGCTCATAGATGGCGGGCGCTCCGGCCACGACGTGCGGCTGCTTTTCGAGCTCTGTGAGCAGCGGCTGCCAGTTGCGGATGCCGTCGGCCTCCACGCGCAGCAGATTGATGTGTGAGGAGGAGCCCAGCAGGCGGTCCTGCAGGTCCTGGCGGAATCCGTTGTTGATGGCCAAGGCGATGATGAGCGAGGCCACGCCTGCCGCGACGCCGACGATCGAGATGACGGTGATGATGCCGATGACCGCCTGGCGGCGCTTGGCCCTGAGATACCGCGCGGCTACAAAGAGTTCGAATTGCATTGAATTTGTCACCGTCCGCGGCCCCTGAGCGGCGAAACCTCATTGTAGCGAAGTGCTGCGGTGCACGGGCCCGGCTAGATGGGGAACTTCGGCAACAGCGCAGGAACCGTGTCGCGATACTCCCGGTACAGATCGCCGAAGCGCGCCTCCAGCTCTGCGTCTTCTTTGCGTATCATGATGGCTCCGGTGATGGCGGCAAATACCAGCAGGACGCAAAGTGCGATGGAGCCGGTGCCGATAGTCCAGCCGAAGACCTCGCACAGATGGCCGAGATAGATAGGATGCCTAACTTGTGTGCGAATGCCTGTGACCACGAGCTTCTGGTCGTGCACGCCAGGCTCGAGTTCGGCAAGACCGGAGATTTTCGCCCGGTCAAAGCCTTGTGACGCGGAGCGGTAAATCGAAAAACCCGCAAGGATGAATGCCACTCCCAGCACCCACGGAATCTTGCTGTCGTAGAGGTGCAGATGACGGAATGGCCATGCGACGGCAAACGCCGCTGCAATGAACACTCCCCAGGCTGGAATGATGAAGACGAACGCCCTGCGGCCGTAAGCACGCCAGCGCTCGACGAAGGGATGAAACACCAGCCAGAAAAGCGGGATGGTGCAGTACACCGACCCAACCACCAGTCCCGCCAGGTCGAGAATGATGGGCAGCGTCATTGCTTTCGCTCGGTCAATGCGACGGACTCGACGGCGGCGACTTGATGACGATTTTTGCCACGCCGACATTGTCGTAACGGTCGAAGACGCGAACCACGACGATGTGCTCGGTGAGGCGTGGGTCTTTCGGGTCAACCGCGGGCATGGGCGCAGTCAAGTCGTAATTTTCTACTTTGTAGTCGGAGATCTGGCCGACCGGCTCGGCCGTCTGCCAGTCGTCGGCATCGATGGAATACTCGGCGTGGCCGATGGGCGAGAAGCTGTCAGTGGCGCGGAAGGCCAGATGCAATTTGCCGCCCTCAATGCGCGCGCTGGTGATCTCGACTTGTGGCGGCGTATTGTCCACCTCGAAGCGGTCGCTGGCCTTTTCGCCGGTCAGGGCTTCCGACGGCGAGTGCGAGGGCAGGTCCGACGCCACGACGCGCACGGTGTAACCACCATCGGGAAACATGTCTGCCTCAAGATTGGCGTAGCGCTCGGTCAGGTCTTCATTCAGCTTCTTCCACTGCTTTTCGCCGTCGCCACGGTAATACACGCTGTAAACCAACGAGTCGTCGTTGGCGTCATGCGCTTTCCATTTCACGGCAATGTTGTGTTTGTCGGGTACCGTGGGGACCGGGGAGTCGAAGGAACCTTCCGAATTGGTATTGCTGGTATGCGCCGACCCTGGCACGCGGGCACCGACCGTCATGGTCACTTCATCGACCTCGGGCGCAACGTTCTTCGGCAGGTAGTTGATAGCGACGCGCTGCACTGCCGGTTCGGGAGTGCCCGCGTGCAAGACCACCTTCCATTGCAGGAAACGGGCGGGGGGAGCCTCGACCGCGCCCGCCTTGGCGAGGTCAACCTTTTTCCATGGGCTCCAGTTGCGGTCCGGGTTGTCGAGGTTGCCGCTGCGCGCGAAGAGGTCGAAGTTGCCTTCGCCGCGCACTTCCGGGCGGCCCCACTTGGAGAATATCTTCGCGTCGAACACGTCGCTTTCGTAAGTTCCTTCGGCGGCGGGGTTCGCGCCGATAAGAAACACCTTGCCCAGATTGCTGGTGGCGGCGTAAATGCCGCCCTGGGGGGCGCGAGCGAAGGCCGTCACTTGGTTGGCGCTGGCGTCGGTCAAGTCGGTGTATTGGTTGTCGGAGATCGCATACAGCCTGCCCTTGTTGCCGGTACCGGCAATCAGGCGTCCGGCGGCGTCAAACGCCAGCGCATAAACGATGTCGTCTTTCGATGTCCAAATGGTCTTGGGTGAGCCGTCGGGCCCGAGGCAGTAAACCTCGGAGCCGCCGAGATTCAGGGCCACCGGGAAGGGAGCAGGCGCGATTGCAGGGGCGCCACCTGCCGCCTGCGAAGGAGCCTGAATCACAATCATCGTGGGAGGAGCGCCGGGCGAGGCCCCATTCGGTTGGCCTGCTTGCGGTTGGGGAGCTGCGCCGCGTCTGTCGCCCGCTCCCGCGGCATAGATGTTGCCCTGGGCATCCACCGCCAGCGCCGTAATCTCCTTTTTCGGGGCGTCGTAGAGCACGAAGCCCTCGCCTTGCGGCGTGATTCGGTAAATCAGCCCGCTGCCGTCCGTTCCGGCGAGCAGGTTGCCGGAATGGTCAAACGCAAGCACACGGATATGCACTTCGTCGCTCTTAAAGAAGACCGATCCGGCGCTGTTGGGCTCGACTCGGAAGATCTCGCCCCGATCGCCAGTGCCGACGTAGAGCCGTCCCTGTTTGTCGAACGCCAGCGCCCAGATGTATTTCGACTTGGGCTCGAAGAAGACACTGGCGGTGTAGCTGGGATCGACCGCTACGGCGGACGGCTGAGGCTTCAGTCGGCTTGGCGGCCGGTTGGCCGTTGTGCGTGATCTTGTACACTTTGCCGTCAGGAGAAGTCGCCGCATAAATCGTGCCGCTGGCGTCAATCGCCAGCGCCTGCACAGAAAGCTCCTGCGGCGCAAAGATAACGCTGGCCTTGCCCTCGGGCGTGATGCGGTACACCCGCGCCGGAGATCCTGCGGCGGCGTAGGCGTTGCCCTGGGCGTCAGAGACGAGTGCCCACAGATAAGCTGACGGCGACGTATAAAGCGCGGTGAAGGCCGGCGCCAGCGAGAGGCTGCCATCGCTATGAATGGCCACGCCTTTCGCCGTCCCCTTTTCCAGTTCGTCGTATTTGTTCTGCTGCCACAGGCGCGTGCCATCGGCGACGGCAATTGATGACATCAACAAACCGGAGAATACAAAGCGCAAAATTTTCATGATCGGCATTCGGAAAGGATGAGGATTTGGTGACGTCAAGATGTCGGTCGTGCAGGCTAATCGCTCAAAACGGATTCTGCACCAGGATGCCAAAGTACCTCTGCCCGGCGTTTAAGTCTTCAGACCATATCTTCTCGCAACCGGCTTGTTCCGCAGCAGCAATGATAAGGCAGTCGTAGAAATGCAGGCCGTAGAAGGAACTGGCTTCGACTGCCCTCCGCACCATGCCCGCGTCGGTGGCAATTGTTCGTATGGGACCAAGTGAGTCGAGGATCTTCGTAAGACCTGACGGGAGGATGGCCGGCTTCATCTTGTGAAGCAAAGTCGAGGCGAATTCGGCGAGAACCTGCCCCGAGATCACAGAGTCCCCGTCCAGAGCTCTTTCTACAAGATCCTGAGCGATTCCCTGCTTTCGCGGATCGACGGCGTCAAAACTGTAAATCAAGATATTTGTATCCAGAAACTCAACCGCGCTCATACAAGTCTTCGCGCTTCCAATCTCGCTTTCCAATATTCAGGCGAAACTCCGCGAAACTCCTTTGCAGCGCCTCATGTTCGCGCCTCTTTTGCCCCGAGATCGCGTTCTGGCTGGCCAGCTTTTCCAGATACTCGCGCACCAGTCCGTTCAGCGTGGTGTCGCGTTCGACCGCGATTTTCCGCACTTCCTTGACCAGCTTATCGTCGATGGAGAGCGTGATATTCATGGCCACATAATACGTGAAATCCTTATCCCGTGTCATTACAGGAGAATTCGCGCCCAGCGACGAATGTTCCGTCACTTTATATTCAGTGTAATCACCTGCGCGCCCGACACCACGTAGTCCACTGCCGTTGAAGCCTCGCTGGTGGCCGACTCGCCCACGACGATCATGTCCTGCGTCCCGCGCATGCCGTCCATCACATTGATGACCGACAGCGGCAGCGTGGGCATGACGTTGTTGCTCACCATGGCCTGCGGATTCGGCTCCAGCAGCGAAACGTAGACGTCCGTGTTCGAGTGCTCGCGGTTGAGCAGCGCGATGGTCGAGCCCAGCGGAAGTTTGCGGCTGAGCGCAGGAGGAACCCGCCGCAAGCGATCCAGGGTCTCGCCGTCGCTCACCAGAATGCGTAGCGTCCCTTTCGGCGTGGAGGCCGGGATGGTCAGCGGAATCTCCCGTCACCAGGCTCTCGCCGCGATACGGGCGCAGCAGCGTCTCGACGGTAATCGTGTCCCCCGGACGCGCTTCGGTGACGTCGGTGCGCGCGTTCTCCAATCGCGCCGAGCGCCGCTCCGGAACCGTATCAAAGTTCAAGTCCACGCCGTCGATCTTCGGCGTCTCGTAGGGGTTCTCGTAGATGCGGGTAAAGCGGTCGCCGATGGAGAGCGCAATGCCGTAGGCCGTGGGTGTTGCGCCGTCGGCGGGTGCGTACATGTTCTGCACCGCCAGCTTGGGATAGCCCTGCACGTCGATGCTCCCATTTAATTTGTACGTGGTGTCCTCGCCGTACTCATTCGTGCCCTGCAGCGCGTTGAACACCGTCGCCATCACCGCCGTGGGCGTGATCTTGGGATTGTTCAGCACCTCGAAGTGATACTGCTTGGCGTGCCCTGCGCTGTTGAGCGTCAGGGATACCGGAATCATCTGCGGTTGGCGGTCGAAGCGGCCCAGGATGCCGGTGCGGCGGTCCTGCACGAACGCTCCCACAGGCTCGGTGGCATTCACAATCTTGAACGAGCTATAGGACGAGGGCAGCGTCGCCAGCACCGTGGCCTTGGTCATCGGCATGTCCACGGTGCCCGACTGCAGAAAAGGGTGCCCGCAGGCCAGCACATGCGTGGCGTCAACGTAGGTGACCGTGCAGGTTCCGGCGATGTTCATATCGCCGCGCACCAGGATGGCGCTCACTGCCGAGCCCGGCTCCAGCGGCTCGGGCTGTTTAGCGTCGCTCACCGAGCCTGCGCCCATCACCGGAACTACGCCGGCCGAAGCAAAGTTGGGTCCAAACAGGCGCAGGGTTTCAGGGCTGAATCCGCTGAAGACCAGCGGCGTTTCGATCGGCTTGAGCAGGTCGGTGTATTCCGCAATCGCTTGATCAGCGTGCGCCGAATCGCCCGGCGCGGCGGTACGCGATGCGATTCCCGCAGGCGAGCCCGATCCGTGACGCAGCCGGGCCGCAACGGGCTGGTCCAAATCGTTGATCTCCAACATCGCTGCCGCCGGGGTAATGCCGGCGATCGGTTCCTTGGAAAACTCGCCGATTCGATAAGCGATGGCTCCCACCAGCTTGCCGTCGATATACACCGGGCTGCCACTCATTCCCGCCACCACGCCCGTGAATTCGACCTTGGGACCGTGCAGGCGGGCGAGGATGACGTCTGATTTCGGCCCCGCCATGTCCTTCAAAATGCCCAGGATTTCGACCTCGACCGGCTCCGGCTTCGTGCCCTCGAACACGGTGTAGGCCACCCCGCGCATTCCGGCGTGAACTTCGCTTTCGGGCAGGATGTTTGCGGTTAGGGGAGTGTCCGCCGCCGAGCGCGGCCAGACGGCAGGATTGAAATGAACGCAAGCAGGAAAAACGCGATGGAGCGGCGCAACATCACTTCGACTCAGTCCCGCGGAGGCAGTCTCTTCCGCGACTGTTTTGACGGATTGGGGTTAAAAACGTCTGGGGAAAAGCCGAGCCAGGTTCACACTCCCAGAGTGCATCTATACTAGCAGACAGCTATGCCCAGCAGGATTACCATGCGGCTTCACAAATTATCGGAACGGCGCGCTGAATTGGTGCGCTTCCTTGCTCTAGCGGTGCTGGTCGCCCCGCTCATGGTCGCCGCGCCGGCCGGATGGGCGCAGTCCACCGACACGCAATCCACTGCGCAGAGCCAGACCTCGCAGAAGCCCGACCAAATGCCTCCCGAAGCCGGTGGCCCGGAAGGCGACGTGGGTCCCATGGCCGTGCCCAAGAAGACCAAGGACTCGTCCGACGACGCTCCTCCGCCGCCCAAGCCGAAGAAGCAGACCGACATTCCCGAGTACTCTCTGCGCGTGGATGTCCCAGTCGTAACGGTTGACGCCCGCGTGGTCATGAAAGACGGCCGTCCCATCGCGCTGCCAGCAAACGTCGCCAAAGAAGACTTCAGGGTCTTTGAAGATGGGGTCCCACAGAAGATCCAGACTGTGACCCAGAGCGAAGCACCGATCACCGCCGTGCTGCTGGTCGAATTCGCTTCCAAGAATTACAACTTCCTGAACGATGCGCTGAACTCGTCATACATATTTGCCTCGAACCTGAAGCCCATTGACTGGGTCGCCGTCATCGAGTTCGACATGAAGACGCACATCCTGGTGGATTTCACCCAGGACAAGCAGGCCATCTTCGGCGCGCTGAACAGCATGCGCATCCCCGGCTTCAGCGAAACCAATCTTTGGGATGCCATGTACGACACGCTCGACCGCCTCGACCGGATTCCCGGCCATAAAGAACTGGTGATCGTAGCCAGCGGCGTTGACACCATGAGCCACATGACCTTCGACAAGATACTGAAGAAGGTCAAGACCACGCCCAATGTGACCATCTACACCGTCACGACAGGTGCTGCCTTGCGCACCATCATGGAGGCCCGATACGGCAGCAATCCGGACTACAACGTCGCCAACATGGACTACCTGGTGGCGGACAACCAGATGAAGGCCTTTGCGCAACTGACTGGCGGCCGCTGGTATTCACCGCGCTTTATGGGCGAGATGCCCGAGATCTTCAAGGAAGTCGCGCAGTCCATTCGCAATCAGTACACCATCACCTATCAATCCACGAATCCGAAGATGGACGGCACTTATCGCAAGCTCAAGGTCGAACTCGTTGGGCCCAATGAAGCTCCGCTCGTGATCAAGGACGAGAAGAACCACGACGTCAAATACCAGATTGTCGCGCGCGACGGCTACACCGCCAAGCACGAGGTCGAGTAGCTCTTTGCCTGCGTTGGCTCCGGAAATCACCGCCCTGCGCCTGACGCAGCCCGTCAGCGATTTTCCCTCCGACATCGACTGGAGCCGCGCCCCGGTCATCGCCTTTTGCCACGACTGGCAGGGCAGGAACCACGATCCACAGCGCGAGACGGAAGTACGGTTGCTCTGGTCGGATGATCGGCTGTTCCTTCGATTTCGGTGCCGCTACCGCACACTCGACGTGTTCTCGGATGCCGACGCCAATGGCCGCAGGGATTTTCTTTGGGAGCGCGACGTGGCTGAGGTGTTCCTCCAGCCCGATCGCTTTGGAGAAAAGTACTACAGGGAATTCGAAGTCAGCCCCAATGGGCAGTGGCTCGATCTGGATATTTCCCCGACGGGCCTGACCCACATTACCAGCGGCATGCACTCAAAGGTCGATGTCGACAAGGCCGCGCGCTCGTGGATTGCCGAACTCTCCGTCCCCATGGCAGCTCTAACGGGGAGCTTTGATCCGGCCCAGTCGTGGCGCGTCAACTTCTTCCGCTGCGAAGGCCTAGACCCGGAGCGCTTTTACTCCTCATGGCAGCCGACAGATACAGAAAAGCCAAACTTCCACATGCCGCAGAAGTTCGGCTGGCTGCGCTTCGGATCGTAATCAGCGTGAATGTTGCACAATGCCCAGGTTGTTTCCATCTGGGTCTAGAAACCAAGCCACTTTCGTCCCGTCGGGAGCAGTCCAGATCCCGAGGTCATCCTGTTTGAAAAAGCCGTAGCGTTCAAACACAACACCAGCCGACGCGATCTGCCGGGCCGCCGCCTCGATATCGGCGACCTCCCAACTCAATATCGAGAACGGCTGAGGTGTGAACTCCTTCACCTTCGTCAGTCGCATCATGATTCCATTTGCGTCGAACACCACCGCAAATGGATCTTCGCTAACGAACTTCAACCCAAGCTTTTCCGCGTAGAACGCCTTGGCACGTGCCGCGTCCGTGATTGGCACGAGTGCGATGATCTTCTTGTCTGCCAGCATTACGTGTCCTCCCTACTTCCCCATCACCAGCTTGGCGATGGTCTGCAATTGCATGTTCGATGTGCCCTCATAGATCTTGCCGATCTTTGAGTCGCGGAAGTATTTCTCCACCGGATAATCCTTCGTGAACCCATAGCCGCCATAAATCTCCAGACTCAACGACGCGACGCGCTCGGCCACCTGCGAGCAGAACAGCTTGGTCATGGCCGCCTCCTTCACGAAGTTCATGCCAGCGTCTTTCATGCGGGCGGCGTTGTACAGAAGCATGCGCGCGGCCTCGATTTCCGTGGCCATCTGCGCAATCTGGAATTGTATGCCCTGGAAGTCGGCGATGGCGCGCCCGAACTGCTTGCGCTCCTGCGCGTACTTCACAGCGCACTCCCATGCCCCGCGGGCCAAACCGATCATCTGCGCGCCAATCCCGATGCGGCCCTCGTTCAGCGTCTCGATGGCGATCTTGTAGCCCTTTCCTACTTCGCCGAGCACGTTCGCCTTGGGCACCTTGCAGTCCACCAGAATGAGCTCGCAGGTGCTGGAAGCGCGAATTCCCAGCTTGTCTTCTTTCTTGCCGACGGTGAAGCCGGGCATGTCTTTTTCCACGATGAACGCGGTGATGCCCTTGTAACCCGCCGACGGATCGACCGTCGCCAGCAGGATGAACACGCCCGCTTCCTTCGCATTGGTGATCCACAGCTTCTGGCCGTTGAGAATATAGTCGTCGCCCTTCAACTCCGCGCGCGTCTGCAGTGCAAACGCGTCAGACCCGGAGTTGGCTTCGCTCAGCGCATAGGCTCCCACCGTGTCAGTGCACATGCGCGGCAGAAAGCGCTTCTTCTGCTCCTCGGTGGTCCAGCGCATCAGCGCGTTGTTGCAAAGCGTGTTCTGCACATCCACGATGACGCCGACCGACGCGTCCACTCGAGACAGTTCCTCGACCGCCAGAATTGCCTCGAAGAACGTCCCGCCGCCTCCGCCGTACTCCACGGGCACCTCGATGCCCATCAGGCCGAGTTCAAAGAAGTTCTTGATCAACGCCGGCTCGAAGACGCCCTTCTCGTCCATCTCCTTGACGTGCGGTCTTACGGTCTCGTCGGCGAATTGCCTGATGGTGTCGCGAAACAGGATTTCGTCTTCGGTAAGCGCCACCAGCGGTGCCGGCGGCATATCGGTTGCGGTAATGTCAGACATAAGGACACCTCAAAAGCTGGGATACAAAACCCTCGATTCTAGCACCGCAGCGGAGGGTTTAGCGCGCGCATGTGTCAAAGGTTTATATTCGCCATGGAACCCCTATGAACGCCGTCTCGAAACTTCTGATCGTCATTGCGCTGCTACCGCTAACCAACATTTCGTTCGCTGAAGGCCCTGACTTCGAGGCCATCGGCCGGAGTCTGGTAACCCAGTTGGCCGCTCGTCAGTTCGACAAGGTCGAGGCGCTGTTTGACCAGCAGATGAAGGCCGCGCTACCCGCCGCCAAACTGCCGGAAGTTTGGGATTCCCTACTCGCGCAGACCGGGCCGTTCAAAGGCATCGCATCGGTCAGAGTCACGGAAAAGCAGGGCCTGCACGCCGCCTTCGTAACCTGTGAGTTCGACAATGCCGTGCTCGATGCCAAGATCTACATGGATTCGCAGGGCCTGGTGAAAGGTCTGTTCTTTGAGCCGGCCTCTTCTTCCGGAAGTCAGAGCGCGCCCGCCGCCGAATGGAAGACCCCTGCCTACGTCAAGACCGACGCCTTCCACGACCGCGACACCACCATCGTCAGCGGACGCTGGGAGTTGCCAGGCGTCCTTACGCTTCCCAACTCAAGAACCGTGGTACCGGCCGTGGTCTTGGTCCAGGGATCCGGCCCGCAGGATGCCGACGAAACCATCGGTCCCAACAAACCTTTTGCCGACCTGGCCTACGGACTCGCCAGCCAGAACATTGCCGTTCTGCGCTACGTAAAACGCACCAAGCAATACGGGGCCGACTCGAAGTCAGACGCGCCCTTCACAGTGAAAGACGAAGTCACCGACGACGTCATTGCCGCCGTCGCCCTGCTAGCGAAAATGCCCGAGGTCAACAAGAAGCAGATTTATGTTCTCGGCCACAGCCTGGGAGGCATGCTGGCCCCTCGCATTGCCGCCGACGACCCACAGGTGGCCGGCATCATTATTCTGGCGGGCACGGCGCGGCCTCTGGAAAATGTAGTGGTCGATCAGGTGAAGTACATTGCGAGTCTGGCTTCACCTCCGACTCCCGGGAACCAGAAGCAGATCGAGAAAGCCGAGGCCATCGCCGCCCAGGTCGAAAGCCCCTCGCTAAAGGCCAGCGACACCGTCGACTTCTTCGGAGCGCCCATCCCCGGTTCGTACTTCCTCGATCTCCGTGGTTACAATCCGGCCAAGGTCGCCGCCGGATTAAAAATCCCCATCCTCGTGCTGCAGGGTGGGCGCGATTACCAGGTGACTAACGCCGACTTCGAGCTCTGGAAGAGTGCCCTCAGTAGCGACCCGCACGCCACGTTTAAGTTCTATCCGGCCTACACCCACCTGTTCATGCCGGGAGCAGGCTCAGGCCCAGCCAGCCCAGACGAATACGCCATCTCCGGCAACGTGGCCGACGACGTCATCACTGACATCGCCAAATGGATAAAGGCCAACGCTGCTGCGCGCTAAGTCGTCAGCACACAGAGTTGGTGAGATGACCAAGCCGGAAAATGCTCGAATCACTTCTGATAGCGAAGCCGGAGTGCCGCCGTACCGCCCGGCGGGACAGGGCTCCCTACTAAACGCCATGCCTGACGCGGTGCTGAAGCGCCGCTCTACCGCTTATTCCGTTCGCAATGCCTGTATCGGATCGACTGCTGCTGCCCGCCGTGCCGGAATAAGTCCAGCAACCAGTGCACAGGCAGCCAGCAGGAACACAGCCAGGCCTAAGGCGAACGGGTCGTGTCCTTTTACTTCGAAGAGCTGGCTGGCGATAAGCTTTCCCCCCAGCAGCGCCAGTGGGATGCCAATTGCAAGACCGACGACCACCTGCCGGAACGCACCTTTCAGCACCATTGCTGCGACATTGCTTCGGTTCGCTCCGACGGCGATCCGGATGCCAATCTCGCGCGTGCGCTGCTCCACTGTATAGGCGGTGACGCCGTATACGCCGATCGAGGCGAGCGCTAGCGCCAGCAACCCGAACAAAGTGGTCAACTGCGCCAGAAGCCGCTCTTGATTGAATGCCTCGCTGACCTGTTCGCCGAAGCTGGTCATGCGAATCACCGTGAGGTCGGGATCGAAATTCGCCAGTTCGCGCCGGATGGTGCTTTCCAGATTTTCCGGAGTGCCTGCGACATGGAGTTCGATGGCCTGAATCCTCTGCGAAGCCACCTCGCCCGACATAGTGGAGGGCTCCGAGTATTCCACGCTTTGCAGATAGGGCAGGAAGTACCTGGGGCGCTCGACACCATGATTGTTCTGATAGCGGGCATCCTCTACCACGCCGATGATCTCAAAGTCCGATGTGTGTTTGGGGTCGTTGGCGCCGAAATGCTTGCCGATGGGGTCTTCGTCTTTGAAGTACTTCTTGGCAAACTGTTGGTTAACCACGGCGACCCGCCTGGAAGTCGGCGTGTCCTGTTCGCTGATGGTTCGTCCCGCCAGGAGGCGCGTTCCAATCGTCTCAAAGTAATCCGGCCCGACACGGAGCCACGACGAATAGTCGCCGTTTTCGCCATTGTCGTGCGCACGTCCGGGAACATAGACGGAGGTACCCCAATTGTCGCCACCGAGTGGGCTGTACAAGGAATAACTGGCAGAGATGACGCCCGGGATGCCGCTCATTTTCTGCTGAAGCTCGCGGTACCGCCCCGCCAACTCCTCCTGCCGCAGGCCTACGAACGCGTGGTCCAAGTGGACGATATAGCGCTGGTCACTCTGAAATCCGAAGTTCTGGTGTTCGAGATTGCGAAGACTCTGGACCATGAGCGCTGCCCCCGCCACCAGGACGAGCGACAGTGCGGCCTGTACCACGACCAACATCTTTTGCGGGAGCGAGGCGGCGCGTGTGGCCGAGCGACTGGAGCCACGCAGCGCCTCCGCCGGATCGCCATGCGACGTGATCCAGGCTGGCGCAACGCCAAACACCACGCCTGTTACTAGGGCGAGGGCGAGCGAGAACAGCATCACCGGAATCGACGGGTCCGCATTGATCGGGATGAAGTCGGAGCCGCGGAACGCGATTGCGAGAATGCTGCGCGTCCCGAGGTAAGCGACAAGCAATCCGGCAGCCCCGCCAATGACTGCGAGCAACACGCTTTCTGTGAGCATCTGCCGAACCAGTCGGGTCCGCCGCGCTCCCAAGGCGAGCCGCACGGACATTTGCAGCTTGCGTGCTGCTGCTCGCGCCAAGAGCAGGTTGGCGATATTCGCGCAGGCAATCAGCAGCACCAGTCCGGACAACGCCATCAAAATCCGCAATCCCTTCTCCGTGTCCCTGGCCATCTCGGCAACACCACCCGCCGCCGGAATCATCAGAACTTTTTGCTTTGCGATTCGGCCATGATCGCCGTCGCGGATTGTGCTCTCGCCCTCGCCACTATTCAGCCATTGCTGCAACTCGACCGTGACTTTCGACTGCACCTCCGCCGGTGACACGCCGGGCTTGAGTCGTCCAATCACGTAGAGCCAGTGCATGTCGGCGCTGTTCAAGAATGATGTCGCACCCCGCATGGCGGGTTCTATCGCCAGCGGCAACCAGAAGTCGGGAGGGTTGGTGGTCAGCCGGTCACCGAAAAACTCCGCAGGTGCAATGCCTACGACCGTCACGTGAAACCCATCGATCGAGACGGCCGATCCGACGATTGAGGGATCGCTGGCGAAGTAATTCTGCCAGGCTCGATAGCTCATGACCGCAGCCGGAGCCGCATTCGTTTGATCGTCGGACGGCGTCAACAACCGACCTGACGCCGGGCGCACGCCGAAAAGCGAAAAGTAGTTTCCGCTCACGTACTCATCGCGCATGGGAAGGGCAGGACCATTGTCGCCGGCGCGCCGGGCGCCGATGTTCCAGATGCCCGCCCGCAGTGCGGCCAATTCTTCAAACGCAGGCGTCTGACTTTTGATCTGCCGGTACAGGGCGTAGGAATAGAGGTCCCATTCGTCCTGGAACCCGCTGGTTACGCAGCAGTCCACGCTTTGAGCTCCCAGGCGGTAGAGAGCGCTCGGGTTCCTCACCGGAAGCGGGCGCAACAAAATGGCATGCACAAGTGTGAAGATAGCGGCGTTGGCGCCAATACCAAGCGCGAGAGTGACGACTGCCACCACGGTGAAGCCCGGCGACTTGCGCATCTGGCGCAGGCTGTAGGCAAGATCATTGAACAGAGTGTGCATGATCGCAGTTCTCCCAGACTTCCTCCGGTTGACGCTGCAATTGCTACTCCATCTGCAGAGAGTGTTGAAGTGCACTGTTTTGATGGGTTTGGTCTCGGGCGGAAAATAGCGCGCGCGGTGGCAGCGTCCGTTTGCGGAGGCGCCGTCCACATCTGGACACCCGCTTAATTCATAACCTGAGATAGTGATGAGGCGTGCAACAGGCGAAGCCGAGAACCTACTTCACTCGGCTATACACCATCTGCAGCTTGTCGCCTTCGAGGATGCGCGCTATCCGATTCCGCGCATGCACCGACCACGGCCCGATGCGGTCGAGATGTGCGTAGGTCTTCCAATGCGGAAGCGCTCGCCGAGGCTGCTGCTGGCGTTCATACGCCAGCGCCAGATTGTAATGCGCATCGGCGTAAGTCGGAGCCAGTTGGATCGCCGTGCGATATGCCGCCACCGCCTCCTCCAACCGTCCGGTCTCGTCCAGCACATTGCCCAGATCGAAGTAAGCCAGCGCATAGCGCGGATCGGCCTGCACCGCCCGACGGTAGTGCATCTCCGCCGCCACGAAATTCTGCCGATGGTAATACAGCGTACCTAAATTGATGTGTGCTGCTGCGTGCTCCGGTTCGAGTTCCACCACCCGCAGGTAAACCGCAATCGCCTCATCGTGATTGCTGGAATGCTCCTCGAGCGCGACCCCGCGCGCAAACAGATCAGCCGCGGTATCGCACGTCGCAATCGGACGCACCTTGGCCGACACCACCGCGCCCATCGGCTCAAACTCCATCACAAACTGCCCGCGCACCGGCTCAACCGTGCGTCCCTCATGGCGAAAGGCAACCCGGTTGCCCACGCTGACGGCGCTGGCCTCCCGCAACGGATTCTCCATGCCGGCCACCTCCTGCATCGCCACCAGCGATTCGCGAATCGCCGCCGAACTCACCCGCTTGGCGCGCAGGTCACGGACGGTCTTGAGCTGGAGCAGGTCGAAGAAGGAAAACTCATCGGCAATCGGCGCCAAACCAGCGCGCTGCCAACCAGTTAGCTGCTTGGGGGTGATGTGCAGAATCCGAAGTATGTCGGCGCGACCGTATCGGTTCATGGAAGCCCGCCTTGCTACCGGCGGCTCTCATCCGATTATCGGTCTGACCGCGCCACTTGCGCAAGTGGCTCCCCGGTGTACTGCGGTGGAAATCTTGCACTTAACCCGCCTTTACCGTCCTCCCAACTGCAGTTAAAATCAAAGTGAGGCCGACGTAGCTCAGTTGGTAGAGCAGTCGATTCGTAATCGACAGGTCATCGGTTCAAGTCCGATCGTCGGCTCCACTAAGTTTCCGCCCTTCATGCACTTGCCCGCCGCGGCGGTCGAGCGAAGGTTCTGCTGGGTGCCCCAACCCGTTACCGGATACTGCCGCATTTTGGGGATAGAGCCTGCTGCGCCGCTCAACGCGTCGAACTCGAAGGTTTAGCCGAGAGCTACACACCTGTTTTGGTGTTGAGATACCAATCCTGGAACATCAGCGCGTTCCACAGCATGCCTTGCCAGTTTCGCGTGCCGGAAAGATGTTCCTGCCACTTCTCGCGAATCGCCGACTTGTTCAAGAGCCCGTGTTGTTGCATCGCCTCGTCCGACAGCAAATGCTCTGCCCATTCCCGCAGCGGTCCTCGCAACCAATGTTCGATGGGCACTCCAAACCCCATCTTCGGGCGTTCCAACAAGTCCTGCGGAACATACTTGTGCAGCACCTGCCGCAACGGCCACTTGCTGACACCGTTGCGGATTTTCATACTAAGTGGAATCCTCCATGCCAACTCCACCAAGCGATGGTCCAGCAGCGGCACGCGCGCTTCCAGGCTAACGGCCATGCTGGCGCGGTCAACCTTTGTTAGGATGTCGTCGGGCAGATATGTCTGCTGATCGATCAGCATCATCGCGTCTTCAAAAGCGCCGATCGACGCTGCTTCTGCCATCAACGGTGTGATGATATCGGCATCGCGCGAATTCGCAACGACCTGTGACGGCTTTGACCAATGAGAGACCGCTTCCAGATAGATCGCTTCCGGACTCTCGCACAGCAGGAAGTTGGAAAACTTATGCGCCTTGTCGCCCACCGCATCCCATCGTTTTCCGCGCGGAACTAGCGACCGTACTTGGGCATAAACACGATCGATTCCTGCGGGAGAGACCGAACGGACGGACTTCACCAACAGCGTGCGGACCGCTTTCGGCGTTCGGCTAAGCGTCTTCGAAAGATGCCGCGCAAAAAGATACCGGTTGTATCCTGCAAAAAGCTCGTCCCCGCCGTCACCAGACAAACTCACGGTCACTTTGCTTCGCGCCAGCTTTGACACCAAATAGGTCGGAATCTGCGACGAATCAGCAAACGGTTCGTCGTACATCGAGGTCAGCAGCGGTACGACGTTCAGCGCATCCTGCGCCGTCAGGTAGAGCTCTGTATGATCGGTCCCGAGGTGCTTCGCTACTGCTTTGGCGTGCGCCGCCTCGTTGAATCCGCTCTCATGGAAGCCGATGGTGAAGGTCTTGACCGGCCGATTGCTCTGCGCCTGCATGAGCGCAACCACCAAGGAAGAGTCGATTCCGCCGGAAAGGAATGCACCCAACGGAACGTCAGCGATCATGCGCAAGCCCACGGCAGTCTTCAGCTCATGGTGCAGTCGCTCAACTACTTCCTCGTCGCTTCCATGAAGTGGTGCTGCAAGGCCCTGCCGTGCCACATCGATTGGGGACCAGAACCTGTGCACCGACGGATCACTGCTCGGGGACCCGACCTCCAGCATGCAGCCCGGCGGCAACTTACATATCCCCTCATAAATACAGTGCGGAGACGGCACATAGTTGAAGCGCATGTACAGCGCCAGCGCATCACGATCCACAGTTGCATCGAAATTCGGATACTGCCGGATCGCCTTCAGCTCAGAGGCGAAAACGAGATCCCCGCCCACGCGTCCGTAATACAACGGCTTGATACCAAGGCGGTCGCGAACTAACCAGAGTTTGCGTTGCTCCCGGTCCCAGAGAGCAAACGCGAACATTCCGACGAATCGCTGAACCGCGGACTCGAGTCCCCATCGTTCGAACGCCTCCAGCATGACCTCGGTATCGGAATGCCCGCGCCACTGAACTGCTCCCAATTCAGCATTAATTTCTTGAAAGTTGAAGATTTCGCCATTGAACACGATCACGTAACGGCCAGAGGCCGACGTCATGGGCTGGTGCCCCTCGGCTGAGAGGTCCAAAATCGAAAGCCTTCGGTGCGCCAAGCCGAGGAAAGCGGAGTCGTCCCAGAAGCAGCCGGAGTCGTCCGGTCCTCGATGGCGCAGAGCGTTTCCCATCCGCTGCAATACATCGCGCGGAGTTTCAGGTCCCGATTTGCTCTTCCAGAATCCAGCGATTCCGCACATAGTAAATTCAGCGAGAAATGTCAGGCAGTCGCGTTGCCGCCTCTTATCGTCTCGCCTGCGTTAACAGGCATGGGTTGGTGTCCCCCCGCGTTTTGTTGGTCATCGATCCAGCGAACGCAGTGGTTGCGTACTTAAACGAGCGCGACTGAGTAGCCCCGCCCATCCTCCGATAGTACCCCACTCATTAGGAGGGTCAAACAGCCTTGCGCGCGCGTTACCTCAGTGATGTGCTACGAGATCTGATCCAGTGACGTTGGGGCTACGCGAGGCGCTTCCGGCGTGCTCACCGTCGGACGAAGGGACGAGAGACGCCAAATTAGCGTGAGGTACAATCGAAGGACGCTCAACCATAGCAAAGATAAGCGTGAAAGCACGTGCGGCGGTGACAGCACGCTTGTAGGAGTGGCATGACATGAAGACCCTCCGTGTCGCCGCATTCACCGGCGGAAAAAACATTTCCGGGGCGAGATTCAGGATCCGCCAATATATTCCTGCTCTTTATGAAGATTCGATCGAAGTGGATGAGTTCTATCCTCGTCTAACCGCCTGGCCGCCAGTCAACAAGTTGCAACGACCGTTCTGGCTCGTAGGAACCTTGTTAGAACGACTCCCGTCGGTGGTGCGGTCTCATCGATACGATCTTACCCTTCTCCAGCGCGAATTGGTTTCAACACTCAGCACCCTGGAGATATTTACGAAACGCCCTAGGGTTTTCGACGTGGACGATGCGGTTTGGCTCAATCGCGGCGGCCGCACGGGATTCAAAACCATCCTGCAACGGTGCGATGGCGTGATCTGCGGCAACAGCTTCATTGCTGAAACCGCAATACGCTGGAACCCGACCATATGTCTCTTGCCGACAGCCGTCGATACCGACCGATTTGTACCATCCGCAAGTCCACCTCGCCATGATGAAAAACGAATCATTGGATGGTCAGGTTTGGCAGTGAGTCTAAAGTACGTCTATGACATTGAAGAAGCACTGCTGTCCATATTGACGAAGGATCGTAATACCGTGCTACGAATCGTGTCGGACAAAGCGCCGCATTTTAGGAGCCTGCCGGCCTCACAAGTGGAATATATTCCTTGGTCGCCGCAGAACGAGGTTCAGACAATACAAGAGATGACAGTTGGAATCATGCCGGTCGAAGACTCGCCCTGGTCCCGGGGAAAGTGTAGCTATAAGATGCTCCTTTATATGTCGTGTGGTATCCCCGTCGTCGTATCTCCCGTGGGAATGAATGCTGAGGTGCTCGCTCAGGGGAGAGTAGGGTTTGGCCCGAAAGACATCCCCGGGTGGACGGAAGCACTCAATGCAGTATTGGAGGACCCTGAAGAAGCGCACGTCATGGGTGTCGCCGGACGACAGGTAGTCGAGGAGCATTACGCCCTCCATGTTCTGGCACCGAGGCTGATCTCGTTCCTACGCACTATAGCCGGGTAAGCTATGCTATCGTGCAGTGCTAGGCTCTAAGAGAAAATAAGCCGTACCAACCCTTTGATCGGGAGCCATCCGACGTAACCAGCTCTGGACACTTACCTCGATAGTGTGGCCAAATCCCAACTTCCAGAGGAAAATCGAAAGCGATTTGCCGGCAGCGGGCGGCTTTCTGCTCCGTTGGAGTCCTCATCACGTTGGCGTTAAGCCGTCGGCTACGGTACGTTCCCCATGTCCCGCTATTCGCGTTCGACAATGGAATCGACCTCGGACCCATTGTTGAACCTTGCCAACCTTTCAAAACTGCCCGCGGCTGTGGCTCGGAAAATTGTAGCGTTATTCAAGCCCCTTGAATCCGTCCGGCAGATTATAAGGAGTCCATTATTCTTCAGCCTTGCTCTTATGTTGTTGATCATCCTCGCAACTACTTCAGCCGGGAAATAGGCGCAATTCAATATATTTGCAGCGCGGATCACGTGGAAAGCGTCCAGCAACTCCGAGGGGTTGCTTTGCGATAGATCGTTTTCGATCATCCTGACGGCTTCGACCTTAGAAAATCTCTTTGTCAGCAGCTCGACGCGCTCGGATTGTGGTTGGGAGCCGAACATCATTTTCGCCTTGAAGACGGACTTTAGTCCACCCCGGGCGGCCCAGACTGGCATTTTCCACACGCGCTTCGCCCTGCCAATAATGCCGATTCCAAAGATATCCATGTGGAGTATGTTTTGATGTTGGTCAACCAGCATCGCGAGTCCGGGCCCAGTGCTTAGAAGGGTAGCTTGAACGAGGATATCGCTGGCGGTAATTTCGCAGTCTATTCCCTCGGACCTGAGGCTCTCATACCACTCGAGCGTGCTCACTCCCGAGGACGCGCCAACATCCATGATCTTTAGCGGTCTATCGGGGATATCCTGCAAGTAACGCAGCACGAACGCATTTAAATCGTCCAGCCGATTCGAATTCGTTGTCTTGAAGGTCCCATTCGGCAAAAGTACCCGCTGGAAGTATCGCTCCTCCAAGACATCTTGCTCCGGGGATATTGGTAAGTCGTTAAAAAATACCTCCCGAGTTGTTGGACGCTTCTTCACTATAGAATAAGTCTATGTTAATGGCTGACGGATGGTGGAAATAATCACCGGATCTTTAAGATCGTCCGCCGATAGCTTGGCGCCGCTCAGTTAGGAACTTATCGAATAACAAAGCCACTCCCCCACCCGCGAGTATGGCGTAGAGTGGCATCACTGGAACACGAAAACGCGAGTAGGCCTCAGCGCCGGCCGATATGATAAAGAAATACGACAGCGTCAACAGCAACAACCAGAATATAGCGCGGTCGCGTCGGAACCAATATAACGACCCAAGCAGCGCGAGCAACGCGACAGGCACCGTATAGAAGAGACAAATGACCTGAGCTTTTCGATCCGCAACTCCTAGGATCTGCGCGATCTGTTCGGCTCCGCCGCCCAGTACGATCGTGCCAAGTCCGCGAAGCATTAGCTTCATGGTCCCGCCAGGGCTATGGATCATGATTCTAGCGCCCAGTTCCGAGTAGTAGCTCGCGCGATCAGCGATAGAAATCTCGGCGCAGGGGAGCCCTTTAATCCGTTCAAGATGTTGGCACGCCAGTGCCTGCAGCTCGTCCTTGCGACGGCTAAAGTTTGCGTTGTAGTTTCCAGGATCGTTCGCGGCAAGTGCTCCCGCCGCTCGATACAGCAACATGTTGATGCCTGAAATGGGGCTGATTGTCGCGTGACCGGAGATCCGGTAGTTACGCGTGATCCAAAATCCGGGAAATACGGAGAACGCTAGCAATGCCACTACCGCCGTTCTGTACTTTAGGCCGGGCTTGGCGGCGATCAAGAAAAACAACGCAAGAGGTCCGCAATAGAACAATGCCACTGGTCGGATAAGTACTGCCCATCCCGCCAGCAATCCCGCAACCCCGGCGAGCCACAGCGCTTTGTGTGAATCGCTGGTTACGGCGCGGTACGCCTGCCATGACGCTGCCAAAAGGAACGCGGTACTCAGCGTCTCCGTGAGGATATCGTTTGCAGTCACAATACCGGCAAGGTCGAGCGCCAGTACCACTCCCGCTCCCACGCCTGCGATCGGGTTGCCCGACACACGGAAGGCCGCCACCGCCACTGCACCGACGATGCCTGCCAGGAGCAGGTGTTGCACGAAAGCAACACTCCCCAACCCAAACGAAAAGGCAAAGAAGGACGCAAGAAAGAGCGGGTACCCCGGTGTCCGTACCATCTCCGGCTGGCCCGCGTCGCCATTGAAAGCCGCCGACGATAGCAAGCTGTGCGCAGATGTAATGTAACTGGCCGAGTCGGGCGTCAAATGGTCGCTAAACGCGGCAAAGAAACAGAGGTTCAGCACGAGCGCAAGTAACGCTGGAACAACGGCTACCTGCCATTCGAGATGGCGCAGCGAGCTTGAAAGCGATTTGTCAAACTGCCGAAGTTCGCCCTTCGAGGCTGCCACTGCTATGCCGCGGGAATCCTGACTATCTTGCTCCATTGAAAACTCTCAACTCTCTTACGTCATAGACTAGCCGCGAAGTTGTACCGATTTCCAGCGTGGCGACGCTCCCCGAAGCTTAATCAGTATATCGGGAAGTCCAAACACTAGCCATGCGACAATATATAGCTTGACAGAGAAATTCAGTCCCATAAAAAACAAGTCAGAAAACGGCGACAGCAGCAATGCCCCAAAGAAGTAAGAGTAGACGATCATCGATAACTTACTTCCCGCTATCGCAAATCGATAGGAGATTGTCACGACAAATCCCATAAATGCAATGGCCAGCAACATGCCCGCGCGCCCCAGATCGAAGTAAGCAAAATACATCGTATAGACGTTTTGTTCCAGGCCCTGCGGTCCCACATCAACAAACTCAGAATGCTGAAAAGGAATATCAAAATGTGCACCCAACTTATTCGCTACTAGCAAGAGAGGTGTAGTGATCTGCCAGTTGTGTGGAATGACATTAGGCTGCCGAACAACACGGTCAAACGCCACGAGTCCCCCGGCCCCATAAAGAACAAATCCCTGGAATACCGGAAGAAGATTTTCTGTCAGTGGCGCATCCGACCTGGCTTCTCCTTTTTCAATCGCTATCGCCATCGCACCGGCAATGAGTACGAGCGACAAGAAAATAGGTATCAATAACTTCCAGGGGATGCCTCTGGTCCTTATCGAGGTTAGGCAGCCAAGAGACAACATCAGGATCACAATTCCCGATCTGCCCGCGCTCGCAATAGTAAGCAGCAGACCGACTGCTGTCGCCAGGAATGCGCGCTTCTTTCCTTCTCCTCTCTGCAAGTAGGCAATCATCGCAACGATGAGCGCTAATGTCATAACATTGCCGAACAGAGACCACGACGGATCTTGAGCCTCATCCGCCTCAAGTATCGCCCGCGAGACTGAAATAAGAAACGTAGCCGACTCGAAATTTGACGCGAGGTTTACAATCCAGAAGATAACGAACGGCGCAGCGCAAACGACAATAAGCAATAACAGATTGAGGATTCGGTCTGAATACTTGCCCACTGGTCGCTCGTTCACTGGCCCTATTGGTACCAAAAGGGCGATGCCGCCTCCTATCGAGACGGCGAGCGCGCCAAGACAGAAAATAGTAAGAGTCTCATCCGCCATCGGATAAAAGAAGTTGCCTGCCAGGCGCACGAGCGCCAGGTCGGTCGCCCAAACCGCGCAAAAGACTACGGGTGGGTAGAGAAAACGCTTGCCAATCCAATAGTTGGCAAGTCCCATCAGGCTCAACATGGCAATCGCAACCAATATCATATGATGCAACTAGCTCCGTAAGCCAAATATCTTACCCCTCACACCATGCACAAATGTGCGCTCATCTGGATGCAGAGCAACCAGCCAGGCCGATAACCCAAATATGCAAAGACTTCCGGCGAGAAATGCCAGTTTAACAGAGACACTTTGCAGGAGCGCGCCAATAGCCATAAGAGTCAAACCGCCTGCCACGGATGCCCCCAGGCGCATCACGAAGCTTAGTCGATGCGGAAGGATGAAATGTCCAAATAAGACGAGCAAGATGGCATCCAGAGTCACGCGCCCTGTCCACGCTATCGCTGTGCCTTCGATACCGAGACTCCTCGTGAGCCACCACACTACCGACAGATACAGCGGCAACTCCAGCAAATGGAGTTTCGCTGTCAGATCTGGTCGTCCGCCGCTTTGAATCAGGGCGAAAGGTACCTGCGCCAGGCAGCTTACAAAAACACCAGCCGTGAGCCACCTCAAAGCAGGCGTAGCATGTTTGGCAAAGTCGGCGCCCAACCAAAGTCGCATCGCTTCCGGGGCTAGTGTCATCAGGCAGAGGAGGATTGGAAACACCGAAAGAAAGATATACTTTAGTCCACGATTTAGGAGCAACGCGGCGCGGTCTGGGTTTTGTATCAAGCTCAGCGCAAACGCTGGGAAAAGGACCCCCGCCATAGCTCCCGGTATGACTGTGACGCGGGTTACCATGTCATATGGCGCCGTGTAGTATCCCAGCGCGGTTACCGAGAGCAACGAGCCCACAACGAAACGGTCCAGATATGTCATCAGCGGCGAGACGATATTGCTGACAGTCATCCATCCGCCAAGTCGCACGATCGGCCTAATCAGAGACTTGCTCAATTGGAAGTCGTGTCGCAGGACAGGCATATTCGTCAGGCAAGCATAAGCATGAGCACCCAAGCCCACCAGTCTGCCGATAAGCAACACACTAATTACAGGTACGAGACTCGACGAGAACGGCAATACCAGCAGAGGTCCACCGAACGAAAACACGCTCATCGGAATTCGGATGAGGTTTAAGATGCGAAACTGCTGTTGAGCTTCGAGGACTCCGCGCAGTCCAGACGTCACCGTAACGATGGGAATCGAGGCTGCCAGCAAATAGAATCCAACGAGAGTCTCGTGCTGCAAGTCAATCGGAATCCTGAGGGCCTTATGAACTATCCACGGACTTGCGGACCCGACAATCAACCCGGCGATCGCGCCGAGAAGCGCCATGAGCAGGAGAGACGTCCACACCAGCGGAGAGATGTCCCGATCTTCGTGCGCCGCGAGTTTATCGGAAACTAGTTTTGTGAGTGCCCTGCCAATGCCTAGATCGAAAAGGCTGAAATAGCCGATCACGACCCAGGCGAGGGATAGCACGCCAAACCGGGCCACTCCCATCGCGCGAACGATTACAGGGACAGCCAGCAGGCCAACCACCATGGGCAACATCTGGCCTGAGAGGTTCCAAAGCGTATTTCGCGCCAGGAGCTGTCCGCCGGTCAGATCTGCTTTTGTCACCGAACTCCTACGAAGATTCGAACATTGGATTATTCAATCCGCCACTGACGGAATAGATTTCGGCTTGTAGACTGTCAGGAGAACTGACTTTATAGTCGTATAGTAGGGCGGCCATCACCTTGATTCGTTAATAGCCAGAGACCCGGAATTCGTAAATTCCGATGTCATTGACCCAGCTTTGGGCCGCGACGCGCAGCTTTCTGTACCGGCGCTTTACCGATACGCTGGTCGTCGATGAATTAGGGAAGTCTCCATGCGCAATGGGCTCCCAGACAGTAGAATTGTCTGGCAGACCGAATACTTGCCACGCGTTGATATAGACGGAATTTTGGCCAAAGTATCCCCATAGAATATTGATCGAGTCCACGTAGGTCGCTGTCCCAGGATCCACGGTATAGTCAATTGCTTTCGCTGCCGGATAAGCCAATGTTGCATCATTCTCGTCGACTAGGTTTGATGCCTGGTATCCCCGGGCAAGACTATAAGTCGGATTTTCGTACACATTAGACTGCGCAGTTAAGCCCGTCAGTACCGGTACTCCAGAGACTGGCAAGCCATAAAGTTGAAGCTCGTAGATGCCAATGTTATTGATTGTCGAGTGTGCTACTACCCGAATATCGGTAGCAATCGTATTCAGTTCTGTGCCTGACGCCGTCGCAGCCGGGAACCCGCCCCACGCTATTTCGGTCCACTGTTGATTGGCGCCATTTCTCGCCAGCACCGCCCAGTCATGCATGTAGATCGGGTTGCTGCCGAAATAGCCCCAGGTAAAAGAGGCTGATGACAAGTAAGTCGGGCTTCCCAGTGATACTTGGTAATCGACATTGTCATTGGCGGGATATGCAAGCGTACTCTTATTTCCGTCGATCAGGTTTGCTGCGACGTATCCGCGAGCCAATGAGTAGACCGGGTTTTCCGTGATATTCGAGAACACCGACAAATTCGCACGGTTTAACAGAGGCACGACGGTTCCAAATATCCGCACCTCATAGGCCCCGATCGAATTCAACCCATCAGCCACCAATCGAAGATCGGTAGCCACCGTATTCACCGGCACGTCGAGAGTTGCCGTTCCAGGAAATCCTCCGCTCGCCACAACTTGCCAATTCTGGCCGCCATTGCTACCCAGCAACGTCCAGTTCGTAACGTACCGCGGGTCGGTTCCGAAGTAACCAAAATCGATTGCAATGTCTGTTATAACGTGGGGTCCGCCGAGGTGGATCGCGTAGTCGATGTGCTTACCGCTCGGATATGCCAGGCTGTCAATGTCGCCGTCCACCAGGTTCGCCGCGCCGTAGTCTCGCGCCAAGCTGTACACCGGATGCTCCGCAACCAGCGATTCCGCCTGAAGTCCGCGAATCTGCGGACTTCCGGTCGGTACCGCCGTCGTAATGCTCATCGTCCGGACTTGGTTCGTTGGCGAAGCGTCGTTGTAAATAAGCGAGTTATCTGCACCCACGGCAAGTTGGGGAAAGATATAGCTGGCCGCCTGGATGACTGGACTTATGTGTATCTTGTGCAGCCGCATCCCTCCAACTAGCTCAATCTTAACGAAATACGTGTACTGGCCTCGCGCCTGGGCAGTTAAGTCTGCGCTCAACTGATACGAAGATATGTTCGTAACCTGTTGAAATGAAACTGGCTTTGACCAATGAACCCCGTCCGCCGAGAGATACGCGTTAAGGCTGCCGCCACCAGGAGCAACTTGGGCCGCGATCGACAGGGCCAGCACTGGAAACGGGCTCGATTCCTTGTAAACCACATTGCCGGCAGAGGTGGTGAGATTCTGTAAGTAACTCATTCCAGAGGTGTCGGGGATTGCATCGACCGAATTGATCGACGACGCCCAGATTCGCCAATAGCTCTGCCCAAAGCTGACATCCCAATTCAGCAGACTCGTACTGACCGAGTCAAACAAAAACGGCGTTCCATAATCGTACTTTAACGAGTCTACCGCCAGGTTCTGCGAATGCAGCACAAGTTCTTCGTGTGGACGGAGATACAATGAAAGCCCATGGTTTGTCAGGTAACTCGTGGGGTATCGAAGGGTCTGTGCATACTGCACATAGAGCTGCGCCATTTCAACGGCGGGCCACCCGATTGGATCCAGGCCATTCACCGCCTGCCGTACGATCATGTTCGGGTCGGCCAGAAGTTCTGCCACAGAGGCAATTGTCACTCCATCGTTAAGAAAATAATAGGCTTCGTGGTCGGTGTCCATCATGTGCCAGGCATTGTTGAAGAAGAGCTCCGGCACCGTGTGGAAGTCGAATACCGCGACTCTCGCTTTGTAGCCAAATTGCTGCCAGATCCACGCGAGCGTGAGGGCACTTTGATCGCAGCAGCCAAACCCAAAGCCATTGAGTATCAGAATCGGATCGGAATTGTAAATATACTGGCCATTGACTTGGGTTCCGGCCGAACAATAATGGAATCTGTGACTTATGACATAATGCCAGGCGGCGATCGCCAAGTCCTCATCCGTTTGAGTCGTCGGCAGGGATTGGCGAATGTCATCGGCACTGTATGGCCAGCGAACGCCCGGGAATGAAAGCTGCGGGGCCCTGACTCCGCCCCCGGATGAATTTCGAAGGGTAACGGACGCTCCTGTCGCATCCGAAACTATTGAAAAATCAACGGCTACCGTCGATCCGGGCGAATTCGCGACTGTCTGACTTCTGAACTCCTGCGCCCACGTGACAGGTACGCCTAGCAGAAGAAAGAGAACAACGAAATGGAGTCTCCACGTGCGATATCCCCCTGTAGGCGTCATGCAATGAGCCGAATCCGCTTGATTTTGCAACAGGGCGAGGAACCGCCCGTCGTTCCACGAACCAATTTGTATGGTTTTCGTCACTCGGAAACCTATTTCATGCGCACACCGCGGGGCCGGGAACTGCCACCGCATAATTAACGACTCAGGGGGAGACAACGAATGCTGCAAATACTATCGTATCTGTCGCGCCCGGGCAACAGAATAATGGCTCATCACCTCATTCATCAGGCCTCCGTGTCAGCCTGGGTTTACGAGTCGCAACTCTGTTCGGACGCTCCGCGGCAGAAGGAACTCGGCTATACTGCAGACGCACAGGCGGCGTTGGAGACTGTGCTGAGAGGTGTCAAGTTGGCCAGGCAATCTGCAACTGCACAAACCCTTTTTCTGCTTCTAATCGCGAGCGCGTGTTCGTTGACCGCGTTTTCGCAATCGTCAGGGGTCCCAAAGCCACCTACTGGAGTTTGTTTCGCGGAGACTTTTCCCGGAGCCGATGGTGGGGCAAAGATCGGCGCCGCCATCTCTTTTGATTTGGAACTTATCTAATTACAAGGTGTTTGGGAGCGATATAGTTTTCCATTTGCATCCAGACACGCATAAGCGTTACCGGTGCCTGACAATGCCGGCAGCAACACCGACGCTGTGCTACCATCACTATTGGCTTGGACGCTAAGACCAGTGACCACTGCTCCTGCACTATAAGAGACATCAAGATCAATCGTCCCTCGCCATCCAAGAGTCTCACCGCGCGATATAACAGCGAGAGCGTCGTACGGCGAATGTGATTGAATTGACTGGAAACTTTTCACTCGATTGATACCTTGCGCTTTACCGAGATATAGATAAGAGTCCTGCAATGTTAGAGATTTGTAAAGATTAGTGCCAGTCGGAGCGATAGTCGCGTACTGGACATTGTCGGTGTTAGTAAGGGTAATAGTCTCGGCACGTATGTTTGTTTCTAGAATCTTATTCGTCGTGCGGTTGACGTTGCTGAAAAACGGCTCTAAATACCCCGTTGTGGCCCCGATTGGCATATACCGCATGTACATTTCAGTAGTTGGCGCGTTTTGATAAGCTGCATTTGCATAGTTCGATTCGAGACCAAACCATATCATAGGCTCGGTTAAACTTTGGGGTACGTACAGTGTCGGAGACATATTATAAGACCACTGCGACGTCTCATTTTTCCCTTGCCACGGGTAATTATTTCCTGCGATAAAGGACTTTAGTGAAAATGTCACGCCGTTCAGACTCGTTGGGAACTCAATCTCCGAGGTGAGCAGGCCGTTCGGGTTGATTGTGGCATCGGTAGCGGAAGAACACAGCCGCGTAGTTTTAGTGTTGAGGTAGTTCAGTCCGTCGTTCCCCGTGCCAGTGGTGTTCCCCGCCAGCACAAATGACGATAATGGTTTCCCTCCAAAGCTCTGGGCATCGCCAGCTGCTAACGCGTAAGGCACTGAAAACAACAAAATGCGTTCCTGTTCGGCTTGGCCTTCCGGCTGGACCCCCAACCAACGTGCTTCCCCGGATGAAAACAAGTCCACAGGTAACCCTTGGGCGTGGTTAGCGCCGAGGTAGACGAAGTACTGACCTTTCTCGTCTACCGTAATGTTCTGAGTCTCCAGCCAAAGCGGGGCCCCGCCGGTCTGGTCGCGATAGAGAGCGAAGGTGGCTCCCACAATCCCTTGCGAATGGGCAATTGTACCGTTGAACTTAATCAATGGCGGTATCTTGACGGTAGCCGCCGAATCGCCTGCTGCCTGTTGTCCCAACAAGGGGAGTGCCAATGTTATAAGCGTAAGTTCCAACAAAATCACAAATGCGTATGTTCGTTTGTCCACTGCTTCCCCCTTAGCCGGAATTTCCTTTTTGGCTTCGAAAACGCGACCGTAGTACACCCCTCTCGCCTGTTCGCGACACTGTGAAGCCATTTATCATCGGGAGCACCCGAAGGTCTGCTATCCCACCTGCACAGCCCAAAATTGCTCCATTTGTGGCCTACGTTTGCAACAGCATGTGCCAGGCACTGTCGAAGAAGAACTCAGCTGGCACGAGTTTTCCCGTGCGATATCCGTGATCCGAATCCGCCTGACTCCGTGGCAGACCGATTTGCGTTATTTTCGTCATCCGGCAGACCTATTCCATTCACAGAGTGCGAGCCCAGGACCGTTGCCGCACAATTAATGATTCAGGGGGAGACAACGAATGCTGCAAATGGTATCGTACCTGTCGCGCTCGGGCAACAGAATAATGGTGCATGCGGGGCGCGTGCCCTTATTCGTCAAGCCTGCCCGTCAGCCTGGGTTTACGAGTTGCAAATTTGGTCCGGCCGCCCCGCGGCAGAGGGAACTCGGCTATACTGCAGACGCACAGGCGGCGCTGGAGACTGTGCTGAGAGGTGTCAAATTGGCCACACAATCTGCAAACGCACGAACCCTTTTTCTGCTTCTAATAGCGATCACATGTTCTTCGATGGCGTTTCCGCAATCGGCACAGGCACCAAAGCCTCCGACTGGAGTTTGTTTGGCGGATACTTTTCCCGGCGCCGATGGAGGTGCAAAAGTCGCCGCCGCACTTGCAAGTCCGAACTGTTTAATCGTTGATGCGACAAGGCTCGTCGGCGGCCAGAAGGCAAGTGCGTCGATTGTCCTTGGTGCGAAGCAGCAGCTTCTGCTGGGTCCCTCAGAATGGAATCTCAGTGGTTCCCCGAATATCGAGATGCAAGGTAGAGGCGCTAGCATCCTGGGAAGCTCTATGGGCCAGACAAGATTGATTAACAACACTAGCTCAGGTTCTAGCATTCTGGTTGGTAACATACTTCAGGAGATCGGAAAGCTAGACCTCGAAGTGGCTGCCTCTATTACACGGACAGGCGGCGCGGGTCTTGAATTTGCAGAAGGTTCTTCCACTGCGGACGTTCACGACCTCTTAATTAATGTGGGATCGTACGGAATATGGCTTCGAAACAAGGGTAGCGGAAAGTTTAACAACATTATATTTGGACTAGCAGCCATCAATCCTCGTAATGAACGTGCGTGGATTCAAGGGGGTCCGTTTCGGACGTGCTGTATCGCCAGCAGCCAGTTCAGCAACATTACAGGGAATGGTGGTCAAACGCCTCCTGAGATTGCCGGAATCGTGCTCGATGCCGGTCTGGATACCTGGGAATTTCAAAATGTTGATTTTGGCCACGTAATCGGCACTAACTTCACCGACCTGGTAATGAAAGATTCATTGAACGTGGGGCTGCCGCCTGAGTGGATCCGGTTTAGCAATGCAAGCTTCGAAGGCGCTGGTACCGGTGCTGCCATAAATATATCTGCTGCCCGAAGCGTTGTTTTTACTAATGTTTCCGCTGCCGCTTCGAATGCAGACCACAGTGTGATCATCGATGGTCCAGAAGTGGATGGCGTGACATTTAACACGGGTTTCGTTCTATACGGCAATAAAGAAACGATCTATATTCCGGGAAGTGCAGGGTCACCGAAAACCTTAAACTTCACTAATCTGCAAATTGCCGATGGCAGCATTGGATTTCCAGGTAAATACTGCAACATGTACGTGGGTCCAAATGTCAGCGATGTGAAGATTATCGGAAACTCATTCAGTCCGGTGAGGAAGGCAAAGACGTCCCAGCTGTGTTCCCTAAGAATAGCTAAAGGCGTTGGTGATCACATCAAGGTGAGCGGCAATGTTTTTATACAGGGAAGTCCACAAGCATTTATTAATGAATCAAGCGGCTCCGATATTGCGGTCTCCGATAACAGTGGTGTCGGTCTTCCTACCCGACATGACAAATAACCCGTCGACTAGCCGTCGTCAGATTTGTTGAGATCCTCCGCCAGCATAACTGTTTCCCGGTTCCCAACTGACTGCGAACATCTCTAAGGCTGAAGGGGCGGTAAGGGCGGAGGTTTGTTGGATCACCAGAGCCGTGCCCAAGCAGACTCGGGCTTTTCGGCCGCTAGTCGAGTGTAGATGTCTTCATGAGCGCGCACCATCGCGTCGATCGAAAAGACGCTTACTGCCCTCGCGCGCGCATTTTCCGAGAATCGCCGCCTTTGTGCGGGGGCCTGAACAAGTTCGAGGACAGCCTGCGCAAGCAGCTCAGGCGACCGGGGCGGCACTAACAATCCGCAGTTCGCTGCACCGAGAGCCTCTCTGTTTCCGCCTACGTCGGTTGCAATGACCGGGAGTCCAGTCGCCATCGCCTCCAACACAACGTTGGAAAAGCCTTCGGTATCAGACGAGCAAACGTATAAATCCATTGCGACGAAGGCCCGTTCCGGGGTGGTCACGTTACCCAGAATCTTAACGTAATCGGCCAAACCGGCGTCCTGAATTGCTTGCTGCACGCTCCGCATCTCGCCGAGGTCCGCACCCACCAATAGAAAGCGGGTGTTTGGAGCGGCGGCATTGATGAGCGCCGCTGCGCCAACAAAATCACAATGTCGCTTGTAAGGAATGAAGTTGGCGACGATTCCGACAACGACATGTTCACGGTCCCAGCCAAGCTCATCACGAAGAGACCTGCTTCTTAGCGGGGAAAAGCGATCAGTATCGACTCCGTTATAGATCAAGTGCGCACGGGAAGGGGAGACGCGATCAAGGGCGATGACCTCTCTGGATAACGGCTTCGCTGTTCCCCAAAACAAGATCGGCCGCACGGGTGGCGAGTCTGTCAGCCAGTGCCCCCAAACGCTGGTTGGGCCTGTAGCAGTCTACCAACGACCTGCGGCTCGCAACTACGCATTGAGTCTTTCCCAGTAGGCGAGCGATAGAAGACAAGATACACGGCACTGGTAGAAACGCATGAATGACGTCAGGATTGAACTCTGACAAGTAACTGTAGAAGCGGAGGAAGGATCTTGCACCGTAGTAGACGCGCTTAGGCGTCGAGTTAATCGAACGGGAATCGCTATGCAGGATGCCAACACGAGTGCCCAATCCATCCGATCGCTTGCAATCATCGTCGCGTTCAAGAATCAGGAATGGTTCGAACCGCTCACGATCCAGACCTTTGATTAGCTCCAGAACCTGGCCCTCTGCGCCGCCGTATTGAAGACTGCCGAGGACGTAGCAAATCTTCAGTCTTGAGGGAACTGTTGTTGCAGAGGGCAAAAGAGTGCTTTCTCAGTCGGAAGAAATGTCGCGACTGCTTGGTCGAACTCCGAATTTGCCGGCTGCACGACGCAAGTCGCCAAAAATTTGCATTCCCAGGCGTTTTCTCGGATTATCGGGATCCATTCCATCCCAGTCAGTTCTTGCAAAGATGGCGACGATCCCGACGACAAAGCAGAATAGCGTGCACATTAAGCCCAAAATACTCAGACGAGGACTGGACCGCCGGACGGGAACCTTGCCCGGAATCGATGACTAGTACTCTGGGAGTCGCCTTGACTTCCTCCACTTTTGAAATCTCGTAGCGTTTCAGGAGGGCCTCGTAAATTGCTTCTTGAACTCTGACCTCCCGGAAAAGATCGGCATACGCAACGCCTACTACCGGTAGTCGGGCAATCGATAGATAGCTCAAATCGTCATTGTTGCTCGGTGGCAGTCGATCCTAGCTTGTCACCGGCCGCACGAAGTTGAGAGACTCTGGCCTCGGCGCTTTTTACGCGAGGATGGTCGGGGCCATAAATCTGACGCAATCCTTGCAGTTCTGATTGGGCAACGATCAGTTCGCCTTGCACCTTTCCTGCGACCTCGAAGGCCGCCCTACCCTGTTCCTTGATGTCAAGCGCGGAATTCTTGGTGGAATACTGGCTCAACTGATTTTCAGCTGCGCTCAGATTCTCGCGGACAACCTCAATTCGCTGCGCCAGAAACTCCCGTTCACGATGGGCAGACGAAGTGTTGAGGTTCTGCAATGTCTTGTCCAGTTCCTCCGTGAAGGCATTCGCTATAGCAGCGACTCGTGCAGGGTCCTTGTCAGTGACCGTGACGGTGAGGATTCCACTCTTCTTGTCGTCAACCACGATCGTGCGGCTGGAAAGCACTTTCCGCGCCTGCTCATAGTTCTTAACACGATAGACTTTTAGCAGGTCGATTCGGTTGATCACACCGTCGAGTACGGTATCGCTCTTCAGGACTGCCGCATAGAAGGCCCCGGGTGTCCTCGTCCCAAGCAGGTCAGACATCATGCCAAGGCTTGGCGCAGCGGCACCCGTGGCACCGCCGCCCGCCATCATCATCGCCGCTTCTGATGTTGTTTCCGACGGAAGAATTCGGGTTGTGGACTCATATTCGGATGGCAGCATCATGAACAGCACGACGGCTAGAATCACGCCTGCGAGAATCGAGCGCAGCAGCAATCGCCGGTTATCCCAGAGCAACTCGATGGCACGATAAATGTTCCCTTCCGGCGGGCCGGTCGCCGATACTTTGCCATCGGCGAAGTTCTCTTCGTCAGTCCGTGCATCCGGGGTGTGGGTATCGATAGGCAAGACGGCCCTTTCAAAAACTGTGAATAGCAGCGGCGGCGAGCGCCAGCGAAGTTATGAACTGCGCAGTGCTCAGCACATTCTTCCACGTCTGAGACTCCACCATGATCTTGGTAGGCACGACGATCGTGTCGCCCGGCGATACCAAAACATCTTGCACCGAGCGGAACATCCCTCCACCGTCGTTGCCGATGACTCTGCCGCTCGCCTGGATCACATACATCTTCTTGGTATCTGCAGACCGTGTCGGTCCGCCCGCTTGCTTCAGGTATGACCCAACGCTCTTACCAGGCGTGTAAATCAAGGCAGTGTCATTGCTCACCTGCCCGGTCACCATGACGAATCCGGGCTGCTTGGGAATGAATAGACCGTCTCCGGCACGCAATTGCAAATCGTAAGGAGTATTTTCCCATTCTGAAATGTCGGCCGAGATTCGGATTACCAATCGGCCCGTAGCCGGTTGACTCCGCAGAGCGGTAAGCATTGCCTTCTTTTGTTCCTCGAAGGCAATTTCCTGGTTTGCGCCGGACGTTTCTGACACCTTCACCGGGCTGGGAGTTGTTTCGATCTTCCGGATAATCGCGAGCCGCGACGCCTCATTGAGTTCGCGGATCTGCGAGCGTTCAAACACCGCAGCGCGAGGATAGGCCTCCGATAGGAACCCGCCAGCGCGGCGAATGACAGAACTCAAGTGTTCCCCGGGTTCGATGCCATACGAACCAGGGAATCGGACTTCGCCGCCAAGCGTTACCGCTGCGCCGATGTCCTTCCAGCCGGACATTTGCCGTATGCTCACCTGATCGCCTGGCTTCAACACTGGGTCAGCAGCCGCGTCACCGGCAGCAATCTCGCGCAGGTTCACCTGCTTTTGTTCAATTTGGACCGAATTGCCGTTCTGTATTTCATAGCTGGCCAGCAGCGCGTCCTCACGATAAGCGCTCCGTCGGAAGCCGCCAGACAGGCGAATCAGGTCGCTGACCTTCATGCCAGAACCCAATGGATACACGCCCGGCCTCAGTACCTCGCCAGCGATTGTGACCTTGGGAGGATCGATCGCGTATCTTCCATAGATCTTGACCACGTCAAAGGGCTGCAGGGCCGGGGCTGGTTCCTTTCCCTCCAGAACGGCTACCAAGTCAAAACTAATCGCAGTGGGACGCAGATCGGGGCCGCTCAAGTGGATGATCTCGGCGCGATTTCCAGGCTCAGGCAGCAGGTCGGAATATGCCCGCACTAAGTCGGTCACCTTCATTCCCGGGTGGAATGCGTATTTCCCCGTTCGAAAGGCATGACCTTCCAGATAAACACTCTGTTCGGTGAACGGGCTGATGAGAGCCACATACACTCGGTCGCCGTCCTCGACCGCGCACGCAGCCAGAGCCGCTTTCACAGTAGCTGCATCCGCGTCGGGCTGAATCGGCACGGTGCGGGTCACGTGCCGTTCGTGGGCCTCGACCCGGTCGATTGAGATCTGCCAAAGCGATGCCTCGGGCAGCATGCCGCCCGCCAATTCCAAGACTTGGGCGAGTGTCTGCTCATTCCGCAGTTCGTACATTGCAGGGCGGCGGACTGCTCCGTCGACCACGACCTGCGTTCCGGAGGTAGGAACCAGTATCGAATCCCCGGACTGCAGTCGTTGTGTGTCCGTCCGCACGCCGCGTAGTAAGAGGTCGTACAGGTCGATGGTGGCGATCAGTTTCTCGCCACGGTAGTGACGCACAATGCGAAGCGATCCCCGGCTGGTTGGGCCACCTGCCGCATACAGCCCATTGATCACAGTAGAAAGCGAGCTGATGTCATAAGCCCCGGGACGCTCGACATCTCCGACGACGTAGACCCGAACCGTCCGGAGCCGAGCCAGTGAGAGCTCGACCTTCGCATCATTGAAGCGGCGCACCATCACCTGCTCAATGGCCTGGCCGGCAGCCTGCATGGTCATTCCGCTCACCAGCAATGTGCCGCCGCCCGGCAGGTTAAGTCTGCCTTCTGGGTCCACAATTGCTCGCACTCTTTGTGGAGAGCCACCGGAAACATCCAGCATGACCGTATCGCCGGGCCCAAGAACGTAATCCGGGCCAACCGGAATGTCCATCACCAGCTTGTCGGTGTTCCCCGATCCGTTCTTAAAGATGCTGGCACCGAATCTCTCGATGTTCCGGCTGCCCTGAATCGTGTATTGCCGGTACAGATCTCGCAATGCCGGATTGTCCGGGTAGGGATTGTCAGCTTTCTTCGGTTGCGGCAACTTAGGCGGGAGCGCAGGAGTCGTCGCGGGTAGAGTCGCCCGCTTCTGTGGCTGGGTTGGCTGACCGCGCTTCGGTTCGGTCGTCTGTTCCTCGGATTGTTGACCTTCCTCTTTGGACTTCGTGACCTGACCCGAGTTGCCTTGTTTGGGTGTTGTGGCCTGACCTGAGTTGTCCTGGCCCGAAGTTTGCCGGTCCGTGTCCGTCTCGTCGGGCTGGGCTGGGGTCCGTTGGACTTGCTGCTGGGACTCGGTACTTTGATCGGCGGACTGGTCCTCGCTGGCTTGGGGGGATGGTTGCGGCTCCGACGACTGCTTCTCGTCGGTTTGCTGTTCGTTCTGCTGTTGGGTCTGCCGTTGTTGATCTGACTGTGCGTGCACTAAGACAGGCACTAGCAAACCCATCATGAGGCAGGCAACGACCGTGACAACCCGTTTCGGCAGCCGTCGCGACAAGCCGCTCTGCGCTGCGCCCCCACTCTGGTCAAGACCGTGCCGGCCAAGGACTTTGACGTTCGCCGCATTGCGTTCGAACCGTCCCGCTGAGTTGATCATTTCAATACGTATCATCGATGAGTGTGGCCTAGGAATTGAGCTTCCCGCGAACGGGACTCGCCAGCATCTTTTCCGGCTCGGATGCTTCAGAATACCGCAACAATTCCTCATACAGATGGGTTATTTCGGCTCCGAGCCTTTGCTGGCTGTAATTTGCGAGGGCGAGATCCCGGCCCTGCTTCCCCATTTCTTCCAGCAGGTCGGGACAAAGTGCCAGCCTTTCGAGACATGAGACGATTACGTCGGGGTCGCTTGTGGTGAGAAACCCGTTAGCCGCCTGCGTGCAACCCGGAGAGATCTGTCGAATCGGCCCCTTCGCGAGATCGACCACGCCGCCGACTGAGGTGGCCACAAATGGCTTTCCAGCGATCATGGCCTCAATGAGCGAAGTAGGAGTTCCCTCGTTCCTGGAAGTGAGCAACGCAATGTCGGAGGCGGCCCAGATCGGCGACATTTCCTTTTGCCATCCGATGAATATCAGGTTGTCAGTCGCTTGAGCTGCGTTAACCACGGCTTCCCGATTTGCGCCATCGCCGGCTACCAGGAACTTGATTATGGGAAGACGCGCGCACCGGCTCGCGACCTCCAGCAGCAAGGGCAGATTCTTAACGGGCGCGATGCGCCCGGCCCAAACGACCAGTATCTCAGCATCCGCGACACCGAGAGAACGCCGGACTTCGGTCCGCGTTCGCTCTGGAACCGCCGTGGCGCTGAGATCGAAGCCGTTGCGAACGATGACAACCTTCCGACGATCTGCCACTCGAAATCGCTCTACGATTTCGTCAGCCTGCGACGCAGAGATAGCAATCACACGGGTGGTAACTCTGTTAAGCGCCCGCTCGATGGCGGCGATAAGACGCGACGTGCGCTTTCCGAAATAGCCCTGAAAAACATTTCCATGGTAGGTATGCACTCGAATTGGAACTCGTGCTACGAGCGCCGCAATTCGCCCCAGGACCCCGGCTTTCGCAGTGTGGGTGTGCACAATGTCGGGTTTTTCGCGCCTCAGAAGCTGTGTGATCTTGATGAGGCTGACCAGGTCCGACCAACCCTTAACCGAACGCGACATCGTCGAAATTTCGATCACACCCGTCGAATCCTGGAGGAGATATCGCATGTCTTGTTCGCCCGGTTCAATGGCGCCAATTACCAGAACGGTTTCGAATGAGCTTCGAAGGGCGTGGTGCAGGTAAGCGACCTGGCGGGCGGGTCCTCCACCGTTCATGCGTCCTATGATTCGAACCACCTTTTTCACAGGTCACGTTTCGCTGACAGGTTGGTCGCCATCATAGGTTTTGGCTTGAGTGGCATCGCGAGATGTGGGGGCACCTCTCGAATTCCGAAATCAATCTCGAAATAACGCAGCCCGTGCGAGGCTGCCAGCCCGTGGATGTACTCCCGGGCTGTCGAATCGCAGTCTGGACCGCAATAAATGGCCTGAATATGGTTCCGCCCGATTCGATCCAGCAGATCACTCGACCATTCCGGATGTTCTGGTCCTGCGAGAATGACTTCAGCAATCTCGTGATTGACGGTTACTTCGTCAAAATATGCGTTCACCAGTCGAGAGCGCGCGTTATCGACGAGCAGGCAACGCGGTTTAGACCCAGAGCGCAACGCGTGATCAAACAACCAGCCCGACCAACGGACACCGACCAGCATCGAGATCGTCAACAGCAGATCGATTCCGAAGACGGCTCGGGAGATCCCATCAAAACGATTCCAGAACACCACGGCACAGACGAAGGCCAGCGACCCGACGACGGCTGACTTCGCCAATATATAAACAACCCGGGAAGATATCGCGGACTCAGGGCGGTACGCCCCGAACAGAGCCAGAGGCGGGAGCTTTACCACCAGGGCAATACAGCAGAGTGCGAGATACCCGCCGAACTGGGCCCCGGCCAGGTGTTCGAAGCGCAGCAAAAACGCCAGATACAGCGAGAGCGCGATCACGCACATGTCCAGAATTACCGCACCCATCTTGCTCACAACCGACTGCAACAGTGCAGGCAGGACCAGGGCGACGGCATTCGTTCGCGACAGGTATTCCTCAGGCAGCCGAAGTTTTGCCAGGTGCACCCAAAACAGGCAGGCGACCAGCAGGAAAACGCCCATGGCGCCCCAACCCAGATCAGGCCAAACCCGCTTCCAAAGGATCGCCACCGCTCCGCTCAGGACTGCCAAGCCGTAAAGAACCAGAACAGCTTTTCTTTCGCTGATTCCCAGCATAACCAGCCTGTGCGACGTGTGGTCGCGCGCCCCGGCCGATATAGCTCGTCCGCTCAGTCTTCGGGTCACGCTCACCAACCCGGTATCGAACAAGGGGATGAATAACACCAACACGGGAACAAACAGAATCGACGACACCGTGCTGATGTGCTCAGTTGCCAGAACCGACCCGCACGCCAGGAAGTAGCCGATTGCCAGGCTGCCGGTGTCACCCATAAAGATCTTTGCCGGCTTGAAATTAAAGATCAGGAAACCGGAGAGCGCCCCCACCAGCCCCAGCGTCATTAATTGGAGAGCCGGATTGGAGGTCAAATAGGACAACGTGAGACCGGCAACAATGGCAATCCCAGCCGCCAGGCCGTCCATGTTGTCCAATAGATTAAACGCGTTGGTGATCCCGACAATCCAGACGACGGTGAAGCAAATGTTGGCCCAATGAGCACTTCGCAGCGGATAAACCACCCCTAACGACACCGTCGCGATGGCGATAAGGGCCTCAGCGGCGAGCTTCGTACTTGGCTTAAACGACCGCACGTCATCGGCTAGGCCCACAGCGGCCATCGTAACTGTCAGCAACACAATGCCGAGCAATCGGGTGGTTGGATGCCCAAAGCAACCGGCCAACACGAAGCCGGCAATGATCGCGATGCCGCCGAACTGCGCCACCGGGACTTTGTGCCACCGGTCCGGGCGCGTCATTACGACCCACCCACGGCGCTTGCAGATGTGCGTGATTCCAGCAGTGAGCGACGCCGAGGCGAGGAACGCCAAAATTGGCAGAAAAACGAGACTAGTGGCCACCCTGATCATACTTCCACTTCAAGACCTTGGAGTTTTTAATAGTCGGTTCGACGAGCCCGGACACAGATCAAACGACCAAATAGCCGCCCGTTCTGTCCCTACCAACAACCATATTTCTCCCGTTGGCTCTAACTACGCCAACAAGACTACGACCCGAGCCAGTTGCTTCGGCTCGGTTGTCTATTCTCGGTATGCGGCGCACAATCAGGGGGGAGGGCGCAGCTTGCAGGACGAACGCTGCAGGCTAATTCGCAGTCCTGCACCTCGCCCAGCTGAATTTAGCAATAAAACTGGTGAACCAAAATACCACAATAGTGCCCCCGAAGTGAATCAAAATCTGTCGCCGCACACACTTGCTGACAACTCGACAGAATCTTCCCGAATCATCGCGGTTCGGCTAACTCGCCAAATGTTGGCTGCCAGTCACATCTGCGCAACAATTTGAAGTCGTTCCCGCTTGCTGCGACTTGTCCGCGCGGAGCGTCAAACGCTCTTTGCTTGGAGCGCCGGTTCCCCGTGTTATCCTTTTTCCTATGAGATAGTTGAGCGGCAGTGCTTTGCAACCTTATCTCATCCTGCGGGGGGCACCAGATGCGCTGTTTGATTACGGGTGGTGCTGGATTTATAGGCTCGCATCTCTCCGAGCGGTTACTGCGCTTGGGTCACGACGTGATCGTGGTTGACGATCTGTCCACCGGAAGTATCGAAAACATTTCGTCCTTTCGCTCTCATCCAGCCTTCGACTTCCATAGCGAGTCCATCTTCAATCGGCGGCTCATGGCCGAGTTAGTTGACTTCTCCGACATCGTGTTCCATCTTGCCGCCGCCGTCGGGGTCAAGCGGATTGTTGACCATCCGGTACAGACGATCGAGACCAACGTCGCCGGAACCGAGATTGTGCTGCAACTGGCCGCCAAGAAACAGCGCCGCATCATCGTGGTATCGACCTCGGAAGTCTACGGGAAGTCCAATAAATTTCCCTTCGCCGAAACTGACGATCTGGTGTTGGGCAGTAGCTATAACAGCCGTTGGGCCTACGCCTGCTCGAAAGCCATCGACGAGTTCCTTGCGCTCGCTTACTTTCGCGAGCGGAAACTTCCTGCCACCATCGTTCGCCTCTTTAATACGGTTGGACCACGCCAGACCGGACGTTACGGCATGGTCGTCCCGACGTTTGTCCGCCAGGCATTGCTGAATGAGCCAGTTACCGTCTTCGGGAGCGGAGAGCAGTCCCGTTGTTTCGGACACGTCAGCGACGTAGTCGACGGGTTTCTCGCAATTGCAGGAGACGACAGTACTGCGGGAGAAATTTTCAACCTGGGTAACACCGAGGAAGTCAGCATCGCCGACCTGGCCCGGCGCGTGATTGCATTTACCGGATCGGCCAGTACCGTCCGCCATATCCCGTACACCGAAGCCTACGGACCGGGGTTCGAGGACATGGCACGACGGGTTCCCGACATCGCCAAGGCAGAGCGCTGGCTTAACTATCGCCCGAAACATTCCCTGGACGATATCCTGCGCGATGTATCCTCTTTTGTTCGCTTACAGCTGGAAAACAAACAAGCCGTATTTGTCACTTCCAGTTGACCTTGAAGCCGCCTCGGCGACGGCCGTCCCTTTCGGCTCTCCGCAGGATTTAGTGCTTGAGGACTACATCGCTTGGGAACCACGTCAGCTGCAGCGAAGCAGTGAAGTCATGCTGCCGCACCGGGTTGAGTACCGGCACTAACCACGACTCGTACTGCAGTAAGCTCTTGAATTCCAATTGTTTGTGGAATCGAAGCGTCGCCGCCACGCTTCCGATCTGCTGCGTCGTTCCCTCCGGAATATAGTCCTGCGCGATTTTCAGGGTGCGGTACGCCAACTGAATGTTGCTGACTGGACTGATCGTATAGGTTGTCCATGCTGCGACACCCGAGCCTTCGCGCCCGATCCAGCTTCCCATCAGGTTGTTGTTGTTGAGGTAGAGGTTGCGGTAGAGAATCTCGTAGTAAAAGAAGTAGCCCCCTAGAGCCGGGGAGACAAACCGGTTCGTAGTTAGCCCCTCCACCCGTAGATCCAGCTTGGGAATTCGCGGGAAGTGGGTGAGGTAAATCCCGGGATTAAGCCCTGCTCTGCGGGGAGCGGCCAAAGGAGTGATCTCGTCGTGGGTGAGCAAGTCGGTGTAAATCGTCACCCAACTTCCCAACCTCCACGAAAAGTCGAACGTTCCAAACCGGGCGCCCGGATCGTTGCGAGAAAACTTGACGTCTGCCGGTACCGATCCGAAGCTGGTGAAGCTGTTCCAGAACGATCCAAACGTTAATGGTACGTGGTTCTGCCCGGCAAAGATGACCGTCCGGCTGAAGCCAATCTCGATACCGCGGAACGGCCTGACCTTGTTGTGCGTGCCTACTTCAATTTCCGCGAACGGCTTGAAGCTGAGCTTCTCCCCGTACATATACGGTCCCTGCGGAAATTGAGTATGGCCAGACAGTTTTCCAAAAAAATTGTCCATCCGAATCGGCCCGAACAAGCGCGAGATTCCTGGGACCCAGAGCGGCTCGGTTTGATTGATGCGCAGCATCCAGAACGGCTCTGCATTATTACTCATCGCCATTGAACCGCTTTGCGTTGGACCCCAATCAAGGCTTTGTTTTCCGACCGAGATATCCTGCCCCAGGAATTTCACGCTCGCGTAGGTATCGAGCAAGCGGAATTGGTCGATCGTAGGAAACGGAATGGCAGGCTGCAACGGGTCTTGATTGACCAAAGCAATCACCTGCCTCGTAAGCAACGGGTAGGCCGGCGCAGAAGGCGCGTGCTGATATTCTCCGTCAACGTAGAAAGCGAACCGCCCATCCTCCGCCCGGGCCGTGAACCCGGTCACATTGTTAATGCCCTCCTGATACGGCCGGCCGTAGTCATTCACAATCGTTTGCCCGAGGTTGTTATCGTTCAGGGGCTGGCCCGCAATCCCCGTGGTTCGGGTATACACCGACGATAACTGGACCGCCTCAACCGGCTTGCCCTCGATTGCCGAGAGTTCGTCGGCGAACTCCACGTGAAGATACTTCATAGCCTCGGTTATGTCAGACGGTAACGCCGGATTGCCCTCGATTTCTTCGTCCAGGTTCGACAACATGCGTGCGCAGTTCATCCTCGTCCACGGACGCATGCCCATGTAGGCCGTGTCGATGTAACCCCGCGAGATCAGGCGGCCCATGGCGGAGTAAATCCAACTGTCGAGAGGGACGTAGGTGCTGCCGAGGTGATACGGATTGGGCGCTGTTTCCACCGGCAGTTCGTCCAGATTGACGTTGTGCCTTGTCTTGTAGATGCGTCGCCCTACCTGGTACCCGATCAGGCCGCCGATAAACACGTCCGAGAGAAAATGCTGACCTGCCGCAACTCGTGCCAGGCTCACCCCGGTTGCTAGTCCGTATGCGCCGAATTGGACGAAGGGATTCGGATACTCCTGCGCCACCACGGAAGCAAAAGCCCACGTCAGCGCTGCGTGGTTGGAGGGGAACGACGTGCCACCTCGGAAGAACGCATTCTGGTAATTCGATTGAATCGGAGTCAGGCGCCCGATGCTGTACTGCAGTGCGTACTGCACCCCGAGCACGTCAATCATTGCCTCGGTCGCCAGAACGCCGGTTTCGCGCATGCGCTCGTTCTTGGTAAGCCGGCCCCAAAGATAAGCCGAGCCTGACAGACCGCCAGCGACGGCTAGCCCCGCGTTCGACGCTGTGTTGTAAGTGCTCGGATGGTAGCTGGCCATTCCAAACGAGCTGGCCGGATCGGTGACGAAGAGCCCGGTCGCAATGCCACCCATTGGTATCAGCCACGTCGCATCTTTGGGTTCCAGCCGCATCGGACTGGTCCAAATGCCCAGTTGGTCCCCTGCCAAATGCTGCAAGAACTTGGTTTCATTGGGATGGGGGCGCGTTGCATCGTCGGGCGCGATTGCGACAGGACCACTCGGGGCATCGGGCTGCTGGCCCACAACCGGAATGCTCAAGCAAACACTTACCAGCGCCAGGCGAATGAGGAACTTCTTCAGCCCGACTCTCAACATGTGCTCCGGTCGATGATCTCCAATCAACACCCACTAACTTGGTCGAAACTCTGCTCTCGGACCGCTTCGAGCAGTGCGCGACTCACAGCGGCCCTAACACTCACCGGTCCGGTCAGAAATAGCTGGCGTAATTCCTTGGATTGTACTGGCAAAATGCGAGTCGAGTCGACCCTCCGCCAATCCGTCGTGCGTCGTTCACCGGTGCCACACCCTGCCGGTCTACAAGCGGTCCCATAAATCCGTCTTGATAGGGCACGGCTTTACAGGCTGTTGAAAAAGTCGCGCTTGCACCGGTTTTGAAGGGGCATGACTTTAGCCGTGCCGTCCCGGGCCTCAAAAAACTCCGGGCTTTAGCCCTTGAGGTACTTCGACCTTCGGCGTTCTCCCGCTTATGAGACAGCTTCTAGCCCTGCTGTCGGCGGGAAATCGCGATGCGTGGTCAGAGTCTGCCTAAATAATCTGCCCGGGCATTGTTGCCGATATCAGTGCCAGCGGCGAAAGGCATCCAGCCGTTTAATGCAAGCACGCCGCATCGGTGTTCGCACCACCGATACGGCGCTGACCCAAGAAAGCCTGATAAGGAGGCTCTCGATGGACTTGGGAAAGAATACTGCACTCTTTCTTTTAGCGGCAATCGCCGTGTTTCTTATGTCCACCTGTTCCGCTCAAGACTATCTGGCCGTTGTTGGTTCCTTTCAGTACACCAAAGACGCTACCGGGTTTGGATATGGTCTTGTGGAGAACCAATCATCCCGGCCGTCGCTCGGTGGCGGAGCCGAGTACCGCAAAATATGGCGCGCGAACGGATTCTCGGTGGCCTATAACCTCGCCACCACGGACGCTAAGTTCACTGCTCAGGGCGGTAAGATTCAGTGGGGAATGCTGCGTCACGAAATCAACGGCGGGTACGTTCGCACCTGGCACAGGAACGAGTCGCCTATCACCTCCTACGCCAAGGTTGGAGCTGGAGTATTTATCACCGACGGAGGCTGGGCGCCCGGAGGCGTTGTCGGCTTGGACCACCAGTTTGAGATCGTGACGGAGGTCGGCACGGAACTCAAGCTGCCCAAAGGCCTGGCGCTACGATCCGGATGCGAACTCCACTTCTTCCGGGCGCCGAACTTCTCCGACTCCCAGTATCACGGCGGTCGAACTGTCATGGTCGAACCGAGAATGGGGATCGTCTGGGCTTGGCGCTAGACCAGAAGCGATCTCATCGTTGGGCTTTGAAGCGGCACCCCTATCAGGGCCGGCGGAAAAATCGCTCTCGCGGCCGTTTCGTGTCAGGGCATGACATCAGTCGTGCCGCCTGCACGCTGCCTCCTTGGTGGATTACCCCTGCCTGGATGCTGGCGACTGGCGGCTGGCAACCGGCGACTCTCTTATCACGCTGCTCCGTGACGCACGTCCTATCCAGCTCCCGCCCGCCTGCCCTAAACTCACTCTCGAAGAATGAGGGAGAGCTGTCTTCCCACGAGGAGGCAGCCGGAAAAGTCCCCGTTCTCACTAGGAGTTTCGACCTGTGACAGGTCCTGCGCGCTTCCGTTTTTCCATTCCACTCCCGGCCCACACGTCTTCCCATCCCTATACGCCCCCGCCTAAGCCTTTTGTTATGACGATTTTGCCTCTAACTCCTGCGCGCAGACGAACTTGCGGGCAGTCATCCCGTAAGTCCCTTAAGAATGAGGATTTTACAAAAAATGGGGGGGAGGGGGGGCAACCCGTTATCGGACATTGTCCCATTTCGGGAATCGCTTCGCGCCTCTATACTTCGCGTCGCACGAAAAATGCCGGAGCGCTGTCGCTCCGGCTCAAAGCGAGCTACCCATCGGAGTTGACCAGATGAGGGTCTGGGCAGTGCGGTTTGCGCAGACCCTCGTGTTGGACGGCCTAGGCGTTGCGCTTCCCCCTGCGCAGCCCATAGCCGACCAAACTTGCGATTCCACCTGCCAGCATCGTCAGAGTGCCCGGCTCGGGAGTAACTTGCACCCTGCCAAACAAACCGTGGTCCTCGATGTTGCCGGAGCCGGGAATCCCCGCCGTGAAATACAGAGCGCTGGTGCTGGTGCCTTGCGCTCCGTTCCCGAAGGCTATTCCCCACAGGCCGAGGTTGGTGATGGGATTTCCGTTAAGGTCATCGAGTTGGGCAAGCCAGTTTCCGGTCGCGGGATCGAAGACGTTAATGGTGCCGTCGCCGAAATTCCCAACCAGCAGGTCATGGCCGAAGCTCCCGAAACCGACCGGAGCAAACGCCATGCCCCAAGGCGAGTTGAGCGCTCCATGGGAAACCAGACGTTGTACAAAGTTCCCATTCGTGTCGAATACGTCCAGAATGCCGTGACCTGGACCAGCTACGTCGTCGTGCGCATCCGCATCCTGCACAGCATAGGTGACGTACAACATGCCACCAGACGCCTCGATGTTAAATGGGGCGTAGCCGGCGGGAAGGCTCGGATCGGTGAACGAGCCGGACAGCGTAACTGGGTTGAAGTTGCTGTCGAATACATTGATCGCATTGTTGTGGAAATCCGTCGCGTAGAGAAAGTTCGCCGAGCCGTTGTTAGCCAGAGCAAGACCCTTGTAAACCGAGCCCGCTCCCGAGTTATCGACTTTCAGGGCGGCAGTCGTTCCCGATGACCACGCAGAAATGGTTCCGTCCTCGGTGGCAAAGATGAAGTGCGCGCCACCGAAGTTTGCGGAGTTGGGGTTGAAAACCTGTCCCGTCGGCGCCGCTCCGCCGGCCGGAGGAATGGTCACCACCAAACCTTGTTTCACCCCGAGACCGTTATAGAGCGTGGAGAGTCCTGTTCCATTGTCGGAAATCCACAACGGGCTCGTGGTCGAAAAGGAAATCCCCCAGGGATTGACCAGGTCAGGATCCATGAAATCAGCGACCCCTGGCAGGTCGGAAACGAGATTGTGCTGGTAGAAGCTGTTGCCGGTGTTGGGAGCTGCGTACAACAACGTGGGGTTAGCGGCTAGCGTGAGTACCGCCAAGAGCAGTATCCACAGTGATGGGATTCGTTGATTCATTCGCATTGCGTGTCCTCCTGCAAAGCAGCACTAGGCGAATTTATCGGTGCCCGAGTTCACGGTTGTCATAGCGCTGTGGAAGAGTTGTCAACAGAATGTCAACGACGCTGGACGGCCTGTATTTCTGACCGAGATGTCACGAAATTGTTAACACTTCGTTGACTGGCAACATCAACTGATATACCAGTTGAACTAAGAGAGTCCGCCAGGACTTGGGGTAGAGGAGAGATGGACAAGGTACTTGCGATCGAAGATGATCCCGCGGTTCAGCGGGCGCTACGCCGGACCTTTGAGTCGGCCGGCTTCGACATCACGATTGCAGCCGACGGAAACACGGCAATGGATGTGTTCAAGTCCACGTTGCCGCGCGTCGTTATCCTCGACTTACGTCTGCCCGGACGAACCGGTCAGGAACTCTGCCGCGAAATCAAGCGCGAGGCCGCCAGCGTTCCCGTTCTCGTGCTCAGCGCTGCCAGTGATGTGGTGGACAAAGTGCTGCTGCTGGAGTTGGGCGCCGACGACTACGTCACCAAGCCGTTCAGTCCTCGGGAGCTTCTGGCGAGGGTGCGCGCCGCCATCCGCCGCCTGAATCTCCCCCCGGGCAAGGGCGACACATTCAGCTTCGATGATGTCGAAGTCAATTTCTCAAAGATGGAGTTGTGGAAGGCGGGAAAGCCGGTTCCGATGACGCCGCAGGAATTCAAGACCCTTCGTTTCTTCCTGAACAATGAAGAGCGGGTCGTGTCGCGCGCTGAGCTCTTGAACGAAGTGTGGGGATACAACGCTTATCCCACCACGCGCACAGTTGACACCCACATCCTGCGCCTCCGCCAGAAACTTGAAAAGGATCCTGCTGAGCCGGTGCATTTCCGTACCGTGCACGGTACCGGGTATAAATTCGTGCGATAGAAACTGAACGCAGCGTGGAGGAGACCCACCATCCGCCTTCGGACCAAATTCCTGATTGCCATGCTGCTGACCTCGGCTGGGCTCACGGCGGTGTCGCTGCTCATTGTGCAGCGCAGTGTGGAGAACCAGGTGCGGCGCAACCTGCGCCTCGATCTCGCCAACTCAGTTGAGACCTTCCGCAATGTCCAGCACGAGCGCGAAAGCTCGCAGGCCCGCTCGGCCGAGCTGATGGCCGACCTCCCGGTCCTGAAGGCGCTGATGACGTCGCGCCATGCTCCCACGATCCAAGACGGTTCCCGCGAGCTGTTCCGTCTTTCTGGGGGCGACCTGTTTGCGCTCGCGGACCAGTCCAACCAAATCGTAGGGTTTTACACCCGCGCGCCCGGAATTACTCTTGCTCAAGCCCAAGCGCTGGATAACCGCAAGAGCGCATCCGGTGAGTCGCGGGAGTGGTGGTTCGCCGGTGGCCATCTCTATGAGGTGTCGCTCGCGCCCATCTACTTCGGCCCTCAGGCCAACAACATGGTCCTCGGGACAGTCGCCATCGGATACGAGATCAATGCCGCGGTTGCGCAGGAAGTGGCGCGCGTAGCCGCGGGCCAAGTGGCAGTGGTGTGCTCGGGCAAAGAGGTTGTCAGCACCATCGACTCGGGCAGCATTGACCAGCTGCAAAAGGCGGTGGCGGAGCACGCTGGTTCGATCGGGCCGCTCGACGTCAATCTGGGAAACGAGAGCTTTGTAGTGGCCTCACTCGCGCTCAACGACGGCGCACCACCTGTGACCATGTACGTCATGAAATCTTACGACCAGGCGGCGAATTTCCTGAATCACCTTCGCCAACTGCTCCTGGGCGTGGGATTGGGCGCGGTGGTGATCGGGAGCTTGCTGGTCTACGCGATCGCCAGCACGTTCACCCGGCCGCTGGAACGGCTTGTGGATGGCGTGCGCGCCCTGGGCAAAGGAGACTATACGTTTCCTCTCGAGTCATCGAAAGACAGCGAGGTCGGCGAGGTAACACAGGCCTTCACGGGTATGCGCGAGAGCCTGCAGCAGGCGCAGCAGCGACTACTGCACTCCGAGCGACTAGCCACCATTGGCACCATGGCGAGCTCGATATCGCACGACCTGCGACATCCCCTGACTGCGGTTCTGGCTAACGCCGAGTTCCTCGCCGAGCCCGATCTGGCTCCGCGCCAGCGAGAAGAGCTCTATCTGGAGATTCGCATCGCGGTTCACCGTTTAACGGACCTGATCGATTCGCTTCTGGAATTGTCTCGTCCCGCTGAGTCGCTCAACCCGACTGAGACGGTCATCGAGCACTCCGTGAGCCGTGCAATCGAGCTGATTCATGCGCATCCCGAGTTCCAGAAGGTGACGGTCGGTATCGCGTCAGGTGGAGTGCACCCCGTCATCTGCGACGCCCGCAAAATAGAGCGGGTTTTCTACAACCTGTTGCTGAACGCCTGCCAGTCGGTACAAGCCAGCGGCGGCCGCGTCTCGGTCACGGTCGAGAACGGCGACAACCACCTCGATATCCGGGTCATCGATGACGGGCCGGGGCTGGATGCTTCGATCCGCGATAGGGTGTTCCATCCGTTCGTGAGCCATGGGAAAGAGAACGGCACCGGCCTGGGACTGACCATTGCACAAAAGATTGTGCAGGACCATTCCGGAGAGTTGCAGGTGGAAAGGTCGACGTCCGGCTGTACCGTGATGCGGATTACGCTGCCGGTTGCAGGCGGCGAACGGCGCGAACCTGATTGAAGCTACGGCCCGAGCTGCTCTCATGGCAGGACGTGGCCACGGCCCCAAAATTTGGTGCGGAGGTGGGGTATGAGCTCTAGTCGATGGCTATACTATGCGGACGTGATTCGGGTTGGGCTGGCGGCCAGCCTGCTGCTCACGGCAGCGAGGGCACAGCAGCCCAAGCCGAATGCGCCAACCGACGACGGAAAGTCGGGCGCGACATTGTCGGATCTGCAGTCCGAGGTCCGTGAGCTGAAGGACCTCGTCCTGCAGCTCAAGCAGGAAACGTCCGCCAGCCGGGCTGAGATTACGCGCCTCCGCCAGGAGTTGGAGGCCGATGGATCCGCGCTTGCCGGTGACCACGCAGCGCCCTCGCCGTCAGGCGAACCCACCCCAGTGGACCTGCGCGTCGGTCAACTCGAAGAAGATCAGCAGTTGCTCAATGCCAAAGTGGATGAGCAGTACCAGACAAAAGTGGAGAGCGCCTCGAAGTACCGCGTTCGCTTCAGCGGGATTGCACTCTTCAACCTGTTTAGCACCCAGGGGACAGTGGACAACCTCGATGTTCCCGAACTCGCATATAAGCCGGGCAGCCTCTCATCGTCGGGCGCGTTCGGCGGTACGCTGCGGCAGTCGATCTTCGGATTCGAAGTCTTCGGCCCGGAACTGATGGGCGCAAAAACCACCGGTACCGTCAACTTTGATGCCGGAGGTGGGCTTCCCCAATCTTTACAACGGAGTGAACTCCGGCCTGGTGCGGCTGCGCACCGCGACTCTTCGTCTCGACTGGACGAACACCGATGTAGTCGCAGGGCAGGAGCAGCTCTTCTTCCAGCCGAACTCGCCGACGTCGTTCGCTTCGCTTATTGTCCCGGCGCTGTCGTATGCCGGAAACCTCTGGGCCTGGACGCCGCAGATCCATGTCGAGCATCGCTTCGCGGTTGCCGAGAAATCGACCGTCACCGTGCAGGCTGGCATCCTCGACGCGCTGACCGGCGAGCCACCGTATTACTACACCTGGTACCGCACGCCACAGGCGGGCGAGATGTCGCGCCAGCCGGGATATGCAGCGCGCGTTTCGTATTCCCATCCGTTGTTCGGGCATACCTTCACCGTCGGCACCGCTGGCTACTACAGCCGCGAAGACTGGGGCTACGGACGCAACGTCAACGGCTACGCTGCAACCTTGGACTGGAGCGTCCCGCTCTCGGACAGGTGGCTGCTCAGCGGCTCGTTCTATCGCGGGCAGGCCATCGGCGGACTCGGCGGCGCCATGGGGCGCAGCGTGCTCTACAGCGGACCACTGATTAATCCGACCACCAGCGTGCTTCCCCTAAACACTGTCGGCGGCTGGGCCCAACTCAAGTACCGAGCCAACAGCCGGCTGGAATTCAATGCCGCGTTTGGGCAAGACAACCCCTTTGCCTCCGACCTACGGACGTTCGACGAGCCGCAAAGTTACGGCGATCCTACACTCACGCGTAACCAGGGCATGTTTGCCAATGTGATTTATCGTCCCCGCTCCGATGTGCTGTTCTCGCTTGAGTACAGGCGGCTGAAGACATTTTCCATCTACGATTACAACGCATCAGCAGGACAAGTGAACTTGGGAATGGGGATACTGTTCTGAAATCTCAGTCTTCAATCCGTGTGAGAAGCACGCTCCTTCTGCTGGCGCTACTGTGCGCGATAGTGACGTGGTGCTTCGCGCAAAGCGTTACCGTCACTGGTCGCGTAGCGACATACGGCGGCAGCTCGGCGGCCAGTCCTTCGGCTGTGGTGTGGCTCGTGCCAATCACCCAGTCCGCAGGCGAGCCACCGCTTGCGCAGCCGGCACACGAAGTCCTTCGCCAGAAGAACAAGTCGTTTGAACCGCACTTGCTGGTCGTGACCAAGGGCTCGTTAGTGGACTTCCCCAACCTCGATCCCTGGTTCCACAACGTGTTCTCACTGTTCAACGGCAAGAAGTTCGACCTCGGGCTGTACGAAGCCGGCAGTTCGCGCACTGTACACTTCGATCGCGCAGGCGTTTCGTACATCTTCTGCAACATTCACCCTGAGATGAGTGCCGTGGTGGTTGTGGTATCGAGCCCCTACTTCACCCAGGTCAATAGGAGCGGAGACTTTTCGATTCCAAGCGTGCCCCCCGGCCGATATACCCTGCACGTATGGAGCGAGAACGCGCTTCCCGAGACACTAGACGGACTGTCGCGGCAGGTGGAGCTGGGCGGTACGACGCAGTCGGTTGGAACCTTACGGGTGCGGGAGTCCGACACTGCCAAGACGCAGCACAAAAACAAATACGGGCGGGACTACGAGCCCGCAGATCCTAATAATCCCGTTTACACTCAGCCATAATCCGTTCGCCAGAAGGTCGGCGCCCAGACGCGCGATCAAGCAGTTTTTCCGGAATGCCGTTCCGATGACCACTCCGCCATCGCTCGCGCCCAGAAATTGAAAGTGTCAGCATAACCAAGGCGCAAGGAGATCCGGCCCTCGCCTTTCGCATGTCCATTGACACAAAGCGTGCTGCTCGTCGTAGCGCTTCCGCAGTGCACCAATAGCCTGTGACCCGAATCACACGGAGCGGCAACCCCGGTCACATTAGCTCATTCCTCAACCGACTAAGCTGTTATCAACACGAGGGGAACCAGTCCTCCGGTGAAGCTCTGCGGCGTTCTGCCACTTTCCCGATCGAATGGTATTTCGCGGTCCTTGCCAAGTGGCAAAACGGGAGTGCGTATACATGGCAACTGAAGCGGTCAAATCGGGTAAAGATGAGAGAGACACGATTGAGGTCCAGATCGAAAGCCTGCGCCAAAAGCGGTCCAAGATCGAGCGAGGCGGCGGGAAGGAGCGGATCGACAAACAGCATGCCTCCGGCAAGCTCACGGCCCGCGAACGCATCGATTGTTTAGTCGATCACGATAGCTTCCAGGAAGTCGGTCTTTTTGCCCAGCACCGCTCCACCTATTTCGGCATGGCGGATAAGGAAGTTCCCGCCGATGGAGTAGTCACCGGTTGCGCGAAGATCGATCGCCGTACTGTGCATCTCGCCAGCCAGGATTTCACCGTGCTCGGCGGCGCGGCGGGAGAAGTGCACTGCGCAAAGATTGCAGAAACGATGCAACTCTCGTTGAAGACGGGCAGCCCATTCATCTTCATCAATGACTCCGGAGGGGCAAGGGTCCAGGAAGGAATCGACAGCCTCGCGGGATACGCCAAGGTTTTTTACAACAACGTGATGCTCTCGGGCACCGTCCCGCAGATTGCGATTATTTGTGGCCCGTGCGCTGGGGGCGCAGCCTATAGCCCGGCTCTGACCGACTTCATTATTCAGACCCGGGGTGGCCGGATGTTCATCACCGGGCCTCAGGTCATCAAGCAGGTGACCGGTGAAGTCGTTACTGCCGATCAGTTGGGCGGTCCTGCGGCGCAGATGAACTCTTCCGGCGTCGTCCACCTGATTGCGGAGGATGACGAGGGAGCGATGGAGCTGTGCTGTCGCTTGTTGAGTTTCTTGCCGTCTAACAACCTGGAAGACCCACCGCGGATGCCGTGTGAAAGCTCGATCGAAAACGATCCTGTGCTGAACCATCTGGTCCCTGTTGATCCCAAAATTAGCTACGACGTTCGTGAGGTGATCAAGCGGATTCTCGATTACCAGGATTTCTTCGAGCTGCAACCGGGCTTTGCCGCAAACGTCGTCATCGGTTTTGGAAGGCTTCAGGGGCGAACTGTGGGGGTTGTGGCGAGTCAGCCCGCGGTGTTGGCGGGTGTGTTGGACATCGATGCCTCGGACAAAGTCGCATGGTTTGTGCGCTTCTGCAATGCCTTTAATATCTCTTTGCTGACCTTCGTCGATGTTCCTGGTTTCCTGCCTGGCATTGATCAGGAATATGGCGGAATCATTCGGCACGGAGCGAAGATTTTGTTTGCGTATTCGGCCGCCACCGTGCCGAAGTTGACGATTGTTTTGCGCAAAGCCTACGGCGGCGCCTACATTGCCATGTGCTGTAAGGACTTGGGGGCCGACAGAGTCGTGGCGTGGCCAACCGCTGAAATAGCGGTGATGGGCGCAGAAGGCGCCGCCGAGATTGTATTCCGCAGAGAAATTGATGCAGCGGAAGACCATCAACAGCGCCGCCAGGAATTGATTGACCTGTACCGAAACACATTCGCCAATCCCTTTGTGGCGGCAGGCCGACGGCTGGTAGATGACGTTATTGAGCCTTCTACGACTCGAAAGTATCTAGCCCAAGCCCTCGAAGGTCTGCATAGCAAACGGGAGTTTCGGCCGCCAAAGAAGCATGGTCTGATTCCGCTCTAGGAGCATGAGGTTGAGCATGGTAACCGTTACCGCAGGTAGTGTCGATTCAGTTGCCGATACGGCGACTCAGCCTGTGACGGACTACGGTTCGAACCCTGTAGCTGAGCACGGCTTCGTAGCACCTGCGTCCGCGGGGATCACGCCCGAGATTGTTGCTGTTATCGAGGCAGCCGCGACCGCGTTCCTTGGGACCAAGATCCGCATTCTTTCGGTAAGAACCCTGGCCGAGTCGGCGCATGATTCTGGATCCTGGGCCGACCGGGGCCGGGATATCATTCACGCTTCGCACAACCTAGTACAGCGCGGACACTGATTTTGTCCACGGGCAATCAGCGAAGGCTAATTCATCATGGGATCTGATTCGTGAAGCTGACAATCGTTATCGATGGCAGTTCGTACGAAGTCGAGGTTGAATCTGTTGAAGGCACATCCGCAGCGGACTCGCAGCCGTCGGCTCGCGCGAATGTCCAATCGTCTGTGCTGCCTACGTTTTCAAAACCTGGTTCCTCTACAGGCACTGATGAGGCCAAAGTGTGTCGTAGCCCCCTCGCTGGTGTCGTGTCACGCTTGCACACACGTCAAGGACAGCAGGTAAGAAACAACGAACTCCTGTTGGTACTCGACGCCATGAAAATGGAAATCAAGATTACGGCTCACTCAGACGGGACAATCAAGTCGATCGCAGCGGCGCCGGGTGATGCGGTGAGGCCGGGACAAATTTTAGTTCACTTTGAATAGCGCGCCGTCTCCGCGCGGGGAATGGGGACTGCTGTCTGTGCGACAGTTGTCTTGCGCGAGAACTATTCAGACGTAGTCGGTCGGATTTATCTCAAGCCAGTTTCCGTCAAGTACGTGGCCGCCATTTCGGGCGGCTATCGTTTTTCCCGGCTCCCCGGATGGCGAACCCAGACGACAGGCACCTGATCGTTGCCTCCGAGCTTATGCAAACCACGCGACCGTTCCCACCCGATTTGGCACAGCGGCACCTGCGGTAATATGATGTGCTGCTTCGACCGCAAGTCGAATTCTGAGTCTAAAACGCGTACCGGTTGCCTTCGCGCAACCGCCCGCGTAGCGTGGATTACAACAGGTGACCCAAATCGATCAAGGCACTCCCACGAACTCACCGGCTCCGGCCAACCCCAGTCCGATCGAGACGACACCGCCGCTTTGGGGCCCCTACCTGAGTGAACGTCAGTGGGGCACCGTTCGCGAAGATTACTCAGCCAACGGCGATGCCTGGGAGTACTTGCCCCACGATCACGCTCGCAGTCGTGCTTACCGCTGGGGAGAAGACGGCCTGGCCGGTATCAGTGACCGGCGTCAGATTTTGTGTTTTGCGCTGGCCCTTTGGAACGGCAAAGACCCTTTCCTCAAGGAGCGTCTCTTCGGCCTGACCAATGCCGAGGGTAACCACGGCGAAGACGTCAAAGAATATTACTTCTATCTCGACGCTACGCCGACCCATACGTATCTGAAGATGTTGTACAAGTATCCCCAGGCTGAATTTCCCTACGAACGCCTGCTGCAGGAAAACCGCCAGCGCGGTCTCGACGACAACGAGTACGAGCTGATTGATACCGGCATCCTCGACCAGGACCGTTACTGGGATGTCTTCGTCGAGTACGCCAAGGCCGCGGATGACGACATTCTCGTCAACATTTCCGTTCAGAATCGTGGGCCCGAGACTGCGGAGATTTCCGTGCTTCCTCAGCTCTGGTTCCGCAACACCTGGTCGTGGGATGCTGAAGCCCCGGCAAAGCCAACCATCCGTCTCGATGACAAAAGCGTCATCGTCGCAGCCCATCCTACGTTTGGAGATTATTACCTGTATGGTGACGGGCCGGCCGAGAAGCTTTTTTGCGACAACGAAACCAATACGCTTCGAGTGTTTGGCCAGCCCTCCCAAGGCTACTCCAAAGACGCTTTCCATCATTACGTTGTTGCGAATGACCATACGGCGGTGAATCCCGCTCAGACGGGAACCAAGGCTGGGATGCTTTTCCGCCAGAAGGTTGCGACGCAACAGGAAGTCCGCTTTCGGCTGCGACTGAGCGCTCGGCAACAATCCGATCCATTTCAGAACTTCGAACAAGTCTTCTCCGACAAGCGCCACGAGTGCGATGAGTTCTACGACAAGGTCCATCGGGGCCTGAGCGACGCCGATGCCCGGCTTGTCCAGCGCCAGGCGTTCGCGGGCATGATCTGGAACAAGCAGCGCTACGGCTACAACGTCCAGCGCTGGCTCGACGGTGATGACAACTTCCCACCTCCACCGCCCCAGCGCCTCACCGGCCGGAACCATGACTGGATCCACCTCGATAGCGACGCTATTTTCTCCATGCCCGACAAGTGGGAGTACCCGTGGTTTGCGGCCTGGGACCTTGCCTTCCACACCGTGACCTTCGCGCTGATTGACCCTGAATTCGCCAAGCGGCAGCTGATTCAACTCGGCCAAGTATGGTATTTGCATCCCAACGGCCAAATGCCGGCCTATGAATGGAACTTCGGCGACGCCAATCCCCCCGTGCATGCATGGGCCTCCTGGCGCGTATTTCAGATCGACCGCAAGCGCAAGCGCCTGGAGCATCCCGACTATCCCGGCGATATATTGTTTCTCGAGCGAATATTCCAGAAGTTGTTGCTGAATTTCACCTGGTGGGTCAATCAGGAAGATTCCCACGGCCGAAACCTCTTTCAGGGGGGCTTCCTCGGACTAGACAACATTGGGGCCTTCGATCGTGATGAGCCGCTACCCGATGGCGGTTACCTTAGCCAGTCCGACGGCACCAGTTGGATGGCCATGTACTGCCTCAACCTAATGCGGATTGCGATTGAGCTGGCGCAGCACAACCACGCCTACGAAGACATGGCCACCAAGTTCTTCGAGCACTTCCTCTACATTGCGCGGGCCATGACAAACATCGGCGGCAAAGGTGTTGGCCTGTGGAACGAGGCTGACGGCTTCTACTATGACGTGCTGAACCTACCCGATGGCGAGACCGTCCCACTTAAGGTGCGTTCCATGGTTGGTCTCATACCACTATTCGCCGTGGAGACCCTCGAGCCCGAGCATCTGGCCAAGGTCCCGGTGTTTAAGCGACGCATGGAGTGGTTCCTCAACAATCGGCCGGAGATGGCCGACCTGGTTTCACGCTGGGACGTTCCGGGAAAGGGCGAGCGCAGGCTCCTGTCTCTGTTAAGAGGACATCGCATGAAGGCGCTCTTGAAGCGCATGCTTGATCCGGCCGAGTTCCTGTCCGATTACGGTGTGCGTTCTCTCTCGCGGATCCACGCCGCGCAACCTTTTCAACTGCGGACTCCGCTTCTGGGCAAAGTCCTGACTGTGGACTACGAGCCCGCCGAGTCTCGCTCACGGATGTTTGGCGGCAACTCCAATTGGCGCGGTCCCATCTGGTTTCCCGCGAACTTCCTGATGATCGAGTCGCTGCAAAAATTCCATTACTACTACGGCGACGACTTCAAGGTGGAGTGCCCCACCGGCTCCGGCCGCTACATTTCGCTTGACCAGATTGCGGAGGAGCTGACGCGCCGCCTCGCTGGCATTTTCCTGAAGAATGGCGACGGTCTTCGCCAGGTAAATGCGCTCTATCCCAAATTTCAGCACGACCCGAATTTCCGCGACTATATCCCGTTCTATGAATTCTTTGACGGCGACACTGGGCGTGGTGTGGGCGCATCGCATCAAACCGGATGGACCGGCATCATCGCCAAGCTCTTGCAGCCACGCGCGGGATATTCCATCTGCTACCACGACCCGATCGAAGATCGCGACTAGGGGAACAAATCGCAGTCGAAATTCGGTATCTTGACTGCGTGAAAGCAGCGCAGGACGACATTTTTGCTCTCGGGGCTCGGTCGCACGCCTACCCGGAATTCGGCCTGCACGAAGGAAAGACGGCCGGCGAACTGATGGCCACGGTCGCGTCTTTTCGTGAACCGCGAGCCGCCAACAGGAAGCCGACTGCGCAGTAACGTGACTTAATACCGCCAGCTCGTTAGGTCCGCTCCCGCCGGCGCCGTCTTCTCGATTCGCTCCATGATCTTGGGCAAATACATCGTGTTGTAGTGCAGTCGCGAGAGGTAGTTCGGCAGATTGGGATCGCCGTTCCAGCAGTGCTCGGCGCGGTCGCCGTACTTCACCTCGCCATCGTACGATGGGTTCTTCGTCTTCTCGAGAAAATCCTGCATGAGGTAGACCGCGTCATTGAGGAAGTAGCTGTCCGCGCTGCCCACATAAATATGAATTTTTCCTTGCAGTTTTGAACCGAGGGTAGGCCAGTTCTTCTCGAGGATCGACCGCAAATCGTAATGCTCACGCCAGTACTCGGCGATATTGTGGTCAATCTCGCCGGTCTCCTTATTGAAGATTGGCGCCGGGTAGCCATCCGCGCCGACCGGTCCGTACACTGCCTGCCAGATGTCCCATTGCTCTCCCGAGCGGCCATGCGTGCCCAGGGCCAGTTCCATCGCATTGGCGTCCTGAATGGTGACGAGCGTGTTGCCGAGGTAGTTTCGGTAGCCCCCTTGCAAGACCTGTTTGTGAGCTCCCTCCAAGTAGAACGCGTTCTTCTGCTCGTACAGGTTGATGAGCGTAAATGCGCGGAAATCGACCGGATCCGGGCACGCGCAAAATACCCCGTTGTAGTGATCGGGGTAGAACATCTGTACCGCCAGCGACTCCCAGCCGCCCGTCGATCCGCCGTAGGTGAACCGCGCCCAACCTTGCCCGATGCTTCGGAACTTCTTTTCCAGCGCCGGCATGAGCTCGGTCTCGATGGCGTCGCCATAGGGCCCAAGGTTCGCCGAGTTTACCGCATACGAATCGTCGTAGTACGGGTTCGCGTGCTGGATCTTCACCACCAGGTACCGCGGAAACTTCGGCGAGATCCACTTCTGGTAGAACTTGTAAGCTTCTTCCTGCTGAATGCGGTTGTATCCCGAGATGTGAAAGCGGTCGCTGTAATCCGGCTTCAGGTTCGGATCGGGCGGCTCGGTGCGGAAGTCATCAATCCCGTCAACAAAGTGATCGTGAAACAGCAACAGCGGATAGTGTGCCTCGGGATGCTCATCGAAGCCCCACGGCACCAGCACCACGGCTGAAAGGAACATCGGCCGTCCCCAGAACTTGGTGAGCAGCTCACTCTGAATCTTGATGTGCCGCACATACTTCGTGTCGGCCGGAGTCGGAATCGGCGGAATCTCCTGGTCGAGCACGATCTTCACCGGCGCGCCGCTCTTTACCAGCGTCATCTTCACTGGCTTGCTGTACAGGTTGCCCGGCGTGAGGTTCCAGTGCCGGCCTTCACCCTGGTCCATCGGCAACTTCACCGTCTTGCCGTCGGCGCGATGGAACGTCTCGTACTTCACCAGCAGCGCCTGCACGTAGTACTCGCCCGGTGGCACGTCGCGCAGCGAGCGAATGGGATAACCCCATGCCGCCGCATCCACCGTGACCGGCTGTTCCGGCGGCAGTCCGTCTACGTCCACTCCGAAGACCATCTGCGTCCGCAACTGGTCATTGATCTGCATCCGCGGCTCTTCCGAGGGATCGGTCGAGAGCAGCAGCAGCATACGTCCGTCGAGCGGCTTATCACTCTTCTGTTTGCTGAAGGAGATGGAGAACTGGGTCTCGCCGGATTGGGCCCATGCGGGCATGGAAGCTCCAGAAACGACCGCAAAACTGAGAACACCGAACCAGGCAACAAGACCGCGTGACGAGATTTTCATGCGCAACAGTCTAAACTGTTCGCACTCTACATCTCGCGATAATTCAGCAGCCCCGCCCCGATCAGCACAAAACACATTGGCCAGATCCACGACGGGATCGCCCGGTCTTTCTCCGGCAGCCGCAGCTCCAGCCACCGCGCCCATCCCGCGAACACCGCAATCACGCCCATGGGTACGTGGCTCAGCTCAACCAATAAGTTTTCCTTCACGTTCGAGATGGCATGCTGATGTGTCAGCAGCACCGCGCCGCCCAAGGCGCACATCAGCGGAAAGACCATGGCCCAGGGATCGTTGTCTTTCTTCTGCTTTCGCACCCGCAACTCAAACACCGCAAACCCGACGCACACCAGCGCCGCCATGCGGTGCTGAAACACTTCTGGGTCGGCCCAGCACGCCCAGAATCCCTTCCATCCCACCGGCCAGCATTCGGTGTCGGCCAGCAGAAAGATAAAGACCGCTATGCCGATCAGCAGCAGCGGCCACATCTCCGCCCAGCGGGCTTTTCCGGTTCGAGCCAGCAGCGCGAGCAGTCCCATTGCCAGTACCACCACGCCCATCCAATGGTGGTTCGACTCCGACTCGATCGAGTTGTTGATCAGCTGCGGTGTCAGGGGAATGCCATCCACGTTCACCGGAGTATCCGGCCCGGTCTTTATCGGCTCACCGGTCGCTTTGTCCGTCTCCGGAATGAAGTGGTAGTTCAGTCGCGGCCACACCGGCTTCACGCGCTGGTAGATTTGCTGCATGGTCACGGTTTCCTCCGGCTGGTCCACCGCCGGAGGTTGTGAAGTCAGCGATGCCGCCGTCAGAATCACCGTGATCCCGATGCCCAACTCCGCCTCGATCAGCCGCCGCAGCCGTGGCATTACCTGGTCCTTGGGAGCGTTGCGCAGCAGCAGGAAGTTCACTCCACCCAACAGCAGCAACACCCCGAGCATCACGGCCTTGGCGCCCACCATCACGCCGTAGGCCGTGCCCAGCACCGCGCGCCACGAGCCGATGTAGAGCACGCTCATGATCGAGCCACTCAGCACCAGAAACGCCACGCTCACTAGCGCCATACGCGAGAAGCGCTCGGTGATATACCAACGCGTGGTAACGTCCTTCGCGCGGAGCAGCGCCAGCACCAGGAATGGCAGCCCGCCAATCCAGAAGCCAGTCGCCAGCTCATGCACGCTCGACAACGTAATCAACAGCGGACGCCCTGACAGCCGCGACGCCGCATGGTTGGTCATGACCGACGCCGTCATGATCACAACGGTCAGCACCGGCAGCGCCCAGCGCGCAAAGCTCTTTTTGCCGGCCGCCACGACCGCCGTCAGCAACGCTGCCACCAACACGATTGAGCCAGAGATAAAGAAGTTTGCGCCGACCACCGCTTGGAACCCGATGTCGGCCGAAGCCATCAGCACCGCGGAATCAACATACAGGTAGAGGAGTTGCACAATCGCCAAGCCGACCGCGCTGTAGCGCAGCAGTTTCCACGATGCGGCCTGCACCCGATCGATGCTCTCCTCGGAAGCGTCGGGCGAGCGCCGCGCGATCCACAACACAAACAGCACACCGCCCAACAGCACCGACTGGAACACAAGTGTCCCGGCGCGCAAGACCACCGACAGAAATGAGAACAGATCGACCAGCTTGACTAGCATCTCGCCTTATTTCACCGTGAAGGGAATTTCTCCGTTGCTCATGTGACCATCAGAGGCGAGCACTTTCCACTGCAACTTATACGCCCCCGGCTTCAGTCCGGTGGCGCGCGTCTGCAGGATATCGGGCTTTGCCTGGGTGGCGAGCTTGAGGGCCGAAGTGGTCCCGTCAGGCGCCACCATCAGCACCCGTGACCGGGAACCGTCGATGCGGACGTTGAATCGCATCGTGATGTCCAGGTCCGGCCCCGACACAGTGGAATTGATTGCCGGTGTTGACTCCCGCAGAATGGCGTGCGCCCAGCACACCTGGGCCGCTCCGGCGATCAGCAACAGAGTGAGTATGAGTGATGTGCGACGTGAAAAAGCAGCCAGCAAGATTTCGTCCTCCGCAACTGCCCCAACATGCGCCCGGGCCAGCGAGTGTATCTTTCAGAATACTCGCGCAGGTGGTAGCACTCAACCGTTGGTTCGAGTCGCATGACCCGCGCTACCCGTTCACCACTTCGGATTATTGAAACTCGAAACTGGAAACTCGAAACAGGTCTCTTGATACCATCGTTCTTTACCGAATCTCTTCGCCGCGCGAGGCTCTCATGCAATACCGCACTTTCGGACGCACTGGTTGGCAGGTCAGCGATATCGGCTATGGATTGTGGGGAATGTCGGGCTGGTCCGGCTCCGACGACGCGCAGTCCACCGCCTCACTCCAACAGTCCGCCGACGCCGGCGTGACATTCTTCGACTCTGCCTGGGCCTACGGCGACGGCAAGAGTGACAAGCTTCTCGGCGATCTCATCCGAGAAAACCCCGGCCGCCGTCTCTACGCCGCCTCCAAGATTCCTCCCGGCAACTTCAAGTGGCCCGCGCTTCCGTCGTACTCACACACTGAGGTCTTCCACCCCGAGCACGTCTTCCGTTACGCCGACATCATTCGCAAGAACCTTGGGGTCGATACCATCGACCTGCTCCAGTTCCACGTCTGGCAAGACCATTGGACCGACGCGCCTGACTTCCGCAACACCGTCGAGCGGCTCAAGCGCGACGGCATCATCCGTGCCTTTGGCCTCAGCCTCAACCGCTGGGAGCCCGCCAATGGCATCCGCGCCATCCGTACCGGCCTCGTGGACGCCGTGCAAGTCATCTACAACATCTTCGATCAGGCCCCCGAAGACGAACTCTTCCCGCTCTGCGGCGAGATGAACATCGGAGTCATTGCCCGCGTCCCGCTCGACGAAGGCAGCCTCGGCGGCAACCTGACCCTGCAAACGAAATTCCCCGAAGGCGACTGGCGCGGCCGCTATTTTTCTCCCGAAAACCTCGTCCCTACCGTCGAGCGCGTCGAGCGACTCAAGCAGGTTGTGCCCGTCGGCATGATCCTGCCTGAAATGGCGCTTCGCTTTGTGCTGTCGGAGCCGACTGTCAGCACCACCATCGTCGGCATGCGCAAGCCCGAGCACGTCGCCGCCAACATCAGCTACAGCGACAAGGGCCCGCTCCCCGCTGCTCTGATCGCCGAACTCCGCGCCCACCGCTGGGACCGCAAGCCCGCGCACTGGTCGGATTAGTCATGCCAGGAAGGGCTCTGCACTTACCACTATAGTGCAACACTTTGCACAATCTTCGATTACGCCAAGCCTAAGTCATTGATCCTAAAGATAATAATTTGGAACTACAACTGCATCCTTGCAACCGCAACTCCTGGAACTTTCACGGAGAATCTCGCTAAAGGAGATAAAGAGAGGGTAAATGAAAAGACATCTCTTCGTGCTACTGCTAACTCTGGTCGTGGCTGGAGCGGCGAACGCCTCAACCAGCAAGTCGATTTTTGCCTTCACCTACGCACCGTACCAACTCGGCGACGTCGAGTTGCAGACCAACAACGGAAACTCGGTTTCCACGTTGACTGGCTGGTACGACATGGGTGGCAACCACACCGCGTCCAACCCAGACTACATCGTGGGACTTTGCGGGAGCAGCGACTCCTGCAACGGCGACGACGATGTTTTCAACAATTTTTTCACTTTCAACGTGTCGCCGGGAACCACCAGCGCCGTGTTGTCGGTTTATCTGCCCAACCCAGGCGCCATCACCGCGGGACTCTCTTCGTTCTATTGCAACTGCAGCAGCCTGACTTATCAGCTTTGGGATGTCACCACCCCAGTTGCTCTTGTGCAAGCTGACAACTCCGGCGCAGTTGCCATCTATAACGATTTAGGCTCAGGAACCCTTTACGGTTCGGTAGTGGTTACGCCCGGAGACCAGGGCACTCAGATCCTGATCAACCTTGACTCTGCGGCAATCGCGTCGATCAACGCGGCCGCCGCAAGCGGCCAGGAGTGGGCCATAGGCGGCTCGATCTTCGGCGCCTCCACCCCCGAGCCGGGCACGATCTCGATGGTGCTAACTGGCCTTGGTGCTGGCCTGGGGATGCTACGCCGTCGCAAGCTAATTTAAGGCCATTTCGCTGCTTGGATCTCAGCCGGGCGACACTCGCCCGGCTTTTTTCTCGGCGATAACCCCTTCGAGACCCGCCGCCTGCGAGGGCCACTCGTCCCCAGTTCTCGCATTTCTGCCGTGCAAAGCGGGCTTTCCGTCACCAGGAGGCTCACCTCCGGTGCATCGCTGCGTCCAACCGTCGCGTGCCACCGTCGGGGTTGGTGGCCCATCGGCTCGTTTATCCGAACACAGAATCTCTGTTCGCAAAGGAGTTGCGCATGTACCAACGTCGCTTCGTGTTTCTTGCCTCTTCAATACTGTTTCTAACCAGTATCTGTCTAGCTCAATCCGCTTTGCTCGACCTGCCGCGCAAGAGCCAGAACGCCCAGGTCCGCCAGACCATCGGCATCACCAATGTGACGGTGAAGTACAGCCGACCGCTCGTGAACGGTCGCAAAGTTTGGGGAGGCCTCGTGCCTTACGGTGAAGTCTGGCGCGCTGGCGCCAACGAGAACACCGTCATCACCTTCGCCGATCCTGTGACCATTGAAGGCAAGCCACTCGACAAGGGAACCTACGGCCTGTTCATGATCCCCAAGGAAGACGAGTGGACCATCATCTTCTCCAAGACCACCACCGCCTGGGGGGCCTTCACCTACAAGCCCGAAGAAGACGTGCTGCGCGTTACGGTGAAGCCTACAGCGTCAGACTTCCATGAAGCTCTGCTCTACGATTTCGACCAGCTCACGCCCGATTCCGCCCTGCTCACGCTTCGCTGGGACAAGCTCGCCGTTCCCTTCAAGGTCGCCGTTGACGTGCCGAAGGTCGTGGAAGCCAGCCTCGATAAGCAGTTTCGCGGCATCGTGCAATACACCTGGGTCAGCTATAACGACGCCGCCAACTACTTTCTCGACGCCAAGGCCGACCTGCCCGAAGGTCTCAAGCTCGCCGACACCTCGATCCAGATCGAGTCGCGATACGACAACCTGATGACCAAGTCGCAGATACTTACCGCCATGGGCAAGCCCGACGAGGCGCAGAAATATACGGCGATGGCGCTGGAGAAAGCCGACCCCGGCCAGTCTTATCAGTACGCCCGCCAACTCCAGCGCGACGGCAAGCAGGACCAGGCTTTTGGCATTTACCGCGACATGGCCAAGAAGTATCCAACGAATCTCTTTACTTACGCCGGTCAGGCGCGCATTGCAGTCGGGGCAGGGAATTACCCCGAAGCCGTCAAGCAGATGACGCTCGCCAAGAATGCTGCCCCCGACAACGCGAAGTCGCAGATTCAGGGCCTCATCAACCGCCTCGAAAAGAAAGAGGACATCAACAAATAGGAATCCCGACAGCGTCCCTCACGGAGCAACGGCTTTGTGGTACCGGTACAACACGATGGACGGAAACTCGCGCCACGCCCGGAACTCCGGATGGGCATCGAGCCACTCCGGACGAGGGTCTGGCGCGATCTCCTTCTTTTTGTATGCAATCAGAATCCCGTCCCCCGGCAGGGTCACGAGCGCGTCGTACAAATTTGGACCGGCCTCCGGAAGCTCATACACCGGCAGATGCGTGTAGTACCCGAAGAGCGGGTAATTGAAGTTCGAGTAGAGGATTGTCCCCGCCGGAAGGCTTCGATCCAGAAACTCCGCGACTTGCATCTCCTCGGTATTGCCACGCTCCACGAGTGGCGCGTCGAAGATCTGCCGCAAAGGTAGAAAGGTGTAAACCAGCGTCAGTGCCAACAACACCGCGCCGGCAATCTTCGCCGCCGGTCGGCGAAAATTGAGCAGCGCGCTCAATCCGCTGCCCGCCAGCAGAAACAGTGGCAGGCCGATAGGCATCGCGTACCGCGGCTCCTGGTGCCGTACCGCCGTGAAGAACACCGCCAGCGCCGCCGCCCACAACCACAGGAAACCCTGGAGGTCTCGCCGTGTCAGATTTCCAATCGCTGCACTTTGCTCGGTATCTGTCCTGCTCCGTTCCCAAAGCCACCGGCCCACCCACAGCGCCAGTCCCGCCAGAGTGATCCACGAGAAGATGACCCCGAAGTTCCGCGCCAAAAATAGCGGCGACTCGCGCGCGCCTTCGTAGTACCGCCAGCCTCTCCGGAAGGTCTCAAAGAACCCGCCATAGCGCCATCGAGACCAGCACAGGTACGGCACAATCGCCGCCAGGAATCCCATTCCGCAAGCCACCGCGGCCTTCCACCATCGGCTTGCCGCGAACACCAGCAGCATTAGCACTCCGGCCGATGCCAGCGAAGCAAACCGCATCAGCACCGCCAGGCCGAGCACAAATCCCGCGCCCGCGAACCCAACGCTGCTGTCGCGCCGCAGCGCCCACAGCAAAATCCAGAGACCCAGCAGAAGAATCGTCAGCGCAGGCGAGTCGGTCAGCAGACTGTTTCCGGTGGTGTCCGAATCGAAGCCCGCTGGAAACACGCCGACAAAGAACGGCCCGAAGGCCAGCAGCAGGGCCGCAATCGGCGCGCCCGTGCGGCCTACTATCCGGCGTCCGCAGACGTAAAGCAGTACCGGGCCGGCCGCGTTCAGCAGCGCGGTCACGATGTCCGCGGCATACACGCTATGCCACACCCGGAACACCATCGCAAAGATCAGCGACAGCAGCGGCGGACGGCTTTCCAACTCCGAGTAGTTTGTCTTACCGCAGCAGATGACTTCTGCGTTCTGCAGATAGACCGCTTCGTCCCAGAAGTGCACCTTCGAGAGAGGCCACACCCTCACTAAGAAAGCAGTGCAGAACAACGCCACCCCGAAACCTAACTCCAAGACCGCGGCGTGCCGCCAATACCAATCGCTTGTCCGAGTCCAGGTGCGCTGAAGTCTGCTTGTCATGTGAGGGTAGGCTGTGGCCGGATCCTGGGCGCCCCAAGGTTCGCGCCCCTCTTTTGGGCGCTAACCTGGGATCTTCTACACCGTCTCCCGGTCCAACTCTTCCGCAGCGCCATTCTCCACTGTCCCGGCCGCCGTCTCCTCAGGTTCGTCCCCCTCGCCCGGCGCCAGAAACAGGTTCTGCTCAATCCCGTGCTGCCGGGTGTACAGGTCGAAGTACCGGCCACCCAGGTCGTAGAGCGTCTGGTGTGTCCCGCGCTCCGCAATCTGTCCCTCTTCTACCACCAGAATCTGATCGGCACGTCGAATCGTCGACAGCCGGTGCGCAATCACGAACGTCGTCCGCCCCTGCATCAGATACGCCAGTCCCGTCTGAATCAGCGCCTCCGATTCGGAGTCCAGGCTCGAAGTCGCCTCATCCAGAATCAGAATCCGTCGGATCCGCCAGAATCGCCCGCGCGATCGACACCCGCTGCCGCTGACCGCCCGACAGCTTCACCCCACGCTCGCCGATGATGGTGTTGTACTTCAGCTCGAACTTCTCGGCGAATTCATCCACTCGAGCGATGCCGGCATGCCCGCAGAATTTCCTCCTCCGTCGCATCCGGCTTCGCAAACCCCACGTTCTCCCGAATCGTCCCGTCGAACAAGAACGAATCCTGCAATACCATGCCGAGCTGCGTCCGGTACGACTCCAGCCGCACCGTTGCCAGGTCCACGCCGTCCACCAGCACCTTCCCCGAATTCGGCTTGTGAAACGCAGCTACCAGCCCGATGATGGTCGATTTCCCCGACCCCGATGACCCCACCAGCGCCGTCACCGTACCCGGTTGCGTGCGGAAAGAAATCCCGTGCAACACTGTCTTCTTCTTCTCATAGGCGAAGGTCACCTCCTCGAAGGCCACATCACCGCGGATCGGCCCCATCGCTACCGTGCGTCCCAGGTCCTCATCCTCCGGAGTCTCGCTCAGCACCTCGCGCGTACGCTCCAACCCGGCGATCGCCTCGGTAATCTGCGTGCCCACGCTCACCACCTGGAACAGCGGCGCCGCCAGATACCCCAGGAACATCGTGTAGGTAAAGAACTCGCCCAGCGTCAGCTTGCCGGTCCATGATCTGCCGCGTGCCGATGAACATCACAATCGCGCCCACCACCCCCATCAAGGTGGAAGACGTCAGGCTCATCAGCGACGTCGCCGTCAGCGTCTTGAACACGTTCTGCAGCAGCCGCTCCACGCCCGCGCTGAACACCGCATGCTCGCGATCTTCGGCGTGATAGCCCTTCACCACCCGCACGCCGCCCAGCGATTCTGTAAGCCGGCCAGTCACTTCGGCGTTGATCTTCGCGCGGTCCTTAAAGATCGGCCGAATCGTCTTGAACGCCCACCGCAGCCCCACGCCAAACACCAGCAGGAACCCGAACGCAATCATCGTCATCACGGTGCTGATGCGCATCAGCACGACAAACGCGATCACCGCCGTCAGCAGCCCGCCGATGAAATCCACCAGCCCCGTACCGACCAGGTTCCGCACGCCTTCCACGTCGCTCATGATGCGCGACACCATGGTCCCCGTCTTATTCGAGTCGTAATACGACACCGACAGCCGCCCGATGTGCTCCTGCACCCGCCGCCGCAGCTCGGCAATCAACTTCTGCGCCGCCTTCGACAGCGTTTGCGTCAGCGTGAACGACGTCAGCCCCTGGATCAGCGTCGCCCCCAGCACGACGCCCACGATCATCGGCAGCAGCGACATCTGCCGCTTCGTGATGACGTTGTCCACCAGGTACTTGGTCGAGTACGGCAGCACTAGCCCTGACACGCGGTTGATGATCATCAGCACCAGGCCCAGCGCCAGCAGTCCGCGTCGCGGACGTATCAGTTGCCAGATTTCCGGCAGGGCTTGGAAGACGGGTGTTTTCTTGACAGGCTTCTTTGACTCAGTGGCAATGGGCATGAAGTTAGTTGGATTCATCAAACCACCGAGCGGGTGCGAATGTCATCGAGTAAATCACTTGGCATCAGATTTCTTCACCGAGCGACGCACTCTGCACCGCCCGTCGTGCAATTTTGCATCGCGCGATCTCTTCGTGTCGCATTTTTCCACTATTGTGAGCGTGCGCGACAAACGAAAAGGCCACCCGGCAACTGGGCGGCCTTCTCTTCAAGGGAGAATAGTTCCAACGGAGGCTAGACCGTCAAAACTTTCTACGCAAATACTAGGTTCGCCCCAACCCCCTGTCAAGCAGTTTCTAGGACTTAAATTGCTTTAGTTTCAATAACTTAACAGATGTTCATGTAGTCTGAGGAAATTGACCGAAATCACCTGATTTCGCCTCCATAACCCCGCAACCGCTTCATTTTCAATTACTTATTCGAGGTAGGACGGTCGTCTAGGTGCAGTTGCAGGATTTCCACATTCTCTGGCAGGTCCAGCACGGTGCCCGGAAAATACTTCGTCATCAGCACCCGAATGCCGCCGAAAAACACGCCGAACAGCACGCCCACCAGCAACAGAATTCCGATTAGCCCAAACACCGCCATCAAAAGGTTGCCGATGTTATCGCGCTTGCTCATCGATGTCGCTTCGTTCCATGTGACTTCGGCTTCGTAGTTCACTGCGTTCAGCAGGTTGCGCGCCTCGGTGTTCCCAACGTTGCCACTCTCTGCGACGAGAATCGGTCCCGTCCGTCGCACTGCCAGCGTGTTGCCCGCCGCCTCGAACGCCCGTAGTCGCTCGATCGCAATCTGCGGCGTCGGGTACTCTACTAGCATGAGCGTCACTGGCCCATCCGCAGTCGAATAAATCTGCGTCAGAATCTCCGGATCGAAGTCGAACTTCACCAACTCCGTCGGCAGTGGCGCTTTGCTCGCTGCGAGCGCCTGCGGACCCAGAATGTATTTCGCCGAATTCTCCTGGGCATTCTGCTTCGGGAGATACTCGGGAAGCCCCGGCAGGTTCGCCGCCGGACTTTTCGCTTCGGGCAACATCCCCGCCAGCTCGCGTAATTCCGCCGCCGACATCCCGGTCAGCCGGTCGAAACCCGCATCCACCAGCACATTGCTGCGAAAGAACAGGATGCGCTCGTTCGCCGAAGCCGCTTTCGTCCCAATCTGTTCGCTCTTCATCGCCGGATCGCGATAGAACGTGAACGCCCCATAGGCGCCGGTCGCATCCTTGAACCGCGCTGCCTTCACCGTCAGCATGCGTCCGTCAGGCCGGGTGTAGGTCGCGGTCTCCGCCTCGGTGAATCCATACTCATTCAGCACCGCCGGATACGCTGCATCCGCCTGGTCCGGCTTTGTAATGGTTTTCACGTCGCCAATCTGCGTCCACCCGGCGAACGACTTTGGCAACATGTTCTGCGCCACGGCGCAGCCTGCGATGCTTAACACCGCCAACAACACAATCGGTCTGAGAATTTGTTTCATCCAGGAATTCAGTCGCTCAGGGAAGGGAACGGCTCTCCACTACGACATTAGACTACTGTCCCGCCCCCAAAGTTTCCAACCGCGGACTGGGTCGCGTCGAAAAAACAGTCCTTACGCCCCTCGGCGCGACTGCTCCAACTCGGCGCCGGGACTTGCATCGCCGCGCCCGCTCCGGCGCGGCCAGAGAATTTTTGGTGCTGAGCGACTGTGATCGATTAGTTGGAATTAACCCTGAGCGAGGATCAACGAATCGCCACTATTGAGCCGGAAATCAAATTGCTAATTGCTAATTGCTAGCTGCTAGTTGCTTCCTACTTCCCGCTCTCTTTGTCCAGCTTGCTGGCCACCTTCACCCCGCTCAGCCCGTCGGCGTACTTCGCGATGCCCCGATACAGCGACTCCGCAATCTTCTGCCGATACTCAGGCGTCTGCAGCTTCGTCTCGTCCGTCGGATTGGAAACAAACGAGATCTCCGCCAGTATGCTCGGCATATTCGCCCCAATCAGCACCACGAACGGTGCTTTCTTCACCCCGCGATTCCGCAGCGTCGGGTTCTTCGGCGAAAGTCCGGCGTATAGCGACGTCTGCACGTCTCCCGCCAGCTCCTTCGACTCTTCAATCTTGTCTTTCAGCGTGATCTTCTTCACCAGGTCTTGCAGCTGATACACCGACTGCTCTGACACCGCGTTCTCCCGCGCCGCCACCTCCAGCGCGTCAGAGTTGGTAGTGAAGTTCAAGTAGTACGTCTCCACACCCCTCGCCGACTCATCGCGGCTCGAGTTGGCGTGTACCGAGATGAACATGTCCGCCCGGTGCTCGTTGGCGATCGCCGTCCTTGTCTCCAACGGGATAAACGTGTCGTCGTCGCGCGTGTAGATGACCTGCGCCCCCAGCCGCGATTCCAGTAGCTTGCCCAGTCGCAGCGCTACATCCAGCACCAGGTCCTTTTCCAACAAACCGTTCGGCCCGATGGTTCCTGTGTCGTGGCCGCCGTGTCCGGCGTCGATGACGATGGTGCCGATCTTCAGCCCCAGCGCCCGAATCAGACTGCGGTCGCCCTCCGACGTGGGCGAGGCCACGTGCACCGGCGTCACATCGGCGGTCGTGCTCTTGGCCGACTTCTTGCTCCCGCCTTTCTTCGCCGTCGTCTCCGCCGCCGACGCCACAGTTTGCGGCACGGCAGCGGCCTGCTTGCCTGTGGGTTTAGTGGTCTGGTCGTCGTCCGCGGCCGGCTGTGCCATCACCGCCGGACCCGGCTTGCTGACACTTGTCTTCGCCTCCGCAACCTTCGGCGCGGGAGCACTTGCGCTAACCAGTGCTCCGCTTGCGCTCTTGAAGGCCGTAGTCGTCGTCGCAGCCGTCGTCTCACCGCCAACCTTCGTCGCCGCTGCATCCGGCTTGCTCGCTGCTTGCGACTTCGGCACGCTCGCGACCGTGCTCCCCTGCGCCTCAGCCTTGGGCTCAGACCTCAACGGAGCCGCCGCCGCTGTTGCCGCGTGCTTCGGGGCAGTTGCCTCCGTTGTCGAAGTCACCGCCGTAACCGCCGCCACCTGCGATTCCGTCCGGCTGTCCTTTCCGTGAATGTCGACGATCAGCCGGTACGGATTCGGCAGCAGAAACGCCGAGTACTCGGCAACGTTGTCCACCTCCAGCACCACGCGGGTCGAGCCCTGCTGGTATTGCGCCACCCTGATCTTCTTCAGGAACCCGTCCTGCACGTCAAAACTCTTGCCCACGAGCGTCGAAACCAGCCGCGTGTCCGGCAAATCGAAGAAGATACGGTCCGGGTCAGGCACCCGTCCCGCCTCGTATTTCACCTCTGCGTCCAGGTCGATGGCCACTCTCGTATAGTCGGCCGTTGACCAATAGCGGATGCCCGTTACCCTGGTCGCTGCACCAGCTTTCGCTGTCGGAGTGTCTGCGTCCATCGGAGGGCCGGCCGTTGCCTTCGCCGCCACCTCGGTCTTCTTCTTGGCCTTCGGCTGGCTCAGCTCCGCCAGCGCCTCCTGCGCCTTTGGAGCCAGCTGGTTGTGCGGATGCTTCTTCAGAAACTCCGCAAATGTTGCCTTGGCTGCCGCATCATCGCCCAGGTCTTCCTTATAGATTTGCCCGATCGTGAACAGCGCTTCCATCCGGTACTTGCTGCCGGGATACTCCTTCCGCAGAAACTCATACTGCCCAATTGCCGCATGTAGGTCTTTGTCGTCCGGCGCGAACTGGTGCCCCATCTCCGCCAGAATCTCTGCCACGTCCATGATGCTCTCGTCCGCCTTCGACGATGCCGGCGAAACGTAATACACCTTGCGATAGGCGTCGGCAACCTTTTGGTAGTCCTTGCGTGTGCGTTCGCTTTCCGGACGCCCGTTCAGCGCCTCCCGCATTCGTTCCGCCGTTTCAAACTGCGTCCGCGCCTGCTGCTTCCGGACCGCCGGAGTCCCGCTCGGCACCGCGAACGAATTTCCGCACAGAGCCAAACCAACCAGCAAAATACCAATGATCGTGGCGGCTGCCGCAGTCTCGGTTAGCCTGCGATTGGGAATCTGCTTGGATAGGCCAGCCCTAGGCTTGCTGTCGATCAAGGAAGTTCCAGACGGCAGAGGATCCAGCCCGTAGGGCAGGATTTGTGTTAGCCGCGGGCGTAAGCCCGTGGTTGCGGAGGAAATTGGTCCGAGCCGCGTAGCGGCGGCACGGTTCTTCCGCGCACAGTTTTGTCCGCGCGCCGCGTCCCCTCCGGCGCTGAAGATGACGTCCCAGAGGGACGACATAGCAAAGCCCAGTCCGCCGCGGCGGGCTGGGTCAGGCGCAAGTGCACCTGGAGTCCCGGAGGGACGACAGATGAGATCTCGCTGTCGCGCAATCGGTTGTGAGGAAAGGAGATCGCGGAATGCGCTGGTCGGTCCGCGAACTTCGCAGCCGTGACTTTTCATCGCGACACGAGCTTGCGGCTACACCACAGCAACGACGCGCTGAGCACGCGGCTGGGGGGTAGTCCGGCGGACCAATCGTCAGAGCATCCTCATTATAGGCTCCCGCCCCACCCGCACCATCCCTCAAACTATCCGGAATCACGAGAGTGACCCCATCGCCAGAGTGGGACCTCGAACCTTCCACCCGCTATACTTTCCCTACCCATGCCCACCAAGCTGGAACAAATCCTCGCGGCCACCCGCGCGAGCGTCGCCGCCGCGAAGTCCGCTGCCGATCTCGCCGAACTCACGGCTGCCGCCAACGCGCATCAACCCCGTGGCTTCCGCGAAAACCTTCGCCGTGTCTCCCAGTCCAGTCCAGCCATCATCGCCGAGCTAAAGAAAGCCTCGCCCTCCAAAGGACTGATTCGCCCCAACTTCGACGTCCCCAGCCTCGCCGCCGAACTCGAATCCGCCGGAGCCGCCTGTCTCTCCGTCCTCACCGACGAGCCGTTCTTCCAAGGCTCGCTCCGCAACCTCGAGCTTGCGTCCGAGACAGTCTCCATCCCCTGTCTCCGCAAAGACTTTGTCCTCGACGACTTCCAGCTCCTCGAAGCCCGCGCCCACTGCGCCGACGCTATTCTGCTCATCGTCGCGGCTCTCCCAGACGACCAACTCGTCGCGCTCCACCGCCGCGCCCGCGAGCTCCAACTCGACGTCCTCGTCGAAGTCCACGATGCGGCCGAACTCGATCGCGCCCTCGCCGCCGAATGCGACCTCATCGGCGTCAACAACCGCAACCTGCACACCTTCGAGGTCACGCTGCAAACTTCGCTGGATCTCGCGCCACGCATTCCAGCCAATGTCGTCAAGGTCGCCGAAAGCGGCATCGAATCCGCCGCCGACGTCAGTCGCCTCCGCGACGCCGGCTTCCACGCTTTCCTGATCGGCGAAACTCTCATGCGCGCGCCCCACCCCGGCGACGCCCTGCGTGCGTTGCTCGCGGACGGCGGTGCGTAGATCGCTTCGGGCGGCCAGTCCGATCTTCCTTTGCCAGCCTTCCCTACGGAAATGGCACCGGCGGCCCAATCAACGGTGTTTGTATGGGCGCGGCCGCACCGATAACGATCACAATCGCATTTTCGCCTGGGTTGATGAGCGGATTCGCGTGGATCTTCCAATTGTTCGTCGCCCAGATATTTCCTGAAGGGTCGATGGCCCCGGCTGTGATCCGAGTAAAAGCGTCGCTTTGATATCCCGTCGAAGGCGAGATCGGATCGCCCGTCTGCATTCCTGGAGGACACTTACTGGTATTCGTGCCGCAGAGTCGACTGATCCCGGTAGGAACAAAAACCGGAGGAGGATTAGGGAACGGCGGCGCCGAACCAAAGTTAAACACCCAAACCGTATCGTTGCCGTCAACCGTGACGCCCCAAGGCAGGGTGATACCGCCGCCGTTGAAGGGCGGCAATGGCAATTGCGTGCTCGCCTGAATCAGCGTGACGGACGGGTTCTGTCCCGTACCCAGCGTGTGGTTGGTTGAACACGGAGCATCCAGCCAGTCAGAGTTGGCCACCCAAATGTTGCCCTTGCTATCGGCAGCATTTCCGATGGGATGACTGAAATAGGTAATGCCGTTATTGCTGGCGGGCAGCGTCTTCAGCAAAGTGCCTTGCGGCGAGAGCTCCCAGACATTACCGCTGCGGTTGCCGGTGATCCAGAGGTTCCCCTGCAGGTCGATAGCGATACCAAACGGTTTCCGTACTGGAAGGCCAGTCCCTTGTATTGGTCCAAGCGAGATGTTGACCGCGCTGTTGTTGTTCCCCCCGGGGAACATCGTGATCGTGTCGTTGCCGCAGTTGGCGATCCATATATTGCCTCTGAGGTCCGACACCGTTCCCATGGGCCACGAGATGTTGCCCTGCGTGTAGCCTTGCGGTGGCGATATCGCCACGCCGTTCGGCGTGAACTTCGAGACAGAGTTGCTGGGGGCTGCCTGCGGTAAGTTGACGCAAGGCGGGTCCTGGAAACCGAAATTCCCGATCCAGAGATTACCGTGCGGATCCAGCGTAACGCCCCAGCCTTGCCCGCTCAGCCCTCCGCCAAAAAACGGCGAACCCGGTGCTGATTTCCCGGAGGGCAAAAATTCCATCATTCTTGTTCCAGCGCAGGCCAAGTGGCCGGCAGGCTGCGGGATATAGTTGTCATCCACCCACACATTTCCTTTTGCGTCGATCGCGAAGGCCCCCGGACCGTCCATCAGGTTCGTGGCGTCCTGATCCGTATAGAAGCCACCGGTGATTTTGAGGAACAGTAGCCAGCTCGTGGGACGATGCGGCAGCGCAGGCTGGTAGACCGAATTCGTCTGCGACAGCAAGTAAATTGGATCCAGCGCGTCCGCCGGGTAACCGGGATACGCGGGATACTTCACTAGGTTAGCCATCGCTTGCAAAGTATTCGTCGGCGCAGCCTGGCCCGCGGGAGTGGTCGCAGCGAACAGGCTGGTGCAGTTCGTCACGTTCGCCACGCAACTGGCGACCACATTGGCCAGCGAGTTGAATGTCGGGAATGTGGAGGTGTAGCTTCCGTTCGGCACCAGGCTCACAACCGCTCCTGCCGCGCCTGTCGCGGGATTGGCCAGGTTGGCGGCCATGCTGGCGGCGTTTTTCATACCGTAGAGGTTGCCCAAGATTTGGCTGCCCGACACGAACTGCGCGAACGCGTTCGCCACGGCCACTGTGGTGCGCTCATTCACCACGGCGTTATACACCGCGGTCGGGCTCGGCCCCACCCCGATGCAACTGGCGAGCAATACCTCGCCTTGCTCCGCCTCGAGGAATAACACAGGCTGCCCGGACGTGAGATTGTAAGAAAGCTGGAAGTGGCCAGCGCCGTCTGAAACGGTCGAGGCTATAAGCTGCCAGGCGAGGCCGTTACCGGAGTAACTCGCGTACAGCGCAACCTCGTAGCCCGCCAACCCAACACCGTTGCCCTGCACGGTGCCATTGATCGTCTGATTGTTTCCTGCCGCGGCTGGTTGAACCAGGACCGCGACAAAGATGAGTACTGCCAGCAGTACCGGCGTTATCTGAAGAAGCAGCCGGCCAGCGGAGTGAGCATATTTTTCCACGAGAATGCCTCCACGAATTGCGCAAATTTGGCCCTTGGGCGCAGCCTTGCGGGCGGGCCCACTAGAACGCTACGAGCTCGGAGCGGGAGCAGCCTCGATTGGTGTCGCGATGTGCACTTCACTGGCGGTATTCGAGGCTTGCCGGAGTACGAAGCCCCCCAATTGCAAATCCGTCACTACAACACGTGGGCAGGAGAGCACAAAAATTAAGACCTCATCTGCGCAAACGAAGTAGCAGCCACTCAGGCAGACGCCAAGCCGCGTAGCCGAATTGCTCAAGTGGCGGGATTCTACGACCGCACACCTCAAATTGCAAGAATTGGAAAGTTAATTGTTCCGAGCGAGTTGCGCCCAGCACTTGCGGCCCGCCATGCTCGACCGGAGCTTCTGTTGAAGAATCCTTGGGCCGGTTCGCACCCCACGTTTTCACTTGAAACTTGAAACTAGAAACTCGAAACTGTCATTAGTGCTCTGGATCAAAATCTGCGCCACCACCAACCTCGACGACGCTCTCGCCTCCCTCGACGCCGGAGCCAACGCCCTCGGCTTCATCCTCACTTCCAGCGCGCGCCAAGTGACGCCCGTGCAGGCCGCGAAAATCATCGCCTCCTTGCCGCCCTCCGTGGAAAAAATCGGCGTAGTCGTCAACGAATCCCCCGAATTCCTCAAGCACCTCGCGGAGACCACCGGACTCACCGGACTCCAACTCCACGGCGACGAGCCACCCGACCAGCTTCCCGAATACCGTCGCGCTCTCGGCCTTCGCAAGCTCATCAAGACGCTGCAAGCCCGCGAACTCCTCGCCGACCCCACGAAGCTCGACGCCTATCTCGCCCAGCGCGCCTCCTTCGACGCCATCCTCCTCGACTCCGGCTCGCCCGCTGCTCGCGGAGGCACCGGCCAAACCTTCGACTGGCAAGCCGTGCTCCCCGTCGTCGCGCGCCTGAAGAGTGCAAACGTCCCCGTCATCATCGCCGGAGGCCTCACCCCCGCCAACGTCGCCGATGCCATCCGCCTCTTCGATCCCTGCGGCATCGACGTCGTCTCCGGTGTAGAACTCTCCACCGGCCACAAAGACCCCGCCAATCTCCGCGCTTTCATCGCCGCCGCCCGCAGCGCCGAGCAGCTTCCTTAAGCAGCGCCCCATCGTCCAGCAACTCCCATAACGATGTGTCATCCTGAGCGCAGGCGACGTCTTTTGTCGCCGGAGTCGAAGGACCCCTATGTTCGCGAGAAATGTCCTCGCGCCCTGCTATAGGTTTAGACGGCTCAGTCCCCACCCGCCCTCAAATCCCGCATAATAAGAAGACACACCATGCCGACCACAACTACTCCCAAGCCCAAGACGAAGAAAGGCCGCTTCGGCCCCTATGGCGGACGCTACGTCCCCGAAACCCTCATGGCCGCCTTGCAGGAACTCGAAGCCGCCTACGCCGCCGCGCGCAAAGACAAATCCTTCAACGCAGAATTCCAGCGTCTGCTGCACGAGTACGCCGGGACGCCCGACTCCGCTCTTCCACGCCGCCCGCCTCACCGAAGCTCTCGGTGGCGCCAAGATCTACCTCAAGCGCGAAGACCTCCTCCACACCGGAGCCCACAAGATCAACAACTGCATCGGCCAGGCTCTGCTCGCGCGCCGCATGGGCAAGCACCGCATCATCGCCGAAACCGGAGCCGGCCAGCACGGCGTCGCCACCGCCACCGTCTGCGCGCTCTTCGGACTCGAGTGCGTCGTCTACATGGGCGCCGAAGACATGCGCCGCCAGGAGCTCAACGTCTTCCGCATGCGTCTGCTCGGCGCCGAAGTCCGCAGCGTCGACTCCGGCTCGCGCACCCTCAAAGACGCCATCAACGAGGCCATGCGCGACTGGGTCACCAACGTCCGCACCACGCATTACCTGCTCGGCAGCGTGCTCGGCGCGCATCCGTATCCCACCATGGTGCGCGACTTCCACCGCGTCATCGGCGAAGAGGCGCGCAAGCAAATTCTGAAAGCCGAAGCCAAGCTCCCCACCGCCATCATCGCCTGCGTCGGCGGAGGCTCCAACGCCATCGGCATCTTCCACGCCTTCCTCAACGACCCCGGCGTCGCGCTCATCGGCGTCGAAGCCGGAGGCCGCGGCCACTCCCTCGGCGAGCACGCCGCCCGCTTCAACTCCGAAGGCGGAGGCAGCCCCGGCGTCTTGCAGGGAACCTACTCTTATTTATTGCAAGACTCCGCCGGACAGGTCGCCCTCACCCACTCCGTCTCCGCCGGACTCGACTACCCTGCCATCGGACCCGAGCACGCCTGGCTGCACGATCAAGGCCGCGCCGAATACGTCTCCGCCGACGATAAGGAAGCGCTCGACGCCCTTCGCCAGCTCGCCCATCTCGAAGGCATCATCTCGCGCCCTCGAGTCCGCCCACGCCGTAGCCGAGTGCATCAAGCGCGCCCCGAAGATGAGCCCGTCCGACGTGGTGATCGTCAACATCTCCGGCCGCGGCGACAAAGACATAGGCATCTTGCGCGAAAATCTGGCGCTTTGAGGCGCGAACGATCTACGTCTAGTGTGGCATTTTCAGAAGAATTAAATCCCGGATTAGCAGGATTTATATCTGGCGGCAGGGCAAGCACATAGCCTCTACTGTTGCGTTTTTGAGGGATTGACATGCAGGATTTACACACCGCGACCCTTCGGCGCGATCTTTGTATTCCCAGTTCGCGAGCCGAGGCTTCGACCCTCAACAACCCTGCGTTTGCCGGAGTCAGGGAGGTGTGGGCGACGCGGTGGAGTTTCCCGGCTGTGACTGTTCACGACAGAAGTTGTATCCGTCGCGGCCTTTAGGTTGCGGTGGAACTGTCTCTTGATTTTGAGGGGAAGAGCGGCCTTTAGACTGCCCTGAGCGAAGCCGAAGGGCCGGCGTCAAGCGTCCCCTCTTGACTTGTCATCATTTGGCCGCGCAGCGGGCGAACCGATCCTCAGTACGCCGGAGGAAGTCCCATCTTTTCTGATGATGGCGCGATAGCGAGGTTCAGCATGCAAAAAATCAAAATTTGCATCGCTTTGCACGAACACCAGGAACGGCGAGCGCTCTTCGTACGCCTCTTCCAGGTACCGAAGGGTCTCTTCCGTGCTTCGGAGTCTCCCATACATTCCAGCGAACTCCATCGGTGAAACGTACTCTTTGGCAGCCCGTCGCTTGGCCACCTCTACTTTCCACTCGAGTACCGCTCGGGAGCCCCCACGACGGTAAACTTGCACCCTCTCGGCCAGCAATTCCTTTTCGCCCGAAAGCTGCAGGGAACGTTCCTTTTCTTCCTCCGCCTCTTTCTCCATCCCTTTCATGAAGAACGCCTGGGACAGTAGATCGTGTAGATCGGCGTTATTCGGCTGGGCCTCGCTGCGCACCCGTGCTTCATTCAGTGCGGCATCATACTGACGCGCGCGGAGGAGGGCGTAGCCCAAGGCCCAGGGCCTGGCAAGCGGATCCAGCTCCATTGCCTTCCTCTGCTCCTGTAACGCTTCGTCCATGCGGTTCAGGGTCCTAGCACATACGCACGTAGATGGTGACCTTCGGCAAAGCTAGGATTGAGTTCGATCGCGCGCGCGGAGTCTCGGTCGGCGGCTTCCCAATCCCACTGGTAGAAAAGCTGGAAGGCGGCCATAGAGTTGTACGCCTCAGCACTCGAATCATCCAGTTCCAAGGCTTTCCTGGCAGCCGCCCCACCTTGCGGCATCACCGCGTCTGGACGAAATTTCCCTTCCACCGCACTCGCGATGTAGTAATCGGCCAAGCCGCTCCAGGCTTCGGCATAGTCTGGTTGGAGGTCAATCGCCTTCTGAAAGTATTCCCGGCTCTTCTCGTCGTCATTCGCTCCCAAACCAGAAATACTTACCCATTCAGATAAGCCTCGTGGGCCTCCGAGCTGATTCGTCGTGGCGGTTTGGCTGTACCGGAAGTCTTCGCCCCGACTTGTTGCGCTATGGTTTGCGCCAGCTCGGTCTGCAGAGAACCTACGTCACTCAAATCGCGATCGAAGCTTTCCGCCCAGACATGCGTGTCGCTGGCAGCATCGATCAGTTGTGCTGTCATGTGTACTCGACTTCCGGACCGGTCCACCGAACCTTCCAGAATCCCATCCACTCCGAGTCCTGCGCGATCTCCCGCAGCGGTCGGTGGACCTTCTTGTACTGCATCACAGAGGTCCGGGAGATAACCCGCAACCCGGGGTTCTTCGCCAGCATTGTGATCAGCTCGTCGGTCATGCCGTCCGCGAAGTACTCCTGGGCGGGATCTCCAGACAGGTTCTCCAGAGGCAGTACAGCGATGGATTTGATTAGCAGCGGCGGCTTTGCAGAACGGGCCTCGCGAATCCGTTTGACGATCGGAATGGCCACAAGGACTAGAACCAGCGCCGCCACTATCAACAAGAGCCATTCGCCGGCCTGAGCCACTTGACCTTTTGTGGACGCGAGAACGCTCCGCCACGACGGGCTGGCTGGCTTCTCCATTGGCCTCCTCATCGTGGCCTTCGCTGCTCGTCCCGGCAACTTTGTTGGAGGAAAGGTCGTCGTCAGACCATTCCACTGTAGGGATAAACCGATAACCCAGGCGCGGCAGAGTTTCGATGATGCTCGGCGAAGTGCCCGACTCGTCAACCGCGTCACGCAGCTTGGCCACTGCCTTGTTCAGTCCGTGGTCGAAGTCAACGAATGTGTCCTCCGGCCAGACTTCTTTACGTAGTTGTTCCCGGGTCACAAGTTCCCCCGGGTGCTCCAGCAAAACCCGTAGGGCCTTCAGGGGCTGCGCCTGCAAACGGACTCTGCGGCCATTCTTCCTGAGCTCGCCAGTGCGAAGATCAAGCTCGAACCCCGCAAAACGAACTCTGCTGTGGGAAGCTTGCGACCCCATACGCGATTCCTGTAGCGGAGAGTCTATGTCAAACAAGCCCTTTGCGCTAGAGCAACGCTACGTAACCTACTGAAACAGCTAGGGGACAACTTGAGGAGGAACAGGGACTGCCCAGCCCCTTGCGGTCGCGTACCCAACGGCCGTATATCACCAACAATTCGAACCCGAGTTACACCCGCAGGATGGAACGCTGCACGTTTCCAACGTTGAATTCGGCGCACCGGCGGTTGGCTTGGGACAAGTGCCGAAGATAACTCGGCCCAAGGACTGAAACTGAGACTCCGGGAAGGCAAAATGGAAGTCCCGGATAATAGGCTTGCTTTCTGTAGCAAAAGACTACTTCAAATCCTGGAGGGAAAAATGGCACAGCTCGGTGAGAATGCGGGTCATGTACTCAAGGTCCCCGAAAACGTCGTGAAGTTATACGGGGTTTCTGCTATACAAACGGCCGGCAATAGCGTCGATGTGATCGGCCCGAATCAGAATAAAGTTGGCACCTTTTCGATTAGCCGCGCGGGTGCAGGGTTCGATGTCAAGCTCACAAGAGCCGATGGTCACGTCTCTGACACCAAGTACCAAGCCGTACGCGCTGCAAACGGAGATATTACTGTTTCTGGAACCTACAATGGGGATGCCTTCGAGCTTACCCTATCTGCTGAAGGAAAGGTTTTGCAGCAGTCCCCCCAAGAATCGTAGACCCTGGTGACTTACAAATTGCCAGGGCGGTTTTAAAGATAGAGATCCCCCCGAAGCCTGCACCGACCCATCCGGTTGAACCGGAGCCGATTCCACGACTGCCTCATGACAGGATGGCGGCCACTGACAGGGGCCCCGGTCCCGTCGCATCTCCAATGTTCAACTGGCGTTGTGCAGCCGCTGTTATTGCGGCAGGCGTTGCGGGTTGGGAGTTGGCAGCACTTTCAGCGAGTATCGCTATTCACATGATTGTATTTGAGTGCGTTCTCTGATCGCCGGGTGCCACAGGTTCGCGCCTCGGTTTCGGGCGCTAACCTGGGATTCGTCCCTTTCCCATGGCACTCCGGTCTGGCGTCGCGGGATGCAAGAGAGAATTCACCGATTCAACGAGGGAAGAGTCGAGACTTAGATCGCGAGTCCCACGGGGGCGGCATGTTTGCCGTGTACCGCTCGTCTTTCCAGCAGGGTTTTGAAACTATCTGAGCGAAACACATTGCGCTGCCTTAGAAAGAGAACTGTAATGCCACACATCAAGACAAAAACAGACGCGCGAATCTTTGTCATCGTCGTTGCTGGACTTCTGCTTGCCGCGCTGCCGTTATCAGCGGGCACAACCACCATTCCGTTCGATTCCCGGCAGACCTATCTGCTGACCTACGACGATCCGGGAGCCTTAGATGCGAATCCCGTGGCCCTCTCCAGCATTGGCCTTTCGAGCGGAATGACGATCGGCCTGCAGGCAACAGGCATCTTTTGTTACCACTGGGACGGAAGCGCCTGCCCCGGTGGGTTTGGGATTCCCTCCGTCGTCGGCGTATTCAGTTCAACCTCCCAGCTCGGCCCCTCAAACCTGTTGAACCGGGTGACAGGAGCCATAGCTTCCAACGGCCCGCCAATCGTGACCCTACCGACAAACAACGGCAATGTCTCCACGGATATACCGCAAGACTTCTCGATCTCATCGATCGGCGAATATCCGTCCGGGCCATTCACCTACGTGACCATACCGAACGGGGCGAATTATCTATTCTTCAGTGTCAACGATAGTTACTACGGCGACAATTACAGTACCGATCTCGCGCTTCACATCATGCCAGCGCCAGAGCCGGGCACTCTGTTTCTTTTTGCCGTGGCAGGACCTGTAATTGTTGGATTGCGAAGAAAGGTCATTAGTAAGAGCGAGTAAATCTGATGGGGCCGGTATACAGGATGGCTGCTTGAAAATAACTCTGCCCATAGACTGAAGCGAGTCAACTGTTATGTTTTCATCACGTCGCTCACAGTGGAAGATGCTTCCCAGCGGAACCATGTTCTTGTTCTGCCTGGCATTAGGCAGCATCTCAGGGGCGCAGTCTAGCCCGTCTGCTGCTGCACCTCAGCTCAAGTCGAAGATAACCGCAGCGAAACAGGTTCCGAAAATAATCCATACGCTCTTGGCGGCGTCGAACATTCCTGCAGGTGGCGCGGCTCCAGCTGTGGTCTGCGTCCTCTACGATAACGTGAACGTCATTGAAATCAATGGCGTCGTGGTCGAAGTCCATGAATGTGACGCCGACACCCTAGGGGCGAGCGGCGGCGGTGGTGCACCAGGCGGCGGCGCTTTGCAGCAGCAACTCCGACAGGCGTTCCTACAGACTCCGAGGACTGCCAGTTATTTACGGAATCCCTGAAGCAATCCTGCGCTGCGTTGCCCGCCGAGGACCGGGCAAGTTGCCAGTACAACGCTTGTATTGCAGGGGCAAAATGTATGAGTCAGCCCGCCTCGCAATGCGGCGGTGAACCCAAGAGAATCCCGCGTGCGAACCTGCCTTTTTGCTCCAATGGATATGGCGCAAACTTCAACGCCTGCACTCGAAAGTTCCGGACGATCGACGGCCAAAACAATTGTCTTTATGCGGCAGACAGGGCATTGAATATTTGCATGGCAGGTGGCCCAGGCAACCCATCTACTTCAGCAAAATAGTCTCGGGGCTGCCCCATTCAAGCACGCGCAGCGGCCTTGAGTGGGGTTTTCTCTCGGCGCGTGGCCCACCCCGCGCCGTCAAGCAGAATCTCTAACGAGGCCGCCCCATCCCGGCTTCCGTTGCCGGGGTGGGGTTTTTCGCCCGCCTCGCAAACATCGACCGGTTCGCGCCTGACCCCGTGGCGCCGTTGTTTGCGACCGAGTTTCGCTTCATTACGTTCTCTTGAATTCCTCGGCTCGCGGCTTGACACGCCTGCGAACGTTGTGTAGCTTCTAACAATCATGTTGAGTGGTCGTCAGAATTGTTGTCGCATGGCCTGCTGTTGTTGCGGGTGCACACGTTCTGACGCCTATGGAAACACCGCCTAGCTTTCTTATCTAAGCAGGATTTCCCTAACCCACGCGTCAGAGCCCATCTGACACGTGGGTTTTTCATTTTGGCGGCAAAAAGCAGCAAAGAGGTTGTCAATGCAGCAGACAGTGACGGAAACGAAGGCGCAACGAATCGAGCGGCTCAAGCGGGAGAAGAACGCCTGGGAGTGCCTCGACGAGGTCCGCGAAAGTTACTTTCGTAAGGTGACAGCCTCACCCACTCCTGCCACCCTAATCCTGTTGTACTGTCCGACTTCGCTGCCCACCCGCGCGGCCAGCCTGTAGTTCTCGGAGGTTGTATGGAACTCCCCGCCCCGCACGCATCAAGCACCGCCACGCCAGCCATCAACCCGGCCCTAAAATCCCTGTGGTAAATTTGCCTGTTATGTCGCGAGCCACGCTTCAGCCGGGCGGTCAACCCAACTCCGGGGGAGTCCGGCTAACGTTCCACCCCGTCACGAACCGCCATGACCGCTGGCCGTCAATTGCAATCATCAACGTCATTTTCGAGGTAATTTTTGTCCATGTCCGACACCGCCGCTCCAACCCCGGAATCGTGCGAAGCGCTCTTAGGAGAAATCTTCCGCGATTTCTTCGATGACGAAAGTCTGCTCTTGCGTCCCGAGATGACGGCGCGCGACGTCGATGGCTGGGACAGCCTCGCGCACGTTCGCTTGCTCCTCGCCATCGGCCGAAAATACAAGATCCAGTTTTCCGCGTCCGAAATCGGTGGTCTCCGCACCGTCGGCGATTTGGTCTCGCTGGTCGCGCGCAAACGAACTTCTGGATAGAATCGTTCCATCCTCTACCTTGGTCGGCTCACGTGATGGCGGAACTCTACCGGCACCTCGCATGGCTCCCTGCTTGTCCCGCTGATTTCAACCAGCGCTGCCGCGCTGCGCTGGAATCCGGTGAGAATTTTGGCGCAACGGTTCGTCACCTCGCCAGCTTCTCTCTCGACGGCGACCAGCTGATCCGTCTGGCCCGAACCATCGCTTCCGGTCTCGAGCGCGGCCGCAGTCTCGAGCCGCTGCGTCCGTTCCGCCTGGGTTTGGCAAGCAACGGCACCTCCGATTTCATCGCCGCCGCCATCTCCGCAACCGCCGCCCGCCATGGATTCGCCCTCACTTGCATCTCCGCCGGATACGATCAGTTTCTGCAAGACAGTCTTTCCCCCGATTCCTCGCTCAACCGCTCGGCGCCCGATGCCGTGCTGATTGCGCTTGACTGGCGCAGCCTTCCTCTTCGTTCAACTCCCGGGGATGCTGCGGCAGCTCGCGCCGCTATCGACGCCAGCCTCGACCGCCTCGACACAATTCGTGACGCCATCCATCGCAATAGCGGAGCGGTTTGCATCGTTCAGAACCTCGCCGCCCCGCCCGAAGCCATCTTTGGCTCACTGGATCGCACCCTCGACGGCACGATGTTCTCCATGATTGACCACGTCAACGCCGGGCTCGGTGAACGGCTGCGCGCCTCCACCGACGTCCTGTTCGATGTCTCACGTCTTGCGCAGACCGTGGGGCTTGCCCATTGGCATTCGCCGAGTGAATGGAATCTCGCAAAACTCCCGTTTGCCCAGGACTTCGTCCCTCTCCATGCCGACCATGTCTGCCGCCTTCTCGCCGCACTGCGCGGCATGAGCCGCCGTTGCATCGTGGTCGATCTCGACAACACTCTGTGGGGCGGCGTCATAGGCGATGACGGCATCCAGGGCATCGCGATCAGCCAGGGCGATCCGGCGGGCGAGGCCCACCTCGCGCTACAGCAATACTTGCTGACGTTGCGTGAGCGCGGAATCGTCCTCGCCGTCTCCTCCAAGAACGACGACGAGTCCGCTCGCCTGCCCTTTCGCGAGCATCCCGACATGCTCCTCCACGAATCCGACTTCGCCGTCTTCCAGGCGAATTGGAATGACAAGGCCACCAACATCCAGGCTATCTCTGACACTGTGGCACTTGGCCTCGACGCCCTCGTCTTTCTCGATGACAACCCGTTCGAACGCGAACTGGTCCGCACGGCATTGCCCGCAGTCGCCGTGCCCGAACTGCCCGACGATCCGGCCCTTTACGCACGCACTCTCAGCGCCGCCGGCTATTTCGAGGCCGTATCGTTTTCCGAAGAAGATCGCAACCGCGCGTCCTATTACGCCGGCAACGCGCAGCGCGCCACCCTGCAACACCAGGTCGCCGATCTCGATGGCTATCTCGCTTCCCTCGAGATGGAGATTGAGTTCCAACCCTTCAATGAAGTCGGACGCGCCCGCATTACCCAGCTCATCAACAAGTCGAACCAGTTCAATCTCACCACCCGGCGCTACACCGAGGTCCAGGTGGCCGACTTTGAGTCCGATCCGTCCGTCACTTCGCTGCAGGTCCGCCTGCGCGACAAGTTCGGTGACAACGGCATGATCAGCGTCGTCATTTGCCGATGGACAAATTCCGGCGTCGGCGAAATCGACACCTGGCTGATGAGTTGCCGCGTCCTCGGCCGCTCGGTCGAGCAGGCCGTTCTGCGCGAACTCCTCGAACATGCCAGGCGCAGAGGAACAAGCAAATTCCGCGGGACGTATGCGCCTACCAGCCGCAACCAACTGGTGGAACAGCACTACTCAAAACTCGGCTTCTCTCTAGTCGATCAGCAGCTTGATGGCACGACGGTCTGGGAACTCGATGTTGCCTCCGCAAACGTCGCCGCGCCGCCGATGGTAGTGAGAAATTCCACCGTCACGCGGGATTCCTCTGAGGTCGCGCCGTGAGCCAAAACGACTCCCCTGAAGACAAGTTGCCGCGGCGCGACTTGATCCTGCTCCCGTTGGTCGTCATCTTGGTCACCGCCGTCTTTCTGGGGACCGCTCAATTTGTGGCCGCCCGAGTCTTCGCAGAGCGCGGCGATGAAGGTTGCCGCTCCACCGAGCGGCCCGGCCCGCCTCGTCACACCCCCAATTGCCAGTTCCAATACAAGATGCCCGAAGGGGCCTTGGTTACGTATCGCTTCAACGAATGTGGATTTCGTTCGCAAGCCCCTTGCGGACCCAAGCCCCCTGGTACGCTGCGCGTTGTGCTGATGGGGACCTCCCTCACCATGGGGCTCGGTGTCTCCAACGAGGAGACGTTCGCCGACCGCCTTCAACAGCAGCTAACTCGGGCTTGCGCCCGCCCGGTCGAAGTAGAAAACATGGGCGCCCTCACCCGCTTCAGCGGCTTGCCCGACTTCGCCCATGATGCGCTCGCCCTCTCACCCGACGTCATCGTCCTCACCGTGCTGCCCTTCGACCTCGAGCAGCGCGCCGTCGTGGCGCACCAGCGGAAACTCGAGAAGCAAGGGATCCTGGGTCGGATAAACGGTAGCTGGCACGATCTCGCCTTGGAAATGAGACAGATCGCATTCGTCCGTGCCGCTCAGCATCTCATGCTGTTGAACCGCCAATTCCTCTATAAGACCTACTTGAATGGCGCTGGTTCGAAGGAACTGATGAGCGTGCCTCCGCCGCCCGCTGGCGAGCGGAAGTATGCCGACTTCGACAAGATGCTCGCGGCCCTGGCTGCCGGCTTGAAAGGTTCCGGCGTGCCACTCGTCGTCATGACGGTTCCCAATCGCGTCGCCGCCGCCTTGGCCAGTGACCATTCGACGCTGCCGGCTACCGACCCCTACCAGTTCGGTCGAATCATCGGTGTCATAGCCGTCCGCAACGGCGCTATCCCGCTCGACGCGACCCCCGACTTCGCCAAAATTCCCAACGCCGAGCAACTCTACTTTCCCGTCGACAACCATCCCATCGGCGCAGGACACGCCGTCATCGCCCAGGCACTGGCCGACCGTCTCACCGACGGCTCCATCCCTCAACTCTCCGCCTGTCATGTCTCTCAGCAGGAGACCCATTGACCTCCATGGCCGGCGCCTCCGCTTCCTTTCTCGGTTTTGCGGTCGTAATCATCCTGCTCTCGAACCTCGGGACGCGCTTGGCATGGCGGCAATCCGTTCTGCTCAGCGCCAGCGTGGTCTTCCTCTGGATCTGCTCTGGCGGCCAGTCACTCCTGCCGCTAGCAGTCTTCCTCGTAATCGGCTATGCCGCGCTGAAGCTCATTGAGTCCGGGCGAACCTCAACCGTTGTCTTCCTTGTTCCGTTGATCATCCTCCTGTACGTCTGGCTCAAGAAGTATTCCTTTCTTCCCGCGCCGCTCTTCTTGCATATCTCCTACTCCACGCTCGGGCTCTCCTACATCTTCTTCCGTATCGTTCACCTGCTGGTCGACGCCAGCAACGACGCCCTGCCCGGCCCAGTCGGTCCGGCTTCGTACCTGACCTATACCCTGAACTTCACCACTCTGATCGCCGGCCCAATCCAGCGCTATCAGGAGTTCGACCAAACTCTGCGCGAGTCCCGCCGCCCGTCCGTCGTCGATGCCGGTTCCGCCATTGAGCGCATCGTAGTTGGCTTCTTCAAAACCAACGTCATGGCCCTCGTGTTTTCGCTCGTTCAGGGCCAGGCGCTCAGTCAACTCTCCGCATCGCCGCTCTGGACGACCCGCGTTCTGCAAGGCGCCATCGCCATCGCATCGTATCCCTTCTTCCTCTACTGCAACTTCTCCGGATACATCGACATCGTCATCGGCATCGCGCGCCTCATCGGCATCCAGCTCCCCGAAAACTTCGACCGCCCATTTTCCGCCAGCAGCTTCATCGACTTCTGGAACCGCTGGCACATCACTCTATCCAACTGGCTCAAAACCTACGTGTACATTCCGCTCGTCATGCGCCTCATGAGCCGCTACCCGTCCGAGTCACTGGCTCCCGTCTGGGGCGTCCTGGCATTCTTCGTCACCTTCTTCCTGGTCGGAGCGTGGCACGGACAAACCTCATCGTTTCTCTTTTTCGGCGTCCTCCAGGGATTGGGCGTAAGCCTCAATAAGCTCTTCGAAATAACTATGGTTTCGTTCCTCGGCCGCAAGCGCGCCAAGCTAGTTACGGCCAACCCAATCTACGTCACTCTCTGCCGTGGACTAACCTTCACCTGGTTCGCCTTCACTCTTCTTTGGTTCTGGTCAACCTGGTCGAATCTTTCTGTCCTTGCCGCAGCCATGGGCAAAGGCGCCATCATCGCGGCTCTGGTCCTCATCTTTATTGTTTCCACCTTAGGCCTCGCTCTGTGGGAATCCCTGCGCCACGCTCTCTTGCAAATCCGCTGGCGCGACCACGTAATTCTTCAGTCGCGATACACTCGCACCGCCTGGTGTACTCTGCTCGTCCTGCTAACGATCGCCACCGTCATCCTCACCCAGCAGCAAGCCCCGGAAATCATCTACAAAACTTTCTAGAAGCCGTCTCCAGACCGAGGATGCAGAGCGGGTGCCCCATCCTTTCGCGTTCTCTGCGAAAGGGTGGGAACGAAGGCTTTAACTGACAACTGACCACCGGCAACTGACAACTGTCTTCCGGTCATCCTGAGCGCAGGCGGTCCCGCTCGGCGGGACCGCCGCAGTTGAAGGACCTGCTGTTCCCGCCCCGCTGGCCGCTCACCGCCGCGTCCCACGAAACCGGTTCTGCGACGCCACACCCCACTTCGGTGTAAGGCAGAACCCGCAGTTAATACTTAATTAACGAGTTTTGTGACGGCCGACATCTCCCAATAAAACTATTTTCAGCTGTCGGCACTAAACGGCTATTGACAACAAATAGTATCTACCGCAATATCGCGTCACTTTACTCCAGTTATACTCGGGTTGCTGAAGTTAAACAGCTTCTTATGAATAGATCTTAATTTGGGACGCAGATTCTTCGTTAGTCTGCCGGCTAGTCCCACCACCAAAATGGTCGTTTCCTAAATGCAGTTCTTCCGAGCATTCAGGAGAAGCCGATATGATAGCCGTCAGCATGCGCACCGCACTAGGGCGCTGCGAGGGGTAATCCACAGAAGCCCTCACAGGAGCCTTTCCTTAGGAGATCGATAATGCGCCAACTCGTCTCGTTTGCGGTATTCATCTACGCTGTTTCTTTCAGTGTCGGATTTGCTGCGACCACCCCCAGCTATTCCGATGCGGCCAGTAGCTTACTGACCAAGCAGCAAGCCTGTCAGCTGGCCGATAAGTCTTATGACCCGTCCTGCATCAAGAAGCTCTCCGCAGACTATGTTGCACTCTACCAGGCTGCCGCTGCTGTAACCAGCCAAATCGATCCGAATAACCCGCTGGTAGACTTGGCCAAAGACCAGACGAAGCAGTATCAACAGGTACAGAATTTCATTCACGACAACGCTCTTGCGCTGATGAATGGCACCACGTTTGTCAACCCGGATTGGCTGAAACCCCCAAGCGGGACGAGTAGCAATCCTCTGGCTGCGATAGCCGGCGCCGGAAACTCCGGCAACGCTGTTCCGCCTCCGGCACCGAGCACGAATGCATGTGCGGTTCAAGTCGCAACTGGCCAAACAGCCAACGCGACCAATTCCTACACGTACACAGTTAATTGTGCCGGTGGCGCGGTGCCGACAAAGCTTGCAATTCAGGCCACACAAGATCAAGTGGATCTCGCAAACGCAACCGGCGCTGCATTCGCCCAAGGGCTAACATACGTAAAGTACGACTCCGGCCTGTTGCAATTCACATTTGCTAGCGGCGCGAGTTCTCCGGGTTTTCAACTTGTCGTACCAAAAACGTCATCACTATCACAAAATGTACCTTACTATGTCGCGTCCGACCCCACGATCACCGACGTCGCTATGTGTGTGAAGAACCCGCTGCCCGCCGGTTGCTCAACTGGCTGGATATCTGTTCCAGTAAGTACTAGCGCCGTTGCCGCAGCTACTCCTGCAACCGACCCCAATCTGCCGGCAGGCTTTACAAATAACGGGAATACCATATTCACGCGCTCGACAGTTGGAGTCGAGGTTACAGGTGCCAGCGGCGCATCGACAAATGCTAATTTGTTTCTCGACTTCTTCTTAAATGCCCCGTTGTACCGTCCGCCGTTCAACCCGAACTGCACCGTCGCCACAAATGCTTTCAATTCGAGCTGCCGGTGGATCAGGAAGCAAGCCGGATGTAAGGATGTCCTCCCTGAGAAGACAACAAACAACATCGGCATCCCCGATCCGAGTTGCAGCGCAGTAGCAGTCGAGAGTGTTGAGAAAACGGCTCGATTGAATAACGAATTCAACAACCCTTTGGCGGCGAAGCTCTGGGTATACTGGAACCCGCAACTCTCGAGTACGCCTCAGCCAAACCTGGCGTTAAGCTCGTTCGTGAACCCCTCGTCTGTGATTACGCAGAACCTAAGTACTACGACAACCGTCACCAGCCTCGTAAACTCATTCAATTCCGAGCAGGGCTTGGAATGGCAGTTGACAAAGCAAACGACGCCGCTCATGCCCGATACGATGGGGTCTATTCCACAAAGCGGCGGGAGTGGGAGTCGGTTAGGTTTGTTTGTCTTCGGTGGATATGGAATTGGCGTATACGGAATTTTCGATCCGTCCACAATTTACAACCTCAATGGAGCGCTATATACCCTGTATAACATTCCGCCCAACGTCCCTGGGTCTACCGCGCCTGCACCCGGCAAGACATGCGCACAGACACCAGGTTGCGTTCCCTTTGCGTATCTGGCACTGGCCCAAAGAAGTACCACCCAGTTCTTTCAGAGCTACTATTTCGGGCTCCGGCTAAAAACCTTTAACTATGACTTCAAGCCATGTAAGTGGGATTCTAAGCAATTCTGTTCTGTACCGCGCAATCAATTTCCCGGAATGTACGAAGTGGGAGTGGGGCAAGACCCAGCTGTTACGGGATCCGGCTTTCGCGGGCCCGCCCTGAATACGTGGATTTTATCCGTTGCCTTTTTATCAGGCCCTTCACGTATTCGGCACCGTCGACCTCGCCTTGTCTTACCCCAAAGCTGTGAACGGCTCAGAAACGCTCACAACCGCCCAATATGTGCCAGCCGGCAGTCAGGCTGTTATCACTGACCCCGACGTATACATACAGGCAATCAGGCCGCCGGTTCGGAGCTCCTATAGCTTCGGGGTCGGACTGGATCTTTTAGAAGCAATTAAGCTGTACTCGAAGTCGAAAATTGCGATGTCTCCGATATCTCCAGCTAATCAATCTGCCGCTGTTGGCAGTGCGACGCCCATCCAGTTCGCTGCGACAGTTACCGGGTCCACAGACACCGCTATCACTTGGGCCGTTGCAGATGCGAACGGAGGCAAGGAAGATGTAGGGACGATAGATCCAACTAGCGGGAAGTACTCGCCTCCGGCCACGAGCACTATCAAAGCGGCGACCCAACTTACGGTCACTGCCACGGCTCACGCAGACACTAGCAAGTCGAGTACTATTACTCTCACGCTTCAGCCGAAGTCGGGTACATAAAGTGTTGTGTGTTCGCTCCCGAAGTGGAGGGTAGCTGTAGATGGTCAAGACGTTGTGCCAGCCTCGGAGCGGCTGATAGGCGGCTTGTAGGAGAGGCTACCATGAGGCCGGTGATGGTTGTAGTAGTGGGTCCAAGGCTGCAAGTAAGCGTCTCTTTGCTCTGAGTCGGTCCAGTGTTTGGCATAGGCCCATTCGCGCAGGGCGGTTTGGATGAAGCGTTCGGCTTTGCCGTTGGTTCTGGGAGTGTAGGGCCTGGTACGGCGGTGTAGGAGCTGCAGGTTCTGGCAAGCGGCGCGGAACAAGTGGGAGCGGTAGCTGGAGCCGTTGTCGGTCAGCAGGGCGCGAACGCCGATGCCGTGGCGGGCAAAGAAGTCGACGGCCGAGTGCAGGAAGCCGATGGTAGTTTCGGCCGTCTGATCGGGGAGCAACTGGGTGAAGGCCATGCGCGAGTGATCGTCGACGGCGACGTGCAGGGCGAGGAAGCCGGGATGTTTGCGTTTGCCGCGTAGCCTGCCATCGCCGCGCAGGCTGACCTCAGAGAAGCGGGTCATGCCTTTGATATCAAGATGCAGGAGGTCGCCGGGAGCGTCGTGCTCATAGCGCTGCACGGGCGGCGGCGGGTTCAGGTCGCGCCAACGGCTGAGTCGGGCACGGCGCAGGATGCGACTGACCGAGGCTGGACTCATCCCCGTGCGGCGTGCGATCTCGTAGCCGGGCATGTGTCCCCGACGCAGCTCGACGACGTGCTCGGCCAGGCTGGCGGCCAATCGGCGCGGACTGCGGTGCGGTCGCGAACTGCGATCCAGCAGCCCCTCGATTCCACCGGCCAGGTAACGCGCCACCCACTTGCCGCCCTCTGGCGCCGACGCGGAATGCGGCTGCAGCCGCATTCCGCGTCGCCCCCTGCTCCACCACAAATCTGACTAACTCCTCTCGACTACGAAAGCTAAGTCGGGCATTCTTGTGAATGTCCATCCGATTCCTCCGAAGGATCTAGTTGCTCGTCACAACCAGCTTCTCCGGTTCGAATCGTATGGACAACCTCTTGAAAGATCACAGGTAGCCCTCGCGCATCAGACTTCCCACGGAAAACATGATGGGTGGGGAATTTCGCGCAAACCCTGTGACCATCGACCGACTTACGCTCGCGTCTGTCTCTCAAATCTCAATCCGATCCGTGTCCCCTTCCGTGTGGATCCGGGGCTGTTTTTGGTCTTGAAACTCGACTAAACTACCGCCCATTGCTGCAGTCGCCTTCGCCCAGCCGTAACTCGTTGTCCCCATGCCACATCCGCGCCTTTGGCGATCAAATTGCGTAAAAAGGAAAAACATTATAACAAATGTTATAAACCACCCATTCGTCAACCCCAAAATCCCCGCTCACGGACGCCCGTCTCCTGTTACCCTATTTCTTCATGGCCATCAAGTTCACCCACCGTCCCGGACTGGTCGCATACATCACTTGCGGCGATCCGAGCCTCGAAGTCTCACGCGATGTTGCACTTGCAGCCATCGCGGCGGGCGCCGACGTCATCGAACTCGGCGTCCCCTTCAGCGATCCCGTCGCCGACGGCCCGGTCATCCAGCGTGCCAGCGAGCGCGCTCTCGCGCAAGGCACTGATTTGGCAGGAGTTCTCGACATCGCCCGCCAGATCCGCCAGCAATCGAAGGCTGGGCTCATCATCTTTAGTTATCTCAACCCCATCCTCCAGTTCGGACTCGAAAAGTTCTGCCAAGCTGCTAAAAACGCAGGAGTTGACGGCGCCCTGGTCACCGACCTTCCCTTCGAAGAAGCAACTGACTACCTAAAGATGATGAAGGCCCACAAGCTCGCGCCCGTGTTTCTGGCCGCTCCCACCAGCCCCGACGAGCGCCTGAAATCCGTCGCAAAGTATTCAAAAGGCTTCATTTACGCCATTTCTCGAACCGGCATCACCGGCACTCGCCAGGAGGTTGCGGGCGACGCCCAAGCTCTGGTCCAGCGCCTTCGCGGCCTGACCAAACTGCCCATCGCAGTCGGCTTCGGAGTCTCAAACGCCGAGCAATTTCAACAAGTTGGAGAGTTTGCGGACGCGGTAGTTATCGGCAGCGCTATCGTGCAACTGATTGAAAATAACCCGGGACACGAAGCCGAAGCTGTGGCAGAATTCCTGAAAGGCTTGCGGCACGATCCAGCAAGTCATTGAAAATTATGGACATCGCGGACTGGCGGCGCAAAATCGACGAACTCGACCGGCAGCTGGTGGCCCTGCTCAGTGAGCGCGCCCGCTGTGCCGTAGCCATCGGCAAGCTCAAACAAAACTCCAGCCTGCCTATCTACGAGCCCGACCGCGAACGCATTATTTTCAATAACATACAGCGAGAAAACCACGGCCCGCTCACCGAGGTGCAGCTGCGCCAGATCTATGAGCGCCTGGTAGACGTGATGCGCCAAATTCAGCGCGACGAAATTGTCCCCGAGCCGGTTCCGGAGCAGCGCGGCGGCCCCACAGAGATCGAGCCAAGAGACTGAAGGAAAAGAAGATAATGATTGTTGCCATGCTGGAAACAGCCAGCGAAGAACAGATCCAGAACGTCACCGACCACCTGATGAACATGGGTTTCGCGGTGCATCGCACCACCGGCGCGCGCCAATCGGTGCTGGCCGCCGTGGGTAAGCGTATCGACTTTGATATCAGAGACTTAGAGGTCCTGTCCGGTGTCGAAAAAGTCCACCGCATCAGCGCGCCCTACAAGCTGGTCGGCCGCCAGTTCCATCCCCACGACTCGGTCATTCAGCTGGGCAAGGGTGTGGCCGTCGGTGGCCCGCAAGTCATTGTAATGGCAGGGCCTTGCTCGGTTGAGTCGCACGATCAGCTGTTCAAAGCCGCGGAGCAGGTCGCGAAGGCCGGCGCCAAAGTCCTGCGGGGCGGCGCCTTCAAGCCACGCAGCTCCCCCTATACCTTCCAAGGCCTTGGCCTGGAAGGACTTAAGCTGCTGCGCGAAGCCGCCGACGCCCACGGCCTGCTGGTCATCAGCGAGGTCATGGAGATTTCGCAGATCGACCTGATGATGCAGTACGTGGACATCTTCCAGGTCGGCGCCCGTAACATGCAGAATTTCAACCTGTTACGCGAATTGGGCAAGGTCCGCAAGCCGGTCCTGATGAAGCGCGGCATCGCCGCCACCATCGAAGAAATGCTTCTTTCCGCCGAATACATCATGTCCGGAGGCAATTACGACGTGATTTTGTGCGAGCGCGGCATCCGAACCTTTGAGACCTACACCCGCAACACGCTCGATATTTCCGCTATCCCTATTGTTCACAAGCTTTCGCACCTGCCAATCACCTCCGACCCGTCACACGGCACGGGCTTGCGCGATAAGGTTTCGCCCATGGCCTGCGCATCGCTGGCGGCGGGGGCCGACGCGCTGCATTATTGAGGTGCACCCCGATCCGGACCATGCGCTGTCGGATGGCGCACAATCCCTTTATCCTGAACAGTTTGCAGAGTTGATGGACAAGCTACGCCTGATTGCCCCGGCGGTAGGAAGGACGATTTAGCCTACCGAGTTCCTCATGCCCATCCAGCAAATCACGATTGTCGGGACGGGCCTGATCGGCGGTTCGCTGGCGCTGGCCCTGCGGCAGAGCGGCTTTGCCGGAACGATCGTGGGCTGCGACCGGCAAGTGGTTCTCGATAAAGCACTTGAGCGGAATGCCGTTGACCGAGCGGAAGCCGATTTGGCGCGCGCGGTTGTTGGCAGTGATGTGATTGTTTTCGCCACGCCAATGGGAACGATCTTGTCCCAATTCGAGGCGATCGCTCCAACCCTCCCGCCGACAACGCTGATTACCGATACGGGTAGCACCAAACAAAAACTGGTCGAGCGGGCGCGCATGGTGTTTGGTGACGAGGCACGGAACCGTGTGCTTCCTGGGCATCCCATGGCAGGCAAAGAGTTTAGCGGCGTAGAGCACGCCGACGCGAACCTGTTTCAGGGTGCCGTATGGCTCATCACGCCGATCACCGCCGACCAGCCCTACACACCTCTTCAAGAGGAATTCACCGCGCTTCTGACATCCATCGGCGCACGCATCATCACCCTCGACCCGGAGCGCCACGATCTGCTGTGTGCGTGGATCAGCCACCTGCCGCAGATGATCTCCACGGCGTTGACCTCGGTTCTGCATGAAGAACTGGACGACGACGAAGTCGTGATGCAGATCGGCGGGCGCGCGCTGCGGGAGATGACGCGCATAGGGCACAGTCCGTACTCGATGTGGCGGGACATCGCGCTGACCAACAGCGCGAACCTGGATGATGTCATCCTGCGCTTTGAGCAGCAACTGACGCACCTGCGAGAGAACCTGCGCGGGCCGGGACTACGCGAGATGTTCGATAGCGCGAACAAGTTCGGTCAGAAGTAGGCGAGTTTTGCCACGCTGCCCCTCCTCTGAGTACAATCGCCCGTTCGGATACTAACCATGTCAATGAACAAAGTGTTTGCGAATGCCGACGAAGCGGTGGCTGACATTCAGGATGGCGCGACCATCATGGTTGGCGGTTTTGGGCTGTGCGGGATTCCTGAGAACCTCATCCGGGCGCTGGTGAAGAAAGGCGTCAAGAACCTGAACACCATCAGCAACAACGTGGGTGTGGACGAGTTCGGGCTTGGGCTGATGCTCTATGCCGGGCAGATTCGCTCGCACAAGGGCAGCTACGTGGGCGAAAACAAGCTGCTCGAAGAAATGGTACTCACTGGCCGGATCGACCTCGAGCTGATTCCACAGGGTACGTTTGCCGAGCGTATTCGCGCTGGTGGCGCAGGAATTCCCGCGTTCTACACTCCGGCCGGATACGGAACCGTTGTGGCCGAAGGCAAAGAGACGCGCGAGTTCGAAGGGCGTCCGTACGTGCTGGAGCACGCGCTGAAAGCGGACTTTGCGCTCATCAAGGCATGGAAGGGCGACAAGTGGGGCAACTTGGTGTATCGCAAGACGGCGCGGAACTTCAATCCCATGATGGCGACCGCGGCGAAAGTGACGATCGCCGAGGTGGAGCATCTGGTCGAGCCAGGAGAGATCGAGCCCGACCTGGTGCATACGCCGAGCGTGTACGTGAAGCGCATCTTGCAGGGCGTGGATTACGAGAAGCGGATTGAGCGGCGGACGTTGCGGAAGGCGTGAGTTGTGCGTGATCCGAGAGAGTGTTTTCACCCCGGAGGCAGGGAGGAAATTAGGGCTGTTCGCTTTTCGCCATTCGCTCTTCGCTAAAAACTAAAGCGTCGTAACAAAGTGCGAAAGGCGGAGAACGAACTTCGAAAAGCGTCTCTTGCTCGGCGGCTAGTGACGAATTCTCAGGGACAAAAAATCATGGCTGATATCAAACCTGATAAGCAGAAAGACACCGAAAAGCGCGACCGCATTGTGCGGCGGGTGGCGCAAGAGTTGCGCGACGGATTCTATGTCAACCTCGGCATCGGCATGCCGACGCTGGTGGCAAATTGCGTTCCCCCGGGCATGCAGGTCGTTCTGCAGAGCGAGAACGGCATGCTGGGCGTTGGGCCGTATCCGATCGCCGGGCGAAGAAGACCCCGACCTTATCAATGCCGGCAAAGAGACCGTGAGCGAACTGCCGGGCACGGCGTATTTTCTCCAGCGCGGATTCGTTTGCCATGATTCGCGGCGGACACATCGACCTCAGCGTGCTGGGCGCGATGGAAGTGGACGAGGAAGGCAACCTTGCCAACTGGATGATTCCAGGCAAGATGGTGAAGGGCATGGGCGGGGCGATGGACTTGGTGGCCAGCGCGCGGCGAGTGATCGTCGCGATGGAACATACCACGCGCGATGGTGCGGCCAAGATACTGAAACGCTGCACGCTGCCCATCACCGGATTGCGGGTTGTGCACAACATCGCCACTGAGATGGCATACCTGCGGGTGTCGCAAGTGGGCCTGGTGCTGGAAGAAATTGCTCCCGGCCTCAGCGTGGAGGACGTGCAGAAGGCGACGGATGCGCCGTTGCTGATTAGTCCAGAACTAAAGACCATGGCGATTTAGTGGCTTCTGCCAAGCCCAGTCAAACAATTCCTAAATTGGGAAAATGTGACGGATTATCACCGCGTGCATGTGACGGCAGTCGTTGACCGACTACGGCGGCAGGCAGATAGTGAAGGGTAATCATCACAAGGTACTCGAAGGAAGGAATTTATGCGTTTCCGACTGATTTGCCTCGCCATCATTATCTCGCTGCTTGTTGCCGTAAGCGTAACGGCGCAAACCGCACCGACGGCGGCCCCGCAGCAGGCCACCAAACCGGAAATCAAACACGTGCCCGCGGCATATACCGATCCGTCGTCCGGCAAAGAGATGTACAAGGCATACTGCGCTTCCTGCCACGGGATGGACGGCAAAGGCGATGGGCCCGCCGCGCCGGCATTGAAGATGCCTGCTACCAACCTGACGACATTGTCGGCAAAGAACAATGGAACGTTTCCGGCGGCGCATGTGGCGGCGATGCTGCAAGGCGACAGCTTGACGGCGGCCCACGGCAGCAAGGACATGCCGGTATGGGGCCCCATTTTCCGCTCAATGGGCGGCCACAGCCAGGCACAGGTACAGTTGCGGATTCGCAACCTGACCAACTACCTGGAGTCGATCCAGATCAAGTAGTCTGCGAAGAATGACCGAAGCCAAGTAAAGAAGGGCGCAATGGCTGCGCCCTTTCTTGATGCCGGCGGCATTTGACTAGACAGCGACAGGTTGCTTGACCGGCACCTGGGTCAGCCAGCCGTGACGGTCCGGCGCCGTCCCGTTGGCGATCGCGTAGAACTCCGAACGAATGGCGCGGGTAACGGGGCCGATCTTGCCGTCGCCGACCGAGATCCTGTCGACGGAACGAATGGGAGTGACTTCGGCGGCGGTCCCTGTAAAGAAGACTTCTTCAGAGAGGTACAAGAGTTCACGCGGGATGGCCTGCTCATGAATCGAAATGCCGAGGTCCTGTGCAATGTGCAGCACCGAGTTGCGGGTGATGCCCGGCAAGACGCTATTGGCCAGTGGCGGCGTGTAGAGGCGGTCCTTGTGGACGAGGAAGATGTTCTCGCCGGGGCCTTCACTGACGTAGCCGGTCACATCGAGGGCGATGCCTTCACTGTAGCCGTTGACCAGGGCCTCCATGCGGATGAGCTGGGAGTTCATGTAGTTGGCGCCAGCCTTGGACATGGTGGGCATGGTGTTGGGGGCGAGGCGATTCCAGGACGACACGCAAACGTCTATGCCCTCGTCGGCACCGCCAAGGAACTTGCCCCACTCGTAATTCGCGATGTAGACCTCAATGGGCGACCCGGTGGGGTCCACTCCGACCGTACCGTATCCGCGGAGAATGATGGGCCGGATGTAGCAGGGATAAACCTTGTTGGCGAGCAGCAGATCCAATGTGGCTTGGAAGAGTTGGTCGAGACTGTAGTCGATCTCCATGCGATAGATTTTGGCAGAATCGAGCAGACGTTGGACGTGGTCGCGGAGGCGGAATACGGCCGGGCCTTTTTCGGTCTGGTAGCAGCGGATGCCTTCAAAGACAGACGAGCCGTAGTTGACGACATGCGACATGACGTGCAGATTGGCGTCGGTCCAGGGAATCAGCTTCCCGTTGTGCCAGATGAGTTCACTCGCTTTGATGGCCATGGAGGCGCTCCTTGAATTGCTCGAGGATGTTGGTACGCGTCAGAAGCTGCCCTGCTAGTTGCGCGACGCCGCTGGAGCTGCACAAGATCTTAGCGGGAGCGCGATGAAATTCGCGGGAGGTCATGAACTCAGCTTGACTGTGAATTATAAACGACACGAGCGAGGCGACGAAGAGAGCAGCGCAAGTTGTGACCTTCGGTTGGCAAGAACAGGGAAGAACAATTCGTTGGCCGAGAATCGCAGTTCGCCCGGGAAACTCTGCACGTGGCTGTCTCCAACCCCAATGTTCACGCAAAGTTGCGCGAAACTTAATGTTTCCACACGCGTCTATACGTGTGCGTTTCCAGAACTCCATTCAGCTCCGGCGACGCCTTAAATCGGCTTCGAATCGTAACCTCGGCCAAGCGCCACGATAGTTCGTCATAAGGGCGACCGGGTGGAAAAGGCCAGACACGTTCGGAGACATATCAAGCTTGAGGAGAGCAACGAGCAATGAAGAAGTCTTTGATTCTTATCGCAGTGGCCTTGATGTGCACCATGGCTGCTGTCGCACAGGACGTACCGAAGTTCGAAATTCCGCTAGGTTTCTCGTTCGTTAACGTTCACCCTGACATTCCGCAGGTCACCAGCTTCAACATCTTCGGCGGTGGCGGTGGTTTCGTTTACAACGTCACACCGTGGATCGGCATCAAGGCCGACTTCCAGGGCTACACCCAGGGTAGCGGGCTGAAGAACCAGCTGACCAATGCCGGTTATACGGTGTACGGAAACCTGCAGGGAAATGTGTTCACGTATATGTTTGGACCGCAGATCAAGAAGCACTCGGGCAAGTGGCAGCCATTCGGCGAGGCCCTGTTCGGTGCGGCGCACAGCAACACTTACGCGTCCATTTATGACACGGTCAATGGCATCACCAGTAAGAACAACAACAACAATGCGTTCGCGATGGAATTCGGCGGCGGAGTGGACTATGCTCTGACCCCGCACGTCCAGCTGCGTCCAGTGGAGGTGGACTACCTCTACACCCGCTTCGGCGTGAACGGGACGAGCTACACCGGCAACCAGAACAACTTCAAGTACGTGGCCGGCGTGAACTTTACCTTCGGCGGCAAATAAGCTGGGAGCAAGTCGGTCACAGAACGGCGTCACCCCGCTGAACGGGGTGGCGCCATTCTTTTTGCGGTGAAGGCTGGGCGGATACAATGAAGAGTCGAACGTCTTTTGTGCCAGGAGAAGCCTATCCGCACTTACAACCTCGGCATCGTCGGACTGGGTCATGTCGGTTCAGCCCTCGTGGGGCTGCTACTGCGCAAGCGGCAGGAACTGGCAGAGTGCTACGGCATCGGGTGGCACGTTACGGCCGTGTCTACGCGCCGGATGGGATGGCTGGTAAACCATGAGGGTTTCACGGCGGAGAAATTGCTTGCTGGCGATTTTTCCGAAGGCCGATCGGTCGGGCACGTCGCAAGTTGGATGCATGCGGCAAAGCCCGACATAGTTTTCGAAGCCAGTTCGTTGAATGCGGAGACTGGGGAACCGGCGATCACCCACATTCGGACCGCGCTGACAATTGGAGCGCACGCCATAAGTGCCAACAAGGGGCCGGTGGTACACGCCTATCGCGAGTTGAGCAGCCTGGCGGAGTCACGGGGCCTGCGATTCTATTTCGAGTCCGCCATGATGGACGGGGCGCCGGTATTTTCGCTGTTCCGCTCGGTGTTGCCTGCCATTGAGATTCGCGGGTTCCGCGGGGTAATCAACTCCACAACGACCGTGATACTCGAAGCTATGCAGGCAGGGAAGAGCTTCGAGGAGGGCGTGGCGGAAGCGCAGCGGCTGGGGGTTGCCGAGAGCGATCCTTCAGCGGACGTGGACGGCATCGATGCGGCAGTCAAGATCGTGGAAGTGGCGAACGTGCTTATGGGAGCTAGCCTCAAGCTTAGCGATGTTGCGCGCAAGGGTATTCGCGACATAACTTCTGGACAGTTGCGGGAAGCACAAGAAAACGGCGAAGCTTGGAAGCTGGTGAGCCGCGCGCGACGCGAGGCTGACGGCAGAATATCCGCGACGGTAGCGCCGGAATGCCTCAAACTCGACGATCCTTTGGCACAAGTGCACGGGACGTCGCTGCTCATCGCATTCGAAACGGATATCTTTAAGGAATTGATTATCAGCGAGCGCGATCCCGGGCCAGAAGCGACGGCCTATGGAATGCTCTCAGATTTTGTGAATGCAGTCAGGAGTTGATACGAATGTCCTCCAGTACGAAAGTTGCCCCGCAAGTGAGCAAGCTCGATGTGGAGTGGGTGCGCCATCAGTTTCCCTCGCTGAGCCAGCAGGTAAATGGCCAGCCCGTGGTTTTCTTCGATGCCCCCGGAGGCACGCAAGTTCCGCAGCAGGTGATCGACGCCATCTCGCAATATCTGTCGAAGTGGAACGCCAACGTCGGCGGAGCATTTCTCACCAGCCAGCGCAGTGACCTTATCGTGGAGCAGGCACATGAAGCCATGGCCGACTTCTTCAATTGCGGTCCCGACGAAGTCGTTTTCGGCGCGAATATGACCACGCTGACGTTTGCGCTGAGCCGCGCCATCGGCCGCGAGTTGAAGAGCGGGGACGAATTACTGGTTACCTGCCTCGACCACGACGCCAACGTCTCGCCTTGGGTCTGCCTGGAAGAGCGCGGGGCAAAAGTCCGCACCGCCGACATCAAGACCGCGGACTGCACGCTTGACATGTTTGATCTGCAAGCCAAGATTCGGCGCAGCACAAAGCTGGTTGCGGTGGGCTGGGCGGCGAATGCCGTGGGGACCATCAATAACGTGCAGGAGGCAGTCCGCCTGGCGCACGACGTGGGTGCGATGACGTTTATCGACGCGGTGCATTACGCGCCGCACGGACTGATTGACGTGAAGGCGCTGGACACCGATTTTCTCGCCTGCTCGAGCTACAAGTTCTTCGGGCCGCACCAGGGAATCCTTTATGGCAAGCGCGATCAGTTGCTGCGATTGCGTCCCTATAAGCTGCGAGTGTGCAGCGAAAAGCTGCCCGACCGGTGGGAGACGGGCACGCAGAACCATGAGTGCATGGCGGGCGTCACGGCCGCCATCGATTACATCGCGGAAGTTGGGCGCCATCATTGCAGTGAAATCAGCACGCGGCGCGAGGCCATCGTCGCTGCGTATGAAGTTTTCCAGCAACACGAACGCGAGTTGGCTGGCCAGATGATTCGTGGGCTGCTTGAAATTCCCGGACTAACGTTCTACGGCATCACCGATCCAGCGAAGTTCGACCAGCGCACACCGACAGTGGCGGTACGGTTGGAAGGCTACACGCCACGCGATCTCGCGATGCGGCTTGGCGAGCGCGGTATCTTCACCTGGGACGGCAACTACTACGCTATCAACCTGGCAGAGCGGCTGGGCGTGCAGCAGAGCGGCGGGATGTTGCGCATCGGGCTGGCGCACTACAACACCGCGGAAGAAGTGGAACGGTTGCTGATGGAACTGCGGGCGCTGGCGGAAAAAGCCCGCGACGCTGATTTTCACGATCAACACCGCTTTTCAGAAAAGCGCCTTAGCCGTAAATGTATGCGGGACGGCGCGGCTTTTCGCAAGGATATCTCAACCTTTTCTATGATTCGCGGGGCCGCGTGCTAATCCATGGCTGATGAAATCTTCGCTGCGTTATAATCCGCCCGTCGGACGGAGGGCGAACCTACATGCGCAGCGTTCCTCGCTGGTTGGCAGTGCTGGCGGTGGGCGTGATCGTGGCTGTGTTCGGGGCCTTCACACTCCACCGGGCTTTGACCCCCGCTTCGTTGTTGGTTGATGCAGTTCCGTCCGCTCTGCCAGCTGATGGTTTCACCACCGCGAAACTTAAGGTTCAGGCATCTGGAGGCGGCGACTTGGGTGGACTGCAAGTCACCGCAGACGATCCGCATCGCGCCGAGGTGGATGCGGTCACGGTGCACAGAGACTTGGCGCGTAGTCACGCTTCGAACGGGAGTGCTGCCGGGTGGGACGGTTTTTCATCTCACTTTGCCGGGTACGCCGCCATCGGCAGTCAAGTTACAGACCGTATTGGACGTCTCGGACAGCGCGGGCGACGGCACGCCTGACTTCCTCCGCTTGCACGATGCCGCAGACCGCGCGGCCTTTCGGCGATGGTTCACTCTTCTGGCAGAAACGCAGTTTTATCAAATCCGTTCTTCGTCCGGCGAGATTGACGACTGCGCAGCGCTGCTGCGTTACGCCTACCGCGAGACCCTCAGGCAACATGATTCGGCATGGGTGAAATCTGTCAGTTTGCCGACCGCACCGGCGGCCGGCGACATTCGGCAGTATCAGTATCCCTACACTCCACTCGGTACCGGGTTGTTTCGGGTACGGGAGGGCCACTTCATGGCCGACGATCTGACCAACGGAGCGTTTGCTCAGTTCGCCGACGCCAAGACCTTGTGGCGTTACAACTCATACTTTGTGGGACGCGATACTGCACGCGCCCGTCCTGGCGACCTTCTTTTCTTTCGTCAGGAAGGCCACGACCTCCCCTTTCACGCCATGATTTATCTCGGCCCTAGCCAGATTGACTCCAGAGGGCCGCCGCTTGTGATTTACCACACAGGCCCGGTTGGCCGGTCGAACGGTGAGATTCGACGTCCCACGCTGGCGCAACTCATGGACTTTCCCGACCCGCGCTGGCGGCCTGTGCCGTCGAATCCCAGTTTTCTCGGCGTCTATCGTTGGAACATCCTGCGAGGAACCGACTGATGCGCCTGACTCGCACTGTGCTCGCCGTCGCTGCCCTGCTCGCTCTGACGGCGCCACTTGTTGCGCAGGAGACGGAGGCGCGCGCCTACTTTTCTATCACCAGCGAGCGCACCTACATGCCGGGGGAAAAGATCGAGATCGGCGTGTACAGCAACAACGTAACGACGCTGGAGTTTCGTGTTTACCGGGTAAACGACACAGCGAAGTTTTTCAGCCAGCTTCAAGACATGCACAGCTTTGGCGGGCAAGCGCCCCGGCTGCCGAAGCAGGAAAAAGGCTGGCTGGAGCGGTTTCACGCCTGGAAGCACCGCATCTGGGCGTGGTTCCGCGATTTTATTCGAGCGCAGTTTTCGCCGGAATCACGCCATCAGATTCGGCTGTGGCGCATGGGTGAAAGCGCCCCGCAGAAGAACGGACCGCGGTCCACCGAGTTCGCGCAGGTGCCGGTACTCAACCAACAGCAATTAGTGACCGAATGGAAATGGGCAGTTCCGAAGGGCGATCGGTGGGAGAGCCAGCGCGTCGCCGTGCCGGTCAGCGATAAGGGGGTCTATCTCGTCGAGGCAACGAACGGCACGCTGCGCGCCTATACAATCGTCGTCGTAACCGACATCGCGATCATTACGAAGGCCGCGCCCGGACGGCTGTTGTGTTACGTCGTCGATCGTGTGACGGGCGATCCCATCGCCAATGCAGTGACCCGAGTATGGATCGAACAGCAGGAGATTGCCAACAAACCGACCGATCAGCAGGGAATTGTCGATCTCACGCTTACCCAGGCCAAGCCGGAGAACGTTGCCGTGCTGGCCAGTTATCAAGACCAAGTTGCGGTCAATGCTCCGGGCGCATGGAACCTAGGCACCGACGCACGCAACCTTCGCGGGTACACCTACACGGACAGGCCAGTGTATCGTCCGGGCGACACGGTGCATTTCAAGACCATCGTCCGGAGCGAGACACCAAGTGGGTACGTGATTCCGAACGAGGGGGTGCTGAGCCTGGAATTGCGCGATCCGCGCACGTTCCAGCCCATCTGGCAACAGACCGTGAAGCTCTCCGACATGGGGACGGCGAACTGGGACTTCGCAATTCCCGCTGATGCCAATCTGGGCTTTTATTACCTCAACATGAAGTCGGGCGAACGTTACGTGGAAGGCGTGCGCTTTTCGGTGCAGGACTACAAGAAGCCGGAATATGCGGTAAAGGTGACGGCACAGACGCCACGCGTTCTGCAGGACCAGCCCATCAAGGCCACGATCGACGCCCGCTACTACTTCGGCGAGCCGGTCGCTAACGCCAAGGTGAAGTGGGTGGTTCATACCTCGACCTACTGGCCGTACGGGCGGTATGAATCGGATTCGGATTCCGGCGACGAGGGTTACGACGGTGGCGGCGAAGACGTCGGTGAGCGCGACATCTATGGCGGCGAGCAGCAGAGCGAACAAAGCGGCGTGCTCGACGCCGACGGCAAATTGCAGATCACGATTCCGACGAAACTAAGCGCGAAGAAGCAGGACGTCATCTATCGAATCGAGGCGCGTGTCGCCGACGAGAGCAATCGCGAGATTTCCGGTCGGGGATTTGCTCTAGCCACTTATGGAAGTTTCTACCTCACCGCCCAACCGGACTCGTATGTGTACAGCAAGGGCAGCACTGCGACGATAAGCGTTACCGCGCAGGACTACGACAAGAAGCCCGTCGCCACGCCGTTTCGCGCCGAGCTGATGATTTGGAACTGGCAGAAGCGATCGGGCAGCGTCGTATCAACCACGCGAGGCGAAACTGGCGCCGACGGCAAAGGGCAGGTGCAGGTTACCATTCCCGACGCCGGCGAGTTCCGCGTGCGCATTACGGCCGCGGCGGTGCAGGGCCGTGAGGTGGAGGACACGGCCTACCTGTGGGCCCCCGGCGTAAGTCCGCTGTGGGCAGGTACGCAGCAGGAACGCATTCAAATCGTGGCTGACAAGAAGTCATACGCCCCGGGCGACACGGCCCACGTGCTGATTGTCACCGGCGCCCTGCCTGCCACGGTGTTGGTCACGGCTGAGGGCAACGGACTCTACTCCGAACAGGTGATCAAGAGCAGCGCCGGCAGCGTCACGGTGGACGTGCCGGTGCAGCCCGAATTCGCACCTAACTTCTACGTGAGCGCCTCGTTCATCCGCGACAACAAGTTCTACTCGGGCAACAAGAGCTTGAAGGTGCCGCCGACACAACACGAGCTGAAGGTGGAGTTGCTGCCTTCAAAGCCGCAATATCAACCGGGGCAGCCGGGCGCGTACACGATCAAGGCGACGGACGCCTCCGGCAAGCCAGTGGCGGACGCCGACTTCAGCCTCGGGGTGGTGGACGAGGCGATCTACGCCATTGAGCCGGAAATCGTCGGCAGCATCGCCTCGGCGTTTTACGGAACGCTTTATTCCAAGGTGAGTACTGACAGCTCGCTCAGTTACTACTTCAGCGGGCAGGCGGGCAAACGTGCGATGCAGTTGGCGAATGTTCGACCGTCGCACGCACTTGCCCAGCTCAAGCCTGAGCGCTTAGTGCAGCCGAAGGTTCGCAAGGCGTTTCCCGATACTGCCTACTGGGTGGCCGACGTGCGCACCGATGCCAACGGACAGGCCAGCGTAAAGTTCGATTACCCGGACGCCATCACCTCGTGGCGCGCGACGACGCGAGGGGTAACGCAGGACACGAAGGTCGGCAGTGCGGTGGAGAACACCATCGTCCGCAAGAACCTCATGGTCCGGCTGGTGGTGCCGCGCTTCTTCCGGCGCGGGGATGAGATAGTGCTGTCCACCATCGTGCAAAACTACCTATCGGTGGAGAAAGCGGCCCACGTGTCGATGGAGTTCACTGGCTTGCAGGTACTCGAAGGTGCGACGCGCGATTTGCCGGTGCCAAGCCGCGGAACGGTGAAAGTGGACTACCGCGTGCGCGTGCAGGACGTGGATTCGGCCAAGGTGCTGGGCAAGGCCCTAACCGACGTCGAAAGCGATGCCATGGAACTCACGCTTCCGGTCGAACCCTTCGGCGTGAAACTTGCGGTCTCCAAGTCGGGATCGATTGCGGGAAACAACGGCGCCAACGAGCAGATCAGCTTTCCCGCGGGCATTGAGCCCAACACGCGCAAGCTGACGGTTGAGCTGACGCCGTCGATTGCGGGCACAATCTTCGGTGCGCTCGACTTCCTCACTTCGTATTCATACGGATGCACGGAGCAGACGATGTCGAGTTTCCTGCCGGATGTGCTGGTGGCCGACGCAATGAAGAAGCTGGGCGTCGGCTCCAGCATCGATCCGCAGACGCTAAACAAGCAGGTACAGGCCGGGACTTGTTCGGCTGTACCAGTTCCAGCATCCGGACGGAGGTTGGGGATGGTGGCAGACCGATGACTCGCAGCCCTTCATGACGGCATACGTACTAACCGGACTTGTGCAGGCCAGAGCGACGGGGTACGACGTGGACGGCGCGCGCATCCCTCGCGCGCGCGGGTGGTTGCTGTCTGAGTTCAGCAAGTCGACTGAAGTTAAGACCGACCTGCGTGCTTACATGGCATACGCATTGGTGATCAGCGGCAGCGATTCGAACGCGACCGTTGCGGATTCCGTGTGGAACCAGCGCGCGTCGCTAACCTTCTATGGGAGGGCGCTGCTGGGGCTGGCGATGGCTCAGATCAACGACCCGCGTGCCACCGACCTGGCCAGGCAGTTGGCGGTGGAAGTGAAGCAGGACGAAGCGCAAGCCTGGTGGCCCACCAATATGAACTACTTGATGAGCTTTTATGGCGACACCACGCCGCAAGCTACGGCGTACGCGGTCAAGCTGCTTAACCGCGTGGAGCCGCAGAGTCCGCTCTTGGCCAAGGCGGCTTTGTACCTGGTCAGCCATCGTGCCCAGGGATACTACTGGGATTCGACAGAGCAGACGGCGATGGTCATCTATGGACTCACCGATTACCTGCAACGCTCGCAGGAGCTCAAGCCGAACTTCAGCGTTGACGTGCAGGTGAACGGCAAGACGGTAACGACCCGAAAGTTCACCGCTGCCGATGCCACCGCACCGCCTGCGACCATCACGCTTGCGGAGTCGCAACTCGCACCGGGAGCCAACCAGATTCGCCTGGTGAAGTCGGGTGAGGGCCGTCTGTACTGGTCGGCTCGCGGCGAGTATTACTCCAGTCAGTCCAATGTGGTGAATAGCGGAACATTTCAGCTCAGCACCGTACGAGAGTACTTCAAACTTACACCGCTGCAGTCAGGCGACAAACTGGTGTATCACCTCGACAAGCTGACGGGTCCGGTGCAACTGGGCGACACGTTGGCGGTGCGCATCACCGTGGGCGGAAGCGACTGGCGCTACCTGATGATCGAGGACCCAATCCCGTCGGGTACGGAGTCGATTGCGCGCGACGATTTGTACCAATTGGATCAGCAGCCGCCATGGTGGACGACGCGCTGGCGAAGTTACCGCGAGCTGCGTGATGACCGAACGACTTTCTTCAACTACTGGTTCCCGCGTGGACAATCGGAATACGTTTACCTGCTCAAGGTCGTGAATCCGGGCGTCTTCCGCGTGAGCCCGACCCGGGTCGAGCCGATGTATCAGCCGCAATACCTCTCGACCAGCGACGCGACCACGGTGACCGTGAAATGATCACGATTGAGAGCACTACCAACCGCACCGGCGTCATCAAGCTCTGGCTGCTCAACTTCGTAGCGAACGCGGCACTATTAACCCTTGTGTACTTCTGGTTGACGATCCCTGACGCTCACGGTTGGCAGGTGGCCGCAACTGCTTTGGCTGCAGTCGTGGGCGTCGCACTTGTCTTGTGGCTGAGGGCGGGAACGCTGGCCTGGTTCCGGATGGCAGAGTTTCGCAAACAGAGCGGCATCTGGCCCGCTTACCGGCGATCGCTGCGATTTGTCCCCTCTCTCGGCTTCTGGGTGTTGATGTTTGTGCTGGTGGCGTGGATGCTGTGGGGCCTGCGGGAATACGTACCGCAATTTGCGGTCTGGCTTCGTCATCAGTTGAATGGCGGGCCTTCGCCGCACATGGTCATGAATGACCTAAATTGGCTGCTAATCGCCATCGTTGGCGTCGTGCTGCCGGGACTGTGGGTGCCCATTGCCACCACGGTCGCGGCATCGGGCGTGCACCCCGTGCATCTGGCGCGTTCACGCCGAGTATGGAAGCGCCCGCTCTATTGGCTGTGGCTCTGCCTGCTGTCTGTGTTTGGGTGTCTATGTGCCGTACAAGCTGGTCTGGTGGATTCCTGATCTGCAAACCATTCACCAGCAAACGTGGAGTATGGTCGGTCGCTTCCTACTGGCTTACCTCGTTGCGATTACCGCGTTCATCGGTCTGGTCTGGATGGCCGGCGTGTATACCGAACGCGAGGACCCGATTTAACGGCACGACCGTTCGCGGTATGCTCTCGCCGGCAACGATCTCACTGCTGGTTAGTCAGCGTTCCGCCCGGAGAGCTTCAGACCTATCCAGCAACTCACCGGCCACATCAGCAACCACGATAGCCAGTACCAGTGCGGCCAGCCCTTGCCCCAGTTGGGAATGATGGAGACGGTCCCCATCACTTCACCGAGGATAAAGAACCAGAACACATGCCGCGCGGCGCGGCCCGGAGAAAAGCGGGCACAGAGCCAGGCGCACAAGATCGAGATGATCGACGAACAGTAGCAGTGCTGGTGATCAGGGCGTTGTCGGAGGGAACGTGGCCCTTGGCGAAATCGCCGGGGAACAGGCGCGAGAGCAAAGGATCCGTCGCCAGGACAAGGACAATCGAGAGGACAGGTAGCTACCGATGACAGCAGCGATAGACTTGAGCATGCGCTACACCTCCACGAGGGGCATCCCACCAGAATTTTCCTGCTGGCTCTACGCCGAGTGCCCTATCCTACCATCGATGTTCGGATTCAGGATGGGCGCAGCATGAGACGCTTACTATCGAGCCGGCAGCCCATTCTGCAGCCAATCCACTAATCTTGCTGCGCCATTTTCTGCGCCAGGACCGCTACCCTCGCTTCGGCGTCGGCATAGGCTTGCCGCACTTGCTCTTCGCTTGCGGGGGTGCGCAATGCTTTATTGAGTGCGTCATCGCTCGCAAAGCTTACGTTCGGTTTTGACGAACCGCCGGGTTGTGCGAGGTAGAGCACCAGCCCCTCCCGGTACCACAGCGGTGTTCCCGGCTTGGCGTGCGACTCCACCAGAATGTGCAGCAATTCGTGACGCAGCGTGCTCTCCAGCGTGCCGGCATTACGCAGCACGTCGGCGGGCTGCAGCCGGATGGTGTGCCCGTGGGTGGATGCCGCCACCCATCCCGGCTCGCCGGTCGCGTCGCGAAACGCCGCGACGGTATCATAAACCTTGATTTTGATATCGGCGTTGTACACCAATCCGGTGCTCTCCTCCGCTTCGTGCAACGTGCGTGTTGCAAGAGGCAGCAACGGGCGGTCGTGCTCCGGGTGGGTCGTAAACAGCACTACGTCTTCGCTGATGAGTTGCTGCCACTGCGTACCCTGGGCGCTCGCGCCGAGGCGCGTGCCGGGGTAGTAAAAGCTGAGAATTTCCCGGTAGGAGTGGCCTTCTTCGCCCATAACTTCGGCTCCGACCTGGCACAATCCGACGCCGTGGCCGGAGCCGCGCCCATGAAACACCACACGACTGCCTTCGATGCGCACATCGTACCAGTTGCTCTTCAGGCGGTCCCATCCGATGTTGCGTCCGACGGCGGTGCGAAACGTCAGGCCGGGGACAGTGAGGCTGTGGCTGCCTGTTACGGTGAGGAACTCCACACGTCCGCTGGGAGTACGTTGCGCCACCGACACGCCGCTCACGTGTCCCGGCACGATGACGCCCTCGGCAGCCAACGCGCGCTGCAACTCCTGCTTGCTCACTTCCGTGCGCCATTGGTTGGAGCCGTTGCGCACGCAGTACACGTCCGAGTGTTGCTTCAGATAGGGCGCGCGCTGCTCGTTGTTACCAAGTATGTACCGCCCGTCCTCGGTCGTGCCTCCGCAGTTGGCGTGGTAATAGGTGGCAGCGGGTTCGCCGTCATACCACAGCACCTCGCGGGCTGTGGCTTCGGTGAGTTTGCGCAGGCGTGGCGTGACCTGGTCGAGTCGCAGGTTCTGGCAGTGGGTGGAGTCGCAGAAGTCGAAGCCGTCGAGCGCGTGCCGGGCGCCGAAGTGCATCGCATAAGTGCGGGCCGCGACAGCCATCGCTTTAAGCGCTTCGTCCGATTTGAAGTTGCCGGTCTCACCCGCGAGTACGCCGGCGAGATACTCGTCCATCGGCATGATGGCAGTGACCAGCAGCTTGCTGTCGCTAGCTCGAATCGTGACAGGGAAGTCGGCCTTGAGCGGGGCAGAGCCGGCCGAGGCGAGTTGGTATACGCCGCTGATATGAAGTTCGGTTGCTGTTGCTTTCTCGCCTGAGATTCAACGCGGGATGCCGCTGCGCGCAAGGTCGAGGTGCCGAGGGCGCTTTCAGGACAACTGGCGCACTTGCGAAAGTGGGCTTGACCGGCGTCCGCCTTGAGTTTTAATTCAGCGGCAGGATGCAGGTACCAGAGGCGCACGCGCACGGTATTAGGGAAGTCAGCGTCGGCTTCGCTAGCGCGTTGCGGGAGAGTATCGGCAGTGACCGAGAACAACAGGGCGAGCAAAAGGCAGAACGGTCGGGGCTCTCAATGTCCCACTCGGTCAGACATCAGCGTGTTTGCGCGTGGCCGCGTAAGCAGCAAATATGTGTTGCGCCACGGTCGCGGCGTCGGATGGCCCGTGTCCCTTTTCGAGGAAGACCACAAGCGCGATCTCGGGACGGCCGGCTGGCGCGTATCCGGCGAACCAGCCGTGTCGCCATGCGCCTTCTTCTACCAGCGAAGTTCCGGTCTTTCCTGCGATCTTCATCGCCGTATCGGGTTGCGCCAGATGTCCCATGCCGTAGGACACCGACCCTGCCAGCCCGTCGAATAGCGGCGACAACTTCACGTCACGTTGCAATGAAAGCTGGGCAAGCTCTAGGTAGCCGTGCAGCAGTTCAAGCGGCGTGACGCGCACGCCCCACTCGCCGATGGCCTGCAGCTGCAACTCCGTCGGCGTCGACGCCAACGACACGGTGCCTGCCGCTTCGATAGCGGCGAGGCCGCTGGGAGAGCCGAATCCATCCTTGAGAAGGCTTTCGCGTAACTCGGCTGGCGTGAGCCGCAGGGCCACCGTGGCGAAATACGAATTACACGAGTACGCCAGCGCCGTTGCCGCATCGAGCGGTTGCTTGACGTCGGGATGCGTGCAGTCCAATTTATGGCCGTCGACGACTAAGGTACGCTTGCACATCAGGGCGGTTTGCACGCTAACTTTGTTGGCCCGCAGGAGCGCCAGCAGAGTGAACGGCTTGATGGCGGATCCGGGCAATGCTAGCCGCTGGGCGGCGACTTCGGGATGGTACGCCGCTACAATCTTGCCAGTGGCGACATCCACGACCACTGCCGCGCCGGATCGGGCCGCCATGGCGCGTGTTGTCGCATTCTGCAGCGCCGAAGAAGCGGTCATCTGCGGCCGCGCAGAGGCCGAGAGCGCCAGACACAGTACTGCCTCGAGGGCAGCCGCTAATGGAAATGTCATCTGGCGCATGTCTTGATTGTATGTGTCGAAGCGCCGTCGAAATTGCGGACTCACTGAACCGAACCCGAGTGCTTATCGGCTCTCAGGCACGAACAGCACAACGTCAATTCACGTCACCAGAACGATCTTGCCCAGCGCGCCGGATGGCTTCATGACTTCAACGTGGGCCCGCTCCGCCTCGGCTAGCGGGATCTTCTGTGCAATTACCGGGCGCAGCGTATCGTTCTCCAGTCCCGCGACGAGTGCGGCATGCATCTCGCGCGACTCTTGTTCGGTAGCCGCCAAGAGCATGACGCCACGAATGTCGGCCTCGCGCGCCATCGTGTCACGCGGATTAATCTCGACCGTCCCGCGGCTGCCAATCACGACCACGCGTCCCTTCTTTGCGAGCAGCCCCAGATCGGCGGCCAGGTTCTTGTTGGCCAGCATCTCGAGGATCATGTCGAAGCCCCTCCCACCACTCAGCTCCATCAGCTCATCGAGGTAGCCCGGTGCGGAGTGGTTGACCGCGTGATGCGCGCCCTGCTCCCGGACGAGCGTCATTCCAGCCTCGGAGCCTGCGGTGCCAACCACGACCAGCCCCGCCGCGCGGGCCATTTGCACTGCCGCAGTACCTACGCCGCCGCTCGCGCCGTGAATCAACACTGTCTCGCCGGGCCTGCCGCCGCCGCGCTGCGAAAACGCGCGATATGCCGTGCCGTAAGCGACGCCCATCGCCGCGCCTTGCTCGAAACTCACGTTCGCCGGGAGCGGATGCACCTGCGCTTCGTTGCACAGAGTCTGCTCGGCGTAGGTTCCGCTCAGAGATCCGGAGGTGTACACGCGGTCGCCGGACGTGACGCTGCTAACTCCAGCGCCTACGGCTGCCACCACCCCAGCGGCGTCCGCTCCCGGAGTGTAGGGAAGAGTAGGCTTGATCGCATATGTTCCCGTGCGGACATAGTTCTCGACCGGGTTCACGCCCACAGCATGTACCTGGACCATTACCTGGCCTGGTCCGGGCTGCAAGTCTGGCACTTCCTCCAGCTTCAGCACCTCGGGCCCGCCGAACTCATGTACTCGGATTGCCTTCATCATCGCCTCCCGTTACGAAACGCCCAGCGCAACATTCCATAGTAAGCCAGCAAAAGAAATAGAACAGGCCCCGCCGTTGTGGCGCGGAGCCTGGGAACGCTTACGTTGAGTTTCTCGGCAAATTCCGGCGGTCAGCCCTTGGCCGCCATTTTCGCGCGCATCGCCGCCATCTGCTCGCGATTCGGGCCGTAAGGAGCTGGAGCAACGCCACCCGCCAATCGACATAGCACCGACAGCTGGCCGCGATGGTGAATATGGTGATGCAGCAACCCCACCCACAAAATATTGCGAATTGCCAGTTCCTCGCCGGTAAAGAAGATCAGCTTCCGATCAAGGTCCGGAGCCAACGACCGCACTTTTTCCGCGGCCTCAACATGGATCCGCTCATAGCCGGGTGCCAATGCTTCGACGGAAAGCGGCCGTTCAATTCCCGGCGGCCGGACGGCCATCTCAAATGCGCCCCGCTCGATTCCGAAGCCCGTGTATCCCTCAACTTCAGCCAGATGCCAGGCCAGCTCGCCAAGCGAGCGACCTCCGGCATCCGGGCGAAAGTCGTATTGTCCTGCCGGAAGCGCCTGCAGCATCGCGATCGTTATCTTTGCTTCTTCATCCCACGTATTCAGAAAGATTTCTAGCTCATGGCTCATCAGTCTTCCCCTTTTGCACAGAGTGGCGGCGTTCGCCGCAATGTCGAACTATCTTACGGCAGGTTGGCATGCTTCGACGAGCGCCCGAGATTTCATTAATGGCTCCCCGCCGTTGACCCGATCTTCTGCTTCGACTGTAGGTCTCCGACTCAACCACCACCGAGCTTGCCTTTCCTCCGCATTCCTTTACTATCGGATGCCGAAGGCGAGTGCCTGCCGTTTGGGTGTGCAATACAGGTGGCCTCGACGGTCGAAAAGCTAATGGCTCAATTCACCCTGCAAGTCAACGGAACCGAACATAGAGTCGATGTCGCGTCCGACACCCCCGTGCTTTGGGTGCTGCGCGACACGCTGGAAATGACCGGCACCAAATACGGCTGTGGAGCTGGGCTGTGCGGTGCATGCACCATTCATCTCGAAGGCGAAGCCATCCGTTCCTGTATCACTCCGGTATCGGTGGCTGCGGGCAAACCCATTACCACGATCGAGGGATTGTCGCAGAGTGGCTCTCACCCTGTGCAGTTGGCGTGGATTGCCGAGGACGTACCTCAGTGCGGCTACTGCCAGTCGGGCCAGATCATGCAGGCGGCCGCGTTTCTTGCCAAGACACCGCATCCTTCCGAGCAGGAGATCGTTGACGCGATGAACGGTAACCTCTGTCGCTGTGGGACGTACCATCGCATCCGTCGCGCGGTCGCGCGCGCCACGGCATCCTCGGGAGGCACGCGATGAGCCCGGTTTCCCGCCGGCAGTTTCTTGTCGGAGGCGCCGTTGCCGGCACGGGATTGGTGCTGGCCTTCTACCTGCCGCGTCACGGCACGCATCCAGCCGGCGAAACGGAATTCGCGCCCAACGCTTACCTGCACATCGGGTCCGACGGCAAAGTCACCGTCGTAGTTGCCCGCTCCGAGATGGGGCAGGGAGTGCGCACCGCGCTACCTATGATCCTTGCCGAGGAACTTGACGCCGACTGGACAGACATAGCCATTCAGCAAGCGGGCGCAAGTACCCTGTTTGGCGACCAGTCCACCGGAGGGAGCGCCAGCGTACGTACCACTTGGGATCCGATGCGCCAGGCAGGCGCCGCCGCGCGCGAAATGCTCGTGGCTGCCGCCGCCGAGAACTGGAGCGTCCCCGCCGCGGACTGCACTGCCGACAAGGGATTCGTTCTGCATTCGGCATCGAACCGCCGCACCGGTTATGGAGAACTAGTGGAGCGCGCTGCGAAGTTGCCCGTGCCGAAAGAACCAAAGCTCAAGGATCCGTCGCAGTACAAACTGATTGGAAAGCCGATTCCCCGCCTCGATACCCCGTCCAAGACCAACGGCACCGCCGGGTTCGGCATCGACTTTCGCGTGCCCGGGATGAAGTACGCATTTCTGGCGCGCAGTCCGGTGATCGGCGGCAAGGTTGCAAGTTTCGACGACAGTGAGTCGCGCAAAGTAACAGGTGTAGTAAACGTGGTGAAAGTGGGCGACTCCGCGGTCGCGGTGGTCGCAGACTCTGTATTCGCTTCGTTGCAAGGTCGTAAGGCGCTCAATGTCAAGTGGGACGACAGCCCCAATAGGGACCTCAACACAGCTGCCGTCTTTGAGGTTCTGCGCAACTCCGCGAACGATAAGGGAGTGCCGCTCCAGAGTGCGGGCGATGTGTCGGCCGCAAAGAGCCGCCGCATCGAGGCCACGTACGAGACGCCGATGCTGGCGCACGCTCCCATGGAGCCGGAAGACTGCTTTGCCCACTATCTCGGCTCTACTTGCGAGATCTGGGCGCCAACGCAGGTGCCGCAGGACGTACGTGACTCAGTGGCGAGCGCCCTCGGACTCAATCCCGAAAATGTCCATGTCAACGTGACGCTGCTGGGCGGAGGCTTTGGCCGCCGCCTCGAGCACGATTATGCCGTGGAAGCCGCGCTGGTTTCGAAAGCGATCAACGCCCCGGTAAAGGTCATGTGGACGCGCGAAGATGATATGCGCTTTTCCTCATACCGTCCGCCCAGTATGCATCGCGTCAGTGCGAGGGTGGATGCCCAGGGTATGCCCGCGGCATACACTCATCGCCTGATTTCACCAACCATCTCCGGTCAGAAAGGCTATCCAATCGACGGCGGCATCGACCCCGACCTCAAAGACGAAGCGGCGTTCCTCTATCCCATTCCCAACTTGAGCGTCGAATACATTGCGCCGCCGTGCGCTCTGCCGCTGGCGTGGTTGCGATCGGTGTATGCCGCGCAGGTGGCGTTCGCCAACGAGAGCTTTCTCGACGAACTCGCGCACGCTGCCGGCAAAGACCCATTACAGTACCGCCTGCACATGCTGGCAGAAGACAAGGAAATCACCTACTTCGACACCAAGTGGCAGACCGCCCGCCTACGTGGCGTACTCCAACTGGTGGCTGAGAAATCAGGTTGGGACAAGCCTCTTCCCGCCGGGCGCTTTCGCGGCATCGCCGCCGACGGAAGCTTCGGCACCTACGCCGCCGAAGTAGTGGAGATTACCCTGCAAGACGGCGAGCCCAAGGTCGAGCGCGTGGTGGTCGCGGTGGATTGCGGACAAGTCATCAATCCCAACATCCTCGACCAGCAACTACACAGCGCCGTGATCTTCGGTCTTTCAGCCGCCCTTCGCGGGCAAATCACGGTGGAACATGGCCGGATCCAGCAGGCGAATTTTGACACCTACCCGATTCTTCGCAACAATGAAGTCCCGTCGATCGAAGGGCATTTTGTCGAGAGCCACGAGGCGCCCACCGGAATTGGGGAGCCTCCGGTTCCCCCGCTGGCTCCGGCACTGTGCAACGCCATCTTTGCAGCGACGAAAAAGCGCATCCGTAAACTCCCCATCCTCACCGAATGAACGAAAGCAGCTACAATTGTTGTGAAGAGGATGGAATGGCGATTACAAAAGACGAAGTTCTCTCCGCGCTGAAAGACTGCTATGACCCTGAAATCCCGGTCAACATTGTGGACCTGGGACTCATCTACGAAGTGTCGGTCAAGCCTGCGGCTGCCGAGGGTGCTCGGGGAGAAGACGTTGCGGTTGAGATGACGCTGACCGCACAAGGCTGCCCATCCGCTGGACAAATCACTGGAGACGTTAAGCGCCGCCTGCTTGGCCTACCCGGCGTCGCGGACGCGCAAGTTGAGCTGGTTTGGTATCCGCAATGGACTCCCGAACGGCTCAGTCCCGACGCCCGCAAACAGCTTGGTATCGATTAACCCGCCCAGAAAAAAGGGCCGCATCGCGGCCCCATGCCTTAACTTAATCCTGTTCAATCGCCGAACTGGGCTTCCATGTCGCGTATGGTGTTCAGGCTGCGGCGCCCGGTATTCTCGGCAAAACCCTCGCCCACCTTCTTGAGCGTGGCGAGGATATCCATGCCTTTGTTCAGATAGTCAGGTGCATCCTCCAGCAGACCTTCAAACTTCTCGGGATACTCGCTGGCCAACAGCGCCAGGCCGCCTGCGGCAAAGGCCAATCCGAGAGGACGCCGTCCTGTCAGCAACAAAGTCGCTCCCACTCCCACCGCTCCGAATACGGCAACTTTTTTCCAGCTCTGCATGTGCACCTCGATCCGATGGAGAATCGAAGACATTGTAGCCGAATCGCGGTTCTAATCCCGGGTCGTCAGCGGAGTGTATAATTTTGGGTACGCGCCCGTAGCTCAGCTGGATAGAGCGATTGCCTCCGGAGCAATAGGTCGGGAGTTCGAATCTCTCCGGGCGCGCCACTCCACTGTTTCCTTTCCGCGTGTAGTAGTAGCGTCGCTTCCCGAATCTGCATTTAACCCCGGGTCGCAGACCTTTCTTATTAAGTCTCCCGAGACTTGCCTCCCGTTTTCGACAGAATGTTCGGATATAATTTTGCTCGCTGTTAGGCATTTTGGAGCATTTTCCCAACAGTCGCCCTTCTCTGGAACTGGCCGACGCTTTTCACCGAATATCTATCGCGTACCTCGTTGCGGTAGGTTCGGTATTTTCGCCTCGGAGAAGCCGGAGATGGAAACTAAACACCGTCCTGCAATGGCAGGCGAGACGTATTTCACCCTTGCACTTCCGAAATTTCTTTTCCTGTATTTGTTGCTGACTGTTGGCTGCGGCGGAGTCTACGTTCCCGCTTCAGACGCGGGCCGGGCTCGGCTGACTGAGGGTACCGTCGCCGCAACCAGCAATGCGCTTGTCGCTCAGTACACAATATCGACGCCTGCGCCCGCCTCCGTCGTGGTGGCATTCGGGCAAGACCTGTCTTACCCATTTCGCACGTCGCCACAGACAACTTCGTCGGCTGGCGGGACGGCCACCATCCTGGTGGCGGGCATGAAACAAAACGCGGTGTATCACATGCGGGCCATCGTGACCTACAGCGACGGCTCCCAGCAGTTTGACGGCGATCATGTTTTTCAAACCGGGACAATTCCGGCGTCCCGAATTCCCACGATGAATGTAACTACTGCAAGCGGGTCGTCACCTGCTTCGGGAGTGGAACTGATGTGCCTCACCATCGGCGCTACGGGTCAGTTCCTGGCACTCGCAACGGATCCTGCCGGCGACGTGATCTGGTATTACGATTACGACGCCAGCTTGGGCATACCGCAGCCGATCAAGCTCCTCCCCAACGGACACATGCTGGTGGTGCTCTACCTGCCAGGCGCTGCCGGAGGTACGGTGCGCGAGATTGACCTCGCCGGCAACACTATCCACCAGTTCGACTACAACCAGTTGAGTCAGAACCTTCACAACGCTGGTTACAATATTCAGGTTTTTTCCATCGATCACGATTTTGTGCTGCTACCTAATGGTCACCTGCTATTGATCGTTAGCGATACCCGGACTTTCACGGACCTGCCGGGTTTTCCCGGCCAGACTCTAGTTACGGGCGACGCCATCGTTGATCTGGATTCGAACTATAACCCGGTCTGGGTATGGGACGCGTTTGATCATCTGGATGTGAATCGGCATCCCATGTTGTTTCCCGACTGGACCCACGCCAACGCGCTGGTCTACTCCCAGGATGACGGAAATCTGTTGCTTTCCTTGCGGCACCAATCCTGGGTGTTGAAGATTGATTATCAGAACGGCGACGGATCTGGGGACGTGATCTGGAAACTCGGCGATCAAGGAGATTTCACTCTCGACTCGAATGTAGAATCAGATTGGTTTTTCGCGCAACATGACGCAAATTTCGCCAGTACGAATACCACTGGCGCCTTTGAGTTAGCCATGTTCGACAATGGAGACGATCGCCCCGTCGACTCTATTGGCACTATCTGTGGCGGGGATGGCGTGCCTGACTGTTACAGCACGGCGGCGATTTTTCAGGTCGACGAGGATTCACGCACCGCAAGTCGCATGTGGTCCTTTACTACTCCCTACTCGTGGTGGGGTGGGAATACGCGAGTGCTGTCCAACGGCAATGTGTTTGTGGACGAGACGACCCCTGTCGATCTGAATCTAACCGGCGCACGGGTACTCGAATTGACCCAGACCCCAACTCCTGCCGTCGTCTGGCAAATGGAAATTGACGGTCAGAACTCTTACCGGACCATCCATCTGCCGAGTCTTTACCCCGGCGTGCAATGGTGATTGCTTACGCTGCTCCCGGCAACCCCTGATTTCGACCGCGCTTTGTCTGGACTGGATCTCGGGACGTACCCGCTCACGCCCAATTCGCCCGATTTTGCCGATATTTCTGTTCTAATGCTTGCGGGTACCAAGTCGAGTAGCGCTCGCATGAAAGGAACCGCATTTTGCTCTGGCTCCGTCGCATCGTTTTTGCATTGGCAATTATCGTCGCTCTGCTGCTGACCTTTTGGACATCCGCGGCGCTGCTGTTCGATTCGCCGTTTCCCCCGTTGCGCGCGCCAGCGGCCGTCGCGTACCTCATTGTGGTCCTGGCGGCCATGCTGTTTCTGCGCCGTCGACATCTCGGCGTGCTGATCGCTTATGCCGGGTTTGTGCTCGTCGTGTCGTGGTGGTTCACACTAAGGCCATTGCAGTATCGTGACTGGCAGCCCGACGACGCACAAACCGCGTCGGCTGATATCAACGGCGATCACATCACCATCCATAACGTCCGAAACTGCAGCTACGTCACGGCGCACGACTACACCTGTCAATGGGAGACCCGCTCCTACGATCTGGCGAACCTGAGCGGCATTGATCTCTTCATCACCTGGTGGGGTCCCACACTGATCGCCCACCCCATCGTCAGCTTCGATTTCGGCACCCAGGGTCACCTGCCCATGTCCATTGAAACTCGTGACGTGGTGGGTCAGACCTATTCTGCTGTTCGCGGGTTCTTCCGCCAATATGCCCTTATCTACATCGTCACCGACGAGCGCGACGTGGTTCGCTTGCGCACCAACTTCCGCAAAGACGAGGAAGTCTACCTCTTCCGCACCACGGTGAAGCCTGAATTCGCCCGAAAAGTTTTTCTGGACTACCTCGAGCGTGTCAATGAGCTGCACGCTACGCCTGAGTGGTACAACGCCATCACCAATAATTGCACTACAAACATTGACGTTTCGGCATCGCAGGCCCAAGACAAAACTACCGTCTATGACTGGCGCGTACTGCTGAACGGCAAGATGGATGAGATGCTGTACGAGCACAACCGGCTGGTCACCGGCGGATTGTCCCTGCCTGCGCTCAAGGCGCAGGCGCACATCAATTCCGCGGCGATAGCCGCTGACGACAGTCCCGAGTGGTCGAAGCTGATTCGCGAGGGCCGGGTGGGCTTTACGGAACCAGCCGGGCCTACCTCAGTGCACTGAGGGCTTAGCCGCGAAGATCAAGAAGTAGTCCATCCCGTCGTCTTTAACCAGATCGTCGTGCTCACCAATCAGGCGGTAGCCTGCCGAATCCATTTCGGCTACCACGATCGCCTTCGACACTCCGTGATTTTCGCCATTGCCGTTACGGTCGATGATGCCAATCCGTGCGCTCGTGCGCAGTGCGCGGCGGAGGTTTCGCATGAGCTCTATTGGCTTCGCGACTTCGTGATAAGTCTTGAGCAGTAGCACGGCATCGATACTCCCGGCTGGCAGCCTGGGGTCGTCTCCGGCGCCCTGAATAGTCGTAACATTCGTCAGCCCTTCCTGCTGGGCTCTCTTCTTCACGTAAGCGATTGCCTGCGGATTGATGTCCACGGCATACACTTTCCCTGTGGGCGTTACCCGCTGAGCCGCCCTGACCGTGAACCAACCCGAACCCGCGCCGATATCGGCGACGGCGGAGCCCGGCGCGATACCAAGGAAGTCCATGACCTGCTGGATATGGAGCTTCTGTTCGCGCTCCGGATAGTCGAAAATCGTGAGGTCGCCGCTGTAAGGCGTGCTGGTCTTACGTTGTGGTTCGGGACTGGCGGCTGCAGCCTGCCCGTGCGCCATCGTGGCTTGGCCGGCCAGAGATGCCATCCACAGCGTCAAGGCGAACCATCTTCGCCAATTGAGTTTGGGCTCTTTAAGATTGCGGTGACTCATAATGACATCAGATGCCTGCGAGGGCCTCGGCGATTAACGGAACTGCCGCTTCCGCGCCAATTCCCAATGCACGCGCCCCCTTCTCCAGTTACCATAGTGCTACGGCAGGGGAATTCGGCTTGCTTGCCGCACGGGCTGCGGAGTACCTTAAGTTTCTTTGTACGCCTTCCGCAGCATGGCGGCGCATGGCTACTCCCGGCACGGAAGTTATTTGGGCCACGAGGACATTGATGACAGCCTTGAAGCGCGCTCTTTCTCTCGCTACCTGCAGTCTTCTCCTGCTTTTCGCAGTGTCCTGCGCCACTGGCCGTCCGCCGACTCCGGTCCTGCCGTTGGTCATCAGCCCTGCGGCGCTGCCAGCTGCGGTCATCAATGTTCCGTATTCCGCTACGCTGACTTCAGTTGGCGGGATGGGGCCGTTCACCTGGGCGATGTCCTCCGGCACTCTGCCGCCCGGACTGACGCTAAGCCCGGCGGGCGTCATAAGCGGGACGCCGACGGTTCTAGGCTCCACCACCTTCAAAGTCCAGGTTACCGATTCGCAGACTCCCATCGCGGCCGTCGACATTGCCACTAAGACCATCACGGTAAGTCCCGCCCTCGCCGTTTCAACCACCTCGCTCACCAGCGGCTCCGTCGGAGTGCCGTACACCGCATCGCTGTCAGCCACCGGTGGTGTGCCTCCTTATACTTGGTCGATCACGTCGGGAACGCTGCCTGCCGGACTGACCCTCCAGTCCTCGGGCTTCATCAGCGGCACGCCCACCAATCAGGAATCTCAGACCTTCACCGTGCAGGTGAGCGATTCGGAGTCGCCTCCGGCTACCGCCTCTGCTCCTCTAACATTAACGATTAACGGACCGACTTCGCGCCTGAACGGCACTTACGTATTTTCGTTCTCGGGCTACAACGGCGGTAACCTGGTCGAGCAGGCAGGAACTTTCACCGCCGATGGTAACGGCAATATCACTGCCGGACTCATGGACTCCAACTCCGTCGTCGGGGTCAAAACCAATCTCACCTTTACTGGGACTTATTCCATTGGCGCAACCAACACCGGCCCAATGACGCTGAACATCCCGACGCTCGGCACATTTACCTATCAGGTGGCGGCGCCTGCTTCGGGAACTATTCGGTTTATCCAGAATGGCAATACCGGTAACCAGGGCACGGGTTACATGCGCAAAGTGACTTCGGTCGTCAAGATCACACTCGCTCAGCTAGCGGCTTCCTGGGCCTACGGTGGCGCCGGGGTTGACGTTGCCGCCAGCCGTTACGCCGCGGCGGGTACCTTCACCGCCGACACCACGGGCGCTTGGACCGCTCTTGAAGAGGACTCCAACGACAACGGTACGGTCACCCACAGCACCGCCGGTACGGGTAACTTCCTCACCATCGATCCGGTGACGCAACGCGGCACGGCCGCCATGACAGTCAACTCGGCCACCACCAATTACAGCTTTTACGCCGCTTCCACCACCGAACTCATAATGTTGAGCATTGATCCCGTATCCAGTTTGGCGCCGCTATCACTATTCACGCTGTTCAACAACCCCGCCAACTGGTCCAACAGCTCGCTCAACACCACCACGGTGGCCCAGTTGCAAGGTGCCGGCGTTTCAAACGGCAACGCTGTGCCTTATGGCTTGCTTGCGACTGCCACCTTCAACGGTCAGGGTGGGCTCTCCGTTTCCACCGACGAGAATCTCGGCGGCACGTTGAGCGCCAACAAGTACCCAGCGGCGACCTACAATATCGCCACGAATGGTCGCGCTACGGTCTCGGGATTCGGCAGTAGTCCGATCGTGATGTACTTCTCCGGCAATACGGCTTTCACGCTGGTGGGTGACGCCGCCGTAACCGCAGGAACCACCGTTCCGCAGTTCGGCTCGCCCTATACCAACAGCTCAATCAGCGGATCGTATCAGGGGGCGACGTTACAGACCGTGCTTCCCAGCGTTACGGTGGAAGATGATTCAGCTTCTGCCGACGGCAATGGCAATCTGGCGTTGACCTACGACATCAGTGGTCCCGGAGGACCGCAGCAGGGCCTGACCGCGGCCCTCACCTACAGTGTCGACAGCACGGGTCGTGCACCGCTCGTCAACAACGGAAGTACGGTCGGTATCGCGTACGTGGTTACTGGCTCATCCGGCAGCGCCGGAAAGATACTCGTCCTCTCCACTGACGCGAATGCGAAGATAAACGATCTGGAGAAGTAGCCGACAACAGGATTCGTGAGGCGGAAGGTTCGCCTCGTAAGGCAAGCTTTTGTTCCGTTGCTGCTCGCTGCCTGTCGTGCTGGCAGGCTGCTTTCTCACCCCCGAGGGACGCTGGTCGCTGTCAGTTGTCGTGGATGATCTGCCGGACCAGCGGTGCCTGCCGTGTCGGCGCGACCGCTTCAACCTGAATGGTTCTCTCAAGAATCAGTCGCGCTGCTTCCAGCCGCTCAGCTGAGTTGTAGTGCATTGTGCAGAGTGCTTCGCCTTGCTGCACCGGGTCGCCCAGCCGCTTCCGCATCACGATTCCCACCGCGGGATCAACAATATCGCTTTCGCCCTGGCGTCCGCCGCCCAGCAGCACCCCCGCCGTTCCAATGAGTTCGCAGTCCATCGCCGCGACAAACCCCGTCGAGCCGCTTGCAATATCCGTCCTGTGCTTTGCTTTGGGCAGTCGGTCCGGCTCTTCAACTACTCGAGCATCACCGCCCTGCAGCTCGACCATCCGCCGGAATTTCTCCCGCGCCGCGCCCGACGCCAGTAGTTCCCGCGCTAGCCGCTCGCCTTCTCCGACGGTCGCTGTTCTCTCTCCGAGGTGAAACATCCAGGCCGCCAGCGTGACCGTCAAGTCAACCAGATCGGTTGGTCCCTCTCCCTGTAACGCCTCTATGACCTCTTCCACTTCCAGCGCGTTCCCAATCTTCCATCCCAGCGGCTGGTCCATTCCCGTAACCAGCGCCACCGCACGGACGCCCATCCGTTTGGCCGTATCCACCATTAACTCGCCCAGCAGCGCCGCATCTTCTTCGCGTTTCATGAAGGCGCCCGAACCCGTCTTCACGTCCAGCACCAGCGCGTCGATGCCCTCCGCCAGCTTCTTGCTCATGATCGACGCGCAGATGAGTGGCGGACTGTCGATGGTGCTGGTGAAGTGACGCAAGTTGTAGAGCTTGCGGTCGGCCGGTGCGATCTCCGCTGTCTGTCCGGTGATGCAACAACCGCACTCCGCCAGCACACGCTTGAATTCATCGACTGACAGGTTCACGCGAAAGCCCGGGATGGCTTCCAGCTTGTCCAGGGTGCCGCCGGTATGGCCCAGCCCCCGGCCGCTAATCATGGGTGCAATCAGGCCGCCTGCGGCCACCAGCGGTGCCAGGATTAGCGATGTCTTGTCACCAACGCCGCCGGTCGAGTGCTTGTCCACTTTCTTCGCTGGCAGTGAGCTCAGGTCGATCTGTTCGCCCGAGCCCAACATGGCTTCGGTGAGGTACGCAGTTTCCGCCCGCGACAGCCCCCGCACATGCGCTGCCATCAGCCAGGCGGCCGCCTGATGTTCGCCAATCTCGCCCTGCGTGTACCCGCTGACGAGGTGTTCGATTTCCTCGCGCGATAACTCCTCGCCGTTGCGCTTCTTGCGCAGAATGTCGAGGATGTTGATCCGGGGGCCGGGGTGTTCCTGTTCGCTCATGAATACTGGATTCCTGGCGTCGTGCCGATTTGGAACGCACCATGCGCTCAACTCCGATTCTGCTGGCCTCCGCCACTTCCCATCTGGATAATCGAGGTTATGGGAACCGCACAGATCATCCTCATAGCCGCTGCTGCTGCTGCCGCCGTCGTCGTCCTGATGAGGGCAAGAAATCGAAAGCCCGGCAACCCTAAGGCATGAGTTTCTGGCGAAGTCCTCAGCCCTCAAGAGGCATCACAATCCACAGGATGAGGTAGAGCAGTCCGCCCGTTCCTGCGAACAGCAGGAGCAGCAGCCAGACAAGGCGCACCGCCGTGATGTTCCATCCAAAATAGTTCGCGACGCCAGCTGCGACGCCGGCGATGCGGCGCTCGCCACGCCGCCGCACCAGGCGCCGTTCGGCTGGCGCAGCCGTTACTGATGCACCGCAATACGCACACAGGCGGGCATCGTCGGGGTTCGCCTTGCCACATTGATTGCAGTACATCAGGGCTTCCTTTCGGTTCTTAATACTTCACAATCTTGATGAAGTTCTTCGCGTCGAGGCTGGCCCCGCCGACCAGCGCTCCATCAATCTCTTCTTCCGACATGAGCGACGTCGCATTGTCCGGCTTCACGCTGCCTCCGTACAAAATGCGCAGCCCCGCCGCGAAATCATCGCCGAAAGCCTTTGCCGCCTCATGCCGGATCACCGCATGCGCGTCCGCCGCCATTGCGGGCGTGGCCGTCTTTCCGGTGCCGATGGCCCATACCGGCTCGTATGCGATGCTCATCTTCGCCGCTTTTTTCGCCGAGATCCCGTTGAAGGCGCGCATGCACTGGCGTCGCAGTACGTCTTCCGTCAGCCCCGCCTCGCGTTCTTCCAGCACTTCTCCAACGCACACGATGGGCGTCAGTCCACTCTCCAGCGCATACTCCAGCTTGCGGTTGACCGTGTCGTCCGTTTCGTTGAAGTACTGGCGGCGCTCGGAGTGCCCGAGAATGACGTGTGTCACTCCGATAGCGTTCAGCATGGGCGCCGAAATTTCTCCGGTGAATGCGCCTTCCTTCTCCCAGTGCATGTTCTGCGCGCCAATGAATACGTTGGAACCGGCAGCCGCACCGACGGCGGTGTGCAGGTCGATGTAGGGCGGGCATACGACGATCTCGTCACGGTCGTGGTCCGCGGCCAGCGGCAGAAACTCCGCGAAAAAAGCCGCGGTCTGTTCGGGCGTCTTGTACATCTTCCAATTGGCGGCAATGACTTTCTTACGGGGCATGATATGAGTCCAGTCTTAAGGATTTGCTTTCAGCGTAATTCTGGCGGCGTCACAAAACGCCTGCAGGGCGCCGCTGTCGAACAGTACGAATTTCACTTCGCGGACGTTCACTGCGCTGCCAGCGCCTCGGCGGCGCTGGCTATGGCGACTTGCTGCCGCCAGCTCTACAGGATAACCGTAAATGCCGGTCGAGATGGCAGGAAACGCGATGGTGTTAACCATCAATTCGTCCGCCACGCGAATCGACTCGGTGTGGCAACTCGCCAGTATCGCCGGTTCGTCACTGTCTCCCCCGACCCACACCGGGCCCACCGTGTGGATGACATATTTCGCCGCCAGCCGGCCGCCGACGGTCGCTACCGCCTTGCCCGCGGGCAGTCGGCCTTGGCGATCAACGACAGCCTTGCACTCCTCTAGAATGGCTGGGCCGCCCGCGCGATGAATCGCGCCATCCACCCCACCGCCACCCATGAGCGAAGAGTTCGCTGCGTTGACGATGGCGTCGCAGCTCTCACCCGTGATGTCTCCGGGACCGGAGATGACCAGCGAACGGCCTCGCGGGAGAGCAATGCAAAGCGCAACGGTAGCCTTGATCATTAGGCGACTTCCGCGCAGTGGCGTCTGTGACTGACAGCGCTACGGCTCAGTGTGTTCGGACGCAGCACGGGCCGTCGCCTCCGCTAGATCGAATCGATCGGACAGAGGCATGGCTCACGCCATTCTTTCGCAGAAGCGCCCAGTTACTACTTGTTCGTAAGCGCCTCTACTCCCGGCAGCTTCTTGCCTTCCAGAAATTCCAGCGATGCTCCGCCGCCCGTCGAGATGTGCGAGATCTTGTCTGCCACGCCTGCGGCCTTCACTGCCGCAACGCTATCGCCGCCGCCCACGATGGTGGTAGCAGCCCCATTGTCTGCGACCGCATCGGCGATCTTTTTCGTTCCTTTGGCAAAGGCCTCGATCTCGAACACTCCCATGGGGCCGTTCCATATGATGGTGCGCGCCGTGCCGATCTCCGAAGTAAACAGCTCTACTGACTTCGGACCAATGTCGAGCGCCATCATGTCCGCCGGAATCGCCTGTCCTTCACCGATATTTCTGATGCGCGCGTCCGCCGCCACTTTATCCGCGACCACGTGGTCCACCGGCAGCAGCAGTTTGACGTGCTTTGCCTTGGCGTCAGCCAGCGTCTGCTTGGCCAGGTCGAGTTTGTCGGCCTCCAGCAGCGACTTGCCGATCTCGTGGCCCTGCGCCTTCAGGAACGTGTAGGCCATGCCGCCGCCGATGATGAGCGTGTCCACCTTCGACATCAGGTGGTGGATGACGCCGATCTTGTCGCTGACCTTGGCCCCGCCCAGAATCGCTACGAAGGGCTTCTGCGGGTGGCTGAGCGCCTTGCCCAGATATTCGAGTTCCTTCTCCATCAGCAGGCCGGCTGCGTTCTTCTCTACGAAGTGAGTGATTCCTTCGGTGGAGGCATGCGCCCGATGCGCCGATCCGAAGGCGTCGTTTACGTAATAGTCGCAAAGCTTGGCCAATTTCCTGGCGAATTCCGGATCGTTCGCTTCCTCTTCCGCGTGGAAGCGCAGGTTCTCCAGCAGCAGGGTCTGGCCCTGCTCCAGCTTGGTCGCCATCTCCTCCGCCTGCGGCCCAATGCAGTCGGGAGAGAATCCTACGTTTTCGCCGCGGCGAAGCACCTCATCCAGTAGGATGCGCAACCGCTCGGCCACCGGCTTCAGGCTCATCTTCGGATTCGCCTTGCCCTTGGGACGGCCCAGGTGCGAGGCCAGAATCAGGCGAGCACCGTGGCGCAGCGCGTACTCGATGGTGGGCAGCGTCTCGCGGATGCGAGTGTCGTCCATCACCCGTCCGTCGTCGAGCGGAACGTTGAAATCCACGCGCATAAAGACTCGCTTGCCACTCAGAGGAAGATCTTTGATCGACAGCTTCGACATAACACCCCCGCATGCTCTTGTCGCGGAGCACAACTCTGCGGCCGTTGCTCGTCCCAGTTTGTAGGTGTGCAGCCCCACCCAAGCCGTTTTTGCCTGGGTGGGGTTTTTCCTTCACCGACGGAAGTCAGTCTCGGAGAACCGGCCTGAACGTCTTACAGGCCTTTGCCCGCCAGGTAGTGGATCAGGTCCTTCACACGGCAGGAGTATCCCCACTCGTTGTCGTACCACGCGATGACCTTCACGCAGTTGCCCGCCACCACGCGCGTCATCGGCGCATCCACGATCGAAGAACGCGAATCGCCTTTGAAATCCGACGAAACGAGTTCTTCCCTGGTGTAGCCCAGGTAGCCTTTGAGCGGGCCGGCCTCTGAAGCCGCCTTCAGTGCCGCGTTGACTTCCTCCACCGTGGTCGCCTTCTCCACGAACACAACCAGGTCCACCACCGAGACGTTCGGCGTCGGCACGCGCATCGAGAATCCGTCCAGCTTGCCTTTCAGGCTCGGGGATCACGAGCGAAATTGCCTTGGCCGCGCCGGTCGAGGTCGGAATCATCGACAGGGCCGCCGCGCGTGCGCGCCGCAGGTCCTTGTGCGGGAAGTCCAGAATCACCTGATCGTTGGTGTAGGAGTGGATGGTCGTCATGGTGCCGCTGACGATCTTGAACTTGTCGTTGAGGACCATGGCCACGGGCGCCAGGCAGTTGGTGGTGCACGATGCATTGGAGATGATGTTGTCCTTCGCCGCATCGTACTTGTCTTCATTGACGCCCATCACGATGGTGATGTCTTCGCCTGTCGCCGGGGCGGAGATGATGACCTTCTTCACCGTGCCCTTGCAGGTGCTCTTTCGCCGCCTCGGCCTTGGTGAACTTGCCGGTCGATTCGATCACCACCTGCACGCCCAGCGAGCTCCAGTCCAGCTTGGCCGGCTCCCGCTCCGAGAAGACCTTGATCTTCTTGCCGTCGACGGTGATAAAGTCGTCGCCTGCGATGATGTCGTTCGACAGGTTGCCCAGCACCGAGTCGTACTTCAGCAGGTGGGCCAGAGTCTTGGGGCCGGTCAGGTCGTTGACCGCTACGATGTCAATTCCCTTGTCGTTGAGTGCGGTACGAAGCACGTTGCGGCCGATGCGGCCAAATCCATTGATACCAACTTTAATCGCCATAACACCTCTCTAGGTAAGGTCGTGCTGCGCTATCAAAAAAACCGGTACTGCTTGCGTATGATTGCCCTCCGGACACGCTGTCCGAAACTAAAAGGTTAGCATCCGCCAGAGGGTGCGGCAAATGTCCGGCATCACATGTAGGGTATGCCCGATGTCACATTAGTGTGGGTTTTCGCGTCCCGGGAACCCCGGCTGACATTGCTCAGGGCGCCCCAACGGTGTTACAAGTACAACATGCGCAGATGGATGCGCGACCGTTCGAAGCGGCGCAAAGAGCAACCCGAAAAGCAGGGCCAGGATCAACCGGCTCCTCTCCAACCGAGATTTCCCGAACCGATTCCCGACGACATCGGCAACCGCATCGAGGGCCATGCAGCCCCCCCGACGCCGAGCCGCCGGAAGTCGACGGAGGACAACCTGCCGCTCCGCAGACCGGAGGCGGCGAAGAACCGCCGCAGGGCCCGCGCCGCGACCGTGATCGCAACCGCCGTCGCGGACGCCGTGGACGCGGCGGACGCCCGCAGACCGCAACACCCGCAGTCGGTCCGGCGCCGTCTTTGCCTGCTCCCGGCGGACCTACCGGTGAAGCCGCTGAAGCCGATAACGAACCCGAGGCGACCGAGCCGCAGCTGCCGCGGCGTGCACGTCCTCCGGCACCGCACGAGTCGCAGAAAGTCCAAGGGAGCGGTTGTCCTCTCCATCGGCTTGCCCGGCTCCGGCAAGAGCACCTGGTTCAAGCGTCACAGCATTCTGCCGCTTTCCAGCGACATGGTGCGCATTCTGCTGTTCGACGACGTCACCGAGCAGCGCTATCAGGACCTGGTCTTTTCCACGCTCGCGTTCCATGCTGCGCGCCCGCCTGTTGGCCCGTCGCCCATGGAATTACGTGGATGCCACCAACCTCTCGCCCCACGAGCGCCGCAGTTGGATCAAGCTGGCCAACGATTTTGGCTACGAAGCTCACGCCGTCTTCTTCGACGTTCCGCCCGAGGTTTGCATCGAGCGCAACCGCCGCCGCGAGCGCAACGTCCCTGAAGAAGTCATGCTGCGCATGGCCGGCAAGCTGCGTCCGCCAAAGTTCGAAGAAGGCTTTGCCAAGATTACTGTCGTCCGCCTGAAGAAGAAGGACGGCGAGGCCGCGCAGCCGGAAGGCGAACCCCGCGCCGAGCTTGGCATCGAGCCGTATGACGGCGAACTACCAGAGCCGGTCGAGCCTGTACATCGAGTCATTGCAACTATCATACAGATACCGTGAGGACTTATTTTGACTGAAATGGCGAACCGATGTCCCAGTTTAACCGTCTAATGAGTACGGAAATTTTCACTTGACAGCGAATCAATTAAGCACAGACTGTGGAATCGAGCAGGAGCGACCCGATAGCTATGCCTACGTACTCCAGTCGTGACGTCCAGCCTCCTGAGATTTTGTATCCCCCCTGCAGACATTTCCGGTGCAGTATTATAGCGGCGTGAGTCAGTCCGGGAGCGGATCACTACAGATAAGCGCATGAATGGATTGGGATCATAATGTTCACGGTTCTGATGATCTTCCCTTTGTTGTGCAGTACTTACCAACCGTTATCAGAGATACCTCTCGGCGAGTCTTAGATAAGGCGTGGCGCTACCACCGTTTGTTCCTCAAATTCACGGTCATCAGCGGTTTGGATTTTGGCAGAGGTGTGGTTATGGAGCGGCGGGCGCTCTTGCGCATGAGGTCGTGCGAGTATACAAGATCTACACCGATAGCAAGGCGTTTCCGCCATTTCCTCCTGCCTACTTCGTGCTGACCGGTCTTATGTTGCTTGTCGGGGCGCTCTTTTCGGCGTCATGGGAAGAAGATAAGGCATGGAAGTGCTTTACCTTGGAGTCACGGTTCCCCTGTATCTAGCAGCATGGTCAGTTCTTCATTCCTAGCTCATCACTGGCGTCCTATCGTATCTCGTTAGTTCCTGCCCAGCTTTTCAATTCGACGCCAACCCTCGCGAAATGCATACGCTGATTTAGCAAAGTTTCACACCGAAATGGAGCGGCAACTTGCCGCTCCGTTTTTTTGCCCAGGCTTGCGGACGCAAGTTCAAGCTGGCCGTATTGGGTGGAGCCCCGCTTTAGCGGTGCAGTCAGGATCACTTTCTACCGCGGCTTTAGCCGCTGAGCTAAAAGCTACCGCTCCACCACCTTCTCCAGATCGCTGAAGAATCCCGGATACGAAATCGCCACACACCCCGAATTCCGTATGACCGTCTCGCCTTCCGCCCGCAGAGCGGCAATTGCAAACGCCATCGCGATGCGGTGATCGTCGAAACTCTCGATCTCCGCGCCATGCAGCTTCTGTCCGCCGGGAATCTTCCACCCATCGGTAGTCTGCTCGACCTCAGCACCCATCGCCTGTAGGTTCCGCGTCACCGCTGATAAACGGTCCGATTCTTTCACCCGCAATTCGCCCGCGTCGCGTACCACCATGCCTGCGGTATAAGGCGCTATGGCCGCCAGCACCGGCAATTCATCAATCAGCAGAGCCGTCAGCGCGCCGGAAATCTCAACCGGCTTCTTCACGTTAGCAATCAGCGAAATCGTTCCCACCAGCTCGCCGAACTGTTCATCCACCCGCATCATGTTGATCCGGCATCCCATCGCCGCCAGCACATCCAGCAGGGCAGAGCGCGTCGGATTCAGCAGCACGCCGTCAATCACCAGGTTCGACTCGCCAAAGATCGCCGCCGCGCACAGAAAGAACGCCGCCGACGAGCTGTCCCCCGGAACGTACGCCTCAAGCGGATGCAGCGCCTGTCCTCCCGCGATGCTTACCGCGTTGCCCTTGCGCGACACCTCCGCACCAAACGCCCGCAGCGCCAACTCGCCGTGATCGCGCGTCCGCGTCGGCTCGTTCACCACCGTCGTCCCCTCGGCCAACAGCCCCGCGAACAGCAGACACGTCTTCACCTGCGCACTGGCCACCGGAGGCGCGTACTCAATGCCCTTTAGACGCTGCCCGTTGATCAACAGCGGAGCATGATCGTCGTGCCCGTTGATTTTCGCTCCCATCAGGCGCAGCGGCTCCATTACCCGTTTCATAGGCCGCCGCGACAGCGACTCGTCCCCAATCAACTCGCTCGCAAACGGTTGTCCCGCTACGATGCCACTCATCATCCGCATCGTCGAGCCCGAATTGCCGCAGTCGACAGCGCCGCGCTCGGTTCCTTCAACTGTGCGCCAATGCCGTCAATCACCACCGCGCCCTTTTCTTCGCGCTCGACTTTACAGCCCAACGCTTCGCACGCAGCCCAGCGTGCTGGCGCAATCAGCGCCCGGAGAATAGTTCTCAAACCGCGACCGTCCGTTGGCCAGCGCCGCCAGCATGGCGTACCGATGCGAAATGGATTTATCTCCCGGCACCCGCATACTCCCCAAAATGTTGCGCGCCGGACGAATGACGACAGACTCGTTTTCCTGCATATCGATGGCTACCTGAATCTAACTTACACAAACCGCGATGCCGGGGAAACCAGCGGCCAACCCCAGCCTGGTTTATTCTGAGTCACCATGCTCCGCCGACTCCTCTTCGTTCTCGTCGTCTCAGCCTCGCTCCTCGCGCAGCAACAAACCCAGACCTTCAAGATCACCCCGCTCAAGCCCGTGCCGCAGTTGCGTGCCGAAGCTCTCAAGGCCCAACCTCCAGCCGAACCCGGCCCCTTCCGCCAGCCCGACCTTGTCGAACTCATCAAGCTCGACCCCACCATCAAGCTCGACATCCATTACGCCTCCGATAACAACTTCATGGGCACGCCCTTCTACTCGCAGGCCCGCGCCTTTCTGCAGCGACCGGCGGCCGAGGCGCTCGTTCGAGCCAATCTCAAACTGCACGCGCAAGGCTACGGCCTACTTATTTTCGACGGCTACCGCCCCTGGTACGTGACCAAAATGTTCTGGGACGGCACGCCCGTCTCCGGCCACGCCTATGTCGCCGACCCCTCGAAGGGCTCCAAGCACAATCGCGGCTGCGCCGTCGATCTCACCATCTATGACCTTCGCACCGGACAGCCACTCGACATGCCCAGCGGCTACGACGAGATGTCCGAGCGCGCCCACTCCGACTACACCGGCGGCACCCCGCAACAAAACGCCAACCGCGCCCTGCTCCGCTCCGCCATGGAGGCGGAAGGTTTCGAGGTCAACCCCACCGAGTGGTGGCACTTCGACTACAAAGACTGGCAGCTGTATCCCATCATGAACGTGCCCTTCGAGGACTTGACGCCAAAGAAATCCAGTTGATTCCTCCGGTTCTTTACGCTCCTTTCTCGCGTCGCTGATAGACTGGTGCCTTTACGGAACCGATTTTGTTGCGCCTCCGTATCAATATTCATGACCTTCGCCGTTCCTCGCCCCCGCTTGCCCGCGTTGACCTCCATACGATTCGTCGCCGCCTTTCACGTCGCGCTCTTCCACATGAACGAGATCGGCGTGCTCAGCGGCCCCCGCTGGCTGAAATTGCTCGCCGGAATCGGCTATGTCGGCGTGAGTTTCTTCTTCGTCCTCTCCGGCTTCATCCTTGTCTACACCTACGCCGGACGCAACATCGTGCTGCGCGATTTCTGGCAAACCCGCTTCGCGCGCATTTACCCCGCCTATCTCTTCGCGCTCCTGCTCACCTTGCCATTCTGGATATACGGCGCTTTGAAGATGCACATCCCATTCTTCGCATTCGGTGAGCATCATTTCGCTCTGACCACTGCGCTGGTCTTGCTCTTGCTCCAATCCTGGGTCCCGGGCGCGGCGCTGTCATGGAATTCGGTCAGTTGGAGCCTCTCGGTCGAAGCCTTCTTCTACATCTTGTTTCCGTTCCTCTTGGTGCGTTTCGGAAAGTTTTCGCGCAAGGCACTATGGACGATGATTCCCGCCTGTTGGATCGTCGGCCTCGCCGTCTCCGGCGGCTTCCTCGCACTCCGTCCGGCGGGATCACCCTACGTCAGCAGCGCCGACTGGAGCGCTGCCGTCAACTTCGTAAAGTTCTTTCCCCTGGTGCGGCTCCCCGAGTTCCTCATGGGCATGGCCTGCGGATACCTCTTCCTCCGCACCGAGCGCAATCCGAAGCTGGCATGGCCACTCGTCGCGCTCGGCCTTCTCGGAGTCGCCGCCACCGCTCTCGCCTCTCGTTACGTTCCCTACCTGATCGTGCATACCGCTATGTCTGGCCCGGCCTTTGCCGCGCTGGTTTACGGCATCGCGCTCGAACCCAAGTGGGTCGGTCTTCTCAACAACCGGCTACTCGTGCTCTTTGGAGACGCCAGCTACAGCTTCTATTTGCTGCATTCCTTCTTCATCTGGCCGTTCTTCCACGACTTCAAGACCCAGGCCCTACGCAACCAGGGTTTTGTCGGCATCGGACTGTGGCTGATCATGATGCTGATCATCTCGTCGTTGGTCTATCGCTTTATCGAAGAGCCTCTGCGGCGCAGGCTTCGTCCCAAGCGGGCAGCTAAGTCGGCGTCCGCGACCGAGCTCACTACCGCCCATTGAGCCCGACAACCAAAATCCGCTCCACGGTGGCGGGACAGCACCTCCATGGTTCCGGTCTTCTACGTTAGTGCTACACGTGCATGACGCTTTTGGGCGGCCTCTTCTGCAACCAAAGCCGTACCCACATCCTTATCATTTGACTTGCCCTGTTGCACTCCCTAACATGCGAATCTAAGGGCTTTGCGCCGTTTTTCCCGTCATGATCGACACCGTCATCTCTCACTACCGCATTGTCGAACTGCTTGGTGGTGGAGGCATGGGCCTCGTTTATAAGGCGGAGGACCTTGATTTGGGCCGATTCGTGGCCCTCAAGTTCCTGCCCGACGAGATGGTGGATGACTCCACCGCGCTCGAGCGCTTTCGCCGCGAGGCCCGCTCCGCCTCCGGCCTGAACCATCCCAACATCTGCACGGTTTACGAAATCGGTCAGGAGGGCGGCAAGCCCTACATCGTCATGGAGTATATGGAAGGGCACACGCTCTTCCAGATCCTCGACGGCAATCCGATGAAGCTCGATCCCGCCCTCCGCGTTGCCCTCGATGTTGCCGAGGCCCTCGACGCCGCCCACAAGCAGGGAATCGTCCATCGCGACATCAAGCCAGCCAACATTTTCGTCACCAGTCGCGGCCACGCCAAGGTGCTCGACTTCGGCCTCGCCAAGGTTCTGCCCAATCCACTGATTGATGCGCAGCGCAGCACCATGATGACCGAGCCTGAAGGCGCTCGCCTGACCAATCCCGGCAAGCTCATGGGCACCATGGCCTACATGTCGCCCGAGCAGGCTCGTGGCTGGGATCTCGATGCGCGCACCGACCTGTTCTCCTTCGGCATCGTTTTGTACGAGATGGTCACTGGCCTGTTGCCGTTTCGCGGCGGCACCTCGGCCAACATGTTTGATGCGCTATTTCACTCCGAGCCCATCGCGCCGGTGCGCCTCAATCCTGATGTTCCGTCCAAGCTCGAAGACGTCATTGCCAAGTGCCTGGAGAAAGACCGCGAGCTTCGCTACCAGCACGCCTCGGAAATTTGCGCCGACCTCAAGCGCATTAAGCGCGACACCACCGACACCCAGAACTTCGCCCCTGCCGAAGCGCTCGATCACCTTGCACCCAGATCTTCCCGGCACGCAACCAGGCCGCCCTCTCGAATTTCGGCCGAACGTTCGAAGCATCCATCTGGAAAGTCGGTTGACCACCTCCGGCGAATCTCGGTCTATCCCGAGCCTCTTGAGGACGAAGCAGAAGACGTCCTCCAGCCAGCCCGGAACTGGCGGTTGATCGGCGGCGTGATTGCCGCCGTGTTGCTGGTCGCAGCCGCTGTCGGGATTTGGTTCTACCAGCAGTCCCACAAGACGCCGAAGCTCGGCCAGAAAGACACCATCGTCATCGCCGATTTCGTCAACACCACCGGCGACACGGTCTTCGACGGCACCCTCAAGCAGGCGCTCGCCATTCAGCTCGAACAATCTCCCTTCCTCAACGTACTTTCTGACCGGCGTGTCAGCTCAACGCTCAAGCTGATGGACCAGCCTCCCGACGCCCGGCTGACCCACGATCTGGCGCATGAAGTCTGTCTGCGCAGCAACAGCAAGGCATTGCTGGAAGGCTCCATCGGCAGCGTCGGCAGCCACTACATGATCGGGCTGAAAGCTGTGAACTGCCAGACCGGAGACACCCTGGCTAGCGCGCAGGCCGAAGCCGCCAACCGCGACAACGTCCTCAAGCGTCTCGGCGAAGCCGGCGACGAGTTGCGCGAGAAGCTGGGCGAGTCGCTGATTTCCGTCAGACGCTTTAACAAGCCACTCGACCAGGTGACCACCTCTTCGCTCGACGCCCTGCAGGCATACTCGACTGGTCGCTCCATGCAAGCCCTGAAAGGCGACGCCGAGTCCGTCCCCTACCACAAGCGCGCCATTGAGCTCGATCCCAACTTCGCCCGCGCGTACGCCTCGCTGGGCATGGCGCAGTACAACTTGCGTGAGACCTCTGCGGCAGCCGAAAACTTCCGCAAAGCGTTTGAGCTGCGCGATCGGGTCAGTGAACGCGAGCAGTTTTATATCGAGGCCGCTTATTACAGCTTCGCTACCGGCGAACTCGAGAAAGCCAACCAGGTGTACCGCCAGTGGTCTCAGGAGTATCCCAATGAGGTGGCTCCGCACGTTAACCTCGCCCTGAACTATGAAGTGATGGGCGACTTCGACAAGGCAGCGGAAGAATCCCGCATTGCCATGGAAGTGGCGCCTTCCTCGGTCACCGGCTACGCCAACCTCATCGACGCGTACCTTTCCCTCGGCCGCGTGGATGAAGCCTTGGCCATTTACCAGAAAGCCAAGCAGCAGGGTCTCGACAACGAGTACCTCCGCGAATTGCGGTTTAGCATCGCGTTCCTGCAGAACAACGAAACCGAAATGCAGCATGAGCTACAGTCCGCCGGGGATCTTGCCGGCGCCGAGGCGGCTATTGTTGGCCTTTACGCCGACGCCGAGGCCGACAATGGGCAGATGCAGAAGTCGCGCGAATCCACGCAACGCGCCGCAACCGCTGCCCAACGCGATGGCTCCCCGGAGGCCGCCGCCACTTGGCTGGCCAACGGTGCCTATCGCGAGGCGCTGTTCGGAAATGCTGCCGAAGCCCGGAAGCTGATCAGCCAGGCTCAGGCGGCTTCCCCCGGCCGCGACGTTCAGATTGCCGCCGCCATGACCTTTGCTGAAATAGGAGATCTGGCCCAGGCCCAGAAGATCGCCGACAAGTTGAATGCCGAAGCGCCCTTAGACACCATCCTCCAGAGCTACTGGCTGCCCAGCATCAGGGCCACCATGGCCCTGCACAAGGGCGACACCGAGCGCGCCATCTCCTTGTTGGAAGTGGCTACGCCGTACGAATTCGGCCTCCAGAACATCGGTTCTATGGTCCCAATCTATGTGCGCGGCATGGCCTACTTGAAAGCCGGCAAGGGAGCCGAAGCGACCGTCGAGTTCAAGAAAATCTTGTCTCACCGCGGTGTGGCCCAGACTTCACCCATTGAAGCCTTGGCGCAGTTGCAACTGGCACGTGCCTTGGCCCTCGGTGGCGACAAGCCCGCCTCCCGCATTGCATACCAGGACCTCTTCTCGACGTGGAAGCAGGCCGACCCCGATCTCGTATTGCTCAAGCAGGCCCGGTCCGAATACGACCATCTAAAAAACTGATGCGCCTCATAAATTCTCACGCATAACGCCTGCGGCAGCGTGCGGATTATAATCTGGCACAATCTGTACTTCCTGATCTCCGAGGGACGAATGAACTCCAAGGGTTGCGTGGTTCTACTCCTCGTGTTGCTGGTCGTTTCGGCGACGCTCGTTTCAGCCCAGACCTTCCGTGGCACCATTCTCGGAACTGTCGCTGACACCTCCGGCGCAGTCATCCCCGGTGCCACCGTGAAAGTGAAGAACACGGCCACGGGCCTGGAGCGCACCACCCAATCCTCGGCGGAAGGCAACTACGTCATTCCTGAGCTGCCCATCGGCACCTACTCCGTCACCATCACGCAACCCGGGTTCCAAACCGCGGTTACCAGCAACGTAGTCGTTGACGTCGCCACCGAGCGCCGCATCGATGTGTCGCTCAAACCGGGACAAGTTGCTGACACCGTCGAAGTCACCGGTGAAGCCGTGGCCCAGGTCGATACCACCAACGATGTTCTCGGTGGCACCCTCGATGCAAAGGCCATCGCCAACATCCCCGTCAACGGACGCGACTACACCAAGCTCATCTACCTGAACCCCGGCGTCGCTGGCTCCCCTGACCAGATCAGCGACTCGCCCGGCTCCTTCGGCACTTTCTCCATGAACGGCTCCCGTGGCCGCTCCAACAATTTCCTCCTCGACGGCACCGATATGAACGATGGCTACCGCAACGATCCGGCCATCAACGAGGCTGGCGTGTTCGGCGACCCGGCGACCATTCTCCCCATCGACGCCGTGGCCGAACTGCGCGTGCTTTCCAACTACGAGGCGGAGTACGGTCGCAACAGCGGCGCTGTCGTCAACATCGTCACCAAGAGCGGCACCAACCAATGGCATGGCTCACTCTTGGAGTACTACCGCAGCGGCGCCATGGGCGCGCGCAACTACTTCAACATCGACAGCCAGCCCAAAAATCCCTTCACCAACAACCAGTTCGGCGGCTCGCTCGGCGGCCCCATCGTGAAAGACAAGGCCTTCTTCTTCGTGAACTACGAAGGTCAGCGCGAGAGCGGCGCTCAGGCCGGGCTAGAGCTGTGTTCCCGATGCGGCCTCCATCGCCGCGGCTGAAGCGCAGGCAGCCAACAACGGAATCCCGCTCAGCCCAACCATGCTCAACCTCCTGGCCCGCAATCCTTGGCCTTCCCCTAATATTCCCGGAGTCGCCAGCGACACCACCGGTTGTCCCAACGGTCCCAACCTCGCCACTTCGACGCGCTTTTTCAACAACGTCAACAGCATGATCGCCAAGGCCGACTACAATCCCAACACCGACAACAACCTCACCGGCCGCTATTATTACGGCTCCAGCAACCAGAGTTTCCCCTTCGCCCAGTTGGCAGGAGGTCTGCTCCCCGGATTCAACACCACCACGCCGACCACCGTCCAACTCGTCTCCCTGTCCTGGGTCAAGATCGTGAATTCCGCGCAGGTCAACGAAGCCCGTCTCGGCTGGAACCGCTTTGTCGAAGGTTTCTTCCCCGAGGATCAGAGCTTCAATCCCTCGTCCATCGGCCTCGACACCGGTGTGGATTCGTACAACTTTGGCCTGCCGAAAATTAACGTGGGCGGGTTTTCTCAAATCGGCGCCACCGCCAGCGTGCCTCGCAATCGTGTCGATACCAACTGGCACTTCATCGACAACTACTCCTGGCAGCTCGGGCGCCACGATTTCAAGTTTGGCTATGAGTTCCGCCGCACCACCATCACCCTCGTTCAAAACAACAACTTCCGCGGCAAGCTGAGCTTCAACGGCGACACCATGAACGACCCGCTGACCGCATTTCTCGAGGGCATTCCCTCCGGCGGCAGCCAGGCCTCCGGCTACACCAACCGCCACGAAGCGGAAAATAGTGAAGGCTTCTACGCCCAAGACAGCTTTCGCTGGACCCAGCGCCTCACCGTCAACTACGGACTGCGCTGGGACTACTTCGGCGTCCCCAGCGAGAAGAACAACCTCTTCTATCAGCTCACCCCGGCCGACGGCGGCACCCTGACGCAGGTCGGCGGCCAATGGCGGCCCCTCCAGCCTCTACAACAAGGACTACAACAACTTCGCGCCGCGCCTCTGCCCTCGCCTACGACATGTTCGGCGACGGCAAAACCGTCGTTCGCGCTGGCTGGGGCATGTTCTATGACGCGTTTTCGCAGGACATCTTCCTCGGCCACGCTCCCTACAATTGCACTTACTGTCCCGGCCCCGCTTACACCGGAGTCGGCGTCGCCCCCATCGGATTTGCCGGCCTGAGCGGCAATACCATCCTGCCCGGATCGCCCGTGTACGGCGCGGCCTCACCGCTCGGCAGCTACTTCGGCGTCAATCCCAACATCCGCACCCCCTACGTCCAGAACTGGAACCTCAACATCCAGCACCAGATCACCAACAAGATCCTGGCGCAGTTGGGATACGTCGGCTCCAAGGGCACCAAGCTCTTCCGCTTCCAGGACACCAACCAGCCCACGCCAGGCGCAAATCACGTCGTTCGATCTGTCGTCTGCCAGTGCGCCACTTGGGGTCTAGACCGCGCCAAATTGCCACATCGCCGGCTTTGACGGCCCCGACGGCATCAATTACAACGTGCCCCGCACCAACTTCCCCAACCTCTTCTACACCAACCAGGAAGTCTCCAGCGCCAACTCCATCTACAACGCCTTGCAGGCCAGCCTGCAGATGAACTCCTGGCACGGACTGTTCCTCACCGCCAACTACGCCTGGTCGCACGCCATCGACAACGCCAGCGACCTCGAAGACTTCATCCCCAACGCAGCCCAGCCCAACAACAGTTGGCTCACCCAACTGGAGCGCGGCAACTCCAGCTTCGACATCCGCCAGCGCTTCAGCCTCAACTTCTCCTATCAGCTTCCCAAATTCTCCGGCGATTACGCCAAGCTGAAGAACGGCTGGGGCATCGACGGCGTGCTCAATCTCCAGACCGGCCAGCCCTTCACCTTGAATTACAACTTCGAAGGCGACTATTCCGGCTCCGGCGAAGGCTTCGACCGTCCCGATGTGGTCGGACCCATCCAGTACGGCAGCTCCCCGGCCAACTATCCTCAACCTCAACTCATTCGCCGTGCCTTGCACCTTCGGCAACACCACGGCGATCACCAGCTCGGGCGACAGCAACTGCCTCGCCGGCACCCGCCACTTCGGCAACCTCGGCCGCAACCAGCTCGTCGGGCCCGTCCTTCAAGGAGTTCAACGTCTCGTTCTTCAAGGACACGCAGCTCACCGAAAAAGTGCAGCTCCAGCTCCGCGCCGAGTTCTTCAACATCTTCAATCACCCCAACTTCTGCCAATCCGGTTCTGCCTAACTTCATCGCTGATCCCGGCGTGAACGGCATTGCCGCCAACGGCCGCGGCATCGGCTCCTACGCCCTCACCGCCACTGGCGATGTCGGCATCGGCAACCCGTTCCTCGGTGGAGGCGGTCCCCGCGGCATGCAAGTCGCCGC
>CAVRWH010000003.1:0-375285 GCA_963724855.1 uncultured Acidobacteriaceae bacterium | reverse complement strand
AGCCACGACACGACGGCGCCAAGCACCGCCCCGCCGGCGCCGACCGGTGCGATCACGTTGCCGACCCAGTTAATGAAGTTCAGGAAGCTGCCTTCCGGTTGTGCGCCGGTCTGTCCTTGAACGGCCACATTGAACTGCGGAGCCGCACCGAGGTTCTGCGCGGCCACGAACTGCACAATGGCCAGCAGCAGGATCGCCGCCACAACCAGAGGTTTCTTCCATCCGAGATCTGCCTGAAATTTCCTCACCAAAGATTTCTCCTTTCCCAGACTCGTCGATTGCCTCGCCGACTCGCCGAAATTGGCGGCGGAAAAGTGATCGATGTGCGACGGAAAGTAGCCGGGAAACAAAAAGCTGTCAAACGGGCGCGAATTCAGCGGGGATGAAAGACCGAGGGATCAGAGAAACGCAGAATGGGGAGAGGAGTAATACCTGGAAAGGGGTTCCGAGTGCGGAGCTATTGCAACCCGGTATTGTCCAATTGGGCCATGTCTCCCGCGAACCCGCTCGGTGGCCCGGTCGAAATCGGACCAGTTCAGGGGTGGCAGTTGGTCGCTATTGGCAATTCGATTGAAAGCCATGCGCTTTGCGGCCGTGCAAATCGCCTGGAGATCCGCAGGCGCCAACCCGTTCAGCCGCTTGGCAATATCTTCAACCGTTAACCCAGGCTCCAGGCGAGCGCCCTTGAGATAGAGCCCGAGCAGTTGCACTCGCTGTGCAGTTTCAGGAGGCGGGATCAGAAGTTTCTCGGAGAACCGGCCGCCTCGAAGTACTCGGGGATCGATGTTTTCCGGATGATTGGTCGTGCCCACCAGAAACACATTGTTTTCCGGCTGCAAGCTGCTGATTTCCGTAAGGAATTGCTCCACGAGCTGAACATCGTGCTGAGCCAGGTAGCGATTGTTCGCGGGCAACAGCCCATCCATTTCATCGAGGAAGACGATTGCGGGACTGTGTTCCTTGGCGCGCGCGAAAACAGCGGCCACACGCTTGACCGAATCTCCGACGCCTCCGCCCAGAACGGTGGCAGCGGTCAGCGGATAGAAACTGCGCTTGGTTTGACTTGCGATCAAGCCCGCGATCAACGTCTTTCCTGTTCCTGGCGGACCGATCAACAACAAACCCGTTGGGACCTGCAACCCCAAAGAATGCGTTCGCGTTGGGTCTTCGAGCAGGCGAATGATGGACTTCAGGTCCTGCTCGACGGACTCCGCGATGACGACATCGTTCCATTCCACGCGCTCCAGTTGTGGCCGGTCCTTACCGCCGTTTCCATCCAACGCACGCTGCAAATCCTTTGCTTCGATCTTCCGGTTGTCCGTCAGCGCGTAGTTTGCTGCCTGGTCCACCAAGGCGTGCAGCTTGGCTGCACTGGCTCCCGGCGTCCGGCGTGCGAATTCCTGCAAGTCGAAGCGTTTCCACGGTTTCTTGCTGAGCTGCGCTTCCAGAATCTTCACTCGCGTGGCTTCGTCTGGAAGATCGACACGCACTTTTATGTCAAATCTCCCTTCCCGAATTAACGCTTCATCGAGGCCATCCAGGCGGTTGGTTGCGGCCATCAGCACGAATCCGCTGATTCCACGGTATTGGTCGATCGCGCTCATCAGGGCCATGGTGATGTTATTGAACTCACGTCCCGCCCCGCCTGGGTCGCCGATGGCGTCCTGCCGGCCACCTCCCAGCGAGTCGATCTCGTCGATGAAGAAGAGGACGGGCTTGCGGCCTGCTGCTTGCGCGAACACTCCCTGGATGTTTTCTCCGGTCGCGCCAATCCAGCGGGTCAGCAGCTTAGGAGCGGATACGTATTCGAAGTGCAGCCCGAACTCGCCTGCGGTCGCTCTCGCCAGGAATGTTTTCCCAGTTCCGCGTGGACCGTACAGAAGGATTCCATTTCTCACCAGCCCGTAGCGTTCGTACTTTTCCGGATTCAGATGTCCCTGCACTACCTGGCGGATTTCTTCCTTTGCCTCTTCCATGCCGCCGAGATCGCTGAACCGTTCCGCTGGTACATTGCGAACGACTTCGACAGGTTTTGGTGCTGCTCGCTGAACTGGCCCGCCAATAGCGACGGGGGCTGCTCCACTCCTTCGTCTTGGTCGCGCCAGGAAAATCCAGAAGAATGAAGCTATCCAACCAGCGGTACTCAGTCCCATAAGGGCGAACCACAGTACGCTAAGCCCGGAATTACCTTTGCTCAGCTGCAGGACGGGCTTCCACGTCACAAGATCATCAAGCCGAGTGCAACGCAGCTAGCCGCCGCGAACTTCAAAGGCTTTTTCAAAAGCGCTGGCGCATTTCGCAGTGGCCCCCGCACAAGGGCAATCAACACGAGTGCTCCCAGCCAAAGCACCGGCGTGTTGAGGAACCATTCTTGAGGCAAGTGCGCCACTTCATCACCAATCGGCAGGAACGACCAGCACCACGCGGAATTGCGTCTCTGCCCGTCCTGACAGAGCTCTAATTTAGCCCATCTCAGGGCTTGGTTGCTGCATATTTGGGTCGATGCTGGAAGGGGTAGCGGGGTACAGATTTGCGAAACGTGAGCGCGTCGGTGAGCGGCTTATTCGGCGAGATGCCTGACTTCTCCTCTGGGGTGGCCAGGCTGGCTACCAGCCTGGCAGGGCAAGCCTCCGTCTTGCCGTAGTTCGACACCCCAGTCTCCAAAGACACACCTCCTTTCTCTTCATTGCTGCGGCTGCGCTTGGATCGCCGCCTGGCTGCTGGCTTGGGTATAGAGCTCGTTGATTTCGCTTCTTAACTGCATTAATTGGCGCAGTTCTTCGAGATTCGGCACCCCGCCACTGAAGCCGGCGGTACTGGTACCGGTGCTTCGCGTCCCCGATGTCGCGCCCCCATGGTCCGAAGATGGTTTCTGGACGACGATGTAAAAGCGCGTGTTGCCGGGCAGCGTCACCACGAGGTTCTGATTGAACGCCAGGCCGTTTAGCTCTTCCTGTCCTGCGGTCGCCACGTTGTCGGCCAGACGCTCGCGCATCAGGGTGTTGGGAGAAATCATGCCGTTGTAAGTTGAACCCTGTGGACCGACCAGATACGACGCGATTGTCCCCATCCCCGTCAGGGACCGCACCAGAAACTTCGTGCCTGTCTTCTTACCTGAGACATCGCCCTTGAGTGGCCCGAAATTCAGGCTCATGGCCGAGGCATCGACCTTCTCGACCGCCCCATCGGGCATCTCCACCCGGCTGAATTGAATGCCCACATAGCCCGACGGATTCACCTGCGTCAGCCGGCCAAAAACCTTCGACCCTGCCGCCAGCACGATCTGTCCGTTGCGCTCGTAGTTGTATTCAACGACCGCCACCACTGGGGCGGCGACTGCTGAACTCACCGGCGTTTGCAGTCGCGCCACCAACCGGGTGCCCGCCGCAAGCGCCAGGGTCTCCTCCGTGTCCTCGGGCGAGTTTGGCCTGAGCGTCGGTTTGATTTCCGTCGAACGCACGAACACCAGCGAGGGCTTTTTCAGATCGGAGAGTGAGTCCGATGGCGACTGCGAAGTGGACGCTGACGGCGGATTGGGGTTGGTTGTGCCCTGTCCCACGGAAGGGTCAGAGAAATCGACCTTGCTCAGCGCGTAATCCTGTGGGGGCTTGGTCGCGGTTGCAGTCGTTGCAGTTGGTCTGGGTGCCATCCCGGTTCGCGAGGTCCGCCCGATATCTTCCGGCGTTAATTGGCCAGCCAGCGCTGGATCTGGGGAACGCACATCCGCACTCAGCATCGGAGTCGCCGATTTGGTGGGATCGCTGTTCTCCTGTCCCGGTGTAACTTTGCGGCCCAGACTGGCTTCGCCGCGCGGGTTTTCTCCAGGGAGTGAAATCTTTTGCTTCGGACGCGAGAAGATGCCTAAGAAAAGCAGCAACAGCGCCACGCAAACTCCCACGAGCAGAAACAGCGATTTGCTCTTGTCGCGCCCGAGTTCCTGCCGGCTCTCCGCCGGTTTCTGCTGCCGCCGCGCTGTCTGGAAAGCCGAAAGGAATGCCTCGCGCCAGTTTCCTTTGCCAGTCTCCTCCGGTGCGGACTCCTCGTTGGCTATTTCCGCCTCCGGATTTGCTGGAGCTGTTTTCAGTTCCTTGTTCGTTTCTTCAGTGAGCATGGTTTGCTGCCTCCCGCAGTGTGCTGACTCCAAAACCGATGGGCGCCAAGGCCGGTTTGTCTACCGCGCCGGACTCCGCCATTTGCAAGAACAACGTTTCCATCGACCGCTTGTAGGGAGGACGCTCGAACAGCACCACGCCGTCGGCGCGTTCCCCGGGTCCGATCCGCCGCCGGCTCAGGCGGAAATCGATCACCGCCAACTGCTCCGCCGTGGACCAGTGCTCGTGCTTGATCAGCTTTCCCGACTTGTCCTGGCCGCCCAGCTGGATCTGCGGCGGCATCAACAGGATGGCGTGCTTGCTGGTGTTTACCACCGAGAACAGAACAATCACTTGTTGGCCGCCATCGAGGACCTCGCTGATGCCCGCCCGCAGCCGGTCGCCCTTCACCTCGTCGCCTTCCGGACGTTCGCCATACAGCACAGGCATGGGAGCCTGTTGCTGGCGTTCCAGCAAGCTGTCGAGAGAGTCCGGTTTGGGTTGGGTCGGCACTTTTTCTACCGGAGAACTGGCCGTGGTGAGTGAGGCGGGTAACAAGCGCAGCACCCGTTCCCGAGGGACTCGCAACTGACGAAACCACTGCAGCCTGCGCCTTCGATACGCTGGCGGTCTGTGCAACGAGCGCGAAAGGTACGGCGTCGGGCTCGACCAGAAAGCCGCCGGATGGCTGGTATCGCAGCAGGAAATCAACCTTCGCCGAGTTCGGGCCTTCGCCACCGCTAACCAGGAGAAAGCTGATCTGGCGTCCTCTCGCGGTGGAAATCAGCAAGTTACTCTCGGCATGTTCGTTGGTCAGGGCCTTGACGAACACCAGCTCTGGCTCATGTTCGGAATGCTCCACCTGGAACAGCGCCGGGTCTCCCACTACGACTGAATTCACCGGCTCCGGCACCCGGATCGCGGTCACGAAATGTGCCGCAAGTTCAATCGAAGTGATTTTGTTGTCCGCCGTCGGTTTGGTACGAACCTGCGGAACGATGGTCGTTTGTTGTGCTCCAGCCGTCGCGGTCAGTACCGCCAGCGAGAGCCAGCCGAAAACTAAAGCGTTTCTCATCCCGTCACCTCAACTTTTCCCTCTGCCGCGCCAATTGACTCCGTGCCCTAAGCACTCGTCGTGCGCGATACCGTTGCGCGACCCGTTTGACGTACCCCTGAACATCGGGGGAGGAATACTCCAGTCCCCGCGAAGAGATTGCGTACTCGCCGACGTAGTAGGCTGCGGTGATCAACCGGAGGTCCCCGTTGAATTTCTGTTTGAGCCAGGCAAGATATGCGACTCCACCGCGAATGTTCTCCTGCACCAGAAATCGATTGCGCACTCCGAACCGCACCGCCGTTGCGGGCATCAACTGCATGATCCCAGCCGCGCCTTTCTTCGATACCGCATACGGATTCCATCCCGATTCTTCGTCGATAATCGCGGCCACCAGCTCCACCGGGACCTGATAGACAGCGGCGTAATACTCAGCCCACCTTGCTGACACGTCTCGTGGTGCGCGTGCGTCAGGCACTTGCGCCCTTGCGGTTCCCACCAGCAACACGAGGAAACACGCCCTGGCCCACTTCACGCTGCAGCCTCCACAACCGCCGCCGGCGAGCCCACATCTTCCGCCACGGCCATCAACTCGTCGCGATAGCGCTTCGAATCGGCGACCAGACCTTCAAACCCGGCGCGCAGTAACAGGCGTTTGCGATCGGCTTCGGTCTTGGCCAACAGCGGCAACAGCAAGTCCCGTTGCTCGTGCGAGATCTCTTCGACCCCCAGGATTTCCAGCGCCTGGGCGAGGTCCAGCATCTCCGCGATCGAGGGCGGCTTTTCCATGTTCCAGCCGCGCAGCGCGTGCGCGAGTCCGGCTAGTTGTCCGCGCAGGCGCAAGCTTTCACTGTTGCTTCGGATCGCCAGAATTTCTCGCTCACGCTCGACCGATGGGTATTCAAAGCGCAGATAGAAACACCGTCGCCGCAGAGGATCACCCAGACGGCGTTCTTCGTTCGAACTCAGAACAACAAAGGGAACGGTCGATGCTCCAATCGTTCCCAGCTTGGGCACCGTGATCTGCCAGGCGCTCAGAATCTCCAGCAGCAGGGCTTCGATGTTGTGGTCGACCTTGTCGAGTTCGTCGACCAGAAGCACGCACGGCTGCGTTTCATAGCGCAGTGCGCGCAACAACGGCCCCTCCGCAAAGAAGTCCAGCGAATGCAGCCGGTTCCGGATCTGGTCCCAGTCCTGGCCGAGGTTGGCGGCTTGCGTGTCCAGGAAGAGCTTCTGCAGCGCCTCGTCGAATTTTCCGATGACCTTCTCTTCGGTGATTCCCACGTAGCACTGAAGTCGTTCAACCACCGTATTGGCCGCCGCGGCTACCGCATAGGCCAGCTCGGTCTTGCCACATCCTGGCGGACCTTCCACCAGCAGTGGCTTGCGCATACGGGCCGCCAGATACACCACTTCCAGCGTGACTGGATCGATGATGTAGCGTGCCGCACGCAGCTTCGTGGCGAGTTCGCTTGCAGACGAGAACACGTCGGCTTCCTTTCGTCGTGAAAACTACATCGGAAGCGCTACTTTTGCATTTGCTGGTGCGCGGACTTTTGCGGTAATTCGGCAGCCTTATAGGTTGGTTCGGTTTCACGTCGGGAGCGCGGGTTCGAAGCGGCGAATACGTTTCCTTGGGTCTAAGGCCATGATTCTGTTCACTCGCCGTCTCATGCCAGCAGAGCTGCGGCTCCAATCGGACCGTGAGACTCAGAAGTCAGAGATTTATTTCACCGATTACACTTTGTCTGGGAACCAGGGGCTTATTCGTTCTGGAAGTCAGAAGCGGCCAGCTCCGCAGGCCCGGACTCGTCGCCAAATTTATTTCACCAGCGCACTTTGTCTGGGACATAGCTTTACTTTGACACCGAGCCGCACTTTGCACTGGTGCAACGCCATCGCCATATTTATTTCACCAGTCGCACTTTGTCTGGGAACGGAGCCTTCGCTGTTGACATCGGAAGCCGCATCATGTCAGCCGTCGCAGGCGCTTGCCAACTTTATTTCACCGATTACACTTTGACTGGGCAACCAGGGGCTTATTCGTTCTGGAGGTCAGACGCGGGCAGGTGATCCGCTGGACAGTCGGTACATTGGGTCGGCCGGAGGCGCTTGCCAACTTTATTTCACCGATTACACTTTGACTGGGCAACCAGGAGCTTATTCGTTCTGGAGGTCAGACGCGGGCAGGTGATCCGCTGGAACAGTCGGTACATTAGCTCGGCCGTGAGGCGCTTGCCAACTTTATTTCACCGATTACACTTTGGCTGGGCAACCAATTCTCCGCCTCTCGAACGGCACAATGGTTGGACTTGTAGCTGACAAATCTCCGTCGTAACGCTGCGTTTTGACAGCAAAGAGATTTCGCACTACAAAGTGCCCACTGTGACGACCGACCCCATTGTGCTCAGCACCCTCTTAGCCGAACTTGCCCTACGGCAGCTCCCGTGTGGAGGATGGGCCGCTCTTGCATCGTCTTCGCAGCCAGCAATTGAGCCGACGTGCTACTCCGCGCTCGTCCTCGGCTCGGCGCCGGTAGGGGACATCGAACGTGCTCAGGACTTTCTGCTCCGCACCCAAAACCCTAATGGCAGTTGGCCAGTCTTCCCCGGAGACGATCAAGAGGGTGGCTGGGTCACTTCGCTGGCTGTAATGGCTCTTCGTGATCTGGTGCCGGCGATACCCGCAAGGTTGCAGGGCATCCATTGGCTGCTGAACTGCGCCGGCAGGGAATCGAATTGGTTCTGGAAATGGAAGTTTCGCACCGCCGATCGCCACGTTCGTTTCGACCCCGACAAGTATGGCTGGCCATGGTTTCCGGACACGGTCAGCTGGGTTGTTCCCACCGCATTCTCGATCCTTGCCCTAAACCAAATCCCGTGCGCTTGCGGTGGTCTGGAACACGTCGCTTCCGCGTTGATCGTGGCATCCAGATGCTTTTCGATCGTGCCTGCCCCGGTGGCGGATGGAACGCCGGGAACGGAGTCGTCTATGGAACTGCCCTTGCACCGCATCGCTGACGATACGGCAATTGCACTCCTGGCCTTGAATGATCGAGTGACAGCACCCGGTTGTGCAAAGCGGCGTTCAGTATCTGGAACGAGTTGCCCCAACCCTGTCGGCGCCTTGGAGTCTCGCCTGGGCGATCCTTGCGCTCGCCGCACACCGTCGGCCAATTGCTCCGCTTTCACAGTTCTCTTGCCGCACTTTCCTGATCTCTCAAGCATCGAGGACACCAGCACGCTGGCGCTGGTCTGCCTCGCACTTGATCAGCAGCGTGCGTTAGAGGCATTTGGGGTGGCGCTGTGAGCCTTACTCGCCGAGATTTTCTTGTTGGGAGCGCGGCTCTCGCTGCTGGCGCAACGGTCACAGCTCCTTTTCTTCTGCCCAAATATCATTCGGATCAACGACCGAAGCGATCTCGAGTTGCGATCCTCGATTCACAGCAATACTCCCAACAACTTGACCAGACCCTCGCCGCGGGGCTTCGCCTCTTCCCTATCGACGTCCGCGGCAAGACCGTGGTCCTCAAGCCCAACTTGGTCGATTACATTCCTGGCAACGCAATCAATACCCATCCATTGCTGGTTCTTGCCGCAGCAGAATCATTTCGACACATGGGCGCCAAGTCTGTCGTAGTTGCTGAGGGTCCTGGGCATCAGCGCGATACACAGACTCGTTCTTTCGCAAAGTGGGTATGAGCAGTGTCTTCGAGACGAAAAGATCCGATTCGTCGATCTGAATCGCGACGAACTGATTCGCACGCCGCTACGCGCCGGCTACACGGGAATGAGGAATCTCTGGCTGCCGCGGACCGTGCTGGAAGCGGATTTCCTGGTTTCCATGCCGAAGATCAAGACCCACCACTGGTCTGGGTGTCACTCTCAGCATGAAGAACATGTTTGGCATTGTACCGGGCGCGCGATACGGATGGCCGAAGAATATCCTCCACTGGAAGGGCATTCAGGAGAGCATCCTCGATCTGTGCGCCACCGTTCCGATCCACTTCGTTATCGCGGACGGGATTGTGGCGATGGAAGGCAATGGACCGCTCAACGGCACGCCGCGGCTGCTGGGGAAGATTGTGCTTGCGGACGATCCGGTGGCTGCCGACGCAACCTGCGCGCGATTGATGGGATTCGAACCCGATCGAATCGTGCACATTCGCGAGGGCTCGAGATTCCTTGGCAACGCTTCACAGGGACTGATTGACCAAGCAGGTGAAATTCTCGACTTCGACGACAAGCTCATTCCGGGTGGTTCCTGAGTTTCAGTATCTTCGGGCATTTTGACTTTCAGCCGTAGATTTCCCAGAATCCGGACAGGCTCGTGGTGTTCCTTTCAGCTTTCTGGACAGGGACTCGGCAGCCATCCGGAGCACAGAAGAGGGGATACCAGTCGCCGGAGCCATTGCGCCCACCATCGTCTCGACCTCCGCCGGATCGGTGTCGGTAAGGGAGGGTTCCAGGCTTTGCTGCACATTCACCAGAGGGGAGTAGCGTCTGTTGCGTGCCGTGACATACTGCAGCACTGCCCGCTCAGCAGGCGTCATGGCAACAATGGCTGACCCCTCGGCAACAGCCGGAGGGACCGATGGCGTGAACAGGTCTACGTCGAGCATCCCCGACGCGTTCACTGTCGAAATCGCCGCGTCAACGATAGGCTGCGAGCCTTCAGCCTTCCACCCCAGCCACGCACCCGTACCCCACACGCGCCCCGAGATCTGCGCCGCAGGCGAATCGATCGGAACAATCGCCGGCGCGGCGACGCTGGCGCGCACGATCATCTCCCAGCTCGAGGCTAGCATTGGGGGGGTTAGAAGCTGCAGGCCACGCGCGCTGGACGGATCGAGCTGCAGCACGAGCGCCATCACGTCGGGGATGTCGCCTAGCAGTTTGCGGAGGTTGGGAACGACCTCTAGCAGAACGTCCTTGTTGTCCGGCAGCAGCAGGTCCGGGTTGTCCGGCGATTTCTGAATGGCCATGAGATGCGCTCCGTAGAGGCCGAGCATCGGGTTGAGGAACTTGCCGTAGAGCATACCCTCGATCATCGGGTCGTCCGGGCCGATGCTTGGCATGCCGCGCAGCGTAGAGACAGGCGTTACATTGGGCCGGCCCGCGGCGAGAGTCTTGCGCGCGGCTTCGGCCCACAGTGCGGACTTCGACTCCGCGCGAAACCCAACCTGGGATGGCGACATCATGATTGAGGCCGCCGAAGGGTCGATCAGGGCGCCTGAAGTTTGATCCTGCACCACAGGCAGAAAGACCTCGGTCTGCCAGCCAGCGGCGCAGTAGACAGCCTGCGAGACGGTCCCGAGGTTGCGCCGCACCAGGGTGAGCACGTAGGCACCGGGCGCGAGTTCGATGGTGCAGCCAAGGCAGCCGCGGTCCGCCTTGCCGTTGGTGAGCGACGCGAGGGGCTCGCCGGTGAAGGTGGTGACCGTGACCGCATCCGCCGGGATGAGCGCGCCGTGTGGTACAGTCGCACAATCCACGAAGAGAAACAGACTGCTGCCCTGCCCCAGAGTGATATCCGTGGCCATGCTCCAGGTCATCGCGAGATCAGCGCTCGATGAAGTCGAGTCCAGGTTATGGCCGGTCTGCGAACGCAGCGGAACCGGCGTCACGATTGGCAGAGCTGGCAAATTCGGCGGAGTGAATTCGCCCGCTCCTGCCGGCAGTTCGAAGTAGCCATCGGCGACGGTGGCGCCAAGCCGGAAGCGTACCTTGTACATGCCGACAGGGAGAGACGCGTCGACGGAGCCGATGCCGCGCGCGACGATGACGCTGGCGCCATCGAGAACAAAGATTTCAACCGTGGGAACATCGACGTCGATGCGGAGAACCCGCATGGATTGGGCAACTTTGGCGAGGTTAGGGGAACTGGACATTCTGAACCGCCTTCCCGCCGGTCAGCTCAAACGGCTTATCAGGATACGGGCCGCCGGGCACCTTGAGGTTGTAGACAAATGGCCTAAGGGTGACCTTCCAGGGGCTGCCGTTGATCGTGTGGGTAGCATCTGGGGCCGGGTAGCTCGGACCGATGAGCTGCGCGGTCTTTCCGGCGAGCGCGGCATCGCTGAAGGTGACACAAAGGTTGGGCGGCGTGGGGCTGGCGCGCTTGACGATGGCGATATCCTGCGCGGGGTCGACGGGCGTAATCTGGGGGTCTTGGCCGTCCTGCATCGCGGGAACGGCGCTGTGCAGTTGCGACGCAAGGAGGCTGCAGGTAAGCATGCCGCTCGCGTCGTAAAGACTCTGGCTGCGCAACGCCTCCATCAGCACATAGCTGAAGACGCCGCGCACGCGCACCGGCGCGCCCAGCGGCCTCTCAAACGACGGCAATGCCAGTTGCGTCGCTGCGGCGTAGAAGTTCTTCGCCGCCCCGCGCTGCGGGGTCAGCGGAATCATGGTCGGCGGCATCAGCGCAACCGTATCCTTCAGGTCACGGCAGCAGTCGACGAACAACAGCACCTCGTCGAAGACGCCCGGAGCGCGAAACCACTCAGCGTAAGTGACCGCGCCTAGGTGATTGCCCAGCGTTATCGGCCCGGCATTTGCCATCAGCAGCGCCGTCTCGTTGAAGTTCGGCGTGCCGCTGCGGGTCGGCAGAATGCCATGCCCGGAGAGAAAGATATAGAGCCTGCGCCCGAGATAGAACAACGGCTGGGAAGCCGCCTTGTTCGCCAATGCCTCAAACGCGCTGCAGGCCTCAACCACCGTCGGCGTAGGGGGCATTCCAGGGACCGGAGGCACGGGCGAGGTAACTAGAGCGATCTGGTCGTGCGGCACATAAGCTTCGGCCAAGAGCCACTGCTGAAACTCGATGGCATCGGCGACTGGTCCTTGCAACGAGGAGAAGGCCGGGTACGTATTGATGCCGGCGACGACGGCGTAATCGGAGCCGGCCAGCTTGACCACGGGCGTGCCCGCGATGGGCGCGGCTCCGGCGGCGAAGGTCAAGTCGACGGTGCAGCTTACATCGGTGAATAGAGCACACTGGCTCGGGGGATAGCCCGTCGCTTTGACATAGGCCAGGGGCGTTGCGCCGTTGGGCAAGCCGATGGAGATACGGTCCCCGTCGGCCAGATCATGGGCGGCGGCCGTCGACATCACCAAGGGCGATGTCGCTTCGATCGTCAGCAGGCCACCGCCAACTGGTCCGAAGTCCGACACGATTACGAGATCCCGCCGGCGACGATCGAGAGGATGCTCGCCATGGTATCAGGCGCCTGCTGCCAGCCTCCATGGGTATGCATGTCGCAGTTGGCGCCGGCACCCTGAACGATGTCGGACCAAGCAAAACCGTGGGGCAGCTTGAGCGGTGCAAAGGTCTCTGCTGCGGCGATCTCCGGAAAATCGGCGCCGTCGTAAACAGGCAGCGTGTAGTAACGTTGCATGCCCAGCACCGGCTCGTCTGACTGATCCTCCAGCACACCGGAGATGAAGTAAAGCAACGATGCCGGGTAGAGCGGACCAGCGATCGCGTTCTTGATCTCGTAGCTGTCGCCCTGACCGAAGATACGCAGCTTTGCGATACGGCTCGCAGCGGTCCCGATCGCATCGGCAAAGACACTGAAGGTGCAAGCCGGCGCGACCAGCGCGACCTCCACCGCGAAGTCCGCGGGCATGACGGCATGGAGCTGCTTCAAAATGAGCGAGACCCAGGTAGAACCGGCACTGTGCCCAATGAGCGTGACGCGTGGTTTGTTTCCCGCAACCCACATAGTCTCGATCTCATGGACCAGGGCACTGCCTCCACAATCCGGCGACGGACCAAAGGAGTTGCTCACCTCCTGCTTCATCCTGCCCCAAATGAACTGGCCGGCGTTGCCGATGTAGAACTCGCGCAGAATCTCCTCGATGATGGTGAGATACGCTCCGTGATCGCGGTGCTTCACGAAGCGCTGAATGACATGGATGACCACTTTGATGATGTGCACCCCAAGCGCAATCATTGAGATTGGTCCCCTTACACCAGCCTGGGCGGGAGCGATGTCGTTGAGCACATCAGGGTCCATCAGGGTCGCTGTTGAACCTTGCACCGCTATGCCCTTCGCTCCGACAATCGTGGGATCGTGACGCGTGTTGGCGACCTGCTGCGTCTGGATCTGCAGCTGAAGGTCGTCGGCGACCTCCTTTTGTATTTGCGCCTCCTCGGCTGGCGTCAGAGTGGTAGTGTCGTCGAGACGATCGATAGGAGTGTCGGGGAAGAGGGCACCCGTCATTTTCGCCGCGTGGAGGCGCGTCTGGATGATGTCCATGCGGGTTAGGTTTAGTGGATCGATCGCTCGGGTGGCGCCGACCTGCTGGGTTTGGTCGAGCTTCGCCTGCACGAACTGCGTCACGCGTCCCAGAATAGTGTTGAAGATGGCCTCCGAGAAGATGGACGGTAGGCTATCCCGAAGCACCTCGAAGATACCCGACTCCCACACAACGAACAGCGGGTATGAACCCGCAGCGGTAAACTGCGGATCGAGGTTGCCGGCCGAAGCAAGGCCGCTCGCAAGAGGCACGAGGCCGCCATGGAAATAGATGGCTAAGGGCTTGCCCGCAGCGCTAATGTCAACAAATGCCTGGGTAAGACCAGAAGGGCCGGTGCCGTTCGTGTTGTCAAACTTCCCGTCACCAAGGACGAGGTAGTTGTTGGGTGCGGGCATGTGTAGTAAACCTTTTCCAGTACGTAGAGATGTAGACCGCTGAAACAGCTACTGCACGCAGCCTATCGCGCTTGCTCCAAATCAGCCAACTTAGCTTGATAATCATTCTTGGCCTGCAGCAGTTGCCCGAATGATTGGGTGTCATCGGGGGAGGCCATTCCGATCGGTAACAGATCCTTTACCGGTACGTTCAGGCTCGGTTTGTTGCCGAGTGAGTCGTTATTCTTCTTGATGAGACTTGCGAGAGTGACCTGGCAAATCGTCGTTGCTTCTGCGATAGTATAAGTTTGATCTGTTTGTAGCAACTTCTTGCCCTGCTGATAAAGCGAAATAGCCGACGCATAGATCTTTTGACGCTCCGTATCGCTCTGCGCCGTGACCAAGTCATCTAGCGTGCTATCTGCCGCCGCGAACGTACTATACCAGCTAGAGTCTTTGTTGGGCCCTCGTAGAGCATCGAATGAATATCGCATCACCATATAAGTATTATGTACAGGCTTCCCCTCGCACTGCAGACCGTCATTGTCAATAGAGAGCGTACTAATGTCCAATCCGTCTAGCGGGGTATCATCAGCTGCCTCTTTATAAATCAAAATCAAATATCCAGTGCAGAGGGCCGCGTCTTTAAGTGGGTCAGCAGCTGCGGCCACACTTACTTTGCCCGCATAGGTGGCCACTAGAGTCGATTTCGGGTCGGTAGCAGTCAAGAGCTTCTTTACAACGCTCGCAATTGCGAGCGATTCTGAAACCACCGCGGGTGCAAGGCTCAAAGTGCTTTTTAGTTCTCCGGAGTTCAGCAAATCCAGAGCAGCGCTGAGATTGTCGCTTTGGACTGCAGTGAGCGACACATCGACTTCCACACCGTCGCAATCCGTCGGTAGCTTCAGCGCTACAAAGCGATTTCCCGGTGCGAGGTAGAATTCGGTATTGGCTGCTATCTTCCTGCTGTCTTCAATCGATTGAGTTGAAGTCTTGTTTGGATTCGCCAGATGGGTGACAGCCGTGGAAAGGGCTATTTTGTCTGTTCCACCGAAAATGTTCTGCCAGAAGTCGCCGATTGATCGGTAGTGGGCACCTGTCAACGAAATGGTAACATAGCCGCTGCCTTGTAAAACCTGGTTTACGTGGCCGCCGCTGTCCTTATCTGGAATCCAAAATGCCCTTGTCCCGAAGCCTGTACTCATTGATCTCCTCCCCTTAAGCTAATGTTTGTTACGCCTTCACAGGCGAATGCGTGAGCGCAATAACGATTTATTCGGCAAACCAATTATTGTTGAGAGAACGACTGGAAAGGCAGGTGTAGTCGGACGAAGGACTGCTCCCCACTCTCGACATATGAGTACGATTCAGTTCAAAGTTGCCCCACTATATGATTGATTCCCAACATAAGCAATGGTGCTTAGGTGGTGTGGTCGTTCTGACAAAGGGCCGATGGAGAGTACGTCGAATCAAACATTTGCTTTCATCGGCTTCAGTGAAGGCGACGTCGCGCGCGTCCACCGCTTCGACATCGACCTGATGTTTTCCTGAAAAGTTCGTGGGCGGCTGCCACCGAATCTCAAGTCTTGAATGTCGTGCCTCGCCAAAACTCTGCACGTTCGCAGAATCAATGACTTGGAGGCGCACCTGTGCGGCCCGCTTTTCGCTATGACTCCCTGATGTTTGTGCGCTTTCGACGTTTCTGCTCGGCTGGGTCATTTCAGGCTTTCGCTCCCGGGAGGACCTCGTCCTCGAGAACCTGGCTGTACGTCAGCAACTGCTGTCCCCCACGGCGAGCTACCTGGCGCCACCGCACGACGTCTCGGGCGTAACTAGGATCAATGATCTCCTCCATCCGACCACGTTTTCCGAAAAACGGCCCAAAATAGGGTTCGCCTGGAGTAACTTTCGGGGAGCCGCTCACGCGCATGATAAAACTAGCTCTTGATTTGAGATGCTGCACCGCGCAGCGTTGCGGCGGATACCCGGAGACTGCCCGCAACCTCCGAAATGAGGCGAAGCCGCTCATCTCGCTCCGCAGGAGGTCGCTGCACAAGAGCATCCTTTGCGTCGTGGGCCTGGCTTAGTAATGCTTGAAAGCGAGCAGTCTCCTGAGGATTTAGGATGTCCTTGGTGGCGTCACTGAACTTAGCGGCATAGTCGCCCGCCTGCTGTGCGAGACCTGCAAGCTCTTCATAGCTAGCACCCGCCCTGATCCTAGAAGAGAATTGAGATAGCGTATCTGCAATCTCTGAAAGAAAGCCGGCCACTTCGAGCTTGCGATCCTTCTTCAGGCCAAGGAGCTTGGCAACAAATCCACCGGTCAGCTCAATGAGTTTGAGGTATTCCATATCTTTCGACCCGTAATCTAAGTCGCCAGCATAACACAGCATTTTCAATAAAAAGCGAAGTTGTGAGTCTCGTCTGGAGACACTCAACGTCGAAAGGGATCTGCTGCCTCCTGAGAATTGACTTGTAGGAATCCTAGGGTTTCCGTCATCGGGGCGAAAAAGCCGCTCAGCTCCCGCGCTCTTCCATCCTGCAACGATCAGCGACAATCCGCCGCCAGCTTCTCCGTCCAACTTTAAGTGTCCCTAAGGAAAACTCTGTGGTGCCGATAGCGGATGTCACTGCCCATGTCGTTCGTCCAAAAGAGATCGCGTCGTTATCGGGTGGAAGTGCAGACGCGGCGACGTGAATCGGATTCGTCGATCAACGGTTCGGCGTTGGCATGTGGATAGCAAGTTAGGACCTGCTGACGAACAATGGAAGTGGTGTCATCAGGCAACTCGTCAATTCGGAAACATTGTCGCGGGCGCGTACACGCCGGTGTTGGGAAAGCATCTCGCCGAATCGGCGGACGCAATGGCCCCAGTCCCGTGCTCGGGACAGCCGTCCGCGGAGCCGTCAGCTGTTGGCCGCGATAACCCGGACGTTTTGCGTTAATCTAAACAATGGCTCACCAGTGCCCCTGAGTGACTGGTTCAGGTCTGAAATTGAATTACCGGCGGGGTGTTGAGTTCGTGAGGCGAACACCACGATCCCGCAAGTATGCGATTTCTAAAACTTGCTCACAACTTGCTCACAAAACTAAGGCGGTTTCGCCCTATCTTCGCGAGTTTTGAACCTGTAAGGCTATTGATTCCACAGGGGTTTCGCCGAGCGCGCTGGGCTCATAACCCAAAGGTCCTGAATCTGGACAAATCTTGTCGGGAGGTGCGCGATCGAGGCTTGCGCCGCACGCATACACCGGCGCCAAATTGCCTCAGTCGGAAGCCTTTCTTTCGGCGAATGCTGCGCAAGGGCTGGCCCCCCACGAACCAGCCCGTTTGACCCACTTGTTCAGTTAGGTAGCAGTCAATTTGGTAGCAAATTGGTAGCAAATTGCGCCGTTCTTGCCGGTTTTACCGTCTCTTCCGGCCAATAACTCTTTTAGAATCAATGGCCGACTATTAGAGCGCTACCTTGACACGGTAGAGGTCAGGAGTTCGAGTCTCCTCGTGCCTACCATATCTCTTGCATGCCTGCGCTTTATATTCTGCAAAGCGGGACCACTCACAGGTTTTACATCGGTTCCGCCCTTGACCTGCCCGCACGCATTGCCGAGCACCAGAGAGGACACAGTCCCTATACCCGTACTCGAGGCCCATGGGTGCTGGTGTATCAGGAGCAGTATCCGTCCCTGGTCGATGCGCGTCGGCGCGAACGCCAACTGAAGTCCTGGAAATCACACCGCTCGATTGAGCAATTGGTCCTGAATGCCACGGGTTAGAGCGTCCCGGTAAACCGGGAAGGTCAGGAGTTCGAGTCTCCTCGTGCCTACCATATCTTCCTTCGAGCCAGTCGCACCTGCATCTTCACAATCTTGCGGTTCACTTTCCGGCGGCGGCTTCGTCTGCGATGACTTGTGCCTGTGTGCGGCTTATGCGTCCGCCGGGGATGGAGGTGTCTCCGGCCTGCAATTGCGACAGGGCTTTGACCTTCTCGGCGCCGGTGACTACCCAGAGAATGTGACGCGCACGGTTGATGACTGGATAGGTGAGGGTCATGCGCTTTCTGCCCAGATAGACGCCGGTGATCGCGACGTCGCGGTCCATGACTTGCAGCACGGGATCATTTGGAACCAGAGACGCGGTGTGGCCATCAGGCCCAAGACCAAGATGGACGAGGTCGATGACGGGCGGCAAACCGGCGAGCTGCTCAATGGTGCGTGCGTAGGCGGATGCGGCAGCCTGCGGGTCGGGATTTTCCACCGGCATGGCGTAGATGTGCGACGGGGCAATCGGGGCATTCTGCAGCAAGGTCGCGCGCAGATGCGTGAGGTTGCGGTCAGGATCGCCAGCAGGCGCAATGCGCTCGTCGACTTGAAGTACGTAGACGCCATCCCAAGGCACTTCCTCTTTCGCCAACTCGCGCAGCATGACCCAAGGAGTGTGTCCGCCGCTAAGGGCCATGAGAAAGCGGCCGCGGGCCTGCACAGCATCGCGCGCGTGCTGGGCAATGATGGCGGCGGCGCGCGACGCGACCGCCGCGGGGTCAGGAAGCACTTCGAGTTGCATGTTCATGAACTCCCCGTTGCAACCAGGCTACGCCTTCTTCTCCAAATGCCCGCCAAAGCCAAAGCGCATGGCCGACAGGACTTTGTCCTGGAAGTCGGCGTTGCCGCGCGAGCTGAACCGCTCAAACAACGCTGAGGACAGAACTGACACCGGCACACCTTCGTCAACGGCGGCCTTGATGGTCCAGCGGCCCTCGCCGGAATCGGAGACTCGACCAGCAAACTTGGCAAGAGACGGATCGGCGACCATGGCGGACGCAGTGAGGTCGAGCAGCCACGACGAGATGACGCTGCCACGACGCCAAACCTCGGTAACGTCGCGCAGATTGAGATCGAATTGGTAGTGTTCGGGATCACGCAGCGGGGTCGTTTCCGCGTCAACCTCGTGCTGCTGTTTGCCGACGTTGGCGTTCTTGAGCACGTTCAGGCCTTCGGCATAGGCGGCCATGAGGCCGTATTCGATGCCGTTGTGAACCATCTTGACGAAGTGACCGGCGCCGTTGGGGCCGCAGTGCAGATAGCCCTGCTCGGCAGTGCCGCCGATGTTTTCGCGGCCCGGGGTACGCGGGATGTCACCCGTGCCGGGAGCGAGCGTGGCAAAGATGGGATCGAGATGCTTCACTACTTCGTCTTCGCCTCCGATCATCATGCAGTAACCGCGCTCCAGTCCCCACACTCCGCCGCTGGTGCCCACATCCACGTAGTGAATGCCCTTGGGCGAAAGTTCGGTCGCGCGCCGAATGTCGTCGATGTAATAGGAATTACCGCCGTCGATCAGGATGTCGCCGGCTTCGAGGCTGGGGAGAATGTCGGCAATGGTTTTATCGACAACGGCAGCCGGGACCATGAGCCACACGGCGCGCGGCTTCGCCATCATCTTGACCAAGTCCGCGAGTGACGACGAGGGCGTGGCTTTTTCCGCCGCAAGTTCTTGCACGGACTTGGGGAACACGTCGAACACTACACATTCGTGGCCACCGCGAATCAGACGGCGCACCATATTGGCGCCCATTCTTCCCAAACCAACCATTCCGAGCTGCATCGTTGTCTCCTTAAGGCTTTTCTCGAGTCTGACGGCAAGCCGCCGGCGTTTATAAAGTGTCAGCTGCTTTTAAGCTTGCGGTAGTACCGGATTACGTTATTGGTTGAGCTGTCGTGGTGCAACGGCGGTTCCTTCTCGCTTTCGAGTTCCGGGATGATGCGCTGCGCCAGCACCTTGCCCAGTTCGACGCCCCACTGATCGAATGAATTGATGCCCCAGATTGCACCCTGTGTGAAAACGCTGTGCTCGTAGAGGGCCACCAGTCGCCCGAGTGCCTGCGGGGTCAGTTGCTCGGCAAAGATGATGTTCGAGGGGCGATTGCCGTCAAAAACGCGATGAGGCACCAGCCAGTCGGGCGTGCCCTCGGCCTTGACCTGCTCCGGCGTCTTGCCAAAGGCCAGCGCCTCGGCCTGGGCGCACACGTTGGAGATAAGCAGATCGTGGTGGCGCCCGAGAGGGTTGAGCGGCTTGCCGAAGGCGATGAAGTCGCAGGGGATGAGGCGCGTGCCCTGGTGGATGAGCTGGTAGAACGAGTGCTGTCCGTTGGTTCCGGGCTCACCCCAGTAGATGGGACCGGTGTCGGCTTGCACGCGGGAACCGTCTAGCATGACCTGCTTGCCGTTGCTCTCCATGGTCAACTGCTGTAGGTATGCAGGAAAGCGTTTGAGGTACTGCTCGTAGGGCAGCACGGCCACGGTTTGAGCGCCGAAAAAGTCGTTGTACCACACGGCGAGCAGGCCCATTAGCACCGGCAAATTCTGCTCCAGGGGAGCGGTGCGGAAGTGCTCGTCCATCTGGTGGAAGCCGTCGAGCATGGCACGGAAGTTTTCCGGGCCGATGGCCAGCATGGTGGAGAGGCCGATGGCGGAGTCCATCGAGTAGCGACCGCCCACCCAGTCCCAGAAACCAAACATGTTGGCGGTGTCGATGCCGAACTTGGAGACTTCCGCGTCGTTGGTCGAGACAGCCACGAAGTGTTTGGCGATTCCCTTCTCGTCGCCGCCCAGGGCGTTCAGCACCCACTCACGAGCGGTGTGCGCGTTCGTCATCGTCTCGAGCGTAGTGAAGGTCTTGGAGGAAATGATGAAGAGTGTTTCTTCGGGATGAAGATCGAGGACGGCTTCTGCAAAGTCGGTGCCGTCAACGTTGGAGACAAAACGGAAAGTCATATCACGGCGGCTGTAATATTTGAGCGCCTCGTAGGCCATGACCGGACCAAGATCGGAGCCGCCAATGCCGACATTGATGACGTTACGGATGGGCTTTCCGGTATGGCCTTTCCATTCGCCACTGTGCACGCGATCGGCAAAGGCGGTCATCTTATCCAGCACGGCGTGGACGCCGGGAACGACATCTTCGCCATCCACCTTGATAACCTCGCCTTTGGGAGCACGCAGCGCAACGTGAAGGACGGCGCGCTTCTCAGTAACGTTGATCTTGTCGCCGCGAAACATGGCGTCGCGGCGTTCTTCGACGCCCGACTCGCGCGCAAGTTGCACCAGCAGGCGGAGAGTCTCGTCGGTGACGCGGTTCTTGGAGTAGTCCAGAAAAAGCCCGACAGCGTCGAGAGTCAGGCGCACTCCCCGCTCGGGGTCGTCGGCGAAAAACTGGCGGAGGTGTTCGTTTTGAATTGACTGATAGTGCGACTGCAACGCCTTCCACGCCGGACGCTGAGAGAAATGCGCGATGCTGATGGTCATGCCAGTTTTCCTCAAGTTACCATTGGACTTGCCGCTCGCGCGGTCTGCCAAGATGCGCCGACACGCCGGGTTCACGATATTCCTATTCTATGAACATTCCGTAAAACAAACTGGCCGCGCGAACAGAACCATGTCAAACATAGCGGACTGCGCGAGGTAATCCTAGCGTAGCACGCAACGGAGGGGGACAGATCCCGCATGAGCAGTCGCCTCCGGACGAGCGAAGAGAAGGCATTTCACATGAATCCAAGTGGGACGAGTCAAACTCCGAGCGACACACGGATGGCGGCGACGATTTCAGGCACGGGCCGGTCGGCGTCGAGAGAAAGAGCGTCGTGTGGAACCTCCAAGGCGTCGAACTGGCTCTCGAGCAACTTGGGATTCATGTAGTGGCCTTGGCGGTCAGCCATGCGCTCGGCGATAACGCTGAAGTCCGCGTGGAGGAATACCGGTTTCACAGCTGGTGCGATGACCAGCTGCTCGCGGTAGGCCTGCTTTAGCGCCGAACAGGCCAAGACCACGGATTCCTGCGCATTGAGCCACTGCTGGATTGCGGCGTGCAATGATTGCAGCCACGGGCCACGGTCGGCGTCCGTCAGCGGAATGCCCTCGCGCATTTTGGCGACGTTGGCGGCTGGGTGAAAGTCGTCGGCATCGGCGAAGGGCCAGCCCAGTTGATGCGCCAATGCCTGGCCGACTGTGGTCTTGCCCACGCCGCTGACTCCCATAAGAAGGATGATCACTGCCCGTCTCCGTTAATGGGCCGATAACCTGTCATTCGCCGATAATTTTCACCAGCACGCGTTTTTTGCGCCGGCCGTCGAACTCGCCGTAGAAAATCTGTTCCCAGGGGCCAAAGTCGAGCTTCGCGTTGGTTACAGCGACCACCACTTCCCTGCCCATGACCTGCCTCTTCATGTGAGCGTCGGCATTGTCTTCGCCGGTGCGGTTGTGACGGTACGACGACACCGGCTCGTGCGGCGCGAGCTTTTCGAGCCACGTCTGGTAGTCGTGGTGCAGTCCCAACTCGTCGTCGTTGATAAACACCGAGGCGGTGATGTGCATGGCGTTGACCAGAACCAGCCCTTCGCGGATTCCGCTCTCACGCAGGCAAGCCTCCACCTGCGGAGTGATGTTGACCAGGCCAAACCGGGCTGGAACGTCGAACCATAATTCTTTGCGATAGCTTTTCATGTCGTTACTCGCAGAGTATATGCGCCGTCATCGTGTGGGTATCTCCGGGGCCAAGCCGCACCGCGAATGGCCCGACGTTGCTGGTTTCGACGCATACGAAGTGCCTCCACTGACCGGGTCCCAGGTCGCGAATGGCGGCTGATTTTTCGGCCCAGGGGTTCCAGACCACCGTGGTAGACGAGTTTTCCTTGCTTAGCGTTATCCGATGGCCGAGAGCGGGGTCGATTACGTCGATGTCATGCCGGGTATCGAGATAGATGCGATCGGTTTCGGAAGATAGCCGGAGATCGCCCGACTGCGCCTTCTCGGTCAGGTGATCTACTTTGTCGATGTAACGGGTGGAGTCGAGGCCATGCACGCTTGCGGATTTGACGTCGCCCACGGCAAAGTAGGCGTGCAGGGCCTCTTCGAAAACGAAGGGAACCGCGCCGGTGTTGATGACGATGAGCTCCAACTTAAGACGCGTGCCAAAGGTGGCCCGGCAAATGAGGCGGAAGTCATAGGTCCACCATTTCCGGGTGTCGTCGCTGCTTTCGCTGAACATGCTGACGGAGATATCTTCGCCAAGCTGTTCGATGGACTGCAGGCTCCATTCCTTGGTGCGGACGAATCCGTGGGAAGGCGCGGCAGGATTGTCGGCCTTATCTCCGAACCAGGGGAAGCAGACGGGCACTCCCCCTCGTATGGCCACGCCGTCTTGCCAGATGGTGTTGGGACTGCAGTAGAAGGCGTTTTGGCCGCCACTGGGCGCCCATGAAGTAACGTGGCCGCCGTGCAGATACATTTCCCCGCTGGCGCGTGAGGTGGACACGACGACCCGTGGGAAGCCCTTATCGCCCGCAGACACACGTGCAAGTCCGGGGATGCCGAATTTCTGATCCAGTTCTGCAATTGTCGGCGGTGAGTCCAATTTGGCTCTCCAGAGAAACCTTCCTCATAGTAATCGGACGCCCGGCAAGGCCTCCACGCGATTACGGCACACGGAACGAGCTCAAGCAGTCACGCGCACAAACTGGGTTCAAGCGCTTGAGTGCGGTGCAAAGCCGGCACTCGAGGCAGTTACCTGCGTGGTTTGCCTACGCGCTGGGCGGTAGCGAACATCAACTCAATGGTGTCCATGTCCTTCGGCTGTACCTTGCCCGGAGGAATGCGCATTCGGGTGATGTCCTCTAACTTCACCAGCAAGTCTACGAGCACCATGGAGTCGATGAGCCCGGAAGACACCAGTCTCGTATGCTCGTCGATCGCGAGGCTCGGATTGCGAACCAACTCCAGAATCAAGTCTCTCATCTGCTCCGCTTCCGGCGTCATGCGAATGGATGCTCCTACGAATCGGCGTTAAGATCAGGATGTTCACGTAATAATTTGTCTCGGGTGCCGCTGCGGGCAGGTTTGCCCGCAGTACTTTTGACGATCCACCGTGGCGGCTTGAGGAAGACCCTTCGTACCGCTACTCCCATGGCCGCCACAATGCGGCTGCGAATCTCGGATTCGATCTCCACAGCCTCGTCGAGAAGCTCTTCGCGCTCGCAACTTCGCCCACCACGACGATGTCTTCCGTCCCAAGATTCGGATTGTAGATGCCCAGAGCCACGACCCGTCCGTCATGTATAGCAGGATGTGAAGCAGCAGCCTCTTCAATGTCCTGGGGATACAGGTTTTCGCCACCAACAATCATCAGGTCCTTTTTGCGGCCGACAACATAGAGTTCGCCCTCGAGACAAAACCCTAGGTCGCCGGTTTGGTACCAACCATCCTGCAAGACCGCTGCGGTGAGGTCGGGGCGGTGGAAATAGCCTTGAAAAAGACAGTCGCTGCTCACATGAATCTCTCCGACACAGCCGTCCGTCAAGGTTGCGCCGGACTCGGCGACAATGCGGACCCGGTGGTTAGGAAGCAACCGGCCTGAAGAGACAAACGCAATGGCGCCGGGAGTGCATTCGCCCACCGGTACTGCAACGTGCTGAGCGCGAAACTGCTGACTGTCGACCCAAAGGCGAGGCGGGCCGGCTGGCCGAATGATATCTGACTGGGTCACGGCAAAGACGCTCTCGGCCATGGCGTAACTCGATTGCAAAACCCCCGGTTTCAGCCCGATGGCGGCAAAACACTTCTGGAACTCGTCCATGCTGGCGGCGCGCACTGGCTCGGAGCAGTTGATCAAGGCGCGAACTGAATTCAGGCTGTACTTCGACCATCGTTCGCGCGGCGTGCGCCTTGGCACAAACTGCAAGGCGAAATTCGGCAGCCAGGCCAGAGTGCAGTGATAGTCACTGATCACCTGCAGCATTGTTCCCGGCTGCATCACCCAATCCAGGGGCGACTGCATAATCACTGGCACGTGACACGCCATGGGCAACATGAAGCAGGCAATCAGTCCCATGTCGTGATAGAGGGGAAGCCAGCTATAAATCCGATCAGTGGCGGGCTCGATCTGCAACGCGCGGGCGAGATGACTGACCTGGGTGAGCACCGCACGATGCGTGAGCGCCACGCCTTTCTGCAGCCCGGTGGTACCGGCAGAATGCTGTATGAAAGCCAGGTTGTCACCGTGGATCGCTCGCGCAGGCACTTCTGCGTCGTCTGCGGGCCCGATATGCATTGCGCGTAGTAGCTCGGAACCACCTCGCAGATCGACATGGCCTAGCAATTCGTCCGGAAATTCTTCGTCGATTACTACCGCCCGCGCTGCCAGGTTGGCGGTGACGCCCGCCAGTCCTGAGGAATACTTCGACGGTTCGACCTTGAAATTTGGATAGGCAAGAAATGCTGGCACCGCGCCTAGCATCATGGCGCCAACAAAGACCGTCATGGCGGCGACACCCTGCGGCATGAGAATAATCACGCGATCACCAGCGACAATTCCGTTCTGGCTGAGAAATCGGGCCTGCGCGCGGGCCCGTCTGCGAAATTCGCCGAAGGTCACGTCCTCGTGCTCATCCTCATCTACCCATGCGGTGACGAAAAGACGATCGCAGGGAGCTGCATCGAGCGCGTCGATCAGAGTTTGATAAGGTCCCACGGTCGTATTCAATCCCCGAGCGCACGGCGCTGTCCAGCGGCCCGTCCCAGAACTTCAGAAAGCACGATACATGAACTGCGCGGTCGTGGCGCTTTGTGTGAGCGTCACCGTCAGCACGAGCGCCAAAAAGAGCAAATAAAGAGCAGGCAGCCAATACCACCGCTTCTCCGCCAGCCACGTCATCGTCCCGAATGAATCCACCTGCGCGCAGCCGAGGTTGCGATCCAGCGAACGGCCGACAAACAACACGACCGCATAGCCTGTCGCTAGAGCCAATACCAGGAGATAGAGACTACCGCTGACATAATGCACGAAATAGCCCGAAGGAGAAAACGCTGCAAGCAACATTGCGCCAGCCTTAGCGGGAGCATTCGCCCGGAACAAAACCCAGCCCATGCTAACGAACGTCATGGTAGCAAGCCAGGAAATCGCGGGCCACAGCGCCGCGGGCGGAGTCAGATCGAACCTCTTTTGCCATTGCTGGATTTGGCGGTGCGCTACCAGCAGCATGCCGTGATAACAGCCCCAAGCAATAAAAAGCAGGCTGGCCTTGTGCCATAGCCCGAACAGCACCATGGCGAAAACCAGCACCAAGTTGCGCCACAACATTCCTCGTCGCACCATGGCCAGAGGGAGAAATACGTAGTCGCGAATCCAGAAGGAGAGCGACATATGCCAGCGCGTCCAGAAAACCGAGGGGGTCTGCGAAGCAAAGGGCCGCTCGAAGTTCTCTGGCACGGTTATGCCCAACATCTGGGCAGCACCGATGGCTATGTGAGAGTAGCCGGCGAAGTCGAAGAAGAGCTGCAGCCCAAAGCCCACGGCCAGGCACCAAACATCGGCGCCGCTCCATCGAGTCAGGTGATCAAAACCCTGGTTGATACCGCCTCCCCCCAGAATGCCCTGCCCCAGCAGTTTGCCCAGCTGCATCATGAGCACCCCGATGGCGATGCGACTGAATCCGCGTTCCCGGTCGCTGGCCATCACCGCGTCTTCGCAACGAAATTGCGGCAGCATTTCGGGCATTCGGCAAACTGGCCCCGAGATCGACACCGCAAAGAAACCCATGTACAGCGCGAATTCAATAAACGTTGGATCGAGCTCCTCTTCGCGATATAAGTCGAACAGGTAACTCATCGCTTGGAAGGTCCAGAACGACATTCCCAGCGGCAGCGCCAGATGCGCAAACTGCTGGAGTGAGGAGAACGGCATCTCTATGGCAACTTCCGGCAGGTACTTAAAAGTACATAGTAACGCCAGGTTGAAAAGAATGCCGACTGAGAGAACAGGCCACTCGGGACGCCTTCGCAACCAACGGCCGACAACATAGTTGACAACCGTGGAGCCGAAGAGGACGACGGCGAACCACTTGGTCCAAGTCAGGTAGAGTGCGTAGCTGCCGGCCAGCAAAACCAATTGGCGAACCTTCGAAGAGCGAACTTTGGCAAATGCCGCCGCCGCTGCCAGGAAAATCAGGATGTAAAGTATTTCTTGCAACAAGGCGGCTATCCTATTGAATCTGCGTTCCGTCGGGTGCGAATACTGGGAACCCGTCCCATGGCTGCGCCAGCTTCAACTGCTCGGCTGCGGCGTCCCGGTCGAAGTTAAACAGAAACAGCCCAAAGTTGTAATGGAGAAGCCGGTCGTCGGGCTTCTGGGCGATGGCCCATTGGTATTCTGCAACTGTCTGGTCCGGATTTTCGGAAGGTGCTCCGGCATCGATCATCAATCGCAGGACCTGGTCGGCGTGATTCAGTTGATTGGTAAAAGGAGGCTTCTGTAACCGGTCGAGCATTTCCGCGAAGATGCGGGAACGGTCATGCGGAGTGAAGGCCAGCAATCGCTCACATTCTGCTTGCGAGGGTACCTCGCTCTGCGTCACTTGATGCCCAGCGATCTGACTGGCGATGAGAAGAAACATGGAACGCGCCAGCAGATAATTCCCCTCGGGAGTCATGTGAACGTGCTCGAAAACCAACTCGCTGCCGGTTGTGCCGTTAGGGCTCTGTTGGCTAAATATCGCAGCGGCGTCTACCAAGTCAGTTCCATACACCGACTTCGCCACAGACCGATTGATGTCGTTGATTCTGCTGTCAGCCCGAAAACGCAGTGTATCGAGATCGCGAGCGCGCTGAAAGTGTTGTCCGGCGCCATTGTAGTCGCCCTTCTTCCACAACGTACGCGCCATGCGAAATTCCAGCTCGGCATATTGATCATCGATGCGAAGCGCGGCGCCATACGCCTGCAGGGCATCGTCGTAGGCGTGGTCGTTTTCATAGTCTGCCCCCTGCTGCACCAGCGAGGACCATGAACTCAAGTCGGCTGCACTCAAGCCTTCACGATGTTGCGAGGCAAACGGTGCGCAATCCTTAAGGTTGGTGGCAACGGTACTGACGATTACGAGCGCACCAGCATCGCGCGCGACCTCGACGGTGTCGCGCAGGTTGCTTTCGAAGTTCTCGTACGTACGCTGCATCAGGGGCGAACTCGCCGGCACCTGCCTGTCGAGAAACATCTCCATCCCGCCCCACTCGCGCTTCTGCGCACCCAGCTTCGTAAAAAGCTGGCCAATGCGGGTGGAGCGAAGGTAGATGCTGGCGCGGATCACCGGAAGACTCATCGCTGAAGTGGTCAGGGCTGTTCCAGGGCCGTAAGGCCCCACCACCTCGTTGTTGCCCGAATAGATAATGAACACGTCAGGTTGCTGCTTCGCGAGGCCCTTTGCGATCGGCAACAGCACGTGCGAGTTGATGGCCACGCTGCCGGTGTTGACGACTTCGAAATTCATCCCGGGAAAACGCTGGCGCAACATTACTTCGAGGTACCGGCTGAACGCGTAGGCCGGATCGGGATCGCCCATTGCCGCAGACTCTCCGAGTACGAAGATCCTGAACGTGCCCTTTGGTTTTTCCGCCGGAATCGCATATACCTGCGGCGTCTTGATCATGCCGGGAGGAAAGAAGGGCGCAACGAAGAATAGGTTGTAGCACGCCGCAGGACGGCCATGCACGGTGCAGGGCTGAGTCAGGGCAGTCGGGAACCCAACGTCAAAAAAACGCAGCCCTAATTCAGCAATGATCAGCAACATGATCGGAATGAGAATGGCCAAGCCAATCCTCACCAGCCAGACACGCCAGTCGCTCTTGGCCGGGGCCGCGTCGCTCGGAATCGCAGTCGGCGTATTCTTTGTCGCTATTTGCTGGTCGTCCACGTCGGAATTGTTATTCGTTTACGACTTGCTGCGTTTGGGCGCTACACCCGCTGCTTGGGTTCGCGCTGCTGTGCTTATCGTCTGCCCAAGATTGGGTTCCTTCAGGACTTCGCGCCCTGCTGGGCTTCAGCGATCATGTGCTCGACTGCATCCTTTTGCTTGAAGTCGGGATTCAGCTTCAGCAACTTCTCCCACGCCGCCACTGCTCCCGGCACGTCGTTCTTGGCCTTCCACTTAATGATACCGATGTTCATCAGGGCGCCGGCATGCTTGGGATCGTAAGTGAGGGCCTTATTCAGTTGCGCCAGCGCGCCGTCGACATCGCCGGTGTAATACATGCACGAGGCGAGGTCGGTGCGCACATCCGCGTTTTTCGGATCGATTTCCAGCGATTTTTCAAAGTACCCTTCTGCTTCTTTGAACTGATGCGTCGCCCGGTAGAGGATGCCCAACTGGTTAAGTGTCGTTGCGTCCTTGGGGTTGGACTTCAGCTTCTCCAACAGCGTAGCGGCTTTCGCATCGGCCATGCGTTTCATGTCATCGAGCGTGAGTTTCGGATGTCCTTCCGGGCTTTCAGCTGGCTTCGTTGACGGGCCAACCGGAGTTCGCGGCGGCATCTCCGTCATGGCTGTTGGTGCGGGGGCCGCAACCGGCGCAGATCCGCGCAATAAGTATCCCAACACAAGACCGATGACCAGGCATACGGTCGCCAGAACGATGACCTGACTTGCCCGCCATAGCTTGCTGGAACCGGCTGGTTGGATTGACTCTATTTCCATGGAAGGCATGCTCCTTCAAAGTTGCCGGATCTGTATCGAGAGCTGCTAGTCCGGCTGGAAGTATGTATCAACTGCACTAATCATGCCAAACTGACCGAAGCCGGCGGTCAAGTTTCCCTTGTGAAATCAGGGAGTTGCGCTCTCTCAGGATCGGCGATCACCCACCGCTTCCCGATTTGGGCGGGATTCTACTCATACCGACGTGTGATTTGACCCTCTTTTCCTCGCTCGCGGGCGAATCGCCTTCGCCGTAACCGCCTCAAACGCAGATGCTTAACGACGCACCCGAGTTTGGCGGCAAAGCTGCTTCCATTACCATAACGTCCGGGGAGTGCATTCGGTTCGGTTTCGGGCCTCAATTGAGTAAGGAGAGTACGCAATGAGCGACGTCGTCAACAAGGCCATCGTTATTGGAGCCGGACCGGCTGGCCTGACAGCGGCGTACGAACTCGCCAAACACGGTCAGTCGGTGACGGTGCTTGAGGCCGATCCGACCTACGTCGGCGGGATTTCGCGGACCGTAACTTACAACGGGTTTCGCTTTGATATCGGCGGCCACCGGTTTTTCTCCAAGTCCCGCGAAGTCGAAGACCTTTGGACCGAAATACTAGGCTCCGACTTGCTGGATCGACCACGGTCCTCGAAAATCTACTACCGCGGCGAGTTCTATTCCTATCCTTTGAAGCCCTTCGACGCGCTCTCCAAACTCGGGCTTTGGGAATCGACGCTGTGTGTGTTGTCATTCGCCAAGGCTCGGCTGCGTCCCACACGCGATCCCAAGTCGTTTGAGGATTGGGTGGTCAACCAGTTTGGACGCCGCTTATTCAACATCTTCTTCAAGACCTACACCGAGAAGGTTTGGGGCATGAGTTGCGAGGAGATATCCGCTGATTGGGCGGCACAGCGCATCAAGGGCCTTTCGCTGGGCTCCGCCATCAAGAACGCGATTCTTCCGCAACGCCAGCCCGAACACCGGAACCAAGTCGTCAAGACTTTGATCGATACCTTTCGCTATCCGCGGCGAGGTCCGGGCATGATGTGGGAAGCATGCGCCGAGCGAGTGCGTTCGCTCGGTGGCGCAGTGCTTCTCGGCCGCCGCGTCACCGGATGTCGCTTTGACGCCGCCGGCCGCACTTGGACAGTCACGGTGCGCTGTGCCGACGGAGCGGAGGAGCAGTTTCGCGGCGAGCACGTCATTTCCTCGATGCCGATTCGCGAACTCATCGCGCAAATCGAGCCGCGCCTGCCGCAGCCGGTCCGCGATTCGGCTGAGTCGTTGCGCTACCGCGATTTTCTTACCGTGGGACTGATACTGCGGGAGCGCAACCGCTTCAGCGACAACTGGATTTACATTCACGATCCGGACGTGCAAGTGGGCCGGGTGCAAAACTACAAGTCGTGGTCGCCGGAGATGGTACCAGACCAGAACTACGCCTGCTACGGACTCGAATATTTTTGCTTTGAGGGCGATGGCCTGTGGACTTCCGCGGATGCAGACCTGATCGCGCTGGCAAAGAAAGAACTGCAGCAAGTCCAACTGGGCGATGTTGGGGATGTCGTTGACGGCTGCGTAATTCGTCAACCGAAAGCCTATCCAGTCTATGACGACGATTACAAACGGCATGTGGAGACAATCCGCCGAGGCATTGAAGCGAGCTGTCCCAATCTGCATCTGGTGGGGCGAAACGGCATGCACAAGTACAACAACCAGGACCATGCCATGATGACCGCGCTGCTTGCCGCCCGCAATATCCTCGCCGGAAGGATGCAGTACGATGTGTGGGCCGTGAACGAGGACGCCGCGTATCACGAGTCCGGCGAAGCCGGCGCCGATCCCGCGCCGGAAGCAAAGGTGATAGGACAGTAATGCCAATATGCGAGAGCAGGGCGGCGTGAGCGTCTTCGATGATCTGCGCGCCTTGCTGCGTGTGCGCGCCGTGCAACTGGCCGGGTTGACGGGCTTTCTCACCTTCATCGGCGGATTCAGCTTTTACACCAAGCTCTGCGTCATCGACAACGACATCTGGTGGCACCTGAAAGTGGGCGACTGGATCGTGGAGCACCTCGCAGTACCGCACACCGGAATCCTGTCGCGCACCGTAGCCAATCGTCCTTGGGTGGCTTACAGTTGGGGCTACGAAGTGCTGATGTCGTTTGCCTATCGCTGGTTCGGCATCATGGGAATCGGGCTGTATGGAACGCTGTTGACCATCGCAGTCGCCTACGCGGTTTACTGGATGCTGTTGCGGCTTTCGGGCCGTTTCTGGCTGGCGCTCGTGTTGGCTGGACTGGTCTGCTGGTCGTTCCTGTTTAACGGAATGCCGCGACCCGTCTTTTTCTCGATGGTGCTGTTCTGCATCACGCTGGTGCTGTTGCTGGAGGCCAGCCGCAGCGGCCGCATCGAGTTGCTCTATTGGCTGCCGCTCATTTTCTTTGTCTGGGCGAATCTGCATATTCAGTTCATCTACGGACTGTTCCTGGTCGGCCTGCTGATGGCGACCACGGTGACGCAACGGGTGGCGAGTTCGTGGGGCATCACGCCCAGCTTCCTGCCGCCGGCAAATCTTCCCGCGTTGCCGCTGGTGGGCGTGTTCGCGGCTTGCGTGGTGGCCACGATGCTGGGGCCAAATTTCTACCATCCTTACGTTGCAATCTACGAATATTCCAAAGCCAAGTTCGCCTACAAGATCATCATCGAATTGCAGCCGCTGAGCTTCCGCGGACCAAGTCATTTCGCCTTACTGGCGCTGACCGCGTTCGGCTTTTATGCCATAGGCTGGCGAAAAAAGCTCGACCTGTTCAAGCTGGCGATGCTGACCATTTGTAGCGTGGTGGCCTATCGCACCATGCGCGACGCCTGGTTCATTGCGATTCCGGCGGCCGCTTGCATTGCCGACTTCCCTGCTCCAGAAGTGGAGCGCGACCGCTCCGAGAACTGGATGGAGAACCTCGGAGTCGCCGCGGCGGTGGCCGTGTTGCTGGTCATGGTTTCGCGGGGCACCGACTTTACGCCGCGTGGCATCGACCTCGCCATCAGCTCCGAGTACCCGGTGAATGCGGTCAACTTCCTGCGCCGTCATCCGCAACCCGGACCGCTCTACAACAATCTCGGCTGGGGCGGTTTCCTGATGTGGTATATGCCCGACTACCCTGTGGCGATTGACGGGCGAAACGACCTCTACGGCGACCAGCTTGACCAGATCTTCTATGACTCGCAAAGCGCGAACTCCGGCTACCTGACGGATCCGTACTTGAACGAGGCGGGCGTGGTCGTGCTTCAAGCCGATCTGCCGCTGGCGAAAATATTGACGGCAGACCCGCGCTTCCAGCTGATTTACCAGGACGCATTGGCCGTAGTATTTGCGCGGAAGTAGCCACCCCCTCCCCCTGCCCCATCGTGAAAACAAAGGGTTTATAGCACGATCCTGTGCAAGATCGTGCAAATACAGGAGTTATAGGTAAATTCGCACAAACAAATGAGTTAGATACGTTTTCTACGGGCTTTGATGCCGAACTCTGGGTCTTGTTGCGCAATTGCTCGCAAAACATTAGAAACAAATGAGTTATATGTATCATCGCAGAACTAAAGGAGTTACGCGGGAGCTTCGGGTTATGAACACTTGAGGGCGGGCGGCGGAAACGGGCGGGAGCGAGCATGGGGCCCTCCTGAAATCGGCTAGCGCCGCAGGCTTCCCGCGCAGAAGCTGAGGCGAAACGCAGCAATGACCAGATGGGCAAAGTGCGCCCACGGTGGCAGCATCGCAAAGCTGTGGGAGGCTGTCAACTTACGAAAGTACATGTACTTCCGTAACCAGTGGATAGTGATTAGTGGATAGTGGATAGTTTTCAGCCGTCAGCGCCGGGGCAGGTAATGCGGAAGGGTACATCAAGGGCGGCGGGTTTGGGGGGAATCCGTTTTTTTCGCTGGGGGAAGGAAAGCAGACCCCTCGGCCGCCGCGGCGGCCTCGCGATGACAGTCACTTGAGATTGGCGCGGTACTGGGCGATGGTCGATCAGGGCTGGACGCGGCGAAGAATGAAGTAAGACTCTCGCTGGTAGACGGCCTGCTTGTAGAGGTAATATCCGTCGGAAAAGTGCACCATCTTGTATCCGCGTGATTCCAGTTCCGGAATTCCGATTTTAATCATCAACTGTGGTTCGCATGAATAGGCCACAATGTACTCCGGCCGAACACGATTCAGTTCGGCAACATTCAGCACGTCGCCCACCAGCGGCAGGCCGTTGTGATAATAGGCTGTCGGTATGTTCGACAAAATATTGTGGTCGAAGTACGCTTGCACGGCGTTAACGCCAAACAGGAAGCCAAACACGGTGCTGTGATCAGCCCCCACCGACTTTAGGTATTGGGCAGCATCTTCCGAACCGCTGTATGGAAAGCGATATTCGCGCTGGATCACGACGGCGGCATCCCAGATATTGACCGCGAACAGGCAAAGCAGTAACACAACCATTCCACGCATCGCCTGCTGCTGACGGCCTCTGAGCGAATGCATTTCATCCCCGGTTGGCCAAGCAATCCAGAACGCCGCAATTGCGGCAATAAAGACCGTGCCGTGGTGATGCGGATAACCGTGCACCTTGGCATACAGAGCCAGGAGTAAGCCGACGGGCAGGACGTAGGCCCACAGCAACCCTCGCATATAGCACCACGCTGCGGCAAGAATGAGAAACACAACGGACGGGGCCAAGAAATCCAGAAAAGCCCCCGAAACTACGGCGGTGAGTTTTCGCATCGCCGTTGGATAGGTGGCTTGCACTTCTTCAGTCGCTTGATCAAGCGCCCTTTTGACGGCAAACTCACCGACGTCAGGGGTTGGTTTCAGGATGACGAAGATAAACAGGAACGCAAACACCATCACCGCGGCGCAGATGAAATAGCGATTTCGCTGGCGGTCACTCATCGTGCGCCAAGACTTGATTGCGTCGATGAGGTACAGAAGCCCGAAGCAGGCGGCCAGGATGGAGCCGTGCAGCGTAAGCATGGCGAGCAGTACCAGGACCACCGTCATGCGCTCGGGGTGCTCCACGTCTTTGAACAAGATCGCGACCAGGAAGCACAGCAGTGGCAGGAGCGTGTAAGGCCGGGCGATGACTGCGTACTGATAAACCATCACATAAGTAAAAGCGAGCGGCCAGCGCACGTACCAGGGGAATGGCGCCTTGAAGATCAGTACGGCTGCGCCGGCAATGGCAAAGGCGACGCCGATGTATCCGAGGGCAGCGTAGGGTGCGTGAAACCAGTGCTGGGCCACCCAGAGGATGGTGTGCCATAGGCCGGGAGAGCCTTCGTAGCGGAGTTCGTAGAACCATATCCGGCTGAGCGGCAAATCGCGCGCGATGAGCCAGGCCTGGGCCTCGTCGGCCCACTTCTCGTGATAGCGGACGGTGAACAGCACGACGCTGGAATAAGCGAGCAGGACGAGGAAGTTGCCGATGCGCTCCCATGCTGGGGTGGCTTCGGTTGCGGCGGGAAGAGCGCGTGAAGGAGGTTTCGACGCGAGAAAGGGGGCCTTCGACTCTGGCGTCCCGCCAAGCGGGACGCCTCCGCTCAGGATGACACTGCTGGCGCTCATGGTGCGGATTGCTCGCGGGTCAAGACGACTGCCACATTGTCAGAGTAAGCCACCTTGAAGCCCGGCACTGTGGCCAGGGCGACGCCCATGAGAGAGTTCTTTTCGAGAAGAAGCGTGCCGGCCTGATTGAGCGCGGGCAAGGTGGAGAAGTGCGCTTCGGCGTTCATGACCTTGGCGTACTGGATATTGAAGTCGTCGCCGTAGAGATCGGTGCGTCCGTCGATGGCAACGGGATACTCCGGCAGATACCAGGTGAGAAAGCCTCCCCATGGCAACGAATTGAACAAAGGTTGTGGAAGCTGGTGGTCGCGGATGTAGTCTGCGGCAGCCACAGGGTACGCCTTGCCGACCTTGGCCAGCATGGCGGCGTGGCTGCGGGGAAAATGAATGGCTGCGGCCACGGCGAGCAGCGCAACGGCCAGTGCGGCGGCGAGCAGTATCTTTGATTGCGACTGCGGCGAATTCGACAGCGGCGACGGTTCACGCGCCGATTGCGAATCGGGTTCGGGGAGAGCTTCACCCAGGATGGCCACTGCGGCGAGCGCCGCCAGCCAGGCATCGCGCCGGGAGTGGAAAGCAGCGAACGCGCACAAAAGCAGAAGCGAAACCTGAAACACGTCGCGGGAGCGACGGATGCCGAGGGCCAGAAACGCAGCAGCGATGAGCAGCAACAGCAGGTAATCCTGCGGGCTGCGAAAGCGTAGCGACTGAAAGTCGGGGAAATAGACGTTGGCAGAGCTGCTTATCCGAGCCCAAAACACGCCGTACAGGTTCCATCCGTAGGGAGTGATGACGGTTGCGAACAGTGAGGCAGCGGTGATGGCACCCAGCGCGCACAGCGGAGAATTCTTCGGTCGCGCCGTCCCTGCGGTGCGGCTGCGTCCTGCCCGCTCGTCAAGGAGCGATGCGGCAACAGACAGCAGAAGCGCGAATATTCCGATGACGAAGTGGGCATCGACATTTGCCCACAGCAGGAACAGCGGCGGCAGCCAATAGAGCGGCCGAACGTCTCCGGCGCGGCGCGATTCGAGCAGCAGAAGCAACTCGGCCGCGAAGCACAGCGCGGAAAAATAGACCGGGAGAGGCGGCAGATTAACCAACACGAATTGGGCGGCCGCCGAGAGGAATATGGCCGTCCAGAAGCGTCCTCGCAGACCGCCGGCAAGTAAAAATGTGAGTACTGCCAGGAAGAGTTTGCAGGCGATAGCCGTTAGCGGAAGGACCAGCAAGTCAAATGCGCGATAGCCGACGGCCAGTCCGATGTCGTACAGCCACGAGGACGCCATCCACGGCATCTCCGACAACTGCGAATACAATCCGGTGTGCGGCAGAGCATGACTTTGCAGGATGCCGAGCCCGGTGCGGAGGTGCCACCAGAAGTCGCCGTTGCTGAGACTGCTCAACGCGTATTGATGGGCTGCCTCGGTGAAGGGGAAAACGGCGAACAGCAGGACCAGGGCGATTAGACGGGGCGCAGCGGCATCGAACCAATGGCGGCGCACCGCCTTAGTGCGCCTTGACCCGGCCGGGAGCGGAAGTGCTTCCGCTTACCGTTCCGTCAGGGTTGTGGACGACCTGGTGGCAGGTGAGCGTGCAGGTGCCGCTGCCGTGGTTGTAGGAAATGGGAAATCCACCATTGGAGGCAACCACTTTCACGTCGAAGTTGACGAGTCGCTCGCCAGTAACATTGGGCGAGTTCGCGCCCATGCCGTGCGCTGTGTGGCAGACCGAGCAGCTGAAGCCATCTTGCCCGACGTGGGTGCTGTGCTTGATCCAACTGGTGTTGGCCAGCACCTGGGTCAGGTCGTGGCACTTGGCGCACATGGCGTACGGGCCATTCACGCTCTGGTCGGGATTGGGAAAGGTGTTGGTGACCAAACCGCCAGGGACTGCTGCCTGGCTGAACTGGTAGTTGCGCTCGAGGATGTGCGAGTAGGTTGACCCATGCGGACCGTTCGGACCCTGGCCGCCAAACTCGCGGTTGTCGTCGCTGTTGTGGCAGTCACTGCAGAAGATGCGCGGACCGGTGGTGCGTCCCGAAATCTGACCGTTCTGGAGAAGCATATATTGCAGCAAACTGGGCTGCGCCAGCGGGCTGCTGCGGTCGTGGAACACGGGATGACTTGACGACGAGGTTGCGCTGAATTCGGGAATGAGGTTGAGCGCGTCGGGCATAGAAACCAGCCGCAACGGGGAGTATCCGAATTGCAGCAGCCGCTGCTTACCCGGGCCGGAGCCATGGCAACGCAAACACGTCTCATATTGGTTGATGGCGGGGGTGAGGATGGTGATCCCATCCAGGGCGCTGACTCCGACGGTACCGGATTGCGAGACGCGCATGGTGGGCGGAGCCGCAAAGGTGGCAACCTGACTGGATCCATGGGCGCTGTGGCAGTCCACACAGGTAGCGTGGCGGTTGTTTAACAGCACAGCCGGTTCGGCGGCGTCATGGTTGTTGTTGCCGGAAGGCAAGAGATGCCCGGTCTTGGCCAGCTCGGCCATGATGTTGGGGGCGACAGGAGACACGAAAGTTCCGCCGTTATGGCAAGTCATGCAAGACTGAGTGGCCGAATCGGTTCCTGGAGCGGGCGGGGTGGCCAGTCGCAGCAAGCGTGCCGGACCGTCGGCGTCGTGCTCCGTGTGGCAGGATGAGCAGGCATTCTGCGCCACGGTCGTGTACGGTCCGACGTGGGCGTTGGTGGCGACTTTGTTGGCGGCCGACTGATGAATGCTGCCGCTCCATCCCATCAGAGGGTTGTTCTGTCCCTGCACCACGCGATTGGGATCGTGGCAGGCCAAACAGATTTGCCCACTGGAGCCGTCGCGTACCAGAAAGTTCTGGGCGATGGGGTCGATCGACTGAGAGTGCGGATTATGGCAACTGGTGCACTCGACATTTCCCTTAATCAGCCGGACTTTGTGCAGCGGGTCAGCGGTCCTGCCGACCGAGACCAGCGAGGCCTGCAAATCGGGGGTGTCTTTGATGGGAGTGACGAGACTGAAGGGATGAGAGCTGGTAAGGTCCTGACCGAAGGTGTCTCCGGGTGTCCAACTGCCGACCGTGGTGACTTTGCCGTAGGCGGCGGTCTGGCCAACAGCGACAGTGCCGTCATGGCAGCTCAGGCACAGGCTGCTGGTCACGCCGAGCGGAGGCTGGGTATTGCCAGTTTGGTGATAGGTCGTGCTGTTGTAAGGAGCGTACGTTGACTTGGACAGCTGCTGGTTCCAGAGCGGAGTCACACCACCGAGTCCGCTGTGCGGAGCATGACAGTAGGTGCACCCGAGGTTGCCGGTGGGAACATAGATCGAGGCACCGCTACTGGGCGTCAAGTTGTGCATGCCCAGAGTATCGGCGGGCGGCTGCTGCGAAAAGGCGAAGCTGCTGGAGAGAACCAGGACCCAACCGAAGAGATGAAGCGACCTCACGGTAGTTTGCCCTCCGCCTGCTTGGGCAAACCCTGATAACGAAATACCTGTACCCGGCGATTGTAGGAATCCACGACATAGACGTGGTCGGTCGAGTCGATTTGCAGTCCTGCCGGAAGCTGAAACTCGCCCGGACCGGTGCCCTGCGCTCCGAAGTAATACAAGAGCTGGCCCTCTTTGTTGAAGACCTGGACCACACTCCAAGCGCCGTCCACGACGTAGAGGTGGCCTTCCGAGTCGAAGCCGATTCCCTTGGGCCGGAACATCCAGCCCGTGCCGTCACCGAGCTTACCGATCGAATAGCGGAAGGCACCCGAGCGGTCCAGAACCTGGACCCGGAAGTTCATGGCGTCGACAACCGCGAGCTCGTCTCCATTAAGCCGTAGCTCGGTGGGATAGTTAAACTCGCCGTCGCCGGTGCCGTTTTTGCCAAAACTCTGGAGCACGCTACCCTGCATATCGGTCACAAAGATCTTGTTGCGCAGCGTGTCGGTGATGTAAATGCGCTGGGCCGCCGAGTCCACGGCAATGCCGGTGGGGCGCTTGAAGAAGCCTTCGCCGCCCTTCAGGCTGCCGATGGCCCGCTGGTACTTTCCATCGGCATTCCAGACGAAGACTTTGCCGGCCTCCGAATCGGTCACATAAATGTTGTCCTGGGCGTCGACGGCCACGCATTGTGGCGACAGAGTTCCGTCCTTGTCTTTGTCTTTGCGGGTAAGGAATTTGTACTTTTGCTGGGTGAAGTCGAAAATATGGACGCCGTTGGCACCTGGGTCGCTGACAATAATCCGGCCACGCGAATCGGTGGTGACGCTGTAGGGACTGACCATGAAGCGGAAATCGGGCGGACCGGCGACCACGTCCACGAGCTTGGTCCAAAAACCGCGCTTGGGCTTGACCTCCTGCTCCAAGCTGAAGGTGCGCTCCCAGGTAAGCTTGCGACCGCCGTCGAGCAAGAGCTCGGGGCCGGCGGGCTGCGTAAGTGTCTCCTTCGGCTGCTTGGCAAACCCGGTGAGCGAAGCGGCCAACACCACTACGCCAGTCCACGTCGCAATTTGAATCAGTGATTGGGTGACCCGGGCTAGAAGAAATCGAACCATCTCGAGATACCACCATAATACGATGTCACTGTTCCCGGCGGCACCCCGGTGGCGCTGATGCCTTGAGTGAAGCGGCTGTATCCGGCCAGCAAGCTGATGCGGCGCAGGCGGTATTGCAACTGGCCGTAAATGATTTCAGTATTGTTCTTGGAGTAGATGCCGTTCGCCAAGGTGTCGCTCAGCGAGCGGCTGTAGGTGCCACTCAAGATCATGCGGCGGACCGGCGTCCACGAGATGCCGCCGCCATAGTTCTCCGCGTTGTAAGCGATAACGTTCGCCGGATTTTCACCAGGAATCGGCGGTAGCGGTGTGATACCGCCGCTGGTGATCAGCGAGTTGCCCGTTCCCTTGAGATATTGGCCAGTAAAGGCAACTTGACGCAGGCTCAACGAAGTTGAGAAAGCATAGCTGTCGCTCGCCGAGTTCTTGTTGCTGCTCAGTCCCTGCTTGCTGCCATTGAAGGCCGCAGTCCACTGCACCCGTGAGCTGAAACGGCGGTGGATATTTGCGTTGTAGTTGTAATAGGAGGTGGTGTAGGTAATGAGCAGCGACTGCACATTCTGCGCGTAATTGAAGCTCCCGGAGGTCTCCCAGCCGGCAAAGCGGCGGAAATAATTCACCGTTCCGATGAACCCGACGTTGTTGTCGCCCATGCCGGTACTGCTGTCCACCACGCCTGCCGAGAAGGTAAACATGTTGAACAGCTTGCGTCCGTAGTTTACGTTTCCGCTCAGAAACGTTCCGTTGTAGCTATTGCCCAGGTACGCCTGCGTGTAATGGGTCGCCTGAACATTGGCATTGAGGTGGTCAGTGAACTGATAGTTGGCCCCGCCACCCACGGTCACCGAGGAAGAGTTGCTCCCCAGAATGTTGACGGGCGGGACCACGCCGCCACCAGTCCCCGGGACCTGGTTGTAGTAAGCCGAGAGATTGTCGGTGTAATTCTCGTTGGCGTAGAGACCAAGCTTTTGAGTGGGATGAAAATTCACTCCCGCCGCCTCCATGCTCGCGTTGTAAGACGAGTTGGTCGCCGGCTGCAAGGAACTGTAATCGTAATTCGTCGAATAGGCGGAATGGCTGTAATTGGCGTACATGGAGCCGTTCCACCAGGAGATGTTGCGCGACGCATTGACGCCAAAGTCCTGGCCGCTGCTATTGGAGACGCTCTGGCCTTGACCGGTCAAAAACTCGGGGAACGTTGAATCCAGGCTGGTGTGATCATAGAAGCCGTTGAGATTGAACCCTACCAGACGATAGGAAGAATGAACATTGAAGATCTTCTGGTCGCTCGACGTTTCCTGATCGGTGCCATACAGAGTGCCGCTACCGCTTCCCTGCTGGTATCCCACGGTGAGCGTGGGCCAGTCCGGCAGGAGCGCGCTCCAGTTCACTCCGAAGCCCTGACCATTCCCCTGGGTCGTGAAGTTCGGCGTGTTGGACAGTCCTAAGGTGCCGGTGCTGTTGTAATCGTACCGATAGCTGACCGAGCCGGGGAAACGGCTACCGGTGAAGAAATTCGCGGTGGCTGCCACTCCGCTGGCGTTCGTCAAAGACTGATACGAGGAATCGTCCTTGGACTGGTTGTAGTAGGGCGTGACACTAAAGTTAAGAAAGTTCGGGTTGTAGTAGTACCCGTCCATGGTTCCACTGGCACCGAATTGCAGGCCGTGACTCGATGGAATCTGATTGCCGTAGTCGCCGGCATAACCGACCGAGAACAGGCCGCCGGCGTTCACTTTTGTGTTGTCGCCAATTTGGAGTTGCGCGCTGGTGACTTGGGCCAGCGTTAGCAGCAACACGCAACCGAAGATCCTACCCCACCGTTCCACAGTTCCAACGCTCATTTCCAGGCGACTGGTGCGGCTCGGCCACTCCAACACCTGCTACACCTTGGCTTAATGCACGAGCTGTGCCAATGGCCGCCGATTGGCCACAATTGTAATCGCCTGATTACAAAAGCGTTTACAGCCGCCGCCGCCAGCGACGCCGACACCAAATTAGGAACTTGGGGAATATGCCACAAGCGTAGTGGCGAAACCCGCATCTGGAGGTCATCTCTCGAGGTTTGATACGGATGCAACGCTGAGGCAATTCCAAGTGCAAAAAGTGTGTGGCCGGCTTTTCACCGGCCACGAGAGCCCGAGAGTAGCGCTTCTACACGACTTCGATCTTCGCTTTCGCGCGCAACTGCTTAGCAAAATTCACGCGCAGCTGCTCGTACTTTTGCTTTTGCAGTTCGACCTTCAACTGGGCCTGGACTTCCTGGAAGCTCTGTTTGTGTGCAGGGTTGTGAGCGTTGAGCCTCACGATCGTGTAGGCAGTTTCGATCTGGATGAGGCCGCTGACCTGTCCCGGTTTCATCGTCTGAAATGCCTTGATGACCTGGGGCGGAAGTTTATCAGCCGGCACCACCTTGTGGTCACCCATGTTGACCCGGAAGTCGTCTTCCGAGATCTTTTCCGCCAGCAATCCAAACTGTTCATAGCTGGTGGTGGCCTTGGCCTGTTTCAAGGCGTCGTCGGCCTTCTTGCGGGCCTCCTTGGCCTGCTCAGGCGTCGCGGTCCGCGGGGGCAGGATGGAAATCGCTTGGAAAGTGTAGGAATCGGGCTGTTGGAAGCGTGCCGGGTTCTTATCGTAGTAGGCGCGCACCTCGGCAGGCGTAACGACTGCCTTCTGGTCGACTTCCTGCCTCAGCAACTGGTCAATGAGCATGGAGCGCTCGATCTGCTGCCGCAGTTCTTTTTCCGAGCCATGCATTTCAGTCTGCATGAAAGCCTGCCACTGCTGAGGACTCTCGAACGTCTTCTTGTAGGCGGCCTCGCCCTGATCTATTTTGGCGGCGGGAATTGTCATGTGCCGACGCTCGGCTTCCTGATACACCAACTCCTCGAAGATGATCATCTCCAAAGCGCCCTGGCGGATTTCCGCCTCCTGCGACTTGGGGAATCCGTTGTGCTGTTTGCCGTAAGGGAAGATAGAAAACATCTCACGGAGCAGGTCTCTGTCCGTAAGTGCGGTGCCGTTTACCTTGGCCACCGTTTTGCCGGTAACTTGCATGGGGGCGACCTGCGCCGGGGGCAATTTGCCGCCCGCGGGCGAGCCGGAGGATGAGTGGGAGGCAACTTGCGCCGTGCTAGCGACACTCGAAATCACCAAAAGTGCGGTAATGAATGAGTACTTCATAGTTCCTCGTCGTATTTCGTCCACAAAAAAGGGGGAAAGGATTCCCTTTCCCCCTGGTACCACTAACCGACGTTTACTGGAATACGGTCGGGATATTGTTGGTGTTGTTGGCTTCGTTGGCTTCGCCGAAGTGGCACTGACGGCAGAACTGAGTCGTCGAAGGCTGCCTGATCCGGCAGTGAGCTTGCCCTGCAGGTTCGGATTGTAGGGGCCGTTGACGAAGAAGTAGGTGGCGTAGTACTTGCCGCCGCCGTCGCCCGCGATCGGGCTGGCCGCTGACGAAGTGTAAACCGTCATCACGTGCTGGTTGTGGCAGGTGGTGCAAACCACGTAAGGCTGGCCAGCGCCGTTGATGCCGTAAGGCTTCGACCACTTACCAGGCGCCAGCGCCGGCCAACCGTAGTTGGCGACGAACTGGGCATAAGGCGTGCCGGGGGTAACGGTGAAGGAGTTGTTGGCCCAGACCAAGCCGCTGCCGACTGCTGATGGTGGCATTCAGGCCCACCGGGTGATCATTGGTGTAGTTGCCGGCCGAGGTGCCGTCGTTGCCCAATAGGGTCGGAATCTTCTGGCTGCCGTAGGTGGTGTTGGAGAGCAGGCCGATCTGCTGTTCGTACGACCAGTTCTGCATCATGTTGCTCGCGGTGAGGTTGCCGTCATGGCAGCTGAGGCAGAGCAGGATGCCGCCGACTTCGGTGGAACCAGTGGTGATGGAGGAAGGCAGAACTTCAACGTACTTGCCGTTGTCGCCGAACGCGATCGTTTTGCCGTACAAGGGGCTGGCGTCCTGTCCCCACAGAGCATAACTGCCGGCATCGGCTGATCCGCCGTGACCGGAGCCAAACGAACCGCTGTGCGGAGCGTGGCAGCCTGCGCAGCCACGGCCCTGATTCTGGTGCGCGCCCAAGACGTCAACCGTCGAGGACCAGTTCTGCGCCATCATCAATCCCGCGAAGGCCAGAACGAACATCGTTACTAATGCGAGTTTCTTCATGATTATTTGAGACCTCCAGATTTTGTGTCGCTATTTATCAATAGAACTTCCAGAGGCTTAGGCCTTAGCGGGTAGCGATGCTCTGCTCACCAGCGCCTCCTGATTGTGGTAAGTGCAATTCGGTCGCCAAGTCTTCCATTCTTCGACCATTAACCTCAACTGGCTGAACCGAAGGCACTTACCTACGCCGAAGCCCACATTCGAATCGGCTCGTGCATTCCCAAAGTGGGTGAAATCCCCAACCTCGGAGCGCTGATACGTCAAATTCCGCAGAAGGAAGAAATCTCTGACCAGTGGCGCCAAGAGGATGGCAGGTTTAGTCTGCTCCAATTCCAGTGGAGATTCAATAGGAATTTGGCAAAAAAAATTAGCGGTGCACCGGGCTCAGGTCAATAAATAAGGGGGAAAGGACCGCCTTTCCCCCTTGAGGCAAAACAGCCGCCGCTTACTGGAACACGGTCGGGATGTTGGGAGTGTTGTTGGCTTCGTTGGCTTCGCCGAAGTGGCACTGACGGCAGAACTGAGTCGTCGAGGCTGCCTGGCCGGCGGTGAGCTTGCCCTGCAGGTTCGGGTTGTAGGGGCCCTTCACGAAGAAGTAGGTGGCGTAGTATCCAGTCGCATTGCCCACGATGGGGCTGGTGGAGGAGGCCGCATACACGGTCATCACATGCTGGTTGTGGCAGGTTGTGCAAACGACGTAAGGATTGCCAGCTCCGTTAATGTTGGAGAAAGACCTTCCCGCCCGGACGGCCAGTGACGGCCAACCGTAGTTGGCGACGAACTGGGCATAAGGCGTGCCAGGCGTCACGGTGAAGGTGTTGTTGGCCCAGACCAAGCCGTTGCCGCTGCTAATGGTGGCGTTCTGGCCCACCGGGTGATCGTTGGTGTAGTTGCCGGCCGTGGTGCCATCGTTGCCCAACAGGGTCGGAATCTTCTGGCTGCCGTAGGTGGTGTTGGAGAGCAGGCCGATCTGTTGTTCGTAAGACCAGTTCTGCATCATATTGCTCGCGGTGAGGTTGCCGTCGTGGCAGCTCAGGCAGAGAAGAAGTCCACTGACTTCTCCGCCACCGGCGGTGAGGCTCGAGGGCAGAACTTCGACGTACCTGCCGTTGTCGCCAAAAGCCAGAGTCTTGCCATAGAGCGGGCTGGCGTCCTGTCCCCACAGAGCATAATTGCCGGCGTCAGACGCGCCGCCGTGACCGGAACCGAACGAGCCGCTATGAGGAGCATGGCAGCCAGCGCAGCCACGACCCTGATTTTGGTGTGCGCCCAAGACATCAACCGTCGAGGACCAAGTCTGCGCCATCATCAGTCCAGAAATGGCCAGAACGAATGTTGCGACAAGAAGTAATTTCTTCATGAAAAGTAAGACCCCCAGAATTTATCTGAAATCCAAAACACGGGCGAGAGGCTTAGGCCGTGGCGAGAGCGAATATGAAATGGCTCTTTGCTGCCCCCAAGCTTAGTAGAAGCAAGCGGAGTGCCACTAGTATCTCATATTGGGAACGGGGTACAAATGATTAACTCATTGTGTGACCGGGAGTTAGAGTGCTGCAGACGCGCGGCCGAGACGGCTGTTGCATTCTTCAACTGCGTGAAATCACCTAAATCGAGGTAATGGAGCGCCAAATCTCTCAGCTGAATTTTGCAACAATCACAAGAATGGCCGAGCATTAGCGAAAACGCTCGCGAATTTGGGACTTGCCAGCGCTCTACTTCGGCGGCACAGCTGCCGGGGCCTGTTGCTGCGGAGGCTTAGCCTCAGCTGATGCAGCTGCGGGAGTCTGGGGAGCGGAGTCGGCGCGCATCTGCTCGCGTTCCTTGCGAAGCTGGTCGAACTCGGCGTCGGTGACGTAGCGAAACTCCTGCACTCTTCCGGGATAGATTTCGGAGGTGTAGATGCGATTGTGGCGGTTGTCACTGGCAATGTTGACCAGGCCTTGAAACTGGCCGGGCAACAAACCATGGCCACCCAGGGCGATCAGCAGTTGGCCTTCATTGGTGAAGACCTGCACGCGGTCCTGCATGCCGTCAGCCACCCAGACATGGCCGTCACTGTCGATAGCCACGCCTTTGGGACGCGCGAAGTATCCGGGGCCGTCTCCGTTCTTGCCCCAGGTGCGAATAAAGACGCCGTCGGCATCGAAGACCTCGATGCGGTCGTTGAGCGTGTCGCAAACGTACAGATTTCCGTCCTTGTCCACGGCCACGCCAGATGGCTTGGCGAGATCGCCGGGCGCGGTCAGCTCGTGGTTGTGTCCGGTGGTTCCGATCCTGCGCAGCAGCTTGAACGTGTCGGCGTCGTAAACCAGAACCTGATCAAGATTGATGTCGGAGACGTAAAGCAAGCGGTTCTGGGTGTCGATAGCGACGCCGCTGGGTTCGACCATGCCATCGGTGATTACGTCTTCGGCCTTATGCTGGGGATTGAACACCAACACATGCTTCAGGCCGGGATCGGAGACGAACAGCCGGTCGTTGTCGTCCATGGCGAGGCCGATGATGCGCACGAAGTGGGCTTCGACCCTGTTCTTGATCATCTCGACGTCGCGCGTCTCGGTGTTGAAGATGAAAATAGCGCCAACCTTGCTGTCGGCGACGTAAACCTTGCCCTTGGAATCGACCGCCAGACCGTAGGGTTGGGCCAGCTGAAAAAGAACCTTGGTGTTGTCCTGCTCGGGGACCGTACCGGCGAGGCGATCCATCCAACCTTGTTTGGCAGTCTTGGGCTGATCGACGTCTTTGAGCGGCTGCGCTGAATAAAAGGCCAGATAACGGATGCGAGCGATGGCCGGAGGATTGGGCCACACGATGTTGGAGTAGTCGATCTTGGGCGGCGCGCTGGGGGCCGCGGTGCTGCTCTTTTTCTTGCTGTTTCCGCCGAAGGCTGCAAAGGGTATGGCAAACAAGAATACCAACAGCAGCAACCACGCCGCGGGCGCCGGCCTGAGCCTGGCTGAACTATTGCGTACATCAAACATCGAAATCTACCTCCTGCTCTGAACTACCGGGACTGCAGATTCTTGTGGCAGCTGGAGCAAAATGCCATATTGTTGGCCTGGTCTTTCACCAGCAGGTCGGGCTGCGCCGAGGCATGGGGCTGATGACAGGTCAGGCAATCGATTTTTGTGATCACCTTGGTGATGTCGGTGGGATCCGTGACGTCCGAAACCGGATGGCCTTCCACCGGATGTCCTTTGCCGTATTTCAGAGGCAGAATGACCACCTTATTTTTGGAGAAATAGTCCTCGGGCAGCTTCACCGAACCGTTGAAGATGCTAACCATGTGCTCCGACTCCAGCAGTTGCGGCTTCGAGTCGGGGCCGTGACACTCCAAGCATAATGCGTTGGTGTTGCTGACGCGCAGCAAGTGCGCGTTGTCTCCGCCGTGCGGTTCGTGGCAGATGGCACAGCTCTGCTTGAATGCGGGCTGATGCAAATGCGCTTTCTGGAACTGCTCGGCTTGTTCGGAATGACAGGCAAGACAGGCGTCGACCGGGTTCGGCTGGATAAAACCGGGAGTCTTGCCGGCGTGGGGATTGTGGCAAGTCGTGCAATCGCTCTGCGCGCCCGGGTGCTGCACTTTCGCCTTTTCGATCTTCTCGGCCTGTTCGGCGTGGCACGTGACGCAGATCGCCTTCGGCTCGCTCTGGGTCAGCACCACCTTGCCGTCCTTGGCCGGCTGGTGGCAGGTATCGCATGCTCCGCCTTCGAAGGGGGCATGGGTAAACTTCTGCATCAGGTGGGCCTGGTTCGACTGATGAGGGTTGTGGCACTGAACGCAGTTGGCGGTAGCGAATGGCTGGCCATTGTGCGCTTTCTGCAGATCGGCTGAAGTGGCATCGTGGCAGTCGAGGCACAGAGCCGGTGAGGCCTTCGTCAAGTGATAGTCGAATTCCTGCTTGCCTCGCTCGCCCACTTTATGGGGCACGTGGCAAGTGTCGCAACCCATGTCGAGAGCGGCGTGGCGGCTACCCTTTTCGGGGACATTCAAGCCCTGGGTATGACACTCGAGGCAGAGGTTCTGTCCCTTGTCGCCGGAGGTTGCTTTCAGGAGTTGATACTTGTTGTCGGATTGGTGAGGACTGTGGCACTTGATGCAGTCACGGACGGCGGGGGGATGCACGGTCCCCTTGAGCGTGGCGGCGTTCATGTCGGCGTGGCAGGTGAGGCAAAGAGCCTGCGGCGTTGACGTCGTCAGCTTGATGCGGGTAACACCTTTAGTGGACCGAACTTCGTGACAGGTTGTACAACCCATCGCGATCGCCGAGTGCACAAACTTGCCCTTGGCCTGGTCTTCGTGGCACTCGATGCACGTTTTGGGATCTGTATTCGGCTCCAGCGGCACTGGATGGATAGCAGCCGACAGCTGCAAAGCGCCAGCGACGAAGAAGATCGATGGCAACAGGATCCGCAGTGCTTTGATCACAACTCCTCCGAGACCTAACATCGCTGTGGTGCACGACGAGTGCCGGAACCCCGACCGTCCTGGCAGAATCATAGCGCATTCCTGTAAGTTGCTCATTCGGCGCAAAATACAGCTACGAGGAATGGTCGGCGAGATCTCCAGCCAGCTGGCAAACTAGGACCGAATTGCGCCGAAGCCCGCAAATTAGCGGTGAAATGACTCACTGCAAGGCCATCCCGGAGGCCGAACAATGTGACGTCATCCGCAGCTTGGAGGGGCGCATCCGAAACCGCCGCGATGAGGTTGTCTGCCGCACTATTTGGACGGCTGTATCCAGCTTTCGAGATAAAGATTTAGCGTTCCTCTTGTGCGCGGTTTTATCACTGCATTGGGTGATATTCCTCACTGCCGGACTTGCCAAAGGCCGAGAAGCCGCCCGGAAATCACTCTGGTTCAATAACTTACGGAACCGCCCATTTTGGCTCCTGACGTGCGAATGTCACTACTGAACAGAAGGAGCCCCGATGGCCTTCAACTTATTTTCGATACCAAAACGAATTTATAAAACCCTGGCAAATCTGCGCACTGGAGTGGTGCTCTTAATCACCGTGGTGATCGTGTCGGCGCTCGGCACTTTCATCTTGCAGCGTCCGGTGACAGAACCTGAGAAGATGCAGGCCGCTTATTCAGCGCAAACCCTGCGCGTACTCGATCGCCTTACTCTCACCGACATTTTTCACTCGTGGTGGTTTCTGTCGCTGCTGGTGCTGGTGAGCTTGAGTATCATCTTCGTTTCGATCGAGCGGTTCCCAAATGCCTGGCGCTTCTATGCGCGGCCTTATCGCCGGACGGACTCGCACTTCCGTTCGGGAAATCCCTACAGGGTTGAAATTCCGATCAAGTCTGCCGAGCAGGGACTGAACGCCGCCGAGCGCGCCATGAAGAAACTGCACTGGCCGGTAGAGCGCATCTCCGACAACCGGGAACGATCGCTGTATTCGGAAAAGTGGCGATTTTCCGTCATGGCCGTCTATCTGATTCACTCCAGCCTTCTGCTGATTTTTCTCGGCGGGATCATCGACGGAGTGTTTGGCTTCAGCGGGTTCATGTCGATACCGCAGGGCCAACAACGCAGCACCATCGAACTCAAGAACGGAAAGACAAAACAGCTTCCCTTCTCGGTGAAGTGTGTCTCGGCCGGACAGGAGAACTATACCGACGGATCGCCGAAGAAGTGGTGGTCGAACCTAGCGGTGGTTTCCGGCGGCCAGGAAGTGAGCACGAAGCAGATCGTCGTCAATGATCCGCTGGTCTATCACGGCCTGCGTTTCTACCAGGCCAGCTATTGGATTGACGGCAAGAAGGTTGATGGCCTGCGGATCGGCTATTCCGGACTCGACAGCAAAGTTGTTCCACTGGAGCTGAAGACCGGCCAGTCCGTCGAACTCGATGCGAATACGACGGTCACGCTGGCTGACTTCCTGCCCGATGCGTTTGTGCGAGATGGCCAGGTGTTCAAGAAATCCGACAGCATGGAGAACATCGCTTTCGGCCTCGACGTAGTCAACCACGCGGACAACAGCAGTACACGAGTTTGGCTATTCCCGGTGGAAGGCCAAGTTCTGGGCGCCGAAGCTTTGAAATTCCAATTTCAGAATCCGAAGACGGCACAGGACATCGACTTTTCTCCCGTAACCGGCTTGGAAGTATCGTTCGAGCCCGGACAGTGGTTGGTATGGGCGGGATGCCTACTGATGGGGGTGGGATTATTCGTCGCGTTTTACCTGGTACACATGCGGATCTGGGCGACGACCATCCGTGATGACCAGGGCGCGCTGCTGTTGTGGGTTGGCGGCGCAGCCAACAAGAACAAGGACAGTTTCGAACAGAAATTCTCGGAGCTAATCAACGAAATCCGCAATGAAATTGATGGGAGCGCGCCCACGGCCCGCATCTCTGCGCAAGAAGAACCGCGGCCCGAACTTAATCTGGTAGGCGTGAAGTAGGACGGAGGAATTCAAGACAATGTCGACACGTGCACGAGTAACGACGATTGAACCACCCGCGGCGACCGGCGGGAATGCATTGCTGGTCCTGGTTGGACTGGGCGTTGCCTTTCTGCTGATCACAGCCTTGCTGGGCGCTGCCAAGTCAGGCGGAAACCTGTACACCGAAAGCAACCTGCTTTACGTGTCCCTGATTTTCTATGCCGGCGCCGGCGCGCTTTATATGGGATTCGGGGTCACCGGAACCGCGAGGTACGTGAACTTCGCTTCCATCAGCACCGCCATCGGCTTTGTCGCCAACACACTCGCGGTATCGCACCGCTGGTATCTCTCCGGACGGCCGCCCTTTGCCAGCATCTATGAAATGTTGCTGAGTTTCGTCTGGACGCTGGCTCTGCTGACCCTGGTGGCGGAGAAAAAGTTTGGCGTGAAAATCATTGGTAGCATCACCATGCCCCTAGCCGTGGTGTGCGTCATCCTGATGCAGTTGCTGCCGTCGGAAGTTCGGCCACTGGTGCCTGCCCTACAGTCCACGTGGCTGCACGTTCATGTGACTCTTGCCATGTTGAGCTATGCGACGTGTGCTGTGAGCTTCGCGCTGGCTATGATGTTTCTGATTAAGGACAGCTTCAGCACCGAATCTTTCCTGGCCTGGACGAGCACGCTGGTTGCCGGCATCTATATGGGAATCGTTGCCACCCGCTTCGAAAAGTGGGGCGGACTCTCGGTAACCGCGTGGGACGTGGAACACAAGAGCGATGTCTTCCTGGGACGTGGAATGCGCCTGTTTGTGACCATTCCTGACCTCGGATGGCTGTTCGTCATCGCCATGCTTGGCGCCCTGGTGCCGCTCGCCCTGTACTTTCTGAGCCGCTCGAAGAAAGACAGCTCGTACTTGTCTGTAGCCAACAAGGCGGTGTTTGTAGGCATCCTTCTGCAACTGGTGGTGCTGGCGGCGTTCGTCCTGCGCACCAAGGATTCGGCATATAGCTCTCCGTTCCAGGAAGGTCTCTATCCCACGTCACTGGCGGCGTCTCCATTCATCCTGGGAGGAATGGTGACGGGCATCTTCGCGTCGTTGCTGTACCTGATGCTGTTGTGGCGGCGGGATGACCTGCAGCACTTGCTGCCCAGCGGCGACACCCTGGATCGCGTCACTTATAAGACCATCTGCATCGCCTTCCCGCTTCTTACGGGAATGATTGCGACAGGCGCGTTCTGGGCCAACCGCACTTGGGGCTCGTACTGGAGCTGGGACCCCAAGGAAACATGGGCCGCCATTACATGGCTGGTCTATGCCGGCTACCTGCACATGCGTGTCACGCGGGGGTGGCGGGGCCGTCGCGCGGCATACTTTGCGATCCTCGGATTCGGTGTTGTGATCTTCACTTTCCTCGGCGTAACGTATCTGCTTCCCGGCTTACACGCCTACGCATGAGGGCCCTTGGGGCTGGAGGGGCGGGACTCAAATACGGATTAGGCCCCTTATTTCCGTCACGGCTCGCCAGCCCTTAGGAGTAAGATGCGCGATTCGCGGATTGGATCACGCGAGAGTTTGCAAGATGGTCTATCGGCCGTCGTGCCAACTGCAGTTAGTCGCCACCGTGGTGGCAGCGTTTCCTGACGATCGAAGCAACTCCATCCGGTGGCGCCGCTGCTATGCTGGGGAGCTGTATTTCTCAGGCTGAGATCAACACATTCTGAATGGACGCCCCTGTACAACCCGACGCGAACGGTGCAACGGAACAGGCAGCCTATACCGTGGGCCGGCGGCACATCAACTGGGCATTGAAAGCCGTACTGCCGATTGCCGTGGTGCTGCTCAACGGCCTCTTGCTGTTCATGCTGGTGGCGTCATCCCTGGCGCAGGGACCGCGGAATGACGTCATCGCAGTGGCGGCGGCGGGCGCAATCGTGATTTGCGTGGCCGTGCTCATGGTGCTGGCGGTGATGGTGCGCAGGCCCATGATCGAATTGCAGGAGAAGATTGCTCGAGTGCAGTTGGGTGACCTCGATGCTTCCGTCGACTTTGCCAGCCGAAACGACGAGATTGGCGATTTGGGACGCGACTTCAACGATATGGTGGCGCAACTGAAGGCGAGCCGCGAGGAAATCCAACGGCTGCACCAGACCCAGATGTCGCGGGCTGAGCATTTCGCCACACTCGGCGAACTGGCGGCAGGACTGGCGCACGAGATTCGTAATCCGCTGGCGGGAATCGCCGGGGTGCTCGACATCGCCAGCCGTGATTTGCCCGACACCAGCCCGGCGCGCGCCGTGATGGAAGACGCCAAGCAGGAAGCCGTGCAAATCAATCGTATTCTCACCGAGTTGCTCGACACAGCGCGCCCCAAGCCGCCCCAGTTCCGCGTCATTGACGTCGTTGGTACGGTCGAGCACGCCGTGATGTTTGCCCGACAGCAGGCCATCACCAAGCGCATCACCATCGAGTTCGAAGTACAGGATGCCCTGCCCCTAGTGGAACACGATCCCAGCCAAATCAATCAGGTTCTGCTGAACTTACTTCTGAATGCGATTCAGTCGATGGACAAACCGGGAATCGTCCGCGTCGCATTGAGGCAGGCTGACGATGACATGGTGAGCATCACCGTGACCGACCAAGGCAAAGGCATCACCCCGGAACATCTGCCCAATATCTTCCGTCCCTTTTTCACTACCAAAGGTCACGGCACGGGGCTGGGCTTGTCGCTGGCCCGGCGCATGGTTGAATCGCACGGCGGAACCATCGAGGTCGCGAGCACCCTCGACCGCGGAACGATTTTCACGGTGACGTTGCCTATCCGCAGGGAGAAAGAAATAGCATCCTAGCCTTCAAGGTTAATTCTCCGAGCTGCGGACACGCGCCGAACGAATCTTATTTCGGCCGCCCAAGCCATGAATACTGCCAGGCGAGCGAGACGTTCTGGTAATTGCCGCCGAAGCGGATATAGGCACCGTCGCTGTACGCGACCTTGAGCGACTGATGCTTGGATACCGGCAACGAAACCGTCGTTCCGATGCGCGAACTGGTTTGCTTGGTTTCGAGATTACGAATGCTATTGACCGCGGTAATTCCGCCCCACCAGTAGTTGCCGTCCAGCGAGACCCACAACCGTGCCCTGCGAAAGCCTTTCAGCTTCGGGATGTCATAGCTCAAGTGGCCCTCGAGGCTGCCAACGGGGGCTTCTGTCTGCGGCTGCGGCACTGGAATGCTATAGAAAGCATCGTTGGTGGTATAGAACCAGACTCCGGCGTAACCGTCGAGAATCCAGTTCCCCCAACGTTGGGAGTAGCCGAACTCGGGCTTGAAAGCCCAACGGTTGATGCCCCAGTTGATGAGCTTGGTGGGATCGTACTGTCCGGTGGGAGCAATGATCCGAAGGCTTGTGCCGAGAATTATCTTCTGCTTCCACTTGCGAAATTCGGGTGTTTCCATGGCGCGGCCACCGTAGAGATTGACTGAAAGGCGAGCACCGAAATCGAGCAGGCCGGAACGATATACGAAATGCTGCTGATTGTTCAGTTCTCCGGTGAAGTTGCCGACTGCGTACGGCAGCGATGCGGAAAAATTCGCCGAGCGACCGAAGAAGTTGAAGGAATGGTACACACTCAGTACCGGAACGTTGTACGTACCCTTGGCGTCACTGATGGGAATTGTGCCGTTGAAGTCAAGCCCGCCGTTGTAGTACGACCATGTCACCGTGACAGCGTTGGCATGCAACGGCGTAATAACGTAGGCGCGTGGCGCCAGGTCTTGCGCAGGCAGGAGTGCGGCGCAAGCCCCAACGAGAATTAACGCAGCCAGTTTGACGAAATGACGCATCGCTCAACCATATTATCGAACCTCAATAACGAATAACTGAAGACTGCTCAGCGGTAAGCGATTAACCGCCGACCTCGAACGGAAGCGGATCACTCCGCTAGTTTGTGACGGTGGACGCTTGTGAGCGTCGTTGGACTTCCGTGTGGACCGGCAATTCGAACGAGAATACTGACCCTTTCCCCAGTTGGCTGACCACTCCCAAGGTTCCGCCGTGGGCATCGACGATCACTTTGGCGATGGCCAGACCCATGCCCGTGCCGTGCGCGGTGTATTGCTGTTTGCGGCCGCGATAGAACTTCTCAAAGATCAGTGACTGCTCGAAAGCATCGATTCCGGGTCCGCGATCGGCCACGCTGACCACGAGCTTGCCACCGTGGCGCTCGGCAGTGAGCCGCACGCTGGACGCTTCGGGTGAGTACTTGGCGGCGTTTTCGAGCAGGTGAACAACCACCTCCCGGATGCGTTCAACATCGATGTTCACCCGCGGAAGACTCTGGTCCACACTAACCGATAATTCATGATGTTTGAGCAGTTGGTGTGTAGTTTCGAGCGCGGGCTCGATGGCGTCGCGAATGTCATGCGGCTGCAGATTGAGCTTGAACATGCCGGCATCGAGTTGAGCCATCTCGGCGGCCTCGCCGACCAGGCGATTCAGCCGGTCGGTCTCCTCGTCAATTACGGTGAGCAGTTCCTGGCGGGGAGCGTCGCCGAGATTCGGAGTGGAAAGCAGGCTCGTAACACTCGCTTTGATGCCGGTGAGCGGGGTGCGGAATTCGTGGGTCACGGAGTCGAGCAGAGCCGAGCGCAGCTTTTCGCTTTCCTGGGCGGCGCGGGTGGCGGTGAGCTGCTCCAAGGCCCGGGCACGCTCGATGGAGAGGCCGACAAGACTGCTGATGGCTTCCAATGACTCGCGCGAAAGGCTGCCGCCGGCAATTCCGAGCGCACCCACCGTCTTCACACCAACTCTCAACGCCACGTAACTGAGATCTTCATCACGCAGGACAAGCTCGCCTCGGGCCGCGACCGAGCGCAGCTTTTCTTCGTCAAACACCGTCTCCGGACCGGAGCGGTATGCCGTTGCGCGATCGGCGACGTACAGCGCAGCGGCTGACAGCGAGAACGTGTCAGCCACAATTTTCGGAAGCTGGTTCATCAGCGAGACCAAGTTCTCGGTGGTTAGCAGCCTCTGGCTGAGCGCATACAGCCGTTCGACTTCCTGGCGCCGCAACCGGGCATCCTCGGCCTCGCGACGGGCCTTCTCTGAGAGGTTGCCAGCAACCAGCGCCGTGACCAGAAACGCCAGCAGGGCAATCCAGTTCTGCGGATCAGCGATCGTGAAAGTGTACAGCGGCGGTAAGAAGAAGAAATTGAACGCGGCCGTAGCCACGAACGAAAGCACCACAGCATAACGCAGTCCCCAGTAAGCGGACGCGAACAACACTGTGATCAGGAACAGAAGCGATACCGCGGTGTGATTGATGTCGAGGTAGCGGCCAAGGGCCACCAGTACACCCAGCCCAACAAACATCTCGGCATAGCGCAACAGCGCAATTCGCATCGCGGGAGACACGCCAGCATTTTACGCTGCGTGACAAAATATCGAGTTGCACGCAGAATACAGGCAATGGAAAAGACTCCCGAACAGTGGCTGGACGAGGTCGCACCGACCAAGTCGCAGGGAATCCTAAAGCTGTTTCTGGGATATGCGCCAGGTGTCGGCAAAACCTACTCCATGTTGAGTGAGGCCATTCGCCGCGCCAGCCGCGGCGAAGAGGTCGTCAGCGCCGTCGTGGAGACCCACGGGCGCAAAGCTACCGCCGAACTCGCCGCCAAACTCGAAGCCATTCCGCCCCGCAACCTGGAATACAAGGGCACCGTGTTTGAGGAAATGGACGTGGATGCTGTGCTCGCCCGCAAGCCGGCCGTCGCCGTGGTCGACGAACTGGCACATACCAACATCGAGGGCAGCAAGCACCACAAGCGCTACGAAGACGTCATGGAGTTGCTGGAAAACAATATTGATGTGCTCTCCACCATGAACGTCCAACACATAGAGAGCCTGGGCCCGACGATCCTGCAGATTACGGGCGTGCAGGTGCGTGAGACCGTGCCCGACTGGGTGATGCAACGGGTGGACGAAATTGTGCTGGCCGACGTGACTCCCCAAGCCCTGGAAAAGCGCATGCGGCGCGGTGACATCTATCCGATGGAGCGAGCGGGGCGGGCCCTGTCGCACTTCTTTCGCCCGGGTAACCTGATTGCGCTGCGCGAACTTGCGCTGCGCCAGGTGACGCAAGTCGTCGACCGCAGTCTCGATGCCTTCCTTCAAAAGGAAGCGATTACCGAGCCATCGGCAGTGCGCGAGCGTATCCTCGTATGCGTCAGCTCTAACCCCGCGGCCCAGTACCTCATTGCGCGAGGTTCGCGCATGGCGCAAGGCATGCAGGGCGAGCTTTATGTTTGCTACGTTGACACGGGGCGCACGTTTGCGGCTGATGACAGCAAAACGCTGACGGAGAACATTCGCTTCGCGGAAAACCTGGGGGCCAGGGTGGCGAAGATCAAGGGCAAGACCGTAGCCGAGGCAGCCGCGAAGTTTGCCCGGGAAAATCACATTACGCAGATTGTCTTCGGCCGGTCGGCCCGGACCGGCTGGCAGCGTTATCTGTACATGCAGGCCATTCTGCGGTTTCTGGAGAATGCGCCGTCGGTGGATGTGCACATTGTGACCCAGGAAGAACGCTGATGAGCGAAGGCACCCACATTCTGGTGGTCGATGACGAGCCGCAGATTACGCGCGTGCTGCGTACCACGCTGGTGTCGCATGGTTACGAGATCCGCGTTGCTAACGACGGCGAGATGGCTTTGGAGATCATGAAAGATTGGTCGCCCCACTTGCTGATCACCGACCTCTCAATGCCGCACATCGACGGCGTGGAGTTGTGCCGCCGCGTGCGAACGGTCTCACAGCTTCCGATTATTGTGCTGTCGGTGCGCGACCAGGAACGCCAGAAGATCGAGGCGCTGGATGCCGGCGCTGACGACTACGTCACCAAGCCGTTCAGCATGAACGAGCTGTTGGCGCGAGTGAGGGCCAATTTGCGTCGCGCCCCGCAGGCACCGGAACCGGCTGACCTAATTGAACTCGGTGATTTCAGCATTGACCTGGCCACTCGCACGGTCGTGGTTGCGGGCCGCGAGCTAAAACTGACGCCCAAGGAATTCGACCTACTTCTGTATCTGTCGCAGCATCCCCATCGCGTCGTTCCGCACCGGACCCTGCTGGCGGCCATTTGGGGCGCTAACAGCACTGAGCAGCCGGAATACCTGCGTGTATTCATCGGGCAGTTACGCAAAAAAATTGAGATTGACCCCGCCGAACCACACTATCTCCTTACGGAGCGATGGGTTGGGTATCGCTTCGAGCCCGGCAACTGACCTTTACCAACTCTTTATCTCGCCCTTAGCCCGCCGTTAGCTCCGTCCGACTCCAATGGGAGTGTACCAACACGTCGGAGGGGTTATGTACGGCTTCATCGCTCTGTGTGTATTGGGCCTCGGGTTCTACGCGGTATTTATCTCGGCGATGTTTCGTGATGATTGGCGGCGGCGCCGGCCCGGCACGGCGCCGATTCGCACGGTGAAGCTCGGAACTGTCTTCGCCGTGGACACGGCGCAGCCGGGGCGACCCGAGCCGGTCACGCGACGCAGTAAACGGCAGGTCATCGTTGACCTAAGCGGCGTAGCCGCCCATAGCGGACGGCGCTCTTATGCTCACGTTACGACGCGCGGAAGAGCGTTGTCCCTCACCCGCCGCGCAGCCGACGGCGAAGAACCAACATTCAGGTAATCGATCGAGGTAACCGTATGCGCGACATCGTATTCACTTCCCTGACCCTGTTTTTCTTTCTGCTCTCGGTCGCTTATGTGCGCTTCTGCGACCGCGTCAAGTAAGGAGCTTCCTGTGAACCTGCAATCCATCGTCATGCTCGTCATCACTGCTTGCACCATGGCGTACTTAATTTACGCCCTGCTTCGCCCGGAAAAATTCTGATATGACACTCAACGGCTGGTTGCAAATCGCGTTCTTCCTGCTGGCAATTCTGCTGGTAACGAAACCACTCGGCGTGTACATGGCGCGGGTGTTCAACCGCGAGCGGACGTTTCTCGACCCCGTCGCACGACCTATCGAACGCTTACTGTACCGCCTCACATTCGTGGACGAGACCCACGAAATGCGCTGGACCGAGTACGCGGTGTCCATGTTGCTATTCAGCGTTGTTCCGATGCTGCTGCTGTATCTGATTCAGCGAGTTCAAGGATTTTTGCCGCTGAATCCACAGAAATTCGCCGCGATTCCTCCGGAACTGGCGTTCAACACCGCGGCTTCCTTCACCACCAACACCAATTGGCAGAATTACGCCGGCGAAGTGGTTATGAGCTATTTCACCCAGATGGCCGGACTCGCCTACCATAATTTCATCTCGGCAGCGGTAGGCATCGCGCTGGCCATCGCATTTATTCGCGGCATCGCAAGGCGGCAGAAGGACACCATCGGCAACTTCTGGGTTGACATGACCCGTGCCACATTGTGGGTCTTGCTCCCAATTTGCCTCGTTGCAGCGTTAATGCTGGTGTCGCAGGGTGTCGTGCAGAACCTTCGTCCGTACGACAAAACAACGCTGCTCGAACCACAACAGGTTCCTCACCTCGGGGCAGATGGCAAGCCAGCAGTTGATGCTGCCGGGAAGCCGGTGATGGACACCGTCACCGAGCAGACCATCGCGCAGGGCCCGGTTGCGTCGCAGGAGGCCATCAAGCAATTCGGCACCAATGGAGGCGGCTTCTTCAACGCCAACAGTTCTCACCCCTTTGAGAATCCAACGCCGTTCTCCAACTTCATCGAGATGTTCGGCATCTTCGCCATATCGGCTGGACTTACCTATACGCTGGGCCGGATGACCGGCTCGCAACGTCACGGCTGGGCGGTGTGGGCCGCTATGGCGATCCTGTTCACCACCGGAGTCACTATCGCCTATTGGGCTGAGGCGGGCGGAAATCCACTGCTCGCAGGCGTCAACCAGCACGCTACCGCACTCCAGCCCGGCGGCAATATGGAGGGTAAAGAAGCGCGCTTCGGCATCGCCGACACCGCAATCTTCGCGACTGCCACCACCGACGCCAGCTGCGGCGCCATCATCGGCTGGCACGACTCCTTCACTCCCCTGGGTGGCATGGTCCCGCTGGTCAACATGATGTTGAGTGAAGTCATCTTCGGCGGAGTCGGCGCAGGCATGTACGGCATGCTGATCTACATCGTGCTGACGGTCTTTATCGCGGGACTGATGGTGGGCCGCACGCCCGAATACCTCGGCAAGAAGATCGAAGCCTACGACGTGAAGATGGCGATGCTGGTGGCGCTTGTCTTCCCGCTGGTCATTCTTATCTTCGCGGGAATTTCGTCGGTGGCCGGATTTGGCACGTCAAGCATCTCGAACCCCGGGCCGCATGGTCTGACAGAAATTATCTACGCATTCACCTCGCAGGCGGCGAACAACGGTTCGGCGTTCGGCGGACTCAATGGCAACACGCCCTGGTTCAACATCACGGGCGGCATCACCATGCTAGTGGGACGGTTCTTCATGATCATCCCCATGCTGGCCATCGCGGGCAACCTGGCGCAGAAGAAGTATGTACCGCCTTCTCTGGGCACATTCCCCGTCACCTCGCCACTGTTCACTGTCCTGCTCATGGGCGTGATCATCATCGTCGGCGCACTCACATTTTTCCCGGCCTTGAGCCTGGGACCTATTCTGGAGCACCTGCTGATGGGTGCTGGAAAGACCTTCTGAGGTTCAGGCATGGCCGGTAAGAAAGCAATTTGGGAATGGAAAATCGTGCGGCGCGCCCTGTGGGACGCCCTGCTCAAGCTCAACCCGCGGAAGATGATGGGCAACCCGGTGATGTTCGTCGTCGAAATCGGCAGCGTCATCACCACTGTGATGCTCTTCCGGGGCGGCCCAGACTTTAAGTTCAATCTTCAAATCACGCTTTGGTTGTGGTTTACGGTGCTGTTCGCCAATTTCGCCGAGGCCATGGCTGAAGGCCGCGGCAAGGCGCAAGCCGACACGCTGCGTAAGGCGCGTTCCGAAACACTGGCTAACCGTTTGCTCAAAGACGGCGCCATCGAGCAGGTCAGCAGCGCGAAGCTCCGCACCGGCGACATCGTGTTAGTTTCCGCGGGAGAGTTTATCCCCTCCGACGGCACCATCACCGACGGCGTAGCTTCGGTGGACGAATCGGCAATTACCGGCGAATCTGCCCCGGTCATTCGCGAGTCCGGAGGCGACCGCTCCGCGGTAACCGGAGGCACGCGCGTGCTCTCCGACCATATCAAAGTCGAGATCACCTCCAATCCTGGTGAAACCTTCCTGGATCGCATGATCGCGCTGGTCGAAGGGGCTTCGCGGCAGAAGACTCCAAACGAGATCGCACTCAACATCCTTCTTGCCGGACTGACCATCATCTTCCTGCTGGCGGTCGTGACCCTGCAACCCTTTGCCATGTATTCGGGCTCGCCGCAGACGGTCTTTGTGTTGGTTTCGCTGCTGGTCTGCCTCATCCCCACGACTATCGGCGGGTTGCTGTCGGCGATTGGCATCGCGGGTATGGACCGGCTCATCCAGCACAACGTCCTAGCCATGTCGGGCCGCGCCGTTGAAGCTGCCGGAGACGTCAACACCCTGCTGCTCGACAAGACCGGCACGATCACCTTCGGCAACCGCCAGGCCTCGCGCTTTGTTCCCGCCCCGAGCATCACCGAAGCTGAACTCGCCGACGCTGCGCAGTTATCTTCGTTGGCGGATGAGACTCCTGAGGGCCGCTCCATCGTCGTGCTCGCCAAAGAAAAGTACGGATTGCGCGGCCGCGAATTCGGCTCGCACGAGGCGAACTTCATCCCCTTCACCGCCCAGACCCGGATGTCGGGCGTGGACATGAACGGGTTTCAGATCCGCAAAGGATCGGCCGACGCCATCGAGAATTATCTGTCGCAGCAGAGCATTCAGTTCCCTGCCCTGGTCCGCGACACGGTCGACGAAATCGCGCGCTCCGGTGGGACTCCGCTCGTCGTCGCCGAGAAAACTCGCGGCGCGCTGGGCGTCATCGAACTAAAAGATGTAGTGAAGGGCGGCATGCGCGAGCGCTTCGACCAGCTTCGCGCCATGGGCATCCGCACCGTCATGATCACCGGTGACAACCCGCTCACCGCCGCTGCCATCGCTCGCGAAGCTGGGGTCGATGACTTCCTTGCGCAAGCCACACCCAAAGACAAGATGGACCTCATCAAGCGCGAGCAGGCAGAAGGCAAGCTCGTCGCAATGACCGGCGACGGCACCAACGACGCGCCGGCGCTCGCTCAGGCCGATGTCGGCGTTGCGATGAACACTGGCACCCAGGCGGCCAAGGAAGCCGGGAACATGGTGGACCTCGACTCTAATCCCACCAAGCTGATTGAAGTCGTCGAGATCGGCAAGCAGTTGCTCATGACGCGCGGTTCGCTCACCACATTTTCCATCGCCAACGATGTGGCGAAATACTTCGCCATCATTCCGGCCATGTTCGCGGGGACCTTCCCAGTGCTGAACGCGCTGAACATCATGCACCTGCGCACGCCCCAGTCGGCGGTGCTTTCGGCAGTGATATTCAACGCTGTCATCATCATTGCGCTGATTCCGCTGGCTCTGCGCGGCGTGAAGTATCGCGCCATGGGAGCAGCCGCCCTGCTCCGTCGCAACCTGTGGGTTTACGGTTTCGGCGGCATCATCATTCCATTTATCGGAATCAAGCTCATTGACATGCTGATCACCCGCATGCGTTTGGCCTAGGGGACTGAGATGAAAAAGAACCTGCTCATCGCCGTGATGATGACCATCGTCACCACAATTCTGTTGGGAGTCATCTATCCGCTGCTTGTGACCGGGATCGCCCAGGTCATCTTCCCCTACAAAGCCAACGGCCAGCTCATCAGCGACAAGGGTAAGGTCGTGGGCTCCAGCATCATCGGACAGCCATTTGCCGGGCCAAGCTACTTTCACTCGCGGCCATCGGCGGCGGGCACGGGCTACGACGCCGCTAACTCCGGCGGCACCAACCTGGGGCCGACCAATAAGACCCTGGTCGATCGAGTCGCGCAGGATGCGAAAACCCTTCAGGCGGAAAACCCCGGCGTACCAGTCCCGGTGGACCTCGTAACTACTTCTGCGTCGGGGCTCGATCCGCACATTTCCATTGCGGCCGCGCAGTTTCAGGTGCCGCGTGTGGCCGGTGCCCGCGGAATCGCTCCATCTCAGGTGTTGGAGTTGGTCGTCGCTCACACTGAGGGCCGCCAGTTGGGATTCCTGGGCGAACCGCGCGTCAACGTGCTCGAACTGAACTTGGACCTCGACCGCCAGGGCCATCCGTAAAGCGGCAGAGCTACCGGCGGTAGTCGGAGCGGTAGTCAACGCAAGGCTGCGTGCTGCGCCAGAACCGACGTCCACTCACCCCTGATTCGCTGTTGCCATTGGCCCGAGGGCAAGCTGCCCTTGGCGCGGTATTCACTGCGGCGCTTCGATTCGGCGACGACGACGTCACGCATCGATTCGAAGTCGCCAAGTTCAAGCTGCTGGTAAAGACGTTCGATGACTCCTACCGTATCGGCGACCAGCGACTCATACGATACCGCTTGAAATCGATTTCGTGGCCTCTGAAAGCACGGGGGCTACGAAGCTGAAATTCGCTCTCGGCCGGAGTCAGAGTGACGGGAGTTCGAGTATCTTGCCAGTGTAGGAAAGTCCCTCGAACCGAAGTTGAGCCATTGCCCGTAGCTCCAATTTATCTGACCGAGGGATTCCTGTATCCATTCGGACGCGAGAATAAATGCCGGCCGATGCAGTGGCGGGCCGATATCCCGGGTTCGTGCGGCTTGAACTTCGTGCCCTGAGCCGGCAACTCCTTGTGCCAAATCACAGGCCAAAGGACGTCGCTCGAGAATGCGTTACGGCAGTTGGAGGCGATCGCCTTCCTTGGCAACCTTGGTCATGGTGCGGCCCTGATAGGTGTACTCGACCTTGAGGCTCTTGTCGGCGCCGACGTTTGGGTCTCCGCCCATGTTCTTGTTGTTGACCTTCACATCGAGGGTATTGTTCTGAACCATGCCGCGGATAAGGTTGGTTACGTTCATGCCTTTTCCATTGTGGCCGTAGATGGCATTGTTGATCTTGAGTGGACGGATCTGCGCCTGTGCGGGAATCTGAATAATGGACGCCGTAAGCAGCAACAGTGCGAGAACGGCAAAGGTTGAGCGAGCGGTTTTCATACGTTTCTCCCTTTCGGTCTAAGGCAAATGCCTTCGATCGGTCTTGAAGATAAGTTCTTGCTCGCCGTGGCGATATTCGGAAAACTACTCGCTAAGAGCACCGAAGAACTACGGTGTTAGCGCACAGATCAACCGGCAATCGATACGGCGTGTCAAAGTGCCGGGCTACTACTGGGTGCCGCGCCTGCGGCTTGCGAGGCCGCCGGCTTCTCCATGGTGATGACGTACTTCTTGCTCAGCTTGTCGTAGAGGGCTTGCAACTCGGATCTGCGCTTCTCGGCGAGATATTGACGCTCGACGAGGGGCCGTACGTCGGCCAATTTCGGCAGGTAGGGTTCGACTCTCTTTTCGACGAGGACGACGTGCAGGCCGAAAGAGGACTCGATGGGGCCGGTCCAGTTTCCGGGCTCGAGCTTCGTCAGTTGCTGCGCGAAGTCGTCACCAAACGAGCTGGCTATGTCGCGAAGAGGGTGACCTTTGCGTCTTCAACGGTTGCGCCGGTTGGATCGGTGACTGTGCCCCGAATGCTGCCCGTGATCTGCTGAGCAGAGGAACTGAGACCAGCAAGCACTATGAATGTGAGCACATTACGAAAGATGTTCATGCGGTTTTCGAGTCCCCCAGCCGATTTGGCAGTAGACACACGACTGTACGCACGCCGCAAGGCGCGCCAATTACCTATTCGCTTTTCGCGAATTACCCCAAACAGATTGTCGCGATTATAGGGAGATCGAAATCGCAATCAATACTAGGAAAGAACTACGAGCCGGAATGCTTTCACGAAACGCTTGTGCACGTCTTCAATGTCACGATCGTCCCGCGCCATTTCGTATAGGCTCGCTGAGAGGGGGGTGCCAGCTGAAAGGAGTGTGGTTCAGTACTCGATTAATTTGGCGTCCCCGACGGGATTTGAACCCGTGTTACCGCCGTGAAAGGGCGATGTCCTAGGCCAGGCTAGACGACGGGGACGCTGATTGGAAGGGATATTCCGTCGAGACCCTTATGATATCAGCCGCAGAAAATCAGTGTCAAAGCGCCGCCTCTGCTTCTACTTCCCCGCTTTGTCGTCGTCACCCACCAGCGACAGGCGTCCTGCGTCGTCCTTCGACTGCCAGTCCGCCGACTCCAATTGCCGCGGAGTCTTCTCGATCTGGTCTGGATCCGGCAGACTCTCAGCCGCCAATGACCGGTCCAATTCCGCCAGCCTTCTCCCTGCCGGAAACACACGCTTTTCCATGGAGCTGAGCATCTCGTTGTACGACTTCACGGCAGCTTCTAGCTTCGTACCGAGGCTCTCAACGTGCTCGGTCATCTTACACAGACGCTCGTAGAGCACTTTCCCTGCGTCGCTGATCTTACGCGCACTCTCCGCCAGGCTCTGCTGGTTCCACCCGTAGGCGATCGTTCGCAGCACAGCGATCATCGTCATCGGCGAGGTCAGGATGACCTTACCGCCACCGTATTCCAACAAATCAGGATCGGCCATGACCGCGGCTCGGAAGAACACTTCGCCCGGCAGGAACAACAGGACGAACTCGGGAGTCGGCTGGAACTGGGCCCAATATGCCTTGGCCGACAGGTCGTCAATGTGCTTCCTGATCTGCCGGGCATGATCGAGCAGACATGATTTTTGCGTACCTTCGTCAGGGGCTTCGAGCGCATTCAGGTAACCCGCCAAGGGGGCCTTGGCATCGATCACGACGTTTTTCGCGCCCGGTAACCGCACCACGACATCGGGACGCAGTCGCCGGTCCTCGACGGTAACCGAAACTTGCTCGTCGAAATCGCAATACTCCAGCATGCCTGCCAGCTCGAGCACTTTGCGGAGCTGCAACTCGCCCCAGCGGCCGCGGGTCTGCGGTTCCCGCAAGGCTTTCACCAAGTTGCCGGTTTCAGTGTGCAGCGCTTTCTGCGTCTCAGTGAGCGAAACAACCTGATTTGTCAGCGTTCCGTATGCCTGGCTGCGCGCCTGCTCGAGAGCTTGAATCTGTTGGTTCATTCCCGCCAGCGACTGAGCAATCGGGTCCACCAGGTTCTTTACCGCAAGCTCCTTCTGCGCCAGATCTCCCCTCGCCTGCTCCTGCTGAGTCTCCAGCCTGCTCTTCGCGAGTTCAATAAAGCTGGTGTTGTTGTCCTTCAGGGCCTCACTCGCTAGCGCCGCAAACTGCCCCTTCATCACTTCTTGCGCGCGGGTCAGCAGCTCGAGCTTCTCTATCGTGCTGCCGCGCTCGCTGTCGAGCGTGGCTTCGAGCCCTGCCCGCGAGGCCTGTAACTCGGTTTTCTCCTGCTGCGCTTGCGCCAGTTGCGACCGCACCGCGCCGACCTCGTGCTCCAGCTCGGCCTTGCGCTGCACCAACGCCGACGACTGCCCCCGCGCTACCAGCCAGGCCACGGCTGCACCGATCACCAAACCTGCAAGCGTGAGCAACATCACCACAACAGCGCTCATTTCGGAAGCCTTTCCACCGCTGCTGTATTGTAAGTGGCACGGCAGGGTAACGGAAGTGCGCCAAAGGGCGTCTAATGGACTGAGATGACGACTCACCCGCGCATTCTCGCGACGTTTCTGTTGGCACAACGTATGCGCTTCGCAGTATTCGCTCTCGCCCTGGTTTTACTAGCGCCTCTCCTGGTTGCCGCCCAGGACAACGAAGTTCCGGCAGCCGAACAGCGGCTCTTAGAGTTGCTGAACCAGGAACGGGAAACCGCCGGCCTGAAGCCTTTTAAGTTGGATCAGCGTCTGGCCCGCGCGGCGCGAAAGCACACCAATGTAATGGTCACATCCGAAGAACTCTCCCACCAGTTCCCCGGAGAAGAGCCGCTCATTCTCCGCCTCCATGACGAGAGCGTGCGCAGCGACCACGACGGCGAGAATATTGCTCTCGATAGCGATGTCGAATCGGCCCACGTGGCGCTCATGAACTCGCCGCTGCACCGCGCCAACATTCTGAATCCCGCGTTCACCGCTGTCGGTATCTCTGTGCTTCGCGGCGCCGGCGGTCTTTACATTACCGAAGACTTCGCCAGCGTCCTACCCGACTACTCCAACTTCGAAGCTGACGCCGTCGTGCAACAGGCCATCACCGACTTCGTGCGGTCGCATGCCCTTCCCACTCCCAAGCGAAAACCCCGGCCGCCACTAGCCGAGATGGCATGCGACATGGCAAAGGCCGACAAGATTGACGCAAGGCCCGCGCGCGCATTTCCCGGCAGTTCATCAGCCGTCGCGTGGACCGCTACCGATCTCAAGCGTCTGCCCGAGGGATTGAAGGCAATCCTCTCCCAACCCATGAGCAGTCCGTATTCCCTGGGTTTATGCTTTGCCACCAGCACCAGCCAACCGAGCGGTGTCTACTGGGTCATCTTCGTCACTTATTGATGAATGAAATGCCGGCGGCAAACTAGGGCTGCCGCCGGCTCACGGCCTACTGGATCGTCGCGGTTTGCGCTACGATTGGCCTTTCCGGGGGGAGGATCGCTACCTCGGGTTTCAGGTTTGACTTAATGAATTGCTCGCCCGCCTGCATCATGTGGTTCCACAGGCCTTGGGCGCGGCCGTTATGGTTAAGGAAAGTCGCCACTTCAGCTACCGTGATGTTCGTCCCTATCTCTTCGGCGAATGCCTGTACGTGTGCCAGAGTAATTTCTGCGGTTACCTTCTCGCGCCAACACTTCTTCTTTTGCTCAATCATTTCTGCTTCCCGGACAGAATGGATTTGCGTGCGAAACAAGAGATACCTCAGCTTGACTTGACTCCGTATGGGGAACATCACCGATGCTTGTGACGCAGGTCACTCGACAACTTTTCTCCCTAAAATCCAGCTCATCTTGATCAAAAAGCCCGTGTCCTGCTGTGCTAACCTGCGAGCACCGGTGAGTCTGAAGAAGCACATTTATGTCGGCACCGCGGGCTGGTCTTACAAAGACTGGGAAGGCATCGTCTATCCGGCGCAACTCAAGAAGTCGCAGCATCCCGTCGAGTACATGGCGAAGTACTTCGACATGCTCGAAATCAACACATCGTTTTACGGGCACATCAAGCCCGAGTGGGGCAAGCTGTGGTGCCGCAAGGCGCGCCAGTCCAACCCTGCGTTTCTCTTCACCGCCAAACTCAACCGCGCCTTCACCCACTCGCCCATCGCGGTGGTCGAAAGCACCTCCGCCGACACCATCCACGTCGGCCCCAACGACGAGCGCTGGGCCAAAGCCGGATTCGACTCCATCGCTGACGAAAACATGCTCGGCGCCGTGCTCGCGCAGTTCCCCATTTCCTTCAAGAATACCGACCGAAACCGCGACTACCTCGACAGTGTGATCGAAAAGTTTCGTCAGTATCCCCTTGTCGTCGAGGTCCGTCACAACAGTTGGACCAACGAAGGCACCCTGCGCTACTTCGCGCAGCAGCACGTCGCCTTCTGCAACATCGACCAGCCATTGCTGGGCAAAGCCGTCACGCCGAGTGCCGAAGTGACCTCTCCCATCGGTTACGTCCGTCTCCACGGACGCAACTATGAGCAGTGGTTCGACAGCGACAGCGACTCCGGCTCGGACCGCTACAACTACCTCTATACCGAGCCGGAACTCGAAAAGTGGAGGGATCGAATCGACGCTATCGCCGCAAGGACGCAAAAAACCTTCGTCGTGACCAACAATCACTTCGAGGGCAAGGCCGCCGTCAACGCGCTCCAACTCAAGAGCATGCTGAACGGCACCACCGTCCGCGTTCCTGCCAGCCTGCGCAGCCGCTACTGGGAGCTGGCCGAAATTGCCGCGCAAGATGAATAGAATGTTACAGGCTACTGCCGCAGGGTAGCCCCAACGCTGCCCAGCAATTGTTCATTTGCCTCGTTTTTCTTCGGCCCGCCAAGGAACCTTTTTTCGCCCCATCCGTATATAGCCACAGAGGCGAAACCGGAGGGGCCAAAATCCAGCCGGGACGCACACCTCACACAAAGGAGACAACCATGGACGCGAAATACAACTGGCTGATCGACAGCGGTGCGGTCCGCGTCGCCCTCAACACGGTGGCATTCGCCCTCTGGATGGGCACGGCCGTCGCACTGCTCGAACTCGCGACGAAATTCTAAGCGCGAAGAAACCCGCCCTCCCCCAAGGCACGAAGTCGCGCGCAGAAACTCGGCGCGCAAACCGAGCCCCGTTCTCTCTCAGAGACGACGGGGTTTGGTTTTGCCCATTGACAAACTCGGGCGACCGCGGGCGATTCTCTTCCTCGCCAAGCGCGAGGACGCCATGGGCAGCGAGATTCAATGTCGTGCAAAATCCGGCGCAAAATGGATCGACGGAAAGGCCCTGCTTGAAACCAGCGAGATCATCTTCCGCGGCGAACTACGCCTGAAGATCCCCTTCGCCGCGTTGGAGTCAGTCGTCGCGCGTAACGGAAAACTGCACCTCAAATGGTCTGGCCAATCCGTCATTCTGGAGTTGGGAGACCAAGCCGAGAAGTGGGCCCACGCCATCCTCCATCCCAAGAGCACCGCTCAAAAGTTGGGCATCAAGCCCGGACTGGCCATCTCCGCCCTTCACCTGACAGGTGACCCGACGATGCAGGACGCTTCGAGAACCGCCGCCACGTTCTCTGATGCCAAACCCATCAAGGCCTCCGACATGATCTTCTTCGGAGCTACCACAACGTCAGACTTGCTCGATCTTCCGAAGCTCATCCCGTCGCTTGCCGTTACCGGCACCCTTTGGATCGTCTACCCCAAAGGCCGCAAGGCGATCACCGAATTGCAGGTGCTGATCGCAGGCCGCGCGGCACGGTTGGTCGATATCAAGGTGGTCAGTTACTCCGCCACCCACACCGCCCTCAAGTTGGTCCGTCCCAAGGACAAGCGATAGGCAAGCTACGAAAAACAAAATGCCCACCGCGCTCGCCGGGCGAGACACGATGGGCACGATTCCTATGGAATACAGCTTCGGCAGCGTCAGCTCGCCGATAGCCAATCCTGTGCTTAATCGCAGACTGGCCGCCTACGACTGACAACCCGTTACGCCTTCTTGGTGCGCACGTCCACTTCGCGCAACCGGGCAGCCTTGCCGCGCAGCGCGCGCAGATAGAACAGCTTGGCGCGTCGTACATGCGCCGACCGCACCACTTCCACTTTGTCGACGACCTTCGCGTTCAGAGGAAAGATACGCTCCACGCCGTGGCCAAAGCTCATCTTGCGGACGATGAAGCTGGGCTGCGAGCCGTTGCTCTTTGCAATCACGAGGCCCTCGAAAATCTGCACGCGCTCTTTGTCGCCTTCTTTGATCTTCACGTGCACGCGAACGGTGTCGCCTGACTTGAATTCCGGCAAATCGGTACGCCGCGTCTTGGCTAGCAAACGGTCAATAATCGGTGAGTTCGACATTTTTCTCTTCTTCCTTCGTTGTCGCACGCCTCGCGGCGGCCTGAATCTTAAACTCTCTTAACAACCAAATCTGCGGGAAAAACTCTCTCGGGTGCCCCACCCTTATCCGCGTTCTTTGCGGATAGAGTGGGATCCACTACTCCCGCCCTTCAATCTCTTGCAGGATCTTCCGATCCTCTTGACTCAGCTCCGCCCCGCGCAACAAATCCGGACGGTTCGCCAGCGTCTTTTCCAGCGCCTTGCGTCTCCGCCAGCGCCGAATCTCATCGTGGTTCCCGTTCATCAGCACGTCGGGAACCGGCATCCCGCGAAACTCCGCCGGACGCGTGTAATGCGGATAATCCAGCAATCCGCCCGATCCACAAGTCGATGATGGCGGCTCATTTTCGCCCCTTACCGGCGCTTGACCGCCAGTTGTGAACGACTCCTGCTGCGCCGACGCCGCGTTACCCAGCGCTCCCGGGACCAGTCTGCTCACCGTATCCACGATGATCGCCGCGCCCAATTCCCCGCCGCTCAACACGAAGTCGCCGACGGAAATCTCGCGATCAGCCAGGTACTCGCCAACGCGCTCGTCCACGCCCTCGTAACGTCCGCAAATCATTATGATGCGCTCGTGTGACACCAACTCCTGCGCCACGCTCTGGGTGAACATACGCCCCTGCGGCGACAGCAGCACCACCGTTTCGCGCGCATCTTCGTGCAACCTCTCCGAACGCGGCGTCACGCTCATCGCTTCCAGACACTCGAAGATCGGCTCGGGTTTCAGTACCATCCCCTCGCCGCCGCCAAACGGACGGTCATCCACCGTGCGGTGCCTGTCGTGCGTAAACGCCCGCAGATCGTGAATCGCAATCTCAATGAGCCCGGCCTCGCGCGCCCTGCGCACAATGCCGTAGTCCAGCGGCCCACGAAAAAAGTCCGGGAAAATCGTTAGAATCTCGAACTTCATTCCGGCCTCCCCAGGTCGCACTAGGCGACGGGGACCTCCAAAACTTACTTGTGCCCTTTGCGGCGTTCCCCCGCCTCGCGGGCTTCCTCCGCTTCCAGCTTCTGCCGCTGCTTCTCCTCGTCACTCAACGGAGACTGCACTTCCAGCAGGCCTTCCGGCAACTCAAACTCAATGCGCCGCCCCGGCAAATCCGCATTCTTCAGGAACGCCTCGGCGTATGGCACCAAAAATTCTTGCTCGCCCCGCTTCACCACCAGCAGCGGAGCTTCTCCCGCTCCAAACTGCACATCGGCGACCGACCCAACCAGCGAACCGCGGTTCACAACCTCACATCCCACCAGGTCGCTGACATACGCTTCGCCTGTTTCCAACTGCGCGCGCTGCTCAGCGGGGATCTGCAACTCCATCCCGGCTAGCCGCTCCGCTTCGCTGATGCTCTCCACGCCCGCGAACTTCAGCACCACATGTCCCTTGTGGAACCAGTGCTCCTCAAGCCGCAGCTCGCGTCGGCTGCCATCCTTCGCCAGCCCTGAAAGCTCAAGCCGTTCGGCAAAGCGCTCCGGAAAGCTCGTGTGCAACTCGGCCGCAACTTCGCCACGTCGGCCTTGCGGCCCCAGCACGCGCGCGATAGTGACGAACGCAGCTATTCGACGATCTCCAACTGGTAGCGCTTGCGGGTCTTCAGCGCCGCCGCCGTCATGATCGTCCGCAAGCTGCGGGCCATGCGTCCTTGCCGCCCGATGATCTTGCCGACTTCTTCCTCGGCCACCACCAGCTCCACCACGATCTGGCTGCCTTCGTCGAAGGCTTCCGCCTCGACTTCGTCGGGCGCGTCCACTAGCGCCTTCGCCAGATGCGCCATCAATGCTGGAATATCCGCTGTCGTCGCCATCGTTGTGATCTCCTTCGTTTCTTGTAACGAAGCCACCGGTCCGACACTACGCCGCTGGTGTTTCCGCCGGAGCAGCCGCCGCAGCCTTGTCCACCAGCTTCTTCACCCGGTCTGACAACTGGGCGCCCTTGCCAGTCCAATAAGCTATGCGGTCGCTCTTCAACAGCACGCTCGCCGGATTGGTGCGGGGATTGTACGTGCCCACCACTTCCACCGAGCGGCCATCACGGGCGCGGTCTTTCTCGATGACGACAATGCGGTAATACGGTTGTTTGCGCGCACCACGGCGCGAGAGACGAATCATTAACACAGAAGGTATTTCCTTTCCTGCAAATTGTTATCAGGCACGAAGCCAATCGTACCCACGAAATCCCAGAGTCAGAGCACGACTTAAGTCGTACCGATCAGCCCGCCTAAGTACCTACCCGAACAGGCCTTAGCCTGCGAGGGCACATCCCAAGCGAGCGCGTTCAAATTTAACTTTGTCTCAGGAAGCCGTTACCGGCACAGCATGTTCCTTCAGGTGAGACGGATATGCCAGCGATTGCTCGCTCCACACCCCAAAACAAGTGCCAGATAGCACTCGTTGGACCCCCGCTGCTGGGGGCAAACACTTATTATCGCGGAATTCTCCGAATCCTGCAAGGCTTGCTGCCATTTCGCATTACGCAACTGCCGGAGACCGATGTAGATTCGCTGACCTCTTCGACCTATCCCGCCACCTGTCCCAGGCATTCGCACTCGCTGCAGGCACCCGGTTGCACCATGTGTTGGCTATTTCGTCACACCACCACTGTGACTTTACGCACCGAGGGTTTATTTCCCAGTAACTACGATGTATCATGACCGGTCTTACTAAAAACTGCAGACGGTTTTCTGCCGCTTGGTTTTTTTGGAAAGGCGGCATTTGCCTCAGCAAGCTCAGGGGGTACTGTCTATGCGCCGTCTTATCGTCCTGCGCCAGCACCTGTTGATCCTGGTTCTGTGCTCCGCCGGCTTCCACTCCATTCCTGCAACTGCGGCCACTCCGCCCGTCTCTCCCGAAGAACTCGCCATGAAGGGCGAGCCTCTGGCCCCGGGTGCGCCGGCTATCATTCTCTATCGCCAGGTCGACCGTGACGACAATGGCACGACTTCCCACGAAGAAAACTTTGTCCGCATCAAGATTTTCAACGAGGAAGGCCGCAAGTACGCCAACGTCGAAATCCCGTTCGTCAAAGGCCAGGACAACGTCGTCAACGTCAAGGCACGCACGATCCGCCCCGACGGTTCCGTAGTGAATTCTGACGGCAAGGTCTTCGAGAAATCCCTAGTCAAGTCGCGGGGAGTGAAGTATCTGGCCAAGACGCTGACGCTAACCGACGTGCAACCGGGAAGCATCATCGAATACAGCTATACCTACGACTTCACTGAGCACCTGATCTACGATTCGCACTGGGTACTCAGCGAAGACCTGTTTACCAAGCATGCGGTTTTCACCCTCAAGCCCTACAGCAGCCCGTACAACCGGTTCAGCGTGCGCTGGCTCTGGCAGGGTCTTCCCGCAGGCACTGACCCGCCCAAGGAGGGGTCCGACCATATCATCCGGCTCGAAGCACGCAACATCCCTGCCTTCCAGACCGAAGACTTCATGCCTCCGGAAACGGAACTCAAGTCGCGGGTCGACTTTATTTACACCGACGATCCCAACGATCAGAACCCGGAAAATTACTGGAAGAGCGTGAGCAAGAAGCGCTACGCCGACTTGGAGCACTTCGTCGACAAACGCAACGCCATGCAACAGGCGGTGGCGCAAATTGTAACTCCCCAGGACCCGCCCGAAGAAAAGCTGAAGAAGCTCTACTACCGCGTCCAACAACTCCGCAACACCTCGTACGAGGTAACAAAGACCGAGCAGGAGGAAAAGCGCGAACAACCCAAGAAGGCGCCCACCGTAGAGGACATCTGGTCGCGGGGCTACGGCAACGGCCTGCAGCTCACGTGGCTCTATCTCGCCTTGGTTCGGGCAGCAGGCATGGAGGCCGACGGCGTCTGGGTCGCCAGCCGCAACAGTTACTTCTTCAGCCCCAAGGTTGAGGTTGACGCTCACCGCCTCAACGCCAATTTGGTGGTCGTTAAATTGAACGGCAAGGAAATCTTCTGCGATCCCGGCGCGAAATTCACTCCCTTTGGCCTGCTCCCTTGGTACGAAACCGGCGTCGCCGGCCTGCGGCTCGAAAAAGACGGCGGTACCTTCATCCAGACCCCGTTGCCGCCGTCATCGGCTTCCGTCGTCCAACGCAATGCGAGCCTGGCGCTCAGCGAGACCGGCGATCTCGAAGGCAAGCTCACCATCACCTACACCGGGCTGGAGGCTGTAAGGCGCCGGAACGAGGAGTGGAACGAAGACGATGCCGGCCGCAAGAAATTTCTCGAGGATGCCGTCAAGCGTTCCATTCCGGCTGCCAGTGATCCGACCCTCATCAACCAGCCCGACTGGGGCAGTTCTGCCACGCCCTTAGTCGCCGAGTTCACTCTTAAGGTCCCCGGCTGGGCGTCGCCGACCGGACGCCGTGTCCTGCTTCCCGTCGGTCTGTTCTCTGCCCAGGAGAAACAGCTCTTCGAGCACGAAGGCCGCACCCATCCCATCTATATGGATTTCTCCTTCCAGCAGAACGAAGACGTCACCATCTCGGTTCCCGCGGGCTGGCAGGTCGGCACCCTCCCGCCCGAGCACAAGCAGGACGGTCATGTCGTTACTTACTCCCTGACCGCGTCCAACGAAAGTGGCAGTCTGCGCCTCAAGCGCTCCATTTCCATTGATTTCTTGCTCTTGGACAAGAAATACTACACGGCGCTCCGAACCTTCTTTCAGGGGGTGAAAACCAGCGATGACCAGCAGGTCGTTTTACAACCCGCCGCAACATCAGCGGTCAAATAGCGCGACGCCTCCTGTAGCGCTGCTGGCGGCATTTCTCTGTCTCTTCGCCGCGGTGCCCAGCGCACACGCCGGAGACGCCCCCGCGTGGCTGCACTCCCTAGTCAACGCTCCTCTGCCTGCCCACGACGAAAAGACCGACGCCGTCTTGCTCTACTCCGAAGACACCCTCACCATTGTCTCCGCCGATAAAGTGAAGGAACACGTCCGCGCCGCCTACAAAATCCTCCGCCCCGGAGGACGCGAGTACGGCGTTGTCGCCGTCCCTCTCAACGCCCACAAGAAGGTCTCCAATCTCCACGGCTGGTGCATTCCCCAGCAGGGCAAAGACTTTGACGTTGGCGACAAGGATGCCCTCGAAGTCTCGCCCCGCGGCATCGAGTACGGCGAACTCATGACCGACGTCAAATACAAAGTGCTGGAGATTCCCGCCCGCGATCCCGGCAACGTCGTTGGCTACGAGTACGACACCGAAGAGCAGCCCTTGCTCTTCCAGAGTTCATGGCAATTTCAGGAGGAAATCCCCGCCATCGAGCAGCACTTTTCCCTCTCTCTGCCGTCTCAATGGGAATACCGCGCGACCTGGCTCAATCATCCCGAGATCCAGCCCGCGGAAACCTCCAACAATCAGTGGCAATGGACCGTCCGCGACATGCCCGGCATTCGTCGCGAAATCGACATGCCCCCCATGGCAGGCGTCGCTGGCCAGATGATCCTCTCCTTCTTCCCTCCCGGAGGCCCCGGACAAAAAGGCTTTGCCAACTGGCAGCAAATGGGCTTGTGGTACGTGAATCTCCTCCAGGGCCGACGCGATGCCTCCCCGGAGATCAAGCAGGCGGTCGTGGCTATGACCGAATCCTCTCCTACGCTTCTCAAGAAAATGCAGGTCATCGCCAACTTCGTCCAGCACGACATCCGCTACGTCGCCATCGAGTTCGGCATCGGAGGCTGGCAGCCCCATCCTGCCCCTGAGGTCTACGCCCACCGCTACGGTGACTGCAAAGACAAGGCGACGCTGATGTCCGCAATGCTCCACGAAATCGGAGTCGACTCCTATCACGTCGTCATCAACACCCGCCGTGGCGCTGTCACCGCATCCACCGCCGCCCACGTCGGCGGATTCAATCACGCCATTCTCGCCATCAAGCTGCCTGCCGAACTCAACGATCCCTCCCTCATCGCCGTCCGCAATGACCCCAAGTACGGCAGGCTGCTATTTTTCGATCCCACCAATCCTCTCACTCCCTTCGGCCAAATCTCCGGCAACCTGCAGCAAAACTACGCCCTGCTGGTCACTTCCGACGGAGGCGAACTCGTCGAGTTGCCCGAGCAGCCTGCGGCGATGAACAGCATCAAGCGCACCGCCAAGCTCACGCTCGATCCCGCGGGCACACTGAAAGGCGACGTCCAGGAGGTCCGGGTCGGCGACCGCGCCCGCCAGGAACGCTACGCCCTGCTTTCCACCACCAGCAGCCGCGATCAGATCAAGCCGATCGAAGGACTGCTGGCCAACTCAGTGCCTACTTTTCACATCCTCAAAGCCAGCGTGATCAACCTCGATCAGAGCGATCTGCCCTTCGGATTCAAGTACTCCTTCGAAGCTCCCAACTACACCAAGACCGCCGGCGACCTCCTTCTGGTTCGTCCTCGCGTCCTCGGAACCAAGGCCATGGGTTTTCTCGAAACCAAGGAGCCCCGCCAGTTCCCCGTCGAATTCCCCGGCCCCGCTCTCGATACCGACTCCTTTGAAATCACCCTGCCGGCCGGCTATGTTGTCGACGAGTTGCCCGAGCCGGTCAATGCCGACTACGGCTTCGGCAGCTACCACTCCAAGACTGAGGTAAGCGGACCTGTCATTCGTTACACTCGCAGCTATGAGATCAAGCAGCTCAGCGTGCCCGCCAGCAACGCCGACGAGCTGCGGACGTTCAATCGACTCATTGCGGGTGACGAGCGCAGCCTGGTCGTCCTGAAACCGGCCCCGAAATAATTTGGGTTTCACGAGGTTGGAGGGACGACTTTGGGTGCTTTCGGCGTCACCTTGCGAAACACAAATTCCTGCAGAATATTCACCCCGGCCCCCGTCGCAATTCCGATCAGCGTGTTGTTCAGCGTCGTACTGAAACCGTGGCGGCTGCCTTCGGGGTAATACAAATTCGAAATGCTGCCTTCCGCCAGGCTTCCCAAAATTCCCGAGTAGTTCGGCTGCCATTTGCCGTTATCGCCCTTGGTGATCACCGACATCGCCAGCGCATAACGAATGCGCGATTTGATCGTGCCTGTGCCTTTGTAAAAATATCGCGGGTCCTGTTTCAGAATCGATGGAAGAATCGCATTGCTGACGTACGTGCCGACGAAGAAATCCCCGTACGCCGCCCCAAGGCGGTTCCCATAGCCCGCCGCGCCCTGTCCGTACCCGGGCATTGAATTGTTCGCCTGCTCCCCTCCCGCAATGATCCCGGCAATCAAAAACGACGTCGGATCGATCGCCGCTTTCCACGCCAGCGCAAACTTCTGCTTCGGGCTCATCGGCGCGGCATCCGCCACGTAGCTCGTGTAAAAATTCGGAATCACCGCGATCAGGCGTTGCTGTTCCTGCACCTTGATCTGTTCCGCTGCAATCTCTTCCGTCGTCAGCCCTACGCTCACGTCGGTCACCACCGGCAGCCAAGTCCAGCGTGACCGCCGGAACCACGTAGCCCTCCGTGGCGGGCATGGTCCCTGAGACGGTCTTCGACTTGAAGCCAGCCAACGCAATATTCAAATCGAAGGCTCCTGGCGCGATATCGGCGAACGAAAAGTGGCCGTCCGCCGCGGTCACACTCACCTGTACCGGCGTTGCTGCCTGACGCGTGAGCCTGACCTGCGCACCCGAAACTGGCGTCCCTGTCACATCCAGCACCGTTCCGCTGACGCTTCCCGTCGCCACGGAATACGGCAGCTGACCGCTCGCCGGCAAGCTGGCGTCGATCGCCCGCCCCGTCGACTCACTTCCCTTTGCGGCGGTGCTCGCGCTGTCCGCCTGCGCAAACAGCAAGGACGATCCCAGCAACAGGACCCAAATCATCCCAGCGGCAAGCAAAGTGAATTGAACGATGCGGTTGGAATTCCTCTGGCAGCTACTCGGGCCCATTGGTTCTTTGCTCTCCCTACAATTGCAACACTTGGATGGAACGGGGCTGTTCCAGACAGTGCCGCGTTGTTCGCCAGACTAGCACAGAGGCGCTTCTGGTTTGTGCCGCGACCGTAAAAATTCGCACCGAACAAATCTTCCCGCCAGCCCCAACCGATTTTGCGAGGTGCGGTGTCAAAAGACGTCCAGCGCCATCGGCCCAGGAACTTTCTCCCACGTTTCTAATCCCCCAAACCAGGCCGTACTATCCACTATCCACCATCCACTAACCACTATCTTCACTCCTGACCGCACCAACACTGCTTATATCCATCTACGCTCAAGCCCTCCACCGCGCAATACAGCGCACGGACAATCGGCTTCTCGCCCTCCTCGGCTGGGCCCGACACCGCGTATAGCTTCAACCAGCTGGCCCGCGCCGCATTGTCGGCCGCCACCTCTTGATAAACGCGGCCCAGGCTTGCTGCATTCAGTTCGTGCGTCTTCCATTGCCGCGTGAACTGGTACTCCCTCTTCCACTGACCTTTGACGTTCGCGCCGGCAACCGGGAGGTTTGTCAGGTAATACGTGGATTGGTCCGTTAGCGTCCCATCGTGCCTGTAACTCACCACGCGAAATCCTGGATTCTGTGAATACACCGGCGAAATCGCCGGACTCATCAGCACAAACTCCTGTCCGGTTACGCGAAAGTCGTCGGAGTGCGTGTGCGCCGCAAATGCTGCCGTCACGGTCGCGTGATACTTTGCCAGCAGCGCATCGAACTCCGCTGTCCACTCCGTCTTCCACATCGGCACGATGGACTGCGCGCAAGTTGCCAGGTTCTCCGCTGCACCGCCGCTTACCAGCTTCTTCCGCTTCATCGCTGACGCGTACCCGTCGATCCCCGGCGGGATATGAAACATCAGCCATACTTTTTGGTGGGAACGCTCGGCATCCGCCAGTTGCTGCTCCAGCCAATGCATCAGAGCCGCCGCCGCCGTCGAGCTGACCGGCTTGCACCCCTGTTCGGAACTCAGCGCTTGATACTTCTGCGAGAGAAAAATGCTATTCAGCGAGATGATTCGCGCGTTCGCGATCGTCGGGTGCGCGACATTGAAACTTCCCAGCGCCTTCCAGTCGGCGACGAAAGCCTCGTCGGCTCCCGCCAGCTTCCGCGCCACCGCAGCCGAGCCCTTCAGAAACGCGCCGCCCGCCTCGATGGTGTAATCGCCGCAATCGTTGTCGTTGTTCCCGGGAGTGATCAAAATTTTCGCGCCCGGGAATTTCCGCTGCAACTCCAACGCCAGAAACTCCACCGTCTTCAGCACGAATGCGCGGTAGTGCTGCGGATCGCTATCATGCATCGCGCTCTGGAACGTTGCTGGAAAGTTATGCGCCAGCAGGTCTCCCGTCACCATTACAAACGCCGGATGCCGCTCCGTCTTGGGAAACTGTTGCAGCGCCGACTTCAGCAGCCACCAGTTCGTGTCGGAGTTGTATTGGCTGAAGCTGGCCGGCGACGTCCGATCGAGGATCGCCTCCCACTGCGCGGGCTCCGCCTCCTCCAACTCGGACACCAGCGCCGGATCGGCCATGGGGTTGAAGTGAAGGTCCGAGATCCAGAGGAACTTGGAATCCGCGGAAGCGGAGGTGGCTGAAACGAGACCCACGAAGGCAATCGCCAGAATTGCAAGCCGAATCTGCCGCATTTCACACCTCCCAGTTGAGTGCGCCGATTATAGACGGGGGTGATTTTCGTGTTGCGCCTTCCTTTGTTTTCATGGGGTTAGCGGAATATTGTTGGTATGTAGTTGAAAACGCTTCAGTTATACGTATCCATGTGTGCGAGTAGGGGTTAGCGGTGCGGGCCGGGCGGGTGAGTCGCTCATTTGCGCGGCGTTCGATGAGAACGGAGCGGGTTAGTGTGTGGCGATTCGGTTTCGGCATCGATCGTGGTCGTTTAACGCGCACGTTTACCTTGGCGGGCGGAAGTCCGCCTCCGTTAAGAAAATAGGTCGCCTTCGGCACGATAAAAGTCGTGCCCTGACGCGAGTTCTTCGTCAACGGCGGCCGCGACCTGCGCCGCGGGCTGGAGCCGCTCGGGTCATTCAAGGCTCGGCCTTAACGCCGAGCTAAAGCTCGGCTCTACCCATTAGGCGGTTTGGACCTCCTTGCCGGCGAGGTAAGCGTCGATTTCACGGTCGGATGCGGCGATTTTTTTCATGTTTTCGGCGACGGCGGTGTCGAAGTCGAGAGGTGGCGGAGGAGGCGGAGCGAGGCCGGCTTCGGCGAGCTTGCGCTCGGCCAGACGCTCAGCCGCGCGCTTGAGGTTGAGACGCATGGCGATGTCGGCATAACGCTTGCGATTGTTGCGCAATTCACGACGGGCGCGGTTGCGCTCGAGTTGAAGGAAGCGCACGGCAGCGGCGTCGGGCCCGTGGGTGTTGGAGATCTCGCGGAGTTCCAAGAACTCGGGAGAGATGGGGGAGTCGGAGCGGAACTGCAAGTTGTCCGTGGTCAGTGGCTGGTTGTCGGAAAATGCAGGTCCCTCGACTCCGCTTCGCTGCGCTCGGGATGACAAATCAAATGCAGGTCCCTTGACTCCGGCTGCCGAAGCGGCAACCTCCGCTCGGGATGACAAATCAGGATCGGGTGGAGGAAAGGCCAGGTGGGGCGGGGTGTCTATGTCGAGGTCGGGCGGGAGGCCGTACTCTTTGGCGACGTCAACTTCGACGGATTGGTCGGAGTGGTAGAGGGTGGTTTGCCATTTTTCGGGGTGGCGCAAGTTGAGTGACGCGAGGCGGAGGATGGAAAGGAGCGAGTTGGCGCGCTTGGGATCGATCATGTCGGCGGCCACGGCTTCGGCGATTTGGGAGAGGGCGGATTGAACGGCGTACATGCTGTCGAGCGGCGGGAGTTTGATGTTGAAGCGTTCGGCGCGGGCGCGCAACTGGGCCATGCGAAGCTGGCGCGCGCGGTAGCGCAGGTGGTGGGGACAATACTTCTGGTCTATGGCGGCGACGGAGTTGCAGATGTCGCCGGTGTCGTTGATGTGCGAACAGGTACGAAGTGGTTGAGACATGAGTGCTCCTGGGCGAGCAGCTAGCAATTAGCAACTAGCAATTAGCCAAAACCAAAAGCCGATGCATGCTGGCAGCGCGCGCGAATAATGTGTCGAGGACCTTCGCGGATCGGCGGAGGGTCTCCAATTTCGAGCGTGGGGAAGGAAAAGGGAAGAAGCAAGAGAAATCGTGGGGGTACACGTTACTTTGGTAACCGAATTTTCCCGATATGGGAATTGGATCACGTGGCATCAATATCTCGCTCAAGCAAAGCCGCGCACCTGGCATCGCGCGAAAGGCGCCGCTCCGCGGCTGAGGGTGGGGCATCTAGTGTCGCGCGTCCTCACGGCCACGCCTAAAAGCACGCCGCGGCTTCCGCCGCCTTTGGGCTTTGGCGCAGCATTTGCGAACGCGGGCCTTCGTCGGGATTCGAGACGAAAAGCCCCACATTACAGCGCAGATGAGGGCGCGAGTGAAGATTGTCGACCCCACCCTTTCCCAAAAAACGGGAAAGGATGGGGCACCCAGAGGATTGCGGTACCCTAATTCACATTATGTTTCGACTACTGTGCATTACTGCGCATCCTGATGATGAAGCGGGAGCGTTTGGTGGGACGCTGGCGTTGTATAGCGATCGCGGCGTCGAGGTGTCGGTGGTGTGCCTGACCGCCGGAACCGCGGCCCGTAATCGCGGCTCGGCGCGAACGGACGAAGAGCTAGCGGTGTTGCGCACCGCCGAATTTCGGGCTTCCTGTGAATTGCTGGGAATCCAGCACGGTGAAGTGATGGCGTATCCCGACGGGAAGCTCGATCGCGCAAACTTCTACGAGGTGGTGGGAGAGCTAGTCGCGAGAATTCGAACGAGTCGGCCGCATGTGGTGCTCACCTTCGGGCAGGACGGCGGCCTGACCGGCCACCCCGATCACGCAATGGCGGGCGTGTTCGCTACCCAGGCATTTCATTGGGCGGAGCGCCCAGACCGCTATCCCGAACAGATTTCTTCGGGACTGCAAGCGCATGCGGCACAGAAGCTGTATTACGCGACTGCCGATTTCAAGCTCGCCGACCGGATGCCGACGTCGCCTCCGACGGTTACAACTCGCATCGAAGTCGGCGCCGAGAGATTTGAACGCAAGAACCAGGCGTTTATGAAGCACCTAACGCAGGAGCCATTGTTTGCGAGGTTGCGGAAGAACCTCGGCAACATGCCGACGTACGAGATGTTCCATCTCGCGGCCACGCGGGAGCCGCAGGAGGCGAGGTTCGAGACGGATTTGTTGGAGGGAGTGAATAGCAACTAGCAATTAGCAATTAGCAATTAGTAATTGGCAATTAGTAATTCGTTTATTAGCCGTACGAAGGGACTGGTCCACGGAAAGCACGACGCGTGGGAAGATTGTCGATCCCACCCTTTCCCAAAAGATGGGAAAGGATGGGGCACCCAGATTCTTAGAGGTTGAACTCTTCCTGGTAGTCGCGCCAGATGCCGCCCTGGTAAATGGGACGGACTGGAACCTCGTTGGCGTGCTTGGCGGTCTTCACCCACAACCACGCTTGCTGCATCTCGTCGGGATGGAAGTAATGAGTTTCGGCGGTGAATAGCACGGTGCCGCCAACAAACGTGGAGACGACTTCCTCCCAGGGCTTGGCGCCGACCAGCGCGACGCGCGCGATGTGGTCGGAATACTTGTGAAGGAAGCGCAACTCTTCCCAACGTGCCTTGAGGTCAACGCTGTCCATTTCGGTCACGTCGGCCAGCAGGCCCAGCGGACGCTTCTTGCGCTCGGCGATGGCGTATTCGAGTTGCGGCTCGAATCCCTTGATGTCTTCGGCGGTGACTTTGCCGGTGACCTTGAAGCCAAATGCCCAACCGCCGGTTTCCTTCAATCTCTCAATCATGCTGCGATTCCCTTCTGATGAACTCGAATGTTTCAAAATAATGTCCGAGTATCGATTCCCTAGGGGCTAAGCCCGATGTTTCGGCGCCGAGCGGCCGGCTAATGCCGTCCCTTTCTGATCCAGCGATGAAACCATTCTAGCAGTCGACCGTCACCGCGACTTGTCTATCATGAAGATGGCCGGCGCTTGATATCATGGCCGCGTGAGCAATGCATGCGCGGGGAAGTTCATCACCTTCGAGGGCCTCGACGGCTGCGGCAAATCCACGCAGTTGGAGAAGCTGGCTGCGGTCTTGCGGGCCGAAGGCATCGACGTGCTGAGCACGCGCGAACCTGGCGGAACCGAAATTGGCGAGCGCATTCGCGCGGTACTGCTGGACTCGCGCACAGCGGGACTGGATCCGATGGCGGAAATGGCGCTGATGTTTGCGTCCCGCGCCCAGCAACTCGCCGAGGTCATTGAGCCGGCGCTGGAGCGCGGACAGTGGGTGCTATGCGACCGCTTCACCGACTCGACGGAGGCGTATCAAGGCGGGGGAAGGCAATTGGGCAGCGAAGCGGTGCTGCAACTGCATAAAGTGCTTTGTCGCGGGTTGTGGCCTGACCTGACGATCCTGATGGATTCAGACGTAGAGCACAGCGTGAAGCGGGCGCGGCGGCGAAATCAGGCCGCAGCCGACGGCGCACAGCCGGACGAGAACCGCTTCGAGCAGGAGAGTACGGCGTTCTTCACCCGCGTACAGCAGGCGTTCCGGGCGATTGCACTGCGCGAGCCGCAACGGGTCGCGATGGTGGATGCGCGGAAGCCGGCCGAAGTGGTGCATCCGGAGATTGTGGGCATTGTGCGCGAGCGGCTACTGGCAGGAGAGAATATAAGCAGCGCAGGTAAAGGTGCGGCTGAGGCTGCTGAAATCGTCGGGAAGGCCGGCGCCTCGCGGACTGAAGTCCGCTCGGCGGATCAAGAATAAACGGCGCCGCGGCACGACTAAAGTCGTGCCCTGACGCAAGACCGTCGCAAAGAGGACTTTTTCAGCAGCGTCTCAAGTCGTACCGGAACGCAAAGGGGAATCGAGAACGATGCCGTTTAATGACTTTCACGGCAACGCCGACGTAGTGCGGAACGTGCGCGAGATGCTGGCGCGCGGTCATTTTCCGCATTCGGTGATTCTGTCGGGGCCGCAAGGCTCGGGGAAGTTCACGCTGGCGCAGATGGTAGCGAAGGCGATGAACTGCCAGCAGTCGCCGACGTCCGATGGCCTGCCGGATTTCTGCGGGGTGTGCGCCAACTGCACGCGCATCGCGCAGGCCGATGCGCTGGAAGAGCGCTTTGCCGAGGCGGTTGAGGTGCGCGAGAACATGCGCGACGCCGATAAGCGAGAGACCCGCATCCTGGTGCAGACGCATCCTGATGTGACGGTCATTCCGCCGGACCCGCCGCAGATGCTGGTGAAGGTGGACCAGGTGCGGCACATCATCCACGAGATCTATTACCGTCCTGCTGAGGGCCGGCAGCGGGTGTACATCTTCAGCGACGCCGACTTCATGAAGGAGGCGGCGAACTCGCTGCTGAAGATCCTGGAAGAGCCGCCCGACTTCGCCACCATCTTTCTGCTGACGGACAATCCTGTCGGCGCTGCTGCCGACCATCCGGTCGCGGTGCATGCAGGTGCGATTGGCGGCGCTGGCTGTGACCGAGGTTGAGAGTTACCTGGCGGAGAACCGTCCGGAACTGAAGCCGCGGGAGCGGTCGCTGGTCGCGCGGCTTAGCGGCGGCGCACTGGGGCGGGCGCGAAGCTTTCGATCTCGCACAATATCTTGCGGCGCGACAGGATGCGCTGACGCTGCTGGGGCCGGCGATGGGCGAGAAGGACCACAGTGACTTGTTCCGCGCGACCGACAGCTACCGCGGCGGCGCAGACGGCAAAGCGAAGCTCGACCAGACGATCCGGACGTTGTACGCGCTACTGGAGGACATGCTGTTCCTGAAATCGGGGACGGCGGAGTTGGTGCGGAACATCGACATCGAAGCACAGTTGCGCAAGATGGCCGAGCCGGTGGAGTTTGGCTGGATTGTGGAGGCGACCAACCGGCTGGGGGAATTGGAGAGCGGGATGCGCCGCAACCTGCTGAGAACGCTTGCCTTGGACGCCTTTGCCACGTCGCTCGAGCGCTGAACCAGCTTGGGCAGGGGATTTGTGACGCAACTCATTGTTTTGACCGGGCGGCTGTGTTAGGGTATCGCCAAAGTCACACCTGAGGACGTGCTGGAAATCTCACATCCAGAGTCTCACCGGACCGGATTCGAAGGTTGCGGCTAGTGAGTTTACACGACGAACGGTGCGCAGTTCACAGGAGCAAACTCCATGAAAGACTCGATGGGTAGCACAATTGTGGGTCGGGCTTCCGACTCCGAGGGGTTTGGCAATCGCCGCTTGATTCGTCCAACTTTGAACCGTAATGAGAACCGCCGTCCCGAGAACGGCGACCGCCGGGAGCGGGTCGAGCGACCGGAACGGCCGGCAAACGCGAAGAAGATCGCTCCGCCGGAGCAGACGCACGCCGAGAATTTTTATTACCAGAAGCAGATGCAGTCGAAGACGCCGATGGTGCTGGTGCTGCAAGACGATGAGGAGATCCATGGCGTGATCGAGTGGTACGACAAGTACTGCCTGAAGGTGAATCGGGTGGGCGAGCCGAACCTGCTCATCTACAAGCCCAGTATTAAGTTCATGTACAAAGAGAACGAAGAGACGGAAGAAAAATAGGCTAGCTCAGCAGTTTTGAGATAGAGGAAAACCGCGCCGCTTGGCGCGGTTTTTGCGTGGCGGAATTGCCGCTTGATTCTGTGTACGATTGTACATACAATCTATAAACGTGGATTTCGAGTGGGACCCCAAGAAAGCCGCTGCGAATCTAACCAAACACGGTGTTGATTTCGCCGATGCGGTGGCTGTGTTCGCAGACGATCGGGCCATAACCATTCAGGAGCTATCGTCTGAGGATGAAGAACGCTGGGTAACAATCGGATTGGACGCTCTCGGCAGGTTCATCGACGTGGTGTACACATGGAGAGGCGATCGGATTCGAATCATCTCCGCGTGGAAGGCTTCCAAGACCGAACAGAAGGAGTACGGGAAAAAACGATGAAGCGCGAATATGACTTCAGCAAAGGAAAGCGTGGAGCCGTCGTTCCGGCCCCGCAGGGGAAGACACGGATTACCATTCGACTGGACGACGACATTCTCAATTGGTTTCGAGACCAGGTGCATAAGGCCGGCGGGGGCAATTACCAGACACTGATGAATGATGCTCTGCGGGAGCACATCCGGCGGGTACAAGAGCCACTCGAAACTACACTCCGTCGTGTGATACGAGAGGAACTCCGCAGCGCGAGTTGATAGAACGAGGTAAGCTCGCACATCAGCATCTGTGCCCCTGAACTCTGGCGGTTGCCCGAGCGATTGCACAATCTAGCCTACAATTTTGGCAGCACGATCCCGGTCACGGCCACTTGATTGTGAGCGCGTAGATTTCCTGCGAGCCAATGTCGCGGGCAAACACCGGAGATCCGTCTGGCGCAACATTGATCTGCGTGTTTTCGACCCAATCCTCTACCCTGCGGAGGCCTTTCAAACTGGTGATGGTTTCAACCTGGTGGTCAGCGACCCGAAGGCGCTCGACCTTGGGGTCAACTCCTACCGTCGTGAAGTAGAAGTACTTGCGATCCGGGGATAGATTCCAATTCCCGAAATCGCCGGACACAAGGTGGGTCCATTTTTGGGTCTTAACATCGAACGTCAAGAATTTCGAGCCGTTGGCGGTAGCCGCCACAATCGTGTTCTGATTGAACCACTGGCCGCAACATAGGCCCTGGGAGGAGGGAACGACGGACAACTTCCCCGTGCGGAGGTCGAATATCTGCATATAAACTCCGCCTTCGTTTCCCGTTGACGGGTCAGTCAAGGAATTCACGACCAAGAGGTTCCCATCAGGTGACCAGGTCGCAACGCTTGTATTCCTCTCGACGATTTTCTGCGGCAAGCCGCCATCCATGTTGACCACATATATTTCGCGGCCGAGGGTCCTAAAGGCAACCTTGGTTCCGTCGGGCGAAATGAAAGGATAGGCCACTCCCATAGGAGGGTAGGTCAACTGCATGCGCTCGGTTCCATCGCTACGACTGCGCCACAGGGTGTGGTCGGGGTAAGAAGTGTAGGCCACCCACTTCCCGTCGCTGGAGAAACTGGGATCTACTGCCGAGATCCCCGAGAGGAACGGCACAAATTGATGCGACTGCATGTCATAGCGGACTAGTTCGCTACGCCACTTGATACCAACTGCAAAAATCTGTTTCCCGTCGCGGCTGATGCAGGGGTTCGAGTAATACAGCGGTCCGTTTGTGAGTCGAATTGGTTGTCTTGACCGACGGAAGATCCCGGGTTGCATCGGCACAGCCCAGAGATCCGACCCGCCTCCATGCCGGACTTGATACACGAGATATTTCCCATCTGAACTCCACCCCACACCGGAACCGATCCTTTCATCCTGGCTGGCGTTTAAGACGGTGCGTTGCCCCCTGCCGTCAGCGTCGATTTCGACCAACGAGTCAGCATGACCAGCACTGCGCATCAAGAAGGCGATTCGCGTCCCGTCGGGCGAAATGCTGGGGTGGCCGAAATCGGCACCCAGAGAGATCAGCTTGCGCGGGTTCGAGGCATCTTTGTCGGCAACGTATAGGTCTGTTCCTTTTTGAAATAGGATTCGCCCGTCCGGGAAAAAGGCTGCATCCTCCACCTCAATGTTGCTAAGGCGGCGTGGTTCGCCCACGGGGAGCGGAATCGACCATAAAGCGTACGCGGGGTCCGAGGTACCGCCGACCAGCGCGAGTAAAACGGAAGCATCGGGCGCCAACCCGACAATCACCGAATTCACAAGCTTGGTATCAATTAGCCCGGTACGTCCACCGGTAACCGAAGCCTGCGCAATTTTCACGCTCCCAGCCTGTCCCTCGTTGAAATAAATCCGAGACCCGTCACTCACAGGTTGAATTTGTTCTTCCTTTGGTTCGCCATCGTCGGTGAGTTGAGTTACGGACTCGACCAGTGGAACGGCGGGCGGGACTTGCCACCAAATGAATATCGCCGCTGCGATTGCGATGGCGGCGACTACTCCCGCGATCCACACCCATTTCTTTGCCGAGGTTTGCTCTTTGGCGGCGGTCACGCCAGTGCTGCTCGAATCCGTTAATGCTTCCAGAGCGAATGCCAAATCCGTTGCGTGCTGAATGCGTTGCTCCGGGTTCTTTGACATGCAGCGGTTCACGGTTCGTTGCAGACCCGGCGGCAGATTCGGTGCCAGTTGCGAAACCGCCGGCGGGTCTTCGTTCAGGATTGCCGTCATGGTTTCCGCCGAGGTCGCTTTTCGGAAAGCGGGTTTGCCGGTGAGCATCTCGTACAAGACCGCGCCGGCGGCGAAGATGTCGCTGCGCGCGTCGGCAGTTTGTCCGCGTACCTGCTCGGGAGACATGTAGCCAACGGTCCCCAGAACATGTCCCGGGCTGGTCTGCGGCTGATAGCTCGCCGTGGGACCGTCGGAACTTGGAGACTTTGCGGGATTGAGCTTGGCCAAGCCGAAGTCGAGGATCTTGACGCGGCCGTCCTTGGTTATGAAGATGTTTTCCGGCTTGAGGTCGCGGTGAACGATTCCGGCATCGTGGGCGGCGGCCAGGCCGCGGGCAATGTCCCCGCCCGCATCGGTCACTTCGCGCAGGCGCATGGGGCCGTTTCGCAGGCGCTCGCGCAGGGTTTCGCCGTGGAGCAATTCGGTCACGATGTAAGGCGCGCCGTTGTATTGTCCGACGTGGAAGATAGAAACGATGTTGGGATGGTTGAGCGCGGCGGCGGCTTGGGCTTCCTGCTCAAATCGGTGGAGACGCTCGAGATCGCGGGACCAGTACTCCGGCAGGACTTTGATCGCCACATCGCGCTTCAAGGTTGTGTCGCGCGCGCGGTAGACCTCGCCCATGCCGCCCGCGCCTAGCGGTGCGACGATCTCAAAGGAATCCAGCCGAGTGCCCGCGGCTAGTGTCATAGGTGCCGAGGATTATACTCCGGTTCGGAAAATCCTAAACTGAGTTTAACGGTTCAAAACGGCAGTTACAGTTTCGGCAGGACGATTCCGGTCTGGTTCTGGTACTTGCCCTTCTTGTCTTTGTAGCTGGTTTCGCAAGGCTCGTTGCCCTGGAAGAACAGGATCTGGCAGAGGCCTTCGTTGGCATAAATGCGCGCGGGCAGGGGGGTGGTGTTGGAGATTTCGAGGGTGACGAAACCTTCCCACTCGGGCTCGAAGGGAGTGACATTGACGATGATGCCGCAGCGGGCATAAGTGGATTTGCCGACGCAGATGGTGAGCACGTCGCGGGGAATCTTGAAGTACTCGACGGAGCGGGCGAGCGCAAAGGAATTCGGCGGAACGATGCAGACGTCGGATTCGAGGCTGACGAAGGAGCGTTCGTCGAATTTTTTCGGATCGACGATGGTGCTGTTGACGTTGGTGAAAATCTTGAACTCGTCGGCAACCCGCAGAGTCATAGCCGTAACTGGACAACCCGTAGGAAATGACGCCTTCGCGAACCTGTTTCTCGGAAAAAGGGCTGATCATGTCGTGCTCGAGGGCCATCTTGCGGATCCAACGGTCACTGAGAATGGGCATGGGACTCCTGGCTGGGCTTCGCCCAGGTTAGCGCCCAAAACCGGGGCGCGAACCTGGGGCACCGAGCGCGAACTCGTTCGCGGATGCGGGGAACGGTGAGGCCATCTTACGGAATGGCGGCCCCGGTTGACAATGGGCTCGAACGCTCCGCCCAGGTTCGCTCCCAAAATCGGGCGCGAACCCTTCGTCCCGCAATGCGGGATCAGGGCAGGCTCTGGGGCACCCCGTGGGCGCGGAGGGTGGCATGATTTCTAACTCCAACACAAACTAAGGGTTACCGGAAATGGCCAAGGTCGGGTAGAATCTGTGCAGCGCTCGGGCTAAGCGGTTCCCGGGGAACGAACGAGGCGGAGCCACTTGTGATTAAACTGGACCTGATTAACGAGGTTGTCACGAAGACTGGTGTAACCAAGACCAAGGCCGAAATGGCCGTGGAGACGGTGTTTGAAAGCATGAAGAACGCGCTGGCCAAGGGCGACCGCATTGAGTTGCGTGGCTTTGGCGTGTTCACCGTTCGTCCGCGCAAGACCGGCATTGGTCGCAACCCGCGCACCGGCGCTGAGGTCAATATTCCTCCCGGGAAAGCTGTGCGCTTCAAGCCGGGGAAAGAGCTGCAGTCGATCGAATAGCCGGCGCCGGCTGCCGCTGGTTGCGCTGGTACGGTTATCCTGGAGGTACCGGCCAGCCTGAGACGACTGCGGCAGGATAAGCCCAGACGAATTTCAACCACGATGTCCGAACCCTCGCAGCCACTCGCTTACACCTTCGAAGTGGTTCCTCGTCCTGAAGTGCAGGTGGTCACGCAGCGGGTTACGCGCCCGTACTGGTTGCATCTGCTGCTGTTGCTGCTCACCATCTTGACGACGCTGATTGTGGGCGCGCAACTGTACGACAACTTCCTGCACGGCCTGCCGGCGTTCACGCTGGGCAACGAGTTCATTCCGCTGTTCAGCCCGAAGTGGATCTGGGCGCATCCGGCACGGCTGCTGATGGGGATTCCGTTTTCGGCGTCGCTGATGACGATCCTGATGGCGCACGAGATGGGGCATTTCGTGTGGTGCGAAAAGTATGGAATCAATGCCACGCTGCCGTTCTTCATTCCGGCGCCCACGCTAATCGGGACCATGGGGGCATTTATTCGCATCAAGTCGCCGATTCGAACGCGGCGGGCACTGTTTGATGTCGGCGTGGCGGGGCCGATAGCAGGCTTCGTGGTGGCGTTTCCGGTTTTACTGCTGGGGCTGGCGCTCTCGCGCCCGATGGTACCGAGCATGGGCCGGGAGAGCATCGACATTGGCTTTCCCTTGATCTTCCGCCTCGGACAATGGCTGCTGCCAGCCGCACATGGGCACGTGGTTCCGTTGTGGCATCTTGCCCTGCACCCGATCGCCGTGGCGGCGTGGGCGGGAATGTTTGCGACTTCGCTGAATTTACTGCCGGGCGGGCAGTTGGACGGCGGGCACATCCTTTACGCAATCGCTCCGCGGATGCATCGGTGGGTCACCATAGCTACAGTGGGAGTGCTGGCGATCCTTTCTGTTTTCTGGATCGGCTGGCTGGTGTGGGCCGTGCTGCTGGGCGTTACGGGCTGGCGGCATCCTCGGGTGGCGCCGTGGCCTGAGCTGGATGGCGGAGGTGGGCGCTGACGCTGGTGGTTGTGGCGCTGCTGGTGCTAACGTTTCTTCCGGCGCCGATTGTGGGACAGGGATGGCTGCTGACGAAGTGAAATGGCACGGCCGAAAGAGCTGCGGAAAAAAACCGGAAAGCAGATCCCTCGGGGGCTGAAGCCCCCTCGTGATGACAGAACTAGAGGACTCATCGGCACGACTGAAGTCGTGCCCTGACGCGTTGCAGCGTAATTCCCGTAACTCTAACTTCCGAGCTGTTCCCTAATTGGCCTTGCGCAGGACGATCTGCTCGTCGCGGATGAAGAACTGTGCGGGGCACTTGTCGGAGCCGCAGATGACAGGCAGCAGTCCGGCGACCTGCTTGCGGGTGACCAGACCGAGCTGGCCGCATTTAGGGCACGACAGGACGGCCCAGTAGGGGTCCTCCTTGTCACCGACGTCGCCCGCGTTTTCGAGGACGAAGATGGTGCCAGGCTCCATCTGTTCGGGGATCCATTCGCTCAAGATGCTCAGTTCTCCGATCACGTGCCCTCCTTTGCCGGAGTGATCCGGCCTTACAAACTCATGAAGCCTTGCGACGCCGCTGCGCAGTGAGATGACGCGCTGATGCATTTTGCTTTCTGGCGACTTTGATTCCGGCAACGATGCGCTGGACGGTGTCGCTGAGGCAGACGGCCAGCATGGGCTGGCGCGAGTTCTTCAGCAGGTCCACGACGCCGCGGGCGGAGTCTTCGAGGAAAATGTGGCGTCCGTCGGTCAGCAGGTGATACTCGGAAGCGGCGCTGACGGTGTCAACCAGGCGCTTGCCGAGCTCGCGTTGTACGAATCGGATGACACGACGGATTTTTTGCAGCGAGAAGCCGCGCTCGCGGAGTTCGCATATCACGGCAACTTCAGCCAGGTCGTCGAGCGAATAGATGCGCCGATGGCCCTCGCGAGCGGGAATGATGATGCCGCGCTCGTCCCACCACTGCAATTGGCGCAGACTGATGCCGGTCAATTGCACAACATCGCGGGATGTGAAGGTCGGCTGCAAGTCAAAGATCCCGAAACAAAACTTTCAGTAAATGTTTGAAACATCATAGAGCAGTAGCGGGTGGAGTCAACAACAAGAGTTGGCGAAATGAGCACTCCCCGTACCAACTCGGTCAACCCGGCTGTGGGAATCGTGCGACGCGGAGGCGGCGAATTGCGGGTGATTTTGCAGCGGTGATAAACTCAAGCAGTCTGCCGGACTGAGCGGGAGTAACTCAGTGGTAGAGTCACAGCTTCCCAAGCTGTTGGTCGCGGGTTCGATTCCCGTCTCCCGCTCCAAGAAGCAATTAGCAATTAGCAGCTAGCAATTAGTACAAAACCCGGACGGCTTTCCCCCAAAAACTCCCGTTGGTCGCTTATCCAACGCTTTCGTTCAGGAAGCTCTTGCCGTGATTTTCGCGGCCGAAGAGCAGCAGCAGCGTGAGTCCGGACATCACAACCAATTCGAATGCGGTCAGCGCCCAGGGGTAGCCGAGGCGGTCGCGGAGGGCGAACTCGACGGTGGGAGTTGCGGCGGCCAAGCAGTATTCCGATCTGATAGGTGAAGCCGGGAAGCAGGCCGCGCACGGAGCCCGGCACAAGTTCGTTGAGGTGGACGGGAATGATGCCCCATGCACCCTGCACTCCCATCTGCATGACGAAGGCGCCGAGGGCGAGGACGAGGAGAGTCCCGCCGAAGGCCCACGCAGGCATGACCAGCAAGGAGAGCGCGAGGGCGCACAGCATGCTGTAGCGGCGGCCGATGCGCTCGGAGAGCAGACCGAAGATGACGGCGCCGACGACTGCGCCGACGTTGTAGAACATGGTGATGTAGGCGACGGTGTTGGCGGCGATGCCGTGGCCGTGCTTGAGGAAGTCGGGGTAGAGGTCTTGCGTGCCGTGCGAGAGGCAGTTCATCAGGAACATGAGCGCGATCATGTAGAACACGAGGCGCTTGTGCTGCATGGCGATTTTGGGGCCGTCGATGGTGCGGGCCACGCGGTGCTGCTGCCAGGCTTCGGACTCCGGGACCTTGGTGCGGATGTAGAGGGCCAGGAGTGCGGGGATTCCTCCGACCCAGAACATGGCGCGCCAGCCGAAGGTGGGCAGCACGACGCGGGCGGCGATGGCGGCCAGCAGGTATCCGTTGGAGTAGCCGCTTTGCAGGATTCCTGAGAGTACGCCGCGCCACTTTACGGGAGCGTGCTCCATGGCGAGCGATGCGCCGACGCCCCACTCGCCGCCCATGCCAATGCCGAACAGCAAGCGGAGGATGAAGAATACGGTGAAGTTGGGAGCGAAACCGCACAGCACCTCGACGGTAGAAAAGAAGATGACGTTGGCCATCAGAGGGCGGCGGCGACCGTAGCGGTCGGCCATCATGCCAAAGATGAGCGCGCCGAGGGGACGCATTGCCAGGGTGCCGGTGATGGAAAGAATGACCTGGGCCTTGCTGACGTGAAAGTGCTGCGCGAGGACGTCGAGGAGAAAAATTACGACGAAGAAGTCGAAGGCGTCGAGAGTCCAGCCAAGAAATCCGGCGGCAACCGCGTGCCAGCGGGACGAGGGTTCCAGTGGTGGTGATTTCGGGGCGGTCATTCGGCGGAATGCAGTGTATCAGGTCAGTGGATAGTGAATAGAAAAACCCCACTCAAGCGGCCAAAAGCGGGCCGCTTGAATGGGCACCCGCGGGCGACTGTTCCCGCCCGCATCAAGTACTCGTCAGTGCTTTGAGTTCTTCTGGCGATCACGCGCAGGTCGTGGCCGGTCATCTCTTTGGGCTGGGGAACGCCGAGGATGCCGAGCATGGTGGGCGCAATGTCTTGCAGAGCGCCGTCGGGCTTGAGGGTGAAGCGGCGGGCGTCGCCCTTGAAGTTGCCGGACGGCACTGCATATTCGGCAGCGACGATGAACGGCACCGGGTTGGTGGTGTGTGCGGTTTGCGGACCGCCCGTGGCGGGGTCGATCATTTGCTCGGCGTTGCCGTGGTCGGCAGTGACGATCATGGCTCCGCCGGCGCGCTTGAGGGCGGCGTAAATCTGGCCTAGGCAGGCGTCAACGGTCTCGACGGCTTTGATGGTTGGAGGAATCCTGCCGGAGTGTCCGACCATGTCGGCGTTGGCGAAGTTAACGACCATCACGTCGAAGGTCTTGTCTTCGATGGCCTTGATGACGGCATCGGCGACACCCTGCGCCGACATCTCTGGCTTGAGATCGTAGGTCGCCACTTTGGGCGATTGAACCATCACGCGGTCTTCGCCTGGGAACGGCTTTTCGATGCCACCGTTGAAGAAGTACGTGACGTGGGCGTACTTCTCGGTCTCGGCGACGCGCAGGTTGCGCATGTTGAGGTTGGCCATGACGTTGGCGAGAATATTGCCCAGCGACTCGGGCGGCGAAACGACCGGCAGAGTGAAGTGCTTGTCGTAACGCGTCATGCAGATGTAGGTCAGGTCTTTGGGAACGCGGTCGCGTGGAATGATGGTGTCGAGTTCGGCAGCGCCTTCGAGCTCCGAGCCGTTGAGCGGGGTGAAGTTGCTGTTGCGGGCCAGGCAGCGGGTAATCTGGCGGGCGCGGTCGGCGCGGAAGTTGAAGTTGATGCAGACATCGCCGTCGCGGATGGTTCCGACGGGCTCGCCGCGGCCGTCAACTACTACAAACGGGATGATGAACTCGTCGGTGACGCCGCGGTTGTACGACTCCTTGATGCCCTGCACGGGATCGGCGTAGCGTCCGCCTTCGGCGTTGCCGAAGACCATGGCGTCGAAGGCCAGCTTTTCGCGGTCCCATTTTTTGTCGCGGTCCATGGCGTAGTAGCGTCCGCTTACGGTGGCAATTTTGCCGACTCCGTACTCGCGCATCTTTTGCTGGAGTTGCTCGACGTACTTGGCGCCGTTGGTCGGGAGCGTGTCGCGGCCGTCCATGAAGGCGTGAACGAAGACGCGCTCGACGCCGTTTTGCTTGGCCATGCGCAGGAGGGCGTTCAGGTGGGCCTGCTGGGAGTGGACTCCGCCGTCAGAGAGCAGGCCGAATAGATGCAGGCTCCGATCGCCGGTACGGGCCTTGGTCATGGCTTCGAGCAGGGCTGGGTTCTTTTCGAACTCGCCGGTCTCGATCATTACGTCGATCTTGCTGATGTCCATGTACACGACGCGGCCGGCGCCGATGTTGAGGTGGCCGACTTCGCTGTTGCCCATCTGCCCCGTCGGGAGGCCGACGAAGCGTCCGCTGGTGTGGATGAGGGTGTTGGGGAAGTCGGCCAGCAGCTTGTCGTAGTTGGGCTTGTTGGCGAGCGAGATGGCGTTGGCAGGGGACGGCGGGGCATAGCCCCAGCCGTCGAGAATGATGAGGACGAGAGGTTTGGGACGAGTCATGCTTTCCTCAATGCTTGCCAAATGCGCGCAGAAGTAACTAGTTCAAATTTCGAATAACTCCCGAACCAAATCAGCGCGAGAGATTTCCGGGTAACTTGACACGTCGGTCAAAATGGCGCCGAGAGTACCGATTTTGAGATTGTTGTGCGCGGGTATTGTTATGTGATGGTCTGTACCGCGAAATTGTGATGCCAAGCGAAGATGACTGCCAGTTTGTCGAGTTATCGCGTATCCATAGCGTTGATGGAGTTTGGCAAGTTCCAAACCACCAAGGTCGCGCGGCAGCTTCAAGCCGAAATTACCTCGTCATGAACGAAGTGAAGCCGAATGACGGCCGGTAGCTGATTGGCATCAAAGTGACAGCGAACCGCATCGCGTACCGCGTCGCGCAGCTCAGTCACAGACTCGGCCTCAGTGAAAATCGGATGCCCAAGCGCTCGGGCACAATATCCGCCTTCGGCTGCTTCCTGGACCGCGAAAATGATCTCCGAATCCTTCATCGTGCCTGATTATAACAATCGACGAGAGTACGTGGTCGGCTATCAGCCGTCAGTTACCGTGTAGAAACCTCGATTTTAGCAGCCCGTTGTGGCGGAGGGCTGTGAATGGGCCGTCAAGAAACTTGAATCCCGTGATAACGTTGGTTATACTTTTAGTATGAAAACGGCGGTTTCGATTCCCGATGACGTGTTCAAGGAAGCAGAGCGACTGGCGCGGCGAACCAAGCAGTCTCGTAGCCGGGTATTCAGCGAGGCCCTGCGTGAGTACGTGGCACGACACACACCCGACGAGATCACGGAAGCGATCAATCGCGCATGCGCGGAATTAGGCAGCCAAAATCGCAAGGAAGATCGATTTGCCGTCTCGGTCGGACGCAGAGTCCTTGAGCGGAGTGAATGGTGATTTCGCAGGGCGAGATATGGTGGGCGGATTTGGCGGCACCGAAGAAATCGTCGCCAGGGTTTAGAAGGCCCGTTGTTGTGGTTCAATCGGATGCGTTCAATCGCAGCGGTATTGCGACGGTGGTTTGCGTACCGCTAACCAGCAATGTGGTGCGGGCCCTGATGCCAGGTAACGTTCACCTGCCGGCGCGAACGACCGGATTGCCAAAGGATTCAGTGGCCAATGTCTCGCAGCCGCTGACGGTGGATAAATCGGACTTGACAGAACGCGTTGGCAAATTGCCAACCGTCAAAATGGATCTGGTGTTTCGGGGAATCGAACTGGTGCTGGCGCGAAAAAGCTAGCAAGAGAATCGCAGAAGAAAAACGCCGCATGGTTTCGGCCATACGGCGTCAAACTCACATCGCAAGAACTGCAACAGCCTTACGCCTTCTTTGCCAGATCGCCGTGGTAGTTGAGTGCCTTGAGGCCGTTGAAGCGGGCAGCCGGGCCGAGTTCCTCTTCGATGCGCAGTAGCTGGTTGTACTTGGCAATGCGGTCGGTACGCGAGGCCGAGCCGGTCTTGATCTGGCCTGCGCCGGTGGCGACCGCGAGGTCCGCGATGAAGGTGTCTTCGGTTTCGCCAGAGCGGTGCGAGATGACGGCTGTGTACCCGTTCTCGCGGGCCAGGTTGATGGCATCGATGGTTTCGCTGACTGAACCGATCTGGTTCAGCTTGATGAGGATCGAGTTGGCCGCGCCAGAGTCGATTCCCTGCTGCAATTTGCCGATGTTGGTCACGAAGATATCGTCGCCCACGAGCTGAATCTTGCTGCCGAGCTCGCTGGCGAGGAGCTTCCAGCCTTCCCAATCGTTCTCGTCGAGGCCATCTTCGAGTGAAACGATGGGATACTGGCGGGCCCAGTCGGCCCAGAACTTAACCATCTCGGCCGAGGTGTGCTCGCTCTTGTCGGACTTCTTGAAGACGTACTTCTTCTTGTCTTTGTCGTAGAACTCGCTGGAGGCGGGATCGAGCGCGATGGCGATTTGCTCGCCGGGCTTGTATCCGGCCTGGGTGATGGCTTCGAGGACGAGGTCGATGGCCTCGGTGTTCGACTTCAGTGAGGGAGCAAATCCACCCTCATCACCAACAGCGGTGTTGTAGCCCTTCTTCTTCAGCACGCCCTTCAAGGTGTGGAAGGTCTCGACTCCCCAGCGCAGCGCTTCAGCGAACGAAGGCGCGCCAACGGGCATGACCATGAATTCCTGGAAATCGACGTTGCTGTCAGCATGCGCTCCGCCGTTGAGGATGTTCATCATGGGCGTGGGGAGCAGGCTGGCGGTGAATCCGCCCAAGTACTGATAAAGTTCGATGCCGAGGTGGTCGGCCATGGCGCGCGAGGCGGCCATGGAGACGGCGAGGATGGCGTTGGCGCCGAGCTTGGCTTTGTTAGGCGTGCCGTCGAGTTCGCGCATGACGGTGTCGAGCTCGCGCTGGTCGCTGGCGTCCATGCCTTCGAGTTCGGGGGCGATGATCTCGTTGACGTTATCGACGGCTTTGAGAACACCCTTGCCAACATAACGCGTCTTGTCGCCGTCGCGCAGTTCGACGGCCTCGTGCTCGCCGGTGGAGGCTCCGCTGGGAACTGCGGCGCGGCCACGGGCGCCGCTTTCGAGGATGACGTCGGCTTCGACGGTAGGATTGCCACGGGAGTCAAGGATTTCGCGCGCAAGAATCAGTTCGATTTCGGTCATGGGTATGAGTCCTTTGTCTGGTGCCGATGGATTAGCTTGTCCGGGATGCCGACTGCCAGCCCTGTGCGCGGCGTTCGCCGGCAAATGACGGGCAGCTACCAGGAGTGCTGCGGCAAGAGACCTAATGAACCCTCCATTATACGAGAGCGAAGCGCAGACCCCGTCCGGCCGACTCGGAAAGTGATGAGCCGTCGCTAGTTAGTCACTCCCCGATGCGGCCCGGTGGCGGAAAAAAGTTGGCCACGTGGCGCGAGTTCTGTATGCTCTTGGCAGCGGTCTGGATCCGGGGTAAGTGTCAGAGTGACAGCGGCTTGGCCGCTTGGGAGTACAAACGGAGCCATGTACTATGTGGAAATCAACACGCAAGGAAGATGAAGTGACGACACCTGAACAGAATGCACCAAGACCGATGCAAACGCCGGCGCCACCCGCGACCCGGCCCCTGGAGCCGCCGCGTGCGGAGGCCCCGCGATCTGTAGACATTGCGACCATTGGCAAGTCGGTGATTGTACGCGGAGAGTTGTCGGGCAGCGAAGATCTGTACGTTGACGGTGAGGTGGAAGGCTCGATCGCGCTTAAGGGACAGAGCCTGACAATCGGCCCGAATGGTCGCGTGCGCGCCAATCTTGAGGCACGCAACGTGATTGTGCATGGCCGGGTGGACGGTAACGTCATTGCCAGCGACCGGGTTGACCTGCGCAAGAGCGCATCGTTGACCGGCGATATTTCGACGGCGCGAGTTGCCATCGAAGACGGCGCATATTTTAAGGGAACGATCGACATTCAAAAGACCGAACCGGCGGCGCGGGTAGAACCCAAGCCAGCGGTACCGGTACCGGCCCCGGCGCCAGTAACGTCGACCGCCGCGCAGGGGTCGCTGATTGAGGCGAAGAAGTTCTAAACGGATTTTGTGCAAGCCTGCGGGACGCCTTCGGGCGTCCCGATTCTTTTGGCCCGATGCGGAGGGCTTCGGCGCGATTGGCGCGACCGCGGAACTGACTTACAATGGTGCGACATGGCGCCCAGCGTGTTCGACAGGATTTTCGGCAGCTCTGGCCACGACGACACCCCGGGTAGAGTTGTGTCTGGCGAACGCGTACAGCGGCGGTCGACCGGCTTCAGTGAGTTCATCAAATGGTTGGCACGCGAAGAAGGATTGAGCGTGCTTGACCTGGGTTCGACGTCTCCAGCGAACATCACGTTCTTCATTGGACTGGGGCACCGCTTTCACCAGGAAGACCTGCTGCGGCTGTCGGCAGATAAGTCCCTGCTCGTCTCCAATGCCGAGGGCGGAAAGACCGTAGACGTGAACCGCTTCCTCGATGAGAACCTACGCTTCGAGCGGCAGGAGTTCGACGCGGTGCTGTTCTGGGACCTGGCGGACTATCTGCCCGAACCGCTGGTAAAGCCGGTGATCGAGCGGGTGCAAGTGGGAATGAAACCGGGAGCTATCCTGTTTTCGTTCTTCCATACAAAAGACGCCGGGGCCGAGGCCCCGTTTTATCGTTACAACATCGCGTCGAAAGATACTTTGGAGTTTCAACCTGCCCCGCCGTTCAAGTTGCAGCGCGTGTTTAACAACCGACACGTGGAAAACCTTTTCCACGATTTCAATTCCATCAAGTTCTTTTTAGGCCGCGACAACATCCGCGAAGTGCTGGTCATTCGATAGTCGAGATCCGCCTACGAGCCGCGGACAGATCGATCCGCTCAAATCCTTGTTCGGCACGCCTCACTTCCAAAGAATGACGCCCATGCGATACAGGAAGTGGTGCGAGAATTCGATTTCACGGGCCGGCGCCTGGCGAAGCAATGATTTCATTTCCGGGACAGTGTAGGCGGCGCGAACAGAGGTAATGCCGTCAAACCGAGTGATGTGGTTGCGAAATACGGGCAGCGCGAGGTGAGCGAGAACCAGATGCAACGCGGCTGCGGATGAGATCGTTGATCAGTACAGCGCGGCGTGCGACTCGCAGGGCCTCTTCGCACAGGCGAGGAAGCGCAACAGGAGAGAAGTGATGGGCTAAGAGCGAACAGCTGACCACGTCAAAAGCACCGTCGCGAAAAGGTAGCTGCATAGCGTTCGCGGAGACAGCAGGCACGCCGTTGCCCGGAAGATGGGTCCAGAGGCGGTCGAGCAGAGTGACCCGAAGTGCGAGACCGCTCCCGGCCAGACGTTGCTTCGCCGCGAGGGGAACGTGGCCGAGGCCGGCACCGATTTCCAACAGCGACAACTCCGTGGCGGCGCTCCGGTCAGCAATGCGGCGTATTAGTTGGGTAGTGGCGCGGGTCCCGCCGAACCAGTCGTTTATGTGGTTCAGATCGCGAAGTGAGTCGGCCAGTTCGGCTGGCGTGCCGAGGTCATCGTCCAACAGTTCGGCACGCACTTCACGCTGCATTGGTGTAGCTTACGCTTTCAAGGTCTGCTGGCGCACGGTCAGCTTCTCGATGAGGTCGGGGCGCAGATCGTAGCCGCGGCCCGGCTTGTCAGTGACAGCAATCGTGCCTTGCGGCGAAACCACCACCTCGGGATCGATGATGTCTTCCTTCCAGTAGCGCTTGGAGGCGGAGACATCGCCCGGCAGTTTGAAGTTGGGCAGGGTTGAGAGTGCCACATTGTGGGAGCGGCCAATGCCGGACTCTAACATGCCACCGCACCAGACTGGTGCGCCGAAGCGCTGCGCCACGTCGTGCACGGCAATGGCGTCGGTGAAGCCGCCGATGCGTCCGACCTTGATGTTGAGGATGCGGCAGGAGCCGAGTTCGAGGGCGGCTTCGGCGTCGCGCGCGCTGCGGATTGCCTCATCGAGGCAGATGGCCGTTTCCAGCGATTTCTGCAGGCGGGCATGGAAGTAGAAATCGTCGCTCCATAGCGGCTGCTCGATCATCAGCAGCTTGAATTGGTCAAAGGTCTTGAGATGGTCGAGGTCGTTGAGCGTGTAGGCGGAGTTGGCGTCGCAGCTTAGCAGAATGTTTGGCCAGCGAGCGCGAACTTTCTCGAGGACGTCCACGTCCCAACCGGTGTTTGACCTTGAGCTTGATGCGCTGGTATCCGGCGCTGACTTCGATCTCGATTTTCTGCAACAACTGCTCGTGCGAGTCCTGTATGCCGATGCTGACGCCGCAGTTGATGACCTGCTGCGAGCCGCCAAGAAGCTTCCATAAAGGAACGCGTTTCTCCTGCGCCTCGGCATCCCAAACGGCGTTTTCCAGAGCGCTTTTTGCCATGCGGTGTTCGCGCACCCTGGCGAGCAAAGCCGGCACTTCCCTTCCCGATTGCAGAGTCTTACCCAACAGCCGCGGTGCAAGGTAGCGGACGATCACGTCCCACGAGCCGTCGACGTACTCCTCGCAGTAATACGGCTCTTCGCCGGCAACGCACTCGCCCCAGCCTTCGAGTCCGTCGCAGTGCAGCGTGACAAGCAGAACGCGGCGATCGTAGGTGCGGCCGAAGCTGGTCTCGAAAAAGTGGACCAGCGGCATCTGCAGTTCGCGGAGAGTAATGGCCTCGATTTTCACGCGTGCCTCTCGCAATCAGGAATTTGGAGCATACGACAGGTTTTCGTCCCAGCGGCCAAGCAAGAAACAACCATTCCCCTGCGGGTCGCGCTCATATCCCAGACACGATAGGCCGCGGCCGAACGCCGATTGCAGGTCGATGCGATTGCGCGTCTGCACTGCTTCCGCCTTGGCTGCGGGTGGCAGGATCGGCTTTCCACGCGTAAATCTCTTGCGGCACTGCGACGCGCTCTTCAATGGTGACGGCAAGATGATCGCCGCCAAGCAGGGATGCAACACGGCGCGAGTTCATCCACCATTCGGCGACGAGGCGGTCGGTGGGCAACGATCCCTGCAGAGGCGAGTTGGTAATGCCGTACTGGTTCACGTTGTAGCGGCGCGCGATGGCACCCAGCCGCTCGAGATTGAAGTATGAGTTCTTGATCTCGAGCGGGTCGAAGGTCCACTCCATCAAGTCGTAGCCGCGGGCGATGGCGTCGTCGCGCTGAAAGAGCTTGAGTTTTCGCCCGAGCCCGGTGTCGCGGTAGCCCTCTTTGACGGCCACCATGTGCGAATGCAGATACGGGCGACCGCAGCGATTGCCAGGAATGGCCATGGCGAAGCCCACGAGCGTTTCTGCGTCAAACGCGCCAACCACCTGGCCGCCAATCTTAGGGGCGAGCGAGAAGATTCGCAGGGGCACAAGTTCTGCGTCACTGAAGCCCCAGACCTCTTTTTGCAGGGCGACGCAGAGGTGAAACTCCTCCAGCGTGGTGCAATTGCGCACGGCGAGCTGGTCGGAGGTCACGCGCGCTCCTGCCGTTTGGATTCCTGCCAGAGCGCTTCCATTTCATCGAGCGAGGCATCGCCGGGCTTGCGGCCCTGCTCGCGGAGCCTGTCTTCCAGATACTCAAACCGGCGGCGGAACTTGCGATTGGTCTTGCGTAGGGCCGACTCGGGATCGAGCGCGAGATAGCGGGCGATGTTGACCAGCACGAAGAGCAGGTCGCCAACCTCGTCTTCGAGGCGGCCTCGAAGTTCGTCGGAGATCTTGACGCCGCGGGCGCTGGCGACGGTGTTGGCAGACTGCGGCTGTGGGCCGGGAGCGGGATATTCGTCCAAATTGCGGCGAAGCTCGGTGGTCTCTTCGCTGAGCTTGTCGAACAGGCCCTCGATGTTGGGCCAGTCGAAGCCGACATGGGCGACGCGGGTGCTGATTTTGTATGCCTCCATCAGCGCGGGCATGGCTGACGAAACGCCATGCAGCACGGAGTCGGGGTGGCCGTGCTTTGCGGGCTCGCCGCTCTCCTGCTGGCGCTTTTTCTTTTCCTCGGCTTTGAGGGCCTGCCAGTTGCGCACGACTTCGCCCGGAGTATCGGCCTTCACGTCACCAAAGACGTGAGGATGGCGATCGACAAGTTTGTTGGAGAGGCGATCGAGTACGTCGTCGATGGTGAAGTGCTGCTCTTCGGCAGCCATCTCGGAATAGAAGAGCACCTGCAGCAGCAGGTCGCCGAGCTCGCCGGTGAGCTCGTGCCAGTCGCGGGCATCGATGGCCTCGAGAACCTCGTAGGTCTCCTCGAGCGTGTAGGGCTTGATGGTGTCAAAAGTCTGCTCGCGGTCCCAGGGGCAACCGCCGGGAGCGCGCAGACGCGCCATGATGGAGACGGCGCGCTCAAATCGTTCGCCTGTAGTGGGCATCGCAACCAATGTAAATGAGGGGAAGCGGTTTACGCTATACGCGGTTAATCGGAATGAAACGTTTGATACAGGAGCTGGGGATCGTCGGAGATGAGGCCGTCGATGGCCCATTCCGCGAGCTCACGCATTTTGCGGGAGTCGTTCACCGTCCAGGTCATGATCTGCAGACCTCGCTCGTGGGCTTCGGCGATGAGGTCTGGCTGCACAAGACTGAAGTGCGGCAGAAGTATGCGAATCGGCAGGTGGCGCCAGAGTGAGAGCGTGTCGTCGCGGTCGCAGATGAAGCCGAGAGGGAGTTGGGGAGCGAGGTCGTGCAACTTGGCGAGGATTTCGGGGTAGAACGTGGAGAGGACAAATCCATGCTGCGGAGGGTGCGCATTCACCGCAGCAATGACGTTTACTTCATTTCCGGCAACCTTCAACTCGATGTCGAGGTAAGCGCGCGGCCCAAATTGTTGCAGCGCGTCCTCCAGGGCCGCGGGACGCCCGCCCCTTCGGTCGGTCAATTCAGCGTATTCCGCTGCACCGATCTCCCTGCCGTGCCATTCCGGGTCGTGCCAGAGCACGTTGCGTCCGTCGCGGGTGTGGCGGACATCGAACTCGAAGCCGTCACAGCCTCGGGTAAGCGCATGCTCGAGTGCCGGTAAGGAATTTTCAATGGGGCGTGACGGACCCCGACAGCCGCGGTGTCCCAGGAGAAGAGGTATTCCGCTCACGAGGGCCTGTCAGTCGAGGTCGAAGTCGCGGAGCGGCTTGCCGGTATCGGGGGTTTCCTTGGCCTTGCGGAGGGCTTCCTGGAATTTCTTTTCCAGCAAGTCAGACGAATTCTTCTGGGCCTCCACCGATTGTTGGAAGATCGACTCTTTGCGACTGTCGCGCTCCTTCATGGCGCGGGCAGCAGCCTCGATGTCTTCGAAGGTCTTGGGAACGGCTTTGGCGACGTGGGAAATGACGGCCTTGGTGGCGACGTCGATTTTGAGCAGACCTCCGCAACAGGGGCAAGTTATCTCGAACTGGCCTTGGTTCTTCGCCATGAGGGCATCTTATCTCATGGGAGGTTCGGTAAGCCAACATACCGGAAGGGCTTGAAATCGCGCCAGCCGCAGTGGTATTCGGTCCGCACCTGATGCGGCGGGTGCAGCATCTAAGTATCATTAAGTGAGTTGCAGCAGCACGCTCGCTCCCATGCACTCGAATAGCTTCATCACCATCCCCAGCACCGAGGACAATACCGATGGCAAGCACTGATTTGGAAGTTACAACGCAGAAAGCTGTAAAGACATACAACACGACGGGATACGCGGCCCAGTCGGCCACGACTCCGTTGGAGCATTTTTCGTTCGACCGGCGCGAACCGGGACCGAAAGACGTTCAGATCGACATCCTTTACTGTGGCGTGTGCCACTCAGACCTGCATACCGCGCGGAATGAATGGGAAAACACGACCTATCCCGTGGTTCCCGGCCACGAGATTGTTGGCCGCGTAACGAAGGTCGGCGGGGAGGTAAGCAAATTCAAAGTCGGCGACACCGCGGGCGTGGGCTGCCTCGTGTACTCCTGCGGGCATTGCGAAAACTGCAAGGATGGCCTGGAAAACTACTGCGAGGTGGGACTCGGTGGCACGTATAACGCCGAAGACAAGCACCTGGGAGGCATGACTTACGGCGGTTACTCCAAGTCGATCGTGGTGGACGAAGGCTTCGTACTTCGCATTCCCGAAGGCATGGATCTGGCCGGGGCCGCGCCGTTGCTGTGCGCCGGCATTACAACCTACTCGCCGTTGCGCCACTGGAACGTGGGCGAAGGGCAGAAGGTGGGCGTCGTCGGTTTGGGCGGGCTCGGTCACATGGGCGTGAAACTGGCTCATGCCATGGGCGCGCACGTTACGCTGTTTACCACGTCGACCCACAAGACTGAAGACGCTAAACGGCTGGGAGCGAGGGAGGTTGCGCACTCGAAGAATCCGCAGCATATGGAGAAGCACGCCAATAGCTTCGACTTCATTCTCGACACTGTTTCTGCCGACCACGACGTGAATGCGTATCTGAACCTGCTGAAGCGCGATGGCACGATGGTCCTGGTGGGCGCTCCGAATAACCCTGTAGGAGTGGCGTCGTTCAGCCTGATCTTCAAGCGGCGTAATTTTGCCGGCTCGCTCATCGGCGGACTGCCGGAGACGCAGGAGATGCTGGACTTCTGCGGAAAGCACGGGATCGTGTCTGACATTGAGATCATTCCGATTCAGAAGATCAACGAAGCGTACGAGCGCATGCTGAAGAGCGACGTGAAGTATCGCTTTGTGATCGATATGTCCACACTGAAGTAAGCAACTATCGCGCAAATGAAACGCCCTCCGTTTGGAGGGCGTTTGTTTTTGCGGTGAATTCGGCTACCGCAACTCTTCCATGCACTCTTCCAGGACCTTACGCGAAGGACGGGTCACGCTCTCGGGCAGCGTTGCCAGCGGTTCATCGGTCATGTCGAGCATGTCGATGAAGTTGGGCGCGGTGGTGTTGAGATAGAGCACACCGGTCAGGACTTCGTCGGCTTCCTGAGATTCCATGATGCGTTTGATGGCGCCGATCTTGTTGGTGGGATCGTAGTGCTCCTCGATCTTGTGCAGGCGAAGGGCGGAGCCATCGTGCATGGTCACGTGGATGGTCGAGCCGGGATCGTAATCTACGTCGATTTCCTGAAATGAAGGCACGAAGTTGATGTCGTGCAGCGGCTCCTCGTGGTCCTTCATGAACTTGTACGACTTGGTGGAGCCTTCGTGGTCGTTGAAGGTCACACAGGGTGAAACCACATCGATCATCACGGTTCCGCGGTGGGCGAGCGCCGCCTTGAGCATGGAATGGAGCTGACGCTTGTCACCCGAGAACGAGCGTCCCACGAAGGTCGCGCCCAGCGAGATCGCGAGGGCACAGGTATCGATGGGCGGCAGATCATTGATGACGCCGGTCTTCAGCTTCGAACCAAGGTCGGCGGTAGCGGAGAACTGTCCCTTGGTAAGACCGTACACGCCGTTGTCTTCGATGATGTAGATCATCGGCAGGTTGCGGCGCATGAGATGCAGGAACTGTCCGATGCCGATGGAAGCGGTGTCGCCATCGCCGCTCACTCCCAGGGCAACCAGGCGATGGTTGGCCAGCACGGCGCCGGTCGTCACCGACGGCATGCGTCCATGTACAGAATTGAAGCTGTGCGAACGGCCCATGAAATAGGCAGGGCTCTTTGAGGAGCATCCGATGCCGGACAGCTTCGCCACTCGCTCGGGCGGAATACCCATCTCGTAAAAGGCATCGATAATGCGCTCGGAAATCGCGTTGTGACCGCAGCCGGCGCAGAGGGTGGTCTTGCCGCCGCGATAGTCGATCACGGTGAGGCCGATGCGATTGGTTTTCGGTTGAGGTGTAGCTGTGGCCGCCATTTACCGGGCCTCCTGCGAGATGATGTCGTCGGTGACGGAGCGCGCGTCGAGCGGCAGTCCGTTGTAGTGGAGCACGCTGCGTAACCGCACCACGTACTCGGCGGGAACGTCGAGCTTCAGCAGGTTGAGCATCTGGCCGTCGCGGTTCTGGTCCACGACATACACGCGCTTATGCGAGGTGATGAACTGCAACACCTCGGGAGTGAAGGGATAGGCCTTCAGGCGGAGGTAATCGGCATGCACGCCGTGCTCGCCCTGTAGCTGATCCAGACTCTCGACCAGTGCATGATGTGAGGTGCCGTAGGCGATGATGCCGATGTCGTTGCCTTGGTTGCACACGATCTCGGGCTTGGGAACGATGGTGCGGGCATTCTCGAACTTGTGGCGCAGGCGGTCGAGGTTGTTCTTGTAATCATCGGGACGCTCGCTGTATTGCGCCTTCTCGTTGTGTCCGCTGCCGCGGGCGAACCACGCGCCCTGCGGATGGTCGATGCCGGGCAGCGTGCGATAGCCGACGCCATCACCGTCGATGTCTTTGTAACGGGCGAAGCCGCCGAGGCGGTCGAGGTCTTCCTTGCTCAACACCTTGCCGCGGTTGATGGGAGTCTCCGGGTACTCGAACGGCTCAGACATCCAGTTGTTCATGCCAAGGTCGAGGTCGCTCATCACGAACACCGGCGTCTGCAGTTGCTCGGCGAGATTGAATGCGTCGCTCGCCATACTGAAGCACTCGGCGACCGAGCACGGGATCAGCATTGGGTGGAACGTGTCTCCGTGCGAAAGCTTGGCCACAAACTCGATGTCGCCCTGCGAAGTGCGGGTGGGTAATCCGGTGGAGGGACCTACACGCTGCACGTCCCAGATGACGCCGGGGATCTCGACGTAATAGCCGAGGCCGGCGAACTCCGCCATGAGCGAGATGCCGGGGCCAGCGGTGGCGGTCATGGAGCGCGCGCCCGCCCATCCTGCGCCGAGAACCATGCCTATGGCGGCGAGTTCGTCCTCAGCCTGCACGATGGCGAAAGTCGCTTTGCCGTCAGGGCCGACGCGGTAAGCCTTCATGTAATCGATGAGGGATTCCACCAGCGACGAAGATGGCGTAATGGGATACCAGGTCACGACCGTGACGCCGGCAAACATGGAGCCCATCGCGGCCGCCGAGTTGCCATCGATGATGATCATGCCTGCGGTTTTGTCCATGCGCTCGATAGTGAACGGGTCAGCCTTGGTGAGAGAGGCGGCGGCGTAGTCGTAGCCGGCCTTGGCGGCGTTCCAGTTGAGGTCGGCAGCCTTGACCTTCTTGGCAAACTGCTTGCGCAAGGCCTTTTCGACTTCCGCCATGTCGAGGTTCAGCAACTGCGCCATCACCCCGACGTAAATCATGTTCTTGACCAGCTTGCGCAGCTTGGCCTCGGGGCAGACGGTGGCAACGATCTTGTCGAAGGGCGCGGAGTAAAAGACCAGGTCGGAGCGCAACTCGCTGAGTTTCAGCGGCTCGTCGTAGAGTACGGCTGCACCCGGCTCGAGGTTCATTACGTCTTCGCGCGCGGTCTCGGGATTCATCGCGACTACGAAGTCGATTTCCTTCTTGCGCGCGATGTAGCCCTGCTTGCTGGCGCGGATGGTGAACCAAGTCGGCAGCCCGGCAATGTTTGACGGGAAGAGGTTCTTGCCGGACACGGGAACGCCCATCTGGAAAATGGAGCGCAACAGAATGGAGTTGGCGCTTTGCGATCCGGAGCCGTTGGCGGTTGCTACTTGGATGCTGAAGTCGTTAACGATAGGCTTGCGGTCGGCGGACGTGGCCGAGCCGCTTGGTGCTATTTCAGTTGTGGCCATCAATACCCCTGATTCGGTTCCCCACGCAACATCCACGATGGCGTCGGGAGTGCCATTATTATAGGCCAGTTAGCGCTTGGCGGAAACTGGGGTCACGCAAGGAGTGTACTTGGTTGGTGCGATCTGGACCGCTAGACCACGGTGTAGTACTGCGCCATGTTGCGGAACTTTTTGTAGCGCTCGTCGAGAAGTTGCTGCAGCGGCAGCTTCTCAAGTTCGCTGAGATGCTTGTCCAGGACTTCGGCGACGGACGCGGCGGCGGCATCGTAGTCGTTGTGCGCGCCTCCCGGCGGTTCGGGGATGACCTCGTCGCAGAAACCCATCTCAAGGTTGTCTTTGGCTGTGATGCGCAGCGCGGCGGCGGCGATGTCTTTCTTCGAGGAATCGCGCCACATGATGGAGGCGCAGCCTTCGGGCGAAATCACGGAATAAATGCTGTTCTCCTGCATTAGCACGCGGTCAGCGACGGCGATGGCCAGCGCGCCTCCGCTACCGCCTTCGCCAGTGATGACGGCGACAAACGGGACCTTCAGACGGGCCATTTCGCGCAGATTGTGCGCGATGGCTTCGGCTTGGCCGCGCTCTTCGGCGCCGAGTCCGGGATAGGCGCCTACCACATCAATCAAGGCGATGAGGGGACGGTTCCACTTCTCGGTGAACTTCATGAAGCGTAGTGCCTTGCGGTAGCCCTCGGGATTGGGCTGGCCGAAGTTGCGATAGACGCGGGCTTTGGTGTCGCGGCCTTTCTGGGTGCCGAGGACGGCGACTTCACGGCCGTGAAAGCGGGCCATGCCGCAAATCATCGCGGCATCATCGGCAAAGCCACGATCGCCGTGAATCTCGCTGAAGTCGGGAAAGATGCGTTCGATGTAGTCCAGCGGGTACGGGCGCATGGGATGGCGAGCCATCTCGGTGCGCTCCCAGGGCGTCAGTTGGCCGGAGACCTGTCGCCGCAGCGCCTCAACACGCTGCTGTAGTTCCTCGAGTCGCTGGAGGGCTTCGGTGTTGTTGGCGGCAGCGCCCTGCAATTGTTCGATCTGCTCTTCGATGCGTTGCAGTTCAGCGTGCGCGTTGGGTGCTGGATCCATGGGCTTAATCTGTCTCGATGATGGCGCTAGTCGATGATGCGTAAACTGCCGCGGCCGCAGAGCTCTTCTATGCGATTGATAAATGCGCGGTCCGGCAACACATTATAGCCTTCCGCTTCCATCACGACGGTGAAGTCGCCCTTGCGCTCGAGGTCGAACAGCACCTTGGCCTCTCCCTTGCGCTCGGTGCAGATGGAGTGCAGGGCGTCGATTGTGCCCGCCGAGGCAGTGTCCAGCGGGATTTTGATGCGCAGGCTGCGGGCGAGTTTGGGCTGCGCGTCTTCGAGCGGGGTGATGTCGCTGATCATCAGCTTCGGGTTGGAGCCTTCCTCGATACGGACGCTTCCCTTCACCAGCACCGGCACGTCGAGCTTGAGCTTTTCCGATAGCCGCTTGAAGTTGTCCGAGAAACAAAGGACGTCGACCGAACCGATCATGTCCTCCAGTCGGCCTTGTCCATAGAGATCGCCCTTTTTCGACTTGGAGACGCGCACTGCCTTGAGAATGCCGCCGACGAGAACAGTTTCATCCCGTCCGGTGGAGGACTTCATCTGGCCTAGGTCTTCCGTGGTAAGCGCACTGAAGTCGAGCAGTTTGTCGCGATACTTCTCCAGCGGATGTCCGGTGATGTAGAAACCCAGGATCTCCTTCTCGGCCGACAGCCGCTGATGTTCGTCCCACTCGGGGACGTTGGGCAGCGGCTTTTCGGTTTGGGTCGACAGTTTCGTCGGCGAAGACCCCAAAGAGGCCGTGCTGGCCCATGGCGGCGTCGCGCTGCGATTTCTGGGCGTGCTCCATCGCGGTGTCAACCACGGCCATCAACTGCGCGCGGCGTCCCATGGCATCCATGGCGCCGGACTTGATCAGCGACTCGATGACCCGCTTGTTGAGCAGCCGCAGGTCCACCTTTTCGCAAAATTGGAAGATCGACTTGAATGCGCCTAGCTCCTTGCGTTCGGTGACGATGGACTCGATGGCGTTGTGGCCGACGTTCTTCACCGCTGAGAGGCCGAAGCGGATGGCCTCGCCGTGCGGCGTAAAGTTGGCGTCGCTGACATTCACGTCCGGCGGTTCGACGGGAATGCCCATTTCGCGGCACTCGTTGATGTACTTGACCACGTCGTCGGTGCTCCCGGAAACCGAGGTAAGCAGCGCCGCCATGAATTCCACCGGGTAGTGCGTCTTGAGATAGGCCGTCTGGTACGCCAGTAGCGCATAGGCCGCAGAATGCGACTTGTTGAAGCCGTATCCGGCGAACTGCTCCATCAAGTCGAAGATTTTGACGATCTTTTTTTCTGGGAAGCTGCGCTCCAGTGCGCCCTTGACGAACCGCTCGCGCTGCTTGGCCATCTCGTCGGCGTTCTTCTTGCCCATGGCGCGGCGCAGCAGGTCGGCTTCACCGAGCGAGTAGCCCGCCAGGCGATTGGCGATCTGCATCACCTGCTCCTGATAGACGATGACGCCGAGAGTTTCCTTGAGCATCGTCTCCAGTTCCGGCAGATCGTACTCGATTTTCTTGCGTCCCCCCTTGCGATCGATGAAGTCGTCGATCATGCCGCCTTGGATCGGCCCCGGGCGATAGAGGGCATTGAGGGCCGTGAGGTCTTCGACGGTGGTGGGCTTGTATCGACGCAGTACGTCGCGCATGCCCTGCGATTCAAACTGGAACACGCCGGAAGTCAGCCCGGTGTGGAAGACCTTTTCGTACGTCGCCGTGTCGTCGAGAGCTAGTGTCTGCAAGTTCAGTTGCTCACCGCGCGTTTGCACGATCAGCTTCAAAGCGTCGTCGATGATGGTGAGCGTGGTCAGCCCCAGAAAATCCATCTTCAGCAGGCCAAGCTTCTCGATCGCCTTCATGTCGTAGGCGGTGACGATTTCGTCGTTCTTGGTGCGATGCAGCGGGACGAGGTCGGTGAGGGGCTGCGGCGAGATGACTACACCTGCGGCATGGACCCCGGAGTTGCGAACCAAGCCCTCCAACTTCTTGGCGGTGTCGATCAGTTCCTTGGTCTGCGGCTCCGATTGGTACGCCGTCGCCAGCGCCGGCGAGTCTTCGAGCGCCTTGTCGATGGTGATATTGAGCGTGGGCGGCACCAGTTTCACGATGCGCTCAACTTCGGAGTACGGAATGTCCATGGCGCGGCCCGAGTCTTTGATCGCCGCCTTGCAGGCCATGGTGCCGAAGGTGATGATCTGCGCCACCTGATCGCGACCGTATTTTTGCGTGACGTAGTTGATGACCTCGCCGCGGCGGTTCATGCAGAAGTCGATGTCGATGTCGGGCAGGCTGACGCGCTCGGGATTCAGGAAGCGCTCGAACAGCAATTCATTCTGCAGGGGATCGATGTCGGTAATACCGAGCGCGTAAGCGACCAGCGCTCCGGCAGCCGAGCCGCGGCCGGGACCGACCGGGATGTCGTGTTCCTTGGCGTAGCGGATGAAGTCCCAAACGATGAGGAAGTAACCGGCGAACTGCATCTGGCGGATGATGCCGATTTCGCGTGCCAGGCGCTGCTCGTAGTCCTCCAGCGAATGCTTCAGGCGGCCCATCGTCTGCAATTCGCGCAGCAGGTTCAGGCGCTTGGCGAAGCCCTCGCGCGTGACGTGCTCGAAGTAGTCAGGAATCGTGAAGCCGGATGGCACCTCGAACTGCGGAAATGGGTCGTGGACTTTCTCCAACTTGGTGTTGCAACGCTCGGCGATTTGCAGGGTGCGCTGCAGAAATTGCTCATACCCGGAGAACGCCTTCGCCATTTCGGGGTAGCTCTTCACGTAGAACTGGTTGTTGGCGAACTTCAGCCGGTTGGTGTCGTTGATCGACTTGCCGGTCTGGATGCAGACCATCACGTCTTGCGCGTGGGCATCGTCTTCGCAGAGATAGTGGCTGTCGTTGGTCGCGACCATCGGGATGCCGAGGTCTTGCTCCAGCTTCAGCAGGTTGGTCTGGATGCGGTCTTCTTCGGGAAGGCCCTGGTTCTGGATTTCGAGGAAGAAGTTGTCTTTACCGAAAATGTCTCCGAACGTAGCAGCCGCTTGGCGCGCCTTGTCGTAGTGCTCGAAGGTGAGTTCTTCGGCGACCTCGCCCTTCAAGCAACCGGACAGTCCTATGAGTCCTTTGGAGTGCTCCGCCAGAAAGCGCTTGCTGATGCGCGGCTTGTAATAGAAGCCATTGAGTGAGGCTTCCGACGCGATCTTGACCAGGTTGCGATAGCCCTCATCATTTTCTGCCAGCACAATCAGGTGGTTGTAGCTGTCGCCCTCGGGGGCGGCGCGATGGTCTTCTTTCTTGCAGATGTAAAGCTCGCAGCCCAGGATGGGCTTCACGCCTTCTTCTTTCGCGGCGTTGGCAAATTCGACCGCTCCGAAGATGTTGCCATGATCGGTCATGGCGACCGCGGGCATGTCCAATTCCCTGACGCGCTTGACGAGTTTGGTCGTGTCACACGCGCCGTCGAGCATGGAGTAATCGGTGTGCAGGTGGAGATGGACGAATTGCTCGGACATTTCGATGAGGACCTTCGCTGGCTCGTGTTTATTGTATGCGCCGAAGATGTGGAAATCAGGGCTGGAATGCGCGCAGACGGATGAGTTACGACGGTTCGTCGGAACTCGTGGAACCTTCCGGAGCCAGCAGAACTCCGCCGGTGATTTCCTGTCCGGGGGGCGTTTGGTGCGGCATGCTCCTTGCCGCCGCTTCAGCCCCGCGCTTACGGGCCACGGCACGGTACGCAAAGATCACCGCCAGCAGCGGCGCGGCCAGCAGCAAGCCCCAGAAGCCAAGCATCAGGCCCAGCACGATTGGCACGATCAGCGAAGCCCAGATGGGAACGTTGGCACCGCGTTTCATGATGAGCGGCTGGAGCACGAGTCCGTCGAGCACGGCGATCAACCCAAACAGCCCGAGCACCCACAGGAAGGACTCGAGGCCGCCGGCGATGGCGGCTGCAATCGCGGGACCGATCAACGTTACGACCGGGCCGAAGTGTGGGATGAACTGAAACAGCGCTGCGAGAAATCCCCAGAACGGCGCCAGCGGAACTCGCAAATAGGTGAGCCCGAGCCACCACAAGAGGCCAACGGCGATGGAGTCGTAGCACTGGGCGACGAACCAGTCGCGCAACGCTCCGCCGGTGATGTTGACGTGTCGCGAGAACTGCATAACCAGTTAGATGCAGCCTTCGGGAGGCCCGCATTTCCCATGCTACACTGAGGCTGAAACCCCCTCCAGGAGCGCATCGCGATGAAGTTTGGCGTCATCATTTTTCCCGGTTCCAACTGTGACCATGACGCGTACTGGACGATTCAAACCGTGTCGAAGCAGCCGGTGACATTTCTATGGCATGACTCGCCGGACTTGCAGGGATGTGACGCCATCATCGTTCCGGGCGGTTTCGCTTACGGCGACTACCTGCGTACAGGGGCGATTGCCAAGTTCTCGCCAGTGATGGAGTCGGTGCGCAAGTTTGCCGCTGACGGCGGATTGGTTCTCGGTATCTGCAACGGTTTCCAGATTCTCTGCGAGTCGGGGCTTCTGCCGGGCGCGCTGATGCGGAACGCTGAGCTCAAGTACATCTGCAAGCCGGTAAACATTCGCGTGGAGAGCACGAACACTCCTTACACCCAGCAGCTAGCGAAAGGCGAGGTGCTGCAGATTCCGATCGGCCACATGGAAGGCAACTACTTCTGCGACGAGCAGACGCTGGCCGAACTCAAGGACCAGGAGCGCATCATCTTCCGCTATGTGACGCCGAGTGGCGAAGTGACGGCGGATGCGAATCCCAATGGCTCGATCGAGAACATCGCGGGTATCTGCAACGCCGGACGCAATGTGCTGGGCATGATGCCGCATCCGGAACGCGCCAGCGAGCCCGAACTGGGCATGACCGACGGGGTGAAGATTTTCGACTCGCTGGTATCGGCGCTGGTGGCAAAATAGCCGCTGTTCGCCTTTCGCTCTTCGCGAGATGCGAATTCTCGCCGCCGATGATCGACTTCCGCTGATCCTCTAGCGAAACGCTTCTTTGTTCACCACGAACGGCATCTTCTGAATGTCGCCGCCGTAATTCCTTTCCAACACGTCGATCAGGCCCTGAACACATCGTCCTGCCATGCCGCCATTCGAATCAATCGATAGGCGCGTTCGCCGCCCGGCGCTGGCGAAGTGAGGATAGAGCCGCAAACAATCTTCGAGATCGGGATCGCGCAGAGGCGAGTCGGCGGGGAGCGGTTCTTTTTCGAAAACGTCAAGCGCAGCGCCGGCAATCCAGTTTTCTTTCAGCGCATGAACCAGCGCCGCATCGTCGATCACCGCGCCGCGAGCGGTGTTCACGAGATAGGCCGTCGGCTTCATCATGCGTAGCGTAGTTTCTTTGAAAAGATGAAACGTCGGATGCTTGCCTTCTCCTTCGCGAACCAGCGGCACGTGAATGCTCACGTAATCGGCCTGCCGTAAGGCTTCTTCCAGCGACGCATACCGAATCGTCGTGCGCTCGCGCTGCAACCCGCTGCGATAACGCAAGTCCATCACAGCCTGAAGCGCCGCAATGAACTTTTCATCCTGCCGTTGCGGGTGGTAGCACAGGATGTTCATATCGAAGCCGCTACACTTCTTCGCCAATGCCTGCCCGATGCGGCCCACGCCGATGATGGCGATGGACTTGCCGGTCATCTCGTCTCCGAGAAACGGCAGGTAGGGATGCCAGAATCCCCAGCGGTTCTCGCGGACGAGGTTCTCGGCTGACCACAACTTCCGCGACAACGCAGCCAGCGCGAAAAAAGCGAATTCCGCGGTGGCTTCCGTCAGCACATCCGGCGTGTGGGTGTACGGGACCCGGAAGCGGTTGGCGGCGGCGCGGTCGATGTTATCCACCCCGACGGCGTACTGCGCGACACATTTGAGCGAACCTGCCCCGGCAGCGAAGACCTCGGCATCGATGTCGTCGCGCAAGGTGGTAATGAGGCCGTCGATTCCGCTCTGGATTTTCTCGACGATCAGGCTCTTCGGCGGAGGTTCGGGGTTCGGGTAAGCCTCGACCTCATAACCTCGCTTGCGTAAGCGCTCGAACGCAGCATTACCGATATCGGCGGTGGCGAAGATGCGGAAGCGGCGCTGAGGAGAATCGGACATACGTCGCGCAGCCCATCATAGCCCATGAAAAAGGCCCGCTCGCGAGCGGGCCTTGAAAAGCACATGGAGGTCAATTAGAGGTTCTTCTTCGTCCACTGGTCGATGCGGTCGAGTGCGTTCTGTAGGTTCTCCACCGAGTTAGCTACGCTGAAGCGCAGGTAGCCTTCGCCGAACGCTCCAAACGCCGTACCTGAGAGTCCGGCAACACCTGCTTCATCCAGAAGGGCGTCGGCCAGCTTCTTTGACGGCCAGCCGGTCTGGGTGATGTTCGGGAAGGTGTAGAACGCTCCCTTCGGCAGGCGGCAGGAGAATCCCTTGATCTGGTTGATGCCGTTGACGAAGACGTTGCGGCGCTGCTGGAACTCCAGCCTCATACGCTCGGTCTCGCTCTGGTCGCCGCGGATGGCCTCGACTCCTGCGATCTGCGTGAAGCTAGCAGTGCAGGAGTTGGAGTTGGTCATGAGCCGGGCGATGTGGGTCGCCAGGTCAGCACGCATGACGCCGTAGCCCATGCGCCAACCCGTCATAGCGTAGGTCTTGGAGAAGCCATCGAGAATGATGGTGCGGTCCTTCATACCGTCGACTGCCGAAATGCTGAACTGCTCGCCCTCGAACAGCAGGCGTCCGTAAATCTCGTCGCTCAGCACCATGATGTCGCGGTCGCCGATCGCGGCGGCGATGTCGTAGATGTCGCTCTTGGTGAGCACTCCGCCGGTGGGGTTATGCGGCGAGTTGAGGATGATCAGCTTGGTGCGATCGTTGATGAGGCCCTTCAATTCGTTAACGTCGAGGCGGAAATCGCGCTCTTCGCGCAGCGGGATCGGCACGGCCTTGCCGCCGACGAAATTGATCATCGACTCGTAAATGGGGAAGCCGGGATTGGGGTAGATGACCTCGTCGCCCGCGTCAACCAGCGCCATCATGGTGAAGAAGATGATGGGCTTGCCGCCGGGGACAACAACCACTTCCTCGGGCGTGAAGTTCACGCCGCGGGACTTGGTGACATCTTCGGCGATGGCCTCGCGCAGGTCGGGCAATCCGGCGGATGGGCCGTAGTGCGTGTATCCCAAGTGCAGGGCGTCCACCGCAGCTTCGACAATGTTCTTAGGGGTATCGAAATCGGGCTCGCCGATTTCCAGATGGACGATGCTCTTGCCCTGCTTCTCCAGGGCGCGGGCCCGGACCAGGACTTCAAAGGCGGTCTCGGTGCCGAGACGCGACATGCGCTCGGCCAAGTTCAGCTTGGCGGGAGCGGATACGGTAAGTGTGCTCATTTTCTTGTTCCTCGTGATTGCGCGACTCTTTGGCATGGGCCGTAAGAATCCAGTTCACATTCTGGGAGCAGGTACAGCCGGGCGCAGTGACGCCTGGCCTAGATACCTGTGACGGAGCGCACGAAGAAAGCAATTAGCAACTAGCAATTAGCAGTGACTGGTAATTCGCATTTCGCTTAGGGCTTTTCGAGCCGAAAGGCGCGAGTCACTCTGATAAGAACGCAGTTCGGAGGGGTTTTACTCGGTGTATTCGATCACTGTCTCGATGGTGGCGGATTTCTCGAGCATGGCCGACACCGAGCAGTACTTCTCCTTCGACAGCCGGACCGCGTCTTCCATGGCCTTGTGCGTGACTTTGCCGCGCACACGATATACCAGCTTGATGTGCGTGTACACCTTGGGGTGATCAGCTGCGCGGTCGGCTTGCGCGAAAACCTCGAGGCCAGTAAAAGTCTCCCGCTTCTTGCGCAGGATGCCGACCACATCGCTGGCGGTGCATCCGCACAGAGCGATCAGCACCAGTTCCATCGGAGTACTAGCAGTCTTCGGGTCGCCTGCATCCATTACCAGTGCGTGGCCGGTGGTGGCTTCGCCGAGGAAGCGGTCTTTGTCAGTCCAGATTGCTTTGGCTTCGATCATGATTCCCGGTTCCGCCGATCCCGGCGCTCAATTGGGTTTGGGTTCAGCTGGAGGTGTTGCCGGCGCCGCCTGCTGGTTCTTTTTCGGCTTGTCATAAACCGACATTTGGTCGGTGGGCCGCTTCAAGCGGATCTCGATGTCCATCTGCAGCTTGTCGATGTGGTAGTCGTCACCGTAGGTCTGCATCCCAGGGGCGAGCACTTGAATCCTGATGAGACCGAATGGGATGCCCTCTGTCTCGGTGATGCCTTCGTTGTCGGTCTTGAGCTGGAAGCCGCCCTTTTCCTGCGTGCCGTCTTTGCTGACCAGATGAAGAATGACACTCGCATTCCGCACCGGCTTGTTGTTGTCGTCTTTCACCACAAGGAAGTGAAGGTTCGACATTGGCACCGCGACGGCATTCTTGTCCTTGGCAAACGCGATGACTACAACTAAAAGCAGGCTGAGAGCACAGAACAACCGGACCACACATCTCATGGGGCTATTCTAGGCAGAGTGCCAACGAATCGCAATTTGCGATTGGGGACACAGGCTGGCCGGACCGGAGCCCAAAGTGGTGCTTGCAGGTCCATTCCGATCCGATATGATCCGATTATTTCGAGAGCTGCATCGCCGGTCGCGAGTGAAAAAACACGCCATGTTCATGGATTTGATGCGACCCAAGACGGAGCATCGAATCCTGAACGTGGGCACCACCGGATCCCGCATCGGATTCTGGGAGCAACTGGAGCATTGGTATCCGCACCCGGACCGTATTATCGGCGGCGGCCTGCACTTTGACGCCGTCCTCGATTACCAGGAGAGCTTCCCCGCCGTCACGGCTGCGGTCTTCGACGGCTGTTCCATGCCCTTCGCCGACAAGTCGTTCGACATCGTCTATTCCAACGCGGCGCTCGAGCATCTTCCCGGACCCGATTCCGTCACCCGTTTTGCCAACGAGGTACAGAGAGTGGGAAAAGGCTGGTTCATCTCCACGCCGAATTACTGGTATCCAATTGAACCCCATTACCACCTTCCCTACGTGCAGCTCCTGCCGCAACAGTGGCAGGACCGGGTGGCTGCTAGCTTGGGCAAGCCAACCTACCAATACCTGCAACTGCTTGCACGACGGGACATGCTTCGCTCGTTTCCCGCCAGCGAAGTGGTTGGATGCCGCGTAACGTTTTAACCGGAAAGCTTGATCGCCTATCGGCGGCCTGACTCGCGCGAAAAGCCAGATCGCGGTTAATCGGGATTCGTGCTGGCACGCTTCAATGTGGGGCGGTCGTCTGCGGGAGCAGCGGTGGTAGCGCGGCGGTCGCTGGGGGTGGCGCTGACCGGATGTCGTCTTGCGTGTTCTTGCGCAGAACCGGACGGTTGGGAAGACCGTCGGAATTCAAGCGGTGGTTACTCTCGACAGCCATCAGGCGCGCCTTCATGGCCTCGAATTCGCTGGTATCGACGACATAGCTGTCGCGATCGGGAAAATACTTACTAATTTCGAGCTGCGCCGCCGTGATACGGTCGGCGGTCATGGGGTGGGTCGAGAACAGCTTGGCAATCTTGCTGTGCTTCTGTTTCTCCTGGGCTTTCAAACGCTCGAAGAATTGGATAAAGGCCTGCGGATCGTATCCGGCTGCGTAGTCGTATTGCAGGCCAAGCATGTCAGCCTCGCGCTCGGAGTCGCGGGAAAACTTCAAGAAGCTCAAGGGAACCGCGATGCTGGCAAGTTCGGCAATCGCGTAACCGGCCGGGCCGCCTACGAACATTAAGGGAATCGAGGCCATGTTCCAGATCTGCTGCTTGGTCATGTTCTTGGTGGCGTGACGGGCGGCGACGTGCGCGATTTCATGGGCCATGATTCCCGCCAACTCGGCCTCGCTGTCAGCCGCAAGAATCAGTCCGCTGTCCACATAGAAGAAGCCGCCGGGCAGCGCGAAGGCGTTGATCTCGCCACTGTCGATTACCTTGATGGTGAATGGCACGCGCGAATCGGAGTTGCGGACTAGACTCTGTCCGATGCGATTGACGTAGTCCGTGATTTCCGGGTCAGTGACCAGCTTGGAACTTTGTTCCACCTGCTTGGCGAGGTCCTGTCCGACGGCGATCTCGCGCTCCAACGAATAGAAGTTCAACCCATTTCCGACGTTCCGGTGGCCGATCATAGCGACGTCGTACTTGGCCGGTTCGGGATTGGGGGCGTCCGCTACTGGCGGTAATGGCGCGCTCTCTACAGGAGACGTCGGAGATGCTGCGGATGCCGGCGCAGAGTCTGCTGGGTCGGGCGGTCGTTCGCCGCGCGATTCGACCTCGGCCGCCGTCGGCACCGGATCCGCCTGACGGCTCAGCGCAGCGTCTTGACCTGCCGGCACGGTGGCGTTGCTTGTCGTCGATTGGGCTGAGGTCGGCGGGACATCTGCTGCCGGCGCGGGGCTCGTCTGGGCGACGACGCCCAGCGAAAGGCAGAGGAAGAGGAAGGGCGTGGCCGCGAGCACCCAGCGTCGATTAGACGGTGTCCTCATATCCTGCGCTTCCTATTATGCGACTATACTCGCTCGCACTGTTGAGCAAGAATATACACGGACAGCTTAATCGAATCGATTTGGCTCGGCATTAGGAAATTCCCAGTCGGGGACGCGATTCGCGATTAGTCGGGATGTGTGACAGCCTTCCCGCGCCTTGTTCCCGTGGAAAACGGCCGGACGGCTCGAGTGGCGAAGGGTAAATTCGACGGTAATCCCGGCGCAGGCGCTATTTTGAAATTTGAGTGAACTACACTCATATCTGACTTGACTTCCCTGCCACAAACGGGGTATATTGGCACTCGTCAGGCCTGAGTGCTAGCAGCCATTTCAGGCTGTTTCTGAGCCGCAAGGTCTGAATTGAGGGCGAATCCCGAAGCTGAAGCACGTGCCGTGCCCTATCTAGAAACCGCGACTGGGCCGGCTAGAGTTTATCGCAATCCAATTCGAACCAACTGATTGAAAGGAGTACCAGAGAATGTCTACCAAACTCACTCCCCTGCATGACCGGATCGTAATTCGTCGTGTGGAAGAGGCCGAAACCACCCGAGGCGGCATCATTATCCCGGATAGCGCCAAGGACAAGCCGCAGGAAGGCGAAGTCATCTCCGTCGGACGCGGCAAGAGCAACGACAAGGGCGAGGTTTTCCCGTTGGTTGTGAAAGCGGGCGATCGCGTTCTGTTCGGCAAGTACGCCGGCACCGAGATCAAGATCGACGGCGAAGACTTCCTGATCATGCGCGAGGAAGAAGTCCTCGGCGTGCTGGAAGGCGCCACCAAGCCGGTCTTGGCGAAGAAGTAGCTAGTCGCCAGTCGCCAGTTGCTATAGTCCGGCGCACGGCAGACGGACAGCAAGACACAGCAGATTTCGAAGAACTCAGTCCAGTGCTCATGTTGGCTGACAACAGCCCACTGGCAACTGACAACCGAATTTCAAGGAGATTGAAGCAATGGCAAAGCAGATTCTGCACGGGGAAGAGTCGCGGCAGTCGATCCTGCGGGGCGTGAACGTCCTGGCGGATGCCGTGAAAGTCACCCTCGGCCCCAAGGGCCGCAACGTAGTCATCGAGAAGAAATTTGGTTCGCCGCTCATTACCAAAGACGGCGTGACCGTAGCCAAAGAGATCGAGCTGAAGGACCCGCTCGAGAACATGGGCGCACAGATGGTGCGTGAAGTCGCCAGCAAGACCTCGGACGTAGCCGGTGACGGCACCACGACCGCGACGGTCCTGGCGCAGTCCATTTACCGCGAAGGCGTGAAGACGGTTGCCGCCGGCGCAAATCCGATGGCCCTGAAGCGCGGCATCGAGAAGGCCGTGACCGCGGTTTGCGGCACTGTTGACAACGAAGGCAACCGCACCGGCAGCGCGCTCGACAAGTTCTCCCAGAAGGTCACCGGCGACATGATCGCTCAGGTGGGCACCATCTCGGCGAACAACGACTCGACCATCGGCAACATCATTGCGGAAGCGATGAAGAAGGTCGGCAAAGACGGCGTCATCACCGTGGAAGAGTCCAAGACCATGGAGACGCAGTTGGAAGTCGTGGAAGGCATGCAGTTCGACCGCGGCTACCTCTCGCCCTACTTCGTGACCGATGCCGAGCGCATGGAAGCGGTCCTGGAGAACCCCTACATCCTGATTCACGAAAAGAAGATCTCGTCGATGAAGGACCTGCTCCCGCTGCTCGAGCAGATCGCCAAGGGCGGACGCCCGCTGGTGATCATCGCGGAAGACGTGGAAGGTGAAGCGCTGGCAACCCTGGTGGTCAACAAGCTGCGTGGCACGCTGAACGTCGCGGCCGTCAAGGCCCCTGGCTTCGGTGATCGCCGCAAGGCCATGCTGCAGGACATCGCGATCCTGACCGGCGGCAAAGCTATCACCGAAGACCTCGGCATCAAGCTGGAGAACGTTCAGATGACCGATCTCGGCCAGGCCAAGAAAGTCACCATCGACAAGGACAATACGACCATCGTCGAGGGCAAGGGCAAGGCTGACGACATTTCGGGCCGCGTGAAGGAAATTCGCAGCCAAGTCGAAAAGACCACGAGCGACTACGACCGCGAGAAGTTGCAGGAGCGGTTGGCGAAGCTGGTGGGTGGCGTTGCCATCATCAAAGTCGGCGCCGCGACCGAGACCGAAATGAAGGAAAAGAAAGCCCGCGTGGAAGACGCGATGCATGCCACCCGCGCTGCAGTCGAGGAAGGCATCGTCCCCGGCGGCGGTGTGGCGCTCATGCGCTGCTCCGATGCCATTGACGCGCTGAAGCTCGAAGGCGACGAGAAGATCGGCGGGAACATCGTGCGCCGCGCACTCGAAGAGCCACTGCGCCAGATCGTCGGCAACGCCGGCGAAGAGGGCGCAATCGTTGTGGGCCGCATCCGCGACTCCAAGGATGCGAACTTCGGCTACAACGCCCAGAACAATACCTTCGAGGACCTGGTCAAGGCCGGCGTCATCGATCCGACCAAGGTGACGCGCACCGCCCTGCAGAACGCAGGCTCGATCGCGTCGCTGATGCTGACCACCGAAGCCCTGGTTGCGGAACTTCCGGAAGAGAAGAAGGAAGCTCCGATGCCTCACGGCGGCGGCGGCATGGGCGGAATGTACTAAGAAGCTTTCAGCCGTCAGCTATCAGCTGTCAGCTAGGGCGTGCAAGTGGAGAGGCCTCGCAGCGATGCGGGGCCTTTCGTTGTCTGTTATCCTTAGTGGTCTGTCGATGTGGGATTCTTGAACCATCTCTTCTAGCGATTGGGTTTTTGACTTTTAATCTAAAAATGAGCAATATTGCACAGTTTCCTTTAGGGACGATGTGAGACCCTGCTGGCCACAGGAGCCGTTTCCGGAATCGCCAATGTGCAGTGGTTGCTTTCGTGAAGTAATGTACTTCCCGGTCTGACTCCGGCGTTTTTCAAGAGCGTCCCTCTGCGACCTCAGCGCGCGCCTGGCTGACCCGCCCTGGCACCCTCGAAGGGAGCTATACGCGCGTGAAGGTTCACCTGATCAATCCAAGCCATGTTTCCTTTGGTACCGCTGTCATAACCCCGCGCTGGCTGTACGTGCTGGCCGGTGCAACACCACGGTCTTATGGCGACCCTATCCTGGTCGATGAGACCTTGGCCTTGCTCGACCCCGCGACCATCCAGCCCGGCGACATCGTCGGTATCGGAGTCCACACCGGCAATGCCCTGCGCGGCTATGAAGTCGGACGTGATGCTCGTGCCCGCGGCGCATACGTTGTTTACGGCGGCATTCACGCCACGCTGTATCCCGAAGAGGCGCTGGAGTTGGGCGGCGCTCACTCCGTAGTCAAGGGAGACGGCGATGTGGTCTGGGCGACCGCGTTGGCCGATTGTGTGAGCGGCTCACCGAAAACGATTTACGAAGGCGGCCGCATTGAGGCCGACCAGTTTTCTGCCGCGCGCTGGGACCTGATTCCCCGCAAGAGCTATATGTGGGCCTCGGTGCAGACGGTGCGGGGTTGTCCTAAGCATTGTTCGTTCTGCTCAGTGTGGCGCACCGACGGACAAAAGCCGCGCCAGAGACCGGCCGATGCTGTGGTGGAAGAGATTGTGCAGCTGCGACGGCAGGGCTTTCGGTTCATCGCCCTCGCGGACGACAATTTTTATCCGGTCACGTTGACCGACCTCGAACTGGCGGGCAAGCAGAAGAATAAGGCCCATCTGGAACAACTGAAGGCCGTGCGCGCTGAACGGTTTGAATTGATGGCGCGCCTCGCCCGGCTTCCGAAGGACACCGTCTTCTACACCCAGATCACGATGGAGGCGGCAGAGGACGACGAGTTCCTCAACGCCATGAAGTCAGCGCACATTCTGGGAGCGCTGGTCGGCGTGGAGGCGGTCACGCCCGACGGCCTGAAAGACGTTTATAAGGACTTCAATCTTTCCGGGCAGGCGCTGGTTGACCGGCTGAAGAACTTCCGCGCCCACGGCATTCACGTGCTGGGCTCGTTCATCTTCGGTTTGCCGAGCGACAAGCCTGAGACGTTCGATGCGACGGCAGCATTAGCTGATGCCGCCGACCTGACCTTCGCGCAGTTCGTCATCCTGACGCCGTTCCCTGGCACTGTCGATTTTGCCAAGTGGGAGAAGACGGTGGACGTGACGACGGCAAACGTGAACGGCATCCCGCTCACGCGACGCTGGCTGATCCCGCAGGAGACGCGCCCCAAGTATTTCGGGCTGCATCCCACCATGTCGGCTGACGAGGTGCGCCAGCGCACACAAGCCGTTTGGGACAAGTTCTACAGCTTCGACTCAATCTGGAAGCGGTCGAGCTTCCTCAAGTCGGTCAAAGCGCGCGCGGCGTTTGTCCTGATTTCCAAGATCTACCGCCAGATGTACGCCGACACCGGCATCACCACCGACAGCGCGCGGATGGCGAGGTCAACCAAGATCGCAAGCTGGCTGGCGAAACCGTGCCGCTTGCTGTTTGCGGGTAAGCCAATGCCTGACCTCGAAGTGCCGCCGTCGCCCGGAATGTATCCGGAGCCGGAGATGGCTGCGGGCGACTAAGATTCGTCTAGCTACATCGTCGAGAAGGCCTCGCGTCGCCGCGAGGCCTTCGTTATTGCCCAGGAGCTGCGTTTACGCCGCGATCGCCGCCTGGTATTCCTCGTAAGTGTCTTTGAAATCGGTGATGGTGTGATCGTGCTCGAAGTGCCAGATGCGAGTGGCGACTTCGTCGATCAGGTCGTGATCGTGCGAGACCAGCAGCACGGTTCCCTGGAAACGCTGTAGCGCAATGTTCAGCGCATTGATCGACTCCAGGTCGAGGTGGTTCGTCGGCTCGTCAAAGATCAAAACGTTGGGCTTTTGCAACATCAGCTTGCAGAACAGCAGCCGCGCCGCTTCGCCGCCCGAGAGCACGTCGGTCTTCTTGTTGCCGTCTTCCTTCTGGAAGAGCATCTGGCCAAGCAGTCCGCGAATTTCTTCGTAAGCCGCGCCGGGCTCCCACTGATGCAGCCAATCGGAAACTGTCATGCCCGGCTGGATCAGCGCCTTGTGGTCCTGCGCGAAGTAGCCCACTGACGCTTCGTGTCCCCAGATGACCTTGCCATCGTCGATGAGCGGGCCGTCATAGCCGCTGGTCTTGCGCAACTCGGCTTCGGGAGTGGTCGGCGAGTTCGCCAGGATCGCATTCAGAAGCGTCGTTTTGCCCGCGCCGTTACGGCCCATCAGCGCGATTTTCTCGCCGCGAGTGACATTGGCGGCGAACCCGCGCAGAACGTGGTTGTCACCGTATGACTTGTCAACGCCGTGCAGTTCGAGTACATGCTTGCCCGAGGGCCGCTTCTGCTCGAACTTCAGGAACGGGCGTGCGATGTTGGAGCGCGCTAGTTCGCCAACTGCAAGGCGCTCCACTTCCTTGCGCCGCGACTGCACCTGGCTGGAACGAGTGCCGGCCGAGAAGCGCGCAATAAATTCATTCAACTGGGCGATCTTCTTCTCGCGCTGCGCGTTCTGGCCTTCGATCTGCGAGCGGATCTGCGTCTTGGCTAGCACCATCTCGTCGTAAGTGCCGGTGTAGGTGATGATGGTTTCGTAATCGATGTCGGCGATGTGCGTGCACACGCTATTCAGGAAGTGGCGATCGTGCGAGATGACGATCAGCACGCCCTCGTAGCTATTCAGGAAGCCCTGCAGCCAGTGGATAGAGTCGAGATCCAAGTGGTTCGTAGGCTCGTCGAGCAGCAGCGCCCCGGGATGCCCGAACAGCGCCTGCGCCAGTAGCACTCGGACTTTCTGTCCGCCCTGTAACTCGCTCATCTGGCGCTCGTGCAGCTCGTCCTCGATGTCGAGGCCTTGCAGCAGGATCGCGGCATCTGCCTCGGCCGAGTAGCCGTCTTCCTCGCCGACGATGCCTTCGAGCTCACCCAACCGCATTCCGTCTTCGTCCGTAAACTCGGTCTTCTCGTAAATGTGGTCGCGCTCTTGCAGCGCTGCCCACAGGCGCTTGTTGCCCATCATGACCGTGTCGATCACGCGAAAGGCATCAAACGCGAACTGGTCCTGGTTGAGCACGCCGAACTTCTTGGGGCGAACGACGCTGCCCTTCTGCGGGTCGAGCTCGCCCGTCAGCAGCTTCATGAACGTGGACTTGCCGGAGCCATTGGGACCTGTAAGACCAAAGCGTTTCCCGGGAGTAAACGCGGTGGACACATCCTCGAACAACACTTTTGCGCCGTAGCGCATGGAAACTGCACTGACTGAAATCATGATTTGTCTGGGACTGCGGAAATTCGCAAACTGGGCGGGTCGCAGCTACTTATCTAGATTAGCATGGCGGCCCGAAGGGTTCATGAAAAAGCCCCGCCGAAGCGGGGCTTTTCACTTGCCAAACCGAACTAATATCCCTACTGCTCGTCGGCCTCGTCCTCAGCGTTAACACTGACCACTCTCCAGGTCTTGCCCGGATTGATAGCGGTCACGGCCTTAGCGAGGTCCGCGGTCTTGGGCCCCAGGTCCTTTTCGTAGATCGCCCCGTTGAGGTTGACGATAAACGTCATCACGCCTGAATTGCGGTATTCTGCCGGATACGCAACAAACGCGAAGCCCTCGGTCATGGCGCCGTCCTTCACGTAGCTCTTGGCACCACCGGGAGCGTCGGCCCCCTGGGCGGTCAGCAACCGGAAGAAGTATCCGTGGAACGAGTCAGCGGCCTTGGTGTAGCCTTCGCCGGCGGCGTACTTGAACACCGGGCCGATCGGGCTTTGCGGCTCGCCCTCGGCGGTCTTCCAGTAGAGCCCATTCTGCTTGCCGTCGTCGCTGATGAATTTCTGTGCGTATTGGTGGACGGTCGAGCCATCATGCAGCGAGCCGAAATACTCGTCTTGCGCGTCGGCCAGTGCGGTGCAGACCCGAATCGCGGCATACTCGTTCTTGCCGATACGGCGATAGAGGATTTCCTCGGCGCCGGCCTTAGTGTCGTAATACCACTGGCCGTTCGCGGCCTTTTTCAACGGGATGGGAAACGGCCAGTTGTCGGCTCCCATATAAAGCGTCTGGCCGCCGTTGGTTTCCACCCCCCAGCGGTTCATCTGCTCGTAATGGTCGATAAAGAACTGCTGGTTCTTCTTGTCCTGGACGGCGTCACCAGAGGAAATGATCGGCTTCGACGACGAGCCCAGCACTGCCTCCATCGCGGCGTTATCGCCTGCCTTGACGGCACCGTAGAGGGCCTTGCTGGCGTCCGCAGCGGACGTAAAGGTCTTCTGCCCGGCATCTTGTGCCGTTGCCGCCAGCGAGAACATCATGAGGCAGGCAATTCCAACCACCACGCACATCCGGGTCGTTAACGATTTCTTCGTAATCATCGACATATCAAATCTCCATCAGGGCTAAACAGCGTTCATAACAACTGCAACAATCGCAGAGGAACCCGCGCTATCTCTTGCGGGCCCCGCCACTGGCCGGCTTGGCAGCAGGACGGCTCTGGGCCGCGGGCTTGGAAGCTCCCATGCTCTGCTTGCCGCGATTCGAGTCTGCCCGGGCATTGCCGCCCTTGCTATAGCCCGACATCGCGCTATTGTTGCCGCCACCCTGCGGTCCTTTGCCGTATCCGCGGTCAGCTGAACTGGGACGGTTGTTAGCGCCGGCGCCAGGACGGTTGCCGGCGTTGGCATTATTTCCGGGCCGATTGCCGGCATTGGCGTTGTTCCCCGGCCGGTTGTTGTTGCCCTGGTTAGGACGATTGTTGTTGGCAGTGTTATTGCCCGGGCGGTTCTTGTTCCCGCCAACGTTTACGTCACCGTTGACGTTGACCGTGTTGCCGCCCTTGTTCACGGTATTGCCGCTGTTGCGGTTGCCGCTGTTCTTGTTGCCACTCCACGCCGCCTTGTTGTTGCTGGCGTTGTTGTAGCGATTGTTGTTATTGCTGTTGTAGTTGGAGCGGTTGTTGTTCTTGTAGTACGGATTATTGTTGTAGCGGTTGTTGCCGTAAAACGTATTGCTGCGCGAAACGTAAACGTTGTTCTGGTACATCACGTTTCCGCCGCGCCAGTTGCAACCCCAGCCGCCGCCGTAGTAGCCCCAGCCGCAGCAGCTATTGTTCATCGAAGCGCCGATCGCCATGCCGACTCCGAAGGAGATCAGTCCCGTCGTAACCAGCGCCGCCGTGCTGTAGCCCGGGGGGTTGTACGGAGTGCCGTACACCACTGTCGGGTTATACGTCGGCACGTACACAACCTGCGGATTCGCTTGCTGAATCACAATGGTCTGAGGGTCCTGCTGGACCACCTTGATCTCCGGCGACGTCTTCAAGTTGCCGGCCGCCTTGGCTTCCTGCCGCAGCTTCTGAATCGCCGTCATCACATCTTTTTGCTGATTGTAAGCAGCGTCGCCGAGAGCCGAAGTCCATGCCAGGTTCTTTGCCATCTGGTCCAGCACCGTGGGGAACTGGGTCAGCGCCTTCACGCTGGGGTCCCACGGCTGCTTGTCCACCGCCGTCATAAGTGCCTGATCTTTCAGTCCACCGTTGCTGTTGACCCAGTTGCTGGCTGCTGTGATCTGGTCGGGATACGTGGCCGCGCCCAGGATCTGCGCAATCAACTGATCGGGATACAGCGCGATCGGCGATACGATGTTTTCAATGTCAGTTGCGGTAAGCGGCGCCTGATCGGCTTCCTGATAGGGCGGCTCGTAGAGGGGCATCGCCAGCGCACTGGGGCTGGTAGCCATCAGGGTTGTACCGGCGACGAGAATCGCTAGAACTTCTTTCAACGTCTTCATGGGAAAGGCTCCGATCTACTTCACGGATATGGCCATTGGCCGGGCACTACTGGCTTTGACAAGCGAAACGACGCGCGACCGCCGCAAAGTGCTGTGCGCGAAGCAAGGCACACCCGTGTCACTGCATTTCGGGGGGTGGAGAGATAATACCACTTTGCGCAACGATGGGAACAGGATGAGCTGCATCCCTATCGGCAGCGATGTATCCTCTCCAGAGATGGTTCCGCCACACAGAGCTAACCGGGGAGAAGCAAAGTTTGACTGAGCGCCTCTACTATAACGACCCGACGTTATTGGAGTTTGAAGCTACGATTGCCGCGGTGGAAACCCGGGAATCGGGGGTTTTCGTTCGCCTCAACCGGTCGGCCTTCTACCCCACTAGCGGCGGCCAGAATTTCGACACAGGATCGCTCGAATCGTCCCCCAAGGCAGACCGGGTAGCCGTCGCCGATGTTGTGGAAGACGAACTGACAGGCGACGTGTGGCACCGCGTAGAACATGCAGCCGACTGGCTGATGCCCCACGCCACGATACGTGGCCATGTCGACGCCGCCCGCCGGCTTGACCATCGACAGCAACATTCCGGCCAACACGTGCTCTCCGCGGCCTTTGAGCGACTGTTCGGTTTCGCCACTGTATCGTTTCATATGGGCGACGAAAGCTGCACCGTCGACCTGGCGCCGACAAAGTCTCTCCTCAGCAATTGGAAGCCGCCGAACGTCTGGCCAATCAAACCATCGCCGAGGACCGGACGGTCCAGATTCGCTATGCCACTCCCGACGAGGCCAGAAACCTGGGCGTCCGCAAGATTCCGCCTGCTTTGCGCGACCAGTTGCGGCTGATCGACATGGGTGGCTTTGACCTGAACGCCTGCGGCGGGACCCATGTGTGCAGCACTGGGGAAATCGGGTCGATCCTGCTGCGCAAGACCGAGAAGGTGAAGCAGGGCGTCCGGGTCGAGTTCGTCTGCGGGATGCGGGCCGTTGGCACGGCGCGCCGCGACTTCCAGACGCTCACCGAGGCGGCTTCCCTGTTTTCCACCCAGATTTGGGAAGTGCCTGTGCAAGTTCGGAGGTCGCTGGACGACGCCAAAGCCGCGCAGAAGTCGCAGCACAAGCTCCTCGAAGAAGTGGCGGAGCTGCAGGCATCGAACCTGCTGCGGGCCGCCGGAGAGGCTCTCTCGGTAAGCGGAAATAAGCTCGTGGTGGAATTCTTTCCCGAGCGCAACCTCGATTTCATCAAGATGCTGGCCCAGAAGCTGACTCGGCTTGAAAAGGCCCAAGTCCTTCTTGGTTGTGGCGGCCCGCAGCCTTCGCTTGTGTTCGCTCAAACCTCAGGCCTGACCGCCGACATGGGAACGCTGATGAAGGAGACGACGCAAAAGCTGGGCACGCGTGGCGGAGGCAATCGCGACATGGCGCAGGGCGGTGCGCCCGACGCGGCCAGCGCAGAGAAAGCTCTGCAGGAAGCCGCGGCCGCGATAGGATAAGTCAGGCCGCAACTCGCCGACATAGGTCGATTTTGGATTCCAAGCTCATTCTCGTTACCGTGCTGATCCGGCTCGGCGTGGCCGCTGCCATCAGCAGCGTGCTGGTGCGCGCCCGTCGCTTCCGGGTGTTGTTGTTCCGCGAAGAGCGCACGCTGGGCGAAAAAATCGAAGTCGTCCTCATCATCGGCATCCCCATCGCACTCGGAGTATTGGTACGAGGCTGGGTCCGAAATTTCTATGCCGCCGACATTTCGTTCGAGGGCGCAATCCTCATGGGCGTCATCGGCGGACGCGTTGGTCGGCACCGCTGGCGGCATCCTTGTCTCCTTGCCCGCACTTTTGCTCGGCGAATGGCTGACGCTACCCATGAACTTGCTCGCCGGCTTCCTGGCAGGACTGCTGCGCCACGTGGCCACAGATCGCGAGGCGGTGTGGTCGTTTTCGCCGCTGTTTGACCTGAGCATCTACCAATGGATCCGGCGCAGCGTCCGCAAATCGCTCATCGATTGGCAGACCTCGTTCTTCCTGCTAATCCTGGCGTTGGAGTTTGTACGCATCCAACTCCACCGCGCGTTTCCGCGAAGGATTTTTGCCCTCGACAGCGACAATTGGGGGGTCGAGCTGGCCGTTTATGCCGGCACGGTGATGGCCGTGGCAATCGCGCTTAAGGTGCTGAACAACGTCCGCATCGAGATGAAGCTGGAACAGCAGGAGCGGCTGCTGTTGCAGGCCCGCATGGCAGCCTTGCAAAACCAGATCAACCCGCACTTCCTGTTCAACACTTTGAATTCTGTTTCGTCGCTGGTGCGGCGTGATCCGGACTCGGCGCGAGAGATGATCGTCAAGCTCAGCAACATTCTGCGCCGCCTGTTGCGGAAAGGTGACTCATTCGTGCCACTGCGTGAGGAAGTAGAATTCCTCGACGACTACCTCGACATTGAAGTGGTGCGCTTCGGACGCGACAAGCTCAAGATTTTCAAGGAACTCGAACCGGCCTCACTCGACCACCTTGTGCCCAGCATGATCCTGCAGCCACTCGTGGAAAATGCCCTCAAGCATGGCCTTGCCGACAAGGTCGAAGGCGGCAGCATCTTCCTGCGTAGCCGTTCCGCTGACGGCCGCATCGTGATTGAAGTTGAAGACGACGGCGTCGGCATGCCACCGTCGGGGACCAGTGACTCGTCGGGCACCGGAATTGGCATGGCCAACGTCTCCGAGCGCCTGCAGGTGGTCTATGGCGATGCCGCTGAGATTACCGTGGAAAGCCAGCCCGGACGCGGCACTTTGGTGCGATTGATGTTGCCTGTGCTGTTCGCCGATGACCTGGGCGGCTCCGTTGCGGGAGCAATCTACGAAGCCCGCTCCAGCACCTCGCGGTAGTAATCCTCATACATCGGGATGATTTTGCTTGCGCAGAAGCGCGCCTGCGCGAGGGCACGCGCTGAAACTCCCATGTCTTGCAATCGTTCCTCATCCGACAGGATCTCGATGGCGTACTCCGCCATCGCGTCCACGTCGCCGACGGCAGCCAGAAACCCGGTCTTGCCGTGCTGGATCACTTCTGGCACGCCGCCTGCGTCGGTGGCGATGGGCACGACCTGGCATGCCATTCCTTCCAAGCGCCGCCAGTCCAAACGACTCCAACTGGCTGGGCATCAGCATGACGTCGGCCAGCGGAAGCTTCTCGTAAATTCGGTCCTGCTTGCCCATGAAATGGATCTTGTCGTGGATTCCCTTCTCCACGGACAGCCACTCGGCGCTGGCGCGCTCGGGGCCGTCGCCGATCATCATCAGCCGGGCCGGAATCTTCTTCTGGATGCGGTCGAAAATCTCGATCACATCCTGAATCCGTTTCACCGGTCGAAAATTCGACAGATGTACCAGCAATCGCTCGTCGGGCTTGGCATAGTCAGACCGGTGTTGCATGATCTCGGGCGTGCGGTGGTACATGTCGCAATTCACGAAGTTCGGAATCACCTCTGATCGGCTTGGTGGTCTCGAAAACTTCCAGAGTGCGCCTGGCGAGGTACTGCGAAATCGACGTCACGCCATCGCTCTGCTCGATGGAGAAGCGAGTAATCGGCAAATACGACGGATCAGCTCCCACCAGCGTGATGTCGGTGCCGTGCAGGGTGGTGACGTAGGGCAGGTAGCGGCTCTTGCGATGGGTATCGCACGAGAGCATCTGGCGTGCCAGCATCGCGCTCACCGAGTGCGGAATTGCGTAGTGAACGTGCAAGAGGTCGAGGTGACGCACCTCGGCAATCTCGGCCATGCGCGTCGCCAGTGCCAGATCGTACGGCGGGTATTCAAACAGCGGATACCGCGAGACTTCCACTTCGTGATAATGGATGTTGGGCTCATTCACCGTAAGCCGAATCGGCTGTGAGTACGAAATGAAGTGCACTTCGTGGCCGCGCAGGGCGAGTTCCAGTCCGAGTTCCGTGGCCACAATGCCGCTGCCACCATACGTGGGATAACAGGTGATGCCGATCTTCATCGCGAAATGGTCCTATTCTCGTAGCCACGCGCACGTCCTTTACGGCAGACGCGAACCAAGCCATTGGATGGATTCTACGCGCCGGAGATTCAGCCGCCCTGCGCGCGAAAAAAGCGCCCGCCGATGCGAGCGCTTACAAGGAGAGAACAAAACTTAGCCAAGATTCAGGGCGCGTTTGAACGAGCCCTTGTCGTTCTTAATTTTGTCCTGCAGCAGCATGATCGCGTAGATAAGCTGCTCCGGACGCGGCGGGCATCCGGGAACATACACATCCACCGGAATCCACTGGTTCACGCCTTGCACTAGCGCGTAGTTGTTGAACACGCCGCCCGAGGTCGCGCAGGCGCCCATGGAGATGACCCACTTCGGTTCCGGCATCTGCTGGTACAGCTCGCGAATCACCGGGGCCATCTTGTTCGACACCCGGCCCGCGATAATCATCAGGTCCGATTGCCGCGGCGAAGGACGAAACACCTCGGCGCCAAAGCGGGCAATGTCAAAGCGCGACGCGCCCATCGACATCATCTCGATGGCGCAGCACGCCAGGCCGAACGTCATCGGCCAAATCGAGTTCTTGCGCACCCAGTTGACCACGCTATCGAGCGACGCCAGAATAATGCCCTCGTGCTGCTGCCCGCCGAACGTCACGCGCAGTGCCTGGGCGCGTTCTTCCTCGGAACCGCCGAGATTTCCGAACCTCTCCGAGCCGGGCTCGGGGTTCTCGAATTTAGGGATACGTGTACCGGAGTTCATCGCTGTCATTATACCTACTAGGTTGGATGGCGCGGCGTCCTACGATGATTCAGACGGATCGCCAGCGACTTCGCTACCCAGTGGTGTTCACGGCCTTCGCCATGCGAACCACCGCCATGGTTAAACCGTTTTCCAGTGGGACTTCGATGCGCTCAACTTCATGGTAGCCGTGCGCGGAATATAGTGGAACCCCGGTCAGCGTGGAACCCATTTCGAGCCGCCGGAATCCCTCGGCCACAGCCGCCTGCTCACACGCCCGCAGCAGCGCGCTGCCGATGCCCCGCCGTTCCCATCCCGGACGGACAAAGAAGGCGCGAATCTTCGCCGCGTCCTTTGCCGGATCCAGCAGTTCAGGATGGCGGCTGGCGGTGTGCTGGTCACCGCCAAACAGCGTGCGACGCCGGCTCCAGCCGCCGCAGGCCACGATCTGGCCGTCAAGCTCCACGGCATAGTACGTGCCATCGCAGATGAGCTGCGTATCGACGCCATAGACCAGCCGGATGGCCGCCTCGCGTTGCGCGTCGTCATAATCCCTCGCTTGCAGCACCCGCACCGACTCGGCAATGAGGGCCTGCAGCACGGGCACCTCGTCCAATGTGGCTGGCCGGATGATGTCGGGCGCGGGCGATTGTGACATGGCGATCCGCTTCGCTCAGGTAGTAAGTACGACTTTTCCAAACTGCGTGCTCCCCGCCAGGTATTCATGTGCGGCGGGAGTTTCACTTAAAGGAAAAGTCTTGTCTACGACCGGCTTCAGCTTGCCCGCGAACACGTGCTTCAGCACCTCGTCCAACTCGCCCATGCATCCCATGTACGAGCCGTGAAAGTTCAGTTGCCGCGCAAACAGCACCCGCAGGTCGAGCGCCGCATCATAGCCCGCGGTCGCGCCGCAGGTCACCAGCGTCCCGCCGTACTTCATCGACTTGATGCACTCCGCCCACGTCGCCGTCCCGACGTGCTCGAAGACGATGTCCACCCCGCGCTTGCTCGTGATGCGCTTCACTTCGTCGGAAATCTTCTGCTTGTAGTGGTCGATCAAGTAGTCCGCGCCCAGCTCCCGCGCCTTGGCCAGCTTGCGCTCGTCACCTGCAGTGGTGATAACCGTGGCCCCCAGCATCTTGCAGATCTGGATCGCCGCCGACCCTACACCGGAGCCCGCGCCCATCACCAGTACCGTTTGACCCGCTCGCAGCTTTGCGTTGCCCACCAGCATGTGCCATGCCGTAAGAAATACCAGCGGCACCGAAGCCGCTTCCACAAATCCAAGCGAGTCGGGAATCGCAAACACACTCGCCCGGGGCACCGCGATCAACTCGCAGTTCCCTCCCTCGGCGTTGTTGCCCAGCACGGCGAATTTCGGACAGAAGTTCTGTCGTCCGCTGTAGCACTGCTCACAATGCCCGCAGTACAGCATCGGCGACAACAGCACCCGCGTCCCCGGCTTCAGGTCGGTTATGTACTCGCCGCACTCCGCGACCTCCCCGGAGATGTCGCTGCCCAGAATGTGCGGCAGCTTTACTCCCGGCAATCCTTTGCGCACCCACAGGTCGAGATGATTCAGCGCACAGGCGCGCACACGAATGAGAACGTGGTCCTTGCGCAACTCCGGGTCCGGCACATCTTCGTACTTGAGGACTTCCGGTCCACCGAATTCGTGAATGCGAACGGCTTTCATGAGCTACTCCTAGGCGAACGACCGACAGAAGATTCTATCTATGCGACAGCGCCCCCAGCCACTTCACCGGCAACCGCGAAGCCAGCGCATTGGCCAGCCTTTCATCCGCAGTTACCAGCTGTCCGCCGATTTCGAGCGTCAAGGCTACGTAAAAGCTGTCATACGCAGACCTGTTGTACGTGACTGCTATGCCAAAAGCCTGCTCAACGAGACCCTCACACGGAATCGTAGGAATGCCTGTCCGTTTGAGCCTGTCCAGGCTCGATTCCGCAAACTCGCGAGTGCACCGTTCTACTCGGACTGCCTTCCAGAAAATGTTTGCCATCTCCGCCCAAAAAAGATCGGGCACTACGAAGCGGACACTCCCGTCTGTCTGCTGACGGAGAAGCTCGTTGGCCTCGGCAACCAAAGTCTCCTGCACTGCTGGAAGACACCACTTCGCGGCCACGCTGGCATCGATCACGTAATCCATCAGCGCAATCGGTCCTCACGCTGCATCTCTTCCGTCGAAAGAAACGGACCCTTGCCGGGCGGCGTCGCCGACTGCATGAGCTTTACGCGGCGAAGAAAGTCGCGGCGCGCCTTCAGTTCCCGCGCCGTGGGAAAGTTTTGTTCCAACACTGCTAGGACCTCCGCCGTAATTGACTTGCGCTTCGCTTTTGCCTTGGCGCGGATGGCATCGTAAAGCTCGTCGGGCACATTTTCTATGTATAGGGTTGCCATAGGGAAAGTATAGGATAGTCCTAGACCAAGAACAACCATTATTCGGCGGCCGCAGTCCACCGCCGGCGCACCACTGCATCTATAATCGGTGCATTCAAGCATGGACATCTACGAACAAATCGTCCAGCTCCGCCGCGAAGGGAGACGTGGCGCCGTCGCCACCATCACTACGGTCCGTGGCTCCATCCCTTCATTCCAGACCGCGAAGATGCTGGTGCGCGACGACGGATCGATTGCCGGCACCATTGGCGGCGGCTGCGTCGAGGCCGAAGTCTGGCAGGCCGCGCGCGAGGTCATGGAAGAGGAGAAGCCCCGCACGCTCTCCTTCAACTTGAACAACAATCCCAAGTACGACACCGGCTTGGTCTGCGGCGGCACTCTGGAAATCTTCATCGAACCTGTGCTTCCGCCTGCGCTGCTCTACATCTTCGGCGCCGGACATGTAGCCTATAACCTTTACAAGGTCGCCGGAATCGCGGGCTTTGAAATCGTCGTCGTCGATGATCGCGAGAGCTACGCCAGCCGCGAACGCTTCCCGGATGCCCGCGAGGTCATCGCCGCCGACTTCGACCATGTGACGCGAGACTTGCGCGTCCCCGAGTCCGCCTACGTTGTCATCGTCACTCGCGGACATCGCGATGACATGCGCATCCTGCGCTGGGCGGTGGACCTCAACGCCCGCTATCTCGGCATGATTGGCTCGCGTCGCAAGACCATCGCCATCTACAAGGAACTGGAGCAGCAGGGCGTCCCTGCGGAGAAATTCGCCCAGGTACATGCACCGGTCGGGCTGGAAATTGGCGCGGTCACGCCGGAGGAAATCGCCGTCGCCATCGTTGCCGAGATGATTGCGGTACGCCGCCACGCCACGCCGGGCGTCCCGAGTAAGTCGTACCCGTACGCTCGGCCAAGATCGACGTCACAAGAAGCCCAGGATGCCGTCGAAGAAACGGCCGAAGAGTTGTAACCGGCCCGTCGCAAAGTGGCGGCCATCCCGTCGCTTTGGTATCTTCAAACCATGGCACGCGCAGCAGGCATATGCGGAGTAATACTGGCGGCGGGCGCCTCCAGCCGCATGGGACGCGATAAGGCGTTGCTTCCCTGGCCTCCCGTGGCGGCAGGAACCCCGGCCACCAACACCTTCCTTGGTGCCATGATCGACCTGCTGCAATCGCATTGCGATCTGGTGCTCGTGGTCGCCGGACATAACTCCGAAGAACTGCAGCCGGTTGGAGATGCGCACAATGCCTTCCTGGTGACCAATCCCCACCCCGAGCGAGGTCAGTTCAGCTCCATTCAAACCGGCTTGCAGGAAGTTCTCAACCGTGGCCGCGACGCTGCCTTCCTCTGTCCCGTGGATCGCCCGCCGGTCTTGCCGTCAACCCTTGAGACGTTACGGTCTGAGTTTCTGCAGGCCGACCCCGATGTCTGGGCCGTCGTGCCGGAGTTTTCCCGGGACGCCGCAAAGCTGCACGGCCATCCCATCCTGATCGGCCGCGACATGATGGAGCAGTTCCTCCGCGCCCCAGATAGTACAAGCGCCCGCGAGGTCGAGCACCAGCACCGCCAACATATCTTGTATGTCCCCGTGATCGACGAACGCGTGGTGGCCAACATTGACACCCCCGAAGACTACGCTCGGCTTCTCCGCTCCGAGACCATCGCCATGGGTACTACGTTTTGAATCCTGACCCGGGAAATCAGTCTTCGCAATTCATCGAGTCCGTTCTGGTGCTGCGCCCGGAGATCGCCGTTTTCGACTGCGACGGCACTCTCTGGAGCGGCGACGCTGGGCGCGATTTCTTCTACTGGGAGATCGAGCGCGGCGTCGTCAGCCGACGAAGTTGCCGCTCCTTTTGTCGAGCGCTACCGCCTCTACGAAGCAGGTGTGGTCGACGAGCTGGCCATGTGTGGAGACATGGTCACCATGCATGATGGGCTGCCGGTCGCGAAACTGTATGAAGCCGCCGAGCAGTTTTTCGAAGAAGTTGTGTCGCCTCGGATCTTTCCCGAGATGCAGGAACTCACGCGGCGGCTGGCCGAGGCCGGCTGCGAATTATGGGCGGTATCGTCCACCAACGTTTGGGTGGTGGAGACCGGTGCCAAGCGCTTCGGGATCGCGCCCGACAAGGTCCTTGCCGCCTGCGTGCACATCCAGGACGGGCTTGCGACGTCGCGCCTGCAGCGCGTGCCCACCGACCACTTGAAAGCCGTGGCCATCCACGAGGTCATCGGCAAGCCGGTGCATGGAGTGTTCGGGAATTCGGTGCACGATCAGGCGATGCTTGAGATTGCGCGTCACCCCTTCTGCATCAACCCCAATCCCGACCTGGAATCGTTGGCGAAGTCGCGGAGTTGGCCGGTCTATTGGCCGAATGGAAGGGCGTCTAAGAGTTTGTAACCGAACCGACGCGTCATCGTGGCGAGTAGCTGAAGAGGTTGCTCTCGATTTCTTCTTCCGCCAGCGCATGTAGATCGATCCAGCCTTCCAGCGGCAACGAGTCAGCCGGTAACTGATCGCGCCAAACGGCAAAACGCAAGCGAATGCGGCTGCCATGCTCGGCGCCAATCACTTCAAACGGCATTCGCATCTCGAAGATCTCGCCGATGGCAACTTCCACGCCGCGTGTGCCCGTGTTGCCGTTATTGGCGTGATAGCTGGCGATGCGGTTGCGTTCGTCGCCATTGCTCAGCACCCAGCACAGCAGCTTCTGCTCCTGGGCATCCACTACCAGGCGATAGGAATTCGTCTCGGCGCTGCGCTCCTCGTGTGTCGCGGCTCACCTCGAAGTGAACGATGATCTGGTACGGGCCGTCGGGCAACGCCTCGTGAAAATCCAGGCGTCCTGAGACCGAATCCTCGTTGACCCCGGCATAAACGGCATCGAGCAGGAACTGCTTGCCATGCATGGCGCTGGTGCGCTGGTCCGAGGTGTAGCTGGCCGCACCCATCCATTCGAAGTAACCACTCTCGCAACCGTCAACCGTGGCGTTCACATAAGCGGTCTGCGGATGATAGCTGGGACGCACGTACCCGCTGGCGATAGGCACCGTGAGTTCCTCGGGGGGAACGCCTTCCAGCGCGGTGTACACGTTGGACAGGTGCTTGCGGTAAAGCTCGTCGAAGTCGCGGTCGTTGGCCGAATGGTGCTCCGGACCGTACCACCAGTTCCAGTCGCTGCCCTCGGCGATCAGCAGTTCTTCCCATGCCAGTTTGCGCTGCGCTTCCGACACCCGGTCAGAGTTGCGGTCATAGTAGTCGCGTGCTTCCGACAGCAGGTCCCACGCCTTGTTGTCCTCCGGAGCGCCAATCCACACGTTGAAATTGGCGTTAATCCACGAACCCGGCACCAGCCGGTTCAGCCGGTTGAAATCCGATTCCTTGTGTCGCGCAATGGCCTCGCTCATTGTCACCGACTCAATCAGTGGGTCGCACTGCAGTCCATCGTAAAAGCGCCGCAGAAACTCGCGTCCCGATTGCGGGTAGTATTCCCATGCGTTCTCGCCGTCGAGGATGATCGACACCACCGCGTCCTTACCGCGTTCCAGCACCGGGCGTCCGGCTTCGCGAATGCTATGCAGCAGGTGATTGGCGGCATCGTGCGGCGGCATCCCTGAGTACACGAAGCCGATGAGATCAGAGAGCGTATGGTCGCGGAAGACCATGTGCATCCGCGTGTCACCGTTCTCGTAGCGGTGGATGTTGTACAACATCTCCGCGCTGTCGCCGTGCAAACGGCCGTGGACGTCCCGCGTGAAGTTGTAGCCGACGCTGCGTGCCAGCACTCCTTCGTCGGTCGCCATCCACCTCACGCCCTGCTTGCCCGCCAGCGCGAGACCTCCTCTGAAACGCTGCCTTCCGAGGGCCACAGGCCCACCGGGCGGGCGCCAAACGTTTGCTCATGCGCGTCCATTGCGCGGCGGACCTGCAACGCCGCGTCCTCCGGCCGGCGGAACCGCCGCGTTGGTAAGGGCAACCCCAGCGTCGATTCTCCGCCTGTGTTCGTGTCGCAAACCAACGGCAGGATGGGATGGTAATAAGGCGTCGTCGACAGCTCGACGTTGCCGCGCATCGCGGCAGCGGCGTACGCCGGAATCACCTGCGCCAGGATCTCGCGCTGTTTTGCAATCACCGCCAACTGGTCGTTGCGGTCGAAATCGTCACCCTTGCGGATTAGCGCCGCCACCACCGGGTCGCTGAGAAAGTACTCGTCGAACCACGCCAATTGCGACAGCACCTGCAAGTCCGCGTAGTCCCGCGTCACGAAATACGATTCCGGACCCTCCGGACGGTCGGCGGTCGCGCGGTACCGGTCCCACAACTCCCGGTAGCGCGGATAGCGCCCAATCATGTTCACCGGATTCGCCTGGAACAGGTACTGCAGGGCAAATCGCCGCTCCGCCGCAGTCAGTTCGTTGGCCGGTTTCGAGATCAGGTCGAAAAACGGATCGTGCGCATCGCCCGATACGTAATCCTGTATCTGCGCAACCAAGGATGGCACCAGGTTGAAATTCTGGTGGACCTCAGGGAACTCCTCGGTGAGCTTCACCATCCCGTAGTAGTCCTTCAGCGCGTGCAAACGCACCCAGGGGAGGCGATACTCGCCGGTCAGCATGTCTTTGTAAAACGGCTGATGCATGTGCCATAGCAGCACCAGTCGGATTTTAGGGCCGGAATCGCTCATTGCTTCTTATGACGACGGACAAGTTTAACAGGAGGTTTCTATGGAATTGAAGTGCCAATTGCAACTTCCGGTCGACACGTTGGTGGTACTGCCCCTGCACCACCGTGTACCTACACGCAAAGGGCCTTGCGCTATCAGCGACTTACGGCGCGCCGTTTACCGTTCCAGCCGCGCGCCAGTTTGGTTACACTAACAACTTGTGCGCATCCTGACCCGCTACATCCTGAAGGAAGTGAGCTCGCATGCCTTGCTCGGTGTGCTGCTGTTCACCTTCATCATCTTCATGCGGGACCTCGGAAAGCTGCTTGAGTTGGTGGTCCGTAACAGCGCGCCGCTCCCCAGCGTGGCCGAGATTTTCCTCTATACCCTGCCGACCACCTTCATGATCACGCTCCCCATGGGCGTGCTGGTGGGAATCCTCATCGGGCTCAGCCGCCTGGCAGCCGACAGCGAAGTGACCGCTATCCGCGCTAGCGGTATGGGTGCGGGCATGTTCGTTCGCGTGGTGTCGATCTTCGCGATTGCGGCCTGGCTGTGTGGCATGTTCAATAGCGTTTATCTCGCCCCGCGCGCGGCCCGCGCGTTGACCTCGTTACAGGAAAGACTGAAGGCCTCGCAGGCATCGTTCGAAATTCAGCCTCGCGTCTTCTACGAGGAATTCAAGAACCACGTTCTCTACGTGCAAGACGCCGTTCCCTCCAAGGGGCAGTCGTTATGGCGCGGCGTGTTTCTGGCCGACATTTCCGATCCGGCCTCGCCGAAAATTACACTCGCCGAACGCGGCGCCCTGCTGAGCGAGTCGCCCGAGAAGATCCGCTTTCACCTTGAGGACGGCACCCAGCAGGAGCTGATCCCCAAGGCCAAGGACCAGTACTCCATTACCACGTTCACCAGTACCGACCTGCCGGTGGAGCTTCCAAGTTCTACTGACCGCGCTGTCCGCGACTTGCAACCAGTGGCGGAACTCAGCCTTCATGCCCTCCTCCGCAACGCCAAGCAGGAGCGCGCCACCGGCGCATTCCTTGCCAAGATCGATCCCGCGTCGTCGTCTTACGATTACCTGAAAGCCCGTTACTACGAAATCGAGTTCCATCGCCGTTTTGGACTGCCCACCGCCTGCCTGGTGCTGGCGCTGGTGGGAATCCCTCTCGGCCTCTCAGCCCACAAAGGCGGACGCAGCACCGGCTTCGTCCTCACCATCGTGCTGGTCTTCATCTACTACTTCTTTTCGCTGGTGGGGGTCTCGCTGGCGCGCCAGGGAAAAATAACCCCGTGGTTCGGAGTATGGGCAGGCAACATCTTCTTCTTCCTCTGCGGACTCTTCCTGCTTTGGCGCGTGGACCGGATGCCTCTCGACCTCTCCCTCCTGAACCGCATCGGGACCGCGGTGCGACGCGTCCTGAGCGACCTCGGTCAACGGCTTCCCGGCCTCCGCGAACGTGCCTGGATGGCCAACTCCAGCCGTCGCCCCAAGCGGCGTTATGGCGCGAAGTTCCCCCTCATCCTCGACAACATGATCTTGCGCGACTTCGCCTTGTATCTGGTCATGATCATGGCGACCTTTCTCATGCTCGCGCTGGTCTTCACCTTCTTCGAGCTGTTGACAGACATCGTCCGCAACAAGGTGTCGTTCATTCTGTTGGCCGAATACCTTTTGAACCTCAGCCCCTCGCTGATTTACCTCATGGCGCCCATGTCAGTTCTCCTTGCTGTGCTGATCACTTTTGGCCTGCTCGAGAAATCCAGCGAATTGACCGCCATGAAGGCCACCGGCTTCAGCATTTACCGCGCCACTCTGCCAGTCATCGTGGTTTCCGCCGGCTTCGCCCTGGGACTATTCGTCTTCGACCAGCTCTACATTCCCCGCACCAACCGCCGTCAGGAAATCCTGCGCAACGAAATCAAGGGCAAACCGCCCCAGACTTATCTGCAGGCCGACCGAAAATGGATTTTTGGCGAGTCCAATCAGATTTACTACTACCAGGTATTCGACCCTGACACCGACCGCTTCGGCGGCATCTCCGTGTTCGAGTTCGACCCCGCCACTTTCCAGCTCACACGCCGCATTCACGCCGACGGCGCGCACTGGGAGCCCAGCCTGAAAAAGTGGATCTTCGAAAACGGATGGGTCCGCACCTTGAACGGCGCTTCAATTCAGGAATACCGCCCCTTTGAGGTGTCCACCTTCAAGGAACTCGACGAGGATCCCAGCTACTTCAAGAAGGAGGTCCGCCAGTCGTCCGAGATGAACTACGAGGAACTCAGCAATTACGTCCACGACCTGCGACAGAGCGGATTTGATACTGTGCGCCTCAAAGTGCAACTTCAAAGGAAAATCGCCTACCCGCTGATTACGCTGGTCATGGCGGTGTTGGCGATCCCCTTCTCCGCCCAAAAACGCCGCGGCGGCGCCCTGGCGGGAGTGGCCATCGCCCTCGGCATCGCCATTGTGTACTGGGTCACGGCCGGCGTGTTTGAAGCCATGGGCAACGCTAATCAACTGCCCGCGTTGTTGGCCGCCTGGGCGCCAGATTTCATCTTCGCCCTCGCCGGCGGATACCTCGTCTTGCGGGTACCGACCTAGACCGTTCGCTGGAGAATCGCTTCCCCACGAGCATCATCTAAACTATTTCGGCGTGGCAATCACCGCCCGCCGCCGGTTCACAACATCATGTTCAGAAGCCTGCAGCCACTGGCGCCGTACCTGAAGAAGTACCGCAAGACCTTCGTCATTGGCGGGATCTGCGTCCTCTGCCACAACGGCGTCTGGATCCTCTTCCCGATGGTGATCCGCAATGCCGTCGAGGCGTTGAACACCCACATCACCCGTCACAACTTGCTGAAGTACGCTGGTTACCTGTTGGCCATCGCCGTCGTCAAAGGCATCCTCCAGTACCTCACGCGCTGGATCCTAATCGGTGTTTCGCGCGAAATCGAATTCGATCTGCGCAACGACCTGTTCGCCCATCTCGAGCGCCTGTCCTACGGCTTCTACCAACGCACCCGCACCGGCGACATCATGGCGCGCATGACCAACGACCTGAATGCCGTTCGCATGCTGGCTGGCCCCGGCATCATGTACACCGCCAACACCATCGTGTTTACCGCTGTGTCGCTGGTGTTCATGCTGAGCATCAGCCCACAGGCTGACGCTGTTGGCGTTCCTGCCGCTGCCCATCTTCAGCATCGTGGTGCAATATTTCGGCCGCCGCATTCACGAGCGCTTCGAGCGCATTCAGGCGATGTTCTCCGACATCTCCGCCCGCGCCCAGGAGAACTTCTCCGGCGCCCGCCTCATTCGCGCTTATGTTCAGGAAGAGGCCGAGATTGAACTGTTTGAGCGCGCCAATCAGGAGTACATCGCCCGCAGCCTGAAGCTGGTGCGCCTCATGGGCATGCTCTGGCCCACGCTCGAGACCCTCCTCGGCGTGGCCGTGGTCATCGTCCTCTACGTCGGCGGACGCGAGGTCATTCAGCACCGCATCAACGTTGGCGATTTCGCCGCCTTCAACACAAACATGGTTCAGTTGACCTGGCCCATCATTGCACTTGGCTGGGTCATCAACATCTTTCAGCGCGGCACCGCCTCGTTGGGGCGCATCGCCACCATCCTCGCCGAGAAGCCGGAGGTCACCGACGCCGATGTTCCCCCCGCCGGAGCGCCGCAGGAGGTTCGCGGCGACGTCGAATTCCGCAACTTGAGCTTCCATTACGGCCAAACTCTACAAGCCGTCGAACGCGGCCAAGGAAACACCCACGGCGACGAAAACGTTCTCCGCAACGTCAATCTCAAGATCCCGGCAGGAACTAGTCTCGCCATCGTTGGCCCCACCGGCTCCGGGAAGTCGACGCTCGTCTCGCTGATTCCCCGCATCTACGATGCCATGTCCGGCAGCGTGCTCATCGACGGCCGGCCGATTCGCGAGTTTCCCCTCGACGTCCTCCGCAAGAACATTGGGTTCGTACCCCAGGAGACGTTCCTCTTCAGCGACACGATTCGCGAGAACATTGCCTTCGGCGCCGCTGACGCGACTGATGCCGATGTGCGCCGCGTCGCCGAGGCCGCAAGCATCGCCTCTGACATTGAGAGCTTCCCAGACGGCTACAAGACTCTCGTCGGCGAGCGCGGACTCACTCTCTCCGGCGGACAGAAGCAGCGCACCGCCATCGCCCGCGCGCTCATTCGTAATCCTCGGATCCTGGTGCTCGACGACGCGCTCGCCAGCGTCGATACCCAAACCGAAGACCGCATCCTCAACCACCTGCGCGAAATCATGCAGGGCCGCACCACCATCTTCATATCCCATCGCGTCTCGACGGTGCGCAATGCCGACCGCATCGCCGTGCTGCGCGACGGCCACATCGTCGAGTACGGCACCCATGACGAACTCATCGCCCGCAATGGCTACTACACGGAGCTGCACGACAAGCAATTGTTGGAAGAAGAGTTGGAAACGGAAACGGTCTAGCGCGAATCGCTCGACGCCGTATGACGTGCACACGAGCAAAGCGAGGGATATGCTTTTCTACGCACCGCGACAGCTCCCCGATAGATCCAGCGCCTGACTCAACGTCCACCCGATTTTTCCGTCGGGCAGTCGAATCCGAAACCACCACATTTGCCTGCCCGGCTTTGTTACTTTCGCAGAACAGTCGGAGCCACTGCAGCCTCCGCCATCTGGCTCGACAATAAAGTCTGCGTTCACATTTTTGTACCAACAGCTTTCAGCCCAGAAATCGGCGAAGCCTTCCCCCAGCCGCGCGTACCTCAGGATTGTGTCGCCTTCTTTGAGTTTCAACCCGGCAATGGGAACCGTTACGCGTACGATGTCCGGCGCGTCCACTACGATCACATCCTCGAGCACCTCGACCATCGTGCCCGGATCAACCGACCCAACTTCGTGCCTCGTCGCTTTCCAGCTATCGGCAATCCCCGCCGAAAGTTGGACCCGAACCGGCGCGGCAGAAGTCGTAATTCGTCCACTCGCTCGTATTACCGGAAGCTTGGGTGGATTCGCCGCGGGGACGCAGTTGTATTGCGCCAACATCGCCGCTGGGCCACTCAGTGCGAGCGCCGCCAACAAGACTGCGAAGCGGCGTTTACTCATTCGCGATCGCCTTTTTCAGCACAGCCCGCAGCGCGTCGGCGGCCAGTTGAGCCGCGTGCCCCGACGCCTCCGGCAGTCCGCCAATCTCGCGCACGATATCCTCCCGTCGAATTTCCATCGCCGCCTCAGCGGTCTTACCGGACGCAAGTTCCGTGACCAGCGATCCGCACGCCATCGCCGGAACGCACCCTTTCGCAAGAAAGCAAATTTCGCTGATCCGCCCGGCCTTCAGCCTAAGAGACAATTCCAGAATGTCTCCGCAGGCAGGATTCTCCACGCGCACCCGCGCATCGGCATCCGGGATTTCTCCGGCGTTTCGCGGATGTTCGAAATGGTCGAGCACTCGTGGTGAATACATGGGCCGCGGGGCTATTGCTTCCTTCAACACTATAATCAACCCCACCCATGTCCTTGGACTTCACGCCCCGCCGCGTCGTCTGCCTCCAACCTAGCGCGACCCTCACCATGCGCGACATCGGCATGCTCGACCGGGTCGTCGCCTGCACTCGGTATTGCGCTGACGTGTGCCCCGAGGTCGCCGATGGTTCCCGCGCAATCGTCTCCGACTCGTGGACTGCCCAAGCGACCGAGATCCTCGCGGCGCAGCCAGACTTGGTCATCGCCTCCGTGCCGTACCAGATGGATGCAGTGGGTGAGATTCTCAAGGCCGGGATCCGCTTCCTCGGCCTTGCCCCTCGACGACTGGCCGACATCTACTCCGACATCGCCGCCATCGCAGGAATCATGGGTGTCCCCGAACAAGGCGAACGGGTCGTCGAAGCAATGCAGGCAGCGATCCAGGATGTTCGCGACAAATGCGCCGGTCTCCAAACCACCCCTCGCGTCTTCTGCGAAGAGTGGGGCAAGCCTATCATCGCCTCGCAACCCTGGGTCGCTGAGCTGATCGCGGCCGCGGGCGGCACCGTTGTCGGCGAACCGGCAACGACGCTCAACGCCGACGACGTCGAAAAACTCAAACCTGAAGTCTTGCTAGCCGCCTGGTGCGGCGCAGGCGATCGCGTTCCGCTGGAGAAGATCGTGCAACAGCGCCAATGGGCCGTCCTCCCAGCCGTGCGCGCGCGACGCGTCTTCTGCATCAACGACGAGTTCCTTAACACCCCTGCCACCAGCTTGGTCGCAGGACTGCACGCTATCGCTTGGGCGCTGCATCCCGATCGGTTTCCCAAGCCGCCCGGCATCCGGCAACTCGGCGACCTATGATTAAATGACTCATGCCCGCGAACTACCAGCCACTCGCAGACGAACTCTCGAATCTCGCCGCCTCGGCCGAAAGCGCCGAACACCTGATGACGATGATCGTGGAGCGCCTGCAGGAATTGCTCAAGCATTACAACTGGGTCGGTTTCTACCTGCTCGACGAAGGCGAAAACGGCTGCGGAGCCGATGCTCGTTCTTGGCCCCTACGTCGGAGCCGAGACTCCTCACAAGCGCATCCCCGTGCATCAGGGAATTTGCGGCGCCGCCGTCTCCTCCGCACAAACCGTGGTGGTTGACGATGTGACCGCCGACCCGCGCTATCTGGCCTGCTCGCTCGAGACCAAGTCCGAAATCGTCGCCCCGGTTTTTGTGCACGGGAAGGTCGTCGGAGAACTCGATATCGATAGTCACGTTTCCGCCGCCTTCACCGACGATGACCGCCAACTGGTTGAGCATTGCGCCAGTCTGGTTGGCCGTTATCTCGAGAAGTCCACATGAAAGCCTTGAAGCTGGGCTCACCTGCGGAATCGAGGAAATCGCTTTGACCAAGCAAGTGGTGGCCGCACTCATACTCCGCGGAGACGAAATCCTATGTTGCCAGCGCACCGAGCACCAGGCTCTGCCGCTCAAATGGGAGTTTCCCGGCGGCAAGATCGAAGCCGGTGAGACCCCGCCTCAGGCCCTTCGTCGCGAACTCGAAGAGGAACTCGGCATCCTCGCCGAAATCGGCCCCGAGATCACCCAGGTACTGCACACCTACCTGAACGGCAACTCGGTCAACTTGCGCTTCTTCGCCGTACATCGCTTCGAAAATGAGCTCCAGAACCGCATATTCCGCGACATGCGCTGGGTCAAGCGCGCCGATCTCCCCGCGCTCGACTTCCTCGACGCCGACAAGCAACTGGTCCGCCAGTTGGCCGACCACGAACTGCTCTAGGCCCCGCCGCCGCTGATGAACCACGCCACCGTCAACCCGATCATGATGATCGTCGTCGCCCACGCGATGGCGTTAAACCACGTCCCGTTGATGTGCGGCCCCATCAGCTCGCTCTTGTTCACCAGCAGCAGCATGAAGATCAGCACAAACGGCAGCACGATGCCGTTCACCACCTGCGACAGAATGCTGATCCGCACCAGCGGAATCCCCGGCATCAAAATCACCGCCCCGCCCGCAATCAGCAGCAGCGTGTACAGCCAGTAAAAAACCTTCGCTTCGCTGAACTTCTTGTCCACTCCCGACTCAAATCCCAGGCCCTCGCACACCGTGTACGCCGTCGAGATCGGCAGAATCGACGCCGCGAAGATCGACGCATTGAAACAGCCCTGCCGCAAACAAAATGTACGCGAACTCATTCGACAGCGGCCGCAGCGCCTGCGCCGCATCCGCCGCATCGCGAATCTGCCGCACCCCATGCGCATACAGCGTCGCCGCGCACGCCACCACGATGAACCACGCCACGATGTCCGTAAACAGGCATCCCAGAATCACGTCCCACCGCGAAGCCTTGTATTCGCGCGCCGTAATCCCCTTCTCCACAATCGACGACTGCAGGTAGAACTGCATCCACGGCGCAATCGTCGTCCCCACCACGGCGATCACCATGTAGATATAGCCCGACTGATGGAACGCCGCCCCCGTCGGCGGCTTAAACGTCGCCACAAACGCCTCTTTCCAGCTCGGCCCCGCCATCACCCCCGCAATGATGTACGCAAAGTAGAAAAACGACGCCGCCAGAAACACCTTCTCCACGCTCTTATAGCTGCCCTTCACCACCATGAACCACACCAGCAGCCCCGCCGCCGGCACGCTGATGTACCGCGAGATATGAAACAGCTCCAGGCTGCTCGCGATCCCCGCAAACTCCGCCACAATGTTCCCGAAGTTCGTGATGATCAGCCCCAGCATCATGAAGAACGTGATGCGGAACCCATACTCCTCGCGAATCAGGTCGCTGAGGCCCTTCCCCGTCACCGCGCCCATGCGCGCCGACATCTCCTGCACCACCACCAGCGCAATCGTCATCGGAATCATCACCCACAGCAGCGTGTAGCCAAACTGCGCTCCCGCCGCCGAATAGGTATAGATCCCCCCAGCGTCGTTATCGACGTTCGCTGTGATGAACCCCGGCCCAATCACGGCCAGGAACATCAGCAGGCGTATCCTCCAGATTTTCAGCCGCCGCTTTTCAGACATGACACCGCTGTTTGAGAGGAGTTGGAAAGTCCCGTTCAGAATAAACGGCCAATGGAAATTGCGCCACGTTTCGGACTCAGCGGGTACCCCACACAAGCGTTCTCTGCTTGTGTGGGTCTCTTCGAGTTCCCCGGTTCGGGTGCCCCACACAATCCTTCTTTTCGATTGTGTGGGTCTTTTCGACTAATCCTGCTTACAGCTTCGCCCTAAGCATATTAATCACGTCATCCGCCGTGATCACGCCCGTCAGCACGCCTTCGTCGTCGATCACCGGCAGGGTCAGCAGGTTGTACTTATCGAAGACCTCCGCCACTTCTTTTTCATCCGCCCCCGGATGAATCGTCGGCATATGCCCGCTACTCAGCAGCATCAGCGGAGTCTCCGGCGTCGCCAGCACAATCTTCGACAGCGGAACCTGTCCCAGCAGCTTCTCCCGCTCGCCAATAATGTAGATCGTGCTCACGCTCTCGATCCCGCCCTCGAAGTTCCGCAGCATCTCGATCGCGTCCGCCACCTTCGCCCCCGACTTCAGCGCCATGTAGTCGGTGGTCATGCGCCCGGCCGCCGTGTCCTCCTCAAACGACATCAGCTCGGCGACCTCGGCCCGCTCTTCCGGCTCCATCTCCGTCAGAATCTCTTCCGTCGTCTCCGGAGGCATGTCGCCCAGCACGTCCGCCGCCGCGTCCGGGTCCATCTCTTCCACAATGTCGGCCGCGCGCTCCGAGTCCAGCGAGCTCAGCACCGACACCTGCATCTTCGGATCGAGCTCTTCCAGCGTCTCCGCCGCCACTTCCTCGTCCAGCGTCTCGAACACCGCCTCGCGCTCCGCCGGAGCCAGGTCTTCCACAATGTCGGCAATGTCCGCCGGATGCAGCTTCGCCAGCCTGTCCAGCGAGATCTTCAGCTTCACCCGTCGCGCCGGATCGGTCTCGATCAGGTCCACGAACTCCCACGGAATCATCCGCGGCGGAATCTTCTCCATCATCGGACGCAGCGCCGCCATCGGCACCACGCCGCGCAGCAGCCGCCGGATCGCGCCGCGCGCGCCCACGTCAACCGCCGCCAGCTTCAGCACGATGTGGTCGTGTCCAATTTCCTGGTGAATATCGACGTCGTTCACCCGCACGACCTTGCGGCCGTAGACGTCAATGATCTGCTGGTCGAGCAGGTCGCGCTCCAGCAGCAGCATGCCTTCGCCGCTCGCGTACGGAGTCCAATCCGCCGCCAGCGTGTCGGCGCGCACTCCGCCGTTCACGGATTCCACCGACGCAATCGCCAGCAATCGCGCGCCCGAGCGCGTCTTCACCACGAATCCCGACACGCGGTTCGGATCGTCTTGCGGAGACAGCGCCACCTCGCGCACTTTTCCTACCGGAGAAGTTCCGGAAGGATCATAGACATTCGCGCCAATGAGTTCCGAAAGTGCAAGAGAAGGCATCGTTGCCAATATAGTCGCTGGAAGGCGAGATTGTGGTTCCAAAGGTTATGGATTTGGTGCGAGGTTGGAGGGAAATTTTCAGGCGGGAAAGCGAAAAGCGGCGAGTTCCAAAATGGGACTATGTCCGATAACGGGGTGTACCCCCTCCCCCCCCTATTTTCGTAAAATCTTCTTTCTAAAGGGACTTACGGCGGACATGACGTGCAAAATCCTCTGTCCAAAGGGGTTACGGGTAAATTCCTCTTAACAAAGAACTTACGGGCTCGCCCGGGAGTGAACCGGGTGGGCGGCAAGCGGCAGAGACAAGAATCTCCCTGCTGCTTACTTGGGAATTGTAAGCCGAGGGCAGGGGGCGAACCAGGACGTGCGTCACGTAGCAGGGTGATAAGGAGGAGTAACCGAAATAGTGGTTACCATGTAATCTCGATGATTGGGGAGCGCGGGGAAATTTGGGCGCGAACCCGATCAACACTTGCAACAAGGAGGGGTATGCCCGCGAGAGAAGACGCGTTAAAGCTGCTGCGGACGGCAGTGGGCCGCGCCGACGCTGACTTCCGGGAAGGCCAGTGGGAGGCCGTAGAAGCTCTGCTTCGCCGCGAGAAGGTGCTGGTTGTCGAGCGGACGGGGTGGGGCAAGAGCGTGGTTTACTTTCTGGCAACGCGCCTACTGCGAGATCGGGGGGCGGGTTGCTCCCTGCTGGTTTCTCCGCTGCTCAGCTTGATGCGCAATCAAATCCAGTCTGCGCGAAAAATCGGAGTTCGAGCAGCAACCATCAATTCGAGCAACGTAAAGGATTGGCCGGCAATTCAAGCGGCGTTGCGCGCTGGCGAAGTCGATATCTTGCTGATTTCTCCTGAACGACTGGCCAACGAAGACTTTGTGACGCGGTGTTTGCTGCCGATTGCGGGGCAGATCGGTTTGCTGGTGGTTGACGAAGCGCATTGCATTTCCGATTGGGGGCATGATTTTCGTCCCGACTATCGCCGCATCGTTCGCATCCTGCGGGCGCTTCCACCCAATGTGCCGGTGCTGGCAACAACCGCAACCGCGAACGACCGTGTGGTGGAAGACGTTGGGCAACAACTCGGCCCACAACTCACCTCCATCCGCGGGCCGCTGAGCCGTGAGAGCTTGCGGCTGCAAAACTTGCGTCTACCGTCGAAAGCCGCGCGAATGGCATGGATTGCGCACCAGGTCCCAAGCCTGCAAGGCACTGGGATCATCTACACCCTGACAGTGCGGGACGCTGACAACCTTGCTTCGTGGTTGCGGTCTCGCGGAGTCGATGCGCCGGCGTACCATGCTGACCTGGATAACGAGCAGCGGGAACAACGGGAGGACCAACTTCTACACAACGAGGTCAAAGCCTTGGTGGCTACGGTGGCCTTGGGTATGGGCTTTGACAAGCCGGACCTGGGGTTCGTCATTCACTTCCAGCGGCCGGCGTCGGTAGTCCATTACTATCAGCAGGTCGGACGCGCGGGCCGTGCCCTGGAGAATTCTTATGGGGTGCTGCTGAATGGAAGCGAGGACGACGAGATTGCGGACTACTTTCTGCGCACGGCGTTCCCGACGGAAAACGAAGTGGACGAAACGCTCGCGGCCCTGGAACAAGCGGGGGAGCCGGTTAAACTGAGAGCACTCGAACGACTTGTGAATATTCCCTCCGGCAAGCTGCAAAATGTGCTGAAGTTCCTTTCTCTGGAATCGCCATCACCCATTCAGTACGTGCAGCAGGGCTATGCAAGAACTGCGGTCCGATGGGAGATGCCACGCCAGAGAATTTCGCGCATCCAAAACCTCCGGCGCGCCGAGCAGCAGCGCATGCGAGAATACCTGGGAAGCGGAGACTGCCTTATGCAGTTCCTCTGCCGTGAGTTGAATGATCCGCATGTGCGTCCCTGCGGAAAGTGCTCGAATTGCGCCGAAGGCCTGAATCGAGACTATCCTGAGGATCTGGCTGCGGCGGCGGCAGCCTTCCTGAACCGTCTGGAAATATCAATCGAGCCCCGGAAGCAGTGGCCCTCGGGCTTGAGTTTCGAAGGGCTGCGCGGGAACATCCAGCCGGCACACTGCAGCGAAATTGGCCGAGCACTGTGCCGGTGGGGCGATCCTGGCTACGGCGAGCAGGTGCGACGCGGAAAGCTACAGACGGGAAGATTTTCGGAGGAACTGGTGCAAGCTGTGGTGGGCCTTGTCCGCAGGTGGGCACCCCAGCCGAGTCCGGGCTGGTTGACTTGCGTTCCTTCGCGCAGGCGTCAAGACCTGGTGCCGCGATTTGCGCGGGAGTTGGCACATGCCTTGGGGCTGCCGTTTGTTGACTGCATCGCCAAGGTGAAAGATACTGCGGAACAGAAGAGCCGGCGAAACAGCTTCCAGCAAGTGCAGAACCTTGAAGACGCGTTCGCCGTCGATGGTGGGCTGGTGCGCCAGGCGCCGGTCTTGCTGGTTGACGACATGGTCGATTCTCGGTGGACGTTTACGGTGGTGGGAGCCAAGCTGCGACAAGCAGGCAGCGGCCCGGTATTCCCCTTGGCGCTGGCGGACTCTTCAGCAGGAGACGGAGACTAGATTCATGGCATCGTCGTTGTCGCTCGATACACAAGCGGTCCTGCTGCTTTGTGCCCGTCTGGGCGAGCGCGAGGAAGGCCCGGTCAAACCTCTCACGACGAGGCAGTACTCGTCCTTGGCAACGTGGCTGCACGAGCGCTCACTCCGCCCGGGAGACCTGCTGCGACACTCGGGCCGCAACCAACTCGCGGACCTCACCCAGAACGAAGCGAGTCAGGAGCAGATTGAGCAACTGCTGGATCGCGGAACTGCACTCGCAATCATGACGGAACGATGGACCAACATCGGGATTTGGGTCATAAGCCGCGGCGACGAGGCCTATCCCACCCGGTACAAGACCTACTTGCAACACAAAGCTCCGCCGGTGCTCTACGGAGTGGGCGAACAAGACGCTCTGCAGTGCGGAGGGCTTGCCGTGGTGGGTTCACGAGAGGCCAGCGAAGCAGACCTTGCGTATGCGCGCAAGATCGGCGAAGCCTGTGCGATGCAGCGTGTGTGTGTGGTTTCCGGCGCTGCGAAGGGAATTGACTCGGAAGCCATGATGTCAGCGATCGAACAGGGCGGACGCTCCGTTGGAGTACTTGCCGAAGGGCTGGGGCGTGCTTCCGTCGCGTCCCGATATAGGGACGCCATCATGGAGGGCCGCTTGACTCTGATTTCGCCGTTCGATCCGGACTCCCGGTGGTTCGCGTTCAACGCGATGGAGCGCAACAAGCTGGTCTATGCATTAGCGGATGCCGCTCTCGTGGTCGCGTGTACCGATGACAAGGGCGGAACGTGGTCAGGCGCAAGCGAGGCCATGAAACACGGTCGAGCGCCCGTATTCGTCAAGAACACAGATGATGCGCCGGCCGGGAATCGGAAACTGCTGCAATTGGGTGCAAGAGAATTACCACCCGAGGCGTGGACTGATATCTCAGGATTGTTTGCGAAAGACGGCCGGCCAGCCCCGTTGTTCGAGGTACAAGTGGGCGCGGTCGAGGTCATAGACTGTGTGACGGCGGATGCAGGAAGCGCCGCGCCGCCGCCCGCACCAGAATCTCTCCCGCCGCCGACTCGAGGTCCTGACAAAGACGCATATCCCCGAGTACTGGAAATGCTCCTTGAGGTCTTGCAGGACCCGCGCGACGCGCAGGCGGTGGCGCAGGCGTTGGACGTCGTACCTACACAGGCGCAAGCGTGGCTAAAGCGCGCGGTGGCGGAGGGCAGCGTACGGAAACTTACGAATCCGGTACGGTATGTGGCCGCAGCTCAGTCATTGTTCGTGATGAAGGCGTCGAATCAGTAGCCCAGCTCCAAACGATTACCGACCAAGCCAACCCAGTAAACCGCATGCGGCTACTCTTGTCTGTGTGCGGCAAGCGTCGAACAATCCCCCGAGTCGGCTTCGGCCGACGACACTCTTTCCCGAGGGCGTCAGCCCGACCGCCACCCCTCCCGGAATCCGACTCCCACCGGTGACGCGGCGCGACCCTCCCGCGCCCCGTTTTCGGCCTGAAAAAGGCATTATAACTGGCATTATAAGTAGGCCTTTTTGCCGTCCCTCGCGCCCGGCTCCAGCGCCAGCCCAAACCTTAGTTCCGAATGTTCTCCAGCAGCTTCTCCACCTCAGCCTTCTGGTCCCCGTTCAGGGGGAGCAGGGGGAGGCGAGGGGGGCCTCCGTAGAGGCCGTTGAAGTCCATGGCGTACTTCATGCCGGGGATGCTGAGCTCCGCCTACGATGCGAACTGCGGCCTTCGCGATGCGCTCCTGCTTCTCTGGCGGCGAGCGCCGTATCTCCTTCTTTCCAGGCAGCATAGATCTCATAGCAGGCAGTGGGAGCGCAGTCGGCAAAGGCCAGGATGGCGCCGACCGCTCCGGCATCGAGCGAGGGAGCGAGCTTCTGGGCGGCTCCGACGAGCACCTGGAAGCCAACCTCTTTCTGCCGTGTTTTCAACGATCCAACCACCTTGACCGCAGCGCGATGAGGGCTTGGGAGCAGCGGCTTCTCGAACGAGCTCAGCAGCCCCTCCGATGGAAACCAGCGCTCCACCTTCAGAACTTGCGGGAGCAGCAGCCGCTTGCAGCATGCGTCCGGTAACTGCTGTAAATGTCTCAGTTACAGTGACTTTGCGCTGAATGGCACGGGTGCCCTCCACCATCTTCTGCACCTTCTCGATGGAGCCGGAGGACTCCTTGATGCCGATGAGGTTGGGGTGCGAGGCGAGCTCGATGACCAGCTCGGCGGGGATGTCGTAGCTGGTGGCCTGGGGGAAGTTATAGATGATGACAGGCAGCGGCGAGCGGTCGCACACGAATCGGTAGAAGGCCAGCATATTCAATGGGTTAGCCATCTGTCCCTTGTAGTAATGCGGGGTGCGGACCATGGCGACGTCGTATCCGAGGGAGGCGGCGTACTCGGTGAGGCGCAGGGTCTCGAGGGCCGACTCGACGCCCGTGCCGGCGATCATGACCTTTTCGCGCGCAGCCGCGTCAATCGCGGTCTTGAGCACTTCGCGGCGCTCGTCGTCGGAGAGGAGGATGGCTTCGCCCGTCGAGCCGAGGACGACGATGCCCGCGGTGGGCGTGCGGGAATAGTGCTCGACGTTCTGCTCGAGCTTGCGATGGTAGATGGAACCGTCGGGGTAGAACGGGGTGGTGATGGGGGGGAAGATTCCGTGGAGAAACATGATGGTGTTCCTTTATTTTGTTGCAGTTGCGCGATCGGCGTGAAGCTGCTGTAAAGCGTACACCTTGACGTCTCCGCGCTGCAGGGCGGCGATGCCTTCGCAGGCGGCACGCGCGGCCGAGAGCGTTGTGATGGTCGGGATGCGGGCGGTCACGGCGGCGCGGCGGATCGCCTTCTCGTCAAAGAAGGGGTCGGGGCCGTGCGGCGTGTTGATGACCAGCTGAATGCGATCGCCCTTGATGAGGTCGACGACGTTGGGGCGTCCTTCTTTGACTTTGTAGACGCGCTCGACTTGTAAGTTGGCGTCTTCAATGAGTTTAGCGGTACCGTGGGTGGCGACGAGGCTGAATCCGAGCTCGACGAACTTGCGGGCGAGGTCGGCGACGAAGGGCTTGTCGCGGTCGTTGGCGCTGATGAAGACGCGGCCCTGGGTGGGCAGGACTTGTCCGGCAGCGGCCTGGGCCTTGGCAAAGGCTTCGCCGAAGTTGTCGGCCACGCCCATGACTTCGCCGGTGGACTTCATCTCGGGGCCGAGCACGGTGTCAACGCCGGGGAACTTGCCCCAGGGGAAGACAGGCGACTTCACGTAGAAGCAGTTGCCGGTGTCGAGGTCGGTGGCGCGCTCGACGTTTTCGGGAAGGAAGTCGCGCAGCTTGCGGCCGGTCATGAGGCGGGCGGCGATCTTGGCGAGCGGGACTCCGGTGGCCTTCGAGACGTAGGGCACGGTGCGCGAGGCGCGCGGGTTGACTTCGATGACGAACACCTTGTCGCGCTGAATGGCGTACTGGATGTTCATCAGGCCGATGACTTGCAGCGCGCGCGCGAGACGGAAGGTGTAGTCGCGAATGGTGGCGAGAACTTCGCGGCGAGAGGTCGACGGAGGGCAGGACGCAGGAGGAGTCTCCGGAGTGAATGCCGGCCTCTTCGATGTGCTGCATGATGCCGCCGATGACGACGTCTTCGCCGTCGGAGAGGGCGTCAACATCGACTTCGGTGGCGGATTCGAGGAAGTGGTCGATGAGGACGGGGCGCTCCTGGGAATATTCCACCGCCTCCTTCATGTAGCGGGTGACGGATTCGTCGTCGTAGGCGATGACCATGGCGCGTCCGCCGAGTACGTAGGAGGGACGCACGAGCACGGGATAGCCGATGCGGTTGGCGTTGGCGAGAGCTTCTTCGACGCTGGCGGCGGTGGCTCCGGGAGGCTGGGGGATGTCGAGTTCTTCGAGCAGCTTGCCGAAGCGCTTGCGATCTTCGGCGAGGTCGATGCATTCGGGCGAGGTGCCGATGATGGGCACGCCCGCGGCTTTCAGCGGAAGCGCGAGGTTGAGCGGGGTTTGTCCGCCGAACTGGACGATGACGCCGATAGGCGCTCCGCTGGCGGCTTCGTGCTCGTACACCGCCATCACGTCTTCGTAGGTGAGCGGCTCGAAGTAGAGGCGGTCGCTGGTGTCGTAGTCGGTGGAGACGGTCTCGGGATTGCAGTTGACCATGATGGTCTCGAAACCGTCGTCGCGCAGGGCGAAGGCCGCGTGGCAGCAGCAGTAATCGAATTCAATTCCCTGCCCGATACGGTTGGGCCCGCTGCCGAGAATGATGACCTTCTTGCGGTCGGTGGGCGTTGCCTCGTCCTCGTCTTCGTAGGTCGAGTACATGTAGGGCGTGAAGCTCTCGAACTCGGCGGCGCAGGTGTCCACGCGCTTGTAGACCGGGCGGACGCCGTGCTTGGCGCGAAGCTGGTGGACTGCCTCGAGGATTCCCTTGCCTTCGCCCAGTTGAAAGGCCTGTCCGAGACGCGCGTCGGAAAAGCCGACACGCTTAAGTTCGAAAAGCTGCTGCGCGCTGAGCATGTCGGGCGAGAGTCCCGGCAAGCTCGACTGCTCGTCGGAGATTTCTTTGAGCTGATGCAGGAACCAGGGGTCGATGTTGGTCATCTGCGCGATCTCGCGGACGGTCATGCCCTGGGCGAGTGCGTAGCGGATGTATTGCAACCGCTCGGGATGAGGAGTGACCAGCCGGGTGATCAGGATGCGCGGCTCGATTTTTTCCGAACCGATGCGCTTGCCGGTCTCGAGCGAGCGCACGCCCTTGAGCAGCGCCTGCTTGAAGGTTCGACCGATGGCCATGACTTCGCCGACGGACTTCATTTGCGGGCCGAGCGATTCGTCGGCGCCGGGGAACTTTTCGAACTGCCACTTGGGAATCTTCACGACCACGTAGTCGAGCGTGGGCTCGAAGCAGGCGGGCGTCTTGCGCGTGATGTCGTTGGTGATCTCGTCGAGCGTGTAACCCACGGCAAGCTTGGCGGCGATTTTGGCGATCGGGAAGCCGGTGGCCTTCGACGCGAGGGCCGAAGAGCGCGAGACGCGCGGGTTCATCTCGATGACAACCAGGCGGCCGTTCTGGGGATTCACGGCAAACTGGATGTTCGAGCCGCCGGTCTCGACACCGATTTCGCGAATGACGGCGATGGCTGCGTCGCGCATGCGCTGGTATTCGCGATCGGTAAGAGTTTGCGCTGGTGCCACGGTGATGGAGTCGCCGGTATGGACGCCCATGGGGTCAAAGTTCTCGATGGAGCAGACGACGATGACGTTGTCGGCAAGGTCGCGCATCAGTTCGAGCTCGTATTCCTTCCAGCCGAGCACTGACTCTTCGAGCAAGACTTCGTGGACGGGAGAGAGATCGAGGCCGCGGGCAAGCAACTCCATCAGCTCTTCGCGGTTGTAGGCGATGCCGCCGCCGCTGCCGCCGAGGGTGAACGAAGGGCGCAGGATGACGGGAAAGCCGATCTTGCCGCTGAAGTCGAGGCCGTCGCGGAGGTTATTTACCAGCGCCGACTTCGGCACTTCAAGGCCGATCTTGGTCATCGCATCTTTGAAGAGCAGACGGTCTTCGCCTTTCTTGATAGCGTCGAGCTGCGCGCCGATGAGCTGCGCGCCGTACTTCTCGAGGATGCCGTTGTCGGCCAGAGCGACGGCGAGATTCAAGGCCGTTTGACCACCGACGGTGGGCAGCACGGCGAAGAGGCCGGGACGCCCGCTCTCGGCGAGCATCTCGGATTCCACGCGGAGGATCTCTTCGAGATAGTCAAGCGTGAGCGGCTCGATGTAGGTGCGGTCGGCCATCTCGGGGTCGGTCATGATGGTGGCCGGGTTGGAGTTGACCAGCACCACTTCGTAGCCTTCGGACTTGAGGGCCTTGCAGGCCTGCGCGCCGGAGTAGTCGAACTCGGCCGACTGGCCGATGACGATAGGGCCGGAGCCGAGGATGAGGATTTTCGCGATGTCGTTGCGGCGTGGCATGGCTACTGATTGCTTCCCTTCCACTCCTCCATCATGGAGACAAAGTCCTTGAAGAGGTAGTGCGAGTCATGCGGGCCGGGAGCGGCCTCGGGGTGATATTGCACGCTGAACAGAGGCAGCGAACGATGCCGCAAGCCTTCCAGCGTGTTGTCGTTCAGGTCGATGTGCGTGAGTTCCACTTCGCTCTGCTTCAGCGAGTCGGGATCGACGGCGAAATTGTGGTTGTGCGCCGTGATCTCGACTTTGCCGGTCGTCAGCGCCTTCACCGGGTGGTTTCCGCCGTGATGTCCGAAGCGCAGCTTGTAGGTCTTGCCGCCCAGCGCGATTCCGATGAGCTGATGGCCAAGACAGATGCCGAAGATGGGGACTCTGCCCATCATGCGGCGGATGCTTTCCTGCGCGTAGGTCACGGGCTCGGGATCGCCGGGGCCGTTGGAGAGGAAGACTCCGTCGGGCTTCATCGCCAGAACGTCTTCGGCGCTGGTGGTGGCGGGAACCACGGTCACGCTGCAGGCCTCGCCGACCAGCCGGCGAAGGATGTTCTGCTTGATGCCGTAGTCGTAGGCGACCACCTTGTACTTGGGCGCGTCGTCTTTCACGCCAACGACCTCGGTGGGCTCGTGCGAGCGCACGCCCTCCTCCCACTGATAGACGCGAGGGGTGGTGACTTCCTTTGCCAGGTCGGTGCCGTCCATTTTGGGAATGGCGCGTGCCTTGGCGACTAATTTCTCAGGATCAAACTCAAGGGTGGAGATTACGCCGCGCATGACGCCGTGGGTGCGAAGGTGGCGCACCAGTGCTCGGGTGTCGATCTCGGCGAGCACGGGAATCTTGTAACGCTCGAGATATTCCTCGGTGACCTCCTGCGAACGCCAGTTGGAGCTGACGCGTGAAAACTCGCGGACGATCAGGCCCTCGATGTAAGGACGTGTGGCCTCATTGTCGTCGGAGTTGGTGCCGTAATTGCCGATTTGAGGATTGGTGAGAATGACGATCTGTCCGGCGTAGGAAGGATCGGTGAAGATTTCCTGGTAGCCGGTGATGGAAGTATTAAAAACGACTTCGCCGTAACATTCGCCTTTGGCGCCGAAGCCTTTGCCGTGGAAGATACGTCCGTCTTCCAGCGCAAGGATAGCCTGCATCGTATCTCCGGGGAGTGGATTTTATCGATTTTATCAGGTAACGCAGCCGTGCATAAGAGGGGGGATTAGGAAAACTGCCGCCTGACGGATCGACCCGGTATTTGTCAGGAGTTACTTCTTGGTGAACCGAGTGAGCTGTGTAACCACGCACAGCCAGCGTCCGTCCTTCTTGATGAAAACGTCTGTCACCCGCTCCTGGGTGGTGAACGGCTGTCCCATATATTTGCCCTTGGTGGTAGTCAGCGCCGTCACGGTGGCGGCATCCGCGTAGACACGGACCCGGACGTCATCCGAGTCCATGGCATCGTGGGTCAAAGCGCTCGATTTGATCACGTCCAGGAAGCGCGCCCTGTCGATGATGCCCCCATCGGGATCGACGATAATCCAATCGTCCGCAAGGAACCGTCCAACCGCCTCCGCGTCACTGTTGATGATCGCCTGCCCGAATTCTTTTTCCACTTTTTTTAGCAGTTCGTCCTGCATCCCACCACTCCTGTCTGCAGCGAAAATGGGCACTGCCACAGCGAACATGAGGAAAATCAAGAACGGTTTCATTCACTTACCTCGTTTGCAGCGTTAGCGGTTCGGACTCAGTGCGACGGCGGGTCTGGACTCCCAATGTCAGAAACGACCTTCCACGAGCCATCTTTCTGCTTCTGCCAAGTCGTCAAGTATGTGCCCTTCGAGACTTGAGGCTTGCCGTCAGCGCCGTTGAAGTGAGCTTCATACCGGCCGACGGCGAAGCCGAGATCGCCACCGCCAAGAAATTCGGCCTTGGTAGGCTCCCAGGTGAGCTTGAATCCGGGTGTCCCGAGCTGCTTACCCATGCCGGCGCGAATCTGGTCGAGCCCCACCAGGGGTTCCGCGCCAAGCTCTACGGCATTGGGCGCCATGAACTCCATCCATCCGTCGACGCCGCGCTCGGCGGTGGCTTTGGCGAAGGCGTGCTCGGCATCAATGAGCACCTGAGGGTTGCGATCAGCTGCGAAAGAGGCGGCAGTCAGGCAAATGAGCAGGGCGAGGAGCGAAGAGAACGACTTCATGGGACCTCCACCGGGTCAGCAGAATCTAGTGCAGTTTGCCCAGCTTGGCCATGGGCCAGTATCCGAAGACGGCTTTGCCGTAAATGTAACCCTCGTCGACCGGACCAAAGTCGCGGCTATCGTTGGAGAGATTGCGATGGTCGCCGAGGACAAAGTAAGAATGCGGCGGAACCACGGTATCGGCGTAGGAACGCACGTCTTCGTATATGGAAGGGACGTAGTCCTCGGTCGTCAGATTTCCGTTGACGTAGACCAGCCCGTCGTCAATGCGGACGTGATCACCCGGCAAAGCAATGATGCGCTTGATGTAGCTTTTCGAAGTGTCGCGGGGATAACGGAAAACGACGACATCGCCGCGATGGATGGATTCGAGCCGGTACACGAACTTGTTAATAAAGACGCGCTCCTGGTCCTGGAGCGTCGGCATCATGCTGGTGCCCTCGACCTTTACGGGCTGGTACAGGAAGACAATAAAGAAGGCTGAGACGGCGAGCGAGATGAGGACATCGCGCAACCATCTGGATAACGTAGAATGCATCAGCGTTTCGCTGCTCCCGTGGGCTTTCGCCAAAGCAGCGTTTGCCGGCTGCCGCCCTACATTTCATTATAGTAAATACGGGATTGGCCCGAACTTCCGATGGCGGAAACTGCCCCGAGTTGGGGCGGCTGAAGTTATCGGCTAAAATTTCTGCCGAGGTTCTCCAAATGAACAGGTTGTTGGTTTTTGCTTTGGTGCTGGCAATCGCTGTGGTGGCGTTTGCCCAGGGAGATCATGTCCCGGCTTACAATACGCGACCTCCACAGGCCGGGGAGTTGCTTCCGATCCTGCCGCCCGACCAGCGGGTTGGGGAGAACTTCAAGTATCCGTTCCAAGTGCACGCATATGAACTGGCAATGAAGATTCCCGCAGTGATCAGCCAGATGCCCTGCTACTGCTACTGCGAGCGAATCGGCCATAGCAGCCTGCACACCTGTTTCGAATCGGAGCATGGAGCGCACTGCGGGATCTGCATGAAAGAGGTGTATTACGCGTACCAGCAGACCAAGCAGAAAAAGACACCGGCGCAGATCCGCGAGGGCATCATTAAGGGCGAGTGGAAGGCGATCGATTTGGAATCGGCGTCGAGCATGAACTAAGGGGCAATCCGCGGGTATATGCCGACGAGTTGACGTCATCGCAGGATGCGGGTATAACTCAGCACAAACCAGCTTTAATCATGTGGGATTTCCACAGCAACGCTGGTTTGCCGGACGTTTACGACTCAAAGGACGTTGATCGATGAAGAAAAAAGAGCCAGTAAACGTTCAGGAAACAGCCTCTAAGGACAAGAAACTAAGCGACTTGAAACCCTCCCGGCCAACCTATGACGAACGCAGGACGTCAGCCAAACCACTCAAAGTGGCGGATGATCCTCGTTTTGCACAGGCTGTGCAAAACTACGAGGCGGGGCTCAAGGCATTGCAGGGCCACAAGTACGACAAGGCGAAGGCCTGTCTGGAGAAAGTATTGGCTGGACCGAGCTCGGAATTGGCTGACCGAGCAGCGACCCATCTCATCATCTGCAACCAGCACATCAACACCAACTCCGCGAGCTTCAAGAACCCTGAGGAACGATACGATTACGCTGTGTCACTGATGAATTCCGGCGACTACGTCAGCGCGCGCGAGGTGTTCGAGGAGTTGAAGCAGAAACACGCAAAGCTCGATTTCGTATGGTACGGCGCGGCAGCGTTGAACTGCCTGATGGGACACTTTCCCGACGCCATCACCGGTCTGAGCGAGGCGATCCGGTTGAACCCGGCGAACCGCTATCAGGCCAGAAACGACTCCGATTTCAAAGACCTGTCTGACGATCCCCGCTTCACCGAACTGCTATATCCTGATACCAGTGCGGAGGAGCCGTCTGCCCCGCACAACTGGCACTTCTAGAACTCTCGCAGAGTTATGCCCGGGCACCCACACTCCGCCGCTGTGCGCCCCATCAAGGTTGTCGCGATGGGAGGAGGCACCGGCCTCTCGACGCTGCTGCATGGCCTGAAGCAGCACGTTGTTCTTGCGGGCGAGAACAGCTACGACCGCGTACTTCCTTTCATCTCCGAGTTGTCGGCGGTGGTGACGGTGAGCGATGACGGCGGATCGAGCGGCCGATTGCGGAAGGAATTGAACGTGCCTCCGCCCGGCGATATTCGCAATTGCATCGCAGCGTTGGCGGAGAAGGAAGCGCTGCTGTCGCGGTTGTTCCAGTACCGTTTCAAGGCCGGCGAAGGGCTGGAAGGCCACAGCTTCGGCAACCTCTTCTTGTCGGCGATGACCGACATCACAGGCGACTTCAGCGAGGCGGTCAAACACGCATCGGCCATTCTCGCCACGCGAGGAAACATCTTTCCGGCGACCACCAGCAACGCGCAACTCTACGCCATCATGGACGACGGGAGCGTGGTGCGGGGAGAGACCAATATCACGGCCAGCCAGCGCCGCATTACCGAGCTGCGCATGGCGCCGGTCAACGCCAAGCCAGCTCCAGCCGCGTTACAGGCCATCGAGGAAGCCGACCTGATCACCATCGGCCCGGGATCGCTCTTCACCAGCCTCGTGCCGAACCTGCTGGTGCGCGATCTTTCCAAAGCGATCAAGAACTCGAACGCCACCAAGGCCTACATCTGCAACCTGATGACCCAGGCGAACGAGAGCCTCGACCTGACGGCATCGCAGCACATCCAGGCAATCTACAAGCATGCCCGCCATGAGTTTTTCGACTTCGCACTGGTCAATCAGACGCCGGTTTCGGACACGATGCGCAAGAAGTACGAAGAAAAGCAGCAGTCGCAGATCGTTGTGGATGCGGAAGGCATTGCGGCGCTGGGCGTGAAACCGATCCTGGGCGACTACCTGGCGGAAGAACTCGATCCCAACGAGGGCCTGATCGCGCGCCACGAAACCCACCACGTGGCACATGATCTGTTACGGCTGATGATGGAACCGGACGATGCCCCCGTGGCCGCCGCTCCGCACCGGGTTTGACCATCTCTTGATACCCTGAAGGCTATGAACAATCCGAAGTCTGTCCCAGACACCGCCGGCTCGAACACATCTGCGGGATTTGCGATTGCCATCCTTGCGGCTGGCCGAGGCACGCGGCTGAAGTCGCGCCACCCCAAAGTGCTGCATCAGATTGCCGGCAAGACGTTGCTGGCGCATGTGGTAGCTGCAGCCGTCGAGATTGTGCCGCCGGAACATATCTTCGCGATCATTGGACATGAAGCCGAGCTGGTGCGTGCGGCGTTGGAGTCCACCGGTATTCGTTTTGTGGAGCAGCGAGAACAGCGCGGAACGGGCCACGCCATCATGCAGGCGCGCGAGGCGTTGCGGGGATTCGAACACGTGCTGGTGCTGTCGGGAGATGTTCCGCTGATTCAGCCCGAGACGATTGAGCAGGTCCGCGGCTTTCACATTGAAAATCAGGCGGCGATGACCGTCCTCACGGCGGTGCCAGAGGATCCCACCGGTTACGGCCGGGTGTTCCGGAAGTACCAGGATTTGAGGCCGACCAATGAGGTGGACCGGATTGTCGAGCAGAAGGCGCTGCGGAACAACGAGGGCGAGCAACGCGAAATCAACTCGGGAATCTACGCCTTTGCCATCGGGCCGCTCTTTGCCCATATCGACAAACTGACCACCGAGAACCCGGCCGGTGAGTTCTACCTGACGGACATGGCAGGTCTGCTGGGACGAGCGGGCCAGAAAGTAGTTGCGCTCAAGGCGAGCGATTCTAGTGAAGTGCTCGGCGTCAACACCCGCATGGAATTGGCCGAGCTCGACATCAAGTTGCGGGCGCGGAAGGCGCGCGAGCTGATGGCAGCTGGCACCACGATCTTTCGTCCCGACACCTGCGACATCGATGCAGACGTAGAGATTGGCGCGGACACGGTGATCGAGCCGTTTGTGCAGCTTATCGGGAAGACGAAGGTCGGCTCCGATTGCCGGATTCGGTCGTACTCAGTGATTACCAACTGCGAAATTGGCAACAAGGTCTTGGTGCGTCCGGGATGCATCATGGAGGACTCCAAGGTTGGCGACGGCGCACAGCTGGGGCCGTACTCGCATCTTCGTCCGGGCAGCGACATCGGTGAAGACGCGCATGTGGGGAATTTTGTCGAGACGAAGAAGACCCGGTTGGGCAAAGGCTCGAAGGCCAACCATCTCTCCTACCTCGGGGATGCGGTGATCGGCGACAAGGTCAATATCGGCGCTGGAACCATCACCTGCAACTATGACGGCGTGAAGAAGCACCAGACGTTGATCGAAGATGGGGTATTTGTCGGCAGCGATTCGACGCTGGTGGCTCCCGTCAAGCTGGGTAAGGGCGCTTATGTTGGAGCGGGCTCTTGCATCACCGACGACGTACCGGAGGATGCGCTGGCGCTAGGCCGGAGCCGACAGGTCAACAAGGCGAATTGGGCCGCAGAGAAACGCGAAAAAACAAAGGCAGCAAAGAAACCCTAACGAAGTTTCCGGAGTGTCATTTGGCGCAGAGAATTGAGGGGAGGCCATCGCCTCCCCTCAGCTTTTGAAGCAATAACGCTCGGCAAAACCCTATACGGTTACTCCGATGGCTCGATTGTGAGCGAAGTGGTGGTCTTGAAGCTGACGGCCGACTCGGCCGGAATGGTCAGCTCCTTGTTGCCGGTGAAAGCCGCGCCCGCCGTCCCGGCACCTGCACCAATCAGACCGCCGATCAGAGCACCCTTGCCGCCGCCTGCAATTCCACCGATAAGCGCTCCGCCGCCGGCGCCGCCACCGATCATGACGGCCGAGCGCTTGCCTTTACCCTTCTGGGTCACGCAGTATTCATCGGTACCGACATTCATGGGCGTGCCGTGGACGTTGATCGCGGTCAGGCGGATGGCCAGAATGGCTTCGCCCTTGAATTTGCCAGCCGACTTAGCTTCGGATACGACTCCAGTAACGCCAGCGCCGGCCGGAATTACGACCTTGCCATTCACGGCAATTCCGTTGGCCAGGGTCCCGGTAAAGGTCTGTCCATCCTGAGTGCTCTTGGAGTTCAGCCCTTCCCTCATCCGCACGGTCACGGTCTTTCCAGCCGGAATGACAATCGGCGGTGGAGGCGGCGGTGGCGGAGGAGCTTGTTCGGCTACGGGGGCCGCTGCAGCAGCATCAGCGGGAGCGCCTGTGGTAGCGCCGGCAGGAGCACCAGCGGCAGGGGCCTGAGTCTGGGCGCCCTGTGCCGGGGCTGCCTGTTCGGACGATGCCGGAGGCGCCTGGGTGGCCTCCTGTTTCTTGCTGCACCCAACCAAAGTCATGATCATTAGCGCGCCGAACAAAGCGAGCGCGATCCGAGAACGCATAGATTTCTCCTTTTCTGAAGAACGCAAGTAGCGCAAGACCCCGCGAAATGCGGACGTTCCTGCTATCAAAGTGCGGCTTATTTTCATCGACAAGATTATCAGCCGCAGCGCTGTTTCGGAGCAAAAAACTAATCCTCCGCCCGAGCGCGGCACACCACTAGTGCGATGAGACTGCGCTACGTCGCTGCAGATTCAGGCTCGGGCGAATCCGGGATGCGCGCTTCATGCCGTAGGGCAAAGTAGCCCGCGAGTCCGGCGACTAGAGAGGCACCGAGAACCGCTGCCTTGGCCTCCATCAGTTGGGCGGCATCCTCGAACGCTAGTGAACTGATAAATATGGACACGGTAAAGCCGATTCCGGCCAGAATTCCCACGGCCGACATCTGCAGCCAGTTGACGCCGGTTGGCAACTTGGCCAGTCCCAGTTTTACTGCCAGCTTGCTGAATCCCACAATGCCCAACGGCTTGCCCAGCACGAGACCCACCACGATGCCCCAGGCGATGTGACTGCTGAGTAAACCTCGCACCGCTCCTCCCGTAAACGTGACTCCGGCATTCGACAAGGCAAACAAGGGGAGGACGAGAAACGACACCCAATCGTTGAGTTGGCGAGTCAGCCGCTCGGACTCAGCTTCCGTCGCGTTCAGCAATTGGTCGAAACTTCCCAGCAGGCGGTACGCCGTGGTCATGTCTCCGGCAGCGCGGGCTGACCGAAAGCGCTTCATCATGTCGAGGCCGATCTCCTGGAACTGATCCAGAGAGAGGAGCGGGCTTGTGGGCACCAGGAATCCCAGAATCACTCCGGCGATGGTGGCATGAATGCCAGAGCGAAGAATCGCCAGCCAGAACACGCAACCCAACACCACGTAGACGATCGAGCGCGTCACTCCGATGCGATGCAACACATACATCATCAGCAGAATGAACGCGCCGACAAATAAGGCGCGCACGTGCAGCATGTTGGTGTAGAAAAACGCGATAACCATGATGGCGCCGATGTCGTCGGCAATGGCGAGGGTCAGCAGAAAGACCTTCAACTCCGACGGAATTCCCTTCACCATCCCCAGAACGCCGAGAGAGAACGCGATGTCGGTCGCCATGGGAACGCCCCAGCCGTGTTGCCCGGGCTGGCGGAAATTCAACGCGATAAACAATAGCGCCGGAACGATCATGCCGCCGAGAGCGCCAAAAATAGGAAGCGACGCCTTGCGGATATCCGCCAGTTCGCCATGAGCGATTTCGTGCTTGATTTCCATCCCCACCAGAAAGAAGAAGAGGGCCATGAGCGCATCGTTGATCCACTCATGCACCGGAAGCCGAAGACTGGAGAGTGTCAGTTCGAGTTCCCAAACGTGGTGATAGGAATCGTGCCAGGGGGAGTTGGCCCAGACTAGAGCGACGATCGCCGCCCCCAGCAAGACCACGCTACTGATGCCCTGAATGTGGATGAATTCCTGGATCGGCAACACGAGCGCACGGGTAACGAGCGACTCGCGAAGTCGCATCTGCATGGCGCCGTAGGTGCGGGGATTAATGGCCATCCGTTTTCTATGTGCCAACGGCCGCTGTAAGCGGCATTCTTATTCAATCGGGAATTCAAGTCGCGGTCAACCTACTGCGGGCGGGATCCTCGCCGGCGCGGAAGCAAACGATTTCGGCTATGCTGTAGCCTCATATGCGCTCGGCATTTCCCATTGTGCGCAACGTGTTGCTGGTTTATGCGGCGTTGCTGCCCATTGTGAATCCTTTCGGCATGGCGCCGATCTTCGCCTCCATGACGTTCGGCTACAGCCAGGCAATTCGGCGCACCATGGCCATGCGCGTCGCGGTCAACGGCATGGCGCTATTGATTGCGTCGCTGTTCGTAGGTTCCTACGTTCTCGACTTTTTCGGAATCAGTATCGGGGCCGTGCAAATGGGCGGCGGCCTGGTGGTCATGATCTCGGGCTGGCGAATCCTGAACCAGCAGAGCAGCGTGTCAGACCGCAACCTCGAAGCGCAGCCCAGCAGCGACGCCATCTTGTCGCAGTCGTTTTATCCGTTGACCATGCCGCTTACCGTGGGCCCTGGCTCGATCGCTGTCGCTCTCACCTTGGGAGGAAACGCGCATGCTGAGTCCCACATGCAGCACCTGGAGAGCGCGATCGCCGCAACCCTCGGGGTCGCCCTTATTGGAATCACGATTTACCTCTGCTATCGCTTCTCGGATGGATTGGAGCGACTGCTCGGCAAGAATGGCACGAGTATCCTGATTCGCCTCTCGGCGTTCATCCTGGTGTGTATCGGAATCCAGATCATGTTCAACGGCGTAAACCAGTTTTATGCCGGGATGGTGCAGAACGCGAAGGATGTGGCGGCAGGCCGCTGAATTCTAGGATGCGTCCTTCTTGTGGCAGTCGGCGCACTTCACTGGGGCTGCCCTGCCCTCGGCGTTCTCCGTCTTGTGGCAGGTGATGCAAAGCCCTGAGGTCGCGCCTGCATTGTGGAATGCGGCCGGCAACCCTACTGTCACGGGCGGTGTAGCCGGCTTGGTGTGGCAGTCGGTGCAGGGTTGCTGCGCAGACTTAAGAGGCTTCTCCGGCTTCGAGGTATGGTGGCAAACCTCGCATTTGCCGGCGACGTGGGTGTGCGTCGAGTGCGGAAAGCTCACTGCGCCCATGGTTGGACCTTTGAGGGTGATCGGCCCGGTGGGCGCTTGCTGGGACCACAAGATGCCGTTGGCCAGCACCACTAAACCAAGCCTCACCATCATCGCTCGTAATCGTGGCCGCTTCATGGGACCTCCGTGGCAGTTCGAACTTAATAACTCCAGCCACTGGATTGTAGCCAGCGATTGTCCGCGGTTCTGTGACGCAGCATGCAGGCGAGTGTGATGTGAGCCCCGGCGGGTTTGAGAGAGAGTCGCAGAAACGGGTGGCGATTTGAGTCCGAGGAACAACTCTTAGCGGCGGGATGGAAACCCCGTTCGTCGCGAATCCTCACGTGGAGGCAGGCATCTAACAGACTTCGCAAAAACACCAGCCGATACGGAGAGATGATCGAATGACCTTCCAGAAGTTCTTGTTCGCTGCCTACGTCTTTGCCATCATGATTTCGCTGGCCGGCTGCTCGTCCGCGGCCGCGGCGCCCGCCATTGGTACGACCGCGCCCGATTTCACCCTGAATTCGCAGGACGGCAATCCCATCACCCTGTCGCAATTTCGCGGCAAGTGGGTGGTGCTGTACTTCTATCCGCGCGACATGACGAGCGGATGCACGATTGAGGCGCACAACTTCCAGCGCGATCAGGACAAGTTCACCGCCGCCAATGCCGTGGTGCTGGGCGTGAGTGTGGACGATACCAATTCTCACCAGAAGTTCTGCACCAAGGAAGGACTGACCTTCAGGCTGCTCTCTGACAACGATCACAAAGTCTCGGAAGAGTACGGCTCGCTCACCAACATGGGCGTCGTGAAGTTCTCCAAGCGGCACACGTTCATCATTGACTCGCAGGGGAAAATCGTGAAGGAATACACCGACGTGGATTCCGACATCAATCAGCACAGTACGCAAGTGCTGGCGGCACTGGCGCAACTGCAAAAGTAATCGCAACAGGTGGCGATGAAGTACGACGCGTTCCTGCTGGTCTCATTTGGCGGTCCCGAGCGAACGGAAGATGTGCTTCCCTTCCTCGAAAATGTGCTGCGCGGACGCAATGTGCCGCGAGAGCGCATGTTGCAGGTGGCCGAGCACTATTACCGTTTCGGCGGCAAGAGCCCCATCAACGACCAGAATCGCGCACTGATTGCCGCGTTGCAGCCTGACTTCGCGGCACACGGGATCGACCTGCCAATCTACTGGGGCAATCGCAACTGGCATCCCATGCTGGCCGATGCGATGCGGCAGATGAAGGCGGATGGCGTGAAGCGCGCGCTGGCCTTTGCCACTTCCGCTTACAGTTCGTATTCAAGTTGCCGGCAGTATCGCGAGAACATTGCGGCCGCACGAGCTGCCGCGGGCGACGCCGCCCCTCAGGTCGACAAGCTGAGAGTGTTCCACAATCATCCGCTCTTTGTTGAAGCGAACATCGAACAGGTGCGAGCCGCGTTGGAGCGGATTCCCGCCGAACGACGCGCGTCGGCGAGGGTTGCGTACACCGCGCATAGCATCCCGCAAAGCATGGCGGACAGTTGCAACTATCAGCGTCAGCTCGCCGAAGTCGCCCGGCTGATATCGAGCGCGTTGCATCGGCCCGCTGACCCGATGGTCTTCCAGAGCCGCAGCGGACCGGCGTCGCAGCCGTGGCTCGGCCCGGACATCCTCGACCACCTGCGGACGATCCACAAAGAAGGCGCTACTGACGTCATAATCGCCCCTATCGGATTCGTCTCCGACCACATGGAAGTGCTCTACGACCTCGACACCGAAGCCGCAGACCTTTGCCGCAATCTGGGGCTGCACCTGCAGCGGGCAGCAACCGCAGGCACGCATCCGAAGTTCGTGGAGATGGTGCGGGAGCTGGTCGAGGAGCGGATCAGCGGCTCAGCCGACCGCAGCGCCATCGGCATCTATCCCGCAAACCCGAGCGTGTGCCTCTCCGACTGCTGCCCGGCGCCGATGCGGCCAGTTGCCACTCAGTAAAATCTAACTGCCTTGCTTGCATCTATTTAACTTGCATCGGAACCTGCGGGCCTGCGCGCTCTTCCTCTCCTCCACGCTCTGCGACCACAAGTATGTGACGGCGGTCACAGACCAGTGCGGTCTGGGGTCACAGCTAGTCGGGCCACAGCTAGATATCTTGAAAAGTACCGATTTTCTAACTACTTCGCAAAGCACGCACAGAGCTCGACCCGGGGATCTTACTTTGAACATCACCGAACTAACGGAAAGCCCGTCCGCCACGCCGCAAGCCCCACAGGCGGACAGCCGCCGCGATTCATCGCAAGCCTCGCCGCAGAGCGAGCATCACGCTGGAGGAAAGATGTCGAGAGAAAAAGTAACGCTGGATGGCAATGAAGCCGTAGCCTACGTGGCCTACCACGTAAGCGAAGTGGCCGCCATCTATCCCATTACACCGTCGTCGCCCATGGGCGAGTCGTCGGACGCCTGGTCATCGATCGGCGAGAAAAATATCTGGGGCACGGTCCCCAAGGTCATCGAGATGCAGAGCGAGGGCGGAGCCGCCGGCGCGCTGCACGGCGCGCTGCAAGCCGGAGCACTGGGCACGACCTTTACCTCGTCGCAGGGCCTCCTATTGATGATTCCCAACATGTACAAGATCGCGGGCGAGCTGACCAGCACGGTCATTCACGTCGCAGCCCGCGCCGTGGCCGCGCAGGCGCTGTCGATCTTCGGTGACCACCAGGACGCCATGGCCACCCGCCAGACCGGCTTCGCCATGCTGTCGTCGAACTCGGTACAGGAGGCGATGGACCTTGCACTGATCGCGCACGCTGCCACGCTGGAAGCGCGTCTTCCCTTCCTGCATTTCTTCGACGGCTTCCGCACCTCGCATGAAGTGGCCAAGATCGAACAGCTCACGCTCGACGACATGCGCGCCCTGATCAACGACGAGTTGGTTCGCGCCCATCGCGAGCGCGCCCTGTCTCCCGATCATCCGGTGCTGCGCGGCTCGGCGCAGAACCCTGACGTGTATTTCCAGGGACGCGAGACGGTCAACCCGTACTACCTGGCCTGCCCAACCATTGTGCAGAACGTGATGGACAAGTTCGCACAAGTCGTCGGCCGCCAGTACAGCCTGTTCGAGTACGTGGGCGCCGCCGATGCCGAAGAAGTCATCATCATCATGGGTTCGGGCGCAGAAGCGGTGCACGAAACGGTCGATGCGCTTACGGCCAAGGGCAAGAAGGTCGGCGTGCTGAAAGTGCGTCTGTACCGGCCGTTCTCGGTGGAGCATTTCCTGAGGGCCCTGCCCAAGACCGTGAAGGCCATTGCCGTCCTCGATCGCACCAAGGAACCGGGCAGCATCGGCGAGCCGCTGTATCAGGACATCATCACCGCCCTCACCGAGGGCTTCACCGCCGGCAAGTGTCCTCTGGCGAGCTTCCCCAAGGTCATCGGAGGACGCTACGGCCTGTCGTCGAAGGAGTTCACTCCTGCGATGGTGGCGCGAGTATTCGAAGAGCTGACGAAACCGGCCCCGCTGAACCACTTCACCATCGGCATCAAAGACGACGTGACCCACACCAGCCTCGACTACGATCCTGACTTCTCGACTGAAGATGCCGAGACAGTGCGCGCCATGTTCTGGGGCCTGGGTGCCGACGGCACCGTAGGTGCGAACAAGAACTCCATCAAGATCATCGGCGAAGAGACCGACCTGCACGTGCAGGGCTACTTCGTGTACGACTCGAAGAAGTCGGGCGCGGTCACCACGTCGCACCTGCGCTTCAGCAAGAAGCCGATTCGCTCGACCTACCTCATCTCAAAAGCCAACTTCGTGGGCTGCCACCAGTTCGGCTTCATGGAGCGCCTCGACGTGCTGCGGGAAGCGACAACGGGCGCGGTGTTCCTGCTCAACAGTCCGTTTGGGCCAAACGAAGTGTGGGACAACCTGCCCCGCTCGGCGCAACGAACCATCGTCGAGAAGAAGCTGAAGTTCTACGTCATCGACGCGGTGGAAGTGGCGCGCGCAGCAGGCATGGGCGGACGCATCAACACCGTCATGCAGACCTGCTTCTTCGCCATCAGTGGCGTGCTGCCACGCGAAGAGGCGATCGCCAGCATCAAGCACTCGATCGAGAAGACGTATGGCAAGCGAGGCGAATCGGTCGTTCGCAAGAACTTCGCGGCCGTGGATTCCTCGCTCGAGAACCTGCACGAAGTTAAGGTGCCGGATGCCATCACCTCGCAGTTCGAGGTTCGGCCAGTGGTTCCAGCCGAGGCGCCGGAATTTGTGCGCAACGTCGAAGCCATGATGATGTCGGGCGACGGCGACTTGATTCCGGTCAGCGCCATGCCGATCGATGGCACCTTCCCAACCGCCACCACGCAGTGGGAGAAGCGGAACATCGCCCTCGAAATCCCGGTGTGGGACGAGCAGCTTTGCATCCAGTGCGGCAAGTGCGTGCTGGTTTGCCCGCACGCCGTCATCCGTGCCAAGGTGTACGACGCGAAAGCCATCAACCACGCGCCCGACGGATTCCAGACCGCCGCTCCAAAGTGGCGTGAATTCAGCGAACTGAAGTACACGCTGCAGGTAGCTCCGGAAGACTGCACCGGCTGCGGCCTGTGCGTGGCGGTATGCCCGGCCAAGAGCAAGAGCGAGGCCAAGCATCGCGCCATCAACATGGAAGCGCAGCCTCCGTTGCGTGAAAAGTACAACGAGTACTGGAAGTACTTCCTGTCCATCCCCGAGCTTTCGCGCGAGACCATCTCGCACACGCAGGTGAAGGACGCGCAGTTGCTGGAGCCGCTGTTCGAGTTCTCCGGCGCCTGCGCCGGTTGCGGCGAGACGCCGTATATCAAGCTGATGACGCAGATGTTCGGCGACCGCGCTCTGATCGCCAACGCCACCGGCTGCACCTCGATCTACGGCGGCAACCTGCCGACGACGCCGTACAGCGTCAACAAAGAAGGACGCGGCCCAGCCTGGTCGAACTCGCTGTTTGAAGACAATGCCGAGTTCGGCATGGGCATGCGCCTGGCTGTTGACAAGCAGAAGGAATACGCCGAAGAACTGGTTCACCGCATGGCCTCGACCATTGGCGAGGATCTGGCGGTCAGCATCCTAAGCGCCGACCAGAGCACCGAGCCCGGCATCTTTGCTCAGCGCGAGCGGGTGAAGGCGCTGAAGGCGAAGCTGGCGGGTAACAACTCGGCGGCGGCGAAAGACCTGCTGGCGGTGGCAGACGAACTAGTCCGCAAGAGTGTGTGGATCATCGGCGGCGACGGCTGGGGCTACGACATCGGCTTCGGCGGACTGGACCACGTCCTCGCCTCCAGCGCCAACGTCAACATCCTGCTGCTCGACACCGAGGTGTACTCCAACACTGGCGGACAGATGTCAAAGTCCACACCTCTCGGCGCGGTGGCGAAGTTTGCGGCCGGCGGCAAGCGCATCCCGAAGAAAGACATCGCCATGATGGCGATGAACTACGGGCGCGCCTACGTGGCCCACATCGCCATGGGCGGCAACGACGGCCAGACGATGAAGGCCTTCGCCGAGGCCGAAGCGCACATCGGGCCGTCGCTCATCATCGCGTACAGCCACTGCATCGCGCACGGCTACGACATGGTGTACGGCATCGACCAGCAGAAGAACGCCGTGCAATCCGGACACTGGCCGTTGTTCCGCTATAACCCGGCGCTGGCTAAGGAAGGCAAGAACCCCTTCCAGCTGGATTCGCGTGCACCCAGCATTCCGCTAGAGAAGTACATCTATAACGAAACCCGGTACACCATGCTGGTCAACAGCGACCCCGAGACGGCGAAAGAACTGCTCCACGAGGCGCAAGAAAACGTTAACGAGCGCTGGAAGCTGTACCAGCACATGGCCGCAATGAGTTTCGAGAAGTAGCGAGGAGAGAAAACAATGATCGACCTTTCAACCAATTACCTTGGACTGAAGCTGAAAAACCCGGTCGTAGTTTCGGCCTCGCCGCTGACCGAGAAACTGGAAAACTTCGAGCGTCTGCGTGACGCCGGAGCCTCTGCCATCGTGATGTACTCGCTGTTCGAGGAGCAGATCGAAGCGGAAAGCGAAAACCTCGACGCCGCGATGGAATACGGCACCAACAGCTATGCCGAGTCCACGTCGTACCTGCCCGATATGCCGAAGTACCAGATCGGGCCCGACCGCTACCTCGACTTGTTGCAGAAGGCGAAAAAGGCAGTGGACATCCCGGTGATTGCCAGCCTGAACGGCAACTCGCGTGGCGGTTGGACGCGCTACGCCGAGTACATGGAAGAAGCCGGCGCCGATGCCTTGGAACTCAACATCTTCAACATACCGACCGACCCCTCGATTACCTCGGAACAATTGGAGCTGGGCTACTGCGAGCTGGTGCGCGCCGTGCGCAAGGCCGTGAAGATACCCATCTCGGTGAAGCTCGGCCCGTACTTCACCTCGACGGCGAACTTCGTCAAGAAGCTTTCGGAAGCTGGCGCCGACGGCGCGGTGATCTTCAATCGCTTCTATCAGCCCGACTTCGATCTCGAGGAGCTGGAAGTCACGCCCAACCTGGTGCTAAGCAGCCCGCATGAACTGCGCCTGCGCCTGCACTGGGCGGCGATCCTGTATCACCAGGTCGAAACCTACATCGCCATTACCGGTGGCGTGCATGACTCGAGCGACGTGCTCAAGTCGATGATGGCGGGAGCGCACGTGGCCATGCTGACATCGGCACTGCTGAAATACGGCATCGAGCATATCGGTGTGGTGCTGGCGGGCATGGAGCGCTGGATGGACGAGCACGAGTATCAGTCCATCAAGCAGATGCGCGGCAGTATGAGCATGGTCAACATCCAGAACCCAACGGCCTTCATGCGCGGGAATTACCTCAAGATGCTGGGCTCGTACAAATTTGGCGACGCGGGTTCGGCGCTGCCTACGTTCTAAGAGTTGTACCTTCGTCTGCAACAAATCGGCCGGATTCCCGACGGGGGTCCGGCCGTTGTGCGTTCGAACGTGAGACGCGGAAGCAACACTCTTTTCGCTAGTTGCTAATTGCTAGCTGCTCGTAACTTACTTCAGCACAATCACCAGCGTGCGGCCGTCGCTCTTGATCTCGCCGCCCGTGGCCGTCTTAGTTTCTTTGATCTGCTTGGGGCGGTCAAGATAGCCAGTGGTTTGCACCGCTCCCACCTGCTTTAGGGTATCGGCGATAAAGTCGCGCTCGCCATCGACGTTAGCATCGATCTTGTGGGTGATGGCGTTCTCCTTGCGCTGGTCCTTCTCAATGCCGATATCGTGTGTGCCCGCGCCGGCCCAGAGCGTCTCGCCGTTGGGGCCTTTGAATGGGGTCTGCCAGATGCGGAAGTGGTCGCGCTCGCCGATGACTTTCACGGCCTCGGCGCGGGCAAAGCCGTAATCCTGCCCGCGTCCAAAAAGATACAACGTACTCATCGGCACGGTAGTGTAGGCCTGCTTATTGAGCGTGGCGATAATCGCGCTCACCACCGCATCCTGGTTCGTCTTGTCGGGAAGGATCCATCCCGCGGCCTTGAACGCGGCGGTCACCTGCTTCTCGCTGCCGACGATGACGAAGTTCACCAGGTCGCCCTCGTTGCCACCGGGCGCTGCCTGATCGGTGACCCGATACGGAAGTTTCGCGTCCAGCACCTTGTAGAGCGGCGCGAAGTTGTAGTTACTGGCGGTGGCCGAGGCCTTCGGGGCCGCTGTGCGGTCGATGTGCACGTCGTACTTGCCGGTCGCGGCGTAATACGAATCCTGGTTGACGCCGAGAAACAGACGTCCGCTGACGACGATGGTGACCGTGCCGTCGGCTCCGAGCGCAAACGGAGTGGCGGCGCGGTCGCTGCCGACCTGCCCAACCAGCGCTCCTCGGCCCGCGCTCGGAACGGAAAGGTCGCGCAGCGTGTCTTTCCACTCGCGCGGAGCGCCCGCGGGCGTCACGCCCTTCTTGTCGCTGAAATCTACGGTGCCCGTCGCAGTGATATGCAGCTTGTCCCCGGCAGTGACGTCCATGCCGGAGTCAACCCAACGCTTGCCGCCATCAACACTGACGGTAAGGGTATTTGCGGTGGCGGTATTCTCCGCCGGCGACGGCGACCCGGCGATTACCAGCACCAATATCGCAATCCAACCGGCCACAAGTCTGCTCAAGCGCTTCATCGCATCCTCGCTTGCGTAGGAATTCCGCCGCCGGCTACTGCCGTACGGCTTCGTCGAAGGCCATTCTACCCAGATACATGGGATGCGAGACCTTCGAGTTGTCGCCCGGGCCGTAAACTGGGTACGGCGTATTCTGCGCTTTCATCGGAAAGCCCCACACGTCGCCCGATCGCAAGTCCACGACGACCTTACCCCACGTAGTGTTGCCGTCGGGCTTGCGGAGCGACACCGTTCCCTGCTCAAGCCAGAACGGATAGGGTTGACCTCCTTGCGCCAGCACCGAGGGCGGCTGCGCCACCGGACGAAACGCCACGACGGCCAGCAGCAACGCGATCACGACCAGCAATGACTTTACGATCCAATCCAGCTTCATAGGACCTCGCACGAAAGTTCGACTCGCGCCGGACTATTCAGCCGGCGACCAGTCGCGGTTCTTGAGTGTCTGCAGGGAATGTAGACCGTTTTGCACTTTCCGTAAACCGCCTCGGGGCACCGGAGAGCGTCGCCCTTATCCCCGGCGCGGAAATAAGAACTTCAGCAGCGGCGCGACGCGCTCGGCCCAAGCGTACTCGCTGTGCCGGCCACCTTCGATTTCGCGATATTCGAGGTCCTTGCCCAGCCTCCACCCTTTCTTAATCAGCATTCGCTTGAGCGCTCGCGCATCGGGCATGGCGCGGCGGCCTTCGTTCGTCCCGATGTCGAGCCAGATGCGCTGGCCGGTCTGATGTGGAATGCGGTCGACGTACTTCAAAATCACGCGCTCGCGCCACCACACTGACGGAGAAAGCACCGCCAGCTTGCCGTAGACGTCGGGGTAGCGCATTCCGAGGTACAGCGTCACCAGTCCGCCGAGTGACGAGCCCCCCATGCCGCAATTTTCCGCTCCGGCGAGCGTTCTATATTGCCGGGCGACAAACGGCTTTAGCTCTTCCACCAGCATCTGCCCGTAGGCATCGGCCTTGCCGCCGCCGAGGCGCCGATCCTCGACGGGCGTGTAGTCGTCGATGCGCTTGGCTCCGTTGTTGTAGATGCCGACAATCACCATCGGCTCGACTTCGCCGGACTCGATCATCGCGTCCGCAGCCTCGCCCACCCGCCAGTAATTGCCCTTGATAAACGAAGTTTCGGGGTCGAAAAGGTTTTGTCCGTCGTGCAGATAAAGGACCGGAAAGAAACGGCTGGGATCGTCGTTGAACGCCTGCGGCACGTACACGATGAAGGTGTGCTTCTCGTCAATCAGGCGCGAGGCGAATTGGGTGTGGAGGTGCAGCCGCGACTGCAGGCTGCTGGGGCCGGAGGACTGGCTCATTGCTGGGACCGGATTGTCGGCATTTGGGCTTTGGAACGGTTCGGTGGACATTCTAGTAAAATGGCATTACCACCCGCTTCCTGAACAACAGGTCGCAGCTTCAAGCCTGCCGGTCACGCGAAGTGGTTCCTTAGAGTAGCAAGCCGGATTTCGTTCCAGCAAATTTCTTTCTTGAAAGGCACATCACCGTGCATCGTGAATTTCACAAGTGGTGGTCCAAAGACCTGCAGCGCGACATGTCGCTGCTCCAGTTCGGGCACGCCGGCCGCAAGATCCTGGTGTTCCCCACTTCGCAAGGTCGCTTCTACGAGTACGAGGACAACAAGATGATTGCCGCCGTCAGCGACAAGCTCGACCGCGGCGAACTGCAGATCTACTGCGTGGATAGCGTGGACGATGAGAGCTGGTACAACAAGCGTGCGCATCCCTACTGGCGGCTCCAGCGCCACATGCAATACGAGCGCTACATCGTAAACGACGTCTTTCCGCTGATGTGGAACCGGAACTGGACGCCGTACACGGCCGTCACCGGATGCAGCTTTGGCGCCTATCACGCGGTGAACTTCGCCTTCCGGCATCCCGACATGGTCAATGCCTGCATCAGCATGGGCGGCGCCTTCGACATCAAGCAGTTTCTCGACGGCTGGTACAGCGAAGACGTGTACTTCAACAATCCGCCCGACTATCTCGCCAACTGCAACGACGGCTGGAGATACAACCACATGCGCACCGTGCTGGCCACGGGCGAGTGGGACATGTGCTGGGAACGCAACGAGCAGTTCGCAGCGATACTGCGGGCCAAGGGCATTCGGCACGAGATCTACGTCTGGGGCGACCAAAGCAAGCACGATTGGCCATGGTGGCGGCCCATGGCAAGGACGTATCTGTGAGACTCTCTTACTCTCTGCCTGTCAGGACCGCTGCCATGATGCGGGGATTGCGCCGCCCGTGCAGGATGGCGATCACCCACAGCGGTTTCTCTTCCGGTGCGTAGACGATTAGAAACTCGCGCACGAGAAGGAACCGCAAAGGCCGTGAGGTGAGGTCGGGCCGCCGGTGCCCTGCGTGGGGAAACGGAACCACCGTTCGAATAGCCACCAAGATTTCTTCGATGATGCGGTCAGCTGCTTCGACGCTGTCGGTGTTGAGATAGTCCCATATTTCATCAAGGTCAGCCAGCGCTCGTGGGTGAAAGGCGAACCCGCTCATGAGCTGGATTACCGGGAACGGCGGGCGGCGCTGCTCTTGCTGCGAAAGTGCGCTTCAACCTCTTCGCCAGAGACGGCATTGACTGCGCCGCTCTTCAGGTCGTCGTAGCGGCGGTCGAGCGTCTCCCGAGTCTGCTCCAGTTCATCGAAGTACCCGGCAAGTGCGTCCCGCAGGAGTTCGCTGGTAGCGCGCCCGCTTTGTGCAGCGAGCTCATTGAGCTGCTTTTCAACTTCGGGGGCTAGATGCACTTCCATGCCCCTCATCGTAGCCAATTCGCCAAGTCGTGGCAAGTTGCGCCGAAGGACTTGGCCATGGTCAAACCCGCCTGTATCCCCTAAAATAGATACATCACCAAGCACGCCCAGCGCAGTTTCCCAGGGGCATCTCACCGCGTAGTTGCAACCGAGGCAGTAGCCAGAATCGCCCCGGCAGAGGAGCAGTTGTGAAGAAAATCGGCATCATTTTTGGGATGGAGACCACGTTTCCCCCGGCCCTGGTCGACAAGATCAACTACATGAACGTGCCCGGCATTCAGGCCGAACTCGCGTCAGTGGGCGAAGTCCGTATGGCCGAGCCTTCTCCTTACCACGTCATCATCGACCGTATTTCCCACGACATCCCTTTCTACCGCGCCTATCTCAAGAACGCCGCACTCTGTGGCGCGACCGTCATCAACAACCCGTTCTGGTGGAGCGCCGACGACAAGTTTTTCAACTTCGCCCTGGGCGACAAAATCGGCGTTGCTATTCCCGCGACGGTCCTGCTGCCGCATAAGCAGCATCCCGTCGGTACCACCGACCGCTCCATGCGGAACCTGCAGTACCCCATGCCGTGGGACAGCATCTTCAGCTACGTCGGCTTCCCGGCCTTCCTCAAGCCCTTTGACGGCGGCGGCTGGAAGGATGTGTACAAGGTCAACAACCCCGACGAGTTCTTCAAGGCATACGACCAAAGTCGCGACTTGTGCATGACCCTGCAGCGCGGTGTAAAGTTCAAGGAATACTTTAGGTGTTACGTGGTTGGCCAGGAAAAGGTGCATATTATGCAGTACGACCCCTCCGCGCCTTTCCACGAGCGCTACGTCAAGAATGGCCCGCCGATCGACCCCAAATTACTGCAGCGTGTCGAAAAAGACGCCATCACTCTCTGCCGCGCCCTCGGCTACGATCTGAACACCGTCGAGTTCGCCTGTGAAGACGGCATACCTTACGCCATCGACTTCATGAACCCGGCTCCCGACGCTGACATCAACTCCGTCGGCGAAGACAACTTCCACTGGATCGTGGACGCCGTGGCCGAGCTGGCCATCCGCAAGGCTAAGGAACATACCGGCAAGGTTTCGGAATACCGCTGGAGCACGTTCCTCGCAGGACAGCCCGCGTCCACTACCAGCAACGCGGTCAACGTACCCAAAAGCGCGACCAAGGGATAATGCAATGAAGCGGCCCAGCCTCAGCATCGGAATCGAAGAGGAATACCAGACGATCGATCCGGAGACCCGTGATCTCCGCTCGCACATCCAGATGGAGATCCTTTCGAAGGCGAAGCTCAAGATCGCCGAAAAGGTGAAGGCTGAGATGCATCAGGCGGTGGTCGAGGTCGGCTCCAAGGTCTGCCGCGACATCAAGGAAGCGCGCGAAGACATGCGCAACCTGCGTCGCGAAATGATCTCGCTGGCCGAGCAGAATGGCCTGCTCCTCGGTTCTGCCAGCACCCATCCGTTCGCAGACTGGAAGGTGCAGGAGATTTATCCGGATGAGCGCTACTACCGCGTAGTGGAAGACATGCAGTTGGTCGCGCGCGCCAACCTTGTCTTCGGATTGCACGTCCATGTCGGCATCGAAGATCGCGATACCGCTATCCACATCATGAATTCGATGCGGTATTTTCTGCCGCACATCCTCGCCCTCTCCAGCAATTCACCGTTCTGGATGGGCATGGAGACCGGCTTCAAGTCTTACCGCAGCAAAGTGTTTGAACGCTTCCCGCGCACTGGCATCCCCGACGTCTTCTCCAATTGGGCCGATTACGAGACGTTCGTCAACCTGCTGGTCAAGACCAACTGCATCGATAACGGCAAGAAGATCTGGTGGGACATCCGCCCGCATCCATTCTTCGAGACCATCGAGGTCCGCGTGTGCGATATCCCGATGCGGCTCGACGAGACCCTCGCGATTGCCGCGCTCATTCAGGCCACGGCAGCGATGCTCTATAAGCTGCACGCCTCCAACAAGAGCTACCGCATTTATGGGCGCGCCCTGATCAGCGAAAACAAGTTTCGCGCCTGCCGCTACGGCCTCGACGGCAAGCTCATCGACTTTGGCAAGGAAGAAGAAGTTCCGATCCGCAAGCTGATGCTCGAATATCTGCACCTGATCGACGACGTCGTGGACGAACTGGGCTCGCGCGACGAGATCAACTACATCCACGAGATGCTGAACATGGGCAGCGGCGCCGATCGCCAGCTCAAGGTTTTCCGCGAGACTGGAGACCTGAAGAAGGTTGTAGATTACATCGTAGAAGAGACGCGGGTGGGTGTGTTCGACTAGCTGCCGCCGCGCGACAGAATTACCGCCGGCTCTCCGGCGACAAACGAAAGGGAGTTAATTGATACCGACCTTGCTGACTGACCTGACCAACACGCCATTCGATCCCGAGCTTTCGCCGGGCGCCTACAACGCGGTGAATACCTGCCTGCGTATACAGCCCACCGAGAAGGTCACGGTCATCACCGACAACGCCAACCGCGAAATCGCCGCCAGCATCGTGAAAGAGCTAGGGCGAGTCGGGTCGCCTTTTCATTCCTTCGTTTTGGAAGAGCTCGCGGACCGTCCGCTGACCGCCCTTCCGCGCGAGATCGCCGACGACATGGAGACCAGCAACGTCAGCATTTTCGCCGTGCGGGTACAGCAGAACGAGCTCAAGTCGCGCATGGAGATGACCGACATCGTGAACCGCCGCCGCATGCGTCACGCTCACATGGTCAACATCAGCCACGAGATCATGCTCGAAGGCATGCGCGCCGACTTCAATCGCGTGGACGCCCTAAGCAAGAAGGTCATTGACATCGTCACCAAGGCCAAGCGGATCACGGCCAAGAACCCGGCTGGCACCGACCTCACTGCCGACCTGAACCCGAACTACAAGTGGATCAAGACCAGCGGCATCATCAGCCCCGACAAGTGGGGCAACCTGCCCGGCGGCGAGATCTTCACCACCCCCGGCGAAGTTAACGGTACCTACGTTGTCGATGGCGTGGTCGGCGACTACCTCTGCGAGAAATATCCCGACCTGAAGAGCCAGCCGCTGACGATCCGCATCAAGGGCAACCGTATTACCGAGGTGCTCAGCGAGAACAAAGCCCTGGAGCAGGAGTTCTGGGCCTACACCCACACCGACGAGAACAGCGACCTGGTGGGCGAGTTCGCCATCGGCACCAACATCGAGCTGAAGCGCATCTGCGGCAACATCCTGCAGGACGAAAAATTCCCCGGCCTGCACATCGCTTTCGGCAATCCTTACGGCCACCACACCGGCGCAAAGTGGTATTCCTGCACGCACATTGATGTGGTGGGCACGCAGTTCGACATCTGGGTTGACGGTCAGCAGATTATGGAAAAGGGCCGCTTCCTGATCGAGGCATAGCATGATTCCCGCGCTGCGCCAGCAGTTCAACCGTGACTTCACGGCGGGGAAGTACCAGAGCTTTCTGGACTCGCTGGGGAAGATGTGCGGCACGCCCATCCAGTTCCGCGTGTCGGAGACGCCCTGCTTCCTGCCCAAGGAACTGCTCGACCGCATGGCGCAGTACGGCCACGACCTGACGCAGCAGCTACTCACGAATCCAAAGTACCTGCGCGTCTCCGACAAGACCGTGCCACCCGAGTACAACGTCGCTAACGAATCCCCGCGGCCCATGTTCGTTTCGGTTGATTTCGGCTTGGTGCGCAATCACCGCGGTGGCCTCGATCCCAAGCTGGTCGAGCTGCAAGCCTTCCCCACGCTTTACGGCTACCAGCCGCTGTCAGCGCAGCTCTACATCGACCACTACGGCCTGCCGAAAGACCTCGGCATCTATCTCGGCGGATTCAATCACGACTCCTACCGCAAGCTCATGCGTGAGTCGATTGTAGGCAGCCACGATCCCGAAAATGTCATCCTCATGGAAATCGATCCGCAGCACCAGAAAACCCTGCCCGATTTCCTGGTGACGCAGCAAGATCTCGGCATCGCCATCGTGGATGTCCTCTCACTCAAGAAGCGCGGCAACAAGCTCTACTACACGAAAGACGGCCGCGAGATCGAGGTCAAGCGCATCTACAACCGCTGCATCGTGGATGAGCTGGAGAAGAAAGGCATCACATTGCCCTTCGACATTCGCGAGCCGCTCGATGTCGAATGGGCCGGGCATCCCAACTGGTACTTCCGCATCAGCAAGTTCTCAATTCCCTACCTCAGTCATCCCTGCGTGCCCGATACGTGGTTTCTCGATGACAACCCGTCCATTCCCGAGGACAACGAGAACTACATCCTCAAGCCGCTGTACTCGTTTGCCGGGGCGGGTATCAAGTTCGCTCCTACCGAAGCCGACATCGACGCCATCCCCGCGGCCGACCGACACAACTACATCGTGCAGGAGCGCCTGCGCTTCGAGCCCGTGATCGCCACACCCCACGGCATGACGCAGATGGAAACCCGCATCATGTACGTCTGGCCCGAAGGCGGCGAACTCACGCCGGTGCTACCGCTCATCCGCATGGGACGCGGCATGATGATGGGCGTGGACCACAACCGCGACCTCGAATGGGTGGGCGGTACCGCTGGGCTCTGGGTCTGATGCCAATCAGTTTCTAGCGCTTTTTCTACTTCTCCACCTCGGCTGATCGCATCCAACTCAATACCATGGACGACGCGAACACAACCCAATGCTGCATCGTGGGCGGCGGACCTGCAGGTATCATGCTTGGCTATCTGCTGGCCCGCGCCGGCGTGCCCGTCACTGTATTGGAGAAGCATGCCGACTTTTTCCGCGACTTCCGCGGCGATACAGTGCATCCCTCGACTCTGCAGGTGTTGTATGAACTGGGCTTACTCGACGAGTTCCTGCAAATTCGCCACCAGCAGATAAAAACCGTTCGCGGAGTGTTCGGAGACTTCGTCTTTCGCGCGGCCGACTTTAGCCACCTGCCAACGCACTGCAAATTTGTGGCCCTCATGCCGCAGTGGGACTTCCTCAATTTCCTCTCACGCAAAGCAGCCAAGTTTCCCCACTTCCAGCTTCGCATGGAACACGAAGCATTCGATCTGGTGCGTGACGATGGCGGCATCCGGGGCGTACAAGTCAGAACGCCAAACGGCGAGATTACGATTCGCTCCCAGATCGTCATTGGCTGCGACGGCCGCCACTCAGCTATCCGGCAGGCGGCGCGACTCGAAGTGATCGAACGCGGCGTTCCGATTGATGTGCTTTGGTTCCGCATCAGTCGGCGCCCTGACGACCCCCAGCAGCTGTTCGGCAACATCAATTACGGTCGTGCCCTGGTTCTCATCGATCGCGGAGACTATTTTCAGGCGGGATTGATCATTCAGAAAGGCTCTTTCGACCAAATCAACGCGGCCGGTATCGCGTCGTTTCGGGTTATCGTCCGCCGCATCGCACCCTATCTCGGCGACCGTACTGACGAGTTGAACGACTGGGAGCAAATCAAGCTCTTGTCAGTCCAGATCAATCGCTTGCGACGGTGGTATCAGACCGGCCTTTTGTGCATCGGCGACGCTGCTCATGCGATGTCACCAGCGGGAGGTGTGGGAATCAACCTGGCTATACAGGATGCCGTCGCAACTGCACGTATCATCAGCGGCCCGCTTCTGCGTGGCCAGGTCAATGACGCTACCCTAGCGGCTGTGCAGCGGCGGAGGGAATTTCCGACTCTAGTCACCCAACAGTTGCAGGTGTTCGCTCACAAGGGGTTCGCGCAGATCTTCAAGAATACCGGGCCGGCAAAGGCGCCCTGGCAGCTCAGACTGGCGGTACGAATTCCAGGCATTCAACGCCTGACCGGGCGCGCGATCGGAATTGGGGCACGTCCAGAACACGTGGATACGATGGCAACTCGCAAGTGTAAACGTCCCAGCTTCAGCCGTGTCGCGGTCGGCGTGGGTGTCGCATCCATTGCGTTCGCTCTCGCGCTATTCCGCAAAGCTCCTCAGCCGCACGGCGTTGCGCGTTGACGGCAGTCGCGGCTTCGATCGCCGCCCACAGCAACCTCGACTTCGTCGGCGGTCCTGCCGGACTCCGGTCGTAGTTGCTGCCCACACACCACGCGGGTCGAGCGTTTGACCGCCCTATGCGGCGGAAATGCGGTGCGCCGCGTATTCCTTTGCATCGGCCGCACTGCTGCTCTTCTTTCCCAGCGCCTCGGCTTCTGCTTCCAGCCAGTGCTCCATGTCATGCCCGTGCTGGCATCCATGCAGCTCGAACAATTCGTAGGCGCGCTTGCGGATGATTTCTTCGGTCAACTCCTGCGACCCGATGTCGGGTGCCTGAGTGGTTCTGATTTTGTGTTCCATGGTGCGCCTCCCTGGGCTTGTGCTGCGCTCAGCATCCTCGCGAATGCGAGCTGGTGAATTGACGAAATGGAAGGCCTGACGTAACCATCATAGCCCTGGTTCACTTCAGCGCTGCTAGGAGAAATATCACAGATGAGTGTGCGGTGCTTTTCGACGAGAACCCCCGCATTTCTGCGGGGGCATGTTACTCAACAAACTGCGGGTGCTTTAGTGTTGCAGGGACGTTCGTTAGTTGGCCGCGGCCTTTTCCGTCTCCACTGCCGCCGGATCCAGCGCTTTCAGATACTCGTTGATCGACTTCGCCGCCTTGCGTCCGGCGCCCATCGCAAGGATCACCGTCGCGCCGCCGGTAACGATGTCGCCGCCCGCGAATACGCCCGTCTTGGATGTCGCCAGCGTCTCATCGTTGGCGGCAATGTAGCCGCGCTTGGTCACCTGTAGGCCGGGTGTTGTTGACTGAATCAGCGGATTCGCCGACGTTCCAGCTGCAATGATCGCCACCGAACACGGGGTATCGAATTCCGAGCCCTTGATGGTCACCGGACTGCGCCGTCCCGAATCATCCGGCTCGCCCAGTTCCATGCGCGTGCAGCGCACCGTCGTAAGGTTGCCCTTCTCGTCGCCCAGGAACTCCACCGGGTTCACCAGCATCTCGAAGCGGATGCCTTCATCTTTCGCGTGGTGTACTTCCTCCACACGAGCTGGCATTTCGGTTATGGTGCGGCGATAAAGAATGCTCGCCGACTTCGCGCCCAGCCGCAAAGCGCTGCGCACCGCATCCATCGCTGTGTTTCCGCCGCCGATCACCACCACGTCGCGGTCTTTGCAGGGATAAAGCGGCTCGTCAAATTCAGGGAAGCGGTACGCCCGCATCAGGTTTACGCGCGTGAGAAACTCGTTGGCGGAATAAATTCCATTCAAGTGCTCGCCGGGCACGTTGAGGAAGCGCGGCAGGCCTGCGCCCGTCGCCACAAACGCCGCATCGAATCCCTCTTCGCCGAACAGCTCGTCAATGGTGACTGTCTTGCCGACGACAACGTTGGTCTCAAACACCACACCCTGTTGGCGTAGCGCGCCGACTTCGTGCGCCACGATGTCCTTCGGCAGGCGAAATTCGGGGATGCCGTAAACCAGCACGCCACCCAACTCATGCAGCGCCTCAAACACATGCACGTGGTGCCCCATCTGCACGAGGTCGCCGGCGCACGCCAATCCCGCCGGGCCGCTGCCCACAATAGCTACCTTCTTGCCGCTCGGTGTCGCCTGTTTGGGCAGTCCAAACTTGCCGCTCTCGCGCTCCCAATCGGCAACGAAGCGCTCGAGGTAAGCGATGCCCACCGACTCGCCTTTCTTTCCAAGCACGCAGCCGGACTCGCACTGGTCTTCCACCGGACACACCCGCCCGGTGATCGCCGGCAGCGCGTTGTCTTCACGCACCTTCGACGCCGCACCCATGTAATCGCCCTTGACGATGAAATCCATCACCGCGCGTACGTCCACTGACACCGGACACTTGTCCATGCAACCAGGCTTCCCACACTCGATGCAGCGCAGCGATTCCTGCCGCGCCAAATCGGCGGTGAAACCCACGTTCACTTCCTCGAAGTTGTGGGCGCGTATTTGCGCCAACTGCTCCGGCATTTTCTGCCGCGGCAGCTTGATGCGCTCTTTGTTCGGCAGAGGATTGTTGCTCTTACTCATGGGCCACCCCCGTCGCCAGCGCGGCGCACTCGTGCTTGTGGATATTCTCTCGTTGCTTCGCTACCTCGAGCCCTGCGTTGGCTTGCAGTTGCTCGATGCTTTGCTTTTCCTGCTCGCGATACATGTTGTTGCGTTGCACCAGCACCTCGAAGTTCACCTGGCTGGCGTCGAACTCGGGGCCATCGACGCAGGCGAACTGGCTGCTGTTGTTCACCAGAACGCGGCAGCCGCCGCACATACCCGTGCCATCCACCATGATCGAGTTCAGGCTGACCATGGTTTTGATCTTCTTAGGGCTCGTGACATTGGCGCAGGCGCGCATCATCGGCACCGGGCCCACGGCCAGCACATAATCCACCAAGCCGGCGTCAACCAGTTCCTGAAGCTTTTTCGTGACCAGGCCCTTCTCGCCTGCCGACCCGTCATCTGTTAGGACGTAAGTCTCGTCGCTGACCTCGCGCACCTCGTCTTCCAGCACCAGAAGGTCCTTGCTGCGCGCCCCGACGATGGAGATCACCTTGTTCCCCGCGCGCTTCAACTCGCGCGCCGTGGGATAGGCCATCGCCGTGCCCACGCTGCCGCTGACGATGACCGTGGTGCCAAATTTCTCAATTTCCGACGGCTTGCCCAGCGGCCCGACAACGTCGAGAATGCTGTCTCCCACCTCGAGCATGTTCAGCAGCATCGTGGTCTTGCCGATGCCCTGCACGACGATGGTGATCGTGCCGGCCTCGGGATTGGCGTCAGCCAGCGTGAGTGGTACGCGTTCGCCGGTGTCGTCCAGACGGATGATGACGAACTGGCCGGGACGCTGTTTCTTGGCAATCCGCGGCGCCTTGATTTCGAAGAGTTTGATACCTCGCGCCACCTGGCGCGTTGCGACGATGGGAAACATGCGCGATCCTCTACCATCGATTTTGGCTAGGACCGACCCAAAGGTCTGTGGCATACGTCACAGCCGCCCGTTCACACCTCACAAACGTCCATCCCGCTGGAATTGCTCTAGTTACATGCTCGTACCGCGGCCGCTGGAGTCCGAAACACAGCCTGCAATTTGGTGTTACGAAGAGAAATGACTTGGCGGGGGAGTGCATCATGAAAAACCCTTGGTTTGCCACCGGAGTTGAGCGCGGTCACGCAACAGGACGTCTGCTTGCCAGCACCGCACTGGCAATGCTGCTGGCGGCCGCCAGCGCGGCGCAACAGCCCTCCGCGCCGAGTCTGCCGGATAGCCCTTCGGCAGCGCCGTCTGTCCAGCACAAGTCCGTCAGTAAAACCCTCGGCACCATCGTGAAGACCATCGGCGATGACGAATGGACGATGATGAAGGCGCCGTTTGAGACGCAAGGTCTCGGTTTCGACTCGGGCACGCCGTTCCGCAACACCACGCTCTACTGGAATGCCGCCGTCCTGACGAGTACGGGTGTGCTGGTCGCCAACGACGAGTCCGTGGCGACCCAGGTGAATCCCGCCTGGCACCAGACCAGCACCAACGTCGCCAACGCCTGCACCTACGGGACTGCTGCGATTGCGGGCGGCATCTACGTAACCGGCCTCTTCACGCAGGACCAGCACGCCCAGCGCACCGGCATCCTCTCCGCCGAGGCCGCCATCGACAGCTTCCTCTTCTACGGAGGCATGAAGCTCATCTTCAACCGCGAGCGCCCCTACACCAGCTACGACGGCAAGTTCTTCGCCGGCAACTTCAGCAGCGGATCATTCCCTTCCGGGCACTCGGCATTGGCCTGGACGCTTGCCTCGGTGGTCGCCCACGAATATCCGAAATGGCCGGTGGAGTTGGCGATGTACGGCATGGCGACCGCCGTGTCGACCACCCGGGTTACCGGCGGCCAGCACTTCCCCTCCGATGTTTTTGTGGGATCGACCTTGGGCTTCCTCGTCGGAAGATACGTGGCGAACAAGGACAAACACGCTCTGGATCATCCGCCGCACGCCGGCAACAAATTCACCCGCTTACCTGCCGCAATGCTCGATCACATCAGCTTTCAGTAGCGGTCGCTACACCACGAAATACTTCGCCGCCGGATGATGCACAATCAGGGCCGAGGTGCTCTGCTCGGGGTCAAGCAGGAATCCCGTTGTCAGTTGCACACCAATCGTCTCGTCGGGATGCAGCAGCGTAAAGAACTTCGTCTGGTCTTCCAGGCTCGGGCACGCCGGATAACCCGGCGAGTACCGCGACCCGCGATATTTCTGGTGGAACAGGTCGTTGATCCGAGGCGAATCGTCGCCACCAAAACCGAGTTCCTCGCGCACGCGCTTGTGCGTGATTTCCGCCAGCGCCTCGGCGGTTTCAACACTAAGACCATGCAGGTACAGATACTTGGTGTACTCGCCGCCCTCAAACAGCTTTTGGGTCTCGTGCGACGCCCTCGCGCCAATCGTCACGCAAGTCAACGCGATCACGTCCATCGTGCCGCTGGCCTTCGATTGGAAGTAATCCGAAATACTAAGGTGCCGGCTGTCCGGCGCAGTTTGCCGTGGGAACGTGAACCTCAGCGTCTCCTCAGGTACCGCATCCCCCTGCTTCCATCCCTGGGGCAGGTCGTAAATGATCGTGTCGTTGCCTTCGCTCTGCGCGCCAAAATATCCGTACACCACCTTCGGCTCAAACCAGCCCGACGCAATGACTTCTTCCTCCAACTCTTTCAGAATCGGCCGGTACTTCGTCTCCACCAGCCGCGCATAGTCTTCCTGCGACGCCGTCTTGAGCTGCCACTGGTTCTTGAACAGCGCCGTCTCGTTGATGTACGGAAAGATCTCGTGCAAATCGAAGTCCTGCGGTTTCAGCACACGAATGCCCCAGAACGGCGGCTGCGGAATACTCGGTGGCGCCGGAATCTCGATGCTCGGCTTCGTCGCCGGCTGCGCGTCACCAACCTCCGCCACCTTCTTCACGAACTCCTTGATCGTCCGCCCCTCTTCGATGCAGGCGGCCCGCCCGCCGTCAGCCGAAGACAAGCGCTCCATGAAGTGCAAGCCCGCGAACGCATCATCAGCGTAGAAAACTCCGTTGGTGTACTCCCGCCGCAAATCGTCTTCCACGTACTTGCGCGTCAGCGCCGCCCCGCCGCAGATCACCGGAAACTCCAGCTTCTGGTGCTGCAAGTCCTGCACCACGTACTTCATCTCCAGCGTGGATTTCACCAGCAGTCCGCTCAGCCCAATCGCGTCGGCCTTGTGCTCCTGCGCGGCGTTAATGATCGCGTCCGACGGCTGCTTGATGCCCAGGTTCACCACCTTGAACCCATTGTTCGTGAGGATGATGTCCACCAGGTTCTTCCCGATGTCGTGGACGTCGCCCTTCACTGTCGCCAGCACGATGGTTCCCTTCTGGCTGCCTTCTTTCTTCTCCATCTTCGGCTCGAGGTATGCCACGGCGGCTTTCATCACGCCGGCCGAATCGAGCACCGACGGCAACTGCATCTTGCGCGCGCCAAACAATTCGCCCACCGTCTTCATGCCGTCGAGCAGAATGTTGTTAATGATGTCGAGCGGTGTGTAGTCTACCAGCGCCTCTTCCAGCACCTGGTCGAGCGACTTCTTGTCGGAAATTCCAATCGACTTTTCGCCATTGATGATCGCCCACTTCAGCTTGTCTTCCACCGAAAGCGTATCCACGTGCGCTGTCGTGGTCTCTTCCTTGCCCTTCGAGCCCTCGAAGCTCTTCATGTAAACCTGAAGCGGATCGCCATTCGAGCGGTCGCTGTAAATCAGCTTGCGCGCAAGGTCCACCTCGGCCTCGGGAATTTTGTACAGCGGATAAATCTTGCTGTAGTTCACGATGGCCATGTCGAGGCCGTTATTCACCGCCTCGTGCAGGAATACGCTATTCAACACGCGCCGCGCATAGGCGTTCAGGCCGAACGAAATGTTGCTGACGCCGAGCACCGTCTTCGCCAGCGGCAACTCGGTCTTGATGGCCTTCACTGCCTTCAGCGTCTCGATGCCCGCGTTGCGGTAGTCTTCCTGCCCGGTCGAAATCGGCAGCGTCAGCGCATCGAAAATGATATCCACCGGGCGAATGCCATACTTATTCACCGCCAGGTCGTAGATGCGCTTCGCGATGGCCAGCTTTTTCTCCGCTGTCAGCGCCATGCCGTCTTCGTCGATAGTCAGCGCAATCACTGCCGCGCCGTACCGCTTTGCCATCGGCAGCACCTTTGATGTGCGCTTCTCTCCGTCTTCCAGGTTGATCGAATTTATGATCGCCTTGCCCGGAATGCGTTTCAGCGCCTCTTCCACCACGTCGGCTTCAGTCGAATCAACGAGGATCGGCGCCGGCACGCGCGTGGCGATTTTCTCCAGAATCGCGCTGATGTAGCCCTTCTCATCCTCGCCCACGATGGCGCAGCACAGGTCGAGCATGTGCGAGCCTTCGTTGACCAGCTTCTTCGCCAGCGTCAGGATGCCGTCGTAATCCTGCGCGCGCACCAGGTTCTTGAAGTGCTCCACGCGCGTCGTAGTGTTCATCTCCTCGGCAATCACCAGCGGCTTCGGGTCGAGGTCGAGCGGAACCATCGAGTACGCACTCGCCGCCGCGCCAATCATCTTGATCTCGCGCTTCAGTGGCGTGAGGTTGGCGCAGGTATCCACCACGGCCTTCAAGTGCTCAGGCCGCGTACCGCAACAGCCGCCCACCACATTCACGCCATATTCCGTGATGAACTGCTTGTGGTAGTCCGCGAGTTCCTGTGGTCCCAGCCTGTAATGAGCATGACCGCCAACATTCTCCGGCAGGCCCGCGTTCGGCAGCACCGAAATCAGTTTTGGCGAATTCAGCCCGAGATAGCGGACCGCGTCGTTCATCTCCTTCGGACCGGTGGCGCAATTCATGCCAAGCACGGAGACATCGAACATCTCCAGCGTCGTAAGCGCCGCGCCAATTTCCGTTCCCAGCAGCATCGTGCCGCCAACGTCAATCGTCACCTGCACCTGCACCGGGATATTCTTGCCTGACTTCTTCAGCGCATCGAAGATTCCAACCAACCCAGCCTTCGCTTGCAGAATGTCCTGGCAGGTTTCGAGCAGCAGTACATCGACGCCGCCTTCGATCAGCCCCAGCGCCTGCTCGGTATACCCAGCGGCCATCTCATCCAGCGTGATATGACCGAGCGACGGCAGCTTGCGCGTCGGCCCCATCGATCCCGCAACAAACCGCTTGCGCCCTTTGGACGAAAAATCTTCCGCCACTCCGCGCGCAAGTTTCGCCGCCGCCGCATTCAGCGACCGCACCTGGTCCAGCATGTCGTACTCGACCATGTCCATCGGGCTGGAGTTGAACGTGTTGGTCTCCACCACGTCGCAGCCAACCTCGTAAAACGCCGCGTGGATGTCGGCGATGATATCGGGCCGCGTCAGCACCAGGATGTCGTTGTAGCCCTCTTTGCCCTGAAAATCGTCGAGGTTGGGGTTGCGGAGCTGGATGTTGGTTCCCATCGCCCCGTCGAAAATAACTACGCGCTCTTGTACTGCCTTTAGGTATTCGCTCATATTAGTAGTGCCGATTAGTAGTGCCGAACTTCTCTCGGCGTGTTCGACCGCTGTGCTTTGAAGGGGCGCGGCTTTAGCCGCGCCGTCAAGACCCTGCCCAGAGAACTGTCGTCCCGAGGGGCTTCAGCCCCGAGGGATCTGCTTTAAAACACGGCCCATTCAGTATCGCAGCTTCCGCATAACTACCAAACCTGCCACCATCGAACTGCTCCTCTGCGCTCTGTTCGGCCAATCTTGTCACTTGAACCGCAAATCAAAAAAGGCCGCGATATTCGCGGCCTCTGCGAATACTTCGCCTGACTTACGTCCCCGGTGGTACATCCGCTCCGGAGTTGAACTGTGCTGGCTTCGGCATCAGCCGGCCAGCGCCTTCAATGTTATAGATCGCGTTGGCGCCCATGTGCGCGGGAGTGCCTGACAGCAGCTGCTCTTTCCGGTACACGAGGTTGCTGGCATTGAAGCTTGCCAACTCAAAGCCGTGTCCGTGCGTGATTGCGTCAGTCGGACAGGCCTCTACGCAATACCCGCAGAAGATGCAGCGGTTGTAGTCGATGTTGTAAACCTTGGCGTAGCGCTCCGCTCCGCTGATGCGCGTGGTCTCGGTGTTGTCGGCCGCCTCAATGTAGATACAGTTCGAAGGGCATGCCGCCGCGCACAAGAAGCAGGCCACACACTTCTCCAGCCCGTTTTCGTCGCGTTGCAGCACGTGCATGCCGCGGAAGCGCTCCTGGAACATGGCTCCACGGTTCGGCCCCGGGCCGTCGGGATAGTTCTCCACCTCGGTCGGCTTGAACATCTCGCCGAAGGTGATGCTCATGCCCTTGGCGATGGCGGCGATGTTTTTCACGATTCCCATACGCGAAATCAGTATATCAATCCAGAAGACCCAACGTGCCGGAGGCCTGTCTTGGCCAAAACGGTGACTTTTGTTGGCTGGCGCCGCATCCCTCCGGCATCAATTGAGCTCGGCCCGCGCGGAGCGCCGGGAAGAACGCTTTTGAGCCGAGGTCACAGCGCACGCGCCTCGCGTGTATAGTGTTCTGGATCCCGCTGTAAACGAAAGGAAAGACTAGACCCCCCATGGCCACCTCTACCGGATCGACCACACCGCCACTCCCCCCCCTGGGCGCTCTCAGTGCCCGTTATGAATCCAACGGCAATCCTGCCTCCATCGGCCACGACTCAACCGGCGGCTGGAGCTACGGCACTTACCAGATTGCTACCTTAACCGGTACTTTCAGTGACTTCATGAACTTTCTGCGGGCCAAGTACCCCGCCTTGGCGCAGCCCTTGGATGCTGCCGGGGGCGCCACTGCCGCCACCAGCGGGACTCAGCAGTTTCAGGCTGCATGGAAAAGCGAGGCCCAACAGAACCCTTCACTTTTCCAGCAGGCCCAGCATGACTACATCCAGACCACACACTACGATGTGCAGGTAGCCAGGCTTAAAGCGAACTTCGGTCTCGATGTCAATCAGCGCTCGCGCGCGCTTCAGAACGTGGTTTGGTCGATGGCGGTACAGATGGGAAACACCACCCAGACGATTTTCAGAAACGCGTTGCAGAATGTCTCCTCCGTTGACACCGTCACCGACGCTCAGTTGATTCCGTTGCTCTACGCCGAACGGGAGAAGGTAAACATTTACTTTGCGCACTCGACACCAGCCGTGCAAGCCTCGGTGTTAAAGCGGTTCCAGCAGGAGCAAAAAGATGCCCTACAGATGTTGCAGGCCGAGAGCGCTAGTGGAGACAGTTAGAAAAGATGTTCGTACTGCCTCGCACAGCGAGCTCCGCCAACTGCGGCGCTGCGCCTGGCCCCTCACTTTGCTTTTAGTGTTGCTCACGGTTTCGCAGTCTTATGCTAAAAGCAAGTTGGCTGGGAAATATACGAAAGCCGGAGGCAATCTCCTGGCCGTGTCTTCGGTAAAGGACGGGGAGGTGCAGATCTCGATGTTCGGCAGCTATCACGAGAACACCTGCACCATCGAAACCGATCCGCTGAAGCTCTCCGATGGCGTTGTAACCTACGAACCTTCCGACGACAGGACTTGTACCGTTCGGGTCACATTTCGAAAGAAATCGGCCACCGTCGAGCAGAAGGGAATTTGCGGTTGCGGATTAAATGTGAATCTCAGCGGTGAATACAAAAAGTCATCAAGCTCAAAGTCGCCGAAAAAAGCTTCGAATCCAAACTAATCCCGGCCAGTTTCTCCAGCTTCGCGCCCCGCTTTTCGGCTCTAACGTGGGGAATCGCCCGTCATACCATATTCATTACTGGTATCGAGTACGGTACATTAACATCATGAAATCCACGCGCAGGATCACCGTCGAGGTGCCGGCCGAGCTACTCGAAAGGGCGCAACTCGCGCGCGGATCAGGCATCACCCAAACCGTCCGCACGGGACTCCAGCTCGTTGCCGCATCGCAGACCTACGCTCGCCTGCGCCAGCTCCGAGGCAAGGTCCGGTCCGCTCGTACCCTGGCCGAACTGAAAGCTGACCGTTGATCGCTGCCGCGGATGGCCACTTTTGCCTGACGTTGGCAAATGTGGAAACTCCGAGAATCCTCTTGAGCACGTGCCAAGAAGACTCAGGATTGCGGCGCGAAAATCGAATCTTTGAGGAGCGACACGCAGACTGTCGCGATCCCATAATTGCCAGAGGAAGTCAATTACGGGCCACCGGCGTTCTGTGCCCTGAACGCTTTCGCGCAGGACCCACAAACAAACTGTGAATGCTTTTAACGGCCTTCGAGGTTTTTCAACCGGTCAGCAAGCGACTCAACTTCCGCGTCGAGCGCCCGGAGCGCTGCCGCGTGACTCCGCTGCCGCATTTCGACAGGCGAAGCCCATTTGTGAAACTCAGTCAACAGAGACGTCTCGATCTTCTCAAGTTGCTGCTTGATCCACTGTTTGTCTTCGTCCGTCAACATGGCCTTAATTATAGGACATGGCGGCGCCGGGTGGAGGACCCTGCTTACCTCGGGCTGCAGTTCCGATCACTTCCTCAACAATGGGCCGGATCACCAGCCATCAATGAGGTTGGTCGGTACCCAAGCCCAATGGACCTGAATAGCTGTCAGGAGGCATACAAGGCTTAAGTTTGGGGGGCGAGTAATGTCGCGTCCAAAAGAGCAGCGCGAATCCCACGGGAAGCCATATTAGTACCGCAGCAAGAAATACAGTGGGACCTCTGAATCGCAAGGCAAAGGAAATGATGCCCGCGACAATTAGCGCCCGAACAGCGTAGATGATCGACCACGAGCGTGGAACGCAAAGATAATCGTTGCATTTCGGACAGCGAAATGGGGTCGCAAAATCGAGGTACTTTATGTCAAACTCCGATTTACACAATGGGCAAATCGGAGATCGAGAAGACCTCATACCTTCGTCCTTCCGTGTTCGGCCGGTAGTACAAGGCCGGATGCCAAAGGTTCGCGTCCGTCCCCGCGCTCGATTACTTCCGCGCCGTTTTCAAAATATTCAAGTGGTTCTGCGCATGCCCGGCGATGATGTACGCCAGCGCCCGCACCGATACCGGGTTGCCGTTGGCTTTGCCCGTCCGCACTTCGTCTTCCGGCGAGATCGAGCCCACCAGCGCAATCGTCGCGCCGCGAAGATTCTTGAACTCCACCATCAAATCGTGCCGCACCCGGCTGTTGAAGTCCCCCGCAGCAACGTAGTCGTCCTGCTCAAAGCCGTGCAACTCTTTCTGGTCGCCGCGGGCAAAACGCATCATGCGATACGACATCACCCGCTCGCTGTCGCAGAGGTGCCCCAGCACTTGCTTGACACTCCATTTACCCGGAGCCGGAGGCTTGCTCGCTTCGTCTTCCGGGACGGTCTGCATGAACGCCACCACCTCATCCCACTGCTTCAGCAGAAATTCCTCGATCGATCCGTCAGGAACAAGCGAAATATAGTTGGCATAAAAATCGGCATACTCATTTCGTTCAGGTCGGGACAGCATAGTAGGGTTCCCTCTCAATTTAATTTTTTCGATCGGCAGACTGCCGCTGGCAGAGTTTCCCCAACCGGAAATTTCAAGAAAAACGGCACCGCGCAAGTCATTGAAAATACTAGTTCCAAAACGGGCCTAAACATTATAATAATTGTTATAAGTCACCCACTCCCACAGCGGTCGCCTCACTCCAACCCAAATTCCTTCCACCGCTCCGTCACCCGCCGCTTGGTTTCCGAGTCCATCGTAATCTCATCCGGCCACGGACGAGTAAACCCCTCGCTCGGCCACTTGCGCGTGGCGTCCACTCCCATTTTGGAGCCGTAATCTGGCAGCCGCGAGGCATGGTCCAGCGAGTCCACCGGCCCCAGCGTGAACTGGATATCGCGCTCAGGGTCTATATTATTCAATACTTTAAGCGTGACCTCGCCAATGTCCTGCACGTTCACGTCTTCATCCACCACCAGGATGCACTTCGTGGACATCGCCTGCCCCATGCCCCAAATTGCGCTCATCACCTTGCGCGCCTGCCCGGGGTACGACTTCTTGATCGACACAATCATCAGGTTGTGGAACACACCCTCGACCGGCAGGTTCACGTCCACGATCTCCGGGACAGTTAACTTCATGAGCGGCAAGAAGATACGCTCCACCGCCTTGCCCATCCAGGCATCTTCCATGGGCGGCTTGCCCACGATAGTGGTCGAATAAATCGGATCTTTTCTGTGGGTTACGCAGGTCACGTGAAACACCGGGTACAGGTCTTCCATGGTGTAAAAACCGGTGTGATCGCCAAATGGGCCTTCCATTTTCAGCTCGTCCAGCTCCACGTAGCCTTCCAGCACGATCTCGGAAGTTGCTGGAACTTCAAGGTTTACCGTCTCGCACTTCACTAACTCGACCGGCTTCTGCCGCAAAAATCCGGCGATGATGAACTCCTCGACCTCCGGCGGCGCGGGCACGATGGACGAAAACATCATCGCCGGATCGGTGCCAATGGCAACGGCAACTTCCATCCGCCCACTAACCTGTTTGCCTTCAGCAACTTTCGCCCCACCTCCCGACTGCGCCATCAACTCGAGCGCAGCCGCCAGCCCCTCCGGCGAACCCTCGGCCACCTTGCGCCGCATCTGCTCGCGATAGTGCTCGGCCCCATGCTTCTGCCGCTGCCAATGCATGCCAGTGCTTTTAGAATCATAGACATGCATGCGGTAGGTGCCCACGTTGCGCTTGCCGGTCTTGGGGTCTCGCGTAATCACCGACGGCAAGGTAATGAAACGTCCGCCGTCTTTCGGCCAGCATTTGAGAACAGGAAAATCCAGCAGCGAGAAATCGCCCTTTAGAATCACTTCCTTACAAGGCCCGGTCGCCACTTCCTTAGGGAAAAACTTGCCCATTTCGGCCAGCATGGGCAGCATCTTGATCTTATCGAGCAACCCCTGCGGCGACTTCACCTCCATGAACATTTTGATACGCGCCGCAATCTCGTCGAGCGAATCGACCTCAAGCGCCATCTTCATGCGCCGCTCGGAGCCGAACTGATTGATGAGGACCTTCGCACCGGGATGTCCCTTGACGTTCTCAAACAGCAGCGCCGGGCCGCCCGCACCGTGCTTGCCGCGCGCCGCCCACTTGGAGACGCGGTCGGTGATCTCGGTGATTTCCAAGATCGGATCGGCTTCCGCCTTGATCCGCTTCAACTCTCCGGCCTTGTCGAGCGCGGAGATCCATTCCCTCAGGTCGCTATACGCCAACGGAAAACCTCATATCTGTCTGGTTGCAGCAACCCACGATTATAGAGGTTGGGTTGATTTTCACCATGGACCACGCGGGGACCGCGAAGAAGATCCACAACAGAGACAGTAAGCAGCGAAATCACGGTTGCCGCTAGCCAATTCTCGTGCGACAGTCCAGGAATTCCCGCGAACTCGCGCTCATTGTCGCTGACGATGGTGTATCCGAGGGCGAGGGCGTGGGCGGCGATCAACAGGTCGTTTCCGCCTATCGGTCGGCTAGCCTTTTCGAGTCGCGCCCGCAGGGCGCCGTACGCTACATCTGCGGGCGACTCATACGGCAAGACCTCTAGCGCGCCGAGCACCGCCTCAAGTTGGGCCGTCAACCGCGGCGATTGTCGCTTGGCCGCTCCGTAACGTAGTTCGGCTGCGACGATAATGCTGGTGCAGACGCGTTGCTCTCCAACCGTGCGGATCTTGTGCGCTATGCTCCCCTGCGGATTGCGAATTAGATCGGACACAATGTCGGTATCGAGCAGGTAGCGCATCAGAGATCGACCGGACCGGGCGGAACATCAGCGATAGGCGGGAAGTTCTCGGAAATCGGCTTGAGGCCCGCCAGCACTAAAAGCAGGGACTTCGGAGGCTTGGGCTCAAGGATGAGACGCACACCGTCTTTACGCATCACGGCTTCATCGCCAGGAAGTTCGAACTCACGGGGAATTCGCACGGCCTGATTTCGTCCGTTCTTGAAGAGCTTGACGCGGCGCTCGGAGTCAGCAACGGGCTTTGACATAGGCCAAGCATATGCCAGGCGGAGCCACGGAGTCAACGTCGGCCGGGTATTGCCGAGCGGTGCTACTTGCACAGCAACTACCGCTGGGCGGCTGAGGAGCTAACGTTTCTTCTTGGCGGCCTTATTCGGCTTCGGCGCGGGCTTCTTGGCCGCGGATTTCTTCGCGGCAGCCTTTTTCGCCGCAGGTTTCTTTGCCGGTGCTTTGGCCGTAGGCGCCTTCTTCACCGGTGCTGCATTCTGCTTCGCCGGGGCAGCTTTTTGTAGTGGTGCGGCCACCTTCGCAGCTTCCTTCGCCGCTGGCACCTTCTTCGTCTCGGCCACAGGTTTAGCCGAAGTGACACCTTTGGCTGGCGGCGGAACCGGAGCCGCTACCACCGCTGCGGGCGGAGGCTCGGCAGCCGTGCCCTTTGGCTTCCGGCCACGCTTCGCAGATACGGCCGCTGGAACTGCCACAGGCGCAGCCTGTGCAACGTCCGCAGCCGCAGCCTTCCCTCTTCCCCGCTTCGGCGCTGGAGGTGGTGGCGGAGGAGGCGGCTCGTACGGCTTCAGGAAGTTCACGATCTCATTATGCGAACGCAGCTTGCCGTCCAACAACAACAGGAACGCCTCGTCCAGAATCTTTTGGTAATCGGGGAGCTGGGAGGTGATCCGCAGCTCCGTCATCTCGGCATAGGGCAGCTTCTCGCGCACTTGCCGCCACTTGGTCAGGAAGTTCTTGATCTTCTGGTCGACCGCCGATTGCCGCGTTGTCAAACTCAGAAACAGAATGCGCTCCGGCTCGGCAGCACTGAGGAGCTTCCATGCCCCAGAATTGGTGGCCGCCTCTTTGCCATTGAGCCGTTTCGCCAGCTCCTGTGCGTCGTGCTCCAGGTGCTTCCACTTATTCACGAAGTCGCGGCGTGGAATCATCCGCTGGATTTCAGCCGCATCTTTGTCGCTCAGCTTCTTCGTCAGTAGATAGAGAGCGATCGGCCCGGTCTCAACCGAATAGCCCAGGTCGTTCAGCGATTGCCGCAGCTTGATAGCGTGTCCCAAATCACTGGCCTCAGCCTTGGCGACGCTGAGGTGCGGGTGCAAAACCTTGAGCCAGCCTTCTTTTTCAAGCGCCCTCATGATGGTGATGGGGTCTTCTTCGTGGGCCAACTGCTCCATCTCGGCCCCAACCGAGCGCTTGCCGACAAATTCGATGTAGTTATTTTCCTTGGCGGCGTCGTAGCGGGCCTGCGTCCGCTCCTCCAGTGGCCAGTGGAAGCGGGCACTCAGCCGGGTGGCTCGCACCAGCCGGATTGGATCTTCCAGAAACGCATAGTTGTGCAGCACCCGCAGGACTTTGGCCTCGATATCGGCGACACCGTTGAACGGATCGAGCAACAGCCCCCGCGACCCCTCATTCAGCGACAGGGCCATGGCATTGACCGTGAAGTCACGTCGCCGCAAGTCTTCGTTGATGGTGGCAGGGGTAATGGTCGGAGGCTTGCCAGGTTTGTCGTAAGTTTCTGAACGGGTTAAGTTTAGCTCAGCCCGTACGTTGCCCGGCAGCAACAGATACAAACTGCGCAGGTCCTCATCTACGCCCTCGACCGAAATGCCAGCTTTCTCCAGCTCTTTCTGCAACTTGAGAGGATTACCCTGGACGGAAAGATCGATGTCGCGGATGGGAAATCCGGTTATAAGGTCACGGATGGTTCCACCGGTGAGGTAGAGGTTCAGTCCCGCGCGGCGGGCTATGTCCTGGACCAAATTCACACCGCGCTGTTGGTCCGGTGTGAGCCGGGTCTCCATGCTATAGATGTAGTCTGCCATCTAAATGTATGACTCTAAGCGTGTTAGCCGAACATGATTCGGGGTCGCACGGGGATGCGCTGCGGCTACACTACTTCTTTGACCCGGCCGCCAGCACTGTAAAATCCGGAATCGAAGCCGTCAAGGCCTGTGCAACTTACTCTCTGGCCTATACTTACAGCACTCTGCACCGGGTTCGCTGCAAGCTGACAATAACACAACGTTGACGATTTGGCTACAAACTACGTTACTTGGGGCACTTTTTCCGTAAAAGTGCGACAATCGGAGTTTGGGCGACCAGTTTCCCCCGGTCTGGAACAATGGGCACAACGCATAAAAAGGTAATCGTCCGCAAAATCGACCGCGACACGGTCAACGGATACGTGTCGGCTTCCTTTATCGCGGACGGCAAGGTCGAGGTGCTGAACACTGCGGGCAACGTCGTGGCCATCGAACTTCGTGAAGTGAAAGGGATTTACTTTGTCCGCGAGTTCGGCGATTCGGAGTCGCTGACCCGCAAAACCTTCACCTCGCGGCCGCGGACCGAGGGCCTGTGGGTGCGACTGCGCTTCCGCGACAACGAGATCATCGAGGGCATGATGCCCAACGACCTGGTACAGGATGGCGGCGACGGGTTCTCCATCATCCCGCCCGACACCCAGTCCAATACCCAGCGGATCTTCGTGCCGCGCAGCGCCCTGGCGGAGATGACCGTGCTGTCAGTCATTGGCGAGAGAAAGTCGCAGCGTCGCGGACGCCATCCCGACGACACCCGCCAGGTACCGATGTTTACATGAACGTGGATCGGGGTACCGCCATGCTACTCTGCAGCTCGATGTTGAAAGTCGCAGCCATCGTATGAAACTTGGCGAAATCGCAACTGCCCTGAACGCCACGCTCGAGAATGGCGATCCCGCAATTGAAATCACGGGCGTAGCGGGCATTGAAGAAGCTGTTGGCGGACAAATTACTTTCGTGGCCAACCCGATGTACGCTGCCGCCGCCAAATCTACCGCCGCCGCCGCCATCATCGTGGCCGAGGACTTCCCTGCTGTGACGACGCCGCTCTTGCGCAGCAAGAATCCGTACCTCAGCTTTGCCCGTGCCATCGACCTCTTCTACCGCGCGCCGCAATATGCTCCCGGAATTCATCCGACGGCGGTCATTGCTCCCTCAGCAAAAATTGGCGCCGGATCGCACGTTGGAGCCTACGTAGTGATAGACGAAGATGTTGCGATTGGCGACAATGCGGTGCTGCTGCCGCATGTCGTCATCTATCGCGGCGCGCATATCGGCAACAACTTTTTTGCCCACGCCCATGCAATCGTGCGCGAAGGCTGCCGGCTCGGCGACAACGTCGTCCTGCAGAACGGGGCCGTCGTCGGGTCTGACGGATTCGGCTTCGCGCGCGACGGCGACCACTGGGAAAAGATCGCGCAGTCGGGTCCGGCGATCCTGGAAAGCGACGTGGAGGTGCAGGCCAATGCATGCATCGACCGCGCCAGCGTCGGAGAAACCCGCATCGCGCGCGGCGTAAAGATCGACAACCTCACCCAAGTGGGGCACGGATCAGTCGTGGGGGAGCACACGCTGCTGTGCGCGCAAGCCGGGCTGGCAGGCTCGACCGTGGTGGGCAAGAACGTGGTCATCGCCGGCCAGGCTGGAGTTGCGGGCCATTGCAACGTCGGTGACGGCGTGGTCATCACCGCTCAGAGCGGCACGCATGGCGATATTCCCGCCGGCAGCATGGTGAGCGGATCGCCCGCATTCGACCATCGCCAGTGGCTGAGGGCGGTCAATGCGTTCATGAAGCTCCCGGAGATCGCGAAGGCGGTTCGTGCGCTGTCGCACCAAAATGACCCCGAGAAAGAGAAGTAGCACCGCCGGCCTTTCGGGGCAGCGGCAGTTGCACACTGTTAACCGGACACCTTACTTCGTCGTACATTGAACTCTTGGCAAACCTACCCACAATCAAGTCACGATCCGAACGATCGGCGCTGGAACACCGCTATTCGCAGCAGCGCAAAGATGGACTGTTTACACTGGCGCTCGGCGGCATCTCGATCGCCGCATTGCTCTGGTACTACGCGCACCAGCAGATCCTGCTATACGGAGACGCGGTGGCGCACATCAACATCGCGCGCCGTGTGCTCGACAATCGCTCGTGGCTGTCTTCGTTTTTCCAGCTAGGCACCGTATGGCTCCCACTACCGCACATCCTGATGCTGCCCTTCGTGTGGAACAGGGCGCTATGGGTGAGCGGTGTCGCGGGCTCCATCGCGAGCATGGTGGCCTACGTGGCCGGCTCGCTGGGGATTTTCCGGCTGGTCAGCAGCCGCGCTCCGCAGGCAGCGGCGTATCTTGCAGCAGCGATTTACGCCCTGAACCCCAACCTGCTCTACATGCAGACCACGGCGATGAACGAGCCGCTGTACCTCGCGTTCTTCATCTGGGCCATCGTGTATTTCGATGAATGGTTGCGCGGCCTTTCACCGGATGCGACGCCCGATCGTTCACCCGAGCGTGCGCTGGAAGGATGCGGAATCGCCCTCGCCGGCGGCGCCGCAACCCGCTACGACGGATGGTTCTTCGGCACGATAATCGGTCTGCTGGTCATTGGGATCTTTGTGCGCTGGTGGCGCTCCACGCCCGACGCACAACGTCGCCGTCGCATGGCAAAATCTCTCGCCGAGTTCCTGTTACTCAATGCTCTGGTCCCGGTCTTCTGGCTCGCGTATAACCACCGCGTTTCTGGACGCGCCATGGACTGGGCGAACGGTCCCTACTCGGCCAACGCCATCGCCGAGCGCACCACCGCGCGCGGGGCGCCGCCGTACCCCGGAAAAGACCACGTTGTCACCGCGGGCTTGTACTTTCTGAAAGCCGCAAAACTTAACGTTGGCCCGGAACAGTGGGGCAATGTGCTGCTGCTGCTCGCCCTCGCGGGAAGTGCCATCGCCGTCTGGCGCTGGCGCGAGTATCGCACCTGGATGTTGCTGTGGGTCCCGCTGATCTTTTATTCGCTCTCGATCGCCTACGGCAGCGTGCCCATCTTCATTCCGGCATGGTGGCCGTTTTCGTACTACAACGTCCGCTACGGGCTGGAACTGCTGCCGGTCTTCGCCGTGTTCCCGGTGCTGCTGAGCGTGTTCCTGGCCGAGCAGATCAAGCGCCCGGCGCGAAAGTTGCTGGCAGTGAGCGCAGTGGCGGTGGTCGTCGCGGGCAGCTATATGGCGATATACGCAGCCGTGCCCATCACACTGAAAGAAGCGCAGGTCAATGCCCGTACCCGGATCGTTCTGGAAAATGCCCTGGCGCGCTATCTTGTGGGCCTTCCGCCTGGGACGACTGTGCTGATGTACCAGGGCGAGCATGTGGGAGCGCTCCAGCAGGCTGGGATTCCGCTGCGCAACGTGATCAGCGAGGTCAGCCATCCGGATTGGGAGTGGGCGCTGCTCGACCCTGCCGGCAAAGCTGACATCATCGTGGCCTTCAAGGGCGACCCGGTCTGGATGGCGGCCCACGAACACCGCAGCGAGCTGACGGAAATGGTCACAATCACCGTCCCCGAGCAGGCCAGGGCCGCGATCTTCCGCAGCAACCGGCGCAGCGCATTGCATCCACCGTCGCAAGGCCGCTAGAAGTCGTCTCGCAAATCCTTTTTGAAGGGGCGCGGCTTCAGCCGTGCCGAAACTTGCCGCGAATATGACCGGCTTTAGCCCCTGAGGGTAATCGATCTATACCTTCTCAGAAAATGCTCCAGCGCTTTGCTACACTCGTCTTTCTTATGGCCTCGATACCGTTCGTGAAAGCCACCGCCTGCGGCAACGACTTCCTCATCGTGGCGATTGAGCACGCGCCCGATGACATTGCCGGGTTCACCCGCCGCATCTGCGACCGCCACAATGGCATCGGCGCGGACGGCGTGGAATGGGTGCTGCCCGCCAGTGATGCCGACCTCGCAATTCGCCTGGTGAACGCCGATGGCTCCGACGCCGAGATCTCCGGCAACGGAACCCGCTGCGTGGCGGCGTGGTTTTGCTCCGAGCACGAGCGTGACTCGGCCGTGATCCGCACGGATGCCGGAATCAAGCAGTGCGACTTGATCGCTCGCGTCGGCCAGACCTTTGAGTTCCGCACCGCGATGGGACGGCCCGAGGTCGCTGGCGAAATGCGAGTCAGGCTGAGTGATCGTGTGCTCGATGGCATCACGGTTTCCATGGGCAATCCGCACTACGTCATTTTCGTAAGCGAATTCGAGTCCGGATGGCAGCAGTGGACCGGCGAAGCGTCGGTGCATCCCGACTTTCCGCACGGCACTAATGTCGAGCTGGTACGTGTCGTCAACGACCATGAAATCGAGGTCCGTTTCTGCGAGCGTGGTGTTGGAGAAACGCAATCGTCCGGAACCGGGTCGTCCGCCGCGGCCGCCGCCGCGATCCATACCGGCCGCGCCCAGTCGCCGGTTCAGGTCCACGCGCCCGGTGGCACGCAGACCGTCGAATGGCAGGGAGGTCTCGTGCTCTACGGGCCTGCAACGATACTCTGTCGCGGCGATTTTTTCGTTTAAGATAGGGCTTCTCGATGGCGAAATTCGCACAACCAGAGCGCCTGCGTCCGGCCGCGCTGCGACCCGGTGACACGGTCGGGATCATCGCTCCCGCGGGTGTCATCGATCCCGATGCGCTCGAGGCCGGCTGCGCCTGGCTGATGCGTAAAGGGCTCACTCCGTTTTACCTGCCGTCGATCCTCGATCGCGATTTATACTTCGCCGGCAGTGCGACACGACGGATCGATGAGTTTCATGAGATGTTCGCGCGGACTGAAATCAAGGCCATCCTCTGCGCACGCGGCGGTTACGGATGCAACTACCTCCTGCCGCACATCGACCTCAACCTGGTGCGGACGAACCCCAAAATCTTCTGCGGCTGCAGCGATGTGACCACGCTGCTCACCTACCTGTGCGATGCCGCGCGCATGGTGACGTTTCATGGGCCGATGCTCAATATCGACGTTCGCCCGGACGGCGTGGACGAAGCATCTTGGTCGGGCGCTCTCATGTCGGGCGAGCCGAATACTCACGAATTCGTTGGCGACGAAGTCCAGACTCTGGTACCCGGCCGCGCCGAAGGCATGCTCTACGGCGGATGTCTGTCGTTGCTATGCGCGGCGCTGGGCACGCCGTATGAAATCGACACCCGCGGCACGGTCCTCTTCATCGAAGACCTGGCCGAACCGGCGTTTCGCATCGACCGCATGCTGATGCAACTCAAGCTTGCAGGAAAATTCCAGGAAGTGCGGGGCATCGTCTTCGGCGAAATGCTGAATTGCGGCCCTCGCAATGGCGGCGACTTCACCTTGCAAGACGTTGTCCGGCGCGTAGTCGGCGACCTCGGAATCCCTATAGCCTATGGGCTCAAGTCGGGCCACGTATCCAGAAGCAACATCACGCTGCCGTTCGGAGTGCAGGCTTTTTTGCGCGCCGGAACGACCGTTGAGTTGGGCTGGTCGGCTGCCGTGCGCGCCGAACGCGCGCCCGTCACCACCCACAAATCATGAGCCAGAAACACATCCATCTGATCGGCATCTGCGGCACGGCCATGGCTTCGCTGGCGGGAATGTTGCAGCAACGCGGCCACCGCGTGTCCGGCTCCGACGCCGCCGCCTATCCTCCGATGTCTGACTTTTTGGCGTCACTGAACATTGCGGTGTCGCAACCCTTCAGCCCACAGAACCTTTCGCCGCGACCGGACCTCGTGATCGTGGGCAACGCCATTTCGCGCGGCAACGTCGAACTCGAATATGTGCTCGACCAACGCATCCCGTTCGACTCGATGGCGCGCGTACTGCACGACGAATTTCTCTCCAGCTGCGAGCGTCTGGTGGTGGCGGGCACGCATGGCAAAACAACTACGTCCTCCCTGTTGGCGTGGCTGTTCACGGTGGACCAGCGTGCCCCCAGTTTCCTCATCGGCGGGATACCGGAAAACTTTGGCAGTTCGTTCGCCCTCGGCGCGGGCCCGGAGTTCATCCTCGAGGGAGACGAGTACGACACCGCCTTCTTCGACAAGGGCCCGAAGTTTCTGCATTACTTCCCCGACGCGGCCATCTTGACCTCAGTCGAGTTCGACCACGCCGATATTTACAACAACCTCGACGAAGTGAAGACAGCTTTTAAGCGGCTGGTCAACCTCATTCCTCACCGCGGCGTCCTGATTGCCTGGGACGGACATACGAATGTAGATGAGTGTGTGGCCCGCGCTTTCTGCCGGGTTGAGCGCTACGGTTTCGACGAACGCTCCAACTGGCGCATCTCAGACGTCTCGTACACGGCGGCGACATCGCGCTGGTCAGTCTGGCGCGGCGGCGCTCCCTGGGCCGAGTTCGAATCGCAAATGGCGGGCGAGTACAACATACTGAACGCAACGGCTGCGGCAGCCATGGCAGCCAACTTCGGCATTCCTGTGAAGTCCATCGCCGCGGCGCTGCACTCCTTCCGCAGCGTGAAGCGCCGTCTCGAAGTGAAGGCCGAGTTGCACGGCATCACTATCATCGACGACTTCGCCCATCACCCCACCGCCATCAGAGAAACCCTTAAGGCTCTGCGCACACGCTATGCCGGACGCCGCCTATGGGCCGTGTTGGAGCCGCGCTCCAACACGATTCGCCGCAGAGTCTTCGAATCCGAATTGGCAAACAGCCTGGCAAACGCTGACGAGGTGGTGCTGGCGGGTGTATTCAAGTCCGACGCGATCCCCGAGGCCGAGCGACTCGATCCGAATCGCGTGGTCGAACGCGTACGCCATGCCGGCACTGCCGCGCGCCTGCTCGGCTCGGCCGACGAAATCGTAAATTCCGTCGCGCTCGAACTGCGCGCGGGCGATGTCGTCGCGATCCTCTCCAATGGCGGCTTCGGTGGCATCTACGAGAAATTGCCGGCACGGCTCAACGCACTGCACGAGGCATCGACTCCCGCGTGAAACTCCCTCGCAGTTTTCGAGTCACCGCACTCGCAACGCTCCTGTGCTGCGGATTCCACGCCGACCTTGGCTGGGCGCGAACGCCAGTCACCTGCACCTCGCCGGTCGACTCGCAACCGCAACCAACCGAGTATTTCGTCTCACTCGCCGACAACGCGAACCATCTCGCGCACGTAAGCATCCGATTCACCCAGGCCGGCGGGCCATTTTCGCTCGACATGCCGGTGTGGAACGCGCTCTACCAGGTACGCGACTTCGCCGCCAACGTCGAGAATGTCCGCGTCCAGAGCGCCTCCGGCCAACCCGTTCCGGTGCTTCACACCCAAACCAGCGAATGGCGTATCACCCCTTCCGCGTCTTGCGTGGTCGTCGAGTATGACGTTCATCTCGACGCACGAGGCCCATTCGGGGCGCAACTCAATTCCGAGCATGGGTTCTTCAATTGGGCGATGGTGCTGATGTACTCGCCGTCCACTCGCTCTCAGAGGATGAGCGTGCAGTTGCTCGACGTGCCGTCCGATTGGGCCCTGCACGACGTTCGAGTCATGGGCGAAGCCGCCGCCGGCAAGGTCGAGCAGACAGTCGGCATCGCCGCGAATTACGATGCCTTGGCTGACAGTCCCGCCGAAACCGGCGTCTTTCAGCACTTTGACTTCCAGCAGGACGGTGCCGCCTACCACGTTGTGGTACATGCCAGCCCGGGCGACTACGACACAGCCAAGCTCGAAGACATCCTGAAACGCATCACCCATGCGGAAGTCGATTGGATGGCCGACCGCCCCTTCGATGCCTATACCTTCCTCTACCACTTTCCGCAGGGCTACGGAGCCGGGGGCATGGAGCACGCCTACGGCACCGCCATCGACCTGAATGCCCAGCGCCTGAAGAGCAACATGATGCCGGTGGCCAGCGTCAGCGCGCACGAGTTCTTCCACCTCTGGAACGTCAAACGCATCCGGCCGCAATCGCTTGAGCCGATCGACTACCAGCACATCATGGACACCCGCGCGCTCTGGTTCAGCGAAGGCCTCACCAGCACCGTCGGCGACCTCATGCTTTCGCGCTCCGGCTTGCTCGGCGAACGCCAATATCTGGACCGCGTCGCCGGCGAGATGACCGAACTGCAGTCGCGTCCCGCACGCCGCTGGCAATCGGTCGAAGAGTCGAGCCTCGACGCCTGGTTTGAGGGCAACCCGTTCTATCGCACGCCCGAGCGCAGCATCAGCTACTACAACAAGGGTGAAGTGGTCGGAGTGCTGCTCGACCTTCGCATTCGCCAACTCACCAACGGCGGCAAGTCACTACGTGACCTGTTTCGCCGGATGAATGACAACTACGCCAAGAAGGGGCTGTACTTCCCCAACTCCGACGGCGTGCAGCAAGCAGCCGAGGCCATCACCGGACAGAGCTTCGCCGATTTCTTCCGCGACTATGTGGCCGGCGTGCGCGAGTTGCCCTACAACGATTTCTTCTCCTTCGTCGGACTGCAGGTGGCCGAAACCACCGCCCGCTACACAACGGCCGGCTTCACGACTTCCACCAACCTCGGCGGACAGCCCGAGGTGGCAACCGTTGACGCCAACAGCGAAGCCCAGCGCGATGGAATCGTCGTGGGCGATCGCATTTTGCAGTTGAACGGCAAGCCCGCCAACCAGGATCTGGATTTCGAGATTTCAAAGAAGCACGAGGGCGCTGCCGTGAAACTCCGTGTTGCCGGCCGAACCGGCGAGCGCACACTCAAGCTCAAGCTGACGGTGCGACAAGAGCAGGCATTCATTCTGCAAGACGTCGCCCGCTGTATCGCCCGAGCAACGCGCTCACCGCGCAGCATGGATTCGCGGCGATGACGAGATCGGCGGTGTGCAGTGATTCGGACCCTTGTCATGCTTGCGTTCTGGGGCGTATCGATCCTGATCGTGGGCCCGGTGATGATGATCCACGCATTCCTCACGCGCAACATTCTCCCGTTGTACCGCGTCGGGATGAAGCTCGGAATCACCGGCGTGCGCGTCGCTGGCATAAAGATCGAAGTGCGCGGCCTCGAGAACCTACAGCCCTCGCGCAGCTACATCTTCATGTCGAACCATACGTCCAACCTCGATCCGCCGGTATTCGTTCCAAACATTCCCGGCCGCTGCTCGGTGTTTTTCAAGAAAGAGGTCTTGCGCGTGCCGATTTTTGGCACCGTACTGAAAATGGCGGAAATGGTCCCCGTCGATCGCCACAACCGCGAGGCGGCCATCGAGAGCGTTCATGCGGCAGCAAAAGTGTTGCGGAGCGGGCTGAATATGGTGATCTTTCCCGAGGGCACGCGATCGACCGACGGCCGCTTGCTCCCCTTCAAGAAGGGGCCGTTCCATTTGGCTATGGAAGCCCGCGTACCCGTGCTACCGGTAACGCTGCTTGGGACCCACGAATGCTGGCCCAAGGGCTCGTTCGCAAGCCACGCGGGCACTGCCACCGTCATCTTCCATCCGCCGATCGACCCGTCGGACTTTCCTGACCGCGAAGCTTTGACTACCGCCGTGCGCAACGCCATCGCCAGCGCCCTGCCTGAAGACAAACGCGACTAGCACTCGAGCGTCCGCAAGAAAAAGGCCGGGCATCAGCCCGGCCAATCGCAAAGCGACTTACCGCTCTAATCCAGGTGCGTCAACTCACGGAACGCAGCGAAGCGCTCGTCAATCTCTTCGCGCGTCAGCGACTGCAGCCGCTCGGTGCCAAAGCGCTCCACCGAAAACGATCCCATCACGCTGCCGTAGAACATGGCATGCTTCAGCACGTTGCGCGTGACCTCGCCCTGCGATGCGATGTAGCCCATGAAGCCGCCGGCAAAACTGTCGCCCGCGCCTGTGGGGTCGCGCACTTCTTCGATCGGCAGCGCGGGCGCGCGGAACGGATGGTGTCCGCCGGCGAACTCGCCGTCACGGAAAAAGATAGTTGCGCCGTACTCGCCGTGCTTGATGACCAGCGCCTTCGGCCCCAGCTCAAGCACCTTGCGCGCCGCGCGCGGCAGGCTGCTGTCGCCCGCCAGGATCTTGGCCTCGGTGTCGTTGATCAGCAACACGTCCACGCGCTTGAGCACCTCGCCCAGGTTCGCGCGATGGTCGTTGATCCAGTAGTTCATGGTGTCGCCGCCCACCAACTTCGCGCCTGGCATCGCGTCGCGCACCCGCGCCTGCAACACCGGATCGATGTTGGCGAGAAACAGAAACTCAGAGTTCAAGTATTCAGCGGGCAGTTGCGGCTGAAAGCTGGCGAAAACATTGAGGTCGGTCTGCAGCGTCTTCGCCTCGTTGACGTTTTCACCGTACTCGCCCTTCCAGAAAAACGTCTTGCCTTCGGCACGCTGAATCCCGCGGGTATCCACGCCGCGCTTGTTCATCACGGCTTCGTGCTCGGGCAAAAAGTCGTCGCCCACCACGCCCACCACGCGCACATCGGTGAAGTAGCTCGCTGACAATGAAAAATACGTGGCAGCGCCGCCCAGCACTTTCTCGCGCACACCATAAGGGGTCTTCAGGCTATCGAATGCAACCGAACCGACAACGACTATGGACAAGAGTGCTCTCCTATTTGCTTTCTTTCTCGAAGTACTTGCCGACGATGAGCTTCAGGCGCTCCAGCGTGGCCGCCGGCACCTTCGACTTGTCGGTAATGATGGCGTGCTTCAATGCCGAACCGCAGGCGCAGACGCGCTCTTTCGGCATCGTAGCCACCGCCTCGCGCACCACGTTGCTGGCGTTCTCGGCATTCTTTACCAGCACGCCGATGATCTGCTCCACCGTCACATGGTCGTGCTCAGGATGCCAGCAATCGTAATCAGTCACCATCGCAACGGTCACGTAGCAAAGCTCGGCCTCGCGCGCCAGTCGCGCTTCCGTCAAGTTCGTCATGCCGATGACGTCCATGCCCCAGCTGCGATAGAGGTTCGACTCCGCCTTGGTGGAGAACTGCGGGCCTTCCATGTTGAGGTAGGTGCCGCCCGACTTGGCATGCACCCCGGCGCGCTCGCAGGCCCGCGCCACGACCTCGGCTGCCTCGCCACAGATGGGCTCGCCCAGCGCAACGTGCGCGACCAGCCCATCGCCGAAAAACGTGTCCACGCGGTGCCGCGTGCGATCCACAAATTGATCGGGGATAACGAAGTCCAGCGGCTCGTGTTCTTCTTTCAACGAGCCAACCGCCGACAGCGACAATATGCGCTCGACCCCAAGTTGCTTGAAACCGTAAATGTTGGCGCGATACGGCAACTCTGTCGGCATCAGTAAATGTCCGCGCCCGTGGCGCGACAGGAACGCAACCTTGCGACCGGCCAGCTTGCCCAGCACATAGGCGTCCGACGGCGCGCCAAACGGCGTCTCCAGCGACACCTCGCGCACATCGGTCAGCCCCGGCATGGAGTACAGGCCACTCCCGCCGATTATTCCAATCTCTGCCTGCAAAGGATTCACCTCAAGGATGGCGTGCAAACTATCGATTATACAAAACAAAAATGTAATATTCTTGCTGCCAGCGCGCATCCCGAACGCAGAATGAACAAGGATGTACTGCAATGATGAATGCTGCCGTATTGCATCGACTTGGTGAAATACCACGCTTCGAATTGTTCGCCGAACCCGTCAGCAATGAAGGTGAAGTCCTCGTCCACGTAATCACTGCCGCTCTGAACCCGTCGACCAAACTACTGGCCAGCGGACAGCACTACGCCAGCCCGAAACAGCTACCCGTGATATGCGGTGTCGAGGGCGTCGGTCGCCTCGACGATGGCACTCGCGTGTTCTTTGGCGTTAGGTGCCCTCCCAACGGTTCGATGTGCCAGCGCACCGTGGTGCCGCGGGCATTCTGTTGGTCGCTACCGGAGGGTGTCGATGACGTCATTGCCGCCGCGCTGCCGAATCCCGGCCTGTCATCTTGGTTGCCGTTGATTACTACTGCGCGACTGGCTCCGGGTGAGAGTGTATTGATCCTCGGCGCAACCGGAGTCGCCGGCCAACTCGCCATCCAAATCGCGAAACATCTCGGCGCCGGACGAGTCGTCGCCGCGGGCCGTAACCAGAACGTCTTGGATGGTCTCCGCCAACTCGGTGCTGACTCTGTCATTTCGCTGGCCGCATCCGACGAGGAACTCGAGCAAGCATTTGTTGAGGAAGGCCTAAACGGCGGATTCGGCGTCGTACTCGACTACCTATGGGGGCATCCGACTGAGCTTCTCCTCGCAGCCATGACTCGCAAGGGATTTCCGGCGCAGACCGCTGGCGCGCGCCTCATTCAGATCGGCGACAGCGCGGGTCCGGTCATTTCTCTGCCCGCTCAGGCCCTGCGTAGCGCAGGCGTCACAATCGTAGGATCGGGCGTAATGCCGGATTTGGAGTTGCTCTCATCGGCATTCCAGCAGCTTATGGATCTTGCGGCCCGCGACAAGATCCACATTTCGGTTGAGCCTGTTCCGCTACGTGACATCGAAACAGCCTGGGCACGTGCTGACGCGCACGGACGCAGGCTCGTTATTGTCCCGTAATGACTAGCTTGCGGACTCTCACGGACTTACCGCATCAGCATTGCTGTATGCGCGCTGCCCATGATCCCCAACGACCAGTTCGTCGCGTTGATGAAGAAATTGGGGAAGATGCCGATTCCGATGGTGCCAATCGCGGTCACTGCCAGCGCCAGCCCCATCGCCGGTCCGACGCTCACCGGCTCCGTGCTTACCGACGGCTTGATGATCATCGCGCTGGCAATGCGCATGTAGTAGTACAGCGCGATCACGGAATACAGCACCGCTACCCCAGCCAGCGTGTAGTGCCCCGTCTGAATCAGGCTCAGGAAGATGAAGTACTTGCCCCAGAACCCGGCCAGCGGAGGAATGCCCGCCAGCGACAGCAGAAACGCCAGCATCAGCATCGTCTCAACCGGCGCCTTGAAGTACAGCCCGGCGATGTCGTCGATGTCGTCGCCGATGATGTTGCGCCGCCGCAGCGACGTGATCACCGCAAACGCGCCCAGGTTCATGAACGTGTACACCAGCAGGTAAATCATGATGGCCATGATTCCCGTGGAGTTGTTCACGCCGTCACTCGCCACCAGCCCGAGCAGCATGTAGCCGACGTGCGCAATCGACGAGTACGCCAGCAGCCGCTTGGTGTTGTTCTGCGAGATCGCCGCCAGGTTGCCGACGGTCATGGTGATGATGGAAACCACGATCAGCAGCGGCACGTACATCGAGCGCAACGGCCCCAGTCCGAACAGGAAGATCCTGAGCAGTAGCGCCCATCCCGCGGCCTTCACCGCCACCGACATGAAGCCGGTAACGCTCGTGGGCGCGCCTTCGTACGCATCCGGAGCCCACTGGTGAAACGGCACCGCTGCAATCTTGAATAGCAAGCCAACCATCGTAGTCAGAAGCGCGAACGCCACGATGGGATCGTGCGGCCGCTGTGCCATCACCTCGGCAAGCCGGCGTGCAATCACACCCAGGTTGGTGCTACCGGACACACCGTAAAACAAAGAGAGTCCGTACGCGAACAGCCCCGAAGAGAACGCGCCCAGCAGCAGATACTTAAGCGCCGCTTCGTTCGAGCGCTTATCGCGCCGCAGGAAGCCCACCAGCACATAAGTCGATATGGCCATCAATTCCAGGCCAATGAACAGCAGCACGATGTCGTAGCCCGCAGCCATGCACATCATGCCTACCACCGAGAACAGAATCAGCGCATAGAACTCGCCATGGTTCTCGTGCTCCACCTCGAGGTAGCGCATCGACATCAGGATGGCGATGGCCGCTCCAATCAGGAACAGATAGAAGAAGTACAAAGCGAAACGGTCCACCACCAGCGAGCCCATGAAGCCGGTAAAGGCCTCCACGACATTGCCCCGCTGCTCGGTCAGACGATACGCAAGATGCAGCTTGCCCACAGCGATTGCCGAGAAACCCACTCCCGCCAGTGCCACGAAAGCGTTCACCTGCTTCCACTCTTTGGGCAGCATCAGGTCGATCAGCAGGATGCCCAGGGCAAACATCGCCAGCATCAGCATGGGCAGCGCCAGCAGATAATCAGCAGTCGAAAAATACAGGCCGAGCGAATTGCTCACAGTTTCACTCATTTTTGAAGGGGCACGGCTTCAGCCGTGCCGTTAAGCCCGTTCTTTTGATTTTCCGCGCGGACTACAGTCCGCGCGACAGCTTGCGTCTTCGTGATACCGGTACCCGATAAATTTCCAGTAGTCGCAGGAGACTTTACTTCGGGTTCTTTCGACGGCACCGTCAGCGGAGTCGCGGCGTCACGAGCCACCATCTTGGCCGGCTCGGCCGCCACCACAGGCTTGGTCAATCCCGGATAATCCGGCCGCACCGTCGCCACCAGGTTGTTCACCGGAGTTGCCAGTATCTGGAACAGCGGCTTGGGATACAGTCCAATCGCAAATGCCAGGATCACCAGCGGAACGAATGTCGCCATCTCGCGCGCCGAGAGGTCCTTCAGCAGCGCGTTCTTGGGATTCTCGTTCTTGCCGAAAAACACTCTCTGATACAGCCACAGCAGATACGCCGCAGCCAGAATCACGCCCGGCGCCGCCCATGCTGCCCAGTACTTGTTCTCCATGAACGTGCCTTGCAGGATAGTGAACTCGCCCACAAACCCGTTCAGCAGCGGCAGTCCCATCGACGACATGAACATAATCAGTGAAATCGTGGCGTACACCGGCATGATGTTCGAGATGCCGCCGTACTCCGAGATTTCACGCGTGTGCCGCCGCTCGTACAGAATGCCGACGATCAAGAACAGTGCGCCGGTCGAGATGCCGTGATTGATCTGTTGAATCACCGATCCGCTCAGCCCCAGCGGGCTCAGGGCGAAAATGCCCAGCGTGCAGAACCCCAGGTGGCTCACCGACGAATACGCCACCAGCTTCTTCATGTCTTTCTGCACCAGCGAAACCAGCGCGCCATAGATGATGCCGATGAGCGACAGCGTTATGACCAGCGAGCGCACCCACGTCGTCATGGCCACCGCCGGGAAGAACGGCAGCGAGAAGCGCAGGAAGCCGTACGTTCCCATCTTTAACAGAACGCCTGCCAGGATCACCGAGCCCGCCGTCGGAGCTTCAACGTGAGCATCCGGCAACCACGTATGGAACGGGAACATCGGCACCTTGATCGCGAACCCTAGGAAGAACGCGAAGAACAGCCAGATCGCCGCCGGGCCCGCAATCTTCGGCGCCGTCGCATACAGCTCGGTCAGCGAGAACGTGTACACACCCGTCAGCGTGTGGTGGTGGAAGTACAGGAAGATGATGCCCAGCAGCATCAGCACCGAGCCGAACAAGGTGTACAGGAAGAACTTGATCGCCGCATACAGCTTGCGCGGTCCGCCCCAGATGCCGATCAACAGGTACATCGGCACCAGCATGGCCTCCCAGAACACGAAGAACAGGAAGAAATCGTTCGACATGAACACGCCAAGCATGCCCGTCTGCAGCACCAGGAACCACGCATAGTATTCCTTGCAGCGGTCCTGGATGGCTTCCCACGACGACAGGATCGAGATCGCCCCCAGCAGCGTGGTCAGCATGATCAGCAGGAACGAGATGCCGTCGATGCCCAGCACGTAGCCCGCGCCGATCGAGGGAATCCAGTTGTTGGGCGAGCCTTCCACGAACTGGAAGCCGCTGCGCTCTTTCAGCGCCCAGAACCACGGAACCAGCGGTAGCGAGACCACGAAGCCCAGCATGCCAAAGATGTTCGCCACCCAGCGGATCGCGTTCTTGTTCTCCTTCGGCATGAACAGCAGGAGAATCGCGCCCACCAGCGGCGTAAACAAAATGATCGAAAGTATGTGGTTATACATTTTTGAATAGCTCTCAGCCGTCAGCCATTAGCTTTCAGCTCTAACCTTACGGTCACAACTTACAAACTCACGCGAATGTCGCGCCTTCTTCTAACAACAAATCTGGCAACTGGCTACCGGCGCCTGGCAACTGGTTCTTACCACTTCACCACGTAATAGAAAACGAAACATACCAGCCCGGCGACCATCACCAGCGCGTACCACTGCACCAGTCCCCACTCAAGCAATCTCACGGGATACGATGCCAGCCGCGCCAGAATCGCCGGCCCATTCACTCCTACGCCGTCGATGACCCACTTGTCCCACCACGACGATACCCGGCCGCTGAACTTGGTAATCCACCCGGCTCCGTTCACTGTGCCGTCGATGGCATTGGCGTCGAACTTCCACAGCCCTTCGCCCAAGCCCAGCATGCCGAGTCGAACCCCGCCGATTTTCGCCCGCCCCGTAAACAGCCAGTCGTAAATCTCGTCCACGTAGTACTTGCGGAACAACGTCTTGTAAAACCGCGGCGAGATCTCGTGGATCGGCTCTTTGTAACCCTTGTCGGCGTTCTTATAGGCGCGCTGTGCCAGCCACCAGCCCACAATCGCCGCGCCCACCGAAGCAAACATCAGCGTGTACTCCAGCGGATCGGTGTGCTCCACCTGCTTCTCGCCGGCCGCCACCTGATGCGCGTGCCCCTCCGACTCCAACACCTGCGCCTCTTGCGCGAACACCGGCTCCAGGAACTTCTCGAAGCGGTTCTCGCCACCCAGGCTGTGCGGCATGCCCAGATAGCCCGAACCCACGGCACAAATTGCCAGGATGATCAGCGGCACTGTCATCGACTTCGGCGACTCATGAATATGGTGCTCCACCTCGTGCGACATGCGCGGCTTGCCGAAGAACGTCAAGTAAATCAGCCGGAACATGTAGAACGACGTCATCAGCGCCGTCAGGAACGCGATGTACCACAGATAGCGGAACGCACCTGCCTCGCGCGACCACGTCTCCCACAGAATCGCGTCTTTCGAAAAGAATCCCGCGAAGCCCGGAATGCCCGCAATCGCCAGCGTGCCTATCAGCATGGTGCCGAACGTGACCTTGATTTTTCCGTGCAGCCCGCCCATGTGCTGCATGTCCTGCTCGCCGCTCATGGCGTGAATCACCGAGCCGGAACCGAGGAACAGCAGCGCCTTGAAGAACGCGTGTGTGAACACGTGAAACACGCCCGCCGCAAACGCGCCGACACCCAGCGCCAGGAACATATACCCCAACTGTGACACCGTCGAGTACGCAAGCACGCGCTTGATGTCGTTCTGCACCAGTCCAATCGTCGCCGCGAAAATCGCCGTCAGCGCCCCGACAATCGCCACCGTCTTCATGGCGTTCGGAGCCAGCACAAACAGCGCGTTCGACCGCGCCACCATGTAAACGCCAGCGGTAACCATGGTCGCCGCGTGGATCAGTGCCGACACCGGTGTCGGACCTTCCATCGCGTCCGGCAGCCACACGTACAACGGGAACTGCGCTGACTTGCCGCAAGCTCCGATGAACAAGAACAGGCACGCCGCCGTAATCCACGGGTCGCCGATCAGGAACTTCCCACTACGCGCAATCGCGTTGACTTGCGTGTACTGAATGGAGCCGAAGTACCACGCAATTGTCAGCAGCCCGAGAATGAATCCAGCATCACCAATGCGGTTGACGATGAACGCCTTGTTGGCCGCAGTCGAGGCCGAATGTCGCTGAAAGTAGAAGCCGATCAGCAGGTACGAGCACAGCCCCACGCCCTCCCACCCGACAAACATCAGCGCATAGTTGTTCGCCAGGATGAGCGTCAGCATCGAGAACATGAACAGATTGAGATAGCCGAAGAACCGGTAGTAGCCGCCCTCATGCGCCATGTAGCCCATCGAATAGATATGAATGAGCATGCCCACGCCGGTCACGAACATCAGCCAGATCGCCGACAGCGGATCGAGCAGGAAGCCGGCATCAGCGCGGAACTGCGCCATCTGTCCGCCGTGCACCAGATAACTGAGGCCAGTGTCGCCCGTTCCCAGCCAGGTAAACATGACTTTCTCGAACGGCTTGCCAGGGGTCACAGCCGAGTACCCGGTGTACTGCCACACCGCCATGCACGTCCAGGCGAAGGCCAGCACCACCATGCCCACGCAAATGCCGTTCACCGCCGACTTCGTCAGCTTGCGTCCGAAAAAGAACATGCAAGCCGCTCCAATCGCGGGAAGCAGCGGAATCATCCAAATGTGGTCTAAAAAATACATTTCGTATGCTCTCAGCCGTCAGCCATCAGCTTTCAGCTATACAACCCGTGTCATCCTGAGCGGAGGTTCGCCGCTTTTGCGAACCGGAGCCGAAGGACCCCTTTTCTCGCAACAATCCTGCACTCTGATCGCGGCGCTGCGCGCCGCCTACCACTTCAACAAATCCGCCTCATCCACATTGATCGTTTCTTTGTTACGGAAGAAGGCAATGATGATGCCCAGTCCGACCGCAGCTTCGGCCGCAGCGTCGGTGATAACGAAAATCGAAAATATCTGGCCATGCAAGCCATACAGCCGCGAGAACGCCACCAGGTTCAGGTTCACGGCATTGAGGATCAGCTCAATCGACATCAGAATGATGACCACGTTGCGCCGCGTCAGCACCCCAATCGTGCCGATAATCAGCAGCGCCGCCGCCACCACCAAGTAATGAAGTGTTGTGATTTCACCCATGATTCGCACTCATCCTGCCATATTCGATACTTCGTTCACTCGCGACCACAAGGCGCTACTCCATGCTCAACTAACCACTATCCACTATCCACTGTTATTCAGATCCTCTTCTTCGCCATCACCACCGCGCCCACAATCGCCACCAGCAACAGCAGCGACGCAATCTCGAACGGCAGCATGTACTGCCCGTAGAGCGCGACCCCGATCATCTGCGTGTTCGCGCCTTCCGGCAGCACGGCGGCCTGGTCTATCGGGAAAATAGCGTGCCCCTGCCGAATGACAAACAGCAGCATTCCGCCTAGGGACAGCGCGGCAATCAATCCCACCAGCCACTGCTTGTTGAACTGAATCTCGCGTATGTTCTGGTCCAAATTCACCAGCATGATGACGAACAGGAACAGCACCATGATGCCGCCCGCGTAGAGCACGATCTGCACGCCGGCAACGAACGGCGCATACAGCATCAGGTACAGTCCGGCCAGCGAGACCAGCGTCCCGATCAGCGACAGCGCCGCATGTACCGCGTTCTTGCGCGTGATCACCGCAATCGCAAACACAATCGCCGCGATAGAAAGCCCGTAAAAAAATACCGGCGTAGCTACAGGATTCATCTTGCGCACAGCTCCGTTTTTACTACCAACTATCCACTAATCACTATCCACTACTTCGCGTAGTGCACCGGCTCCTGCCCATGCTCCAGCGCCGCCTGATCCAGCATCATTCCCTCGCGGCTGTAGAGCGCCATCTCATAGTCCTGCGTCAACTCCAGCGCATCGGTCGAGCAGGCCTCTTCGCACAGGCCGCAGAACATGCACCGGCTGATGTCGTACGTCCACGACACCACTTCCTTGCGCTTGGTCACCGGATTCCGCTCGCCCTTCACCACGATCAACTGCTCCGGACACGCCAGCGCGCAAAGGTTGCACACGATGCATAGCGACTCGCCGGTGTCAGGATTCACATTCAGCCGCGGCTGCCCGCGATACCGCTCGTACACCACCGGCCGCTCCAGCGGATACTGCTCCGTAATCCGCTCCTTCTCCGACTGGTTCTGGAATGTCACCGACAGCCCCTTCACCAGGTCCACCAGAAAAACTTTGCGTAGCAACGGAGTCAAACTCACCGTGCCCCTCCCACAATCGCCGCCAGCAACTCCTGGCGCATGCCCACTACAGCCGTCAGAATCAGCACGCCCAGCCCAATCGGCAGCAGCACCTTCCATCCGACTTTCATCAGCTGATCAAAGCGGTAGCGCGGAAACGTCCCGCGATACCAGATGTACATGTACATAAACACTGCAACTTTGGCGACAAACCAGAAGATGTCCTGCACCCGCTCGCGCACGCCCGGCAGCAGCATCACCAGCCCGACCAGCCCGATCAGCGCGGCAAACACACCCAGCCCAATCGCCTGCGCCCGCAGCATCTTCGGCATGCGGATCGTCCCCAGCAACGTCCCCGCTGCCATCGCCAGTACCGACAAGCCCGGAATCAGCGAGAACGCCAGGTCCCACGTCGGCCCGCTCAGCGCATTCGGAAACGGCCGCAGCCATCCACCCAGCCACAGCGTCACCGCGATCGACGACACCGCCAGCATCGCCGTATATTCCGCCAGGAAGAACAGCGACCAGCGGAATCCGCTGTATTCGGTATGGAATCCGGCCACCAGTTCCGACTCCGCTTCCGGCAGATCGAACGGCGCGCGGTTCGTCTCGGCGATCATTGCGATCGCAAACACGCCGAACGCGACGAATCCCAGCGGGAAGAACTTGAAGATGAACCACATCCCCTGCGCCTGCTGTGCCTCCACAATGCCGATCATGCTCAGCGTGCCCGTGCCCGTCTGCAAACTCGTCATCAGGACGGCGCAGACAATCGCCAGGCCCATCGCGATTTCATACGACACCATCTGCGCGCTCGACCGCAACGACCCCATCAGCGGATAGTGCGAATTCGACGCCCATCCCGCCATGATGATGCCCAGCACCCCCAGCGACGAAATGCCCAGCATGAACAGCACGCCGATGTTCATGTCAGTCACGGCGTGAGTGCGCCCGAACGGAACCACGAGAAACGTCGTGAACGCCGTCATCGTGACCACCACCGGTGCGCTCCAGAACACCAGCTTGTCGGCGTTGTTCGGAATGATGTCTTCTTTGATCAGCAACTTCAGCGCGTCGGCGAACGGCTGCAGCAATCCGTGCGGGCCCACCCGCATCGGCCCCAGCCGGATCTGCATGTGCGCCAGGATCTTGCGTTCCAGCCAGTTCATCGCAATCACCGAGAGCGAAACCCCCAGCGTGATCGCCAAAATGTAAATCATCGCCCAGAACTGACTCCCGGCTTCCCCAGGCGTCACACCCGAACTCAGATAGCTCTTAATTGCGTCAAGCATTTGGAATTGACAATCGCATTCGCGGTTAAACGTTCGTTACCTATCCACTAACCACTATCCACTAGCCACTGCTTTATCGATCCACCTCGCCCAGCACGATGTCGAGCGTCCCGATTACCGCCACTACATCGGCGACCAGCATCCCGCGCACCATCTTGTCGAGGGCTTGCAAATTCACAAACGACGGCGGTCTCACCCGCACGCGATACGGCTGGGTCGAGCCATCACTCACGATGAAATATCCCAGCTCGCCCTTGGGCGCTTCAATCGAGTGATACACCTCGCCCACCGGAGGCTTGATGACCTTCGGCACTTTCGCCATGATCGGCCCGGCCGGAATCATGCCAATCGCCTGCTGCAGGATGCGCACCGACTGCCGCATCTCCGCCACCCGCACCAGGTAACGGTCATACGTGTCGCCGTTCAGCCCGGTCGGAATCTCGAAGTCGAGGTCCTTGTAGCACTCATACGGCTGCGCCCGCCGCAGGTCCCACTTCACGCCGCTGGCGCGAAGCACCGGCCCGGTCACACCCAGCGCGATGCAGTCTTCTGCGTTCAAAATTCCCACGCCCTTGGTGCGCGTTACCCAGATGCGGTTCGTCGTGAGCAGTTCTTCGTACTCGTCCAGCTTGGGCAAGAAGAACGTGCAAAACTTCTTTACGTCTTCTTCGAAACCTTCGTACGTCTCGTAAATGCATCCGCCAATGCGGAACGCATGCGTCGTCAACCTCGCGCCGCAGTACTTCTCGAAAATCTTCAGGATCTCTTCGCGGTCGCGGAACGCGTAAAACAGCGGTGTCAGCGCGCCTATATCCAGCGCATGCGTGCCCAGCCAAACCTGGTGACTCGAGATGCGGCACAGCTCCGTTAGAATCACCCGTATGTACTGCGCCCGCGCCGGAGCCTCCACATTCAGCAGCTTCTCCACCGTCTCGCAGTAGCCCAGTCCGTTCGACACCGCCGCCACATAATCCATGCGGTCCACATAGGGGTTGAACATGGTATACGTGCGGTTCTCGCCAATCTTCTCCACCCCGCGGTGCAGATAGCCGATGATGCATTCCGTGCCCAGCACCTTCTCGCCGTCCAGCTTCAGGATGACCCGCAACACACCGTGCGTTGACGGGTGTTGCGGCCCCATGTTGAGCACCATTTCGGTGGAGTCGAGAAACGTCTCGTCTTTGGTGTCGAGATCCAGGTAGTCGAGTTTGGTCGAGTCGCTCATTGTCCGCTCTCGATCCCCAGGTTGATCTGTACCCACTCTTTATCCTGTTGCAGAATGTCGTAATCCTTGCGCAGCGGATACCCCTTCCAATCCTCCGGCAGCAGAATCCGCTTCAGCCCGGGATGCCCCTCGAACACGATGCCGAACATGTCAAACACTTCCCGCTCCAGCCAGTTCGCCGTCTCCCACATCCCTACCGCCGATTGGACATGTTCACCGTCATGGATCCGCGCCTTTACCCGCACCCGCTCATTGTGCGGGAACGAATACAGTACATATATGATGTCGAACTGCTGTTCGCGCTTGGGATAGTGCACCGCCGTAATATCGACGCAGTAATCGAAGCCCTCAGCATCGCGCATGCGCCGCAGAATCTCTGCCAGCAGCGAGCTATCCACCGTCAGATACTTCTGCCCGAGGTAGCTCAGCGCCTCGACGATCCCCGAACCATATTGTTGGCGTAGCGTGGCCACCAGTTCCGACTCCCACGGCTCCGGCACCGGCCCCGCCGGTTTCGCAGGCGCCGCCGGCTTCGCGGCTGCCGGGGCCGCCGGTTTCGCGGCAGTTGCTCCCGCCGCCGGGGCAGCAGGCTTGGCGGCAGCGACAGGCGCGGCAGGCTTGGCTTCAGCCGCTGGCTGAACTTCAGACTTCGGGGGTAGCGCAGCTTCCGCGGGCGCTTGCGCGCCCTCCGCTAGGGGAGAGACGGATTCCGGTCCTTTGCTCTCGTCAGGCATTCAATGGCTCTCTATACGGCCCCAGCCAACCTCACCGGGGCGACCTTTAAGTTGTAGCAGCTTCAATCACTAACTATGACGTGCGCGGGTCACGGCAACCTGTGACTGCAATCACAACTGTGCAAAACTCCCTCACCAGCGACTGCCAGTCAAATCCAACCCCAAAAACAAAATCCCATCCGCAGCCTCTTGCCGCGGATGGGATTCCCAAATTCTTTCCCTGGGTGCCCGTAACGGCTACACCCATTCCAACGCTCCCTTTTTCCAGATCCAGATGTACCCAACGATCAGGATGCCCAGGAATATCGCCATCTCCAGCAGCCCAAACAGCCCCAGCAGTTTGAACTGCACCGCCCACGGAAACAGGAAAATGGTCTCCACGTCGAACACCACAAACAAAATGGCAACAATGTAAAACCGCACCGTGTAGCGCCCGCGCGCGTCGTCAAACGGCGTGATGCCGCACTCATACGGCATCAGCTTAATGTCGTTGGGTTTTCTCGGGCGGATGAGGTAAAAAATGGCTAGCGTGCCCGCGGCCACCAGGAAGGCCACGAACGCAAACGTAAAGATCGGTACGTAATTCTGCGGCATACTCGACTGCCCTTAGGTTCACTCCACACGGGAGCGGCGTTAAGAAGAAGCGCAACTATACCGCCTCGCGCCCCCCGATTCAATGACACACATCACAATTTCCGAGAGAAGCTTGATTCGTGATTGCAACAGCGATAGGGTTGACCGAACATGACCCGAAAATCCCCCGAGCGTAAGGATTCGCAATTGGTCGAGCTGGCTGGTCGGTCTTGGCTCATAGGCCAGTTACTGCAGGCAGGCCTTGAAGTCGCGCGGCCGGAACGCGATAGAGGCGTCGACCTCATTGCGTATCTTGACTTGGACAAAACCGTTGGCGATTTCATAGCTTGCCCAATTCAGGTGAAGGCCGCCTCAAAGTCTACGTTTGGTTTGGATCCCAAGTACCAGCGCTTTCCCCGGATGTTGATCGTTTATGTGTGGGAAGTGGACGATTCGACCAAGACCGTAGCCTTTGCACTCACGTATGACGAAGCCCTCAAAATAGCCCGCAAGAAGGGCTGGACAAGGAGTTCGTCATGGAAGGAAGGCGGCAAGGCCGGGAAGCGCGGCTACACGGTGACCAGAGTTCGCCAGCATAGCGAGTTGTGGGAAATGCTGCAGGGCCATCTAATGACGCCTAAGCGCTGGAAGGACAAGGTCATTACAGTCTGCAAAAGACACCCACAGAATCCTAGCGGCGGAGCCGCGACGTGCTGTTAGGCGTGGGCGTCAGCCCGCGCTCGACCAGCCAAATGAAGCCCCCAGCCGCGGAGCGGCGTCTTTTGCGCTATCGACCCCTTCGTATCGGGGCACGACTTGTGATTAAATGCGCAACGGCCTGTTCTCGCCAGCTAGCTACGGAAAGCCAGGTCCCGGGTTGCCCGCTATCCACAGCGTCGGGTAAGGTCCGCACATCGCGCTGCAGCCGATAATGGCGCAATTGTTAGCGTGTGCCTTTTTCTGCTCCTGAAAGGCGAGCATACAGGCGCACTTACGCCGAAGTGGCTAGCAATGCTAGGCACTGGGCAAGTAGAGACACAACCAGCAGCGGAGTACGGATCATTACTGATCGATCCCACGACGCCTGCAGCTCTCGCGCATTGTCGAGCCTTGTTCCCGTTTTTGCCGCTTCCGTTTGAAGCCGATTGATCGGCTTTGACAAACGATTGTAGATAACGACGAACAGGATCAGCATAGCGAGCGAGGCAAAATAGTACCGGCGATGTCCACTCCGGCTGAACAAGGCCAGCAAGAAGTTCGACAAGATCGCCAGGACGCCCCAGATCGGCATCCGCGCGTCAGCGAGGATATGGATAAATCCCATCACTTCGGTTCCGGCAGAGGGCGAAGCCAACCTGAGAGCAGGGCGGCCGACAGTCAAAAAGAACATGTCCGTGCCGCAAACCACTGCCGTGCTTAGGATGCCAATCAGAGACACCGGCAATATCAGATGGTTCATTGTCCCTCCGGCTTTCTCACCGTCGCCGCGCCGATCTGCTGGAAGACTTCCAGCAGATTGAGTTCGTCCCAGTGTTCTACGAACTTCCCGTCCTCGACGCGCCAGATGTCGATGCTTCGCATTTGGACCGCTGTACCATTGGGCCGATAGCCCATGAACGGCTTGCTAAAGGTTCCGTTGTAGGTAAAGCGGGCGCTGATGCGATCGCCCTCTTCGATCACGTCCTCCATCACAACTTTCGTGTCGAGAAATGCGTCGAGGTAGTGCTGAAAGAATGCTTTAACGCCCGCCGGGCCCGGCTGTACGTATGCGTTGTGATTGTTGTACTCCGGGTGGATGAACTCATCGAAGAGTTCAACCCGTTTTTCGTTTAGCGCTTGCGCGAAGAGCCGGGGGAGATGTTTGTTGCTCATAGAATCCTCCATGACTCAAAGTGTATGATTTGTACTGACACGTTTCAAGGTACTGCCACATTTGTCAGTATAGGAGGAGCAGGACTATGCCGGTCTCGAAAAAGGAAGTGGGCGAGTGTCCCGTCGACGCCATGATGCGAGTCATGGACGGCCGTTGGAAAGGTACGATTCTGTGGCGTCTACAGGATGGGCCGAGACGCACCAGCGAGCTCAGGCGTTCCATTCCCGGAATCACAGAGCGCATGCTGATCCGGCATCTTCAGGAACTTGTTGCCGATGCCATCGTCAAAAGAGACGATAAGAAAACCATTCCGCCCTGCGTTTACTATTCACTCTCCTCCTATGGACGGACGCTCGCCCCAGTGGTCGAAATGATGTGTAACTGGGGGCGCTCGCATTTGAAGCGTCAGTCGGCAAGACGTTAATGAGCGCAGGGACTCGCCCTCGGTAATCTCAAGAAAGAGTGGTTCTATTCACACTTGGCCCGTGATAGCGGCGGAGCCGCGACGCGCTTTTAGGCGTGGGCGTCAGCCCGCGTTTGACGGGCCAAACATAGCCCTCAGCCGCGGAGCGGCGTCGCGCGACGTGAACCAAGTCCCGCCAGGGACGGCACACCGCTTCGCAACGCCATCGTCAGCGCAGGGCATCAATGGTGCCTGGCGTGGGTGGCGCACGGCATGGGTGGGCACGACACGGGTGGAGCAGCGCTTCACAGGCTGCTGAAAAAGTGGGCAGGGGTATCAGAGAAGGTAGCTGGTTTCCACAGCGAGTTGAGCTAGACAGAAGGCATGCGAGGCAACGACGAGCAGCAGGAAGTGGTGTTCAGCTATATCAAGCTGGAGGATCGGATTGCAGCCGACCATCCTTTACGGCGGATACGTGTGATGGTGGACGCAGCCTTCGAGGAGTTGTGGGGGCATTTCGAAGCACTGTACCCGCGCTGGGGGCGGCCGTCGATTGCCCCGGAGCGGCTGTTGCGAGCCCTGTTGTTGCAGATTCTGTACTCCATTCGCAGCGAACGGCAACGGATGGAGCAGATGGACTACAACCTGCTGTTTCGCTGGTTCGTGGGGCTGAATGCGGACGAGGGGGTGTGGGACGCAACGGTGTTCACGAAGAACCGGGAGCGACTGCTGACGGGAGAGGTAACGCTGCGACTGTTGCAGGCGGTGCTGCGGCAGGCGGCGGAGCACGATCTGCTGAGCGAGGAGCACTTCACGGTGGATGGAACGCTGATTGAGGCCTGGGCCAGTCGCAAGAGTTTCGTGCCCAAGGACCCGCCGCCGAGGCGGGGCACCGGGGCGCGGGGCAAGAAGCTATTGCGCGACACCCACGAGTCGACAACCGATCCGCAGGCGCGGCTGTACAAGAAGAGCACGGCAGGTGAGTCGCGGCCCAGCTATCTGGGACACGTGCTGCTGGAGAATCGCACCGGACTGGTGGTAGCGGCTTGTGCCACGCAAAGCAGCACTCGGGCAGAGCGAGAAGCCGCGCTGGCCATGCTGGATAGTCTGGGGCGGAGCCCGGCGGCGGTGAACTCGAGCACGCCGGCCATCACGTTGGGAGCCGACATCGGCTACCAGTACGAGGACTTCGTGCAAGGATTGCGACAGCGTCGGGTGGTCCCGCATGTGGCCGAACACAAACCGAACCCGAAGTGGCCGAACTGGCTGAGCGAGCAAGAGCGGGGAGATCCCCGCTTCGCCATCAGCCAGAAGAAACGCAAACTGGTGGAGAAAATATTTGGCTGGGGCAAGCTGGACAGCCTGCTGCGGCAGGTGAAGTTGCGCGGCGAGAAGAAGGTGGATGGATTCTTCCGTCTGCTAGCTACGGCGGCGAATCTGGTGCGGCTGGTGAAGCTGATTCCAGCAGTGTAAGCGCGGGGAGTAGTGTCTCTGCCGGAGATAGTGAAACTCCCGCAGAGGTAGAAACGGTGACACACAACACGGGTTAATCGGGAAAAAATACCTGCGTACCCCTAACCGAGCGGACGCAAGAGACTTTTTCAGCAGCCTGTTCAGCGGTGCATTCTGCACTTGTTATTTCTCCATACCCTTCGCCGAGCGCTCGCCAAGATTTTTCGATCCGCCTCTTTTGCGGATCGGGCGAGCGCGAGTTGAAGGGTCAACAGCCTAGCAGCCTCTATCTCCCATTCCATATCTCGGCACGACTCCAGACTTGGGTTCGACAAGACCTATCCACGCCAGCTGTGTTGTAATTCCGATACCATGCAGCGTCTTGTGCCCGATTGGAATCAGTCACGCCCGACGTGGACGGAAACTGCAGCTATGTGCCGGGGGATTGAACTGATAGACGTCCCTTTAACCGCAGCACCGTTTGAAGAGATACTCGAGAGTCTTCGGAGCTCTCGTCCGAACGGCGGAGCATTCCTGTGTGCCTTCCTCATTTCCCCTGACAAAACATTCGATTGGTTTGCTTCAAGAAATCGCCTGACAGAGGACGGTATTCTTGCGTCGATTTTGTCGCATTCCGAAGTGCGGAACCGCGTACCTAGCCTGATGATTGCGGATCTCGAACAGAGGGCTAATCCATCCTCTCATCCACTGACCGATGTTCACAATTTCAGCATGGAAAGTCCTTTTTTGTTCGACGGCCGATTGGCGGAGAGTCTCCATGTGGGAGGTGCTTACTCCATTCCGGAGGGTGATGGGCGAGCGGAAAAGCAGCTTGCACTTGATTTCTGTGAAGCAGCATTCGCTCTGCGTTTCGGTGACCTGCTCTCCTACGTGAACTTCGGTCCTTGGACTCCCTGGTTTCATGGAATGGCGTATGACTGGACATCAGTTCTGTTCGACTTGGAGCTGCGAAATCTTTGGATCCTCGCAGTTACCGATACCGACTGATTGATTCATCCGAATGACCTAGTCAGGCATAACTGTCGGAAATCTCGTCTCGGAGGTAACACCGGCTCCTGCTGAACCGTCTCTGCCGGTTCTTTCGCCATTCTCTTTCCCATTTCGGAATACTTTGGTTACTTTAGTTTCGTCGCCCCTCTTTATTCTTTTCAATCCCCTCTCCTTTGAACTTACCCTGAACATTGACCCGCGGAGGTCTCTATGGACTCGTGTGCCCTGATCATCCCCACCTGCCGCCACGTCCTTCCCAACGGACGCCGCTGCCAACATCCCGCCGTCGGCCGCCGCGCCTGCTGCCGACATCATCTCGACGCCCAGGCACGACTCCACAACATGGCCCGCGCCCGTCGTCTCACCTTCATCCCCCGCCTCCGCATCCCTGAGACCGTTCGCGACCTTGCCTGGAACCAGCTCGAGATCAACCGCGTTCTCGCCACCGAGCGCATCGACCCTGATGTCGCCCTGATGATGCTCTGGGCCATGGATCTGTCCGCCGCCGCCCTCCGCACCGAGCTGGCTGGCCGCCGCCGTCGCACCCAACATCGCGCCTCTAACCCTAATAAAATCTATGATGTACCGCTAAATCCTTTGTTTCCGCAAAGCTTGAGCGAAACCGTCTCGCAAATCATTGAAAACACAATGACGCAGGGGGAGGGGGTACTGGCGGCTGATGGCTGATGGCTGACCGCTGACATCGGCCATCTATAATTAGAGATTCACGCACACTAGGAACCCACATTGGCCCTCGACGACAAAATCTACGAACTTCGCAAAGAAAAGCTCAAGCAAATCGAAGCGCTGGGGCAGCTCGCCTACCCCTATCGCTATGAATCCACGCACACTCTCCCGCAGATTCTCGACCAATACCTGCCCAAAACCGCCGAAGAGCTGGAATCCCCGCGCGTCAACGTCTCCGTCGCCGGACGCATAATGTCCATCCGCCTGCAAGGCAAGGCCGGATTCGCCCATCTCCAGCAAGGCGGCAAGAAGCTCCAGATTTACGTTAAGCTCGACTTCGTCGGCGAAAAGGGCTTTGCGCTCTATAAGTTGCTCGACCTCGGCGACTACATCGGCGTGAAGGGCTACCTCTTCCGCACCCGCACCGGCGAGCTCACAGTCCACGTCGAGGAAATCACCTTCCTGGTGAAAGACCTGCTCCCGCTGCCCGAAAAATGGCACGGCCTGCAAGACGTCGAAACCCGCTACCGCCGTCGCTATGTCGATCTGACCATGAACCCCGACGTGCGCGAGGTATTCATCAAGCGCGCGAAAGTCGTGCAGTCCCTGCGCCGCTTCCTCGACGCCGCCTTTTTCGTCGAAGTCGAGACTCCAATGATGCATTCCATCGCCGGAGGCGCCGTAGCCAAGCCGTTCACCACCCATCACAACGCGCTCGACCTCGACCTCTTCCTCCGCATCGCGCCCGAGCTTTACCTCAAGCGCCTGGTGGTCGGCGGCATGGACCGCGTCTATGAGATCAACCGCAACTTCCGCAACGAGGGCATCTCGACGCACCACAATCCCGAGTTCACCATGCTCGAGTTCTACATGGCCTACGCCGACTACCTCGACATGATGGACTTCACCGCCCGCATGCTGTCCCAGGTCGCAATTGACGTGAACGGCACGCCCATCTCGCACTTCAACGGACACGAGATCGACTGGTCCAACTTCCAGCGCCTCTCCATGCGCGACGCCATCATCAAGTACTGGCCCGAGAACGCGGGCGACAAGCCAGTGATGGCCGACTTTTCGACCGCCGGCGGATTGTCCGCACTCGTCAAACGCTACAACGCCACCAACCCGCATATTCCCTACGATCCAGCAGTGCCCTTGGGCAAGACCATCGCTGAGATATTCGAATTCGTCGCCGAACCTCACCTCATTCAGCCGACTTTCATCTACGACTTCCCTCTCGCCATCTCGCCGCTGTCGAAAAACAAGCGCGAGCCTGAGGAGAACGCCGACTGGGTCGAGCGCTTCGAGATTTTCGTCGGCGGCCTCGAAATCGGCAACGCCTTCAGCGAACTCAACGATCCCGAGGAGCAGCGCCGCCGTTTTGAGGGCCAACTCGAAGAAAGGCAGCGCGGAGACGAAGAAGCGCATCAAATGGACGAGGACTACATCCGCGCCCTCAGCTACGGCCTGCCGCCAACGGCCGGCGAAGGCGTCGGCATCGATCGCCTCACCATGCTGCTCACCGATTCACGTTCCATCCGCGACGTCATTCTTTTCCCCCTGCTCCGCCCACTTAAGCGCGAGGAAGAAGAAGCGCTGGATGCTGCGGAAGAAAATGATCCACCTACCCATACTGACTAACCAGGAGTTGTAATGAAGCTGTTCCGCAATCTTGTCGCTTTCGCATTCCTAACGCTCGCACTCACCAGCCTTTCCTTCGCTCAGGGACCACTCTTGTCCGATGGATCCAGCCCGCTTGCAATGGGCTTCCAGGGAGGCTCCGCACAGAGCGCGCTTCCCTCGAACGATCCCATACCGCAATCGCAACTCATCACGCCTGAGCAGTTGAATCACACCCTGAAGACCGCCAAGCAGAAGCCGCTCATCCTTAACGTCGGTCCCCGCTCGATGTTCTCTCAGGCGCACATCGTCGGCGCGGAATACATGGGCGCTGGCTCCAGTGACGCCGGACGCGAGAAGCTCACGGAGCGCGTGAAATCGCTACCCAAAAACTCCGCCATCGTCATCTACTGCGGATGCTGCCCCTGGGGCCACTGCCCCAACATGCACCCTGCGTATCAATTACTGCATTCCATGGGATTTACCAACGTGAAGGCCGTTTACATCACCAGCGATTTCGGCACCGACTGGGTCAACCAGGGCTACCCCGTCGCGAGGGGAGAATAGAGCCCCAATATGTCGTCTCAAGCGCATCTCTGATTTACGGCATCGTCGCCCTCTGCCTGCTCGGTCTCTACGTCGCCAGCCGCCACAAAGCACAGGCGCCCAAGCCCGCGGCCTCGGGCAATGCCGCCCCCGATTTCACCGTCACCGACATCGACGGCAAGAAGCTCACCTTGTCCGATTACAAAGGCAAGGTTGTTCTGCTCGATTTCTGGGCGACTTGGTGCTCGCCCTGCCGCGCCGAGATTCCCCACTTCGTCGAGATGCAGGAAAAGTACGGCCCGCAGGGCTTCCAGGTCATCGGCATCTCCATGGACGACGACGCCAAGCCGGTCAAAGCGTTCTACCAGCAATACAAGATGAACTACCCGGTCGCCGTGGGCGACGACAAACTGGCGGAGAGTTTCGGCGGCGTGCTGGGCCTGCCCGTCAATTTTGTCATCGACCGCGAAGGCCGCATTGTCGGCAAATATCTGGGCGCAACGGAAACGTCCGTTTTTGATAAAGCAGTTGGCGAATTGCTGGCCAAACCTTAGCCGATAGGACACAATCAATTATGCATTTACCAGGATTGGGCTGCAATCGTACTCTTCATCGTCGGCTACATCGTGCTGACCCAGTGGCTGTTGCCCAAGCTCGGCGTTCCCACCTGACGCAGCAACTCCTGTTCCGTCGAGTCTCGACGGATTGAGAAATCGGCGCCGCCCTCCGCGCCTCCGCCGAAGTAGCGCTTTAGGCAGGCGCTGTCTGGTTTGCCGGAGCCGCCGGGCAATACCGCAGCCGCCCATAACCACGGAACTTTCGTCCGCCCTCCCGCGTATCAACCCGCAGCGCAAACGTGAAACGTCCTGCCCAGTCAACACTTGGACCGTTTCACGCTTCGTACAATTACTGCGAAACGAAATCGTCGTCAGTGGTTACAATTGTTTCAAATCGACCGATTACGACTCCGGGCATGAGTTCTCCTAAGCCAATCTTTGACGAACGTATTCTGGTGGTAGACGACGACGGATCGATTCGCGATCTCGTCACGGCGATCTTGTCGGGCGCCGGTTACGACTGCCAAACACTCGCCTCCGGCGAGGAAGCGCTTGCGGCACTCCAGCAAGGCCAGCGCTACGAACTCCTGCTCTCCGACCTTGCCATGGAAGGCATGGACGGTTTTGCCCTCCTCGACCAGGTCCACAAAATCGACCCCAACATGCCGGTCGTGATGGTCACTGCGGTAGACGACCTGTCGGTCGCGCTCTCGGCCATTCATAACGGCGCGTACGACTATCTGCTGAAACCGTTCCAGCGCGAGCAACTGCTCGCCTCCGTGCACCGCGCCCTGCACACTCGCCGGCTCCAGATCGAGGTCAACGACTACAAGAACAAGTTGGAATCGCTCGTGACCGCTCGCACCAACATGCTTCAGACGGCGATTAGCGACTTGGAGAAGGCGAAAGACGAACTCGAGCGCTCCTACGACATCACGCTGGAAGCTCTGGGTGATGCCCTCGACCTCAAAGACGCAGAAACGGAAGGCCACTCTAAGCGTGTTACTGCCTTTACCATCGCCATAGCCCGCGCCATGGACCTGCCCAGCGAGCGAGTGCGCGTGATTGCCCGCGGCGCGTTCCTTCACGATGTCGGCAAAATGGCCATCCCCGACGCCATTCTCCGCAAGCCCGGCCGCCTGACGCCCGAAGAGCAGATGCGAATGCGCGAGCACGCCATGCTCGGCTACCAGATGCTACGCAAGATTCCCTTCCTTCACGAAGCGGCCAACATCGTTTACTCGCACCAGGAACGTTACGACGGCAGCGGCTATCCCCGCGGACTCAAGGCCGACCAAATCCCCCTTGGGGCCAGGATTTTTGCCGTGGCCGACACCTTTGACGCTATCACCTCAGACCGGCCTTACCGCGCCGCCCAGTCCATTTCCTCAGCGCGCCGCGAAATCCAAAAGCACTCCGGCCATCAGTTTGATCCCATCGTGGTTGAGACCTTCCTGTCCATCCCCGAGTCACTATGGCAATCGCTGCGCGAGGCAATCGACGCGAAAGACCTGATCGATCGACGTGAGCGCGTTTGATGTTCCACGGGCGTACACTAGCGAACACCGCCCTCGAGGAGAGTTTGCCGTGAGTGCCGTTCTGAGCCAGTCCGAGATTGACCTTGCTTTGAAAACACTGCCCGGATGGGCCCGCCGCGACGATGCCATCGAACGCGTACTGCAATTGGCCGACTTCGCCGCCGCGATGAAGGTGGTGAACGTCATCGCCGCCGCCGCCGAGGCCGCCAATCACCATCCTGACATTTTGATTAATTACAACCGGGTTACGCTCACGCTGGTTTCTCACGACTCTGGCGGAGTAACTCAGCGAGACATTCGTATGGCAGGAAAAATCAACGAGATTGTCGGCGCGTAACCGGATCGTGGAGCGCGATGGGAGCGCTCAGTCAGGTTGGAAGCGTGGCTTACCGCCCCGGTTCACCGTGCGGCTCCAGCGATTGAGCAATCTGATTCAGCGTGACCTGAATGCGATCCAGTTCGGTCTGTGCGGCATCGTTCCAGTCTTCCCAACGCTCCGGCGCGTCTTCCCACATCGCCCGCCAGCGCCGCAGGAGTTCCCGCCCTTTGGGCGAGGCGAAGAAAGCGCCCACGCCGCCGGCTCCCAGCACTGCAAGTGGCACCAACCATTTGCGCATAAAGCACTCCTGAGCTGCGCAGACCGTTACGCGTCAACACACCGCAGCTTAGGTTATTATCGCCACGTTTTTATGCGCTGCACACAGTAATCTCACCGGCAATGCTGTGTCGTTCTTGGTTCCGCGCTCCGTCCCGAAAAGGAACTACTCCGCAGCCACACACTTTCCGTACAATCTGTAACGGTGACAATTACTGCTGGCGCACGTCGGAAAGGTGTCATGAAATCTACCTCGCGTCTTACCCGCATCGCTAGTGTCGTGACCTTCGTTGCCGTTCTCGTCGGAGCGTCGGCGCTATCCGCACAGGATCGCTCCAGCGGCGTGATGCCCAATACGGTTTGGGTCGGTGCCGATGGCAAGTATGAGTCCGAACCCGATACCGCGGTCATGCAGTTCGATATCTCCGCGCAAGAAGACAATCTGCAGGCCGCCAATCTCCGCGCCTCCAAGGCCGCTGAACAGGTGCGCCAGCTTCTGCGCACCAACGGACTCGATCCTAAACAGGCACAGGTCGGGTATTTCTCCGTCCAGCCCGTGTATGACTACAAGAACCCAAAACGCAAGCTCGTGGGTTATCGCGTAGATACCAACATCAGCATCAAGCTTAAGGATTTCACCAAGATCGGCCCGCTGACCCAAGGCATCGCCGACATGGATGTCACTGGCAACCAGTCGCTCAGCTACATTCTTGATGACATGGACGCCGCCAAGATCAAAGCTGTGGAAGACGCTCTGCGCCGCGCCCACGATGAGGCCAATGCCGTTGCTAAAACCGGTGGCCGTGCGCTAGGCGAACTTTCCTACGCTTCGGTGGACACCTACGAACAGCCGCGCCCGCGTCCGATGATGATGTCCGCCCCCGCCGCCATGAGAGCGAGCGAAGCGGCACCGGCGCCCACGGAAGACTTTGGCGCCCAGAAGATCACCGTCACCGCGCATGTCAACGCGCTGTACAACCTGAAATAGGATCAAGTTAGCTTGATTCCCGGTTCCTTCCCTGATTCAAGGAAGGAATCAGCCGTAGACGCTCGGCTTTGACAGTCTCTTTCCCCGCGACTTCTTACCGCATTCGGCGTTACAAGATGTAAACTGTCTCGTTCCGGAGTGTCATGCGCATCGCCGCACTCGCAACCTTCATCGCGTTGTCCATCATGCCGGTTTGTTTCGGGCAGGACCAACCCCACGTCGTGCCTCGTAATCCGGTGCCCCAGCAGCAGTCCAATGTCGATCCCGGCACGGATTACAACGTTCCATCCGGCACCAAGATCCCTCTCACTCTGACTCAGGGCATCACCACCAAGACCGCCAAGGAAGGCGACCCGGTATACGCGCAGACCGCCTTTCCAGTGGCCCAGAACAATCGCATCGTGATCCCCGCTGGCACCTATATTCAAGGCGTCGTGCGCCGCGTTGCCCGTCCCGGACGAGTCAAGGGCCGGGCCGAACTCCAGCTCAGCTTTACTTCCATGATCTTGCCCAATGGCTACACCCTGCTTCTACCCGGAGCCGTGGATAAGGTTCCCGGCCTTCAGACTGTCGATACGAAAGGCTCGGAAGGCACCATTGAAGGTCAGGGAAGCAAAGGCAAAGACGCCGCTACGATTGCGAAGACAACCGCTGCCGGAGCTGGCCTGGGCGGCATCACTGGCGACGGCAAGGGTGCTGGCATTGGCGCTGGAGCGGGTGCTGCGCTTGGACTGGCAACCGTGCTATTCACCCGCGGGCCCGAGATTCAGCTCGATCCCGGCGCTTCCGTCGAGATGATTCTCGAGCGCGAAATCACTCTTGAAGGACCCAAGCTCCGCCAGCAGTAGCGTTTTACTTCTCGGGATAAATCAAGTACTTCGCCCTAACCTGCAGGAACTTCTCAAGGCCATCGCGCCAGTCTTCGGCGATGCGCCGCGGGTCCCGCCCCAATTGCAGTTCCTGGAATGCAGCTTGGTTCGCCAGCAGTGTATTGACCTTCGCCAGATCAAAATCCGCCGGATAGAGTCTGTGCAGCGCCGCTGCCAACTCCATCCCCAACTCCGGCGAGTCCACGATCTCGCGGTTCACCGCGATGATCTGGACGCCACCGCATTTTTGGCCGGCATTGGTAGCCGACGTAGGCGTGAACTCCACCGGCACGAACCGCACTCCGGAGACGAGGCGCGCGTTCAAGTATGCCGCCAGTTCTTTCGGCTTGATCCAGGGTGCGCCGATCCAAAGAAACGGCGTGTCAGTTCCCCGTCCTACCGAGACATTGGTAAACTGCAGCAATTCCACGCCCGGGTACAGCGTCGCTGCATTCAATCCCCGCAAATTGGGCGACGGATTGATCCACTCCAACCCCGTCGAATCGAACCAATCGCCACGCAGCCAGCCCTTCATCGGAATGACCGTCAGCTTGGCATCGATCTTTCGCTCGGCGTTGTACATCTTCGCCAGCTCGCCCACCGTCATGCCATGCCGGATCGGCACGCTATGGTAGTTCACAAAGCTTTCCAGCATCGCGTCCGAGACCGGCCCCTGCACATACGCACCGTTCAACGGATTCGGCCGGTCCAGCACCACGATCGGCTTGTTGACCTTGCTCGCCGCCTCCAGAAAATATCCCAGCGTTGTCTCGTAGGTGTAAAAGCGCACTCCTGCGTCCTGGACGTCGAACACCAGAAGGTCCACGCCTTTCAACTGTTCCGCGGTCGGCCGCCGTTTCGCATCCGTTTCGCCGTAGACCGCGTAAACCGGCACACCTGTGGCCGCGTCTTTTGAATTCGCAAGGTCGGTGGAATCCGCACTGCCGTTCACTCCATGCTCAGGGCTGAAGATCGCCGCCAATTGCACTCCTGGAGCATGTGCCAAAACATCGATGGTTCGCCGTCCCTGGCTGTCCACCCCAGTCTGATTGGTGACGAGCCCAATCCGCGCTTTCGCGATGCCTGCCACTTTCAACGCATCAAAGTTTCGTTCCTCGAGCACGTCGATGCCGGCCTTTACCTCGCCGTTGCGCACCGTGACTCGTCGGCCTGCCGCGAGTAGTTCGTTGTATCCCGTGATGCGCGCCACTTGCATGCGCTGTGCTTCCGTCGGGCTCAACTGCAACGCCGCCGCCACCGTGGTGGCCACCTCCGAGCGCATCGTCACCACATTTCCGTTCTTCACGTGCACCGCATTGGTCAAGATCACAATGTAGGTATCCGTGATCCGATCAATCCACAGCGACGTTCCGGTGAATCCCGTGTGTCCGAACGACCCCACCGGCAGCAAGTCGCCCCGGTTTGTAGAGTACGGAGAGTCAATATCCCACCCCAGTCCACGCAGCACCGTCATGTTTGGAGGTTGTTGCGGCGTGGTCATCTTCTCCACGGTCAGCTTCGACCACACCGGCGCGCCGCCGTTCAACATTGCCTGCGCGAACTTCGCGGTATCGTCCGCGGTCGAGAACAACCCCGCGTGTCCTGCGACTCCACCCATCTGACGCGCTGTTGGGTCGTGCACCAACCCGCGCAGCACCAAGCCCGACCGCTCGTCCTTCGCTGTTGGAGCAATCCGCAAAAACCACGACTGCGGCGGCAGGAAGCGGCTGTTGGTCATGCCCAGCGGCTCGAAGATGAACGTCTCGGCATATCGATTCAGCATCATGCCGCTCATCTTCTGCACCAGTTCGCCCAGTACGATGAAGTTGATGTCGCTGTATACAAACGTCGAGCCGGGCGGATTGATCAGCTTCTCGGCGCTCGCCAGCCGGAAAGCCTCCAACTGGCTTGTCCACTCGGGCTTCAGATCGAGGTCGGGCCGCAAGCCCGAGTAGTGGGTCAGCAATTGCCGGATGGTCACCTCGCCCTTTCCGTTCTGCGCAAACTCGGGAATGTAACGCGACACCGGGTCGTTGAGCTTGATCTGCCCTAGTTGCACCATGCGCATCACGCTGCCCGTGGTGGCCATCACCTTGGTAAGCGACGCCATATCGAACACCGTGTCTACTGACATCGGCTCTATCGTCGGCTCTAGCGATCGGTTGCCGAACGCCTTGCGGTAAATCACTTTGCCCTGATGCCCAATCAGCACTACCGCTCCGGGGGTGTGGCCTCTCTCGATGGCGTTCTTCACGATGGCATCCACCGGCGCGAGTCGCTCGGCGTAGGTTGTCAAATCCATGACCAGAGCTGGAGGAGCTGGCGTAGCCGTCGCACCGGGAGAAGACGACTGCGAAAAGATTGGAGGCGGAAACAGGCTGAAGATGAGAGCCGTTGCAATCACGAGCCAACGAGGGTTGCGTGTCAAAGCGAAGAGGCCCTTTCGATAATTCACTACTGACATTGGACGTCCAGCCGGACGCCACGTCACGGAGTTATCCACCGGCACGCTATTATAAGTTGCCGCTGCCGTGAACCAGTCATATCCATCCACCATGCGCTACGCTGTCGAAGATCAGGAAGCTCAGTTCGCCCGCGCGTTCGCCGCCCTGCGCGACGCAATCGCGCAGTGCTCCCTTCCGGGCGCCGCTCTAGCCGTCACCTACCGTGGCGCGCTAATCGCGTCGCAAGGCTTCGGTCGCTTCACGTACGATCCCGCGTCCCCCGAGATTCACGCCGTCACCATCTTCGACCTCGCCTCGGTCACCAAGGTCGTAGCCACTACCTCCATGGCCATGCTGCTGTTCGATCGAGGTCAGCTCGATCTCGCCGCACCGGTTGCCGACCTGCTTCCAGAGTTCGGGCACGTCGGCGATCGCAGTCGAGTTACTCTCCGCATGCTCCTAGCTCACTCCAGTGGACTACCTTCCTACGTCAAGCTGTTCGAGACCGCCTGCACACGCGACGGACTTGTCCGCCGCGCCTGTTCTACTCCACTAATCGCAACCCCGGGTGCAAAGGCCGAATACAGCGACATCGGATTTATCCTGCTAGGCGAAGTCCTCGCCCGCCTCGCCCGCGAACCACTCGACACCTTCACCCACCGAGAAGTCTTCGCGCCGCTTGGCATGGCAAACACCTGCTTCAATCCGCGGCCAGAATGTAGAGACGTAATCCCTCCCACCGAAGACGACCGCATCGTTCCGCCATCGCATTATTCAGGGCGAGGTCAACGATGAAAACGCCTCCGTCATGGACGGCATCGCCGGACACGCCGGGCTCTTCGCCCCAGCGACCGACATCGCCCGCTTCGCCGAATGTATGCTGCGTGGCGGCGCGCCCATCTTTCAGCCTGCAACTGTCGAAGCTCTTCACCCGCCGCGAAACCTCGCCGCAAGGACTTCACGCGCTCTCGGCTGGGACACTCCTTCGCCGCCATCTTCCTCCGGCTGCCACTTTTCGCCGCGTTCCTTCGGACACCTCGGCTTCACCGGCACGTCGATCTGGATCGATCCCGACCGCCAACTCACCGTCACACTGCTGACCAACCGCACCTGGCCTGACCGAACCTCGCAAGCCATCAGGCAAGTCCGGCCCGTCGTGCATGACGCCATCGTCGAGGCGTTGTAGCCTGCCTCTGCTACTCTGATATCGCGTCGCTCTCCACCGACTATGGGCATCCGCTCTATCGCCGCGAACTTGACCCATAGGAAACCGTCTTCCCTCCACCGCAAGTATTGGAAAGAGGTTCCCCTCGGCCGCCTGACCTCACTCCTGCTGGCTATTTTTTTCTTGTTCGGCCTGGTCGGCTGTTATGTCGACCTTCTCGACCTCGGACGAAAGCCTTTCGTTCCCGTCATGGCGTGGTCGTTGTTCAGCGGCTTCATCGCGGTCATCTGGATTCTGGCTTACTTTCGCGATCCGCGCTGGCTGATCGGCGCTGTCGTTTTGTGGATCGTTGGCTCCCGTCTCTTGTCCATGCTCTTGTACCAACTTGGGCCGTTCGACTATCCCACACCTGAACACGGAACACGCGTCGTCACGATCGCCTGCATCATTTTGAGCTTCCTCGCCTACCTCTGCTTCATGAACTTCAATCAGCGAGAAGGCGTGCGCGCGGTGCGCATGCAGACGGAGTTGGCGATTGCCCAAAGTATCCAGCAAACGCTGGTGCCGATCGTCGATTGGCATTCCGCGAATCTCGAGATTTATGGTGTCTCGGTACCCAGCGCGGAGGTGGGAGGCGATTTGGTGGACGTCGTCCCCCTTCCCGACGGGTCAACATTTGCCTACGTCGCCGACGTCTCGGGCCACGGCCTCCCCGCGGGAATCCTGATGGGCATGATCAAGACTGCCGTGCGCACGCAGCTCTTCGATCTCCCCTCGCCGCAAGCCGTTTTCGAGCGCCTCAACGAGGTCCTCCCCGAAGTAAAAGAGCCGCACATGTATGCCACCTGCACGGCGCTGCGCATCCAGCCGGACTCGAACGGCTCCTGCCGTGTGGACTACGCGATCGCGGGGCAACCTGCCATGCTGCAGGCTTCGACGGGTTCTGTCGCGCGCCTCGCCGACCAGCAGTTGCCGCTCGGTCTTCTCGCCGGGCCGCCGTACTGCGGCCATAGGATCGATCTGCGGCCAGGCGATGTGTTGCTCGTCGCTACCGACGGAATCCTCGAAGCTTCTGACAAATCGGGCACCGAATTCGGTCTTGACAAGCTCGAAGATGTCCTTCGCGAGAACCGATCCCAGCCGCTGTCCTCGATCGCGCAGAAGATCCATACGGCCCTAGCCGCCGACTACGCGCAGGACGACGACCAGAGCCTCTTGCTGATCCGCCGCACCGCTTAGAATGGTTGTGGAACTTTATTCATGGACAAACTCGTTATCCGCGGCGGCAATCCGCTCGAAGGGACCATCCGCGTTAGCGGCGCCAAGAACGCTGCACTGCCCGCCATGGCCGCGGCCCTGCTCACCGATGAGCCGGTGATTCTCGAAAATATTCCCCAGGTGCGCGACATCGTCACCGAGCGCAACCTTTTGGCCGCCATGGGCGCCGAGGTCGAACTCGGCTACGGACGCGCCCAGCACCGCACCACCATCTCCTGCCGCAACCTGGCCAACGAAGAAGCCGCTTACGACTTGGTTAAGACCATGCGCGCTTCCACCCTCGTGCTTGGCCCGCTGGTCGCCCGCACGGGACATGCCCGCGTCTCTCTCCCCGGCGGTTGCGCCATCGGAGCCCGCCCCATCGACCTGCACATCAAAGGCCTGGAGCAGCTCGGTGCGCGCATCACCCAGGAGCACGGCTATATCGAGGCCCGTGCCGACCGTCTGAAAGGTGGCCGCATCGTGTTTGAAAAGATCACCGTCACCGGCACCGAGGACCTGCTGATGGCCGCCACCCTCGCTGAAGGCGAAACCGTTCTCGAGAACTGCGCTTGCGAGCCCGAAGTCGTGGACCTCGCCGCGCTGCTCACAAAGATGGGATCCCGAATCGACGGCGCCGGCACACGCACCATCCGCGTGCGCGGCGTCAACAAACTCAGCGGCGCACGGCATCGTATCATTCCCGACCGCATCGAAGCCGGAACCTTCGTCATCGCGGCTGCTCTCACTGGCGGCGATGTCACAGTTTCCGGATGCGAACCCCACCACCTCGACGAATTGCTCAGCAAGCTTGGCGAGTGCGGCGTTCACTTCACGATTACTGCTGATACAGTGCGCGTAGTTTCCGGAGGCCCACTGAAGTCCGCCGACATCGCCACCGAGGAGTATCCCGGCTTCCCGACAGACATGCAGGCACAATTCATGGCGCTGGCCACGCAAGCCGAAGGCGCCAGCCTCATCACTGAAAACATCTTCGAGAACCGCTTCATGCACGCCCAGGAACTCGTCCGCATGGGCGCTAACATCAGGATCGACGGTCGCCGCGCCGTGGTCCGCGGAAAGACCCCGCTGAGCGGTGCTGCCGTGCTCGCCAGCGACCTGCGCGCCTCCGCCTCGCTCGTACTTGCTGCGCTGGTCGCCGACGGCGAAACCATCATCGACCGCGTTTATCATCTCGACCGGGGCTACGAGCGCATCGAAGAGAAGCTGCGTTCAGTGGGCGCGCAAATCCGCCGTATCGGACGCCTCATACCCGAACGCAGCCCGGTGTCGTCTTAAGGTGGGCCGGCATCGCACAAAGAAGTTCGCAGAACACATTCATGAGAAGGTGACCGCGGATTGCTGATCGCTAGCCAAGAGTCGTGGGCTGCTTGGCATTGGCAAAGGTAGTATCATTCCTCAAAGCGGCTGCCCCCCGGCTGCAAGTCGTTCACTCCGTTCTACAAATGGGAGCTTGAAATGGAAACATCGAGAATGAATTCGCTCATGGACAAGGGCTGGGCCTTGGCCCTGGCCCTGGGAATCCGGGTGTTGGAAGCACTTGCCCTATGGATCGTCGGTCGCTGGCTTATCGGTTTTGCTCTGCGCCTCATCGGCCGCGGCATGGCCAAGCAGAAGATTGACCCAACCCTGATCCGTTACGTACAGAACGCGGTTGGAGCCCTGCTCAATATCGTTTTGGTAATCGCAATCCTCGGATTCTTCGGGGTCGAAACCACTAGTTTCGCAGCCCTTATCGCTGCCGGCGGCGTCGCCATAGGACTCGCTTGGAGCGGCCTGTTGGCCAATTTCGCAGCGGGCGTATTCCTCGTCATCCTGCAGCCCTTCAAGGTCGGCGACTTTGTGGTCGCAGGCGGAGTCATGGGAACCGTCGAGGAGGTCGGCCTTTTCGTCACTTCCATCAACACGCTCGACAACATCCGCAACATCGTCGGCAACGGCAAGATCTTCGCCGAGATCATCCAGAATTTCAGCCACAACCCATTTCGAAGGGTCGACCTTCAAGCGCAGCTCGACCACACTGCCGACGTGCACAAGGTCATCGCACTCCTTAAGTCAAATCTAGCGCAGATTACCAACGTGCTCACCAACCCCGCGCCCGACGTCGAAATCCTGACCTTCACTCTCGCGGGTCCGGTGCTGGCGGTTCGTCCCTATTGCAACAACGCAAACTACTGGCAAGTGTACTTCGACACCAACCGCGTCATTCGCGATACCGGAGCCGGTGCTGGATTGCCCGCTCCCGAACAGCACTTCGCCGTTCGTACGTCGGTATCACCCAACTAGAACCACGCGATATGCTCGCGATAAGCAGAGCGGCCTTCGGGCCGCTTTGCTTTTTTCAGGCGCGCTACAGCGTTCTCACTTTCCGCAGCCCGCGCCAGTGAACTGCATCTCCAGCCCCGACACAATGGTTCCCAACTCCAGCAGCGGCATATACGACGACGAGTAGGGCTTGTCGCCCCTCAACTGCCTGAACAATTCCGACTCGCCTTTCGACATTTCCCGTCCTTCGGCTTCGGCCGCCGGACTCAGCCGCACTACAAGGTGACCGCACGCCGCGGGATCTTCTTCGAGGGCGCCCTTGCGCCAAGACACAACCTGGCCGCGGCCCTCGCCGAACCCGCTGACCTGGAACCCCTTGCCGTTCAGCTTGTTCAGTTCGGGGACGGGCAGGCCAATCCGAATGCCACTCGCCGTGCGCCAGCGGCACGGGCCCGACTTGGTCGCGAAGCACATGTACACCGACGCCGCATGCTCTTTTTCCCAGGTAATCGCCAGCGCCGCGGACGAGTCAGTACCGTAAACGACGGTGGCAACGTCAGGTCCGTCGCTGATTTCCAGGTTCTGTTCGCGCACGTTTTCCTTGCCGAAGAGTTCGTCGAGCTCGGCGCGGGTGGTTGCCGCCGTGACCGGCCCTACGCGTTGTCCGGGCACGATCAGCCAGTCATTCTTCTGCGCCGCCGACGAAGCCGTCAGCAGCGCTACAGCCAACATCCATTGCATGAGGTTCATGGGCGCTCTCGGCAAATTGATATGGCTGAGGTTAGCACGCGGAAAGGCCGGCAATGTTGCCGCCTAAGAATGCAAAGTTCCGGATTCGGATATACACTTAGGCGCAAACTCGGCAGACAAGAAGTTCCTGGGAGTCGCCTCATGTCGGTTCAGATCAGCACCCGCGCGGTGGAAGGCATTGCCATTGTGGACATCAGCGGCCAGCTTCGGCTGGGCGAAGGCACCGGCAAATTGCGCGACGCGGTACAGCAACTTGTGCGCGAGGGCTACAGCAAAATTCTGCTCAACCTCGCGGGTGTGGTTCACATCGACAGCTCCGGCATCGGCGAGCTGATGAGTAATTACACGACGCTGCGCAACCAGGGCGGCGAGCTCAAGCTGATGAACATGAACAAGAATGTCCGCAATCTTCTCCAAGTCACGCGCCTGTACACGGTCTTCGACGTGCACGACGACCAGGACACAGCGCTGAAGTCGTTCAAGTAAGACGAACGCTAAGGAACGAAGCGTTCCCAAATTGGGCTATGTCCGATAACGCGCGCCACCCCCCTCCCCCCTAATTTTTGTAAAATATTCATTCTTATGGGACTTACTGGAGCAATGCGCGCAAAATCCTCTGGCCAAAGGACTTACGGGCAAAATCGTCTTAACAAAGGACTTACGCGGGACGATTGAGGGCTGGACGGATGTCTCGGCGGGAAGAAAAGCGAAAATGCGACAGTGAGCAGGATCCTTCACAGGTTGAAGCACCTGAGTGGAGTGATGAGGTCTTCGACTCGGCCCCGCTGCGGGACCTCGCTGAGGATTTCGGCTGCGTGCTCAGACGCCCGCAAAACGCCTCAAGCTTCGACTCGGCGGAAGACAGCTCTCCCTCATCGTTCCGGGCGGAAGTGTACGACAGGTGGCGGTCTAACACCAAGCGAGTTTGTCACCGATGTGCGTGATGGCTGAACGTGGGGAGTGGTCAGTGGCAGGGGCTGGTGACTAGAAAACGCGCGTTCACCGCAGAGGTCACGGCGCGCGCGGATTTACACGGATGGCGCGGATGCTACACGGTCAAGAAGCCCACCTGGCGCGGAAGATGGCTGGTGTGCTCAGTTTTGAGTGTTCGTTGGACGGGCGACTGGGGGGCACTCCGCATTTCCTTGATGTCTGGCAACCAGACTGAGGGAGCGTTCGGGTGTACACTGTTGGCCATTCCAGGGCCAAAATCGAGATTCTTGACTAACTCATGGAGGCTGAAATGGAACCGATCAATTGGAAGACCTTCAGTTGGACTCGTCTGGTAATTGCCGTGTGCGTTCTTGGCATGACGTGCATGCTGGCAGGCTGCGGTGTCCAGGGCTACCAAACCGTAGTGAACCGGGTGGTGGTACCGGGAGGCGCAACCCAAAGCGTTCATGCGAGCTGTCCGGCGGGCAAGAAGGTGCTGGGAGGAGGTTTTGACATCGAAACCCCTGACGAAGTCAAAGTGTTTTCCTCAGAGCCGACCGACGGGCATGGCAATGTAATTGATAACGGCTGGGACGTGATGGTCCACAACATAGACACGCAAGGCCGGCAAACCACCGCGATCGCAATTTGCGCACAGTAAGTCAGTATCCCCTGTTCCACAGTCGCCCGATGTTGGCGATTGTGGGGCTTTTGTTGGGACCAGCGGGATTGCATCATTCCTCCGTCGAAAAGGTGCGGGACAGTTGACTCCGGTCGGCTGAGGGGTATCTGCGTTTGTAGGCCGCCCATGGGGATTCGACAGCAACCGTCCCCTATTCGTCGAGGGCACAGTGCCGGTCACTGCTCCACGACCGTTCTGCCGGCTGAGCGGGCGGGAGTGTTTGAGTCAGTCTGCCTTCGGTAGCGGGTGAAGGTGATGAAGTGCGGCCTGCGTGATTCGTGGAATCGATGGAGTCCTCAACGCACAGAAGCATTCTATGTAGCGGGAAAAAGCGCCACAATCGGTTGATTTGCGATGACAGAAAAAGCCCCACATTTGCCAGCAGAAGGCAAATATAGACCATGGGACATGCGGGCCTCCGGCCGTAAACAGTCAGCGAACAGGTTTGTCGCACCGCCCTCCAGCACGAAAATCATGAGTGGAGGCCTGCGAACAGATATATAATTCGCGACCGTGAATCTCGAAAGCTAAAGTGCTAGATCAAGGAGCGCCTGATGCAAACTGACGTGCCTCGCCTTGCGACTACAGCAAGCACTACGCGGAGGAAAGATTGGCGCTTTTATGGCTTCGCGCTCTTCGTCCTCTGCCTGTTCGCGGTGCCGGCAGTCGCTCAAACTTGCCCCGCTCCGAACCAGAGTTGCCAGCCTCAGTTCAACCTTGACAGTTACGACGGCGGCCAGCAGGTCACCATCAACGATTGTCAGACGAACAGCTCTTCGAGTCCGTGTGCGTGGGCAGACGCGCTTTCTTCTGACGTCAGGGGATTTAAGACGTACTTTCTTGCTTGCCGCCTGCAGACTACCGGGCCGATTGCGCTTTGCTACTATTCCGGCGTGCCGGGGAGCCCCTACCAAACTCCGAGTTGTACTTTTTCGCAGAACGGGAGCGCTGCTCAATGCGACTGTTACAAAATTAGTCCGGACACTCCTGGTGCCGGGGCGTATTCGTACGTAGAGATCAGCGCCATCTTGAACAAGGATGTTTATCTCAGCACGGTCGCACAATGCGGCATAGACGGTAGTCAATGCCTGAATTTCTCGGACCTAAACTCCGGGCTTCCCGAGGCAAACATATGCTCCGTGATCGGGAGCACGCCCAACGGATTGTTCCCTGGCGCCGATCTGATCTCGGACTTCAGTCAAATACGATTATTTCCCACTATGAACAGCAACGTCCCGCCCGCGGGCGATATCGGCGCCTTCAGTCAAAAGTGTCCGATACCACCGCACCAGGCAAACCTTTACGCTGGGTGCATGACGGCGCCCTGCATGAATACCGGCAAGATCGACCCGAGAACCCACCTTCCCCTCGTGAGTTGTACGTGCCCGACCTATAACGGTCCCAATCAGGTGGGCAATCCGCAAATTCAGGGAAAATCATGTAGTCCAACGCCGTATGTGTGGTCTTCCGCGTACGCCGATCTCCAATAATGGAAGCGATAGAGTCCGCATGGCGCCCAGCCAGTGGGGCGGTCTCGAACCCCACAGTTGCTCCGAAGGCAATTGTGGGGCACCGCGAGATATGTGGGCCACCGGCGGGCCGCCGGCTACAACAGGAATTCCAGCCCCGCGGCTTTTGCCGGTTCCGTCGACAAGCGCCCGGAGCGAATAGCGGTTTGAAAGGCCTCGTAGTCGCATTCAGCCTGGTCAGCGTAGGCTTTTGAGTACTGCGACAAGGCTTCATCAAACTGACCGCTCGATCCCAAATATCCGGCAATCATCGCCGCATCGCCCGACTTGGCGTGAGCCCGCGCTAGCGCCCAGCCGCACATGGTGGCGTACCCAACCAGGGTGCTAGGCCGGAAGGTTTCAACCTCGGCGGAGACCTTCATGTCGCGAAACTGACGAACATAATAGTCGTGGCCTTTGGTGCGGGACCATCCAAGAAATATGTCGCTTGCCGCTTGCATGACATGGATGCCCTCAACCACGCGGTAACCCTGATTCGGATAGCGGCTCTTGCCGCCAGGCGATTCCAGCACCGACCGGCGCGCTTCCTTGAATTGCAGGAAGAGCGGATCGTCGTCATCAGCCAGGAGCAGCGACAGATAGCAGCGGGTTCCTACGCTGCCGACGCCAACGACTTTCATCGCAACGTCCTGATAGTGATAACGGTCGTACAATCTTCGTCGGTCGGCCTGCAGTGATTGCTTGTATTCCTCGGTGAACTTGAGGCGCTGCTTTTCGAAATGCGGCGCGAATTCATGGAAATGGTAGATGACCGGAGGGTCGTCCTGAATTTTTCTCCGCCCATCCACAATTGCTGTGAGCTTCGGAAACACCGCCTCAGAGTTTCGTGAGCGGGCCTGCTTTTGCTTTGCCGACAACCGGGCGGACATGTCAGCATCTTTCCGGAAATGTTCTTTGAGCGCGTCGATGGTGACTCGTGCGTACCACGTGTCGAGCACCGTCATTTCGGCGAACTCAGACATCCTCTGGCGATACGACGCGGCGGCCGCTCGGACGGCTTCATCTGCGACGGACTTGGAGAAACTCCGGTCCCTCGCTGCCAGCACAAGGCTCGCTCCTAATCGCTTAACGTCCCATTCCCACGGGCCGGGGAACGTCTCGTCGAAGTCGTTGATGTCGAACACGAGTGCTCGTTCAGGCGTGGCGAAGCCGCCGAAGTTCGCCAGGTGGCAATCGCCGCATGCCTGGACGGTGACGCCTGACACGCGGGCATTCGCAAGGTCGCGCGCCTGGATGATGGCTGCGCCGCGATAGAACGTGAAAGGCGAGACGGACATCCTCTGATACTTGACGGGAATGAGGCCGGGAATTCGATCCGCGTCGGATTCTTCAAGCAGCGCGACTATGTCCTGCGACTTTGATCGCGGTTTCCACTCAGCCTGCGAAGTGCGCGGGCATTTGTCGCGAAGCGCTTTGCCTTGCTTGCGCCTTTCAGTCTTGGATGACGGTACAGCAGATTTCATTTTTACTCTCCCACTTCGGATTTCACTTCAAAGTCCACCCAGGGCCAGCATGGGCTCAGTTCGACGGCGCTTTACCTCGCACTTTGACCTTCTCGCCGGGGCCAACGTGGAAGTTGAAGATCGGGCTGACTTCAAAGCCGAGGATCAAGCCAGGATTGGGTACTCCGGACGGCCTGGCGGCTGCGCCGCCAGCCTCGATGGACATGCTCATAGGTTGCTTGCCGATTCTCACCACTTTGCCGACCTGCATGCCTAACGGGATGGTCGGTGCGCCACCATTCTCCCAGTTGAAGGAGAAATTGTAGTCGGTCAGCCCGACGAACCATCCTTCTTTTAAGTTGAGGGTTAGCGTGGGGGTGATGATCATCTGGTTGACCGCCGGGCGATTGGGGGAGCCCGCATAGGAAATCGGATTCTGTACGATTGCTCCGAGAGTGAGGTTCTTGATGCCGGTATAGATCAGCGCGGCCGAGGGACCGATCTGGTACTTGCCGGCACCAAGCGGAATCGCGGAGGCAGTGGGAAATACCAGGGCCGGCCCAAAGCCCCATCGGCCCCACGACTGTTTGATGGTGATGAGATCGAAAACCTGCAGGTCTCCGGTGCCGGTTGCGCCCGTCGTGCCCGATCCGCAGCCGATGCAGCCAACTGGGGGAGCAGCACCCGGAGTGGAGCTGACCATAGGAAACGTGATTTTCACCAGCTGCACCCAAGGGAAGGACTGAAAGGGACCAATGGGGAGGACCGGTTGCATCTGCAAGGAATTGAGTGCCCCCTTAAACCCAGGAAAACTCGGGATAAGAATGTCGCGAAACTGAACGAAGGTGACCGGAGCAGCCGGATTGTTCACCTGATTGGCCAGTTCCTGGGCGGAGACGGACGCGCCTCCTTGGGGAGGGGGCGGCTGGCTTGAGGTTTGAGTCGGCAAATCGGCAGGCTTAGTTTGAGTTTCGGTGGTTGTGTCCTGGGCTTGCAATGTGAGTGCGAAGGCAAACACGAGCCACGGCAGCGTACGAGCTAGATAAGTCATCCGCATGGGTTGTCTTTCGGAGGGAAGACCCCAGGTTAGCGTCCCAAAAAACGGACGCGAACCTGGGGCACCAACCTAGTGCGCTCCCATGGTCTTCGGAATCTTCAGTGGATCGTAGGGCAGCGGGTTTTCCGGGTTCTGCAGGTTCGGGATCATGTCGTTCGAGGCCCCGCCCGGGAATCGTTTCAGGCTCGGATACTTGACGATGGACTGGTTGAATTCCGAGAGCGGAATGTCCAACAGTGAGATGGCCCAACCGTTGTCCATACCGGCGTAGCGGCCCGGTGAGGTGGTCGGGTTACGTGTCGCCACCGCGCCGTTGAATGTCATGTCGTATTTCTCAAACGGGTCCATGGTGAGGTTGTAAGTGGAGCCGATGGCGCCGAGGTCCAAGGTTGGGCCCAGCCAAGTATCTTTCGACGAGTAGAGCAGCTTCCACGCAATGTTCAGGTCGGGATTGTTTTTGTCGCCAGCCTCGTCGTAACGCATACCCAGGAACTTCTCGCCGTCGGTATAGATCCATCCCCTGCGCGCCGAATGTTTGGTCTTGCCGGTCACGTAGGCGGTGTTGTCAATGCCGTCGAAGTAGATGGGCTTGCCGTTGTTGTCTTTCCATTCCCCGTGTGGCGGCGGTGTCAGCCCGGCCAGGGTGGCAGTCGTAGGCCAGACATCCATGTGCGACATCATTTCGTCGAGAACTTGCCCCGCCGGAATGTGTCCCGGCCACCACATGATGCCCGGCACCCTGAAGGCGCCTTCAAAGCCGGTTCCTTTTTCGCCGCGGAACGGCGTGGTGCCGGCATCGGGCCAAGCATCCTGCCATGCGCCGTTGTCAGCCGTGTGGATAACGATGGTATCGGGTGCGTCGGCTCGGATGGCGTCCATGATGCGGCCGATGTTGGCGTCCATTTCGATTAGTTTGTCGGAGTAGTTGCCCAAGTGCGACCTGCCCACGAACGCCTTGTTGGGGCTGGTCGGCTGGTGCATGCCCATGAAGTTGATGCTCATGAAGAACGGCTTGCCATCCTTCGCGTGTTGCTTGATATACGCGACCGCTGAGTCCGTCTGCCGGACATCAAAGTCGGCGAGGTTTTCGAGGGTGATTTTCTCTCCGTTGTTGCCCTTCACCGCCGGCTGGCCTGCCTTGCCTTCCCATTCGTATTGGTTCACGACCTTCTGGTACATGGCCCAATACTCCTCGTTATACTTCGGGAACCAGGGATGTGCGTTTGGCGCCGTGTCTTCATAGGCGTAGACCCCAGGATAGTAGGCGGCGTACTGCTTCATCTCGTCGAAGCCGTGCTCGGTGGGATAAAACTTGGGCACGTCGCCAAGATGCCATTTGCCGGAGAAGTAGGTTTGATAGCCATTCTTCCGGTAGAACTCGGCGATGGTCGGCGTCTCCGCCCGGAGGCCGTTTGCGTCGCCGGGAACGACCACGACCGACAATGCTGTGCGAATCGGGATGCGCCCGGTCATGAACGAGGAGCGGCCCGCCGTACAACTGGCCTGGCCGTACCAGCTCGTGAACATTGCGCCTTCCCTCGCCATGCGATCGATGTTCGGCGTGGGATGCCCGAGGGACCCGCCTCCGAAGTACACACCGTAGTCGCTCCAGCCCACGTCGTCGCTCATGAGCATCACGACGTTAGGCTTTTTGTCTTGTGCCACAACGGGAGCCGCGCCGACGCCGACGAAGAAACTCGACGCGGCGAGCGCTCCCAACGCTAGTTTTCGAACACCTGCTCCTAAGTCCATGTATTTCTCCTATTGCAATTGCGCGTACTACGAGTTAGTCCCCGCAGAGGGGGGTGGCGGTGGGCAAGGGACAACCCATCCGGTAGTAAGTTGTGTGACAACGGAATCAGCCTGCTCGCGAAAATGACTTTCGGCGATGGCCTGATGGCAGTGCGTTACGGGGAGTTTCAGACACTGACCCTCGCAGCCTACAGGCAAAAAATGGACGGGTTAACATCGTCGCGCTTATTGCAACAGGCGGGTGAACAGGTGTCAGTGACGGGGGTCACACCGCCGTTGGGCGGATAATTCTGATAGGTATTCTGAAGGTCTGCACTAGGGTTTCCACCTGATACTCCCGCTACGCGGTCCGACCTAGACTGTTGGGGCAGAGAGGAGACCTCAGATGCCGCTGATTCAGGTTTTGCTTGTGTTGATAGTGGTCGGCGTCCTGCTGTGGCTGGTGAACACCTACATTCCCATGCAGAGCGCGATCAAGTCGATTCTGAACGGGGTGGTGGTCATCGTCGTCGTCATCTGGCTGCTGAACGCGTTCGGGTTGATGAGCAGCCTCACCAATCTACGAGTTGGCGCGCACTGATAGAGCTTCGTCAATCTCCTGCCCTATCTGCTTTGCCGCAATAGCGGGATCCGCGGCCTGCAAGATCGGTCTACCCACAACCAGGTAAGTGGCTCCGGCGGCGATGGCTTCTCTTGGGAGTCAGGACGCGGGCCTGGTCTCCGACGGCGGTTCCCGCTGGGCGGACTCCCGGGGTAACGATGGAGAAGTCGTAGCCCAACTTCTGCCGAAGCTCCCGGGCTTCCATCGCCGAGGCCACGAGACCACCGCATCCGGCCCTCCGGGCGAGCGTTCCGAGCGTTATAACTTGGGTTATAACATTGCCTCTGAAACCGACCTCGGCCAGGTCGGCGTCGGACAGGCTGGTCAGAACCGTTACCGCGAGCACCATTGGCTTGGATGCCGACTGGACGGCGGCTTCGGCGGCGGCTTTCAGCATTTTGCTGCCACCGGAGGCGTGGACGGTCAGCATGGTGACGCCCAGCTTGGCGGCCTCGGCGACAGCCCCGGCGACGGTGTTGGGGATGTCGTGGAACTTCAAGTCCAGAAAGACTTTACGGCCGGAGGCGACGAGGTCGCGGACGACCTGCGGCCCCTCGGCCGTAAATAATTGCTTGCCTACTTTGTAGGTGCTGGCGGATTCGCCGAGGGATTGCACGATTTGGCGGGCTTGCGTAGCGCTGGAGACGTCCAGCGCTACGATGAGCCGATCTCGGGTAAGCATCGGCCCATTTTACCGCACTATGATTACAGGACTATTGTGATCCTTCAGCCGCTAGCGGGCTGATATTTGTGGCCACGGTCGGAGTCTCGATGACATCCAGGCGAACTCTGGCGATACCTGAATCGCCTACGCCTAGAATCATGGCAGCGCCGTAGGACAGGTCCAGAATCCGACTTTTCGGCATGGGTCCGCGATCGTTAATGCGGACCATTACCGATTTGGCATTCTTCAGATTCGTGACCTTGACCCAGGAGCCCATGGGAAGAGTCCGGTGAGCGGCCGTAAAGTCATGCATATCATACGGTTCGCCACTCGCGGTCTTCTTGTGCTGGAACACCTTTCCATACCAAGAAGCCTTGCCAACCTGAAACTTGCGGGTCGGAATAGGCTTAATGGTTTCCTGGGCCTGTCCCGGGATACCTTGGTTCGAGTCCGGTGTCTTGTTGTTACCGGGTGCCGCGCCCAGGGCCGTGGTCAAAAGCAGGACCAAGGCTGCCTGGTTCAGTACTCGTAGCATTAAACACCTCGCTTCAAAATGTGGGGCCCTCCCGTACAGATTGTTAAATTTTACATAGCGGGGAGAAGGGGAGTCAATCGAAATTAAGTTTTTCTTAATTTTGTGCTTGACTAATGATAAGTTATGTGTATTCAGAGACATCCGGCGGTAGCGATAGGCGCGGGCGGGGTTTGGGAGGAGTTCAGGAGGCGGGCTTGTGTGGCAACGCGAGGGGGTTGGTTTTCTGGGGGCGAGAAATCTTGTAGCTGAATGAAAATAAACAGTTTATAGGGATTCCGGAGACGGACGAATCGTGCCGGGATGTCGGAGTTTGGCGGTTGCGGTACAGTCTTCCCATGGCAAGCAGGCCGATTATCTTGAGCATCGCAGGGTACGACCCGTCGTCGGGGGCGGGAGTTACGGCGGACGTGAAGACTGCCGCGGCGCTGCGCTGCTATGCGGTGACTTGCATTACTGCACTGACCGTCCAGTCAACCCAGGGGGTGTTTCGGGTCGAGCCGCTTCGGGCAGACGTGGTGCGGGAGACGCTTTCGCGACTGATGGACGACGTGGAACTGGCCGCGGTGCGGATTGGGATGGTGGGGTCGCGAGAGGTGGCAGAGGTGGTAGCGGAATTCCTGCGAGAGGTTCGGCCGCGCAATGTGGTGGTTGATCCGGTTTTGCGGTCGTCATCGGGGGCGAATCTGCTTGACGACAGAGGAATCGCAGTGGTTCGTGATCAGTTCTTACCACTTTGCGACATTATTACGCCGAATTTTGGTGAGGCAGTCGTGTTGGCGGGATACAATCCGGAAACATTTCCCACTCCGACTTCTTGGGACAAAGCGTTACCCGCGCTTCGGGCACTAGCTGGCAGGCTGCACGACCAAGGCAGCCGAGGCGTGGTCATCACCGGCGGAGATTTGCGGGAAGCCAATGATTTCTTGAGCTTACGAGGGTCGGAGGAGGATCTGGAGCAGGTCTTTCCGGGTGGCCGGGTTGACACTCGGGCAACCCACGGGACGGGGTGCGCCTTCGCTACGGCGGTGGCTTGCCTATTGGCCCGCGGGCGGGACGTGCCGACGGCGGTTGGGGAGGCGAAGCAGTTTGTGCGGCAGGCGATGTTGGCGGCATATCCCGTAGGTCGAGGGAATGGTCCGATGAACCATCTTTTCCGGCTGCCGGAAGAGCAATGACCAGAGGAGCGGGTTCTTTCGTGCGGTGAGACAAGGCGCGGACGGAGCATGGATGACTGACTGCGCTGGCGTAGGGTTTCGGGTAAACTCGCAAACAGCGAGCCCGATGAAGTCTTCCCCGCATTCGGAGAGTTGTGGCAAGGCTGGTTGGATGGCGCTGGCGGCGCTCCTGCTGCTGTGCACAGTAGTGCGTCCCGGCTTCGGAGCCGAGGGCGGTACCTGGGTGCCCACTCGGAGTACCAACGACGCCATCACACGCAAGGGTTTCGACGCCTTTTACAACCTCGATTACGACAAGGCGGTAAAGGATTTCGAGGTGGCGCTGCAGGCGCATCCCGACGACCCATTTGCGGTGAATCACCTTCTGTCGGCAGTGATCTTCAAGGAACTGCTGCGCATCGGGTCGCTCGACACAGAGGCCTACGCCAGCGACAACTTTCTGGAAAAGAAATACCTGCAACCTCTCGATCCCAAGGTGCGGGAGCGGGTAGACCAGCTGAGCGCACGATCGATTCAACTGTGTGATGGCTACCTGGCGAAAAACCCAAACGAAGTCAACGCTTTGTATGCACGCGGGGTGGCCCGCGGGCTAAAGACAACCTATATGGCAATGGCGGAACACGCCTGGTTTGCTGCGCTGCGGAACGTATTGGCCGCGCGCCGCGACGATGAGCGGGTGCTGGAACTGGACCCGAATTATGTGGATGCGAAGGCGCTGCTGGGCATCCATCTTTATGTCATTGGAAGCCTCAGTTGGCCCGCCAAAGTGGCAGCATCGATGGTGGGGATCAGCGGAAATAAAGAGAAAGGGCTGCAATACCTGCGGGATGTCATTGCGCATGGCACTCCGGAGGTGGCATGGGACGCCAAGATCGCGCTGGCGCTCTTCCTACGGCGGGAGCAGAAGTACAACGAGGCCTTGCAGCTCGTGGGAGGGATGTACCAGGCGTTTCCTCGGAACTTCCTGGTTGCCACTGAATATGCGCATCTGCTGAACGCCGCCGGACATGGGCCACAGGCGGTGGCGGCCTACCAGAAGATCGTCGCGGGATGCCGCGGCAATGGATTTACGGTGTGCCGCATGGAGATTCCGGCGTACGGACTTGGCGAGGCGGAGAAGGGACAGCGGGATTTTCAGGGTGCGGCAGACGCCTATGCGCTGGCGGCGAGTACGGCGATCGAGCCTGATTTCAAGCAGCGAGCGATGCTGCAAGAAGCCGAAATGTACGACTCGATGCACAAGCGCGACCTGGCGCTGGCGAAGTACAAGGCGGTAATTGCGGCGAATTCGGGGACGGAGGCGGCGGATCTGGCGCGGCGGTATATGAAGCAGGGGTATGTGGTTCAGTAGGCTCTCAGCTATCAGCCGTCAGCTTTCAGTCACCAGATTCGGCAGAACCCGCCCAATGGATTGGGCAATCTGGGGGTTGCGGTGGCGGGAACCTTTTGGCACGCTATTCGTATCTGCTAGTGGGGAGGCACCATGTACTGCAACTATTGCGGGAAACAGATTCAGGACGATGCGCGGCTGTGCGCCTACTGCGGACGGCAAGTGGGCTACGTTGCGGAACCACCGAAGAAGCTGATGCGTCCGCCGAAGGGCAGCCCGGAACGGAAGATCGCGGGGGTGTGCGCGGGGTTCTCCGATTATTTCGACGTCGATGTGACCATCGTGCGCGTGGTGTGGCTGATTGTGGCGCTGTTTGGTGGCGGCGGAATTCTGGCTTACATCATCGCGTGGATCGTGATGCCGGAGGCGGCGCCGATCGCTATGCAACCGATGGCTACGATGCCACAGCCGTATCAGCAGTGAGGGTTGGCGTGGGAACAGGATGCGGGAGATGATCCCCGCATTTTTTGTGCGCGCTGGGCGGAGTCACCGGGTCATCAGTCGCCAAAAAGGGGTCCTTCGACTTCGGTTCGCAAAAACCGCGAACCTTCGCTCAGGATGACAACGCTTGAATCGGTACTGGCGAGTCACTCGACTCGCCAAGCGGGTCTCGGCCAATTAGGATGGCAGGGGAATCTTTCCGCTGGGAGTGATCTATGTCATCCGCATTTGAAGGGCTGGAACCGAAGGTATTATGGAAGCATTTTGCCGTGCTGGCGGCGACGCCGCGGGCTTCGACCAAAGAGGCGGCTGCGCGCGCCTACGTGCAGGAGCAGGCCAAGAAGCTGGGGCTGGAGTCGGTGCAGGACGAGGCCGGAAATGTAGTCGTGCAGAAGCCGGCGCATCCAGGACGCGAGAAGGCGACGCCGACGCTGCTGCAGGGACACCTCGACATGGTGTGCGAAAAGAATGAAGGCACGCCGCATAATTTCGATACCGATCCGATTGACGTTTGGCGCGACGGCGACTGGCTGAAGGCGCGGGGTACGACGCTGGGCGCCGACAACGGCGTAGGCGTAGCGGCGGGCCTGGCCGTGATGGAGTCAACCGACATCGCGCACGGGCCGCTCGAGTTCGTGTTCACCATCGACGAAGAGACCGGCCTGACGGGCGCGGCGGAGTTCAAGGGCGGCGTACTGAAGTCGAAGTTCTTCTTCAACCTTGACAACGAAGAGACGGAAACGCTGTGCATCGGTTGCGCGGGCGGGGTGAAGACCATCGGACGGCGCAAGGTGGATCTGGTGCCGACGAAGGGCGACACCGGATGGCGAGTGAAAGTTTTTGGGCTGCGAGGCGGGCACTCGGGGGTGGACATCCATCAGGGGCGTGGCAACGCGCTGCGGGTGCTGGGCGATGTGTTGCAGCGGCTGATGGACGAGCTCCGAGTCGGCATCGCGTCGGTTACGGGCGGCAGCGCGCAGAATGCAATTCCGCGTGAGGCGTCGGCTGTAGTGGTCTTGAATGCGAGGCGGGAAAAGAAGCTGCGCGCGTCAGTGGCCGCGTGTGAAGCCGACTGGAAAGCGGACCTGGGGAGCTTCGACGACGGGCTGCAGATCAGCGTGGAGAAAGTGGAGCGGCCGGAGAAAATGCTGCGCGGGCTGGATGCGCGGCGAGTGACCGACTTGCTGCTGACCCTGCCTCACGGCGTGATGGCGATGAGTCCAGACGTCCCGGGGTTGGTGCAGAACTCGACCAACCTGGCGGTGGTATCCGTGACCGGCGACGTGGCGGAGATCATCACCAGCCAGCGCAGCGCAATTGCCGGAAGCCGCAATGCCTTGGCCAAAAGAGTGGCGACCGGTTTCAAGGTGGCCGGGTTCGAGCCGGAGCACAGCGGGAATTATCCGGGATGGAAGCCTGAGCCAGACAGCGAGATCGTTAAGAAGCTGCAAGCGGCGCATGAGCAGGTGTTCGGAAAGCCGGCCAAGCTGATTGCGATGCATGCGGGACTCGAGTGCGGGGTGATTGGCGAGAAGTATCCGGGGATGGAAATGATTTCGTTTGGGCCGACGATTGTAGATCCGCACAGCCCGAACGAACGGGTGCAGATTTCGACGGTGGGGACGTTCTGGGAATTACTGAAGGCAGCTCTGGAAAAAGTCTAGCCTCATAAGGGGGTTAGAATGACGCGTATCCGGGCACAGCTTAGGCTGTGCCCTTTTCTTGTTCGGGTGGGACTGCGGGTCGCCTAGGCGGCGGAAGACTTAACGCGACGGCGCTCGGCCAGAGCTGCCTGAATGAAGCTGACTTCGCGGCTGAGAATATCCGCGGCCTCGCGGCAGAACTCGGGCTGGGTGGCCATGAGGTCGAGAAATGTCTGCCGGTCAACGTGCAACACCTCGGCGTCGGTAACGCTGGTGGCTTCCAAGCTATAGGCATGGCCCGTAAAGGTCGCGGGAAGTCCCAAGAGGGAGCCGGCGGGAAATACGCGGTCGAGTTTGGGAAGGTCAGGCAACGAGAGGCGGACCTTTCCCTTCATCACGAGGTAAACACCAGCAGCTTCCTGATCGAGGTGGAACAGCCTGTGTTTCGCAGCATAGGTTTCAACCGTACCGGCATCGAGAAGCGACTTCTTCAGACGAGCGGAAACTTTGAGGACATTGGCCTTGGGCCCCACATTTCGCATGTTGTACTTATGCCAAATTGGGGCGCGGCAAGCTGTGATTGGAGTCACAGGTTATTGTGAGTGAGGACTCGACACTTAAGTGGTATGCATTATTGATAGGAAAGTAAGGTGTTCCAGTGGTTTGTTCCCGAAATGAGGACCTCCCGTATCGGAACTAGGAAATGAGGTGGATTGGCAAAATCTAATGGTTCTTGACAGCATGGCGGGGACAAAAGTGCCGTTAACAGACAGGAACAAGGTTTAGCCATGCGTATCCTCGTGGTCGAAGATGACGTACCTCTGGCGAGCTTTCTGCGAAAAGGACTAGAGGCGGAACACTATGCGGTGGACGTGGCTCCTGACGGCGAGGAGGCCCGGTGGCTGGCGTGCGAGTGCGAATACGACCTGATGGTGCTGGACCTGAACCTGCCGAAACTGGACGGGTTTGGGGTGTTGGGAAGGGTGCGTCCGAAGCGGCCGTCGCTCCCGGTGCTTGTGTTGACGGGGCGGAGCCGACTTGAGGACCGGGTTCACGTGCTGGACTCGGGGGCAGATGACTGCCTGCTGAAGCCGTTCTCGTTTACGGAGCTGTCAGCGAGGGTGCGGGCGTTGCTACGGAGGCGACCGGTCACGGCAACGACATTGCTCAAAGTCGCGGATCTGGAATTGGATCGAGTGGAACGCACGGTGCGGCGTGCGGGGAAGCGAATTGAGCTGACCTCGAAGGAATTTGGGCTGCTGGAATATCTGCTTCGCAATGCGGGCCACCGGATTACGCGGAACATGATTGTGGAGCATGTGTGGAACCTGTCGTTCGATACGGGCACGAACATTGTGGATGTGTATATCAACTACCTGCGCAAGAAGGTGGATGAAGGATTCAGTCCGCGACTGATTCATACAGTGAGGGGCGTGGGGTACGAGTTGCGGGGGCCGTTGGAGGCGATGGCATGAAAGCGAAAGATTCGTGGGCCGGGGAGGAGGCGTTTGTGGCTGAGGCGCTGCACGCGCTGAGCCAGCCGCTAACTGCCCTGGAGTGCGGACTGGAACTCTCACTGCGGCAGGACAAGACGGTTGCTGAAATGCGCAACCGTATGGAGGCCCTGCGAGAGACCGCGCAGACCCTGCACTGGCGGCTGCTGGAGCTACGGGCGCTGCAGGATGCGGCGGACGGCGGGGACACGACATCGCCGGTGGCGTTGCATGCGCTGCTGGAAAACTTGCGGGCCGATTTTTCTCCGGTAGCAGAGCTATCGAAGGTCGAGCTGGTGATCAAGTGCAGGCCACTGCGTGCGTTTGGGAACGCAGGACGATTGCGCAATGGGTTCTTCCATCTTCTGGAGTTTCTCCTGCGCCAGTGTCCGGGCGGAGGCAGCGTGTCAGTCACGGGGAGAGCAGGCGGCGCTGCCGTCGTGGAAATCACATTTCGCGCGTACGCCGGTGCGGCCGGCATGAGGAGTGGGTCGGCGGCGAACGGGCGAGATCTGGACTGGCGCATTGCGGAGCGGACGTTCGCGTCAGCAGGCGGGAGGATGGAGATGCTGTCGACAGAGTCAGGCATCGTGGCCGGAGTGGTGACCCTGCGGTGCGTGGCGCAAGCGAATGATCGAAGGCATGAATTACCTGTGAAGGCGCCCTTGGTTTCCCTTTCCTAACAACTTCTAACCAGCAACTTATTTCAATCTAAATTACAAGTCTTACAACGTGGGACATGAGGCAATTTGTCCATGTCCCGCCGGCCGGTCCCTGTGTGGCGCGCTTGCGCCGCGGACGGCCTGCAGCACCGGGCTGAAGCGGAGACTCCTACCCTCGGCACCAGGCGGGAACGGCGAACCAATTCGTCCCGCCTGAGCAGCGAACAACTCGATGCGACGGACAGGCGCTAACCATAAGCGCCGGCAATGCCCATTTTTCTTTTTTCTCTTCTTCGGTCGCGCGAGTTGCCGCGAAATCCCTGGCCGGCTGCCACGGCGACGTTATTCCGGTGGCGCAGCCGTGAATTGGAGACGACCGCATGCTACCCACGACAATTGAAGCCCCGCCACAACGCAGCGAAGAGGAATTCCAGCAGATTGTGCTGGAGGAGATGCCGCAGGTGAAATACATCGCGCGGCGGATACACGAGCACCTGCCGAAGCACGTTCCGTTTGAGGACTTGATGCAGGCAGGGATGGTCGGGCTGATCGATGCACTCAACAAGTTCGACTCGGAGAAGAACGTGAAGTTCGCGTCGTATGCGAAGTTCCGGATTCGGGGAGCGATCCTCGACAGCCTGCGCGAGATTGGACTGGAGCCCTCGCGATTTGCGGCGCAAGTCGAGACAGATGGACACAGTATTGCAGAAGTTGCAGACGGAGCTGGGCCGGCGAGCCTCGGAGCCGGAGCTGGCCAAGGCGATGGGGCTGACGCTGGAAGAGTTTCATGCACTGACGAACGAGATCCGGGGGTTAGAAATCAGCAGCCTGCAGTTCGAGATGAATGAAGACGGGCAGGATACGGACATGGCGCAAAACATTCCAGGGCCGCCGGACGAGGACCCACTGACACTGTGCGTGGCGGGCGAGCAGAACGAACGGCTGGAGAGGGCGGTCGCGCAGTTGCCGGAGCGGGAACAGCAGGTGCTGATGCTGTACTACAAGCAGGAGCTCACCATGCGGGAGGTGGGAGAGCTGATGGGGGTGGGTGAGTCGAGGGTTTCGCAGATTCATAGCCTGGCGGTGAAGCACTTGCGGGCGGCGATGTAGGAAGTTGTCAGTTGTCGGAAGCTGTTTTCAACAATCGAGTGTGCCCCAGCGAGCTCCGCCCTGTGGGACTCTTCTGGCTGCGACGGGCTGTCCGCTCTGCGGGCGGCCCTGTTTTCTGCAAGGCGGAATGACAATCGTTTATCTGGGCAAGGCGTGAAGGTGTTAGGATGGCCGATTGGTGTGGGTGTTATCACACCATAGTCCATCAGCGAGGGCCAGCTATCATGCTACGCCGCAATTCAACGTCTCCGAAGCGAGTCTTATCTCTACTGACTGCGATATTGGTTTGCGCTATGTCTGGTTCGGCCAGCCTGCACGCACAAGCTTCCAAGCCCACCGCCGAGCAGCGAGCTGACGCGCTGCTGAAGCAGATGACGCTGGAAGAAAAGATCGGGCAGCTCAACCAGGCAGGCGCCTTTCACTTACCCGGCAGGGCGTCAGGTTTGCCATCGGCGGACGAGCAGGTGCGCAAGGGGTTGGCCGGCTCCGTACTCTGGGTGTCGGAGCCGGCAGCAATCAACAGGTTGCAGAAGATTGCAGTAGAAGAATCGCGGCTGCACATTCCTTTGCTAATTGGGCTGGACGTGATACATGGCTACCACACAATTTTTCCGGCTCCGTTGGCAATGTCCGCAGCTTGGGACCCGATGCTAGTGGAGCGGGTGCAAACAATTGCAGCGCGGGAAGCGCGGGCTTCGGGAATCAATTGGTCGTTCGCGCCGATGGTAGACATTGCGCGGGATGCACGCTGGGGTCGCATGGTCGAGGGCGCGGGCGAAGACCCATACCTGGGCGCGGCGATAGCTAAGGCGCAGGTACGAGGTTTCCAGGGGCCGGAGTTGGGGACGCCCGGTCACGTGTTGGCCTGCGTGAAGCACTTTGCAGCCTACGGCGCGGCCGATGGGGGACGCGATTACGATTCGTCGTATGTGCCGGACGACTTGTTGTGGAACGTGTACTTCCCTCCTTTTAAGGCTGCGGTGGACGCGGGTGTAGGTAGCCTGATGAGCGCCTACATGGACTTGAATGACGTTCCAGCGACCGGAAATTACTTCCTGCTGCACGACGTGCTGCGCGAGACCTGGAAGTTCAACGGCTTTGTGGTGAGCGACGCGATGGCCATTGGAAGCCTGGTAACGCACGGCTATGCTCGCGATCGCGAAGACGCGGCTTATCTCGCATTTCATGCCGGAGTGAACATGGATATGTCGAGCTACAGTTACTTGACCGAATTGCCAAAGCTGGTAAAGGCGGGGCGGGTCACCGAAGCGCAGATTGATGCCCTGGTTCGTCCATTGCTGGTGGCAAAGTACAAGCTGGGGCTGTTCGAAAATGCCTACATCGATGAGTCAAAGATTGGCGCGGTCATGAATGACCCGGCGAGCGCCGCAACGGCACGCGAGGCAGCACAGAAGACGATGGTGCTGCTGAAGAATGAGGGACAACTGCTGCCGCTGGACAAATCAGGTAAGAAGTACTCGTCGATTGCGGTCATTGGTCCCGTGGCGGATTCGGGTACGGCGCAGGTTGGCTTCTGGGGCGGCATGATTACGGGCGGCGAGAACGTGGTGACCGTAATCGAGGGCATCAAGCAAAAGGTGGGATCGGCGATCAAGATAGAGTATGCCAAAGGACCATCGATCCGGCGTGAGATGCAATCGAAGTTTGATGTTCTGCCGGGAGTCAAGGTACACGACGAACCGGCGCAGAACGCGGCGGCCGCGGAGGCTGCGTTTCAGCAGGCGATGGCGGTGGCGAAGCGAAACGATCTTGTCGTTCTGGTATTGGGAGAAAGCGAGCTGATGGCGGGAGAAGCTGCTTCGAACTCGTCGTTGCGACTGGCGGGACGGCAACAGGAACTACTGGAAGCGGTGGTGGCGACCGGCAAACCCGTGGTGCTGGTGCTCATCAATGGACGGCCGCTGAATATATTGTGGGCTGCGACGCACGTGCCAGCGATCCTGGAGGCCTGGGAGCCAGGCAATCAGGGCGGCAATGCGGTTGCTGACATTTTGTTCGGCGATGCCAATCCCGGTGGCAAGTTAACGGTCACTTGGCCGCGCAGCGGGGGGCAGGAACCGCTTTATTATGCGCATGATCTCACATTCGAGCCGGAAACCGATCCGGATTACAAATCGCGGTATCAGGACCAGCCGACATCGCCGCTGTATCCGTTTGGGTATGGGCTGAGCTATACGAAGTTTGCAACCAGCAATCTGCAGTTGAGCAAGACGACCGCGAAGGTTGGCGAGGCGATTGGCGTGTCGGTGGACGTGCAGAACACGGGCGGCGTTGCCGGTGACGAAGTCGTGCAGCTTTACATTCATCAGCAGTCGGGCAGTGCGTCGCGTCCGGTGCGGCAGCTGAAGGGGTTTGAGAAGGTGACGCTGGCTCCGGGAGAAAAGAAGACGCTGCACTTCACGTTGGGAAAAGACGAGTTGACCTATTGGAGCCCATCGGTGAAGAAGTGGGTACTGGAGCCGGCGGTGTTTGATGTGTGGGCGGGTGAGGACTCGACGGCAAAGCTGCATGGGAACTTCGAGATCGTGCAATAATTCGGATCCCACAATTGCCAACTCCTGGCAATTGTGGGCCACCCATCGATATGCATAATCGCAGAGATTTTTTGAAAACGGCGGGCGGGGTGGCGCTGGCGGCAATCGCAGCACCACGGTTGCTGGCGGAACAGTTTTCTCCCGATATCGCTGCTCTTTATCGCAAGAGTGTAGTGGTCGATACGTTGTGCGGTCCGTTCACCAGCGCCGATGCGATGCCGGACGCTGCGCTGGTTGAGGTGGTGAAGCAGTCGGGGATCACGGCCATCAATTTCACGATCTCCGAGCGGACGTTCGAAGATACCATTAGCAACCTGGCGTACGTGGACGCGCTGGTGGAGCAATTCCCTGCTGTGTTCACGATGGTGCGACTGCAGTCGGACATCGCACGAGCCAAGCGTGAGGGGAAGATTGGCATCATGCCGGGATTCCAGTACACGCAGTTTTTGGAGGAAGACCCGTCGCGTATTGAGACGTTTCGCAGACTGGGCGTACGCATCATGCAACTCACGTATAACAATCGCAGCATTTTCGGGGATGGGTGCCTGGAGCCGGGAAACGCTGGACTGAGCAAGGCCGGGCTGGCGGCGGTAGCGAAGATGAACGAGCTTGGCGTGGCGGTCGATCTCAGCCACAGCGGTTACCGCACGACATCGGAGGCGATTGCGGCCTCGAAAAAGCCGGTGCTAATTTCGCATTCAGGCTGCGCTTCGATTTATGCGCATCCGCGGAACAAGCCGGACGATGTGATGAAGGCGCTGGCGGACAAGAGGCGGATACTTTGGAGTGTATCTGATGCCGTACCTGGTGGCCTCGCCGACGGTGCCAACTCGGGACCACGTCATCAACCATGTGCTGGGCGCACTGAATATTTGCGGAAGCGACCATGTCGGGATTGGGTCGGATGGGTCGATCCAGGCGGTGAGGCTGACTCCGGAACAGCAGAAGGCATTTGACGAGGACATTGCGCGGCGAAAGAAGCTGGGAATCGGGGCACCGGGGGAAGATCGGTATCCGTACGTACCGGATTTGAACGGACCGGACCACATGGAAGTGATTGCGGCTGAGTTGCAAAAGCGGGGACAGACGTCGGCGGTAATTGAGAAGGTGCTGGGAGCGAACTTTGAGCGCGTTATCGGGGAGATTTGGGGAACGGCATAGTTCCAGAGCCCAGGTTTGCGCCCAACAGACGGGCGCGAACTTGGGGCACCCACAGCAACAAATCAACCAAGGGATTACACGGGTGACAAGGATGAAACTCTCCACTTACTTAGCGCTTTCACTCGCTTGCCTGTTTGCGTTGTGTGGTAGCTGGATGCATGCACAGGCGGCGCCACAGACGCCGGCGCTGCTGCTGGGGACGGCGTGGTATCCGGAGCAATGGCCGGAATCGCGCTGGGACGCAGACCTTGCGCTGATGCAGCAGGCGGGCATTCACATGGTGCGCGTGGGTGAGTTTGCGTGGAGCCGCATGGAACCGAGTGAGGGGCAGTACGACCTGGACTGGCTGGACCATGCGGTAGCGGCAGCGGCGAAGCACGGGATCGTGACGGTGATTGGGACGCCGTCGGCTGCGCCACCGGCGTGGCTGACGCAGAAGTATCCGGAGACGCTGCGCACCAAGGAAGATGGCCGCAAAGATCAGCACGGCAATCGGCAGCAGTTCAACTTTGCCAACCCCAAGTATCGTGAGCTGGCACGGGCGATGGCAGAGCAGTTGGCGAAGCGGTTTGGACACAATCCGAATGTGGTGGGATGGCAGATCGACAACGAATACTCGGACGTTTCATATGACGCCGAGACGAAGGCGCAGTTCCAGCAGTGGCTGAAGCAGCGCTATGGCACGCTCGACAACCTCAACGCGCGATGGACGACATCGTACTGGAGCGAGACGTATTTTGCGTGGGACCAGATACCAATACAGGTGGGCTACGGCAATCCGGGGCTGTTGCTGAGTTGGATGCGGTTTGTAAGCGACACGTGGAGAAGCTATCAGAAGAACCAGCTCGAGGTGATTCGCCCGAATGCCGATCCGCGGCAGTTCATCACGACCAACATGATGGGATGGTTCGACGGCTACGACCACTACACGGTAGCGCAGGACCTGGACTTGGCGGCGTGGGATGACTATGTGGGGCAGGGACATCTCGATCCGGTGCGCAACGGCGCGACGCATGACCTGACGCGCGGACTCAAGGGCAAAAACTTCTGGGTGATGGAGACGCAGCCGGGCGGGGTGAACTGGGCCGACATCAACAACTGGCTCGACAAAGGCGAAGTGCGCGCGATGGCGTGGCACGACATTGGGCATGGCGCGGACACGGTGAGCTACTGGCAGTGGCGCAGCGCGCTCAACGGGCAGGAACAGTATCACGGAACGCTGGTAGGGCCGGATGGGACGCCAGACCCGCTGTATCCGGAAATTGCGCAGCTTGGTAAGGAGTTTGAGAAGGCGAGCTCGGCGCTTGCAGGAACGTCAGTGAAGTCGGAGGTGGCGATTCTGCACTCGTACGACAGCCGGTGGGCGATCCAGTGGCAGAAGCACAACAAGAACTATGACCCGGTCAAGGAGATCCTGAGCTACTACGGGCCGCTGCGGGCGAGAGGCGCAGTCGGTGGATATTGTGCCGCCGACCGGGGACTTGAGTAAGTACAAGCTGGTGGTGGCGCCGGGGCTGAATGTGGTGTCCGACCTGATCGCGAAAAACTTAATGCAATACGTGAAGAATGGTGGGCATCTGGTGCTGGGGCAGCGGTCTGCCATGAAGGATGACGACAACGGTTTGTGGCCGCAAAGGCAGCCGGGACCGCTTACCGACATGCTCGGCGGGCGGGTGGAGCAGTATTACGCGCTGGTGAATTCTGTGCCGGTCAAGGGCACGTGGGGCGAGAGTGAGAGTCCGATGTGGGCTGAACTTCTGAGCGCCAAGCAACCGGATGTTGAAGTGCTGATGCGCTACGGCAAGAGCAATGGCTGGCTGGATGGCCAACCGGCGGCGATTACACGCAAGGTCGGCAAGGGTCGAATTACCTACATTGGGGCTTGGCTCGATGCCAAGACCATGGCGAACGCTGCGAAGTGGATGGCAGAGGTCAGCGGAGTGAAGGCTGCGCTGGGGCCGGTGCCGGAGGGAGTGGAGGTTTTACCGCGATATGGTGCAAATGGCGCGGTGTACGTGCTGGTCAATTTTGCGAAGGACTCGCAGACGGTGAAGCTGCCGGCGAAGATGCAGGATGTGCTGAATGGCGGAACGACCCAGGCGGTGATGCTGGCGCATTATGGGGTAGCGGTGATGGCGGCGACGAAGTAGATGGCGCGATTTCGACCTACGCATCGTAGACAAAGAACAGAGCCGGCCACGAGGGCCGGCTCTTCTTCTTGCAGCAAGTTCAGAGCTACTTCAGGGTTGCGACGAAGGCAGACACAGCCTTTACCTGGTCGGGGGTCAAAGCCGCCATCCCCTTGGTGTGGGGGGCTTTCTTGCCGCCCTTCTCGAGGACGTCGGCAACCGCAGCTGCCGATACGCCTTTCAGTGCCGGGCCGGACTTGCCAGCGCCGTCGGCGCCGTGGCACATGGCACACTTCGCCTTGAAAATGGCAGCGCCGTCTTCGGCTGCCAGAGCCATACCTGACATCAGTGCAACTGCGAACAACAATGCGATGAAACGCTTCATGGAATCTCAGTCTCCTTGTAAGAATTAAAGTGCCGCAATGCCTGACATTCTAAGCATCATCAGGCCGTAAAACAATTGCCGGAACCCTGGTGCCCGTCCGGCCGCAACTGCGGCACGGCCAGCCACACCGATATCCACTGTAACGATGGATTGGCCGGGCGACAGTGACCGCCGTCACCGAGGCTTGGGAATTTGAACATGGAGGGAACGGAGGCGGTTTGAGCGACATGAGCAATATTTCCTGCCAGGCAACAGTTGCTGAGTTAGTTGACCTTGTAGATCGCAACGGACTGCGGCGCCAGATGCAACTGCAACGTCGAGCCCTGAAGAGCAGCCGCCGGTGCGGAGTTTAACGGGCTGAAAGCGCGCGCGTTAGCGATGGACGTATCCGTAAGGTCGACTGTAATGTCCTTCGCGGACTCACCCTTGTAGAAGACGACGAGGAGTCGTTCGCCGGGAGTCTCGCGGGCAAACAGGTAGTAGTCGTCAGAGACCACTACGTGCTTTTGCTCGCCTTCGCGGAGGGCAGGGTGCTCGCGGCGCAGTTGAAGCAGGGTTTGCATATGAGCGAAAACCTCCTGCTCCTGCGGGGTGCGGCCGCTGGCGGCGAATGCGTTGTGCGGGTCGCCGGGAAAACCACCGGGGAAGTCGCGACGGTTGTCTGGATCCTCGCCGCCGGGCATGGCGATCTCGTCACCGGAATAGAGCTGGGGGATGCCGCGGAGGGTGGCCAGCAGCGAAAATCCGAGCTCGAGTTTGGTGGTGGAGCCATTAGCGTCGGTGAGGAAGCGCGTCATGTCGTGATTGCCGATGAAGGTGACGAGCAGTTCGGGATGAGGATAGAGACGATCCTGGCGCAGGACGTCCACGATCTTCTTCGCTGATGCGCCGTGGTTTACGACCTCGCGGATGGCAGAGTTCATGGGGAAGTCGAAGGGCGTCGTGAGGCGAGTGTCAATGCCGTCGAAGCCGGTTTGGCCTCCAGCGAAATAGGAGACAACGGGCGGCTCGGAGTTGTACACCTCACCCACGGCGAAGAAGTTGGGATAAGTCTTCTGCAGGCCTTGCAGGTAGTTCGTCCAGAAGGTGCGCGGAACATAGGGAAAGGTGTCGATGCGGAAGCCGTCAACGCCGCCGGTTTCCATCCACCAGTAGGCGGTTTGTAGCAGGTATTGCGCGACGAGCGGGTTCTCCTGCGCGAGGTCGGGAAGAATATTCGCAAACCAGCCGTCGAGGGCGCTGCGATAGTTCTTCTCGACGGCATGCGGATCGGTGACGGGCGGATAGTCGTAGTCGGTGTTGATGTGGTCGGCGGTAGTTCCGTGGAGCCATCCCGGAGCGGGCTGCGAAGCGGCCCAGGGATGATTAGGGCCGACGTGGTTGGGCACCATATCGAGCAGAACCTTGATTCCCTGCTGGTGAGCGGCGGCAACCAGTTGCTGGAACTCCGGCACGGTGCCGAAGTGGTCTTCGACCGCGTAGAGATCGGATGCGCCGTAGCCGTGGTAGGTCTCGCTGACGTTGTCATTGTCGAAGATGGGATTGAGCCACAGCGTGGTAACGCCGAGGTCCTTGAGGTAGGGAAGATGGTTTTGGATGCCCTTGAGGTCTCCGCCGTGGTAGGCCTTGGGTGCATTGCGATCAAAGGTCCCAGGAGTTGCGCCCGTAGGCATGTTGTTGGAGGGATCGCCGTCGGAAAAGCGGTCGGGCATGATGAGGTAGATGACGTCATCGCGGGTGACACCTTGAAAGCGACCCTGCTGCGGTGCGCGGGCGAGGAGATGCAGCGACGAGGTTGCTGATCCACCTGCGGTTTTGACAGTGATTGGGACGCTGCCGGGCTTGGCCGTCTTCGATATGTCGAACCAGATGAAGGTGTGTTTGCCGTCGGGCTGGAGTTGGACTTTTTCGATTTTGACGCCCGGATAAGAGATCGAGATCTTCGCATCGTTCAGGTTCTCGCCGTAGAGAAGGACCATAACGGGCGAGACGAAGCCGGTCCACCAGTTGGGGGGCTCGACCTTGGTGACCGTGGGCGCAGCGGCCGAGCAGTTGAGAGACAGAGCAAGAGCAACGGCGAACAGGAGCACGCGGCGGGAATGGGTCACGGCAGGACCTCGGGGATGGAGTTCGGTGGGGCAACTTCTTCCCAACCTGAGATGGTATGGTCACGCACCCGGAATTGCCAAGCGGGGGGCCAGCTAGTTTTGGAGGTTGGGCAGCGGACAGAGTAAAGTGTCGGATGGTTCCTTCGCCCGGGTAACGCGCTGGGCAAAGGGGATGGTCGGATGATGCAAAAACCACGGAAGAGTTACTGGCAAATCTGGAACATGAGCTTCGGGTTCCTCGGCATTCAGTTTGGCTGGGGGCTGCAGATGGCCAACATGAGCGCCATTTACGAGTACCTGGGCGCCCGTGCAGACCAGATACCGATCCTATGGCTGGCTGCGCCCCTGACGGGTCTGCTAGTGCAGCCGATCATCGGTCACGCCAGCGACAACACGTGGGGCGCTCTGGGGCGGCGAAGGCCGTATTTCCTGGTGGGGGCGATCCTCAGTTCGTGCGCGCTGATCCTGATGCCGCGGTCATCGGCGCTGTGGATGGCGGCGGGGTTGCTTTGGATATTGGACTCGTCGATCAACATCAGCATGGAGCCATTCCGGGCGTTCGTGGCCGACCTGTTGCCGGAAGAACAGCGCACGCAGGGATTCGCCATGCAGAGCCTGTTCATCGGACTGGGCGCAGTGGTGGCGTCCGCCCTGCCGTGGCTGATGACCAACGTATTTCATATCGGCATGGAGCATGGGCCGCACGCGATTCCCACGACGGTGCGGCTGTCGTTTTACATCGGAGCAGCAGCGTTCTTCAGCTCGGTGCTGTGGACGATCCTGACAACGAAGGAGTATCCGCCAGACGACCTGGAGGCGTTTCGGCAGAAGAAATCAGAGCATCGAAGCATTGCTAGCCACGCCGAAGAGATTTTCGTGGCGATCAGAAATATGCCGTTGACCATGCGGCAACTGGCGCCGGTGCAATTGCTGACATGGTTGGGACTGTTCTGCATGTGGCTGTACTTTCCCGTCGCGGTAGCGCACAACGTGTTCGAAGCCAGCGACCAGAACTCACCGGTGTACACCCGAGGCATCGAGTGGGGTGGAGTGTGCTTCGGGATGTACTCGCTGGTGTGCTTTGGGTTCTCGTTTACCCTTCCTAAGATGGCCAAGATAGTGGGGCGCAAGCACACCCACAGCTTGTGCCTGTTGTGCGGGGCGCTGGGCCTAATGTCAGTCGCGGTAATCCACGATAAGAACCTGCTTTTGCTTTCGATGGTGGGAGTGGGGATTGCGTGGGCGAGCACGCTGTCGATGCCGTACTCGGTGCTAGCCGGATCGTTGCCCAGCGAGCATACCGGCGTGTACATGGGCATCTTTAACTTTTTTATCGTGCTGCCGGAGATCATCGCGTCGCTGGGATTTGGCTGGGTGATGAATCACCTTTTGGGCAACAACCGACTGGCGGCCGTTATCGCCGGTGGAGTATTCATGGCGCTAGCGGCGGTACTGATGCAGCGGGTGGTAGATCCCGGAGCCGAAGTCATTGAAGAAGCAGCGCCGTTGCCGGCGGGCGCGGAAGTTATCGCGACGCTGAAGCCGGGCACGGCGAAATAGTATGCGCAGAATGGTGTCCCACACTTCGCGCCCAACCGCGGAGCACCAAGGACAGGGCACCGGACCGACGTTGAAGCAGGTCATTTCATTTTGTCAGCGAGTCAATAAGCATGAGCTTTCCACGTTCGAGCGGCATTCTTCTGCATCCCACTTCCCTTCCCGGTTCGCATGGCATCGGCGAGTTGGGTGGTGAGGCGCACCGTTTTGCCGATTTCCTGAAAGCCGCCGGGCAAACCATCTGGCAAGTGCTGCCGCTCGGGCCGACCGGTTATGGCGATTCGCCGTACCAGTGCTTCTCGGCCTTCGCCGGCAATCCCCTGCTGATCAATCTCGATACGCTGGTGAAGCGCGGCTACCTGGCCGCTGACGAGATGAATCCGCAGCCGAAGTTTCCACGCGAGAGCGTGGACTTCGGGACGTTGATCGAGTGGAAGCTTCCGCTGCTTCGGAAGGCGGCGGCAGGGTTCCAGGAGAAAGCTGACGGAGCGGAGCGTGCGGCATACGAAGCGTTTTGCCAGCGGCACGCTTCGTGGTTGGAAGAGTTTGCGCTGTTCATGGCGCTGAAGGAAACCCACGACTACGTGATGTGGACGTTGTGGGAGCCGGAGCTGGCCCTGCGGGAACCTGCGGCGATGGAGCGGGCACGACGCGGTCTGCATGACCAGATCGAGGCCAACAAGTTCGTCCAGTTTGAATTTGACCGGGAGTGGGCGGACCTGAAAGCGCACTGCGGCAGCAACGGCATCCGCGTGATGGGCGATGTACCTATCTACGTGGCGCACGACAGTTCAGACGTATGGGCGCAGCCAGGGCTTTTTGATCTCAACACTGATGGCACACCGCGTGTACTTGCGGGAGTACCGCCCGATTATTTCAGCGCCACAGGACAGTGCTGGGGCAATCCGATTTATCGCTGGGACGTGCATGCAAAGACGGGGTACAAGTGGTGGATTGCACGCTTCCGGCGGGCATTCGAGCTTTTCGACATGATTCGCCTGGACCACTTCCGCGGATTCGCTGGGTACTACGAGATCCCGGGCACGGAAACGACCGCGGTCAACGGCCAATGGGTAAAGGGCCCGGGCGCGCCGTTGTTCGAGGCGGTGGAAGCAGGGCTGGGCAAGCTGCCGATCCTGGCGGAGAACCTCGGCGTGATAACGCCGGAGGTGGAGGGGATCCGAAACCAATTCGGTTTTCCGGGAATGGCGATTTTGCAGTTCGCGTTTGGCAAGGACCCGCAAGCTCCCGACTTTAAGCCGCACAACTATCCGCGCCATCTTGTGTCGTACACCGGCACACATGACAACGATACGGTCGTGGGCTGGTGGAGCAGCACCGGCGAGGGAGATAGCGTGCGCACCGCGGAGGACGTCGAAAAAGAGATGGAATTCGCCCGAAGCTATCTCGGGACGGACGGCACCGAGATCCAATGGGTGATGATTCGCGCGCTGATGGCGTCAGTGGCCGACACCGTGATCTTCCCGCTGCAGGATGTTCTGGGTGCGGGTACGGAGGGGCGGATGAACCTGCCGGGGACGTCGTCGGGCAACTGGCGCTGGCGATACCGCGCGGAGGAACTAACGCTGGGGATTGGGGCGCGGCTGCGGCAGATGGTGGAGACCTACGACCGCCAAGGTTGAAACAAATGGTTCATTTTGTTCGCTGATGTGAAACATAAACATCACAGACGTGTCCTGCGTCACAGACGGCGGCCCGCATGACGTTCGAAAATGGGATGTAAATGGGGGTGTACCTATGGCTGCTCCCTGGGCCCATCGTTACGCGCAGCGGACCAAGACGGCAAAAAGCTCCATCATTCGGGAGCTTCTGAAGCTCACAACCAGGCCAGAGATTATTTCTTTTGCCGGGGGATTGCCCGCGCCGGAAGTATTTCCCGTAGAACGCTTCCGCGAGGCCTGCGAGCGCGTGTTGGCGACCCAGCCGACAGCAGCTTTGCAGTACGGACCGTCGGAAGGTTACTTGCCTCTGCGCGAACTGATCGTGGCACAAATGGCAAAGTACGGGATCGTGGCCAAGGTGGACAACGTGCTAATCACCTCGGGATCACAGCAGGCGCTGGACCTGATCGCCAAGCTGCTGATCAATCGGGGTGACCGAATCCTCGTGGAATCGCCCACGTATCTAGGCGCGCTGCAGGCATTCGACCTGATGGGCGCGGAGTACGTGACCGTGCCGGTGGATGGGCAGGGCCTCCAGACCCGGTTGCTGGAAGGCGCGCTGCGCTCGGGACCGAAGTTTATGTACATCCTGCCGAACTTTCAGAACCCGGGCGGGGTGACTCTTTCCGAAGACCGGCGGCGGCAACTGGTGTGGCTGTCAGACAAGTACGGCATACCGATCATCGAAGACGATCCGTACGGGCAGCTGCGCTACGAAGGCGAGCACATTAAACCGCTGGTCGTGCTGGACCGCATGAATGTGCTGCGCGACGACGGCTACCGCCTGGGCAACGTCATCTATCTGAGCACGTTCTCGAAGGTGCTGGCACCGGGGTTGCGGCTGGGATGGATCGTGGCGCCGCCCGACGTCATTACCAAGCTGGTGCAGTTGAAGCAGTCGGCGGACCTGCACACCAGCACGTTCGCGCAGATGGTGATGTACGACGTGGCGCGGGACGGCTTCCTCGACGAGCACGTGAAGACCATCCGGCAGTGCTACAAAGAACGCCGAGATGCAATGCTGGCTGCGTTGAACGACTACTTCCCACCCGAGGTGAAGTGGACGCATCCGCAAGGAGGGCTGTTCCTGTGGGTGACGCTGCCAGAGGGCGTCGATTGCAAGCGGCTGTTTGACGAAGCCATCCGGCACAATGTGGCCTTCGTTCCAGGACAGCCCTTCTTTGCGGAGGGCGATGCAGGCTCACATATGCGGCTGAACTTCTCCAACGCGACACCAGAAATGATCCGCGAGGGCATCCGGCGGCTGTCAATCGCGGTGGCACACGAGGTGGAGCACACCGCCAGCGCGGTCACACTGGCTGTGGTGTAGGGCATTCGCGATCAGGCGCAGTGTTAGTAGCGAGACTGCGATTCCATAATGGCAAGAGGCTCCGGGGATTCCGGAGCCTCTCGTTTTATTCGTGCGATTGATTTAGTAGCCGTGGCCTCCGGCACCTTCCTCCACCCGCACCTTGCCGCGAAACATTCGGTACACGAAGACGAAGTAGATGGTCGCCAGCACCATGCCGATACTCCACCACACGAATCCGACAGCCATGCCGTGCGCTCCGGTGGCGGTGTTGTAAATGGTGAGGCTATAGGCGGGATCGGTACTGGCCGGCAGAACCAGAGGATAGAGTGCAAACGCCGCTCCCACCAGCATGCCGACAATGTAGCCGCAGGAAGCAAGGAACGCGCCCTTTTCATTCCCCTTGCGCTCAGCCACGAAGAGGTAGAGCAGGCTGGCCACAACGACAACAGGAATCAGGAAGCCGACCGGCCACTTGAGGAAGTTGCTCAGAACTCCGGGGCGCACATACATAGTCGCGATCAGGCTGATGACGGTCACGAGCAACTGCACCGGCCAGAGCATCCGGGCCACTTTGCGAGCGCGCTCGTTGAGGTCGCCTTCGGTCTTGATGGCGATGTAGAGCAAGCCGTGTACGACAAGCGTCACCAGCGCCACAACTCCGGCTACCACGGTGTACCAGTCGAGAACTCCATTGATGGTCCCGACTGTGAAATTGGTCCAGAGGGGTTCAAAGAAGTAGCCATCGGCATTCAGGGGCACGCCACGGACAACATTGCCGAGGGCGGCGCCCAAGAAGATCGCCAGCAGCGCGCTGGCGATGGAGAAGATGACGTCGAAAGCCGAGGTCCACATGCCATCGTGGATGTGGTTGCGGAATTCGATGCCGATGCCGCGAAGCATCAGGAGCCAGAGCACCATCATCAGCGGCAGGTAGAATCCGCTAAAGCTGGAGGCGTAGAGCAGCGGGAAGGCGAAGTAGAGCGTTCCTCCGGCGGCGAGCAGCCAGACTTCGTTGCCATCCCATACGGGGCCGATGGCACGAAGGACAGTGCGACGTTCCGTGTCAGTCTTAGCAATGAGGAGATGGACAGCACCGGCGCCGATGTCAAAACCGTCGAGCAGAACGTACATGGCGACCATGACGGCGACAATCATGAACCAGAGAGTTGGCATGGCTATCGCACCTCCGCGGGAGTTAGTCCACCACTTGACGTCGATTGGGGTGTTGCCACAGGATCAGGGCCATGTTCGATCTCGCGGCGCACGAGGAACAGGAAGAGTATTCCGAGTAAGGTGTACATCCCGGCAAAGCCAAGGAACGTAAACCAGCCATTTCCAGCGGATACCAGCTTGGAGTAGCCTTCCTCGGTGCGCATCAAGCCGTGAACGAGCCACGGCTGGCGACCCATTTCCGCGGTCATCCAGCCAGCGGTGTTCGCAATGTAGGGGAACGGGAACGACAGCATCAGGATCCAAAGCATCCAGTGCGATTGGAAGAGCTTGCCCCGCCAGAGCAGGAACGCTGAGAGAACCATGATCGCGATGAACATTGTGCCGAGACCGACCATGATGTGGTAGGCGTAATACAGCAGCGGGATGTTCTGTGGCCAGTCCGTCTTGGGAAACTGATCCAAGCCACGCACCTCGGCATTCCAACGCTTGAAGGTCAAGAAGCTCAGCATCTTCGGCACCATGATGGGATTGTCGATATGCTGCGTGGCCATGTTGGGCTGGCCGATGATGACCAGCGGTGCGCCGTTCTGGGTGTCAAACAGGGCCTCCATGGCGGCGAGGGTAATCGGCTGCTTCTGAGCCACCATTTTGCCGGCGGTATCTCCGGTCGGAAATATTTGCAATACGGAGAAGATGAGTCCGGAGATGACACCGACGCGCAGAAAGATCTTTGCTTGCTCGACGTGACACTTTCCGAGTAGGTAGAAGGCCCCGACGGCGGCCATGACAAAGGCCCCGGTGATGGCGGCGCCGCTCATGTTGTGGGCATACTGCACCAAGGCCCACGGATTGAGAACCAGAGCCCAGAAGCTGGAAAGCTGCACAGAACCATCAGCGGTCTTTTCGTAGCCAACGGGGTTTTGCATCCATGCGTCGGTGGCGACGATGAAATAGCCTGACGCCCAGGATCCGATGAATACCATTAAGGCGGCAAACCAGTGCATGCCCTTGCTCAAACGCTTCTCGCCGTAAAGGAACAGCCCCAGGAATGAGGATTCGAGGAAGAAGGCGAAGCAACCTTCCATGGCAAGCGTCTGGCCGATGACTCCGCCAGCAAAGCGGGAGAAGTGCGACCAGTTGGTGCCGAACTGGAATTCCATCGGGATGCCGGTAACGACCCCAATGGCGAAGTTGATTCCGAAGATTTTGGCCCAAAAGCGCGCGGCCTGATTGTATGCGTCGTCATTCTTGCGGATGGCCAGCGTCTTGAGGACAACGATCAACGGCGCCAGTCCCATGGTGAGTTGGGGAAATAGATAATGAAAAGTGACGGTGAACGCGAATTGCAGGCGGTGAATAAGCAGTGCGCTATCCATTCGTTACCTCATTTTTAGATTACACCGCGCAGGAGTTTCTTATGCAACAGAAACTGGGCGCGGAACGGCCTCCATGATTGTGGCCAAGCCTGCAATATCTCGCGGTGATGTGCGTCACAACAAAAGCAATGTTCACCATCCTCCGTCACGTGACGAAAGGAAGTCGCGGACCGTGCTAAGCCAGGGAAAGATTAAACTGGTGACGATGAAGCGGACCTTTTGCAGATTGATTCTTGTCCTGGCGGTCCTGGATACCGGAATCGCGACAATGGCCGCGCAATCGCCATCTGTGACTGCGGAGCAACAAACCAAGCGGATTATCCTGAAAGACGGCTCCTACCAGATGGTCATCAAGTACGAGATACAGGGCGACCGCCTGCACTACCTCAGCGCCGAGCGTTACGAATGGGAAGACATGCCTGCGTCGCTAGTGGACTGGGACGCTACGAAGAAGTATGACGCCGAACTAAGTCAGGGGAAGGCGCGTGCCCACGTTGAAACTCCGGAGGAAAAGGAAGACCGCGAGCGAGAGGAAGCGAATTCCCCTGAAATCGTGCCGGGGCTGCGTCTGCCCGGAACTGGCGGGGTGTTCCTGCTCGACCAAATCACCGGAAAACCGGAGTTGGCCGAAATCTTGCAGAATGGCAGCGAACTCAATCAGACTGCGAACAAGAAAAGCGTACTGAGGCAGGCGATCAATCCGGTGGGCAGTTCCAAACATGCGTTCGAATTGAAAGGACCGCACGCCCGGATTCAGTCGCACAACGGGATGCCCAACGTCTACGTTGACATTGATGAAGGTGCGCAGAATGACCTCCCACTCGAAGCAAGGTTTCGGATTGTACGTGCCGACGTCAAGAAAGACCTGCGAGTGATCGGCAACCTGAAAGTCACGTTTACCGGTAAGACGTCGCAAGAGAGCAACTTTCTCCCTGCAAACGTGGCGAAAATCGGAACGGGGGAGTGGGTAAAAATCACTCCGGTGCAGCCGCTGACGGCTGGAGAATATGCCGTGGTGGAAATGCTGGGACCAGAAGAGATGAATCTCTACGTGTGGGACTTCGGGGTCGATCCGCAAGCGCCGGCCAACCCGGACATATGGCGGCCGGCGCCGGCGGAAGGAACTTCTCCCCAGTAAACCGGGACTGGGTCTAGCCGGCGCTGCAATCTTCGTCCAAGCCGACGATCCCGAGACCAGCAACGGCGATATTGTCGCGATTGGCTTGCTTCACGGTGTACATCATGTCGTCGGCCCGCTGCACGAGAGCCTGGGGCGTGGTGCCGTCGGCAGGATACGTAGCGACGCCGATACTAGCGAAAAGATCGACACGTGAGGCCTCGTCGGGCAGCCAGCGCCGTTCGTGAAAGAGCTTGGCGATGCGGCGGGCCACGTGCAAACCGGCGTCACGCGAAGTCTGCGGCAACAGGATGGCGAATTCATCGCCACCGTACCGGAAGGCGGCATCTACCAACCGCAGGCTTTCCCGCAGACATTCGCCAACCTCGGCGAGTAGTTTGCTGCCGACGATGTGGCCGTACTGGTCGTTAATCCGCTTGAAGTGGTCCAGATCGAGAAAGAGAAGGGTAAATTCGTAGCCGAATCGGGCGGAGCGGTGGAGTTCCTCGGCGATTACCGTAAAGAGATGCCGGGCATTGTAAAGGCCGGTGCAGTCGTCAGTGATGCTGAGTTCCTGGATGCGGCGGACCGCACGGGCATTTTCAATCGCGATGGCGGCGTAATCAGCCAGGGTCTGGAGCAACATGTGACTGCTGGCATAGACACTGAGATCGATGTTGACCAGTTCGATCACGCCCAAGACTTTGCCGCCAGTCATGACGGGCACGCACACGACCGGACAACTGCCTTCAAACCAGTTCGCACGGCTGTCAGGATCAATGGACGGGTCAGCGTTGACGTTTTCAATCACCAGAAGCTCGCCACGCTGAATGACCCAGTCGGTGAGTGTGGAACCGTCGGTCAGACGAAGCGCAGCCAGGCCTTCCGCCGCTTTTCCGACGGAGGCGGCGTAGTATGGCGAATTGCTAGCTTCGTCGATCATTACGAACGACCAGGTAGCCGGCTCGAAGTAGGCGGCCATCTTTTCCATGATGGTCTGCAGGATAGTGTCCAGATCCAGGGTCGAGGTCAGGGCCTTCGCAACGTCGTGAAAGATCTTTAACTCGTACAGCTGGCGATCATTGTCCGTCTGGGCCGCCAATCTTCGATGACCTGTCATGGTGTCGTTACATCCGGCTTGACGTTCGGTTGCCGAGTATCTTCGACCAGGCCCACCGAGGGGACATGATCTGCGTAGTGGAAACGATGTCTATGTTACAGGAAACTAGCAGCTTATCCTATAGTACGATTGACTCTGGGACGAGTTTCCCTCCCATTTTGAAATGAAGACGTAGCCGCTGTGGCGGAAACATGCGGGGCTGAAAACGAAGGCGGCGCGAACGACTTGCGGGCAGCTGAGATTATTGCCGCACACGTAGCATGACCATCGAGGAAATGCAGACTATGGGATCGTTCGGCGATCGGCTTCGGCGAGAGCGGGAGATGAGAGGCGTGTCGCTGGACGACATCGCCGAAGCTACGAAGATCGGGACGCGGCTGCTGCGCGCACTGGAAGAAGAACATTTCGAGCTGCTGCCCGGCGGGATCTTCAACAAGGGATTTGTTCGCGCCTACGCCAAGTATCTCGGGCTTAATGAAGAAGAGATGGTTGCCGATTATCTGCAGGCGGCAGGCGAGTCAGCTCCCGATCCACGTGTAATTGCCGAGCAAAACGCATTTCGCATAGATCGCTCGGAGGGCGATGCCGGAGGTTCGCGCATGGCCGGGTTTCCCATTATTCCGGTATTGATCCTGCTCGTGGTAATCGCGGCCGGCGCCGGAGGATGGCACGTCTACCAGGAACGCATGCACGAGCGGCGCGCAAGGCAGGATGCTCAGCGGACGGCTGGCACTTCTTCGCCAATTAGCACGACTCCGGCGGCTAGTGCCGCTGGAGCGCCCGCGGAGAATGCTACGCAACCAGGGCCGGCAGCGGTCGGCCAGAATGAGACACCCAGCACGGCGGCGACCGGTTCTGGAATTGCCGCGACGCAACCGGGAACGCAACCCGCGGCTGACCTGAATGCTCCCGCCAAAACGGTCGGTTCACCAGCCGGATTCGGCACGAACAAACCTGCCGACAATACAACGACCGCGGTGAGTACTTTGGCTGCGGCAACTGGCTCAAACCCTGGCGCTCAACAATTCGAAGTGACAGTAAAGCCACGGGACAAGGCATGGGTGTCGATCAAGGCCGATGGCAAGATCACGGTGCGTGGCATCATTGGCCCTCCGGACGTCAAAACGATTCGGGCCAACGACCAAGTCGTCTTCTGGACGGGAAATGCCGGCGCAGTCGATGTGACGTTTAACGGCCAAGCTGTACCGCTGTCTGGCGGCCCGAATGAAGTGGCCGTTCTGGTCATCACTCCCAAAGGAGCCGCGGCTGCGAAGCCCGGCACTGCAAACCATACGCAGTAGCCCGGCGACCCTCTGACTCATGAAGAACACCGCCGAAAACGTCGTCCGCATCGAAGCCGCCGCCCTGCACGCTTTGGCTGATCGCATCGCAGGGCCTATGGCTGCGGATTTTGAGCGAGCGATTGAATTTCTATTTGATTGCCGGGGCCGGGTAGTCGTGACCGGCATGGGGAAGAGCGGACTCATAGCGCGCAAAGTGGCGGCGACATTGAGCTCAACTGGCACGCCAGCACTATACCTGCATCCGGCGGAGGCCATGCATGGCGACCTCGGCATGATCGTCCGCGGCGATGCCGTGGTCGCGCTTTCGGCCAGCGGAGAAACCGCAGAAATACTACAGTTGCTGGCAACTGTGAAGCGGCTTGGAATTCGGTTGGTAAGTCTTACGTGCGATGATCTACATTCCCCCGCAGCCAGCGATCGAAGGCGCTCCACGCTGGCGCAGGCGGCGGATGTTGCGCTGGATTGTTCCGTCGCTAGTGAAGCTTGCTCGTTCGGGCTGGCGCCTACAGCATCCACCACCACCATGCTCGCCCTCGGTGACGCTGTGGCAGTAGCGCTCTCGCAGAAACGCGGCTTTCGAGAAGAGGATTTCGCCAGCCTGCATCCCGGGGGGAAACTGGGCAAGCGACTAAGCCGGGTTTCGACGCTGATGCACAGTGGAGAGGCGCTGCCTTCTGTATCGCCTTCGACACCTATCAGCCAAGTGATCTACGAAATGTCGAGGAAGGCGCTCGGGATGACCACCGTCATCGAAGCCGGACGGTTGGCCGGTCTCATCAGCGACGGGGATTTGCGGCGACTGCTGGAGCGGCACGGCAAAGAGGTCTTCGACCTCACCGCCGAACAGTGCATGACGCGCGACCCGACTTCGATAGGCCCCGACGCCTTTGCCATTGCCGCCCTCGACATCATGGAGCGGAAGAAGATAACTTCCCTCCCGGTGGTGGGCGAATCGGGCGAGTTGCTCGGCGTGCTGCACCTCCACGATTTGTGGGGCACGGAGATGGTGTAGCGGGTCGCGCTTCCACACACGCCATCAGGGGAACTACATCGTGCCTTCGGGTTCTAGCGCAGGAGACTCACTGACAGCAATGCCGAGGACCTGGAGGTCGGCTGAATCAGCCGATTGCTTCTTTGATCTCACTGACGCCACGACGACAAAAATGTTAGTGAATAGCACAACCGTAAAAGCCATCGCTGGCAGGTAGAAGAACTGCTGTCCCCTAGCAGCCAGTACTTGCAAAGCAAGGACTGCGGTGATCAACCCACGGGGAAACATCAAGACAAGCAACTCCTTGTCCGCCGCCGTGATATCACGCACCGACCAACTGGTGGCGCGCACGGCCAGCCAGCGGGCCAAAACAAGAGCAGCCAGAATGGCAAGGATCGGTAGCACGTAGGCACGTCCCACCAATTGCGCCATCATGCCCAAGAGAACAAAGAAAAATGAGCGGACGAGGAAGGTGAGTTCGGAATGAAAGGCTAGCATGCGCTTACCCTTCTGCGTCATTTCATCCGTCCGCGGCAGATTCGCCAGAGTCAAGCCAAATACGAGTTCCGCCAGCAACCCGCTGCCACCGGCAAAACGCCCAAGGGCAAAGACAGCGAGTACAGTCCCCAGATTCAAGGCGTTGCTGAATTGCTGGTCGGCAAGCGGAGGGAGAATTCGCCACCAAACGACGCCAGCGGCGATGCCCAAGGCAACGTCGGCTAACACGTGGTGGCCGAATCCGGCCAAAAGCCCCTCCACCACAGGTGCGCCGCCGTTCAATCCGATGAGCGTACCGACGGTTAACACCGCAATGATTTCACCTAACGATGATTCCAGCGTAAGCGTGATTTTGATGGGGGAGGGCGCATCCATCTGCTGGATGGCGGGCAGCACAACCGCGGCGCTGGTGGATCCCAAGACGGAGCCGAGTAGGGCCCCGTCCCCTCATGAGAGGTGCAGAGAATATTTGGCAACGGTGGCCACCAGTCCTACGGTCAACCCATAGCTGACCAGCGCCAGTAGTAATCCGCCCGGCGAATATCGAATCGCTTCCTTCAGGCGCAGCTCAATTCCGCCTTCGAAAAGGATGAGGATCAGGGCGAGCATGCCGAGGATGCGCGTCATATCCTGCAAGTTTCCGGGATCGACCCAATGCATAACAGGACCGATAGCCACTCCAATCAGCAGTAACACGATGATGTCGGGCACACGTGTCCAACGCGACAGGCGGTTGGCCAGAACGGCTACGATCAGGAGCGCGGCGGGTACGCCGAAGATGAGAGTCATGCCCATAGGCTTGAGTTGAGCCGAAAACGATTTTCAACATCTTGCTTGATTGCCCGCCAAAATACCACAACGTACGGGCTGGCGGGAGCAAATCAACACCGGCAAATCTTGATCAGACCGTGGCTCCGACGAGCGAGGTGAGTGCGCCGTATTCGGCTTCATTCGAACGTGCAGTGGAGATCGCGAGCTAATCGCCGGCTTGCATTTTGGCGCAACGATAGTGCTGTTCGGGCAGGGCACGCAGCCGTTCTGCAGCAGCTTCGGGGGAAATGTCCCGCTGCGGCGCGGCCAGCAGTTCGTACCCCACCATGAACTTCCGGACGGTTGCCGAGCGCAACAGCGGCGGGCAGTAATGCGCGTGCAGATGGCACTCCGGATGAGAGGCCCCGTCGGTGGGCTGCTGATGAATGCCCATGGTGTACGGAAAAGACGCCTCGAAGAGGTTATCGTAGCGGGTGGAAATGCGCTTCAGCATTTCTGCCAGTCCGCCACGACCCGCGTCATCAAGCGCAGAAAGATCGGCCACGTGGCCCTTGCTGCACAGAAGCAACTCAAACGGCCACACGGCCCAGAACGGCACCAGCGCAACGAAGTGCTCGTTTTCGCAAACAATGCGCTCACCGGCAGCGCGTTCTAATTCCACATAATCGCAGAGCATGCAGGCATGTTTGCGATTGAGATAATCCGCCAGTGCTGCTTGCTCTTTGCGCGGCTCATTAGGAATCGTCCAGTTGGCCCAGATCTGCCCATGAGGATGGGGATTGCTGCAGCCCATCATTTCCCCGCGGTTCTCGAAAATCTGGACGTGGTTGATGAAGGGCATGGCGCCCAATTCGCGATATTGCTCCGCCCATACGCCAACCAAGGAGCGAATTGTGTGCAGATCCATGTCCGCCAGCGTCAAATCATGACGCGGTGAAAAGCACACTACACGGCAGACGCCCGGTTCTGCTTCCGCCAACACAAGACCCTGCTCGTCGCTGAGTTGTATAGGCGAGACATCGGGCCTCATCGCGGCGAAATCGTTGTCAAAGACATACGTCGCGTCATAGACCGGGTTCTGGACTGTACCCACGCGCTGGTTGCCCGGGCACAGGTAGCAATGCGGATCGTAGCGCAGACCGCGCTCCTCCGGCTGGCGTTCGGTCTGTCCCTGCCACGGGCGCTGCCCCCGATGCGGCGAAACCAGCACCCAGTCGCCCGTCAACGGGTTATAGCGGCGGTGCGGCACATCACGAATCGGCGTGAGGTCGATCATGCTGATTTTGGTCCTACTTCCCCGGCTCCGTCAGAGGCCGCGCAAACATAGATTTCCGGATGTTTTCCTGTTTCCGTCTGGTACCGTTGCGCGATTTCGCGCCGAAAATCGCCGACCGTCCGTACCTCTATCAGATTTACGGTACAGCCACCGAAGCCTCCCCCGGTCATACGCGCACCAAAGACGCCATCGCACTTGCCGGCCAATTCCACCAAGAGGTCGAGTTCACTACAACTGACCTCGTAATCATCGCGGAGGCTGGCGTGTGATGCGTACATCAGTTTCCCAAACAGACTGAGATCGCCGCACTTGAGAGCGGCAGCCGCCTCCTGGGTCCGGGCGTTTTCACTAACCACGTGACGGCAGCGACGATAAATGCGCTCCGGCATCTCGACGGAATACTGCTCCAACTGTCGCATGTCGACATCGCGCAACGCGCGGACACTCGTCACATGGCGCTGAAGAACCTGCACGCCCGCCTCGCAGTCGGCACGCCGGCGGTTGTATTCTCCCGCCGCCAGCTCGTGTTTCACCATGCTGTTGCAAATTACGATGCGGACGGTGTCGGAAATCGGCAGGGGCTCATACGCCAGCGTACGGCAGTCAAGCAGCAGAGCATGGCCCGCCTGAGCGAAACAGGAAATGAACTGGTCCATGATTCCGCACCGGGTGCCGGCATATTCGTGTTCAGCGCGCTGGCAAACCGCCGCGATCTCGTGTCGGTCAAGGTCGATCTCGGCGGCTGCGAGCACGGCAAGGGCTGTGGATACCTCAAGGGCCGCGGAAGAACTCAGGCCGGCGCCGATGGGAACTTCGCCCTTGATGACCAAGTTTGTGCCTGCGATAGGAACGCCACGCGCTCGCAGCACGGCGGCCACGCCCCTGGGGTAGTCGCTCCAGTGGCCAGTTGGGCCTTTCACCAGCCCGCCGATCTCAAACTCAACCGTCTCGTCGAAGTCGAGGGAATGCACGGTGAGCATGCGATCGCTGCGTTTTCCGACCGCCGCATAGGTGTAGAAGCCCAATGCAGCCGGCATTACGAACCCATCGTTGTAGTCGGTGTGCTCACCGATCAGGTTGACGCGGCCCGGAGCGCGAAACACCCGGCATGGGCCCTGAAACCTGCGGGCAAATTCTTGTGCCACTGGTTGGGCGGCCGGGATCGCGTGCTTAGCGGAATCCGTATCTTCCATATTTTGGTGGCACAGGTAGTAGGGAAAAAGTGAAAGACCATCTTATGCGCGGGATGGGTAGTGTGACCACGAACTGAGCATAGGGTACAAGGAGAGTTACGACCGCCAGTCGACCTCGGATGATGCGCGACAGCGTCCTACTTTTTGGATGGAGTTGGCGGAGCCTCGGCCTTCGCTAACTGCTCGATCCTGGCAAGCTCTGTCTTTACTTGATCGGACAGCGGGCCAGCCGGAATCAATTGGAGGAAGGTGCGGTAATGAGTAGCTGCGGCGGAGTATGTTCCCTGGGCCAGGCAAATACTGGCGAGCAGCAATTCGATACGCGGTTCATCATGCTGCTTGTCCAAGCTTTCGGCGCGAAGCGCGCTACTCGAAGCCTTGGCGATGTGATCCATATAGAACTCGGCCACTGCGTTGTAATAGTAGGCAATGGGAAAGCCGGTCGGATCCAGAGAGATGACCTTATCTGCAAGTTTGCCCGCCTCGACCCACTCGTTCACCTCGGCATTGAGAATGGCGAGACGCAAGTAGGGCAACGGCAGGTTTGGGTCGGCGTCGATGGCGGCACGATAGTCCTGTCGGGCGGCGTCGGGCTTGTTTCGTCGCTGTTCGAGGTCACCCAAGCGCGACCAAGCTTCGGCAAATTTCGGATAAATCTCAATCGCTTTGTGTAGCGATCTCTCCGCGTCAGTGAAGTTCCCCTTCTCCAGCAACTCGCTTCCCTTCTCGAACCGGGTGCGCGCTTTCGGTGGCACCTCCAAGCTAGCAACGGTCACCATGAGATCGGATTTTCGCACACGGCTGCGCAGAGTGATGATACCGACCATGGAATTGTTCATTGAAAAGTCGAGCCGGATCGAAGAGGAATCATAGCCCGTCAATTCTGCCCGAAGTTCGCAACCGGATATGCGGTTCTGAGCGGAAGGCTGACCATTGGCAGGCACCTGGGCGCCGGGGAATTGGACATTGTCGGACGACGTGCGCGTGTCGTCGGATGGATCCGTCGCCGTGTCGCGAAACGGATCGCCCAGCACGACCGAAAATGAACCATCGGCGCCCGTGAACGTCTCTCTTCGGACAATCCCATTACAGACACGCAAGATTGCAACTGGCGCGGAGGGGGCAGTCCCCGAGTCGAGCACTACTTTACCGACATAATAGACCGGTTGTTGAATGGCGCCTGATGGATTGTTACTCGCTTGGACAGGAGGGCGCGTCACAGGCTTATTGCCGCCGCTGCCCTGCTGCGCGACAGACGATGACAACAGGGCCAATAACACGATACAAAGATGCGCCATCCCAATGGATTGACTCATCGCTCCCCCAATGCACTGCCCAACCCCAAAGCGGTTGTAAGCATCTTACTCCGATTTTGGGAGCCGGAAAAAGCCAGAGAGAGCGAGCAAGACTATGGTTTCCTGGGAGGCAAATCCCTGTGAATCGCATTCAGAGGCCGGTGTCTGCGACGCTTCGGCAGGCCGGGGCAATAAACAGTAAATAGAGGTCGGTTTGTCGCTCCACGACTGTGTACCGACGATGCCGGCGGTGAGCAACAACGCAGATGCCGGGGCAAACGCAGGGAGCGGGAATTTAAAATTTGTGGTTACCAAAGTTTTCAGAAATCGAAACTAAAGTTTGGCGCCAATGAATTTCCTTTGCGCAGGTTTGCCCTTTCAGGTGGAAAATTAGAAGGGTACGGGCTGTGCCGAGACGACAGGTTGGTCGCAGAGGTTTCTTGCGTCACATGCCTTGTACCCGCGGATTTGATTCGAAGCGGTATCTGGCCATGCAAACACATGAGATCGCGGACGGATTCCACCCCGACTTCGGAAGCCGGGTGTTGGTGGTAGACGACGACGTTCCCTTGGCAAAACTGTTGCGTCAACAGTTGGAAAGCCAGTCGTATGACGTCAGCATGTCGCATGATGGCGAGTCAGCCCGCCAAGCCATCCAAGATGGCCGGTTCGATCTCGTAATTCTGGACCTAAACCTACCGAAGCTGGACGGAATGTCACTGCTCCAGCAGATCAGGCCTTCCCATCCGCGACTTCCCGTACTTGTGTTGACTGCCCGGAACCAGGTGGCTGATCGCGCGCTGTCACTAGACACCGGCGCCGATGACTGCATGGTCAAGCCGTTTTCTTTTGTGGAGTTACACGCGAGAGTGCGAGCCTTACTGCGTCGCAGTTCGGGGCTGGTCAGCCGAGTTTCGCAGGTTGCCGACCTGACGTTGAATCGCGAGGAACATAAGGTGGACCGCAAGGGCCGCCGCATAGAACTGACGGCACGGGAATTCGACCTTCTGGAGTTCCTAATCAGAAATGCGGGACGGCCAGTGCCGCGCACCACTCTGATGGAGGAAGTTTGGAACTTGCCATTCGATCCGTCCACCAACGTCGTCGACGTGTACGTCAAGTTTCTGCAGAACGAATCGGTAGACATCAAATCGGAAGAGCAGTCTCTGGTCGGAGTGGATATGGCTGCAGCTGCAACCAACCTCTCGGAAGCGCAAACCGCAGCGCAAGCAACCTTGGCGGCGGCGGCGCGAGTGCTGCCAGTGAGTTTGCTGGATTACTTGAAGTAGCGAGGGCGCGATTCCCATTTTGGGACAGTGCGTCCTGAGGGTACCCCCCTCCCCCCTCTTTTTTCTAAAATCCTCATTCCATTGGAGATAGGTGCGCGTGTGCTCGCAAAATATTCTACCCAAAGGGGTTACGGGCAAATTCTTCTTAACAAAGGAGTTAGGCGGGGATTTCGGAGGACGGAACGGGGCGCTAGCGGCTAGATGAGCAAAAACGGAACAGTGAACATGACCCATCACAGGTCGAACCACCTACTGGAGATGGGGGGGTAGTGTCCGGCTGCCGACTCGGTGGAAGACAGCTCTCCCTCATCCTTCCGTGGGAGAGTTTACGACAGGTGGGCGTCCGGCACCAAGCGATTTAGTCACAGTTCAGCGTGATGGATGAACCAATCAAGTGGTTACTGGCTGCCCTCACGATAGGTTGAAGCGGTGTGTGGCGCCCGAGCCCGAGGACGCAGTGATGACCAGTAGGGTTTTGGATGACCATCGCCGGACGTTATGACGCCATGCTACTCTAATAGCACCTAGAAAGGTGCTTCAAGATGAGCAAACCGCTGTTGGACATCACACGCGACATCCAATCGTTGACGACCTTTCGGCGCTGTTCCGGTGACTTCATGAGGCAGCTCAAAAAGAGCAAGCGGCCGGTCGTGCTCACCGTCAAGGGCAAGGCGGCGGCCATCGTGCAGGACGCCGAGGCCTATCAACGACTGCTGGACATCGCCGCGCAGGCTGACGCCGAAGAAGGCGTCCGACAGGGCCTAGAGGACGTGGCGCGCGGGCGCACGCGTCCGGCGAGAAAGGCATTTGACGAAGTCCGGCGCAGACATGACATATCGCGTTGAGCTGACAGACCGCGCCGTGCGGGACCTTGAAGCCCTTTACCTCGAGAAGAATGCGGAGGAGTCACGGACTGCTGCCCACTGGTTTAACGGTCTGGAGAAGGCTGTGTTGGGGCTTGAGCGGCACCCTTACCGTTGTCCCGCCGCCCCTGAGTCTCGAAGGCTAAAACGAGAGATACGGCATCTGCTTTACGGCAGGAAGCCGCGCGTGTATCGAGTGATTTACGAGATCGAAGAGCTTCACCGCACGGTGTGGGTACTCACGATTCGCCACGGGGCAAGGCAGAAATTGAAGCGCTCGGAGCTGCTGTAGTGGGCGGTTCTGTTGTCCTTGGAGTCCTTTAGGTTTCGAGTGAGCCAGACAAGAATCCCCATCCCGCCAAAAGAAGGCGGGATGGGCCACCCCCTCATGTAAGTTTATTACTATCAATAAGTTGACCGGGTGGGCCACCCGCGGCATGATTCTGATCTATGTGTACTTACGTGAGATCGCTGATAAATCGGGGAATCAAGCGGATGTCGATGCCATGGGATTTCTTGTTTCAGTCGGAGTTGCCCTGATGTTGTTTGCGATACCGATGGCCGTCCTCGGAGGCTTCTGGTTGTACTACTGCAATCGCTCCTCTGTAAAACGGTTATTCGCAAACGTGGACGTCGAAGCATAGACCCCGCCCCGCCGGCGCGTCCACACGGTTATCTAGCCGAGCCATCGCATTAATGATTCATCTGTTGCTTCAGATCTCTAGCGGCCTTGGAATAAATTGCGTTGCTGGGTTCGAGGTCGCTCGCCGTTTGGAGTGCTAGCAATCCGTCATTGAGGTTCCCTTTGTCACGTAAGTCCCGGCCGAGCCGGTAATGGGCTTTCGCAAATTGGGGTGCCAGAGCAATCGCTTTGCGATACTCAGCGATTGCCGCATCCAAGTCATCCTTCTGATCGAGAGCAAATCCTAACCCATAATGAACCCGCGGTTCGGAAAACCCTAAACGGATCGCCTCACGAAACTCCGCTATGGATGCATCCCACTCCCCGGCATTTTGCAATGCGAGGCCGAGATTGTAATGGAGCATCCCTTTTCCAGGCGTGAGTTGCAGTGCCTTGCGGTATTCAATGATCGCGGCCTGATGGTCTCCGCGGTCATCAAGGATGTTGGCCAGGTTTTCGTGTGCGGTCTCGTGCTTCGGGTCCAGACGAATCGTTTCGCGGTACTCGGCAATGGCTTCGCTGTGCAGGCCCTTGTAATAGAGCGCCCGACCTAGGTTGTAGTGCGCCGAGGCATCGCTCGGCTCGATCGCGATGGCTTTTCGGAGCTCGACAATGGCTTCGTCGAAGCTTCTGTTGTCAGTAAGGGCGACACCCAGAGCGTTGTGGGGCTGAGAAAGATCAGGTTTGAGGTCGATCGCTTTGCGGTATTCGACTATGGCTTCAGCGTCTCGGCCCTTATAGCGAAAGTTATTTCCGAGGTTAACGTGAGCTGCCACATCGCTAGGGTCATGCGCGATCGCAATCTGATACTCCGCAATAGCTTGGTCGTACATGCCTTTAGCTTCGAACATTGTGGCGAGGTTGTTGTGGGCCTTTGCGAAATCTGGTCTTAGTTGTATTGCCTTCTCGTATTCGGCAATTGCTTCGTCGGTTTGCCCTAAGGCGTCCAGGGCATTCCCCAGGTCGTTGTGAGCCTCGACATAGTCCGGTTTGAGGCGCAATGCTTCACGATACTCGGAAATTTCGGTTTTCAAGACGGCTAAGCCGCAGTCCTTCTTCCACTCAGGTCCGCACGACCGCATATATTGGCCGAATAAATCAGTGGCCTTCTGATAATGCTGAAGTGCGCTACCTGAGTCGGAGGTGACATTCGGCAATGGGTTAGGAGCTTGGTTCTGCGCTAGTGCTAACGAACTGAACGTGAAGCTGAATACGACTTGCTTCATCACCGATGCGCGCATTCGGGTTTTCCTTTCGAACATGAATTGTGTTCCAAGCGCATCTTGTCTCACGTTCACGCTCCCGCCAGAACTCTACAACGTCGCTGCCACCTAGCTTCATGGTTATTGGTAACCCGGGGGCGGGCGGGCGACACGGTTACCTAATCAGCCGTTAATGACTCATCCTCTGCTGCAGATTTTTAGCGCCCTCGCTGTAGATCGAGTTATTCGGTTCGAGAGCGCTCGCCTTCTGTAACTCCACTAGCCCTTCCTTCAGATTCCCTTTGTCACGCAAGTCCCGGCCTAACCGGAAATGGGCTTGCGCGAAGTTCGGCGCGAGATCAATCGCCTTACGATATTCGTCAATAGCGCCGTCGAGGTTGTCCTGACGATCTAAAATCTTCGCAATTCTAAAGTGCGCGTCCGGATCTTGCGGCGCCAAGCGCGACGCTTTCATGAACTCCAGTGTGGCTGCATTCGGGTCTCCCATATCTTCCAATACATTCCCGAGGTTGAAATGGGCTTCCGGCAAGCTCGGCTGGAGAGCTATAGCCTCTTGCAATTCTGCGACAGCGCCGTTTACGTCCCCTTTTAGGTAGAGCGCTTCGCCGAGGTTGCTGTGTGCCACAGCCAAACCTAGGTTGGGTGCGAGCTGCAACACCCTGCGGTATTCGTCGATTGCACCGTCAATGTCACCCTTATCGAAAAGCGCTACTCCAAGATGCAAATGCGCACCGGCCAATTCGGGGTTCAGGCTTATCGACTCACGGTACTCTCTGATCGCAGCCGCACTGTCGCCTTTCTTGATCAATGCCTCGGCCAAGATCTCGTGTGCCTCGGCGTTATTTGGTTGAAGCTCGATGCATTGGCGGAGTTCCGCTATGGCCTCGTCGATCTGACCGCCCTTAGCCGACGTCACCCCGCGATCAAAGTGCACTTTTGCAGATTCCGACGCTGGTGAACGAGTGTCGGGCAAGGGTTTTGTCGACGGGGTCTGAGCGGTCGCGAGCGCACCGGTTGCGAGGGCCAGCGCAAAAGTGGACCTCGACAGCCACGAACCGCGCATGCCAGTCTACCCTCCTCACTGGCTGACTTGATTATTCGAGGGCGCGATTCTATCGCGCCGCCACACGTTTGTAAATGGTGAACCTTAAGCAGCGCATGGGAGGATTAGCGCTGTGACAACAGCAGGCGGGTAACCCGGTCAACGCGCCATCTCAGCCCGTAAATCAAACTCGGGTGCCCGGTTCAAGCGAAGCTTGAGCGGGGGGGGTCATTTCTCCGGGAGTACAAGGGTGTTCTGGTTCGCCACCTGTCTCCGCTTCCAGCCCGCAACCGGTGACTCGATCTGGATCGTTCCAACTTCTCCCGTGGCGTAGTGACGGTAGCTGCTCCACGGCCAATCTTCGGGTTCTTCTACAAGTCCGCGATGGACGGGGTTGCGGTGAATGTACTTCAGTTTCTCAGCGCGCTTCTGGGGAGTGCCTACGTTGAAGTCGTAATAGCGTTCCATCCAGAAGTGCTCGCCTGTCTTGACTTGTCTTCGTGCGACGGATTGCTTGATCGCTTTGAGTGCGGTTGCCAATGTCGCTTGTTCCGGTTCGCTTACCAGGAGGTGAACGTGCTCGGGCATGACGACATAGCCAAAGACGAAAAGCCCATACTTCACACGCGCCTGTTCGAGTGATTGCTCGAACATCTCCGCCGCCCCGGGCTTTCGGAAAAGCGGTTGTCGCCGGTAGCAACTGAAAGTTATGAAATGGAGACAGCCCGAGTTTTGATAACGCTTCAGGCTCCAAGGCATGGGTGGAGGATAACCAACGTTGGTTTGGGAAGCGGTGACGGGTGACACGGAGTCGTGTGCGGTGTAGGGACAAACCCGTTCACCGTGGCATTCTTCGTGGTACGAGCGAAAAACCCCGCTCAAGCTTCGCTTGAACGGGGCACCCAACTTCAAGTTTTTTCGATCCTACAGCGTAGGACTCTTGTCCTCAATCAGCTTCTTCACTCGCTCGACGAAGGCGTCCACCGGCACTGATCCTTCGGCTTTTTCCTGGCCCCTCATGCGGACGTTGACTTCGTGAGGTTCCATTTCGCGGTCGCGTAGTACCGATTGGAACGGCACCTTCTGCATCGCGTGCCTCGCGGATTTTGGCGTTGATCTTTTCGTTGCGGGCGTCAACGTGGACGCGCACTCCGGCGCCGATGATGAATCGTTCAGAGGCTGCGCATCACGAACACTACATTGCGTCACGGCCAACCCATTCCAGCTCCAAGCCTGGAATGGATTGGAACTCAGGGTCTCCAGTCACCAACGGACAGCGATATTTTTGGGCCAATGCCGCCGCGAACGCGTCAGCGTAGGCCACCGGGTATTTTCCCTTCAGCAGCGCGGCATCCCAGATTTCATCGGCGGTTGGAACTTCAATGGTTGCAGGGACCGTTCCTGACAGTGCGCGCCACGACTCGGCGAGGCGTTCGCTGTGCGCCTTTCGCAGGAAGTAATACACCTCGCCGGCGTTAATGGCACTGATGAATAGCCGCGCCCTGCCGGCGAGAGATTCGTCGAACAGCCTCTCGACGGTGTCTGCCGCAGGCTGTCTGCCGTTCATCCACTCGAGTATTGGCCAGGTGTCAAGGACGCGAGTCTTCACGCTCGCGCTCCTCTCTGCGGAAGGCTGCGAACTTTTCCATCAAGTCGCCCATATCGGCGGCGGCACCCTTGAGCTTTCTCCAGGCATCGCCCTTTGATAGCACGATTTCTTGCCCGCGCACCTCGAGGGTGAGTTTGGAACCCTCGCTGAGGTTGAGCGCTTCCCGAACCTGCTTGGGGATGGCGATTTGGCCCTTGGAGGATACGGTAACCTTATCCATGGATGCATCTTACCACAAGTAAGACTAAGTATCGAGAACTCAGATGTCGCTTCGTTGAAGACGAAAACCCCAACCCCCGCTGCTCAGGGGTTTGTGATGTGCCCGGAACAAAAGCCCAACATTTGCCACTGGCAGGCAAATATGGGCCACGGGATATCTGGGCCACTTGCGGAGGACAATTGGGTGAACGGCAAACTCACAATCCGGGGCCGAGACAATTCACAGGAGAGGGCGCAGCTGCGGTCAGGCGGACCAACTGGCAGCGGGTGAGGTAGTTTCGTCGCAATTCGAAGCAATCGGAGCAGCATGTGGTTGGACTTGGGTGCCGACAGAATGCTGAGACTGGGCGTCGGCGGTGCGCCAGGCCTCGCGGAGGTCGAGGAGGAGGGCGATCTGGCGCTCGAGCGCGGCGGGGTCGTTGCGGAACTGTGCGTCCAAGAGCTGACTGCGGAGATGAGAGTAGAAGGCGGAGAGAGTCGTGGCGGCTACGCCTCCGTGGTCGAGGTCGAGGTTGCTTTCGAGAAGCTGCAGCACCAGGAGGGCATGCTTGAGGTGCGTGGAGCGCTCTTCGATGGCGCTGCGGCGCATGGCCGCGATGGCGTGGTGCAGATCGCTCACCAGCAAGTCGTACAGTATGACCATCAAGCCAGCGGGGGAAGCCTGCTGAACCGCCGCCCGGCGGTAATTCAATTCTGTGGAATTCGCGGACATCAGCTATTGCTCCCGTTGGAGTTGTTGCCGAGCATGGCGTCGATCTGCTTTTGCTGCTCGGGCAACTGGAGGAGCAGGATGTTGGCCTGGTTGTACTCGTTAGTGAGGTTGGTCTGCACGGTGGAGAGGTAATCCTCATAATTATTGATCTGGTCTTGCAGGTCGTTGTTCTCATTATTCAAGCTCTGCAAGTCAACCGTAAAAGCGCCCTGACTGGGGTCGGAGAAGGTGGTCAGATCGCTCTTGAGATTTGCGGCAAAGCCATTGCTGGTGGAACCTTGAAAGAACGCCTGGACCGCGCTGGAGTTGTTTTGGATGGCGGCGTTCAGGGTTGACGAGTCCACGGACAGCGTACCGTCGTCATTCATGGTAATGCCGAGATCGGCCAGCGAGGTGATGGAACCGGAGGCGGCCGAATAGCTGGGCGCGGCCAGTAATGAGCTCTGAAGCAGGCGGACAGTGCTATCGCCGCTGAGCGGTCCGGAAGTCTGGTTGGTCGAGTCGTAGGCGAATTCGCTGGTCACTTGCTGGACCAGATTGTTGTAGGCGGAGACAAAAGCGTTGACGGCCTGCTCGGCGCTGCCGGCGTCGGGTCCGACGGTGAGTACCACCTCGCTGCCGGGGGCCTGGCCATTGAGGCTGAGGGTGACGCCGTTGATAGCGCCAGTAACGGTGTTGGTCGCGCTGCTGATGGGCACGCCGTCGACGGTGAGCGAAGCATTGGCGCCGGTTGAGGCGCGCGTAAACAGGCTGGACGAGGACGTTCCGGGAGTGGGTTGGATGCTGAAGTCACTCGCGCTTCCTGAGTTGTTGCTGACCAAGGCAACACGGACACCGTTGGCATCGGTGACCGCGCTGGCGGTAACACCGAGGTTCAGTCCATTGATGTACTTCACCAAATCGGCGGGTGTGTTGACCCCGTTGCCGAGAGCGATGGTGGTGGTGGCCGGGGAGCTGCCGGAGCCGACTGTGAGATCGAAACTGTCGGCGGTGAATGCGGTAGTGCTGGTGGCGACAGCGTCGGAGAACCACGATGCGGTGGTCGCCAGATTCTGCACGACGACGATATGCGTGCCGGCGGAGGTGCCGGCGGCCGCGGTAGCGGAGACAATGCCGGGCTGGGTGGACGAAATGTTGGTGGCCAGCAACGCCCCGGTGGGATCCTGAAGCGCGTCGAGACTGTCACTGAGGGAGCTGGCGCCGCTCTGCAACTGATTCAAGGCCGAGACCTGCACGGAGATGAGCTGCTGCTGGGACTGCCATTGGCGCTCGCAAGCGCGGTCGGCATCGAGGATCTGGCTGACCGCGGAGGTGACATCGATGCCACCGCCGGCGGAGCCGAATGCGGCATAGAGATTGTTGAGGTTGACAGAGGGCAGAGTGCTCATGACTTGGTCGCTCCTCGATGCAGAAGCCGATCAGAGAAGGAGGATGGTGGAGTGCGTCGCTCCACCATCCGACGAGACTATTGCAACAGCTTCAGCACCGACTGCTGAATCTGGTTGGACTGCTGCAGGGCGGCGATGCCGGTCTGCTGCAGAATGTTGTACTTGGAGAGGTTGGCGACTTCCTGGCCGATGTCGGCGGCGCGAATGCCGTCTTCGGCGTTGGACAGGTTCTGGATCTGGTTCTGGATGACGTTGGAAGCGCTCTGCAAGCGATTGGTGACGGCGCCCAGACTGCCACGATCCGCCGCCACGTTGGAGATGGCCCCGGTGATGGCGGAGAGGGCGTTCTTGGCATTGGCGGCGCTGGTAAGGTCGATGCCCGACGCCGTAAGGTCAATCGCGGTGCCAGTAAAGCCGATGCTGGAGGCCGAGAGGTTTCCGATGGTCATGGTGATGGGGCTGCTGCCGCCACCCGTGCCGTCACTGAGGTACACGTCGTTGCTGGCGGCGGTTGTCTTCTGGGCCACCGCGCCGAGGTCGGTGCCGGTCGCGGTGATAAAAATGCTGCCATTGCCATTTTTGTCGGTGAAGGTGACGTGGCCCGTGGAATCGAGGCTTGCGGTCACATTGACGTTGGTGGAATTGTTGAACTGGGCCAGCATTGTGGATACGGTATCGCCGGCCGTAAAGCTATAGGTTTCGGACTTGCCGGTGTCGGAGTCGGTAATGGTGACACCTTCGTTGGTGAGGGCAGTGGCAGCGGTGAGGCCGCCGGTTGCACTCGCCCAGTTGTTTTTGTCGACGCCGGCTGCGCCACCGCCGAAGACCTGGCTGCCGTTGTAGAGAGTGTTGCTGCCGATGCGGTCGATTTCGGACTTGATGGAGCTGAATTCCGCGTTCAGGGCAACACGCTGGGTGTCGTTGACGGTGCCGGTCGCTGCTTCGGTAGCCAGCGTGACGGCACGATTGAGCAGGGTGGTGACCTGCGACATGGCGCCGTCGGCGACCTGCATGAGACCGACGCCGTCGGTGGCGTTGCGGGCGGACTGGGTAAGGGCAGTGACGTTGGCGTTCAACCCGTCTGCGATCGCCAGGCCGGCGGCATCGTCAGCGCCCGAATTGATGCGGGAGCCGGACGAAAGCCGCAGTAAGGTGGTTTTCAGAGACGCCCCCGTCATCGACAACTGGTTTTGCGCTGCCAGGGACGTAATGTTGTTCAGGATGCTCAGTGCCATGGGTAACTCCTCGCATTTAGATCCCGCCCGCCAGCCAAACGCGTTGCATTCCGTTGCACTACCGCTCGGTGGAGCAGGTGGTTTTCGAATCGAGAAAGTTATCGGCAATTGTGGAAATTTGAACAGCCGGGGGCGGCGACACACATGGCAGCGTACCGCACATGCATGCCGGCGTGGCCTGGTTGCTCAACCTTCGCGGCAGTTTCATGCTGGCAGGGATCCCTGCCGATGGCAGTCAGTAGGCCCTGTGCCGTGGGGCCGGATTTCATGCGGAGGAGAACGTTGATCCGACTGACACGCATCAACAAGACATCGCTCGCCGTCAATGCCGACCTAATCAAGTTTGCAGAGGCTGCGCCGGATACGGTCATCACGCTAATCACGGGAGAAAAGGTCGTGGTCGCGGAAAGCGTCGACCAGATCATCGAGCTCATCATAGAGTTCCGGCGGTTGGTGCTGACGGGCATGCTGTGCCCGGCCTTTGCGCCGTGCTCGACGGCCGGGTCTACGGTCCGCCATTCGACACATAAAATAGAGCGCCCATCCGAGCCGGCATCAACGCTGCAGCCGGGAAGGTAGTTGAAGTTGGACAAGAGCAGCATCGGCGGGATTGCGCTGGCTGTAGGCGGAATCACACTTGGACTCGTACTCGAAGGAGGCCGGGTAGCGCAGATTCTGCAGCCGACAGCCGCGATCATCGTATTTGGCGGAACCATTGGCGCGGTGATGCTGCAGTTTCCGATGCCGGTGATCCGTCAGGCAGCCAAACAGTTTCGAAGCGTGTTCCGGGAGCAAAACACGAACGCCCTGCAGACGGTGCATCAACTTGTGAGCTACGCCCACCAGGCGAGACGGTCGGGCATCGTGTCACTGGACAGCGAGCTAGAGGACATTCGGGAACCCTTTCTCAAGCGAAGCCTGACGCTGGCGGTGGACGGAACCGAACCGGAGGAATTGCGAAAGATGATGGAATCGGAGCTCAACGCCCGCGCGGAGGAGGAGGAGTTGGTGTCGCGAGTTTTTGAGTCAGCAGGAGGTTTTTCGCCGACGATAGGAATCATCGGTGCGGTGCTCGGCCTGATTCAAGTGATGCAGCACTTGTCGAATATGGAAGAAGTGGGGCGCGGAATCGCTGTGGCGTTCGTGGCGACGATTTACGGGGTAGGGGCGGCCAACCTTATCTTTCTGCCGTGTGCCGGAAAGCTGAAGATACGGCTTCGACAGCAGCAAATCCTGCGAGAGATGACACTGGAAGGGGTGATTTCGATTCTGGAGGGGATGAATCCGCACGTGCTTGAAGGTAAATTGCTGGGCTATCTTCAGCAGCAAAGCAAGGCACATGAACTTCCCATGAGAAGGGAGGAGGCGGCATGAGCCGGCGCCGGAGCGGAGAAGGACACGTCAGCCATGATCGGTGGCTGGTGTCCTATGCCGACTTCATTACGCTGTTGTTCGCGTTTTTCGTTGTGCTCTACGCTTCAGCGGAAATGGACAAGAAAAAGATTATCCAGCTATCGGCAGCCATCGAAGGCGGGTTCCAACAAATGGGAGCATTCGCCAGAAATCAGTCGCTGCCGGAAGGCAAAGATATGGCGCCGTCCCACGGCACGGCGCCCGGAAGTACGCTTACGGACCTTCCCACGCAGCCTGAGGCGGGGCCCGGTGGAGTGGTGGACGCCGAGGCCTTGCGCCGCGAACTGGAAAGCGTGCTAGGCAAAGAGATCCGCGAGCACGAGATCGACATGCGAGTGACTCCGGAAGGACTGGTGCTGAGCCTGCGCGAGATCGGATTCTTCGACAGCGCGAGGGCACAAATGCTTCCAAGCGCTTTACCTAAGCTCGGCAGAATCGCGCAGGTGCTGAATTCCCACGGGTTCGATTTGCGGGTGGAAGGTCATACGGACGACGTTCCGATTCATAACGCAGAATTCCGGTCTAACTGGGAACTCTCTACGGCACGTGCAACGCAGGTGGTGACGTTGCTGGTGGAAAACTACGACCTCGATCCGTTACGAATTTCAGCCGCTGGCTACGGGCCTTACCGTCCGGTCGCAAGCAACGAAACGGCGCAGGGACGAAAGATCAACCGGCGGGTTGACTTGGTCATCACTTCGCGCGGTGCTGGGGCCACGGCGAAGCGAAACGCGGCCCCGCCGAGTGAGATCGCGGGAGCGCCGGGCGGTTAATGCATGGTGTGCCATCCCAATGGGACACTTCGGACCGGCCAGGCGGATTGCCCGTGTCTGGTCCGAAATAACACCCAAACCGCAGAATGCTAAAGCGAACGGGGTGATGATCCGGCGATTATTGCCGATGAATGGTTCGAAGGTGCCTCGTCCGTAACAGGGTTGCGAGTCATGCTTCGGCGGCAGGTAGATCAGCAGCCCAACTTGAGGATGAGATGTTCGCCATAATCGGGATTTTCGTGGTGATCGCGGCAATTGCCGGCGGTTACTTGATGGAGCACGGGCATCTGCGGGTGCTGATGCAACCAGCCGAACTCCTGATTATCGGCGGAGCTGCGATCGGAACCCTGCTGATCGCCAATCCTCTGCGGACTCTGACGAAGATCGGCAAGTCTCTCGGTGGAATACTCGGTGGCTCGAAGTTCAACCAGGCCCGGTATCTCGGCTCGCTAAAGATGATGTTTGATTTGCTCAACAAGGCCCGCAAGGATGGGCTGGTTTCGCTGGAAGGCGATATTGAGGAGCCGGAAAAGAGCGCCATCTTCTCAAAGTATCCGGAGTTCCTGAACGATCACCATGCGCGGGACTTTGTGTGCGACACGTTCCGCATGGCCATCAGCGGAGGAGTCGAGCCGTTTGACCTGGACCAGATGATGGAGCTGGATATGGAGGTCCATCATCAGGAGTCGAGTGACTCGATTGCAGCGCTAACGACCATGGCGGAATCGTTACCGGGGTTGGGCATCGTAGCGGCCGTGCTCGGAGTGGTGATCACCATGGGCTCGCTGGGTGGACCACCGGAACAAATTGGGGAAAAAGTGGCATCCGCGTTGGTCGGTACGTTCCTGGGGATCTTGCTGTGTTACGGATTCGTGGGGCCACTGGCCAGCAACCTGGCGAAATTGGCAGAGGAGGAGCGAGCCTATTATCACGTGCTTCGCGTTCTGATCGTGGCCTTCATCAAGGGCAGTCCGCCGATCATGGCCGTCGAGACCGCGCGCCGAGCGGTGCCCACTCACGTCCGGCCGACGTTTCTCGAGGTCGAACAGGTCTGCAAGAACCGCGGCAGTGGGGCATCGGACGGCACTTCAGATCAGGGGCCTCAATCGGCAGCGGCCTAAGCGGGAGAGGTCATGAGCACTGCCCAACCCGTCATCGTCGTCAAGAAGAAGAGCGGCCACGGCCAGGCGCACGGCGGAGCCTGGAAGGTCGCTTACGCTGATTTCGTCACCGCCATGATGTCGCTGTTCATCGTTCTATGGCTCATGAATAGCAGCAAGCAAGTGCAGGACGCGGTGGGTGGGTACTTCAAAGACCCAACCGGGACGTCGAAGCTGGTTGGCACCGACCAATCGGGCTCGGGGGAGAATTTCACAATCACCAAGGACGACATGCCGAAGCTCAAGGAGGAGCTGCAGAAAGTCACCCGGCAGATGCCCAACTTCGACGTGTTGAAAAATCACATCGAGATGACCATCAGCTCGGAAGGGCTGAGGATCGAGCTCAGTGAATCGGAGTCGGGCACATTTTTTGATAGCGGGAGTGCCCAGCCCACGCCGAGCGGGCGAGAGATCCTGTCGTTGCTGGCAGGAGAGTTGGGAAAGCTGCCCAACAAGATATTCATCGAGGGCCACACCGACTCAAAGCCATTCAGTCGCGGAGGGAATTACACGAACTGGGAACTCTCCACGAACCGAGCCAACCAATGCCGACAACTGATGCAAACCAACGGCGTCCGTGCCGACCAGGTTTCGCAGGTTCGGGGATTCGCCGACCAGAGTTTGCGCGATCCGAGCCATCCTGAAGAGGCCTCGAACCGGCGAATCTCTGTGATTGTGCGGTATAACACCAACCTGGATCGGGCTGCAGCCACCCAACCTGCTGAGCCTGCCCCGCATCCTGCGCAAAAGTGATGTCGCTGAGGAGTCAGGAAGACTTAGAGCGAAGAGGAATTCGCATCGTGACCGCGGTCCCCTTCCCCATCGCGGTCTGTAGCTCGACGGTCCCACCTAGCCTCTCGACGTTGGTCTTGACGACGTCCATACCTACACCCCGGCCCGAGATATTGGTGACCTGCTCGGCGGTGGTAAGGCCACTAAGAAATACCAGGTTCGCGATTTGTTGCGGACCCATGACTTTGGGATGGTCAGGAGGCAACAATCCTTTCGCTGCAGCCGCGCGCTCGACTTTTTCCAAATCAATTCCAGCACCGTCGTCGGAGACCTCGAGGCGCACTTCATCGCCATGCCGGTACGCACGAACGGTGAGACAGCCCTCCGGAGGCTTGCCGGCCGCTGATCTCCGGGACGGAATCTCAATGCCGTGATCGATTGAATTGCGGACCAAGTGCATTAACGGGTCCTTGATTCCCTCCAAAATCAGCTTGTCCAGTTCCAAGCCCTGGCCCTCCAGATTCAGGCGAAGCTGCTTGCCGCCGGCCTGCGCGAGATCCCACGCCAGGCGTGGCAGGCGTCCAAAGAGCACTCCAATTGGCTGGGTTCGTGCTTGCTTGGATTCATGTTGAAGCTCATTGGTAATTGCATCGAGGCGAAGCGCAACCGACGACAGATCATGTTGGGGGATCCGTTGCGCCAGCTTTAGAATCTCATCGCGGACCAGCACAAGCTGGCCGACGAGATAGATGAGTTTGTCGAGGCGTGTGATCTCCACTCGCACATGGGAGTCGCCAGTTGTCGCAGCCCTGGCGTCCTGTTGGTACTCGATGACACTTCGGGCCGATGAAGGACTGACGACTCCTTCGGCAACCAAAATCTCACCGATGGTGCGCAGGTCGCCACGTCGCTGTAACTCTCGTGCCGCGGCGACGGCAGCCGGATCCACCCCCGCGCGCTCGACCAGCAGTTGCCCAATCGGCTTGGCGGCGTCGAATCCTGGCGCTTGAGCCGACGAGCCGCCCAGAGTCACGGCACCCGGCGGCACTTCGGCGGCAGCGTCAGTGGCCGGGATGTCTATGCCCTGGAACCGGTCGATCCGTTTTGCTAGTGCTTGCCAGTCGGCAGCGCCCTCCTGACCTTCAGCTTCGATCTTGGTTAAGACCGAGCGAATGAAATCTGACAGATCCAGCAACGTGGAAGCGATTTCGGGGTTCGGAAGCAATCGTTGGTCCCGCATACGGCTCAGAAGACCCTCTCCGGCATGGGCGACCGATTCGAGAATCTTGAAATTCAGGAACCCGCTGGCGCCCTTAATCGAGTGGAGCGCGCGAAAGATTCGGGGGAGCGAGTCCGCTGCCGAAGGGTTATTTTCCAATTCGATGACGTCGCGGTCGAAGCGATCGAGGCCCTCGCGGGTCTCGATTAAGAACTCGCGAACGACCTCGTCTGGCGTGGCAGTGTCAGCCGGTTGCCGCGAATCGCGATCGTGTTCGCTGCTCACGGCCCATCCCCTGAGCCACCGGGCGAGAATGAGGAATCCTGCAGTTGGGCGGCCCGCTGTTTCCCGCTACGCACGGGGATTGCCTCGAAAAATTCATGTCCACCGAGGATGAGGGCCGCAGGGGATTGGACAGGAACCCCCAGATTGAGGACACTGCCGGGCCGCAACCCGACCAATTCACGCAACCGGACTTTCAGGCCGGAAAGGCCCACGGTGGAATCAAACCGACATTCAAGAATGCGCGCCCGCAGGGACGGTTGGTTGGCTGAATCCGGGCTCGGTCTTCCTTGCAGGTCGGAGGAAATCTCGCGCAGCAGCGCACTCCCAACACTGGCAGGGAGGGAGAGAATTATCGCCCCTGCCGTCTCGTTGAGCCTGGCTTCGAAGGTAAGTATCGTAAGTTTCTCGGTTGCGGAGTATACGCTCTGAATCTGCGCGGCTTTCTGCTGGCGGTCGAGACGGATTTTCGCGCCCAGGGGCTGCCACGCAGTTTCCAGTTGGCGGCCCAGGATCTGGGTTACGCCTTCCATAATCTCGCGGTCAATTTCGGTCAACTCGCGAGTGATGGCCGAGGGCGTACCAAAGCCCCCTAACAAAACATCAATAATCGGAAACACAATCGCAGTCTCCACCTGCAGCACAACGACCGAGTCGCCGGGCTCCAGGTTCAGCAATGCAACGAAGCCGGCTTCCTTAAATCCGGCCAGAAAATCGCGTACCGGCACTTGCTCCACCGACGCGAGCGCCATCTCGAACCGGGCTCGCAAGTACGCCCCAAGCGAGTTCGAGACCGAGCGCGCGTATGACTCATAGAGGCTGGTCATGAACCTTACATACTGGTCTGACATTTGACCTGTGTTATGAAAATTGCAGGGTTCAACACAGGCCTCAGCCGCATTGCCGATGGCTGCGCGGTTTTTGTCCAGGATCGCGTCAATTTCGCGCTGATTGAGTACCTTTTTCACCATTGCCTACCGGTAATGACGCTGCGACTCCAAGTAAGTTGGAAACGGATTAGAAGTCGCAATCCTCCGCGTACTCTGAGTGCAGGTCGTATGCCAAACCCGGTTGGATTTCCCACCGTCGCGGCGGGGAGACATGAAACTGTCCGGCGGGCAACGAGCAGCGTCGCTTCGACGCGAAAGCCCGGTGTTTGCGATGTCCACAGCGGCACGACTGAGGCTCTGCGCTTGCAAGCCGGGCCTAGGAGGCTACTTCAAACTGTCCAAACGTAGTTTGTCCTCCTGAAACGCCACCGACACGGTAAATAGGTCGCCGCAGCAGCGAAAACTCAGGCACAGTGCATTTGGTCTGTCGCCGGTGTTGCCAGTGATTTCGACTGCAGGCGTTCCGATCTGGATCGGTCCCCAACGGGTCTCCAGCAGGTTCTTAACGTTACCCACAATCATGTTGGCGACTTCTCCGGCGGCATCCAACATGTCGGTCTCCTCGACCGGCGATTCGACTTGCAGCATCCGGCAGGTCAGGCGTGTCGCCAGGGGTACGGCATAGCACACGTGGGCCCTACCTGAGATCGATCCGCTCAAGTGGAAAGACGAAACGATGCTGGATTCGAACCGGCGCCGAGCCCGATCGCAATGCGGCTCCGCGACGATGTCAACCCCGACCACGAGCGCAAAGACCTCCAACGCAGCCCGCTCGATCGCCTGGGCTACCGTCGTTTGCATCTGTCTGCTCCTTGCGGCACAGAATGCTGATCACTCGGAAGATCGCAGCAGCGGGCTGAGCCGATCGTGAATTTCTAGCGGGGTGAACGGCTTCTTGATGTAGCCAACGGCGCCTTTACCGACCGCGTTCAATACAGCTTCTGCACCGGCTTCGGTGCTGATGATCAGTACCGGGATCAGTTTCCACTGCTGATGATCTTTAAGGGCGGAGAGTAACTGCATCCCGTCCACCCCTGGCATGTTGATATCGCTGAGAACCACGTCGACAGACCGCCGTTCCAGCAATTCAAGCGCCTCTTGGCCGTTCGCGGCCTCGCAGATTTCGGTGATTCCCAGCTCGGCCTTTTCGAGGCAGCGGTGGATGATCTTCCGTATCGTCGATGAATCATCCACCACAAGAACGGTGGCGCCCATAGAACGTCCTTCGGTGCATCTTCGCGGTCAACTTTGGAGGACTGCAGCAATCGTTGCTATGTGGCGGCAGCCTCCCTGCCTCGTCCGTCACCGACCGAGTATGATCGCGGGGCGAACCTTCGGGGACTTGAGTCCCTCCTGACCGTGAGATCCGCGTCTCTCTATATATCGGCGAAGAATGCGACTGGGGTTAGCTGGAAGAGAGCCTTCCAGAGCTGACGGTGAACAGCGCGGCCGAACGAGCGAGAAACATCAAACGAAGCGTTTCTAAGCAATAGGAGTTGGGCGTCTTAACAGCACTCGAGACACGATTGTGCCTGAGTCTGGGTGCACACAAGGGGAAGATTTGAAGTGTGTTGGTGGACCTGGTCGGGATCGAACCGACGACCTCTTCCATGCCATGGAAGCGCGCTCCCAGCTGCGCCACAGGCCCACATTTTGGCGGGACAGCGCCCGAAACACAAGCGCTGTACTGATTTTCTCGCAGTAGGGCACCTTAGTCAAACTCGCGCGGGCGTGGACAACCATCGGAACTCCCGATTGAGGTAGGCTCTCGTACGCGCCACCGAGCCGCCGATCGCGAGTTGTGCGAACGCTCCGGGGAGCCTAGCCGGGATCAACCGGGAACAATTCGTCGTAGACCGGGTTCTATAGCAGTGAGCGAGGCGGCACCGCGGTACTTACTTTCTGGGGGGCTTATCCCACGGCTGCGACGCAAAGCGGCCCGATCGGCACTGTGGCAGGCAATTAAAGCCGTCTGCGAGCGTTGTGAGACAGGTGCAGGTTTCATTATCATGGGTGGAACGCCATGAGCAGCGTGGCCGGAGCGCAAAACTTGAGTGAACTCGCAAGCGCGATCGGAGTCCGGAGCGAAGAAGCCGCGATTGTGGCCGAATTGAAGGCCGGGTCGGAGGATGCGTTCGAGTGGCTGATCGCTCGCTACAGCCAGCCGGTCTACAGCCTCGTATATCGCACCCTCGACGACCCTTCTGACGCGGCCGATACCACGCAAGAGGTATTCATCAAAGTCTTCCGCGGGATTCGCGGTTTTAACGCGAACTCGAGCCTGAAGACCTGGATTTACCGAATCGCGCTACACGAGGCCTCAAATCAGCGCCGCTGGTGGTTCCGGCACCGCGGACGTGAGACTTCGATTGAGCCGCCACCCGAGGGATTAGAGCAGCACTCAGCGCTACCCTTGAGGGACCTGCTGGCCGACGACGCAAAATCGCCGCTCGATTGCGCCCAGGACTCTGAACTTCGTGCCCGGGTTGAGACCGAACTGCGGGCCGTCACGGAACCCTTCCGGTCCACGCTAATCCTGCGCGATATTGAGGAGCTCTCCTACGAGCAGATTGCCGAGGTCACCGGAGTATCGCTCGGGACAGTGAAGTCGCGACTAATGCGGGGACGCGAGGCTCTACGAAAACGGCTGGAGCGTCATCTTCCGGCTTTTGGTGTGTCAGTCGGAGCCGGGTCCCGGAAGCAGCACCGCAACAAAGGAATGGTGGACGGACAGAAAGCTGAGGCTATGTCATGAACTGCCGGGAAGCACAGAAACTCATGTCGTTGTACCTTGATGCTGAAGTAGCGCGCGGCCAGATGTCGGCCCTTCAAGGCCATATGGAGTCCTGTGTCGCCTGTTCGCGTAGATATGTTGGGATGAAGCGGACCCAGACTGCGGTTGGAGCCCTCGGACGCAAATCAGCTCCTGCGGAGCTTGCCCTGAAACTAAGGGTTGCCATATCGAGGGAGGTTGCCAGCACTCAACGGTCGCGGTGGGAGATGCTGAGCATCCATTGGGAGAACGCGTTTAACGCGCTGATGGTGCCAGCCACAGGCGGCCTGGTGGCGACGATTTTGACGTTCGGACTCTTGATTAACCTACTGATGCCGGGCCAGGTACCTGGCGCGAATGATGTCCCGACGACGTTTTACACTCCGCCGCAATTGCAGGCGACTCCGTTTGAAGTTGCCATGGATATGACGCGCGGCGAGCCCTTGATTGTGGAAGCCGTTGTAGGGACTGACGGTCGGATACAGGACTACCGCGTCCTCTCGGGGGGCGAGAATGGAAGCGCGATGCTGTCGGAGCTGAAGAATATGCTCATCTTCGCAACCTTTCGGCCGGCGACGAGTTTTGGCCGGCCCACCGTCGGGCGTGCGGTACTGGCGTTCTCCAAGATCCAGGTGAAGGGATAGCCCGCCGCTCTGGCCCGATGGGTTGACTTTCAAAACAGCGCCTGCAGGTTGCCTATCCGATTCCCGCACCCGTAAACTAGTGGTATCCGATCCCTCTCCGACATTCTTCAGGAGGCCTTTCTGCGCAGTACGTTCCGTTTCCTTATGGCAGCTGCGGTAGTTGCATCCTTGTGCCGTTCCGCCGCAGCCGATACTAAGGCCACCCTGGAGGTCAGCGAAACAGTCTTCAGCATCCTGGCCGCGGCCAACGTTTGTGGCTACGACCAGGGGCTGGCGTCTTCGTCACCCGTGCGGGTAGAGGTTCGGGCAGATCTGGTAGCTGCCAGCAAATTGAAGGGTGCTGCAGCAGCAGCCAAAGCCATGTGCTCCTTCTACGAGGAACATCGCCGGGAAGAAAGTTCGCATGTGCTGGGACCGTACGTTTCCTTGGCGCTGAACCTGGGACCGCCTCCGGAGTTCGCACCCAAGGTCGCGGAAGCCGACATGCCTCCGGACGTGAGCTACGTACTGGGCTTCGCGCCCCTTTTGAGGCAGTATTACGAATCAGCGAACCTGCACTCTATCTGGCTCAAGCATCAGGCGCAATATTCCGCGTTGGTAGATCAATTCCACGATTCCATCGCGGGAATGATCACAGCCAACGATAGTTACCTCCGCATTCCGTTTGCCGGATATGCTGGCCGCACGTATACGGTCTATCTTGAACCGTTGGAAGCGCCCGGCGAGGTGCACTCCCGCAATTATCAAGCCGATTATTTCTATTTGGTGGTGTCGCCCTCTAGCGACAAAATCCACATGCAGGAATTGCGCCATACGTACCTCCATTTCGTGCTGGAGCCGCTGCTGTTCAAACGAGCCACGTCATTGACTCGACTGAAGCCGATTCTGCAGAGCGTTCAAAAAGCGCCCATGGCGGATGAGTACAAGACAGACATGGGCCTCCTTGTCATAGAAAGCCTTATACGCGCCATCGAAGCGCGGACGCCCAGCGATCCCAAGCTTCCCGAAAAAGACAGGCTTGCTCTGGTGAGCCGTGACGAGTCCGAGGGTTTCGTGCTGACCGGCTATTTCTACGATCAGCTAAAGGTGTTCGAGCGTGGTGACACAGGCGTCAAAGAGGCCTTCCCCGACTGGCTGCACGACCTTAACGTGGATAAGATTGCCAAGCAGGCCTCGGAGATAAAATTTGCGTCGAGCGCCGATCCCGAAGTGATGCGGGCCACCAGCACGAAAACCGAGACACGGATTGACCTGGCCGAAAAGGCCCTGATCAGCGGTAATCCCGCCGGCGCGATGCAGCTTGCCCAAGAGGCCTTAGCTCACAGCGGGGACCCGGGACAGTGCTACTTCGTCATGGCGCGGGCGGCCTCCGTCAATGGTGACCTTCAAGATGCCAAGGACGACTTCACCAAAGCGGCGACCTCCGCGAAAGACCCACGGACGGTGGCATGGTCACACATCTATCTTGGGCGTATCCTCGATATACAAGACGAGCGCGAAGCGGCGATTGAGCAATATAAGGCAGCTTTGAGTACCAGCGATTCTTCGCCGGATACGCGAGCAGCAGCCGAACGCGGACTGCAAGCTCCGTACGAACCGCCCGAGGATTCGCAACAGCCCAAGTCGCAATAAGATTAATGACTGCAGGGCACGTCGGTGACCTTGTCCCTGCGAAAGGACGCTTCATGAAACCTCGTTTCGCAATCATGGCGGTTATAGTTGCCACCACCCTCGCGACAGCACAAAATAGCGGGTCCCAGGCGCCTGCTCCGCAGCCGCCAACCGGCACTGCCGCGCCAACCCAGCACCAGCCCCAAGCGAAGTCCAAGGAAGAATTCGAGGCCTACAATTTGGCCGCATCCAAAACCGATCCAGCTCAACTTGAGATTGCCGCCGACGAGTTCGTCCAGAAGTTTCCTAATAGCGAACTCAAGGAGTTGCTCTACGTACGCGCGATGTCGATGTACCAACAGCAGAACAACTCCGCCAAGGTGATCACCACAGGGCGAAAAGCCATCGAGTTGAATCCGACGAACCCGGTTCCCCTGGTCGCAGTGGCTTCGGCCTTGGTGTTGGAGACGCGGGAAAACGACATGGACCGCGATGCCCGATACGCAGAGGCGGGGAAAGATGCTCAGTCGGCCCTCGATAATGTCGAGGCCGGGCTCGAAGTGCCGCCGGGAGTTTCGCCAGAGCGGATCGCCGCGGCCAAAGCCAATCTGCGTTCGATTGCATACGATACGCTGGGCGTCATTGCCATGAACAAGAAGGACTATGCGGCCGCCGAGCAGAGCTTCCAGAAGGCCGCCGATTTGATGAAAGATCAGCCGGACGCGGTGGTTTACCTACGGTTGTCGGTAGCACAAGACAACGAGGGCAAGTATCCAGAGGCACTGGACTCCGCGAATAAGGCTGTCAAGTATTCCCAGGATGGGAGCGCCGAAATGAACCTGGCCAAACAGCAACAGGCGCGTTTGCAGAAGCTCATAGCGGAAAAGGCCCCCCCGGCAACGCCCGCGCCGACATCACAGCCTCACTGACACAGTTTGGAGTTCGCGTTCATCCAATGAAATCGCAAGCGGTCGAATTGCCGGCACTCGAACAAGCCCTAGGGCACCGCTTCCTGCAGACCGCAATTCTCGAACAGGCGCTCACCCACTCTTCGTTTGCTCGCGAAGCCGAAACAGCGAGTCTCGCAGAGGGCGATGCGACGCTGTCCGGCGATAACGAACAGCTGGAGTTTCTGGGTGATGCGGTGCTGTCGTTTGTGGTCAGTCAGGAACTATTTCGCAGGTTCCCGGAATACACCGAGGGCGATCTTTCGAAGTTGCGGGCCCATATCGTTAGCGCCCGTGCTCTGCTTCGTCCGGCGCGGCAGTTGGAAATCGGCAAGTACCTGCGCTTCGGCAAAGGCGAGGAAAAGAGCGGCGGACGCAGCAAGAGCGCCCTCCTGGTGAACGCCCTAGAGGCCCTGATCGCCGCCGTTTTTCTCGATGCCGGACTGGAAGGAGCCCATGAGTTCATCGTTCGGGTAGTTCTTCAGCCAGCGCTGGAAGAGTTGCAGAAACGCGGCTCCGGCGCGCTCCCAGTCACGGATTACAAGTCGGCGTTGCAGGAATTCGTGCACGCGTCAGGACGGCCCCAGCCGCGCTACTCCCTCGTCAAAGAACAGGGCCCCGACCACCGCAAGGTCTTCACAGTTGAGGTACACGTGCCCGCTCCGGCGGCCGGTGGAGAGGCATTTGTCAGCCGCGCCGAAGGCAGCACCAAGAAACGGGCGGAGCAAGGGGCTGCGTACCAGGCCTGGGAGTATCTACAATCATCCCAGGCGGCATCGAATGATGAGGGCGTCCGCGCGGACCCCCTTCCGCCAGAGTACTGATGAGCGAAGTACATTTGGAACCGGAAGTTGCATCCCGTCCTGCTGCGGCAGCGCAGGCCCCACCTCGCGGCAAAGGCGTCGAATCGGATGCCATGGGAACGCTGCTGTCTTTAGCCACCACTATTGTGATTGCAATCTTTGTGATCACGTTTGTGGTGCAGGCCTTTCAGATTCCCTCCGAGTCCATGGAAAAGACGCTGCTGGTGGGGGATTACCTGCTCGTTGATAAAGCGCACTACGAAAGTGATCGATGGTTTGGCTGGCTTCTCCCCTATCGCCGCATTCAGCGTCAGGACATTGTCGTATTTCGATATCCAGTGAATCCGCAGCAACACTTCGTGAAACGGGTAGTTGGTGTGCCGGGCGACCACGTTCGGCTGGTCAACAAACATGTGTATGTCAACGGCGTGAGGCAAGCCGACGGCTACGCCACCTTCAATTGGGGGCAGCACGATCGTTTTCGCGACGACTTCCCCAACGGAGGATTCTTCGCCGACCGTATCGCTTCCAAATGGTTCATCCAGGCACAGAAGTTGACTGAGGATGGCCAGCTAATCATCCCACAGGGCTTTTATTTCGTTTTAGGAGACAACCGGGACGACAGTTACGATTCGCGGTATTGGGGCCTGGTTCCGGCGGAGAACATCGTGGGACGGCCGCTGATCATTTACTGGTCGATGGAGCAGCCCGCCCCAGCAATCGGCGAGGACTCTGCCTCTGGTAAACTTTCCACTCTGGCCTATAGCGCCGTTCAGACATTCAAGGGATTGCGCTGGAAGCGCATCTTTCGCATTCCGAATTAGCCTTGTCACGCGGGGTCAGAAGAGCAAAGGAGCTCGGCATCTTGGCTGCCAAGAAGAAAACGAATAAGACCGTTCCGACCTCGCCCGACGTGGCCGGCACGCCCCAGAAGCCTAAAGAGACGACGCCTGAGTTCATTGCCTCCATCGCTGCTGTGTTGGTTACCGGACTCTTTATCATTACATTTACGCTTCAGGCGTTCGTGATCCCTTCCAGTTCGATGGAGAATACTCTGCTGATAGGCGACCACGTGTTCGTCGATCGCATGACACTTGCCCCGAAATCGAATTGGGTCGGCCCGCTGATCCCATACCGCCATCCGAAACACGACGACGTTTTTGTGTTCGTTTCTCCCGCCGAGCCCGGTCTGTATGTTGTCAAGCGAGTGGTCGGCGTACCTGGTGACCGAATCCGGCTGCAGGATGGCGTGGTCTATCGCAATGGCGAGCGACTGGACCCGCCGTTTGTCTTGCGCAACGGCACCTACAACGCTTACCGCGACAATTTCCCAACGGTTCCAGCTACTGATTACGACGGCGTTACCCCAACGTGGCGCGACGCTCTGCCTTCGCATATCGAGAACGGTGAGTTGGTGGTCCCGCCCAACAGTATCTTCGCTATGGGAGACAATCGCGACGTAAGCCTCGATAGCCGGTACTGGGGATTCGTGCCATACGAAAACCTCATCGGACGGCCCATGTTCATCTACTGGTCGTTCCAGCAACCTCGGGACGAGTACACACGCACCAGCATCGCCGACCGGTTGCAGTTCCTCGGTACCATCGTGCTCCACTTCTTCGACCAGACTCGCTGGTCCCGGATGTTCCACGTGGTGCGCTGATGGCAGGCGGCAGGTCACGGCGGACGCGGTGGATACTGGTTGCCGTGGGCGTCGTCTTGGCCGGTATCATTGTGCCGCCTTTTTTGAACGTCAATCGCTATCGTAGCCAGGTGGCTGCTGCTATCGGGCGTGCGTTAGGCCGCGATGTCTCGGTGGCGGGCATCGAGTTAAAGATGATGCCCCGGCCGGGAATGGTTCTGTCGGGCTTTGTGGTTGCCGACGGTCCCAGCTATGGAGCCGAACCAATGTTGCGCGCCGATACGGTCACGGCCTACCTGCGCCTCAGTTCGCTCTGGCGGGGCAAACTGGAAATCGGAACCCTCGCCCTCGAGAACCCTAGCCTCAATCTCGTGCGCCGCGCCGACGATCGCTGGAACCTCGAAGATCTGGTGGAACGCGCCTCGCAGGCGCAATCGGCGCCGACAGCAAGCATCAGACCGGAATCGAAGCCGCGGTTCCCCTACGTCGAAGCAACTGCGGGGCGCATCAACTTCAAGTTCGGGCAGACCAAGAAGGCCTTCGCATTCACCGATGCCGATTTTGCCCTTTGGATGGATACCGCAGACCAGTGGGGCGTGCGCCTGGAGGCGCGTCCAACGCGGGGCGACGTGCCCGTAAGCGAAACCGGAATCCTTCGGGTGGAGGGCGAATTTCAGAGGGCGGCGCAACTACGAGATACGCCGCTGAAACTTAAGCTGAACTATTCAAAGGGCCAGCTCGGCCAAGTCACCGCGTTGGTGTATGGTCGAGACCGCGGATGGCGCGGGTCCCTGACTTCGAGTGCCACTTTGTCAGGCACGCCCGCGGCAATGGCGGCCACGATGGATGCGCAGCTCGACGATTTCCGCCGATATGACATTGCTCTCGGCGAAGCGCTGCGCCTGTCGGCTCACTGCACCGGAACTTATTCCTCGCCGGACGATTCGCTTCGCCGGATCCAGTGCCAGGCGCCAGTCCGTCCCGGCCTGTTGATGGTCCGCGGCGAGTACATTGGCTGGAATGGCCAGGCGTTCGATCTCGGCGTAACGGCGGAACAGATTCCGCTGGAACGTATCGTAGCGTTGGCCAGGCACACCAAGAAGGACCTGCCTGAAGACCTGACGGCCACGGGAACCGCCGATGCGATCTTCACGGTACGGCGCGATCCGGGGGCGTCACCGGTTTGGGCCGGTGGAGGACATACCTCCCGGTTCGCTCTGCAATCGAGAGTCCTGCAGCAGGACCTTGAGTTGGGTCCGATTGAGTTCGCTGTTCCGGCGGCCGTCAATAAGCACGGTTCAACGAGGCCTCAAAGGGTGCCGTCGGCTAAGGTGCCCCTGCCGAGCGATTCACCTCTGCGCGTCGTAGTAAAGCCGTTCGCCATGCCGCTGGGAGCCGTCTCCCCGGCCTCGGCCGAGGGGTACTTTGACCTGGCTCAATACAATATCAGCCTCCGCGGCGACGCGGAATTGACGAGATTAACCAACATTGCCCGGGCGATGGGTGTGGGAACTCCCGCAATTGGACTGGCCGGAAACGCCTTGATCGACTTTTCGATCGCCGGTGCGTGGACCGGGTTCGCGCCTCCCGTTCCGACGGGCAAACTACAGGTGCGAGAAGCTTTGGTTGAAATGCAGGGAGTGTTGCAACCGATGCAAGTCAGCGTGGCGTCGGTTGCGCTAGCCGAACAGGCAGTCAACATCAACTCGTTCTCGGGGACCTTCAAGAACGGGCCCACGATTTCCGGTTCCGCCAGCTTCCCACTGCGTTGTTCCGGCGCTGGTTCTTGCCTCGTCAGCTTCGACCTGCATACCCCTGAAATCAGCTTGGCTGAAATCAATCAGCTCATGAATCCGACTCTGGAAACCCGTCCGTGGTATCACCTGCTGACCAGCGGGCAGCGCGACGATAGCGCGCTGCTGAAGCTTCGCGGGCGTGGGCGCGTTTCAATCGGCCGGTTTGCCATCGCCGACGTGATCGCTTCCAACGTAACCGCCAACCTGGAAATGAACGCCGGGACCATGAACGTCAGGGAACTTAAGGCCGACGTTTTGGGCGGGCACCATACCGGCAACTGGGACGCCGACTTCTCATCGGCGACACCAAAGTTTTATGGTTCTGGCTCTGTAAGCAAGGTCGCGATGGCCCAGATATCAACACAGATGCACGACCCGTGGGCAACCGGAACCCTGACCGGGCAGTACACCATCGGTCTCTCCGGACTGGACAAGGCCCAACTGCGCGACTCGGCCACCGGTTCGGCGAATTTTGAGTGGATCGGCGGCAGTTTCCGGCACGTCGAGCTGGACCTAAAGTCGGCGCCACTGTCGTTCACCAGTTTCAAGGGAGATATCGCGCTGGGCAACGGTACCCTGACGTGCAAGCTGTGCGAATTGAAATCGCAAGGGGTGAACTACATCGTGAGCGGGAGCGCCGGCCTTGACCGGTCGCTTGAGCTTCGCCTCGAGCATCCCGGTGGGGATTCTTACGCTATCTCAGGCCCACTCGACAAGCCGCACGTCGCTGCCATCACTGCGCCGACCGCCGAAGCCCAGCAACGCTAGCCCGGGGTGGTCAATGACACTTCCAGAACATGGCCGCGCTGGCTAAATCCAACTCCACTGATCGCTGATTCTCGTAGTTGTAACGGCCAGCACCGAAGTCGCCGCGAGTAGGTGCTTATGGGGCGCAAGTGCCCAATTTTGGCTGCAGTTGCGGCCCTGTCAGCTCGAATTTATGGACGATCCGCGTGTTAGTATCGAAGACAAAGTGCAATGCTGCGAGACCCTGTCACCATATTTTTCGAAGTCGTGGTATTGCTGTTTGCGATCAGCGTGCACGAATCGGCGCATGCATGGATGGCCAACCGTTTAGGCGATCCGACCGCCAAGATGTTGGGGCGGATTTCGCTCAACCCGTTGGTCCATATCGACTTATTCGGCACTATTCTGTTGCCGGCAATGCTGATCGTGGCCGGCTTTCCGCCATTTGGCTACGCTAAGCCGACACCGGTCGACAACCGAAATTTTAAGAACCCGGTTCGAGACGATATTCTCACTGCTGTTGCGGGACCTGTCAGCAATTTCTTGACTGCGTTCGTGGCCGTCCTGATATTGGCGGTGATGTTGCGTGGAACGCCTGGCGGTGTTTCGCCGTTTGGCCACGTGACAAACCTCAGCGATCCATTGGTGGAAATGTTCAAGCAGGCCATCTGGATCAATGTGATACTGGCCGTATTCAATTTGATTCCTTTGCCTCCGCTCGACGGAAGTCATGTCATCCGGCACTTTTTGCCCTACGAAACGCTGAAGATCTATGACCGGATCGGCTACTTTGGGCTGGTAATTGTCATGTTCGTGCTGCCGATGGCCGGATGCTCGGTTGTGGGCTCGGTGGCAACTCCGTTCCTGGTATTTTTCTACTCAGTGCTGAACGCACTTTTGCGAATCTGATGCCTGATCCTATGCCTATCAAGAAAGGCCGCATCCTAAGCGGCATGCGCCCCACCGGTAAGCTGCACCTCGGCAACTACGTAGGTGCGCTGCGCAATTGGGTGAACCTTCAGGATGATTATGACTGCTTCTTCTTCATCGCCGATTGGCACGCGCTGACCACGGATTATGCCGACACGCGCAACATCAAGCAGAATTCGCTGGAAGTGATGATCGACTACCTGGCGGCAGGACTCGATCCCGAGCGCAGCACGCTCTTCATCCAATCGCACGTGCCTCAGCACGCTGAGCTGCATCTGTTGTTCAGCATGATTACCCCCTTGGGATGGCTCGAGCGGGTTCCGAGCTACAAGGAACAGCGCGAGAACATCAAGGACAAGGACCTGAGCACCTACGGTTTTCTTGGCTATCCGTTATTGCAGTCGGCAGACATTCTGATGTATCAAGCAACCTTTGTGCCTGTCGGCGAAGACCAGGTGCCCCACGTAGAGCTGACCCGCGAAGTGGCGAGACGGTTCAATCAGTTCTATCCCCGGAATATTCATCCGGGTGTGGTGGACCCCAAACGCGAAGTCGTTTTCCCTGAGCCGAAGCCGTTACTGACGCCAGCCGCCAAACTTCCGGGAACCGACGGACGTAAAATGTCGAAGTCGTACGGCAACACGATCCTTTTGAGTGAACCCGAGGCTTCGTTGCGGTCGAAACTCAAGACGATGGTGACCGACCCGGCGCGCGTCCGTCGCAGTGATCCTGGCAATCCGGACGTTTGCCCGGTCGGAGACCTGCACAAGATCTTCAGCAGTCCGGTAACGATGGCAAAGGTGTACGACGGTTGCCGCAGCGCCGGCATTGGCTGTATCGAGTGCAAGGCGTGGGCGGCTGATAGTTTGTGGGAAGTGCTGGCGCCTATCCAGGAGCGACGAGCAAAATACGAAGCCGATCCCAAGCTCGCCTGGGACCTTTTGGAATCCGGTTCAGCCAAGGCCCGCAAGGCCGCAGAATCTACAATGAACGAAGTTCGTGCGGCGGCCAACCTGTCGTTCGAGTACGAACCGCCCGCGCTGAATGGCGTGAACCCGTAACCCATGGTTGAGCAGCCACAATCCGCCAACTCGCCCTCTCCGGCAACAGGCAGCCAGCGCAAAGACGCTGCGAACGAGTCGTCGTTTTCGGTGAGCGTCGGCCAGGTTTACGATGGGCCGCTCGACTTGTTGCTCGACCTCATTCGCAAACAGGACATCGACATCTACGACATTCCGATTGCGAAAATCACCGCGCAATACCTGCATTACGTCGAGAACATGCAGCAGCTCGATGTGGATGTCGCCGCGGAGTTCATCTACACCGCTTCGTTGCTGATCCACATCAAGTCCAAGATGCTGTTGCCGCGCGATCCCGACGCCACTGGCATGGCCGACGACCCCCGCATGGAGTTGGTCAACCGCCTGCTCGAACATGAACGCTTTCGCACCGCGGCACAGATGCTGATGCAAAAACAGCAGATCGAAGAAGCCGTCTGGACCAACCCCGCTCTGAAGGAATTCCGCGATGCCGAAGGCGCCGAGCCGGAACTCGCCGCCGACGTGGTGGACCTGGTCCGCACGTTTCAGCAGATCCTGAACCGGGCGCGCACCCAGCCCGCGTTCGACGTGGCAGAAGACAACGTCACCGTATCGCAGATGATTGAATACGTACGGCGACGGTTGTCGCTGGAAGAGAAACCCGTCCGCCTGAAGTCGCTGCTACGCAGCCTGCGCTCGCGATCGGCGCTGGTGTGCGCTTTTCTGGCCATTCTGGAGCTGATTCGTTTGCAGGCGGTACTGGCGCGCCAGGAAACGGTGTTTGGAGAGATCGTATTGAAAAAACACACCGCATTCGACGAATTGGTGGCCGACGAGTCCGCCATCAAGGACGATTGGCGGTAGACCGAACGGAATGGAAACGACAGACTACCGATGAGCGTAAAGGCCAAAGTCGAAGCCGTCATCTACGCGACCGAAGAACCGGTCACGTTAAACCAACTTGCCTCCCTCCTGCGGGAATCTGCGCTCTCGGAACTTCGCGCGGAGGAAGAGGCGCGTTTGGCGTTAAATCAAATGCTGTCTGACGGCGCACCCGAGCCCTCGGACGAAGACGCCGACGACGTTCCTACCGGCGAGCTCGTGACCGATTCCGGGGCAGTCTCTGCGGCGATCCCGGAAGCGGCCAGCGCCGAGTCGACGGATATCCCGGAACTTACCGAAGAGCAGCAACGTGATCTGGAGAAAGACCAATCACGTCGGGTAAAGGCTTATCTGGGGACGATTCTGGATGAATTGACTGCGGAATACTCGGCCGGCGGCCATGGTGTAGAAGTCCGGCACGTTGCCGGCGGATACCGCATGGGTACCAAGCCCGAGCATCACGATGTGGTAGTCGGCTTTGCCAAGAGCCTGAAGCCTCCCGTCCGGCTTTCCCTGCAGGCGCTTGAAACCCTCGCAGTTATCGCCTACAAGCAGCCTGTGACGGTTCCGGAGATCAGCGAAATTCGCGGGGTCGATTCCTCCGGAGTCATCGCGACTCTGCTTGACCGCAAGCTCATCACCACGGGTGGACGCAAGCAGGTGATCGGCCGTCCCATCCTCTACAAGACGACTAAAGAGTTCCTGCTTCGCTTTGGGCTCGACAGCGTATCGGAGCTGCCCAGCATGGAGGAGTTCGAGAAGCTGGGCGACCCACAGGCAGAACTCTTTTCGCCGGCCGCTCCCGAACCGTTGGCGGACGCCACCGATACTTCTACTTCCACTGAGATTCAAGAAGCTCCTGCGGGTTCGGAACCACTAGCAGACGAACCCCACGCTGAACCAGAGGCTGCAACGGCGGAAAACATCGCGGCGACGCGCGTACCGAATGGCCAGGCATGACCCGGCGGTCGTGATTTAACAGGCACGGGTAGCAGCGGTTCGGCCGATGTGGTTGAATCATTCTATGCGCAAACTTTCTGCCATTTTGCTGCTTTGCCTCGCAGGTTCATGCTTGTGGGGACAACAGATTCCGGCGGGCACGTTGCTGCCTGCCATGCTCGACAACACCTTCGATTCCGACAAGAGCAAGCCCGGCGAAGTGATATCGGCTAAGTTGCGGCAAGATGTTCCGCTGCCTAACGGAGGCAAGATCAAGCGCGAGTCCAAGATTCTGGGACATATCGTCGCGGTGTCTGCTGCCTCTGCGGGCAATCCGTTCCAGATCACGGTCAAGTTCGACCAGATTGAAGTCGATAAACGCCCGGTCACGATTAGCGTTGGGCTTCGCGCCTACGCCACCATGGAATTGGTGGCACAGGCGCGCCAGCCCGCGAATGCCAACGGCGGCAATGGAACCTCGGTCTGGGACCTGAACCTGTCGCAGATAGGCGGACAAATCGCGTATACCGGCCAGAAGGTCGTTAGGGGCAATGGCCAGGTAGTCGGGAGAATTCCAGAGCCCGGAGCGGTATTGGCAGTGCCAATGGCTAACCCCCAGTTTGGGTGTACCGGACCCGGAGCTAACAAGTCGGAGCAGGCGTTCTGGGTTTTCTCCACCAACGCTTGCGGAGTCTACGGCGACGACAGCTTGACGCTGGTCGGCGCCATCGGTGGGACGAGCCCGGGACAGATCACATTCAAGTCGCCCAAGAAAATTACTGTCAGGGGCGGCAGCGGCTGGCTGCTGCAGGTCAATTAGATCGAGCCAGCTTGTTCTCTCGCAACATTCGAAATTCGTCCAATTAAGGTGAGTCACTATGCCCGCCGAACGATTACAAAAACTTATTGCAGCCGCAGGAATCGCCTCACGCCGCAAGGCCGAAGAGCTGATTACGGGAGGTCTGGTTTCGGTCAACGGCCAGACCGTGACTGAACTTGGTACCAAGGCTGACCCCGAAGTCGACAGTATCAAGGTCAACGGGCGCTTGCTGGGCGGCGCCGAGCGCCATGTGTACCTTCTGCTCCACAAACCCAAGGGCCACGTTACCACGGTAAGCGATCCCGAAGGACGTCCCACGGTCCTCGACTTGCTCCGTGGCGTGAAGACCCGCGTGTATCCGGTTGGCCGGCTCGACTACCTCAGCGAGGGACTGCTTCTGCTGACCAATGACGGCGCGCTGGCACAGAAACTTACCCACGCTTCCTCTCACGTTCCCAAGACGTACCTTGTTAAAGTGAGCGGCCAGCCTAGCGAGGCTGACATCGCGAAGCTGCGGGCGGGGATATTCCTGCCGGCCGAGCGGGCTCCGCTGAAATCGCCGGAGGCGCAACTGAGTAAAGGTTCTGCAAGGCGGAGATCGACGGCGGTGAAGACGTCGCCTGCCAGAATCAGGCTGCTGCGCGACGCCCCGAATCCCTGGTTTGAGATCACTCTGATTGAAGGGCGCAATCGTCAGATCCGCCGCATGTTCGAGCAGATCGGGCACCACGTGGAGAAGATCAAGCGAGTTCGCTACGGTCCGTTAGAACTCGATGTGGAGCCCGGCAAATTCCGCCAACTTACGGTCCAAGAAGTGGCGGCGCTGAAATCCTCAACGACTGGAACTAAACGGAGCAATACCCCATCGTCGGTAAAGCGTGAAGCCCGGCCACCCGCCAAGCGGCGAAAGCAACCTTAGCTAGCATCTCCAACCGCGCCTAGTGCCGTCCCTTCTCAACCTGCGAGAAGCCTTCGAGCATGGGAAGCCGGGCCGCTCCATAGAGTCCGGCATCACTGCCCAAAAGGGCGCGGGTAATGATGGTTCCCTTCTCGTGGCCAATGCGGTCAGGCGACGTCAGCAAGTAAATGCACGAACGAAACTTCATCTCCTCAAACATTGCCGGAGCGAACGCGTCCCACGCGCTGGAAACTCCGCCGCCGATCACGTACATGGGAAGGTTGAGCGCGTTGACCATGGAGCCGATGCCGATTCCCAAGGCGCGACCTACGTTCTCGAAGACCTTCTTGGCTGCGGGTTCTCCCTGCACCGCGAGGTTGTAGATCGAGCGGGAGGTAAATTGACCGGCATCATGCGAGAGCCTCTCCAGCTCCGTTGACTCGCCGCGCTCGACGGCCTCGCGAGCCATGCGCACCACCGCCGTGGCAGAAGCATACTGCTCAAGGCAGCCGCGGCTTCCGCACCCGCAGGGATGGCCGTTAGCGTAAATATTGAAGTGCCCCAACTCTCCCGCCATACCCATCATGCCGTGCCACAGGCGGCCATGGAACACCAGGCCTCCGCCTACGCCCGTCCCCAGCGTATACATCGCCATATGTTCGAACTGCCGGCCGGCTCCCAGCCACTTTTCTCCCATGGCAGCGGAATTCGCGTCGTTCTCCAAAATGACTTTGGTATTAAGGCGCCGCTCGATTTCATCGCGAACCGGGAAACTTTTCCAGTCCGGGAGGTTCGGCGATTCCATCACCATGCCCGCGGCCATATCGATGAAGCCGGGCACGCCGATGCCGATGCCGAGCAAATGCCCTGAGTCTTTGTACTTTCCTCTCAGAGTCTCGATCGCCTTGCACATTTCTGCGATGACGAAATCGCGGCCACGCGATACCTCGGCTCCGAGCTCTAGTTTTTCTAGCAGCTTCCCGTCACCGTCGACAGCCGCGATGCGAAGGTTTGTTCCCCCGAGATCAACTCCGATGGAGTAATTACCCATGTCGTTCGCTTGCTCCTCTCACTTTTGGACAGTTCCATCAATTTGGGGGCGTGCACCGCCGCTCGCGATTATTTCTGACAATAACGACAGTAATGGCTGCTGCGTCCTGCAATGACAATCCGCTTGACCGGCTTTTTACACACCAGGCACGGTTCGCCCTCCCTACCGTACACCCGATGCTGCAATTGAAAAAACCCTTCTTCGCCGTCGGCATTTACATAGTCGTTTATCGAAGAACCGCCCAGCGCAATGGCCTCTCGCAGAACTTCCTGGACTGCTGAGTGCAGCTTGCGCAGCTGTTCCTTCGTCAGGGACGCAGCGCGCCGCCGGGGACGGATCCCGGCGCGAAACAGCGACTCATCCGCATAGATGTTGCCCACCCCGCTGAGCAGTTTCTGATTCAGTAAGGCGCTCTTGATCGGGGTCTTGCGCCCGCGAAACAGTTCGACAAACCGCTGTGACTGCGACTCCAGCGGCTCGTCCCCAGGGGCCGCGAAAGCCATCCGTTCTGTCCGCCTTGATTCTCGCAACCGCAAGTCGCCCGAAGCGGCGCGGATCGACAAACCTCAATTCCCTGCCCGACGCTAGCTTAACGATAGCGTGGGTGTGCCGGGCAATCTCAACTTCGGGGGAAGTGACCTGCATCCTCCCGGTCATGCCCAGGTGGACAATCCACTGGCCATGTTCGGCCTGCCCGCGACGCTTGCGTCCGGGCCGCTCCAAATCGAACACGATGTGCTTGCCGACGCGGCGAACTTGCACAATACGGGAATGTTCCAGCACGCTAGCAATCTCGTCGGGAGGGGATTTAAGCGGCTCGGGCTTCTCACCCAGCCAAACCGACTGGATGGTGTCGCCCGCTACCCGCATGTGCAGTCCGCGTGCAATTGTTTCTACTTCCGGCAATTCGGGCATGAGAAAACAGTTTACGGCAAAGTCACCTGTAGACCAGGCTCTTAGAACATTGCGCCAGCCCTCCCAGCCCTGTAAAATTTAGGGTTGCACAGCCCGTCCGCGCGCGAATATCCCAGAACCCCGAAGCTGATTACACAAGTCGCCGGCATGTTGTGTGCGAATCCGAGTGACCGCGAAGCCACGGCGCCTGCCGTCTATCGCGACACTCTCGTGGAGCAGCAAGTTGAAACCAGGTAAGACAGCGGTTGTTGTGGGCGCACAATGGGGCGACGAAGGCAAAGGCAAGATCGTCGATGTTCTCTCTGAGCGGTTTAAGGTGGTCGCGCGTTACTCCGGCGGCCACAATGCCGGCCACACGGTCACGATCAAGGGCAAGAAGTTCATTCTGCAACTGATCCCCTGCGGCGTGCTTCGCGAGGGATGCCGTGGTGTCATCGGCAATGGCGTGGTGCTCGATCCCTTTGCGTTCATGAAGGAAGTCGATGCTTTGCGAGCTACCGGCGTGAAAGTCGACGGCAATCTGTTCGTCAGCAACCGGGCGCATGTCATTCTGCCGTATCACCGCATGATTGAACTCGCCGCCGAAAATGCCCCCGGCCGGGTCAAGATCGGCACCACCTCGCGCGGCATTGGCCCTGCGTATGCTGACAAAATGGCCCGCAGCGGTTTGCGGGTAGTTGACCTCCTTGACAAGGCGTTGCTCAAGGAGCACATCGAGAACGCTTGCCGGGAAAAGAACACCATTGTCCATGCGCTCTTCAATAGCGAGCCGATCGACCCCGATAAGATGTACGCAGATTACGCCGCGATCGCTGACCGGGTCGCGCCCTTCGTGACTGACACTGCCGTACTGTTGAACCGCGCAATTGCCGACGGCGAGTCGGTGATGTTTGAAGGCGCACAGGGCACCATGCTCGACATCGACCACGGAACCTACCCGTTTGTGACCTCGTCGAGCGCGACTTCCGGTGGCGCGGCAACTGGCACCGGTGTTCCGCCGAATGCTATCTCTTTGGTTGCGGGCGTGACTAAGGCATACTGCACCCGGGTCGGTGAAGGCCCCTTCCCTACCGAGTTGAACGATTCTGTTGGTGAAGACTTGCGCAAGAAAGGCAACGAGTTTGGAGCAGTGACCGGACGCCCGCGCCGCACCGGCTGGCTCGACCTGCCCCTGCTTCGTTACTCGAATATGATCAACGGCACCAACTGGCTGGTTGTCACAAAGCTTGATGTGCTCGACGAATTGGCTGAGGTCCCAGTTTGCGTCGGTTACAAGATCGACGGCAAAATGAGCCCCGAAATTCCAGCCCAGATTTCCGGATACGAGAAGATCGAACCGGTTTACACCAGTCTCCCGGGTTGGCAGTCCAAGACATACGGCGTCGACCAGTACGATCGCCTCCCCAAAAGGGCCAAGAGTTATCTTGGCTTCATTGAGGAACAATCCGGAGCAAAGGTCGGTATCGTTTCGACTGGCCCCGATCGTGAACAGACAATTTTTATTGACGCATTTTCCGGCGTGCTCGATTCAGTCAGCGGCGCGTAGCTCATCGTAGGGAGATGACATGGTCGTTCTGGCGGTGACTTGGCTGGCGAAACCAGGGAAGGAGGCTGAGGTGTCGGCCATCTTCCGCAAGCTGGAAGAAGCTTCGCGGCAAGAACCGAGCTGCCTGATGTACGTCGTACATCGGCACCGCAGCGATCCGCAGCGGTTCTTCATTTACGAGCAATACGTGGACGACCAAGCGCTCGAAGCTCATCGCCAGTCACCACACTTCCAGAAGTATGCAGTCCAGGCGCTTCGTAACATTGGAGAGCGCCGCGAAGGCGAACTCTATTCCCCACTCAGCTCGCCCGGCTCAAGCACGTAAGTCCCGCCAGTTTTTTCGCGCTCAAACCATGTGACCTGGTATCCCTGGGCGAAGAGCTCTTGAAATCTTCTTCGAGCGCCCGCTTGAGCACCTGTAATGCTTTCTTGAGAATTCTCGTCAAACTGAATCGGCAACAGTTCGACCGGCTTTGTCGCGGGTGGGCGCTCGCCAGCAAGAACCTGTCCTACCCGATGCGACGACAGATGCCATTCGGCAACCAACCGGTCAGTTGGCAGACCGGCGTGCAACGGGCTGCTTGTGAAGCCGTACACGTCAACTAGGTAGCGGCAGCAGACCGCCCCTAATCGGCAGATGTTGAAGTACGCGTTCCTTCGCTTGCAGCGGGTCGAATGTCCATTCGATCAGGCCGATGCCGCGCGCGAGCGCATCCTCACGCTGCGCCAGCTTCAAGCTGCGGCCGATGCCGAGGTCTCGATACTCCTGTAATACTCCCGCCATGTGGGAATGCAGGTACGGCAGGCCGTCGCGTACACCGGGATAGGCCAGCGCAAAGCCTACCAGTTTGTTTCCAACGAAAGCTCCGAAAACCTGTCCGCCCGTCTTCGCGGCCACCACATACATTTGCGAAGGGACGACGTCCCTCTGTCCGAACCCCCAGACCTCGATCTCGAGATCGACCATCGCCTCAAACTCCTCGATGGTGTGACAGGGACGTATCGCAACCGGTTGCTGCGCCATTCGATTCACCGCAATTGCTGAGAAAGTTGAGTGGACCCTGAGTCCGGATCTAGTACTCCGGTTTGTACCAGCGGAAACCACGACGCTGTTCCTCGTCGGCTTGCTTGACCATCGTCATGATCCGCCTCGGCTTCAGGTTTGCCACGGCTGAGACAATTGCGTCAATCAGTGCCATCGGCGCCACGTACGACGCCCCAAACGAAGGGGTTTCCACCGATGCAATGAAGCACTCGTCGGCCAATCGCGCCAAGGGTGAAACAAACGTATCGGTGACGCCGACCGTGAATGCTCCGTTTCGCTTCGCGGTCTGGACTCCCTCAATTGTTTGCCGTAAACCGCGCCGAAAGCTAATTCCGATGACCAGGTCCTTCCGACCGACCGTGCGGACAACGTGGCTGACCCGTCCGGCCGTGGTCGCCGAGAAAACCGGCAGGCCGATCATGGTGAAGTGGTACTCGAGGTGGTGAACCAGGGACGATGCGGCATCCCCGCCCAGAATCAGGATCTTCTGCGCATCAAAAATCCGCTTGGCCAGGGCGCATACCTTCTCCGCATTCAGACTGTTGTTCAAGGCGTGTAGATTCTGCATGTCCCGCTGAAGCGCGGCGCGTACAAACGTCGCCGGGCCCGCGCCTTGGCGCTCAGCCGCCTTCATCGTATCCAGCGATGTCGCAAAGGCCACGGAGAGGTCGTGCAGGTGGCGTTGGAAGTCCTTGTAAGTGGGAAATCCCAATCCCTGAACGATTCGCACCGTCGTAGCCGGGTCTGTACCCAAACGGTTGGCCAAGGCGCGCACACTCAGCAGCACGTAGCTGCGCGGATCTTCCAGCACGGGCCTGATAATCTCTTGCCGCTTGGGACTAAGATGCCGCAGCTTTTCCGCGAGGGTACTGGCGGGAGTTGCGCTACTCTTCGTGGGACGGTTAATTGCCATTATGAAGGCAGGATTTCGTACCGCGGGCCGCTCTGTCAACAACTATTGCTCGTCGCCGGCACGATCTCACAGCGGTTACCCTGAAACTGCATCATTTGTTGCAACCGGATTAGCACACAAAATTGAGCTCGGCTCACGAACCTTAGGTCGTTCGCCGAAGCGCGCCGCAGCTGCCCCATCGCCGTTTCATCCAGCAAGCTGGCTCACAGCGCCCGACTCCGGCCGCGAAAGTTCCTCACGGAACATAGCGAACAATACCGAGAGCACAGAAGCAATCACCGGTCCCAGGAACAGACCCAGGAACCCAAACGCTTCGACTCCGCCAAGAATGAAAAACAACAGAATCAACGGATGCAGTTCCACTTTCCCGCTTACCACCCAGGGGCGAATGATGTTGTCGGCGGTGCTGATGACCAGCACGCCCCATAAAAGCACGAAAACGCCCTTCCAGGCGGCACCCGTGAAAATCAGATACAGCCCGGCCGGAATCCAGACCAGGCTCGCTCCTACGACGGGCACAACTGAGGCCAGCGCAGCTCCCAAGCCCAGCAGCAGCGGGGAGGGAAGCCCGACGATCACCATCGCGATCCCGGTCAGCACGCCCTGAGCGGCTCCCACAGATGCGATGCCATAAACATTAGCTACGATGGTGTCGGAAATATTGCTGATCAGTCGCTGTGACTGTTCTGGCTGTAGTGGCAGCGCCTTCGCCGCACCGCGCACCCAGCTCTTGCCATCGCGAAAGAGGAAAAAGACGATGACGATAGTGATCAGTGAATTTATCAGCAACCGGAGGAACCCTCCCAGGATCAAGTATCCAGACCCCAGTACCCACACTCCTGCCTGCTGCAAATGCGAAGTGATAGCGCCTTTGATGTCGTAGTGCGAAACGTCAACCCATCGGCCCACCATGAGTAATGCACGGTCCGCCAATATAGTAAGGAACTGCGGAAAGCCCCCCTCAGCTGCACTCTTTCGCGTCAAGTATTGGGCGGCCTCGACCGCCTCGTTGGCTGCAACGGTAAGTAGAATCAGGACCGGCACACAGAACAGAAAGAACAGCGCCAGCGTTGACGCCAGAGACGCCAAACCCGGCTTGCCTTTCGCCCATCTCAGCACGCGCTCGTGCGCCGGATAAAAAACGACGGCCAGAATAATCGCCGAGGCAACTGGATACAGAAACGGCCGAGTGACGACAAATGCAAACCCGAGCACAACCAGCAGAGAAATGCCCAGAAACCAAAGGGTCGTTCGATGGTTGTACATGTCCTGCAAATTCTCCTGTGGTCCGGCCTTCGTTTCGTGAATAACGGAGAGTAGAGTCTCCCTGGTCACCGACCTCGTACGGCCATCATACGGTAACGGTCAACGCATTCGACTCGCCGGCAATCGCCACTCTGGCTCTGGCCCATTTTGCAATGAAAAAGCTCCCGCGGGTGGGAAGCGGGAGCCCGAGCAATTCATCGTTCAAACTGTGAATCGCCGACGGGAAGGAGCCTATAGGCTCCCTCCCGTTGGGTTGATTTGTCGTCGCCTGGACTAGAAGCTCAGGCGCAGGGCAAACTGCAGGGCACGCATCGTGACGTTCGGGTCGATGTCCGTGACCAAACCGGCGTTGTTCAGCACCTGGCCGGAGCTGCTCATGCAGTCGACGCAGGTGTTGCCGGCGTTCTGGTTGAAGTTCAGTACCCGGTGGTTGAAGAGGTTGAACGCGTCCATGCGGAATTGCAGCGCAAACCGTTCGGTCAGGCTGAAATTCTTCATGATCGACGCATCCGTCGTGAACGAACGCGGACCGTACAGGCTGTCTGTACCGGCGTTCCCCAGCGTACCAGCGCAAGGCCGTGCCCACGCACCGTAGCTGGTGCAGTTCGTAGTCATCGCCTGGATCGGCGTGAAGTACGTGACGGTATGCGTGATCGGGTTGAGCGACCCGCCACCCATCGACCAGAGACCGCTGTTGCCCTTGTTCGGGTTGCAGACGCCCACGTCCTGGTCCGAGTTACATTCGTTGTAGGTTGCTGTGAACGGAAGGCCCGCCGACCAGTTCGTTGTGAACGTGGTCTGCCAGCCGCCAATGATCAGGTTCTCAGCCTTACCCGCATTCGCTGCGAATTGCTGACCCTTACCGAATGGCAGCATATATACGATGTTCGCAACGAACACCTGCGGGCGGTTCTGATCATCGGGACCGTAAGCCACGCGCGGATCGACGGCAAAATAGCCCTGGTTGCCTCCGGTGTAATTCAAGGCTCTCGACCATGTGTAGTGGGCGATGAACTGCAGACCGTGCGACATGTTCTGTTGCACCTTGACCTGCAGGGCATTGTAGTTACTGTTGGCATTGTTGCCAAAGTAGTTGCCCATGATGCCGCCGTTGCAGCAAACCACGTTGGTGGTTACGCCGTTGGCATCGGTGTACGGGGTGCTGAACATACCGTTGTAGTACTGACGCTGGCTCTGAGTCACGAGTCCAGCCTGGGTCAGGGCCCAGTTCTGGATGTTCACTGGGTTGAGGTTGTAGGCGGAGCCGTCACCCACGAACCCGTGACGCCCCTCCACTCCGATGTACGCCATGTCCAACGTCAAGCTGTTGGTTAGCTGGCGCTGAATCGAAACGTTCCACGTCATAACAGCAGGCAAGACCTGACTGGTAGGACGCATTCTGGGCTGGACGTTACCTTGCGGTCCACCCAGCGGCAGTATGCCGTCCGCCGGGATGGCGATGGGTTGGAATGCCGCCGGTCCCTGAGCGAGGTTGAATGCAGCAATGTAGTTATCCGAGGCTGCCGCGTTGCTGGTGGACGCAGTGATCTGCTGGTTTGCAAGAACTGGCAAGTTCTGCGTCACAGCGTGCCCGAAGTTCGAACCGAACACACCCATGTCGTAGCTCACGCCGAAGCCCATGCGAACGACCGTCTTCTCGTTCATCGAGTAGGCCACACCGAATCGCGGCGCAAAAGCGTGATAGTTGCCGTTGATGTTCCCGTTCAGACCGTAGGACCCATATCCAGCCACGCGGATCACGCCGTCGCCCGCACCGCCAATGACCGGGTTGGCGAAGCCGCCATTGCCCTTGCCGTTGACACTTTCAGGCATGTACAGCTCCCAGCGTAACCCATAGTTGACGGTCAGTTTCGGCGTGACGCGCCAGGTGTCCTGCCCGTAGAAGAAGTACCGCCACTGGTGTTCGGCAGCATTTAGCGAGGTACTCACAAAGCGATTAAAGCTGCTGACATTGCCAAACAGGAACGTGGCGAGGTCGATGCCGCCGATACCGCCATCCGAGGTGCCTAAATGGCTGAACGTCAGCACGCCAGTACGGTTGGCATCGCTGGGCACCCGGAGATTGCTGGCGCTACGAATATCAGCACCGAACTTGAAGGAATGGTTGCCCCACATCTTCGTCCAGTTCGTGACACCCTGATACTGATTCTCGTCCTCAATCAGCGGGCAGTTGCAACGCCCCACGTTCAAACCCTCGCCCCAGTTCGAGAGTGTCTGGGTTCCTCCCTGATCCCCTTGGAATGCGGGAAGACCCGAAGTGAATAAGGCCGTCTCCGCGCCTTGGTTTGTGATGTTCAATCCGGGAATCCCCAGGTTGCTCATCGGAGTCGTTCCCTGGAAGTACTTGCTGGTGTGCGGATTGTAGTGCATCCAGCCAAAGCGGAAGTCAGCGACCCATGTCTGGCCAAGTGTCTTGGTCGCACCCACCGACACGCTGTAGTTGTGAATGACCGAGCTCCCGGCCAATCCAGGCCCGGGCCCAAAGCCAGTACCGCCCGCATCTCCGAGGCCAGGGGCACCGGAGAGGCTGAACCACTGCTGGCTGTAGCGCCCGAAGACATTCAAAGTCGGGGTCGCTACCCAGTCAATACGACCGTCCCATGCATTTTCCTTATAGGGTCCGGAACCGCCTGCCACGTAATTGTTTTGGGTACCACCCGAACTTCCGGCAGAATTCGGAGCCGGGAAGAGCGCCAGAAGCGCCCGAGCCTGCGCCGAGATCATGCTATTTGGAATCAGATTGCCGACAAATGCTGTGCGCCCATTTCCTTGCAGGTTGCCGGTGTTAGGGTTAAACACTTGCCCTTGCTGGAAGCCGCCACCGCCGCCGCCACCCTGAGTTCCCAGGTACTGACTCAGATTGCAGAAGCCCGTCGTCTGCGAGCAGGTCTGCTCAACCTGAAGGGTCGGAATGCTGTATTGGTTCGTGACACCGGTGGCAGTCGTGAATCCCTGGTAGTCGCCGAAAAAGAACAGCTTGTTCTTGATGATCGCTCCGCCCAACGATCCGCCGAATTCCTGCCACTTGCTCCCGGGGATGAAGCGGCCATTGACCTCTTGATACTGCGTAAACGGATCGCGTGCCTGGTTGGCGCCGGTGCGACGGAACCAGAAGCCGGTGCCGTGATACTCATTGCTGCCAGACTTCGTCTGGGCAGTCACGTAACCGGCAACCGCTTTGCCCATTTCCGCGTCGTACTGCTGCAATGCGATCTTCGCTTCAGTTACCGCGTCCAGATTGGGGTTGATGACGATAATGCCCAGGATCGGGTCCTGGTTGTCGGTTCCATCCAACTGGAAGTTGGTTCCGCTGAAGTGCTGGCCATTGACGAAAATCTGCTGGCCGCCCTGCGGGTTTTCCGTCGCCGCATGGCTCCAACCGGTCAGCTTTTGGGTGCCGGGAGACATCAACTCAAACTGCGTGAAGTTGCGGTTCAGGGTCGGCATGTCCTGAACGTAGGTGTTGTTGTACTCAATCGCGATGTCGGATTTGTCGGTTTGCAACTGCGGCGGCTCGCCAGTGACTTCCATTGTCTCGCTGGTCGTGCCTAGTGTGAACTGAACGTCCACGCGGTATGTACCGTCAGCTGAGACCGGCACATTGCCCTGTTCGAAGGTCTTGAATCCCGCCGCCTCAAACTTGACTTTGTAAACGTCCGGGATTAAGTGAGTCACCGAGAAGTTACCGGAGTCGTTAGTCGTTGTGGTGACCGAGGTTCCTTTGGCCGCGCTGGTCACCGTCACCTTTGCATTGGCGACAGCGGCACCTTGCGGATCCGTTGCGGTACCGACGATGTTTCCAAATACGGCCTGTCCGTACGCTGCCGTCGAGGCCAACGCCAGAACCAAGCAAGCTGTTACTGACAACACCCACCGTTTTGTCATTTCATCCTCCGCAGCGCCGTCACGCCAAGCCACCCTGAGCGCATACTCGCTGCTCGCTATTGCCGGGGACATTTACTTCTACATCTGTCAGTTCTGTCGAAGTGAATACAAAAAGAGCACTGTTGAATAAGGACACGTGGCCCACACAGGTCAACGAAGCGACTCGGTTGCCAAGGTTAAATTCAGCTGAACTCATGGCCCAATTCCAGTGATTACCCCGTCAGCAAACGGGAGTACCCCACGTAACCCCGATGTGACTTCCAGCAACATAGAAGGCTGTAACAATTGATGTCAAGGGGGCGCAATGAGCCACAGTCACTAATTGTTTCCTATTAGCCGCAATGAACCAGGCAAACTCGGAAACTTCGCCTAACAAAACCGATTTGGCGATTTGGGGTAACTGGGAGGGGTCAAACTAAACTTTTTTTTAAGGATTGGTCTTCAGCCGGGGATCCAGATCTTGCGCGCGCTTCAATTCGCCTGCTGCCTCGGCCTTATCGCCCTTCCTGGCGAGCGCGATCGACAGCTGATAATGGGCCGGCGCGAATCCAGACGCCAGCTGAATCGCGCTCCTGAACTGCGAAATCGCACCGTCAACATCACCCGCGTCGAGCATGCGCTTTCCCGAATTTGTCGCGAATGTCGCTCCCTGCAGTCCGATCTTCTGCTTCACCAATGAGTCGCCCTTTTCGCTTTCCGCTTCCGCGCCTTCGGCGTCACCCATCTGGCGCAGCACCGCCGCCAGCGTTGTATGCGCGCCCGCGAACGCCGGCTGCAGGCGAATCGCTACCCGCAAGGCCTCGGCTGCCTCCGGCATCTGGTTCATTTGTTTCAGAACTGTCCCCAGCGTGTAATATGCCTCGGCATAATCCGGCTTCAGTTCAATGGCCTTCTTCAGCTTCTCGACGGCCTCGGGAAACTCTCCTTGCTGCCACAGCGTGATGCCAAACGTGTAGTAAGCGTCCACCAACTTGGGATCAAGCTCGATCGACCGCTTCAATTCCGCCATTGCCCCCTGCAGGTCATCCTTCAGCTTCAAGTCGAGAGCGAGATCATAGTGGGTAGAGGCGGCGTCAGGCGCCATTTTCAGGGCTGCTCTCAGGTTTTGTTCGGCCGCATCGAAATCTGAGAGTTGCATATATGCAATGCCGAGATTGGCGCGAAGTCCCGGGTCGTCGGGCTTCAGACGGACTGACTCCTTGAACTCCTTCACGGCCGCTTCACCTTCCCCCCGCTGCATCAGAACCAGCCCGAGATTGTTGTGCGCGTCTGCATCGTTCGGCGTCAATTCCACTACTCTCCGAAACGCCTTGACCGTACCGTCCATATCGGTCGTGCGCTGCAACGCCAATCCCAGTTTCGTCAGTGCCACTGGCGAATCCGGCATAAGCATCGCCGCCTGCTGATACGCTGTTATCGCTTCTGCTTTGTCGCCCACCGCCTGGTATGCGTCGCCGAGAAACATGAAGGCGCGTCCGTCCTTGGCATCTAACTCAGTAGCGGCAGACAATTCCTTCAGCGCATCGCCGACATTCCCCGTGGCCAGATAAACCACGCCGAGGTGAAATCGGGCCGGCTCGTATTTTGGATCGAGCTGCAGCGCCGCTTGGAACTGCTCTACTGCCTCGGTAAACTGCTTACTTTGCGCCAGCAACGAACCAAGCTCATCGTGAGCCTCCGCGCTCTTGGGCGCCAAGTCCACGGCAGCTCGAGCCTGCTTCACAGCCTCAGGCAGATTGTTTTGTACACTCGAACGCTCGAGCCAGTGCGCGTCGCGTCTCAGCATCTTTCGGCGCCAGCCGGCTGGCTTCGGTGAATTCTCGGACCGCCTCCTCCGTGTGGCCTTGCAACGACATTGCCTGTCCAAGATAGAAGTGGGGTGCGGCCATTTTGGGATTCGATTTCGCCGCTGCCTGCAGATGCGGGACAGCCGCGTCCACCTGTCCTCGATGCAGCAAGACGGTCCCGAGCGCCAGCTGAACATCGCCGTCTTTCGGATCAAGCTTCTCGGCTGCCTCCAGTTCTGACTGGGCCTTTTCCATGTCCCCACTGCGAATGGCCAGCAAACCTGCCTTGTATGTCTGGGAGGCGGGAGAGCTCCCGGTCGCGGCCTGCGTCCATCCCGCCGGTTGTAGCAAGAGACACGCAAACACGCACGCCGCGTAGATATAAGGGCGACTGCGACCTGCAGCATGCACGAATGGGTGTGAAAGCACGATACAAGCAGGCTACTGCCTGAGGCTCGATTCCTTCAAGGCGCCGAATTCCAAGCGTTCCGAATTCATCTTCGATAGAATCCGTGGTGCATGGGCACATCACGGAAGCACAGAAACGGAACCTGCCTTGCCGCGCTGGCCTTGGCCTTCAGTTTGGTTTGTGCCGTATTCGCCGCCCAATTCGAAATCCCCTTCGGCACGTGGCACCGCATCTCCAACGAGCCGATCCTCGCTCCCCACGGTAATGGTTGGGAGTCCGCCGGAACCTTCAATCCCGCTGTCATCGAGCATGAAGGCAAGCTCGTCATGCTCTACCGCGCACAGGATGCGCACGGCACTTCACGTCTCGGGTACGCCGAGAGTTCTGACGGCGTTCACTTTCAGCGCCGCGCTCAACCCGTTCTCTCCCTGGAAGCCGATTACGAAAAAGACGGTGGCGTGGAAGACCCGCGTCTCGTGAAGTTTGGCGACACCTACTACCTGACCTACACCGGATACAACACCAAAGACGCGCAGCTCTGTCTGGCGACTTCTCGCGACCTGATCCATTGGAATCGCAAGGGTGTAATCCTGCCCGCATACAAGGGCAACTGGAATACCGGTTGGACGAAGTCCGGCGCCATCGTTCCGGAAAAAATAGGCGGCAAGTACTGGATGTACTTCCTCGGAACCACTCCCGACAAGAACGACCAGATGGGACTCGCCTATTCCACGGACTTGATTCACTGGACTGAGGCCACGAAGACGCCGGTGCTGCCGCGCCGCCCAGGCCAATTCGACTCGCGCGTGGTCGAGCCCGGACCTCCGCCCATCCTTACACCCGCCGGTATTGTGCTTATCTACAACGGGGCCGATGACAAACTCGTTTATCGCACTGCAATCGCCGTCTTCGACCGCAAGGATCCTCGCAAGCTTCTCTACCGCAGCAAGCAACCGTTCTTCGGGCCCGAACTGGAATGGGAGAAAGTCGGCCAAGTTCCCAATGTCGTATTTGTGGAAGGCATGGCACGCCGCGGCAATCGCTACCTCCTCTACTATGGTGGCGCCGACAAATACGTGGGGGTGGCCGAGGCGCCGATTCCCGCACCTTAGACCAACTCTCCGCCCCGCCAAGTGTGCTCTAATTCTCCAGGGCCCTATTGAAATGAAATCGAATTACGAGCGATTACTCCTGCCACCCCTCGTTGCTATCCTCTCAGTTTTTTCCTTTGCCCAAGCCCAGCCTAGCGCCACGACATCCGGCGCAACCCAGTCAGCTCCCATCGCCGCTCCTGGCAGCGAATATAAGGTAGCCTACCGCCTGGCGCAGCAGGGCAAATATGCAGAAGCGCTTGCCTCGCTGAATTCGATGGCCGACAAAACCCCGAAGCCGGCTGGCCTGTCGCACGCCTTCGGCATGGTCTACTACACCAAGGGAGATATCCTCAAAGCGGCCGAATATTTCAAGCAGGCCACCGTCGAAAACCCGAATGACAAGGAAGCCGTCCAATTGTTGGGTCTTTCGTACTACCGCGCCGGTCGCCCCAACGAGGCCATTCCCTACCTCGAGCAGGTGCAATCGTGGTATCCGCAGGCGAACGTGGATGCGTCGTACGTTCTGGGCGTCAGCTACATTCAGGCGAAGGACTACCCCAATGCGCGCAAGTCATTCGCCCGAATGTTCGATGTGCCAGCCGATTCCGCGGCCAGCTACTTGTTCACCGCCCGCATTTTGTTTCGCCAGGAATTCACCCCTGTCGCCGAAGATTACGCACAGAAGGCAATCGCGGCGGATCCGAAGCTACCACTTGCTCACCAGTTGCTGGGCGAAATCCATCTGTTCACCTCGAAAATTCCCGACGCCGTGAAAGACTTCGAGCAGGAGTTGGCCATCAACCCCGCGAACCCCGCAACCTACTACAAGCTGGCCGATGCTTATTCGCGGGTGCAGAAGTATGACGATGCCGAGCGTCTGTTGCAGCGCTCCATCTGGCTCGATGCCACCTCAACCGGACCGTATGTCCTGCTGGGCAAGGTGCTGCAGAAAAAAGGCGAGCCGGTACTGGCCATTAGCTATCTTCAGCGAGCGGCCGACATGGATCCGAACAACCCCATGACCCATCAACTGCTCGGGCAGGCCTTTCGCGACGTTGGCAAAACCGCCGACGCAGAGCGTGAGTTGAAAGTCGCCGAGGAGCTGCGCAACCAGCAGACCGACTTTCATTGAGGCGCAACCTCGCGCCGCCGCTAGCTCCCCTTAGTGGGGATCAGCTTTGTCCAGCTGATTGAGCTGTTGCAGGTTCTCCCGCGCCAGTTCATTCGCAGGATCGATCCGCAGCGCCGCCAGATAGTGCGATCTCGCCTCGTTCAGCCGTCCCAGTTGCACCAGTGCAGTGCCCAGGTTCGCCTGCGCGTTCGCGTCCCCCGGATTGAGCTTCGCAGCCTCGCCAAACTCGCGAGCTGCGCCGTTAAAGTCGCCTTGCGCTGCCAGGGCGTTGCCCAGATTGTAGTGGGCGTCAAAGAAATCGGGCTGCGACTTCAACGCAAGATCGAATTGCCTTATTGCGCCGGAAATATCTCCCCTCGCCAGCAGCGCACCTCCAAGCGCGTTATTCGCGAGTGCATCCGCAGGACGAATCGCGACCGCCGCTTCAAACTGCTCCACCGCATCGTTCAGAGCCCCATGCGCCTGCAGCATTTCGCCGAGGTTGTATCTCGACTCGAAACTGCCGGGCGATTTCTCTACTTCGTGGCGCGCCCAAGCTTCCTGCAAGACCATTCTCGGATCGCCCTGCTGTCCCGGATCGTTCTTCGGCACCACCTGCAGCCACAGGTGCGCCATCTCGTCCGTAGCCAGGTTCCCGCCCACCACGCGCGCCGGCGGGTGATTTGGATTCGACGTATTCTCCTCCGTGTTGTCGTACACGTAACGCATCTTCAGCAAAGTGTTTTTGGGAAGTGGCACCGGCTGGGCATAGCGATAGACCGCCTGCCAGTTCACGTCCCAGTGCTTGATGTGGATTAACGTCTTCACCGTGCCGTCGGGGAGCGTAGCTGTGGCTAACAGGTCCTTACCGAGGTAATGAGCGTGCGGATAAATTCCCAATAGATCCACCGCGAGCGGAAGTCTGAATTCGTCGGTCACCACGAAGTCGCTCGCACCAGCTGGAATGTCGAGCGCGGCGTCGTTCTGCAACTGAAGCAGCATGGGGTGCACAATCGCCGGTTTGTCCGTGAAGTACAGTCCGACGCTGGGCTGGATGGGCTCTACCTTGCCCGATGGTTGCAGGTGCGCGTTCAGCACCAGGTCCGTGCCCTTGTTGATCCGCAGCGCCATTCCATCCGGTTCGAACGTCGCCACCGTTCCCGGCTTCCAGAACAGAAAGTGGCTGTCGGGATCGAACACCTCGGAGTCGATCCTGATTTCCATGCCACCGAAGCCCGCCCCCTTTTCTTTCTCCATGCGGCGCGCCGACTCGTAGCGGTCCACCAGGATATTGGCGTGGTGTACCAGTCTCTTGTCGCCGGGATGAATCTCCACCGCACGCACCCAGCGGGGTCCGTCAATCGGAACCGGCAGGATGAAATTCCAATACTGATCGATGCCACTAGCTGCCAGCATGTAGGGCTTGGCGGCCTTCAATATCACGTCCGGCTGTCCCAGCTGCCAGCCTTCAACGAACTTCGGCCGCGCGGGAAGATCGCTAGGGTTGCCCTCCAGCATCCCCTGGTCAACCCACTTGCGGATGGTCGCAATCTCCCCGTCCGACAAGCGGCGTTCGTCGGCGAACTTCAACTCGCTCGGCTCTGGCAGCCACGGCGGCATAAACCGCGTCTGTGTCACCGCAACAATCTGGTGCCCGTGTTTCTTCACGTCTTGGTATGTGAGCAGCGAAAACGGGCCCGCCTCGCCAGCCCGATGACATGACGCGCAGTAATGAAACACGATCGGCGCGATGTCCCGATTGAACGTGACTGTCTTGTTTGCCGCAGGTGGCTCCGCGCCGCAAGCCGCCGACACCGATAACCCAACCGCTATAACGGTCCCGCCCAACGGAAACACTCGTCTCTTTCGATGGCGAGCCAGGCGCTTCATTGCAGGTCCGAGATATAACACCCAATGCCACCGACCGATGCTGGCGCGGGACCGCCGTTCAGTGCGGCCTTCACCGCCTCGTCCAACTCATGCGTCGTGGGAGCCGGACGCGAGCGTCCAAAATCCTTGTACCAGTTGTCGATCCGTCCGTGGTAGACCAGTTCGCCGTGCGCGTTGAACACCGCCACCTCGGGAGTGATTTCCACTTTCCCGATTTTTACCAGTTCGTGCTGCGGGTCGCGCAAGGGCTCAAAGGAATAGCCGTATTCCTTTAGGTGCTTTTCAATCGCCGCAGGAGTTTCCGTCTTGTCAGGATAGACCAGCAGAAACACCGCCTCGCCGGCATACTTTTGCCCCAGCGCCTTGATCGTCGGAGCATAGCGATTCGATACCGGGCAGTCGGTACGCACATAGATCAGGACCAGCGCCTTTCCTGCCGCCTGCTCAAATGGATCAACCGGCTTACCTGCGAGATTCAGGCCACTCGCCTCGGGTGGTGCGTCAGGGCTTCCCGGCGCAGCTTCGGCTTGCCTCAATCCCGCCGAGAAAACAAACAGGGCGGCCGTAAGGACTACCGCCGCCCAGCTCAAAGCTTGTTTCACCACTTCACCGTCTCCAACCTATCGCCTCTGGCAATTACTCGCCGGCTACTTCCCCACCTCGCCGATATATACTGTGTACGGCGCCAGCGACACCCCCGTAAGCGACTGTGTCGCTCCGGCCTTCGTTGTCGTCAGCAGCGTCTTGGCCTGCTTCGCCTCTGAAGCCTTGCGGCGCGAGGTCGAAGTTAACCGTCTGGGCGCTCTCCGACATATTCAACACCACCAGCACCGCCTCGCCCTTGTAGCGCCTCAAGTACGAATACACGTTCGGGTCAGTCGGGTTGACGGCAACATAATCGCCGTCCAGCAGGGCCGGATTGGTGTGCCGCATGGCCAGCAGGTTCTTGTAGAAGTTCAAAATCGAATTCGGGTCGGCTTTCTCGGTCGCGACATTGTGCGTCTCGTATGACATCGGCACCGGCAGCCACGGAATCCCCGTGGTGAACCCGGCATTCGGAGCGTTGTCCCACTGCATCGGAGTGCGCTCGCCGTCGCGGCCCTTCTCTTCCGGCCAACCCAGCTGGCCAATCGGGTCCTTCACATCTTCCTTGCGCGTCGGATCGTTGTTCTGCATGCCGATCTCTTCGCCGTAGTACATGATCGGCGTTCCGCGCAACAGCAGGTACATCGCCGCCATCACCTTGGCAATGTCGTCGTCATGCTTGCCGTCCGCAAACCGCGAATAGGCCCGCCGGATGTCGTGGTTGCTCATAACCCACACCGGCCATTCGCCCGACGAATACACGGCGCCGATGTGCTTGCGAAACACGTCAGCCTGCAGCGGCTTCAACCCGGTGAACATCAGGTCCATCGGCATCTGCAGCTCGTCATGCTTCTTGCCGTAGTAGTCTTTCAACTCTGACACGTCCGCTGTCCAGGTCTCGCCAATCAAAACCGCATTGTATTGGTTCGCGACGTTGCGCAGCCCTTTCATTACGTCGTGCACCTCAGGCAGCTTGTCGTTGTACTTGCGCACCTGGTTCTGATCGCCGTATGCATCCTTGCCCGGAAGCGTCGGATTGTCGGTCAGCTTCGGGTCCTCAAACAGCGTGTCCACCGCATCCAGCCGGAACCCCACCACTCCGCGCTTGTACCAGAAGGCCGTTGACCCATACATGGCGCTCGCCACCTTCGGGTTCCGCCAATTCAAATCTGGCTGCTGCGGATAAAAATAGTGGTAGTAGAACTGATTCAGCTTCGGGTTCCATTGCCACGCGGACCCCCCGAAAGTTGAAGTCCAATTGTTAGGCGGCTGGTCCTTCCCTTTCGGGTCTCTCCAGATATACCAGTCGTGATACGGATTGGTCCTTGACGACTCGGACTCGATGAACCACTTGTGTTTGTCCGACGTGTGGTTGACCACAAAGTCGAACACGATACCGACACCATTCTGCTTCCCGATCTTCTCCATCCGGTCGAAATCGGCCAGCGTCCCATACATAGGATCGATGTTCTCGTAATCCGAAACGTCGTAGCCGAAATCCACCTGCGGCGAGGGGAAGCACGGCGCGATCCAGATGTCATCCACCCCCAGCCACTTCAGGTAATCCATCTTCGACGCGATGCCGTTGAGGTCTCCAATGCCGTCGTTATTGCTGTCCATGTAGCTGCGCGGGTAAATCTCCTGGAATACCGCGTGCTGCCACCACTGGTGGCCTTCTGCATCCACCCCTTTGCTCGCTGTTTGGGCCACGGCAAACGAGGCCAGCAACAAAATTGCGATGAACCAGCCAACCATTCGTAATGATCTTCCGCGCATTGAGACACCCCCTGGTTTTCCTATCCAACGGTTCGCTGGACACGATTCGCAGTCTAGCGCATCAACGCCCATTCTGCTACCCCGCCAGTACCCGCGCGAGCTTGCCATCGCACTACTATCTCCCGCACAATAAGCTGCAACTCCAGCGCGAGAGCCGGCAGGTATTGTTCTTGTCCCAGTCACGTCGAAAATTTCTGAAATCCCTCAGCCGCTCTGCCCTCGTTCTCGCCTTTTCTGATGTGCTCTCCCTGGCCCGCCCTCTCCCGATGTTTGCCCAAGAGGCAGCGCCGACTGCACCTCCTCCGCCGATCTCGGCGTCACCTTCATAAACGTCGCCAAGGAAGCCGGACTCAGCGCCAAGACGATCTTCGGCGGCGAGCACAAGAATAAGTACCTGCTCGAAACCACCGGCTGCGGCGTCGCCTTTTACGATTACGACAACGACGGCTGGCTCGACATCTTCCTCGTCAACGGCACGCGCCTCGAAGGCTTCAAGCCCGGCGAGGAACCCTTCAACCACCTGTTCAAGAACAACCGCGACGGCACGTTTACCGACGTCACTCTCAAGGCCGGCCTCAAGCACTCTGGCTGGGGACAGGGCGTCTGCATCGGCGACTACGATAACGACGGCTTCGACGACCTTTTCGTCACCTACTACGGAAAGAACGTTCTGTATCACAACAACGGCAACGGCACCTTCACCGACGTGAGCGAGAAGGCCGGCGTCGCCGGCACGCGCACCCGCTGGGGCACCGGCTGCGCCTTCCTCGATTACGATCGCGACGGCAAACTCGACCTCTTCGTCGCCAACTACATCGACATGGACCTGAAGACCGCTCCTGTTCCTGAGAGCGGTCCTTGCCTGTACAAAGCCGTCATGGTGGCCTGCGGACCGCCCGGGCTGAACGGCGACACCAACATCCTCTACCACAACAACGGCGACGGCACTTTCACCGACGTTTCCGAGAAGGCTGGTATCACCAAGGTCAGTGGCACCTACGGCCTCGGCGTCTGCGTCGCCGACTTCGACAATGACGGATTCCCCGACATTTACGTCGCCAACGATTCCACCAAGTCGCTGATGTACAAAAACCTGCACGACGGCAAGTTCGCCGAAGTCGGACTGGAAGCCGGCTGCGTACTCAGTGCCGATGGAAAGCCACAAGCCGGCATGGGCGTCTCCGCCGCCGACTACGACTGCGACGGCAACCTCGACATCCTCAAAACCAACTTCGCCGGCGACACCCCATCGCTATATCGCAACATGGGGGGCTGGAACTTCGAGGACTCCACTTTCCAGGCCGGGCTTGGCCTGCACACCCAGTACCTCGGCTGGGGATGCGGCTGGCTCGACTTCGATAACGACGGCTGGCCCGACATCCTCATCTGCAACGGCCACGTCTACCCGGAAGTCGAGCAACTCACCACCGAAGCCGGCTACCCGCAGAAGAAGTTGCTGTATCGCAACCTGCACAACGGCCGCTTTCGCGAAGTCACCAAGGATGCCGGGCCCGGCATCACCGTGCCCAACGCCTCGCGCGGCTGCGCCTTCGGCGACTACGACAACGACGGCGACGTCGATTTCGTCGTCAACACCGTCAATGGGATGCCCCAACTCATCCGCTGCGACTCCACTCTCGACCACAACTGGATCAAGATCAAATGCATCGGCGTGAAGTCAAACAGGAGTGCCATCGGCGCGCGCGTTAAGTGCGTTACCACCGTCGCAGGCGAGCCCAAGCCCCACCAACAGATCGACGAGGTCCGCAGCGGCGGCGGCTACATCTCGCAAAGCGACCTCCGCATCCACTTCGGTATCGGCAAGGCCGAAAAGATCGACCTGCTAGAAATCCGCTGGCCCAGCGGACAGGTTGACACCATGAAAGACGTCAAGCCCAACCAACTGGTTCACGTCAAAGAGGGCCAAGGAATCGTCAAGTCCGAGCCGCTCGCCAACGCCGGTAAGAAGTAGCTGCAGGCCTCGTCCGGGTTGTTTCCTGTCTCGAAATTCCCTGAAATGCAGTTGAAACCCGCACGGTGGAGCAGTACTATCACAGCTCTGGCTAAGTCAGCAGTTGCGGCGCGAACCCGCAACCTTGGAGTGCGCGATGGTTGGTCAGCAGGAATACTCATGGTGGGCGTGGGGCAGTCCCGCCTATATTTATCAGGCTACTGTCCAGATCGATAACCGCGACACCATGGCCGAAGTCGCGTTGGGTCGCTCCAACTTCGTCGACGACGGCGAGAATTTTTACACGGCCATTAGCATCCTCCAGGTCGTGTCTGCCAAAGGCACAGAGAATTTCAGCGACACTACGCTGGCTGTCTGGCGGACTGGGATGACCAGCCTCAGCATCCAAATCACCGTCATTAGCGCATTCGCATACGGGCGCCTGATGTTGAATTACTGGTCGTAGGGGAAGGCTATGGAATTGCAGTCCACATTCCCGGCATCCAAGCCCACGTCGCATAAGTGCATCGTGTATGACGCCCGAGACGGCCGGATTGTTCTACTGCACGAGTTCCTCGGCGACGGCAAGACTGGCGTCTTCGGCGAGCAGGGCCAAGCAGAACGCGAGCGCATCACTCTGGAGAGCGCGCGCAAACACTTCCACTCCCCGGAGCATTTGAAAGCGCTTCACCTGGCTCCCGAATTTCCCTGGGATCCGCACAGTCTGTACCGGGTCGATCTTGAGACCGGCAACCTAAAGGCCCACGGCAAAATGCCGAGCTATGGGCCGCACAAATGAGAGATCACGCGCAGAATTCAGGATCGGTTTTACCGGACGGCCAGTAGTTCCCCTTCACGACGAGGAATATGCCGCGTGCCTCACAGTGTTCCCCCGCCCCATTATTCGCGATAGCGGACGACAGGGCAGGATCAACGCAAGCGACCTACCGCCGGAATCCGCCTCCGCCAAATCCACCACCGCGGAACCCGCCACCACCGTAGCCACCCCCGCGATCGGCCCATCCTCCGCCTCCGTGGCCACCACCCCAGCCGCCCGAGCTGAAGTTGCCCCAGCGATTGCCGCCCTGCTCCCGAGCTGCCGCCTCGTTGTCGGCTGATGAACGATCGAAGCCCGACGACGGTGCTCCCCAGCCGCTGCTGCTATGCTGCTGCCACCCCTGGCTCGGGCTTGCCTTGTAGACGTTCCCGTCCTTATCGGCATACACATTGCCGTTGTCGTGCGCCACGCCGTTCCCTGTGTTTGTGTTGTAGGCGAAGCCGTGAGCTCCCGCGACCGCCTGCCCGGAGTAGGCATTGCCCGCAACTCCCGCGGCCCCACCCTTCACCACGCCGGTGTTCTGGTTGTACGAAGCCCCACGTGCGCCCGCCGCATAATTGCCGGTGTACGCATTACTCGCGGTTCTGCCTTCCCCGGCATACGTCTTTCCGGTGCTGGGATTGTATCCGCTGACGTTTGTCCCTGTGCGTTCCGTGCCGGTGTACGCGTTGTAATTCGCGGCGTGTGCCGCGGAGCCCGAGTTCCCCGTCACCGGGTTATAGTACGTCCCTCGTGCAGCCGTTCCCACGTTTCCTGTGTACGGATTTGCCCACGCCGCTCGCGTGCCCGCATACGCAGTGTTGCCCCACTGGCCGTAGACGTTGGCAGCGGCTGCGCCGCCGTAGCCGCCCCATCCCCACGCCGGAGCCGCATAGCCCCAGCCCCAGTAGCCGACCGGGCCCCACCACGGACTGCAATAGGCTCCCACCGCCATGCCCATGCCGAACGCCAAGCCCCAGCCTGCCGCCGCGCTCCAGCCGAACCCCGCTCCCACTCCATAGGTATAAGGAACCGGCACCCAGTAAGCATTCGTAACGTAGGGCACATAGTTGTATCCGGTGCCGTACACTACCACCCCGTCCGACGACACCACCGTCCCGTAGTATCCAGGCGTATAGCCGACGTACACCACCTGCGGCGTCGAACCGTATACCTGCACATAGGTCACGTAATGCACCGGAGAATTTACCGGAATCGTATAAATCGCCGGAGGCACGCTCGTCGCCACCGTCCACGGTCCAGTCGAACTCGTGGAGGTGAACCACACGCCCTTCGAAACCGCGTAATAACCTCCGGCTGAAGGCACATACACCACCGGAGTCGCCGTGTTCACTGCATAGGTGAGCGCGGTGTCGGGGATCGGCTGGAAGTCTGGCGCGCCGCTATAGTTCACGTTCAACGTTGCCGCCGACCGCGTGATGGCAGCCGTCTGCGGAATCGAATTCGCGATTAGCGCCTCTTTGGCCTGCGCCGTGCCCGGCACCGAAACCAGCACACTCGCCTTCGGATTGCTCGCCGGAATCTTTGCGAAGTCCGCAGGCAAGCTCGATCCGGCAACGTAAGCCCACGGCCCACTTTGCAATGAAGCTCCACTGAACCAGCGCCCCGCCAACAGTACGTAATAGTTGTTGTTGCTACTGTCCATGAAGATGTCGTTGCCCGTGTTGGAAACGTACAGCAGGCTAGTCCCCAGGATCGGCGTCAGCTGCGCTTGCCCCTGCGTGATCAGCAACTCCGCCGGGGTGGTGCTGACGTAAACCGTCGGAACTTCATCCTCACCGTAGGCTTCATCCAGCGACTGCTGCGGATTGCCCAGCGGTTGGTTCGAATCGCTCTTCTGCGCCGCTTCTTCGATCTTCTTCAGGTCACGCGTGGGAGCATGCTGTGCCACTGTATATGGTCCCTCGATGGTCGGCGCCTCCATCCAGCCATCCATCAGCGCCAGGTAATAGCTATACTTCGCCGTGTCGTACACAATGAGCGCGCGTGTGTTGATCACCTTTTGTAAGTGGTCCTGCTCCGGCCCCAGCACCGGCTTGCCGTCAATCAGCGCCAGCACTGCCGGGCTCGCGCTGTAAATGATCTTCGGTGGGTCGTTCTGCACCGCGTACTTCTTCAGCGCGCTGGCGTCACCATTGATCGCCAGGTCGCTCTCCAGCAGGTCCAGCGGGACCGTCTGGTTCCATGGCAACTCGCCGGTAAACGCGCTGCCATAGCTCTTGCCGTTGTTCGGCAGCGTCGGGAAGTTCTGCTTGGTGATGTCGAAGATCGTGAGCGTCACCACCCGGTTGACCTTGTCCACCTCGGTGTTCGCCGTGAACCAGATCACCCCGTAGTCCGTCGCTTTTTTTCCCGCGGTCTTGACTTTCACCGCCGCGTAGGCCTTCAGCACATTGCCGCTCCAGCTCTCCACCTGCGGCTGATAGATCGAGATCTGTCGCTCCGTTTGAATTGATGACGCGCGGCCACGGGTCTCCGGCATGGAGGCGCAACCTTTGCCGACGTCGCAGGTGATTTCGCCGGCGCAGTCGGGTTTGTCCCCCTGCTAGCCCGGGCGACACCATCACGATCGCCGCCGACAGTACGTATGCGATGAATTGCTGAATGAATTGCTTCATACTCTATCCTTTAGCTCTTTCCCGGAGGCTCGTTTCTTTACCGCCACTCCGGACCCTTCCTGAATTGTGTTGATTTTGTCCACAACCATGCCGTCGAAGCGTTCTGTCAGCCCGCTCGGCCACCGAACCTCGACCGAATCCAGCTTGCTCGCGTCGCCCAGACCAAAATGCACCCGCATGTCATTCTGCGAATAATAGCTGGACCCGCTGCGCACCTCATCCACCAGCAGCCGCTTCCCCGCCTTCACCGTAATCCGCGCACCAATCCCGTCGCGGTTCGATTTCGTCCCGACCGCCTTGAACGTCACCCAGTGATTAGGACACTTATGCTCATTCTTCAGCAAGCTGGGCTTGTCGTTCATGTTGTTGATGACCGCCGACATCTGCCCGGTGTTCCACAGATCGCCAACCGCCAGCCCGCGCGAAGAGGCCAAAGTCGTAATGCCCGGCCCCGCCTGTTCCGACACATCGGTAAACGTTCCGTCGCCGTTGTTCCGGTACAGAATTCGCGGCTCTTGGTAATTGCTGCCCAGATGAAACTTGTCGACTTCAGGATAAACGTGCCCGTTCACCAGCATCAGGTCAGGCCAACTGTCGTTGTCGAAGTCGAAAAACATCGTTCCCCAACCCAGATACTTCGTGTACAAACCCAATCCCGCCGCAGTTGTTACGTCCGTAAACGTCCCGTCCGGATTGTTGTGGTACAGCGTCGAGGTATCGTCCGAAAAATTCGTCTTGAAGATGTCGAGGCGCCCGTCGCCGTCGAAGTCTCCGACTGTCGTCCCCATCCCGCCCTGCTCGCGGCCATCCTCGTTGAAGGCTGCTCCCGCGACCACCGCCACGTCCGTAAATGTCCCATCGCGATTGTTGTGGTACAGAATGCTCGGCGTGCTGTCGCAAGCCACATAGATGTCGGGCCAGCCGTCATTATCGTAATCGAGCGTCGACACCCCCAGCCCGTAATGCCCATTCGTCTTGTCGATCCCCGCCTTCACCGTCACGTCTTCAAACGTACCGTCGCCCCGGTTGTGATAAAGGATGTTCTTGTGGTGTGGCAGTCCACGCGGTCCGCACATCACCGGAGCCCCCTTCCACATGCACGACGGCCTGTCCCCGGGTGCCGGCGCCGTGGTCACATCGAAGTCAACGTAATTCGCAACAAATAAATCGAGGTGGCCGTCGCGGTCGTAATCCACGAACGCGCAGCCGGCGCCCCACTCCTTGCCGTTCCCGCCAACTCCGGCCTTCTCGCTCACCAGCTTAAATACTCCATGATCGTTGTGGTACAGCCGGTTCTTGCCGTAATAAGTGACGAACAGGTCCTGCCACCCGTCGTTGTCATAATCCCCAACGCATGCGCCCTGCCCCCATCCGGTGGCATCCTGCAACCCGGCTTTTTCGGTCACGTCAGTGAACGTCCCGTCGTGGTTATTGTGATACAGGTGGTTGGTCGGGCCGCTCTTGCCCGCCTTCATGTCTTCCAGCGTTGTCCCGTTCACGAAGAAGATGTCGGGCCATCCATCATTGTCGTAATCAAAAACAGCAACGCCCGTGCCAGTAGTCTCGATGATGTACTTCTTTGTGTCCCGGCCGCCAAACACATTCGACATCGTGAGCCCGGCCTGGGCCGCGACGTCCACGAAGTTCGCGACGGCCTGCTTGCCGCCGGCCGGGGCCTGTGCTGCGCATACATTGGCGGCCAGTCCCAAGCCAAGCATCAGGACAAGGATGCCCCGCAATTGAGCAGCGGGAAACTGGTGTCCAGCAGGCAAATTCATGCTTGTTTCGGATGGTAGGTGTCGCCGCGAGGCAGCGTCAAGCCAGCCTGGCCTCCGCCGCTCGCTACGCCATCGCCGGGGCCGAGGCGCCGGCTTTTGCCGTCAAAAGTCACCCCGCTCCGGCGGCTACTTCTTGACCGGATATTCCTTGAACAACTTAACAATCGTGCTGTTGACCTCTCCCATCAGCTTGTCCGGATTATTCGGGCTGATCGCTTCGGCCGCGAACCCGCGCCACGCCAGCTTCTTCGTCTTAAAGTCGATTAGGTCGATCACCAGTTGTCCCGGATGCACCACCACGGTTGAGTTGCCGTAGTAGCCGTCCCAATAGAGCGAGTTTCCCGGGGATGTCATGCTTGGATCGAAAGGCGGAATTCCACCCGTCGCATTGTAGATTGGGTTGTTCGACGTCATGCTGACCTCAGCATCCACCGCCCCATAAAACTCGATGAGCAGGTCGGGGTTCTCCGCGACCTTGTGCAGGCCGCGCGCGTTCAGTTCATCCTCGACCGCACCCACCGCGTCCAGCGCCAGCATAGGACGCGCCACCGCTCCGTGCGGCGCCCAGCCGTACGTCTTGAATTTCGAAAAATCCAGCGACTTGTCGTAGTGCACATGGATCTTCTCCGCCATCGCCACGGAGCACAGCACCGCGCTCACCACGACCAGCAGAAAACCCCGCATCAATGTCTGTCGCTTCGAGAGTCCCATCAATCTGCCTTTCCGCTCAAATCAGAATCTTGAGGATACCTTGAGTTTGGATTTTCATCTCGGCGAAAGTAAGCCCGGCGGAGTTTCGTCGTCCCGCCGGGCTCGAATCATTCGCCGCGTTCTCGTCCTAATTCTTCGGCCACTGCTTAAACATCTTGTTCACGGCGTTTTGTACTTCTTTCTGGTTCTTATTGCCGTTGTTGTTCAGGGTGTCCTGGCCGATCCCCCGCCAAACCAGTTCTTTCTGCTTGACGTCGTACAGGCTCACCACCATGGTGGCCTCGACGTTTTCCTGTGGACTGATTCCGCCCATCCCGCCGCCAATTCCGCGCATGCCCCACGCGTTGTACGAAGTCTGTTCCCGCTCGCCGCCGCTGGCCGTCAGCACCAGGTCCGGGTTCTGGCTCTCCTGCACCTTCTGCAACCCTTTCTGCGCCAGTGCCGCCTCAATGTCCTGCTGCGCTACCTGCGCCAGGATCGAGTTCTGGATCTGGTTCTTGTTGTTAGATCCCCATGCGTACGTGTGATACTGCGAAAAACTCGCATTGTGGTTGTAATTTACCGACACTTGCTGTGCCAGTGCCGCCGAAGTGATCATGCCAACTGCCAATATCAGAATCCCAGATCTTTTCTTCTTCACCGTATGCCTCTCCTCGAAATTTTGATGCAGCCGAACGTCAACCCTGCCGCCAAACCAGCAACTCCGGCGGCCCTCTACGACGCGCGATTACCGGCACCAGAATCGCGGCGCCGCTTGGCGGCTTTCTTGCAAGGCAGGTCTTCACCCGCCTCGCAATACGCAGCATAGAGAACCACTACCAGCGCCGTCAGCGTAAACACCACTACCAGCGCTACTGTCCCCGCCATATTCCTCCGCCCCCGATTCTCGGTGGGAATATTAGACCACAACGGTACGCGGGTTTTCCGCCAATCTCACACTCCGGCATTTTTCAGTTTTGTTCCCGCAAGCTGCCGCCCCGCTTGCAAACGTCACAGTCTCCCGCCTGCCGCGAGCCTCACTCACGCACGGCCACCCAGCCGTCCTGGCGTTACTTGGCTTCCTTCGGTCCCGCCTTGGCGGTTTGCATGGCGACCAGCCGCGCGATCAGGATGGCCAGATAAAGCTGTCCCGTTATCGCCTCTCCGATGGCCAGGGACCGGCTCAATCTGCTGGCCGGCACGATGTCACCGTAACCCAGCGTGCTGAGCGTACAGAAGCTGAAGTAGATCCAATCCACAAACGTGTACATCTTGCCCACCGTTGAATCGACTGCTCCCGGATTGACATGCGAGTCGATTTGGTAGGCGAACGCGTACGCCACACCGATCAGCAGATAGGCTGCTACCGCCCCCTGTACCCGCATCAGGTTGATCGGACCTTCACGAAAGACCTGTGCCAGAAGGACATAGACAATCACCACCGAAGCCACCAGGGAGCCGGCATCACTCCACCCCTGAATCCGGCTCCCCGGAGCAGCCCACGCCGCCCACCTCAGCACCAGTGCCGGCACCACCACCGCCGCCCCAAGTGACATCAACTTCGGTCGTCCCCACCCGATAGCGCCGCCCGTCACCAAGACCAGCGAATACACGATGTTCCCGTACAAAACCATGTGCTCATGTCGCACGACGAGTGCGGGCAAGACAAAGATCGTCACCACCAGCATCAGCAGGAACACCGCTAGATTGGCCTGCGACTGCCAGGTCTGGACAAACAACTCGCGTGTTTTCGGGCGAACTATGTGCTTCATCGTAGGAACAAGAGCATCACGACTTGGCCTTCCCGCGCAATACTCGGGTCGCTGGCGAGCGTTCATGGTTCCGTAAAAATGGGACGGTTGCCCGTCCCATTCTCGGAGTCAATGCAATCGTGCTTACTTCTTGGTTTCCGGCAAGGGCAGCTCGCTACCGGCGATGCCCTTGTTCAGCAACGCACGAACCACCACGCGACGGTTCTGCGCCTGGCCTTCAGCAGTGTTGTCATTGCCCACCTGCCGGCTCTCCCCCATCGCAGCTGGGGCCAGCATGTTGGTCATCGGTACGTGACCCTGCTGCACCACAATGTTGGTGACGTTATTGGCGCGTTCGTCGCTGAGTTTCTGGTTCAGGGCTGCGCTGCCCACCGACGAGGCGTACCCCTTCACCTGGATGTTGTATCCGTTGTAAGTCTTCGCCTTCTGCACCAGTGCCAACAACGGGGCATTGTATTTCGGATCGACCTTGATCTGCCCGTTGGCGAAATACACGGTCACTTCGTCAAGAATGTAGTAATCGTCGAGTTCCCCGAAGCGGGCGCTGTTGGCAGCGATTTTGGCCTTGCTCGCGGCAATTTCCTTCTGCTGCTCGGTGATCGCAGCTTGCTGCTCTTTCAGCGCCGCGTTTTGCGCTGCCAACGCATCTGCCTGTTGCTGCAGCTCAGCCTGGTTCTTGGCTGCCGCTACCTTGGTCTCGTGGACCGCAGCCTGCGCCGACTGCGCCTGCTGCAGGTCCTCGCCTGTGAATCGAACCCACTGGGCAACCAGCTGGCTCTGGGCGTTATACGTGCCCTGCACCTGGCACATCAGGCCCGGGATCAGCGCAGCCATCGACATGTCCTTCTTGCGCGCCTTGAAGGCGCCTTCCACCTGCTGCACGTCGGTGTTGTCGTTCAGCACCACGACAGCATTGGTGCCATCCGACGTCTTCATGGTCATGATGTTGCCGGCGCGGCTGATAATCGCGCCTTGGATTTTCAGTGCCTGGGCGAACCCGCTATTACTTGCCATGATGATGATCGCCCCAAGCAGAGCGATATGGACCCTCGAAATACGATTTGTGGTCATTCGACGATTTCCGCCTTTCGTTGCAGGAATTTAACTATTGGCTTACTTCTCGAGAAAGAATGCGCTGCGGTCAAACGCAGAGGCTGATTTGCTTGCCCCCTGATGCTATCACTAGCCATCCTATCGCAAACTCCGGAGCCTCATGCCGGGCAGAATTTACGATCTCAACCCCAATCTCTGCTATTCCGCACGAAAGTGTCGCCCAGCTTCGCGCCGTCGCTCGGGCGGCGGTGTTGCATCCGGACCCTCGGGATCCAGCTCGGTGCATCGCTGGCACTATTTTAGGCTTGAATTCAGGCCTTTTAGCAGTTACCGTTCCTACTGCTAGATGTAATACCATTACGGCGTGTGACATGACGCTCGTGGTCGAGGGCGACCTTGTCCTATGAATGTTGTCCTGCTTAAAGAAACGGAGAATGATCCATGAAGAACCCCTCAAGATTGACCATCGTCTCAACTGCGGTTTTGCTTCTGGTCGCGATGTGCGGTCCCCTGGCCTTCGCACGCGACAAAAATGAAACCATCGACGCCACCGCCTACGGCACCAGTACTCAACTGGGTCGAAATATTGGGATCACCCTGATCATCTATGAATTCTCGACCCCTGAGGACCGCCAGATTCTGGTAGAGGCTTTCCAGAAGGGCCAGAACCCGGGCTTGGTCAACGCCTTGCAGAAGATGAAGTCCGTCGGCCGTATCAACATTCCCGGTACTCTGGGATATGACGTCAGCTTCATCCGTTTGATTCCCACCTCGACCGGGCGAACCATTCGTTTCGTCACCAACCGCAAGATTTCGTTCGGTGAAGCCTATGCGGACACTCAGTCCAAGAGTTTCGACCTGACAGCTGGCCAGTTTGAGCTGAATGACCAGGATAAGAGCAAGAGCACCGGTGTTCTGTATCCCGCGTGCCAGTTCACCATTAACAAAGACGGCGAGTTGCAGATCGAGTTGAACCAGAATGCCTGGCGGCTCAGCAACTTCATCGACTGGAAGGGCACGTCGGAGAACTAATCGGGATTCGGCGCTTCTGGCGCCGCTGTCTTCGCGGACCAGCCGCGTGGCTGTTCCTCCGCTCGGCGGCGCTGTAGCTGCCCCCCATTCAGGACTGGGCAACCAGATCTAACGAGGTGAAAGATGAATATCGGTCAGCGTTATCAAGCACTGCTTTCGGTGCTATGTATCGTGCTCCTGGCAAGCACCGCGGCAGTCGCCAAGAGTAAGTACGTTTGCGACGAACCCAACCCTGCGAGCCTGTGCACCGCGGCCAATACCTGCGGTTCAGCCAGCGCCCCGTGCACCGTGGACGTCACCAAGTCGGGCAACTCCTCCAATGTCAAGCCCGGCGTCCCTAACGCTAAGAACAATCAGTTCTTCTGCATCAGGAAGGGCACATCCACTGTCTGGATGACCTCCAACAAGAACACCGGCTTCATGGTCTCTTTCGGCACCGACTCGCCGTTCGATCCCGATGATCCCATCATCGGCGGCGCCAATAAGCAGATCAACGTGAAGGCCAATACTCCCGGCTGCTACAAGTACGACGCCGGCGCCTTCTACTCTGGAGCCACTTACGGAATGAGCGGCGGTAGCAAGCCCGAGCTGGTCATCCTTCCGTAGCCATTGCGACAGGCTGCCCTTGGGCCAGCCCAATGGTAAAACCGACGCGGCCCGCTGGTTCCACCCTCCCCGGAACTAGCGGGCCGTGTGCTTTGAGCAAGTTGACCCGGCCTCTCCTTCTCGGCGAGGTACCCAGACAAAAATGCGGTCCCGTGTTGCCACGGGACCGCACGTCAAGTAGATCAGAAAGCAGCCTCTAGTTCGTAGCAGCTGCCGCCTTCTTCGCCTTCTTCTTGGCAGCCGGAGCCGCGTTGCGAGCCTGTCCCTGCACTGCAGTCTCATCAACGGCCACCGACTCTTCCTGGGTAAACGTCGCTCCCTGTGGAACGAAGTAGAAGTGCGCCGTCTTCCCCTTGGTGCCGCCCTTGCGCGGTTCCAGACGCGTCGGATCCAGCTTCGGTCCGATCTCGTCCGTCGTCAGGTAGTACTTCACGTTGACCGCGCGCTGTGCGCCCAACTGCTGATCGTTGACGACTTCTTCCTGGTCGGTGAAGCCCACAATGGCCACCTTGCCGTTCGGCATCTGCTGAATTCGCAAAGCCAGCTTGTCGAGAACGTCTTTGCAGTCGTTGTCCACGCGCCACGGCTTCTTGGGATTCTTTTCGAAGGTGCACTCCCCCCAATCCTCGACTTGGGGAACCGTTTGCACTGCGGGCACGGTAATGTTGGCCGTGCAGCTCGAGCTAAGCCCGTGATCGTCGGTCGCCGTTCCGGTGACGGTGATGGTGTTGCCCGCGTCGGCGTTGGTCGCAACCAACGTCGCCGAAGTACCATTGCCGTTGAGCCGACCTCCGGTGCTGGTCCACGCATACGTCATCGCACGGCTCTCGGGGCTGCTGGCCGTGATGCTCACCATGGCACTCTGGCTGATGGCGATCGCGCTCGGGCTGGCCGAGCAGCTCACCGTCGGCGGATAGTTGGGCCGCGCCTTCACCGTAAATCCGGCGCTGCAGGAAGCGACGTTGTTCTTCTTCTCCTTGGCATCTGTTGCCGTTCCAGTCACTGTGTAGCTACCGGGAGCCAGTCCAGTCGTATCGATATTTCCCGCCGTGCCCGTTCCGGACACCTTGCCGCCGGTGCTGCCCCACTTGTAGGTAAGAGTGTGCTTGGGATTGAAGTTCTGGGTATTGATGGTCGCATTGACCGGATCACCCGGGAACACGTCTGTCGGCAACGCCGAGCACGAGGCCGTCGGAGGAACCGGCGGCTTTCCGCCGAAGTTGAAATACACACCCGCCAGTGCGCCGCTCATGGTGGTGTTGAGCACGAACTGGTTGTTGGTTGGCCGATAGTCCTCGTACAGGTACCGCCAGCCGAGCCCCAGACCGATTTTCGGAGTGAAATTGTAGGAGAACAGACCGATCACCTGGTAGTCGAGATTGGCTCCGCCGGCCCCGGCATTGCCCGACACGGTAATCGCTGCCTTGTCGGCAATGGGGATGATGAAGCGCGCGCCGCCCAGTCCGTCAACCCAGCTCTGCGACCGGACAAAAGCCGGAACGGCTACCTCCGTCCCTATCAACTGGAGGTTCTGTCCGACATACCAATAGCGGATACCGCCGAGGGCGTCGATCTTGAGGTGCTCGCCGTCCAATATCCTGTATCCGGCCATCGGAGTAAAAATCGATTCCGTCAGATGGACATTCACGTAGTTATCGGTCGTATCGGTGAACGGCGTCGCTTTGCCGTCGGCCAACTTGACCCAGAAATAATCGATCGGCATGACGAAGCGACCCTTATCGGCTTCGACTGCGATCGGAATGATGCCTTTGAGGGTGTGGAAGACATCGCTGAACGGCGCACTGAAGCCGGCATTGTGGCCGAGCGCGCCCACGGTCCCGTGTACGCCAGGGAACCATCCGTAAATTGAGATCGTGCCGCGCCAGTTGTCGCCCGTGGCGAAAGGACTGCCGTACTGCGGCACCGGATTCGGCACCGGATCAGGAGACGCGGCACGCGCTGCAGGCGTCGCCGTCGCCGCCGTGGCTTCCGCGACTGCAGGGTCCGCTGGCCCTTGGGCCAGCGCGCTCACCCCAGCAAGCATGACCAGACATCCCACTAAGACGAGCACAACACGAGTGTTCCATTTTGCTTTCATATCGATTTCAAACCTTCCCTATCGTGCAAGACACGAAGTATTCAGAGTTGCCAAATGAGATGGCACCCAGTTGATAGTTATCACATGAAGGGACCGCCGGTAGAACTGGCCAACGTGGCAGTTTACCCGGCAAGAAATCTCAGCGACGATCGGCCCCAATAGCCGCCCTAAAACATAAACACTAGATATTTTGACATGTTCTGTGAGCTCTAGCCCTCGTGTTTGCCTATTCCCCACAAAAGTGGCGGCGGACACGTAGGAATCAAACTCGCCAAACCTATCAGTTGCTGCTGTGTTTCCGCTCCTTCGGGTCAAGGGCCAAGTCCTCTGCTGCGCCGTCGTCGTAATTCTCCAGCTCGGCCAGCAGACCCTCGTCCGTCAAGTCCAACGGGTGCGAGTTCTTCCAATCCGCATGCGTTACCTCATGGAGGCGATCGACGACAGCTGCGTCCCGCACTTCAATGGCGCACTCCCTGCGACTATCGAAGCTGCCTGGGGCCAGGTTGATGGAACCGACGACCGCCCGGAGGTTGTCGGCCAGAATGAGTTTGGCATGCAGTTTGAGGCCCTTGAGCCTATGGACCTTGGCGCCGACATCGTCGAGAATGCGCAGGCCGCCAACGCCCTCCAGCAGCTTTTCCTTCTTGAGCTTATGAGGTGGACGCGCCATTATATGCACCTTTACTCCACGCTCACGGGCGCGAACCAGGCGTTCGATGATCGCCGGGTCCTGGTAGCGCTCGTTCTGCAGCCACAGGGTGTGTTTCGCTTCGTCGATGAACTGGCCGATACGCTGTCGGCCATTGCCGACACACCAAATCAGGTGGGACTTCTCTCCCGGAGTGAATGGCTTCCGCACCCAGTCGGCATCGAAGCATTCCATGACTTCCGCAACTTCATGATGGGCGCTGGTGACAACCGCATAATCGCGGGTTTCGGTCAGGTCCTTGGGCTCCCAGTTAAATGACATGATGAATGCAGATTTGTCGTCCACGACCATCGACTTCTCATGCGTCAGGTCGAACTGAGGACTGCTGTCGAGCACCTGCACCCCGGCAGCCTCCAGCAATTTGCGGCTGTCGGCGTTTTCCGATTCACCACTGCGCCGGGCAGGATTCAACATGACCCGCACATTGACGCCGCGCTTGTGGGCCGCAATGACCGCCTGCAGCACCGCCGGGTCGGAAAACACAAACATCTTGACGCGAAGCGACTTTGTGGCCTGGTTGATTGCATCCAGGATGGGACGGGCCGAATCATCGGGCAGAACGATCAGCGATCGGGACATATCAGCCTCATTGTAGTTGCCGCCAAATAAACGCTTAGTTCGCTGGCGGTGGCGTGTGCGGCGTGGCCTCGAACTGGGTCCTGTGCAACTGAGCGTAGATGCCATTTTTCGTCAGTAATTCTTCATGGGTGCCGCTCTCGGCGACCACGCCGCCGCTGATGACAATGATCTGATCGGCGTCGCGAATCGTTGTCAGGCGGTGAGCGATGGTGATCACCGTGCGGCCTTTCATCAACCGCTCCAGGGCTTCAATCACCAGCTTCTCCGATTCCGTATCAAGCGCAGCGGTGGGCTCGTCCAGTAACAAGATGGGGTTGTTGCGCACCATCACCCGCGCAATGCCGATGCGCTGGCGCTGGCCGCCCGACAGCGTCGAGCCGCGTTCACCAACCATCGTGTCGTAGCCCTGCGCCATTCGCGAAATAAACTCATGGGCATTGGCCAGCTCGGCGGCCTTGATGATCTCCTCGCGCGAGGCTCCGGGCCTTCCAAACGCAATATTCTCCGCAATGGTGCCGTGAAAGAGCACGGTGTCCTGCAGCACATAGCCGATCTGGTCGCGCAACGATTTCAGCTTGAAGTCGCGAACGTCGTATCCGTCAATCTTTACCGTGCCCTCGGTGGAATCGTAGAATCGCGGAATCATGCTGACGACCGTCGACTTGCCGCTCCCGGTCGGGCCGACGATTCCCACCAACTGCCCGGGCTTGATGGCGAAGCAGATGTCGGTCAGCACCGGATTTTGCGGGTCGTAAGCAAACGCGATGTGCTCGAACGTCACTTCGCCGCGGAATGGCGGCGCGTCGGTCGCGTTTGCCTTCTCCGGAATGATGGTGTCGGTGTCGAGAATCGCCCGAATTCGATCAACACCAACCGCAGCTTGCGCGATGGCGTTGGTCGTGGTGGCCAGGTCTTTGACCGGCTTGAAGAACTTGCTCAAGTACGCGAGATAGACGGTTAACGCGCCAACCGTCATTACTCCGCCGAGAATCAGGTACGCTCCGCGCCACAGCACCACCGCGGTACAAATCGCTACGGTGACGGTCACCACGGGAGACAAGAGTGCCTTGATGCTGCGGGCTTTCAGCGCCGCATCAACCGTGGCGCGGCTGACGTCGTGCAATTCCGACTGCTCGAGGTCCTGGCGGCCGAATGCCTTCACGGACTGCATCGATTCCAGCGCCTGCTGCACCACGGCGACGATGTCCGCCTGTTCTCTGCGGACCTCGTGCGTGGCTTTCTTCACCGCTTTCTTGAACCGCGACACAAACAGCAGTAGAAACGGCGTTACGCCGACTGCAATCAAGGTGAAGTCCCAGTTCAGCCAGAACATCAGGACCAACATACAGACGATGGTCAGCAAATCTACCAGGATATTCAGCGTCGACGACGAGGCAAAGCCCTGGATTGTCTGAATATCGGTCGTAATCGTGCTGAGCAAATTGCCGGTCTGGTGGGTGTTGTAGTAGCCCAGCGAGAGCCGCTGCAGATGGTGAAAGGTCCGCAAGCGCAGATCGTTGGCAACATACTGGCCGACGCTCTCCGTGTAGTAATTGTCGATGTAACTCGCCAGCGCGCCGAGCAGGGCGATCGCGACGTAGGCAACCGCGACAACCACGGCGATGTGGAGCTGGTGTTTGCCGTCGAGCCACGGACTGAAGAGGTCAGCCAGCCACGGGGCCATTTTGTGATGGCCGACGACGTTATCGATGATGATCTTTAGCGGCCAGGGAGTGGCCAAACTCGCGGCTGTCTCGACCAGCATGGCGAGGAGGATCACCAGCAACGATCCTCGATAGGGGCGAACTAACTCGCGAATGAGACGAATCATGCCGTTTCCCGCAGCTGCCAACAACGGCGTTTTGCCGTTGCGCGAGACTCGACATTAACCGAACTCTCTCAGCCGAAACAAGAGCCGCGCGCCAAAAAAGGGCAGCATTATTTCGCTGCCCTTTGCTGCGCTCGTATCCGTCATCGTAGTTGCCGGTTGGCGAACCCGTGACTCATTCACCCAAGCCGGCACTACCCGCGGCAGTTCCCTGCTACTTCTTGGTGGCCGTGCCCGCCACCGAGTGCTGGGTGGCAGTCGCTGCCTTGGCAGCCGCCTGCTCACTGGCGGTCGGTTGGACTTTGAGCTCGAAACTGGTCTGCGTCACACTGCCTCCGCCGGCTGCGGGAACAATGATGGCGGCGATGTAATCCTTGTTGCCATACTTGTTGAATTTAACTTCGACGGCCTTTACGGGCTTGGAAGAGTTCACGACGTCGATGCTGACCACAGCTTCGTTCTTGCCCTTGCCACGAATGACCATCGTATTGGCCTGCTCGCCGCCGTTCTGTTTGGCTTCATACTCGCCGGCCGGAAGCAGCTTATCTCCCGCGTAAAACGCCATTGGTACCTTGAACTTGACTTCGATGTCCTGCGAGATGTTCTGCGCAAACATCGGAACCACCACCACCAGTAACGCCAATCCTGCCAGGACGACCATCGTCCGTGAATTCCTCATTGCTTCCTCCATTTGGCCACACCGGGCCGATTTGTAATGTCAACTGCGGTTGAACTTCCCACCAGAAAACCAAGTTGCAACTGCGGGGTAGAACCTGTCTGCGCGCCTCGCCACATCAGAGCAAAATCGATTCTATTGCAGCGGCAAAAAATGAACCCAACAACTTCGGCACAAAACGACGCAGGAGGTCACAGCAACCCTACCCGCCAACAGACTACTAGCAAAGCCGCCAAAACTCACTCAGAAAATTGCTAAATCGTTGATTCCTGAGTCCACCCTCGGCTAGGCCGTCTTCACTTCGATGGCTTTTGCCTCGGGATCCAGCCGAGTTATGCGGAACTGGCGAATCTGTCCCGACCGTAACGCCTCCGGCTTCGCCGGGCCCTGCGGAGCTCCGCCCTTCCACCGCGCCATCAGCATCGAACCGAGGTCCGACACGTTGCCTGCCGCGCCAGCCCCTTCGCGAGGCGTAGCACCGACGTTGTCGCCACCGACTGGCGGGCAACTCCCGAAGATGCCGTCTCCGAACTCAATCTGGGCCGCGCCTGAGTCGCCGGTGATAGCCACCACGCGCCCGGTAACCAGGTCCCCGACCTTATGCTCGGCCAGGTACTCATCCACGCTGGTCGGTACCAGCTGCTTCATGCTCAGCTTGATCAGCCGCTTCTCAAGATCGATCGCCAGAATCTGGGCCTGGACCTTCTGCCCAACCTTCAACACTTCCTGAGGATGGTTGAGCCTCTTTTCGGCGGTGATCTCGCTGATGTGAACGAGGCCCTCAACGCCTTCTGTCAGCTGCACAAATGCGCCGAACTTGGGCAGGCTGGTCACCGTGCCTTCCACTGCCGATCCGATCGACCACCGTTTGGCGACTTCAGCCCAGGGATCGCCCAAGGCCTGCTTGAGGCCGAGGGAAATCCGCCGCTCGGCGGGGCTAATGCCAAGGATTACCGCCTCTACGACGTCTCCGGGCTTGACGACATCGTCCGGGAGTGCGAACCTTCTTGCCCCACGACATTTCGGAGATGTGGACGAGACCTTCAATGCCCGGCTCCAACTCGACGAATGCGCCGAAATCGGCGATGCGCGTGACCGGCCCGCGAACTCGCTCGCCGGTTTTGTACTTATCGGGGACCGAGTCCCAGGGATGCGGTTGCAGTTGCTTCATGCCCAGCGAAATGCGCTGCCTCTCGCCGTCAATCTTCAGGACCTTGGCTTCGACTTCCTGCCCCACCGACAGCACATCTTCCGGCTTGCCGACGCGGCTCCACGACAGGTCGCTCACATGCAGCAGGCCGTCGATGCCGCCGAGGTCCACGAACGCTCCGTAATCGGCGAGGCTGCGCACCGTGCCGCGCACGATGTCGCCTTCCTGAATTTCGGCATAGCGGCGATCTTTGCCGGCACGCGCTTCTTCTTCCATCACCGCGCGGCGATCGACGACAACATCCTCGTCGCCAACATCGAGCTTGGTGATGCGGCACTGAATTTCCTGGCCAACCAGCTTCTCCATGTCGGCGGCATCACGTTCTCCGCTGCGCGAAGCCGGCATGAACGCGCGGACGCCGATATCAACGCTCAGTCCGCCCTTGTACGACGGCTGTGACCGTCCCGACGATCGTGGACTTCGCCGCAAAGGCAGCTTCCAGCGCAGACCAGTCTTTCGGCTGGGCGATGCGGGTCCGCGAGACCCGGTAATAGCCATCTTCGTCGCGGCCTTTGACCGACACGACGAGTTTGTCGCCGGGCTTGGCATCGGGCAGATCAGTGAGCGGCAAAGTGCCTTCGGACTTGAAGCCGATGTCGAGCAGCACAGCATCAGCGGTGACGGCGACAACGGTGCCTTCGAGCTGGCGCGCGCCGTCTTCGGAGACGCGAGCGTGCTCGCGCTCGTATTCCGACAGAAGCTGGTCGAACGATTCGTTGGCGTCGGTGATTTCAGGAGTTTCGGGGCTGTTGGGATCAGACATGATGGATTAGGACCGAATCCAGAATATCAGCGCCGAGCCCGACACTTCATCTGTGGCAAATCGGCGCCAATCACGCGGTGTCGGCACGAGGTTGGGGCGCAGGGGTAGCTGACGTTGCCTCCTTCTTGATGAGTTCGATCTCGGCTTTCAGCTTCTGGTTTTTCTGCTCGTTGTATTCGCGGAGCTGGTGCTGCAGTCGTTGCAGTTGCCGGCGCAGTATCTGGTAGGTCTCCTCGTGGAAAAGACGGTAGGCGGCGGAGCCGGGATGCACGCCGGGCGGAGGCGTGGGAACGGAAAAAGCCTGGCGCATTTCCACTTCCTCGTCGGCCTTCTGCTCGGCGGCGGCGACTTCGGCATCGAGGTTGGCGCCCGGCGGGAGGCCGAGTTGTTCCTCGAAGTCGGGAAATTCCTGGAGGCGGGAGGCGTCGTCGTCGGGGGAACCCAGGTTAGCTGAACCCAGGTTAGCGCCCAAAAGACGGGCGCGAACCTGGGGCACCGCTTCCATCTTTTCGATGCGGCGATTGGCGGAGGCGGCCAACTGAAAGGCGTAGAGCAGCTTGCCGGCGACGCGGGGATCGAGCTGTCCGGCGGTGAGGGCCTGAGCGACTTCGGAGATGGCGGCTCGGATGGCGTAGGGGTTGTCGAGCGACTGGTATTTCGAGCCGGTAAGGCGCGTTGTCGCGGAGGGCGCGGGCGCGACGGAGGCGTCGGGCGCGCTCCATGAGGTGGTAGTAGCAATATTTGCGGTCGCGCAAAGCGGGAGAGCCGCAGTAGGAGCCTTCGAGTTGGATGTGACGACAGGATTGAGATGGCATGATAGCGTTCCTCGGGTACTAAGCAGCTAGCAATTAGCAACTAGCAATTAGCATTTGGCCACGAAGCGTTTCACGGCTGGTGGCGACGATATTTCGCTGTACCCCCCTTGAGGCATCCTGAAAACAAAGGGGTTACGGAGCGACTGGCTGTAAGTTCCAGCGAACAAAGCACTTACAGTCATAGTCTTGTAAAAAAAGGGGTTACTAGGTTCGGTTGAGAAAGAACAAAGACCCTCGAGACGGCCGCGAATCGGCGCGGCGCCGCGAGGGTCTTGATGTATGAGACTAGGAGAAAAGGGCGAGCGAGCGGAGTCAAGAAAAATCGTGAGGGAGAAAAAACTTTAGTAACCAGTTTGTCCCGAAATGGGAGAAAAGAAGCAACTAGCAATTAGCAGCTAGCAACTGGAAAAGACCCACGTACGGAGACGAATTGAGTAAACGAGACTGGCGACGGTTTTACTGCGATGAACAGGGATTGGTTCTCACGTGAACGGGAGCGTAGTTCGAAGTAGTCGCTGTCCGTACTCCCGAGCACCCACCCGGAGGATACGGGTAGGGCACCGAGCCGTCTGTCGACGTTAGATTATTTGCCGCCGTTGAGGCGATCGCGTTCGGCTTCCATGTCTTCGTAGGGATCGCGGCCGGTGACTGCCTTGTACCAGGCCGGATGGTGGGTCCAGGCCCACTCTTTGCTGACGGTTCCCCGCGTCATCGCCTGGATGGTGTGCGGCTCACCGAAGGTGCTCAGATAGATGTGGAAGAAGATTCCGAAGAGCATCACCAGCGCCGAGATGTCGTGCACCACGTAAGAGATTGCGACGAGCACTCTGCCGAAGATCTCTGGGAACCACATGATCAGGCCGGTGATGACATACGCGATGCAACCGCCGACGATCTCCCAAAACTGCATCTTCTGACCGGCGTTGAAGAAGCCGACGTAAGAAGGTTCCATGGGTTCTTCGTTGCGGATGTAGCTTCTGATGCGCTTCATCCACACCGTGTCATCGGGCGTCCAGCGCATGACGGCCCACCAGTTCATCGCCTGCAGGCTGAAGAAGACCACGAACCCCAGACCAAACCAGGGATGCAGCAGGCGGGTCATCGCCCCGCCGCCGAAGATCGGCGTGAAGAATCGGAAGATCCAGGGCAGGTAGATTCCGAAGCCGGACAGCAGCGCGAGGAAGAAGAAGATCCCCACCATCCAATGGAGGAAGCGGGTGTAAACGGGATGGCGAAGCAATTCGCCGGCGTACACGACAGTGCGGCCGAGGCGGTCGATGGCGTTTGTCCGATGCACGAAACGATTGGTTGAGGTCGCCATCTAGTTCTCCTTCCCGGCTGGTGGACGTGGTGGATCAATCTGTTGGATGGGAGGCGCGGGCTGCTCGCGGCGCGGCCCTTCGAAGACGTAATGCATGACCACACCGACGAACCCGAGCATCGCGCCGAACAGTCCGATGGGCTTGAAGATGTCCTTCCAAAGGGTGAAGCTGAGCGGAATGCGCGGCTTGGCGGGAAGGTTCCCGTACTTCTCCGGCTGCTTTATGTCGTGGAGGACGTAGATGACGTGCGTACCGCCGATCGTTTCGGGATCGTAAACTCCGGCGTCCTTAAATCCGGAGACGTCACGAAGCTGCGTCGCCCGCTTTTCGGCGAGGAACTTCATGTCTTCCTTGGTGCCGAAGTGCAGGCAGCCCGTGGGACACGACTTGATGCAGGCCGGCTCCAAACCAGCGCCGACGCGGTCAGAGCACAACGTGCACTTGTAAACCTTCTTTGTGCTGGGGTTGAACTTGGGGATGTTGAATGGGCATCCGGAGACGCAGAACTGGCAGCCGATGCAGTTTTCCTGCTGGAAATCGACGATGCCGTTGGCGTACTTTACGATGGCGCCGTCGGCTGGACAGGCGGCCAGACAGCCTGGATCTTCGCAGTGCATGCACTGGTGCTTGCGCATCAGCCAGGCAAAAGTACCGTCGGAGTGCTGGGACTCGTTGAACTTGATGAGGTTCCAGTAGTCCCAGTTGGTGTCGGGCATGGTCTGGTAGGTGTTGTCGAACTGGGTGGTCTGGAACGGCATATCGTTCCATTCCACGCAGGCCACCTCGCAGGCCTTGCAGCCGATGCAGGTAGTCACGTCGATCAACTTGCAGACTTCGGGCTCGCGCTGCATGCCCGCGCCGGCGATTGGGCCGGGATGGGCCGACATCTGCTGAATCTGGAGCGTTTTGCGGTCTCCCATCTCGCCCTCCCTATACTTTCTCGAGCTTCACGAGGAAGCCCTTGAATTCCGGCGTGTAGGAATTGGGATCGGTGACGGTCGGAGTCAGAAGATTCACCGGCGTCTTGGCCGTCTTGTTGAGGTCTTCGGCAATTCCAAGGAAGCCCCAGTGAATCGGAATGCCGATCTGATAGGTCTTCTTGCCGTCGATCATCATCCCCTTAATGCGCTTGGTGACCATCGCCCTGGCGATGTAGGAGCTGCGAATGCTGGTGACCTTTAGGTTCTCTCCCCCGCGGATTCCCATCTGATCGGCGAGCTCTGCCGGAACCTCAACAAAAGGCAGAGGCACGAGTTCGACGTTCATCGGGTTGTTTTTGGTCCAGTAGTGATAGTGCTCGGTAAGCCGGTAAGTGGTGCAGACCAGGTTGTAGCCCTCTTTCACCGTGCCGTACTTGTCGAGCGGCGTCTTAAACTTCTTGACCACAGGGTTATGCGACTGCGCGGGATGCAGCGGATTCTCGATGGGGCTCTCGATAGGTTCGTAGTGCTCAGGGAAAGGCCCGTCGTTCAATGCGCCCAATGGCACGAACAGCCGCCCTACTCCTTCGGGCAGCATGATGAATGGCCCCATGTGATCTGCCGGCTTGGAATCTGGCTTAAAGTCGGGGACGTCGTTGCCGACCCATTTGCCGGCGGTTTCATTCCACCAGACTTGCTTGCGGTCGGGGTCCCAAGGCTTGCCGCTAAGATCGCATGAGGCGCGGTTGTAGAGCACGCGGCGATTGGCCGGCCAAGACCAACCCCAGTTGGGATAGATTCCCAGCCCCGACGGGTCGTCGGTGCCGCGACGTTGCATCATCGGGCCAGCTTCGGTCCATGAGCCGGAGTATAGCCAGTTGCCGCACATGGTTGAGCCATCGTCGCGGAGCATGGCGAACCCCGGCAATTGTTGGCCAGCCTTGAACGACACGTTGGTCTTCTCGTCGGTGATTTCGGCGACCGCCTTGCCGTTAATCTCCTTGGCGATTTCGCTGAGTGACGGATGTTCGGGCAGCGTGTACGTCCACGACGCATTCACAATCGGGTCGGGGAACTTCCCGCCTTCCTGCTTGTAGAGTGCACGGATCTTCAGGAAGATCTGCGCCAGGATGTCCTGATCGAGACGGCAATCTGCCGGCGGAGGAAGAGCGGCATTCTTCCACTGGAGCCAGCGCGCAGAGTTGACGAAGGTACCATCCTTTTCCGCGAAACCGGCGCCTGGCAAGCGATAGACGGTGGTGTTGATCTGCTTCTGTTCCTCGGCCGTAATGCCGGGAGCTTGCCAGAAGGCGCTGGTCTCATCGGGATAGATCTCGCACACCACAAGGAAGTCGGCCTTCTTCAGGGCGTCGATGTTCTTCTGGGTGTCGGGGCCAATCATGACGCCGTTCATGCCGAAGGCGAAAAAGCCCTTGACCTTGCCGCGGTACATATCGTCCCAAATATCGGTCCAGGAATGGCGGCGCTCGATCTTGGGGAGGTAGTTGAAGGCAAAATCGTTGTCCTTGGTAGCGGCGTTGCCGTACAGGGCCTTGAGGAACGACACCGTGAACTTGGGCGTGTTCGACCAGTAATTGAACGACTCCCAATCGCCGACCTTGGCGACCTTGGGAGTTGTGCGGTCGAGATAGGCCTGCAGACTGGTATCGGTGGGATTGGGCATCTTCAGATATCCGGGGAGAATGTCGAAGATACCGGCCATGTCGGTGGCGCCCTGAATGTTGGAGTGCCCACGCAAGGCATTGACTCCACCACCGGCGCGACCCACGTTGCCCATCAGCAACTGCAACATCGCCGCGGTGCGGATGATCTGGGTGCCAAAGCTGTGGTGGGTCCAGCCGACGGCGTAGATGATGGTGGCGACTTTCTTGGTGCTGCCGTCTTTGCGAATGGAGGTAAACAGGTCGGCGGCCTTAACAAAGTCCGCCTGTGGGATTCCGGTAATGCGCTCGACCATCTCCGGCGTGTAGCGGGAATACTGCTTCTTCATCAGCTGATACACGCATCGGGGATGCTGCAGGTCGAGATCGAATGCAACGTTGGGCGGAAGCGAAGGCGGCGGAGGAGGCGCACCGGGCTTCGACACTACGGGTACGATATGCGCCGGGGCCGGAGCACTGGCAGCTTTCTCGTCCGCGGCGGCTGCAACTGGTTTGCCCGTCAGGTTGCCGCCGGCTTCGTAGTTCCAGGTGGCTTTGTTGTAGGAAAGCTTTTCAGCGTCGAAGCCTGAGAACAATCCATCTTCCGGCAACGCAAAGCCTTCCTTAATGATTAAGGCGGCGTTGGTGTAATTGACCAGGTACTCCTTGGCGATGCGATTGTTTTCCAGAGCGTAGCGGATGACGCCGCCCAGAAAAGCAATGTCGGAGCCGGCACGAATCTGTAGAAACAAGTCGGCTTGGGTGGCGGTGCGGGTGAAGCGTGGATCGACCACAATCATCTTGGCATTGCGGTTGCGCTTGGCTTCGACGGCCCACTTAAATCCGCAGGGATGGTTCTCGGCAGGATTGCCGCCCATGATCAACATCATGTCGGTGTTCTTGATGTCGATCCAGCCATTGGTCATGGCGCCGCGTCCGAACGTTGGTCCCAAACTTGAGACCGTGGGGCCGTGTCAAACTCTTGCCTGGTTTTCGAGCCCCACAATCCCCATGCTGCGCATGGTTTTCACCGCGAGATAGTTGAACTCGTTGGTGTCGGTGCAGCCGCCGGTGAAGGCGACGGACTCGAGGCGGTTGACAGTGCGGCCTTGTGCGTCCTGCTCGATGAAGGTTTCGTCGCGCGTCTTCTTGGTCCAGTGGGCAATCTCGTCGATGGCCTTGTTCCAGGAGATGTCTTCCCACTGGGTGGAGCCCGGGCGGCGAACCTGCGGCTTCAGCAGGCGGCGCTCGTTGAGGATGTCCTGCTCCAGCGAGGCTCCCTTGGGACAGAGCGTACCGCGATTGATGGGGTGATCAGGATCGCCCTCGACATGCACGACTTGCGGGGTGACGTTCTTCGCCTTGTCGCCGATGGTGTGGATGATAATTCCGCAACTCACGGCGCAGTACGGACAGGTGCTCCGGGTCTCCGTGGTGCGGGAAATTTTCAGTCCCTGGGTTTGCGCGTAAATCGGTTGGGGATCGAAGCCGAATGCGGTAATCCCGGCGACTCCGACCAGCCCGGTTTTGAAGAACGCACGTCTAGACACGTCCACGGCACACACCTCCGGAGGGATGACCTACACTGATTTCTTGAGAGCAGGATTGCGGGATAGGGATTGCGCGGCTGCTTAGCAGAGTCGAACTCGAATTAGTGCAGTACCGATCCATAATCCTCACCCGAGTGTGATTCGAATCGAACCAGCGCGCTGCGAAAATTCGCATCGAATTTACATCGCGCCCGCGTGTGCGGTCAAATTAAAGATTTTGGCGGGAGGTTGGAGCCTCCGGCGGGGGGTTCTCTAGAAGCCCATGACGTTGGGCAAGAGCTTGTGATAACCGTGCTCGCTGGCCCACAGATCAAGCGGCGCCGTGGCCACTTCATCGACCAGGGGCACGGCGTGGCCGTCCACCGTTAAGTCCACGGATTTCAAATAGACCTTGCAGGTGTCGCAAGCCTCGACCCGAACGGCAGCGATGCCCTCGGCGGTATAGCGCGGCAGCTTTTCGTGATTCTCCTCGCCACAGGCAGGGCACAGGATCCGTCGAAATTCCCATTCGGTGTGACAGAGGGAACACAGCAGCATGCGCTTGCCGCCGTCGCCCTCCTGCCGAATCACCGCCATCTGCGGGTCGCTTTCACAGAGTGGGCACTTGTTTCCCGCAATCCCGTCGGGAACAAGAGTTCGGGTGTGCGCCACCAACTCGGCCAGAGGTTCGAGCGCAACCCGCGCGACAAAAGCTTCGCCCGGCGACTCGGCGTCGCCCGCTGCCAGCCATCGAGTGAGCCGAGTGCACAGGGCCGCGTTGTCCGCGTTTCCCCATGAAGCTGTCTCCGCCGCCAACTTGGCGGGGCCGGACTGCCGGACCATCGCCAACAGGCGCGGAATGTGCGCGGCGGCGAAGCCAGGATCTATAGCCTCGCGAAAGTCTGTGGTCGACGGATGCTCGACAGAGCCGGGCGTTTTCCCCGACTCGAACATCTCCTGCTGGAACTGCAGAACCGCGGCATAAAAGCCCAGGACTTCATCGGCCCACGGGTTCCGCGCTGCCAACTCCTTGCCTCGATCCAGACGACGCGGGTACGTCTCTTTGCTTTGCGACCAGGCGTTGGACACGCGAGTGGGCCCCTCCGGGGAGCGATGCGATCATAAATCACGGGCCCCGCTTGCACTAGAATACTGCAATGACCGTCATCCGTCGCCTACGTCTTCGCTGGCAGATCCCACTGCTGCTGCTGGTTCTGTGTGCTTCGCTGGCATCTGCCGCCGACTTCAGCCAATTGGTTTTTGTCGGCACCTACACCGACAAGGACAGCAAAGGCATTTACGCTTTTCGCTTCGACCCTGCGAGCGGAGAGGCCGGACCGGTGGAATTAGCTGCCGAATCGCCCAGCCCTTCGTTTCTGGCAGTCGATTCCAGCGGCACGCATCTATATGCCGCCAACGAACTGGACGTTTTCGACGGCAACAAGACCGGCGCCATCAGCGTCTTTGAAATTGATGAAAGAAGCGGCAAACTCAAGTTGCTGCAGCAGGTTTCGTCGGCTGGAGCCGGGCCCGCTCACCTGTCACTCGATCGAGCGGGCCACTATGTGCTGGTAGCCAATTATGGCGGTGGCAATTTCGCGGTGTTTCCCATCGAGAAAGACGGCCAGCTCGGTAAGCGCACGGCTTTTGTGCAGGACGTCGGGTCAAGCGTGAACAAAGACCGCCAGGCGTCGCCCCATGCGCACGAGATTTTGGCCAGCAATGACAATCGTTTCGTGCTGGTGGCTGACCTCGGCACGGATGAACTGATGGTGTACCGCTTTTATACGGCTGCCGGGACATTGGCACCGAACAAGCCGGCATTCACCAAATTGGCTCCGGGCTCGGGACCGCGGCACATTGCCATGTCCCCCTCGGGCAAGTTCGTTTACGTGGTCAATGAACTCGCAAACAACGTCGCTGTGTTTTCGTTCAACACTTCGACCGGGCAAATGCACAATTTGCAGACGATCTCGACGCTGCCGCAGGGATTCAAGGGCGAAAACACGACCGCGGAGATACAGGTGGACGCCGCGGGAAAGACTTTATACGTCTCTAATCGCGGAGACGACAGTATTGCCGTGTTTGCTATCGACGGGCACGACGGGAAGTTGAGTCTCGTGGAGCGCGTGCCAACCGGAGGAAAGGAGCCGCGGCACTTTACGCTTGATCCGACGGGCAAATGGCTCTTCGCCGCGAACCAGAACTCCGACACGATCAACGTATTCTCGGTGGATGGCAGCAGCGGCCGCCTGACTGCGACTTCGCACACGATCCAAGTGCCTGCGCCGGTCTGCGTTCTGCCGGTGGCGTTCAAATAGAGAAGACTTGGGCTACAAACGACGGCGCCGCCAGCCTCCCGGACTTTCACGCTCGGGGAACCAGCGGCGCCGTTAATCATTCGCTCTGCACGTCAGTGACGGCGGACTACTTCAGGACCGCGCTCTTGGACTCGATGACTCCCATCAATTCGTTCCACGAGTTGACGAAAGACTTGGCCCCTTCCACTTGCAGCTGCGCGCCCAAGGCGTCGAGGTCAACGCCGGCAGCGGTGATCTGCGCCAATACTTCCTCGCAGTTACCGCCGTCCGGGGGCATCACGCCGGCCACGACACCATGATCGGCGAAGGCCTTTAGCGTACCTTCCGGCATGGTGTTCACCGTGTCGGGCGCCGCAAGCGCCTTGATGTAAAGGATGTCGGAGGCCTTCGGGTCCTTGGTTCCAGTACTCGCCAGCAGCAGGCGCTGCGGGATGTATCCGGCCTTCACGATGTCCTGCCAGCGCGGTGACGCCAGCAAGTCGCGGTAGGCTTTGTAGGTACGTTGGGCAATCGCGATGCCCAGCTTGTCGCGCAGGTTCTCGGGCACCTTGGGATTTGCGGCCACGTCCCAGCGGCTGATGAAGACCGAGGCGACCGAACCGACGTTGGCGGGCAATCCGGCGGCGATGCGCCGCTCAACGCCCTTCAGATACGCTTCGGCGGCGGCAAGGTAGTGCTCGCGCGAAAACAGCAGCGTGACGTTCACCGACACACCGGCAAAGATCGCTTCTTCGATCGCCGGCAGTCCTTCGGGAGTTCCCGGAATCTTGATGAACAGGTTCGGACGGGCCGCGCGGGCGCTCAGGTCCTTGGCGGCGGCCAGCGTGGTGGCGGTGTCGTACGCCAGAAGCGGAGAAACTTCCAGCGACACCCAGCCGTCGCCTCCCTTGGTCTGGTCGTGGATCGAACGGAACAAGTCTGCGGCGCGGGTCAAGTCATCCAGCGCCAGCTCGAAGAACAGCGCTTCGCCGGAGAGTCCCCGGCCCAGCGCGTCGTGTATCGCCGGATCGTAGGACTCGCTCTTCTTGATGGCCTGGTCAAAAATCGTCGGGATTCGAGGTCAGGCCCGTCACCGACCATTCGTCGATGTAACGCTTCAGGGTGCCGTTGTTCAAGATGTCGCGTGTGATGTTATCAAGCCATAGACTCTGCCCCAGGTCGTGGAGCTGGCGGGTCGGATTCATTCTGCCTCCTCGTTCGATTCTTGCTTGTGCGCGGCTGCGCAAGTATTCCGGCGCCTGTGCAACGCGCGCCAAACCATCATTCATGATCCCACAGAAAGCGGCATCAAACACTTTATCGGATGCGCTGAATTGGGGGAAAGTTACGGGTGGTAAATTCATCCCGCCGTAACGTCGTTTGCCCCGGTTGCCAGCGGCTGCCCATGCCCGCGCGAGGCACCCAATCGAAAGCGCGGTTTCGTCCGATATCCTCCTTGTACAATCGGGCCTTAACCATGCTCGAGAACCTGAATCTCAAGAAGAAGCTCTCGCGCGAAGAATTCAAGCAGGTGCTGCCGGGCCTGCAGACGCGCCTCTACGACCTGGAAAAGGCCTGCTGGGACAACGGCGTGCCCTCCATCGTGGTGTTTGAAGGCTGGGACGCTTCGGGCAAAGGCACCACGATCGCCGCGCTGACCCAGAGGCTCGACCCGCGAGGGTTCAAGCTCTATCCCATAACCGGCCCCCGCACCTACGAAACGTTGCGCCCGTGGCTGTGGCGATTCTGGCTCAAAGTTCCGGACCGCGGCGAAATGGTGATCTTCGACCACAGTTGGTATGGCCGCGTGCTGGAAGAGCGGGTGGAGCAAACCGTCCCGCAGAAAACCTGGAAGCAAGCCTACCGCGACATTGCGGAATTCGAGCGCATGTTGGCCGACGACGGCACCGCCATCCTGAAGTTCTTTCTGCACATTGGGAGGAAAGAGCAGCGGAAGCGCTTCGAGATGATCCAGTCCAATCCGCTGGAGGCGTGGCGCGTGACTCCGGAAGACTGGGCCCGCAACAAGCGCTATGACGAGTTCCTGGAAGCTTACGAGGAGATGCTGGAGCTGACTGACTCGGAGTATGCGCCGTGGACTATCGTCGAGGCCACCTCCAAGTGGCACACCCGCCGGAGGGTCTTTGAGACGATCATCGCCACGCTGGAGAAGCGACTCGGCGACAAGGCGCCAGTGCATGAAGCCTCACCTATCGACCGCTCGAAAGATGCGCAGCTTCGCGACGCCATGGAATCCTTGAGCGGAGAGAAGGCCTGATGCTCGAGACCATCGATCTCACTCGCAAGCTCGACCGCGCCGCCTACGTGCGAGAAGTTTCGCGACGGCAGATCCAGTTGCGCGAACTCGGCTACCAGGTTTACCTGCGCAAGCGCCCGGTCATCATCGTCTTCGAGGGATGGGACGCCGCCGGCAAGGGCGGAGCCATCAAGCGCATCACCGAGAAGCTCGATCCTCGGGGCTATGTCGTCTATCCCATCTCGGCTCCGCATGGCGAGGACAAGACCCGCCATTACCTGTATCGCTTCTGGCGACGACTGCCTGAGAACGGACAGATCGCGGTGTTCGATCGCTCGTGGTACGGCCGGGTGCTGGTCGAGCGCGTCGAAGGTTTCGCGCCCGAGAGCGAATGGAAGCGCGCCTACAAGGAGATCAACTCGTTCGAGCGCCAGTTGCGCGATTTCGGCACCATCGTCGCCAAGTTCTGGGTCCACATCTCGCGCGAAGAGCAGCTTCGCCGTTTCGAGGAGCGCCAGGCCATCGGCTATAAGGCATGGAAGCTTACCGATGAGGACTGGCGCAACCGCCAGAAATGGGAGTCGTACGAAGAAGCGGTGGAAGAGATGCTGGTCAAGACCAGCACCACCGGGTCGCCGTGGAGCCTGATCGAAGGCAATGACAAGTACTGGGCGCGCACCCGCGTGCTGGCCAAGCTGGTGAAGATTCTGTCAACGGAATTGCAGTATGAGCCCTTCGACCCGCTGGGCGGCAAGCCCGGAGCGAAGAAACCGAAACCCGGCAAGCCCCAGCAGACGGCCACAAAAAAAGTGCGGCCGTAGCGGCCGCACCTTCGTTCAGATTGCGAATCTAGCGATCAATCCATTTCGCGCATGGTCGTGGTCGCCGATGTTTTTGGACCGCCGCCCTGATGCTGCTTCTGCCAATCGGCTTCGGTCAACACCGCGATGGGCGGCTGCTTCTGCTTCTCCAGACCGGCGTTGATGCCCGGCAACTGAGTGGTGGTGAGTTTCTGGAATTTCTGTATCACGTCGTCCAGCTCCCGGCCCAGTACCTCGGTACGCGCGACTTGATCGGCGGTGGGACGGCCATTGTAGGAGCTCACGTTGCCGTACACGGTCGCGACGTATTCGCGCAGCCGCTCTTCTCCCGTGATTGCGCCGCCTTCCTTGGTCGCCACAATCTCGGACCGCAGCCCGTCGGCCGACGTCGCCAGATCTACCAGTTGCTTATGCAGCGGACTGCTCGCCGGAACCTTGGCCGCGCGCTGGTTCGCCCCATCGCGTACGCCAACGATGGCATCGACCGCCCAGCTCATGTGTCCTAGCATCGACGACAGCTTCGTCGTCAGAACAAACTGCGCCTTGCGGTCGTCATAGGTGTATTTGGCGCGCGGATCGGTGACGACCTCAAGTTTGGTGGTGTACGTCTGGTCGCCCTTGGTCATCTTCACCGTATAAGTTCCCGGCAATACCAGAGGCCCGCGAGCTGCACCGAAGGCAGCCGAGGCGGCCGGAGGCACGATCGGCGGGTCGAGGTGCATCGGCCACATGGCCCGATTCAGCCCGCGATGCTTGCTGCCGCTCAGGGTGTCGATTAACTTGCCCTGCGGGTCGAAGATTTCGATTTTCAAATCCCCGTAGATGTGGCGGCTCTTCTGGTAGTAGGTGATCATCGCTTCCGTCGGCCGAGACGGCCCGACGAAAAACTCGTCTCCCTCCGCCCATCCGCCGTCAGCTTCGATGTATTCCACCGCCGGACGCGCCGTGACGAACGCCGCCGTTTGCGGCATCAACTCAGGCGTGAGCTGCCGTAGCGGAGAAATGTCATCGATGATCCATATTCCGCGCCCATGCGTCGCCAGCACCAGGTCAGAGGCGCGGGCCTGCACCACGATGTCGCGCACCGCTGCGTCAGGAAAATCGCTGCCTTTGTACTGCGCCCAGCGCTCGCCGCCGTCCACCGACACCCACAACCCGAATTCCGTCCCAAGGAAAAGAACGTTGGGTTTGACGGTGTCTTCCTTGATGACGTGCGCATATCCGCGCACGCCGCTTTCCTTGACCGGCAACGCCTGCCACGTCTTGCCGTAATCGGTCGTCTTGTACAGATATGGAGTCAGGTCGCCATAGGTGTGGCGGTCGAACGTCGCGTAGGCCGTAGCGGCGTCGAAGCGACTAGCTTCCACCGTCGAGACCCATGAGTTCTTGGGCACGCCCACGGCGCTGGTCACGTTGGTCCAGGTTTTGGCGCCGTCCTGCGTAACCTGTACGTTGCCGTCGTCGGTGCCCACCCAGATGACCTGCCCGCTCTTGGGCGACTCGCTGATGGAGTAAATCGAGGTGTGCATTTCAGCGGCGGAGTTGTCCACCGTGATGCCGCCCGACTCCTCCTGCTTCTGTTTCTCGGGATCGTTAGTCGTCAGGTCCGGAGAAATTCTCTGCCACGACTGCCCGTGATCGCGCGAGCGGAACAGGAACTGCGCCCCGATGTAGAGGGTGCCCTTTTCATTCGGGCTCATGTGGATCGGCGTGTTCCAGTTAAAGCGCAGCTTCTTTTCGCCGTATTCCGCATACGGAATGATCGACCGGTGCTCGTGGGAATAGCGATTGATGCGGCCAATTTCTCCGCCCTGCGATTCGGCGTAAATATAGTCCGGATCGGAAGGGTCCTCGAACATCCAGAAGCCGTCGCCGCCGTACATGTTTTCCCAGCGCGAGTACGACACGCCGCCGGGATAGGAGGAGTCGCCCACCCACGCGGCGTTGTCCTGCAGGCCGCCGTACACGCGATAGGGATCGTTGTCATCCACGCTGACGTGGTAGAACTGCGACACCGGGAGGTTGACCTGGTGCGACCAGCGAGTGCCACCGTCCTGGCTGCGCCACAAACCGCCGTCATCGCCGGCATAGACGATGTTGGAATTCGCCGGATCAATCCAAACCGCGTGGAAATCGCCGTGCGCTCCCCCCGAAACCTGGCTGAAGCTCTTACCGCCGTTTACGCTCATCAGCAGCACCAAGTCGGGCTTGAACAGCTTTTCCGGGTCCTTGGGATCGACAATGATGTTGGCAAAATAAAACGGACGCCACACCATGAACTGGCTGGCATCGAGCTTGGTCCACGTCGCGCCCGCGTCGTTGGAGCGGTACAGGGCGCTGGCCTTCGACTCGATCATGGCATAAACGATCTTTGGGTTTGAGGGCGCCACCGCGATGGCGATTCGGCCATACGGCTTGGCGGGCATGCCCTTGCTATTGGCGTCGGTGATCTCCGTCCAGTGGTCGCCGCCGTCCGTGGACTTGAAGATGCCGCTGCCTTCGCCGCCGGAGCGGAAGGTCCACCCCTGGCGCCGGAAGTCCCACATTGTGGCATAGACGGTCTTCGGCTCCAGCGGGCTCATGCTCAACATCGCACAGCCGGTGGAACCGTTTTTGCCGGCCAGCACCTTGTTCCACGTCTTGCCTCCGTCGGCCGTCTTATAGACGCCACGCTCGTCGTTGTCGTTCCACAAGTGACCGGTGGCGCAGGCAAATACCGTATTGCCGTCCTTGGGATCCACCAAGATCCGCGAGATGTGCTCGGAGTCCTTCAGCCCCATGTTGTTCCAGTTCTCGCCGCCGTCGGTGGACTTGTAGATGCCGTCGCCCACCGAAACGCTGTTACGCACCCATGATTCACCCGTACCGACCCACACGGTCTTCGGGTTCGTAGGATCGATGGTCACCGCGCCGATGGACTGTACGTCAACCTTGTCGAAGACAGATTTAAAGGTTGTGCCGCCGTTCACGGACTTCCACACTCCGCCGCTGGCGGCGCCGGCAAATACTGTGAGTCGTCCCTGGTCGTTAACCGCATCCACGGCCGCAACACGGCCGCTCATCACCGCCGAGCCGATGTTGCGGGCCGGAAGACCGGAAATCGTCGCTGAGTCAAACTTCACCGGTTGCTGCGCCGCGGCACTCACGGCAAAAGCAACCATCGATAGGATCAGGCCGGAAGTAATCGCGCGGACGCCTTTGTTGCTCACATTTCGTGTAGCCATATTCTCTTCCCTCGTAACTCGCTGTTAGTGCGGAAAAACGGGCATTCGGAGGCCGGTGCTGCGCTTTACTTCTTCGCCGCCGGCATCTTGAAATAAGAATCTTCAATCGGCACGTTCACTTCAATCGTGTCGAAGGTGTACCGTGCCTTATCACCGCCGCCCTTCGGGCCCGCTTCAATGGAGAAGGGGTAGAACACTCCACCGACCTGCTTATACGATCCGAGCAACACCTCGTTATCGCGGACCGAGCCGCGAATGAATTGCTGC
>CAVRWH010000002.1:0-1113260 GCA_963724855.1 uncultured Acidobacteriaceae bacterium | reverse complement strand
CGGACTGGCCACGGGCTACCTGGTTCTCTGGCGCGACACCAGGGCGCCCGACTGGGAGCACTCCCAGCTGTTCGGCAACGTCACGCAGGCGGTCATGCCGCTGTCGAAGGACAATGTCATTTTTGCCGTGCAGGCCACCGACGGCAAGGGTCATCGCAGCCTGCCGGTTGTGCCTGTCCCGGAGCGCTAGGCCCTTCGGCTGTGTTGAGAATGGAGTTTTGATGCGACGCAGTTCCACCATGTCGATGAGCTTTCCGCCTTTTACTCCCGCGGTAAAGCGGTTGCTACTCGCCAATGCTGCGGTATTCCTGCTGCAGACGCTCCTGGGCTATCTCGCTCCACACGCCGCAATGCTCTCGCAGCGGTGGTTCCAGCTAACTCCCGAAAACGTCGTACACGGCTGGATATGGCAGCTGGCTACCTACATGTTCCTGCATGCCGGCCTGTGGCACATTCTGTTCAACATGTTGGCTTTGTGGATGTTCGGCGCCCAGCTGGAGATGGACTGGGGCTACAACCTGTTCCTTCAGTTCTATTTCTTCTGCGGAATCGGCGCCGCCCTAGTCACGGTCGCTGTGGCCTACACCGGGCTGCTCGGAGCGCGTCCCGACGTAGGGACCGTCGGAGCCTCAGGCGCGATCTTCGGATTACTGCTCGCTTTCGGAATTCTGCACGCGGATTCTGAAATCATGCTGTTTCCGATCCCTTTCTTGATGAAGGCCAAGTACTTCATCGCGGGCCTGATTTTCATCGAGATCATCCTGACTCTCTCGTCCGCTCAACAGCAGGGCCAATCCACCGCCTACATGGCCCACATGGGAGGGCTGCTTTTCGGTTACATTTGGCTGAAATTCGTCCCCCGCCGCGGCTTCGGCTTTCTCTCGACGGAATACTTCTACGGCCTGCGCAACTCCTACTACCGCTGGAAGCGCAAGCGTGCCGCGCGCAAGTTCGAGGTGTACATGCGCAAGCACGACCGCGGCGATTACCGCCACGAAGACTACTTCGACGAGAATGGCAAGATGCGCGATCCCGAAGCCCGCGACCGCCAAAAGAAAAACGGCGACGCTCGGCCGCCGTGGGTGAACTGAAATCCCGGATCACTAGCTCTCGAACAACCCTTCCAGGTTTTCATACACCGTCGGGATCGTGCACAGGCTGGGCAACTGCTGCCAGTACTTGTGCACGTCGGGATCGGTCTGGGCTTCCCCGCGCATCTCAGGCGACTTCCAGCGGCGCAGGTGAACGAACCGCTCTGGCCGGCTGCCGTCGCGATAGAGCGTGTCGGTGCAATACGCCTTGGAGTGCATCATGGTATAGAACTCGCGTAGCATGGCGACCAGTTCTTCCTCTTTGCCCGGAAGCGCTTCCAGGATCGCAATCGACACCACCTGCTCTGACATGATGTTCTCCTCAGACTCGTTCTGCATTCGCTTGTGCTGTTTCGCCTGCGGCGTCCCGCACCTCAATCAGCCGCATGAAGTTGGTCGCTCCCGTCGAATTCCGCGTGCCCGCCACCAGGCCGAAAACGTCTCCCGGCTCCAACACTTGCAGCCGCCGCAGCTCGCTTTCGGCAAACTGCGCCATGCGCTCTACCGACAGCGCCGGAGGACACATCAGCGGCGTAGTGCCCCACAGCGCGTTCATGCGGTTGCGTACCGTCTCCGACGATGCGAAGGCATAGATGTCGGCCGCCGGCCGGTATTTCGACAGCATGCGCGCCGTGGTCGCCGTCTCGGTAAACACCGCAATCGCCTTGATTTTCAGGTCCTGCGCCGCGTGGGCCATCGATTCGCAAATTGTCTCCGCCACCGAAAGGTGTGCAGCATCACGATGTCCGGGCGTGAGCGGATGGTGGGAGTGCGCCTCTGTCTCGGCCACAATGCGCGCCATCATCTCCACCGCCTCCAGCGGATACTTCCCGCTCGCCGTCTCGCCTGACAGCATCACCGCGTCGGTCCCGTCGAACACCGCGTTGGCCACGTCGCTGGCCTCGGCCCGTGTCGGACGCGGACTTTCCGTCATCGACTCCAGCATCTGTGTCGCCGTGATCACCGGGCGGCGAAAATCGAGAGCACGGCGAATCACGTACTTCTGGATAAGCGGAACTTTCTCCGGCGCGACTTCCACGCCCAGATCTCCGCGCGCCACCATCACAGCCACCGCGGCATCGAGGATGCCATCGAGGTTCTCAATCGCCTGCGGCTTCTCCAGCTTGGCAACCAGCCCAACATCGCTGCGGTGGGCGGCGATGGCGTTCTTGGCTCTCACCACGTCGTGCACTGTTCGCACAAATGAAATGGCCACCAGGTCCACGCCCTGCTTCAGCCCGAACTCCAGGTCGCGCAGGTCTTTCTCCGTCAGCGATGGAATGCTCACGTTGGTGCCCGGCAGGTTGATGCCCTGGTTCTCACCGAGCATGCCGCCATTCAGGACTTCGCAAGTCACCTCGCCGTTGACGACTTCCCGCACCACCAGCTCAATCTTTCCGTCGGACAACAGAATGTGCTCGCCCGCCTTCACGTCGTCAGCCAGGTTCTGGTATGTGGTGGAGATGACCTCGGTCGTGCCTTCCACGTCTTTCGGTGTGATGGTGACCGTTTGGCCCTTCTTGAGCGAAACCGGCGCGCGCGATTTCAGCCGTCCCGTGCGGATCTTCGGCCCCTGCAGGTCTTGCAGGATGCAGACGCTGCGGCCCAGTTCCGCGGCCACCTTGCGCAATCGCTCAATGACGCTGGCGTGCTGTTCGTGCGTGCCGTGCGAAAAATTTAGCCTGGCCACGTCCATGCCGCGCAGCATAAGCTCGCGGATCATCTCCTCCGAGTTGCTCACCGGGCCGATGGTGCAGACAATCTTGGCGCGCCGCCGCAGGCTGTTCCCGCCCCTCGGCGCGCCGTCGACAGTTCGAGTGAGATCGGGCTTATCGTTCTGCATGTTCGAAATGGGTCATACTTCGGCCGTGCGTCTCGACTCTCCGTTGATCTTCGAGTGCGTTCCGAACAGGAACCTCGGGTACCTGACGGCATTGAACTCCGCGCCGATGAGCACCACCATCGACACCAGGTACAGCCAGATCAGCAACGCGATTGCCGTGCCGACCGAACCGTAGATGACGTCGTAATTGGCATAGCTTCGCACGTACCAGCCGAACACCACGGTGACGCAGACCCACAACAGGGTCGCCACCACTGCTCCCGGTAGAACGCGGTGCCAGGGCTGCGTGCGGGGAACACCATGATGATAAACCAGCCCGATGACCGCGATGCTGGTGAGCACCGCGATGATCCAGCGCACCGCTGTCCACAGCCCCAGGATGTACGGCGTCATCTCGTGGCCCACGTTGTACATCGCCCAGCGTTCAATCACGTTGCCGAAGACCACCAGGAACGAGGCAAAGCCCATCGGCACGCCCGCCAGCACCACCATCAGGAACGCGATCAGACGCTCCTTCACCAGGCCCCAGATCTTCGGCATCTGGTACGCCTTGCGGAAGCCCTCCATCCACGAGATCATAGCGCCCGAGGCCGTCCACAGGGTTAGAATGCTGATCCACACCAGGAACCCGGTGTGCACCGGCCGGGTGCCGGTGAGATACTGCGTGACCGCCGTGTTGGTGCCTTCCGGAAGAATGCGGCCGACCGCACGGAATATCTCTCGCACGAACGCCTCGCTGCTCTCGGAGCGAGAGAGGACGGAAGCTAATACCAGAATCGCGGGAAAAAACGTCAGGATCGCCGAGAACGCGACTCCTTTGGCCACGCCGAAGGCATCGTGCTCGAACGCACGCCAGAATGCGAGCCGCAGATGTCTCAAGAACTTTGACATACCCGTGAGAAGCACAAGCCAGGGGCGCCTTTACCGTCGTGCTGTCTACAGCATAGGTGCCTGCCGCCCACTGTCCAAGCAAAACTTCGGCGCAATGTAACGCCTAAGAAAAACGCCGCCCGTGCATGGCACGAGCGGCGCGATGTTGTTACAGATTACTCGGCCGCGAGTTCTTCCGCCTCGTTCTCGCCTTCGTGGCGCATGAGTTCCAGCGCGCGCTCGGCTTCCTCGTACGCGAGCGTGACTTCCTCCTGCACCTTGGCGGCAGCCTGTTCCATCTCCTCCGAGAGCCGGACGTTGCGGTAGTACTCCATGCCGGTTCCCGCGGGGATGAGACGGCCCACGATGACGTTCTCCTTGAGGCCGCGCAGGTGATCGACCGCGCCCTGGATGGACGCTTCGGTCAGCACGCGCGTGGTCTCCTGGAACGACGCCGCGGAGATGAACGAATCCGTGGAGAGCGACGCCTTGGTGATGCCCAGCAGCAGCGGACGGCCCGTGGCCGGCTTGCCGCCGTTGGCAATCGCCTTCTCGTTCTCTTCGCGGAAGCGGAACTTGTCGATCTGCTGTTCCAGCAGGAACGACGTGTCGCCCACGTCCTCGACCTTCACCCAGCGCATCATCTGGCGAACGATCACCTCGATGTGCTTGTCGCTGATGTTCACGCCCTGCAGCCGGTACACTTCCTGGATTTCGTTCACCAGGTAGGCCTGCAGTTCCTTCTCACCCAGCACGGCGAGAATGTCGTGTGGGTTCAGCGGACCATCCATCAGCGGCTCGCCAGCGCGGATGCGCTCGCCTTCCTGCACGTTGATGTGAACGCCACGCGGCACCTGGTATTCCTTCTCGGTACCGTTGTCGGCCACCACGTAGATCTTGCGCTGTCCCTTGGCCACATCGCCGAATTTCACGATGCCATCGATTTCGCTGATGACAGCCGTTTCGCGCGGCTTGCGGGCTTCGAACAATTCGACCACGCGCGGCAGACCGCCCGTAATGTCCTTGGTCTTGGTGGTTTCGCGCGGGATCTTCGCCAGCACTTCGCCAGGCGTGACCTCGTCGCCGTCCAGGATCATCAAGTGAGCGCGCGACGGCATCAGGTAACGCTTGTTGCCCTTGGCTCCCTTAATGACGATGGCCGGCTGCCGCTTCTCGTCGGGTGAATCCATCACCACGTGACGCGACAGGCCGGTGACTTCGTCGACTTCTTCGTGCAGCGTCAGGCCTTCCTGCAGGTCCTTGAACTGCACCGTGCCGCCGATTTCCGTCAGGATGGCGAAGGTGTACGGGTCCCATTCGACCAGCACATCGCCGAGCGAAACCTGCGCGCCGTCTTCGACCTTTACCTTGCCGCCGTATACGACTGCGTAGCGTTCCTTTTCGCGGCCCTTCTCGTCCACGATCGTGATCGACCCGTTGCGGTTCATCGCGACGAGGTAACCTTCCTTGGAACGGACCGTGATCAGATTCACGAAACGTACCGTGCCGTGGTTCTTGGCATCGAGGCGCGACTGCTCGCTTACGCGCGACGCCGTGCCGCCGATGTGGAAGGTACGCATGGTGAGCTGCGTGCCCGGTTCGCCGATGGACTGCGCCGCGATGACGCCGGTCGCTTCGCCCAGTTCGACGAGGCGCCCTGATGCCAGATTGCGGCCGTAGCACATCACGCAAACGCCACGCTTCGACTCGCAGGTCAGCACGGAGCGGATCTTCACCCGCTCGATACCGGCGGCCTGTACCGCTCCCGCCAGCTCTTCCGTAACCTCCTGGTTGACGTCGACGATGATGTTGCCTTCGTAGTCCTTGATCTTCTCCAGCGAAACACGGCCCACAATGCGGTCGCGCAGCGGCTCGATGATCTCGCCCGACTCCACGATAGAAGTCACGTAGATGCCGTCGACCGTACCGCAGTCGTACTCGCTGATAATCACGTCTTGCGCCACGTCCACCAGTCGGCGAGTCAGGTAGCCCGAGTCCGCCGTCTTCAGCGCCGTGTCGGCCAGTCCCTTGCGCGCGCCGTGCGTCGAGATGAAGTACTCCAGCACTGTAAGGCCTTCACGGAAGTTCGCCGTGATGGGCGTCTCGATGATCTCGCCCGAAGGCTTTGCCATCAGTCCGCGCATTCCAGACAGCTGACGAATCTGCTGCTTCGAACCGCGGGCGCCGGAGTCGGCCATGACGTAAATCGGGTTCATCTGGCCTTCTTTGTCCTCGCGCTGCATGTTGCCGAACATTTCGTCGGCAACTTCTTCGGTGATCTTCGACCAGATTTCCACGACCTTGTTGTAGCGCTCGCCGTTGGTGATGGCGCCGTCGAGGTACTGTTGCTGCACCACGATGGCCTGCTTCTCGGCGTTGCGCACCAGCGTTGGCTTGCTCGGCGGGATGACCATGTCGTCGATGCCGATGGACAGGCCGGCCCTCGTGGCGTACTGGAAGCCCAACTGCTTGATGCCGTCGAGCATCCGCACCGTCGTCTCCAGGCCAAATCGCAGGTAGCAGTAATTCACCAGCTGCCCGATGCCCTTCTTCTTCAACAGGCCGTTGATGTACGGCATGCCCGAAGCGCCCCGCTTCAGGTGGTCATTCATGATGGCGCGGCCCACCGTAGTCGTGATGTACTGCCGCTCGAAGTGCGTCGGCTCGGTGTGGATCACGTCCTGATCGTCATACGCCTGCGTCAGGTCAATGACTTCGCCGGTGTAACGCAGCTTGATCGGCGTCAGCGTCTCCACCGCGCCGGCTTCCTTCGCCAGCAGCACTTCCTCGATGTTGGCAAACGCGCGACCTTCGCCCTTCGTGCCCGGCTTGCCTTTGGTCAGGTAGTAGATGCCCAGCACCATGTCCTGCGTAGGCACCGTGATCGGCTGCCCCGACGCCGGTGACAGGATGTTGTGCGACGCCAGCATCAGTACGCTGGCTTCGACCTGCGCTTCCGGCGACAGCGGAATGTGTACCGCCATCTGGTCGCCATCGAAGTCGGCGTTGAACGCCGTGCAAACCAGCGGATGGATCTTAATTGCCTTGCCTTCCACCAGCACCGGCTCAAACGCCTGGATGCCCAAACGGTGAAGCGTAGGAGCGCGGTTCAACAGCACCGGATGGTCCTTGATGACCTCTTCCAGGATGTCCCACACAATCGGTTCCTGCTGTTCCACCATTTCCTTCGCCTGCTTGATGGTGGTGCAGTGCCCGGTCTGTTCCAGACGGTGATAGATGAACGGCTTGAACAGCTCCAGCGCCATCTTCTTCGGCAATCCGCACTGGTGCAGCTTGAGGTCCGGACCGACCACGATCACCGAGCGGCCCGAGTAATCCACACGCTTACCCAGCAGGTTCTGGCGGAAGCGCCCCTGCTTGCCCTTCAGCGTGTCTGACAGCGACTTCAGCGGACGGTTGTTGGCTCCGCGCAGCACGCGGCCACGCCGTCCGTTGTCGAACAGCGCGTCTACCGCTTCCTGCAGCATGCGCTTTTCATTGCGCACGATCACTTCCGGCGCGTGCAGGTCCATCAGCTTCTTCAACCGGTTGTTGCGGTTGATGACGCGGCGATACAGGTCGTTCAAATCAGACGTCGCAAAGCGGCCGCCGTCGAGTGGAACCAGCGGGCGCAGTTCCGGCGGAATCACCGGGATCACGTCGAGGATCATCCAGTGCGGCTTGTTGCCGCTCTTGCGGAACGCTTCCACGACCTTCAGCCGCTTGGCGTACTTCAGGCGCTTTTGCACCGACGACTCACTGCGCATCTTCTCGCGCAGCTCGCCCGACATGGTGTCGGGCTCCACTCGCTTCAGCAGTTCCTTGATCGCCTCGGCGCCCATCATTGCCTTGAAGCCGGTGGCGCGATACTGCTGATCGAGCTCGCGGAACTTAACCTCGTCCTTGATGACCTCGCGGTCTTTCACCGGAGCTTCGCCGGCCTCGACCACGACGTAAGCCTCGAAGTACAGCACGGACTCGAGATCGCGCAGCGAGATGTCGAGGATGTGTCCAATACGGCTGGGCAGCCCCTTGAAGAACCACACGTGCGAGCACGGCGAGGCCAACTCAATGTGGCCCAGCCGTTCGCGGCGCACTTTGCTCAGCGTCACTTCCACGCCGCACTTGTCGCAGATCACGCCGCGGTGCTTCATGCGCTTGTACTTGCCGCACAAGCACTCCCAGTCCGTGACCGGCCCGAAGATGCGGGCGCAGAACAATCCGTCACGCTCCGGCTTGAAGGTGCGGTAGTTGATGGTCTCCGGCTTGGTTACTTCACCGTGCGACCAGCTCCGGATCTTCTCCGGCGAAGCCAGGCTGATGCGGATCGCGTCAAAGTCGGCAATCGGATTTCCGAGTTCAAATGGGTTCGAACGGAACAAGTTGTCCTCCTATCCTGCGGGGCCCGCTGTCGCGGACTGCAGGAACCCGCGGCCTTCTCGCGGCCGCTCTCGGCTCCCGTTTCCTTCTATCTTTCGGGCCCTGCCTCCTGCGGGAGCAGTGGAGGCAGCGGCCCCGATCCTCAAAGATCAGTCGGCGGCGATGGGCGATTCGACCAAGGGCTTTTCTCCAGCCGACTTGATCAGCTCCACATCGAGGCACAGCGACTGCAATTCGCGAATCAATACGTTGAACGACTCCGGCACACCCGGCTCGATGGCCGCTTCGCCCTTCACGATGGCCTCGTAAATCTTGGTGCGGCCATACACGTCATCGGACTTAGCGGTCAGCAATTCCTGCAGGATGTACGCTGCGCCGTAGGCTTCCAGCGCCCACACTTCCATTTCTCCGAAGCGCTGTCCGCCGAACTGCGCCTTGCCGCCCAGCGGCTGCTGGGTGATCAGCGAGTACGGTCCGATTGACCGCGCGTGGATCTTGTCGTCCACCAGGTGCGAAAGTTTGAGCATGTAGATGTATCCCACCGTGATGGGCTGTTCGAACTTCTCTCCGGTCAGGCCGTCGTAAAGGTACGTCTTGCCCGAAGTCGGCAACTCGCCTTCCGCCAGCAGCGACTTGATCTCGTGCTCCTTGGCGCCGTCGAACACCGGCGAGCCGAAGAACACTGAGTCCCTCATGCCGTCGGCCAGGTGCTCAAGGGTCGCGTCGTCGTTGGCCAGCAGGCCGTCCACGAACGGCGTGTCCTTGAACAGCACCTTCAGCTCCTTGCGGATGGCCTCGGCCTTCGAGTTCTGCGCCATCAGCTCGCCAATCTTTTGGCCCAGCTGATGTCCGGCCCATCCCAGGTGCGTCTCGAGAATCTGTCCGACGTTCATACGGCTTGGCACGCCCAGCGGATTCAAGACGATCTCTACCGGCGTCCCGTCTTCGAGGTACGGCATGTCCTCTTCCGGCAGGATGCGCGCGATCACGCCCTTGTTGCCGTGGCGGCCGGCCATCTTGTCGCCCACGCTCAGCTTGCGCTTCATTGCGATGTACACCTTCACCAGCTTGATTACGCCCGGTGGCAGCTCATCGCCCTTCTGCAGCTTCTCTTCCTTCTCCTTGACGATCTTGCGGAGCACATCGATCTGGCGCGAGGTCATCTCCTCGATCTCGTCGATCTGCTCGTTCACCCGCGGGTCCTTGTCGGGGAACTTGATGCGCTTCAGGTTCTTCGTCGAGATGCGCTCGATGGCGTCGCGGTCCAGTATCACGCCCTTGGTCAGCAGGCGCTTGTTGGTGCGCTCGTCGTGCAGGTCGGCCAACACTTCCTTGCTGCCCAGCAGCGCTTCCAGACGCTTCAACCGCTCGTCGGTCAGGATTCGGATTTCGTCCGCCAGGTTCTTGTGCAGCCGTTCCACCTGCTGCGCTTCAATGAACTTGGCGCGCTCGTCCTTTTCCTGTCCCTTGCGCGAGAAGATCTTTACATCCACTACCGTGCCTTCGATTCCCGGAGGACACGTCAGCGAAGCGTCGCGCACGTCGCCGGCCTTTTCGCCGAAGATCGCACGCAGCAGCTTCTCTTCCGGCGTGAGCTGCGTCTCGCCTTTCGGCGTGACCTTGCCCACGATGATGTCGCCCGCCTTCACGGTCGCGCCGATGCGGATGATGCCGCTCTCGTCGAGATCGCGCAGCGCCGACTCGCTCACATTTGGGATATCTCGCGTGACTTCTTCTGGTCCCAGCTTCGTATCGCGCGACTCGATCTCGAATTCCTCGATGTGGACGGAGGTGTAATAGTCCTCCTTCACCATCTTTTCCGAGACCAGGATCGCGTCCTCGAAGTTGTAACCGCGCCACGCCATGAACGCGACCAGCACGTTGCGGCCCAGCGCCAGCTCGCCCATGTCCGTGCAGGGCCCGTCGGCGATGACCTGCTCCCTTGGCGACCCGCTGCCCCTTCTTCACGATGGGACGCTGGTTGATGCAGGTGTTCTGGTTCGAGCGCTTGAATTTGGTCAGCTGATAAATGTCGCTGCCCACTTCGCGCGAGAGCTGCATCGGATGGTGTTCGCCCTCGACGCGCACGATGATGCGCTCCGAGTCCACCGAATCGATGATGCCGCTGCGGCGTGCCAGCACCACCGCGCCTGAATCGCGCGCGGTGACGCCTTCCATGCCGGTACCCACGATCGGCGCCTGCGCCCGCAGCAACGGAACCGACTGCCGCTGCATGTTCGCGCCCATCAGTGCGCGGTTGGCGTCGTCATGCTCCAGGAACGGCACCAGCGACGCGGCCACCGACACCAGCTGCTTCGGGCTCACGTCGATGTAGTCCACCTCGCTGCGGTTCACCAGCACGAAGTTGCCGGCCTTGCGGGCGTTCACCAATTCCGCCACGATGCGGCCCTTCTCGTCGATCTCCGCATTCGCCTGCGCGATCACGTGGCGGTCTTCCTCCCACGCCGACAGGTAGAACGAGAACGGTTCGAAGTCGATGATCTTCTTCTTCCGCTCGCGCAGCTCGCTGTTGGCCTTGATCACCTCATGCTTCTCGAGATGGTCACCCACACGGTATTCGCTGTCGCCGGCGTTCACCACGGTCACGAAGTCCAGCACGTGTCCGTTCTTCACCTTGCGATACGGCGACTCGATGAAGCCGTAGTCGTTGATCCGCGCATAGCAGCTCAGCGACGAAATCAGTCCGATGTTCGGGCCTTCCGGCGTCTCGATAGGGCAGATACGTCCGTAGTGCGTCGGGTGAACGTCGCGGACTTCGAATCCCGCGCGCTCACGCGACAAGCCGCCAGGACCAAGTGCCGACAGGCGGCGCTTGTGCGTGATCTCCGACAGCGGGTTGGTCTGGTCCATGAACTGCGACAGCTGCGACGATCCGAAGAATTCCCGGATCGCGGCCATCACCGGCTTCGCGTTGACCAGGTCGTGCGGCATGGCCGTCGACATCTCCTGGTACACGCTCATCTTTTCCTTGATGGCGCGTTCCATGCGCACCAGGCCGATGCGGAACTGGTTCTCCAGCAGCTCGCCCACCGCGCGCACGCGGCGGTTGCCGAGGTGATCGATGTCGTCCACCGACCCGATGTTCTTGCGCAGCTTCAGCAGGTAGCGGATGGTCGCGTAGAAATCGTCCGGCTCCAGCGTGCGGTTTTCGAGGTTGGAACCGTCTTCGCGATCAAACAGCTTGATGTTGAACTTCAGCCGGCCCACCCGCGAGAAATCGTATTTCCGCGGATCGAAGAACATCCCGTGAAACAGCGCCGTCGCCGTGTCCAGCGTCGGCGGATCGCCCGGACGCAGCTTGCGGTAGATCTCGATCAGCGCTTCCTGCGGGTTCTTCACCGAATCGCGTCGCAACGTCTGGCTGATGACCGTGCCCACGTCGTCGCGCTCCGGGAAGAACACGTGCAACTCGGCGACGCTGGCTTCCAGCATCTTTCCAAGCTTGTCGGCCGTCAGCTCGGTGTTGGCTTCCAGCATGACTTCGCCCGTCGCGGTGTCAATCACGTCTGCGGCGACAAACGCGCCTTCCAGGTCCGTGTGGTCGATCTCGATCTCGGAAATCTTGTGCTTGTGGATTTCCTTCATTACGGCCGGCGTGACCTTGCGGCCGGAGTGGGCGATTTCCTCGCCACCCTTGGTCGCGATCTTGTGCGCCAGCTTCATGCCCAGCAGGTTCGTCGGCTTGTCCGCGCCCGCGTCCAGCGTCCAGTACAGCTTGTTGTCGCGCAGCGCGATGCGGTCCACGGTGTAGAACGTCCGCAGGATGTCCTCATCCGAACGCAGCCCCAGCGCGCGCAGGAAAATGCTACCCAGGAACTTGCGCTTGCGGTCGATGCGTACGTACAACACGTTCTTCTGGTCGTATTCAAACTCCACCCACGAGCCGCGGTAGGGAATGATCTTGCCCAGGAAGTACGTGCGGTTGTTCGCCGTCTCGAAGAACACGCCCGGCGAGCGGTGCAACTGGCTCACGATCACGCGCTCCGTGCCGTTGATGATGAACGTGCCGTTCTGCGTCATCAGCGGAACGTCGCCGAAGAAGACTTCCTGCTCCTTCATGTCGCGGATCGACCGGGTGCCCGTCTCCGGGTCCTTGTCGTAGATGGTCAGCCGCATGGTGACCTTCAGCGGCGCCGAGTACGTCATGCCGCGCTCTTCGCACTCGGCCACGTCGTACTTCAGCTGCAGTCCCACCGGGTCGCCGCACTTGTTACAGAAGTCCGGCGTGTTGGCGTTGTACGTGCCGCACTTGGTGCAAAGCACGTCGCCCAGATGGAACGGGTCGGTCTTCACCGTCGAGCCGCAATTCCGGCAGGTGGTGCGCAGGTGGTTCAGCCCCTTCAGGTGGCCGCACTTGCACTCCCAGTTGCCGATCGCGAACTCCACGAAATCGAGCTGCGACACGTTGCGGAAGTCCGTGATCGGAAACACCGACTGGAACACCGCCTGCAATCCCGAGTCGTCGCGCTCGCTGGGCAGCGAATCCATCTGCAAAAAGCGGTCATACGAACGCTTCTGCACCTCGATGAGGTTCGGAATCTGGATGGTCGCCGGAATCTTGGAAAAATCAAACCGCGTACGGTTAGCTGTCTTCTGTTGCGCCATTTGCAATGCTCCTAATCAGCGCTGCCAGGTTCGCTCGCCTGGCCGCTCCCGCTTGGCGGGACGTTCTTCTGCGGATGTGCTACGGGGACGTTCTCCGTCGCACGGTGAAAGGTGGAGCCGAAAGACACGCGCGTGCTCAAAAATTCGTGCGTAAACGCGTATGCGCTCGCGGAGACAGACCTCCCCGTGAGCGCCTTGTGAGGCGTCAAGCAATCCCATGACCACTTGGCCTGGGTACACGGCATTTCTTGTGGTCCTGCCGTGATGAGTGTTGCTTCCCGCTGCAGTGTCTTCAGGCCTTGTCCTCGGCTCGCCCGCCGCTGCGCCTGAGCCGGCGCTTTTACGGTCGAACTTGCCGCCTGTCACTACCTGCTGTGTTGCCCGGATTCCTACCGCCGAATCCGTCTTCACGATGCCGAAGAATTCTGTGGCCCCTGCTGACGGGCGCCACTTCGCTTCCTCGCCCACATCGCGCCTCAAAACGCCCGCTCCAACGTTTCGAGGTTCGTTTGCTGCCCCTACCTTGCTACCCGCTGAATAACTCGGTTTCGCATGGCCTTGTGTCAGGGCACGACTTCAGTCGTGCCGGCACGCCGCTCATTTTAGATATCCCGAGCGGGCTTTAGCCCGCGAGGGATATGCTTTCCCGGTTCTTTCAGCAGGCCCTCCAGTATCGGCAGCAGCCTGTAACTCCGGTCAGCGTGCCCGGAGAGGAGTCGCTCCGTCCCCGCGGGGACGGAGCGCAAAACTACTTCACCTCGACGGTTGCGCCCGCTTCGGTGAACTTCTTCTGAATCGCCGCCGCTTCGTCCTTCGTGATGCCTTCCTTCACGGTCTTCGGAGCGCCATCGACCAGGTCCTTGGCTTCCTTCAACCCGAGGCTCGTCACTTCGCGCACGGCCTTGATCACGTTGATCTTGTTCGCGCCCGCTGCGGTCAGGACGACGGCGAATTCCGTCTTCTCTTCCACCGGGGCCGCTGCTGCCGCCGCGCCGCCGCCCGCCACCATCACTGGGGCTGCTGCTGCCGCCGACACGCCAAGACGCTCTTCGAGCTTCTTTACCAGGGCCGCCGCATCCAGAAGCGACAGGCCTACGATTGTTTCTTCCAACTGCTGCAAGTCCGCCATGTGTTTCTCCACCTTTATTCGTTATTCGTTGTTCTGATTTCGTTCCCGTCCCTGGAGCTTCCAGTGTGCCGACCGCATGCCAGACTTCACGCTGATCGCACGCCCCACAACAGTTAACGCAATCTTTTCGGGACCGCTTTCACGGCCCCAAACTTGTGTCTACGAACGAAACCCGAACGCGCTTACGCGCTCGCTGCTTCGCCGCCGGAAAACTTGTTCTTCTCGACGCCCTGGTTGATGACCACGGCCAAATCGCGGCCAATCGCGTTCATCACCGTCACCAAACGCTGCGCCGGAGCATTCATCAGGAACAGCAGCTTCGAGTGAATTTCTTCCTTCGACGGCATGCTCGCCAGTGCGTCAATGTCCTTGATCGCGATCACGCGGCCATCCACGATGCCCGCCTTGAACGTGTACTCCGGGTTGTCCTTGGCGTACTTGCTGAGAACCTTCGCCAACGCAACCGGATCGCCGCTGGTGTACGCAATGGACGTAACGCCGGCGAGGTCCTTCATGGCGTCCTCGACCTTGCTGCCCTTGGCCGCGCGCTCGGCCAGTGTGTTCTTCACTACCTGGTAACGGGCGCCAGCGCCGCGGACGGCTTTGCGCAGCTCGAAGTCCTTCTCCACCGTCAGCTTGCTGAACGTGCCCACGATCGCGTGACTCGCGCCTTCGAGGTCCTTCGTCAGCTTCTCAACCTGCTCGATTTTCTTTGCTTTCGTGACTGCCATCTTCGATTCCTTTTCCAAACTCATCTTGAAGGGTGCCCCAGGTTCGCGCCCCGCAGGGTGCCCCAGGTTCGCGGCCTGGTTTTGGCCGCTAACCTGGGAAGATATCTTTAGCCTTTCGCCGCCAGCTCCACCGCCGCTGTGTCAATCGCCACACCCGGGCCCATCGTGGAACTCAGATAGCAGCCCTTGATGTACTTGCCCTTCGCAACCGAAGGCTTCGCCTTGATCACGCTGGTGATGACCGTCGCCGCATTCTCCACCAGCTTTTCCGGCGAGAACGAAATCTTGCCCACCGGCACGTGTACCAGTGCGGTCTTGTCGGTGCGGAACTCCACCTTGCCGGCCTTGGTCTCTTTCACCGCGGCGGCCACGTCCATAGTCACCGTTCCGGTCTTCGGGTTCGGCATCAATCCGCGTGGTCCCAGCACCTTACCCAGCCGGCCCACCGACTTCATCATGTCCGGCGTGGCGATCACGGCATCGTAGTCGGTCCAGTTTTCTTTCTGGATCTTCTCCACCATGTCGTCGCCTCCCACGAAATCCGCGCCCGCGGCTTCCGCTTCGCGCTGCTTCTCGCCCGATGCGATGACCAGCACCTTCTTGGTCTTGCCCAGTCCGTGCGGCAGGATCACCGTCCCGCGCACCATCTGGTCCGCGTGCTTCGGATCCACTCCCAAGCGCATCGTGAGGTCCACCGTCTCGTCGAACTTGGCGAACTTCACCTTCTGCAGAAGCGGCACCGCCTCCTGCAGCGTGTACGGACGGGCTTCAATGCCAGCCCGTGCCTTCTCAACGTTCTTTCCTGATTTCTTCATGCTGCTCCTTGTCTCCCACCGCTGCCGTTGTTACTGGTAGCCGTGGTATCTACGACTGGCGGCTCTCACCGCCGTAAAACTCATAAACCTTGCGTCAGGGCACGACTTCAGTCGTGCCGATCGGCCCGCCAAAAATCACTCCCGAGCGGGCTTTAGCCCGCGAGGGCCGAACTACGCCACGACGTCAATGCCCATCGACCGCGCTGTGCCCTTCACGCTCTTGATCGCCGCTTCCACTGAAGCCGCGTTCAGGTCGGGCATCTTCTGCTTGGCGATTTCCATCACCTGCTTCTCGGTCACCTTGCCGACCTTGTCCTTGTTCGGCGTGCCCGATCCCTTAGCCACAGCCGCCGCCCGCTTCAGCAGGATCGACGCCGGCGGAGTCTTGGTGATGAACGTGAATGTGCGGTCGCTGTAAACGCTGACCACTACCGGAATAATCAGCCCATCCAGTTCCTTCGCGCTGGTACGCGCGTTGAACTGCTTGCAGAACTCCATGATGTTGATCTGCGCCTGGCCGAGTGCCGGACCTACCGGCGGCGCCGGAGTCGCCTTGCCCGCCGCAATCTGCAATTTCACTGAACCTGTAACTTTCTTTGCCATTTTTTAAGTCCTAATCTGATTTCGCTGCACCGGCACCTGCTCCGGCCCTTCGCCATTCGCCTTTCGCTCTTCGCCAATCCTTCACGCGAATAGCGAAAAGCGGAGAGCGGCTTCTATGTAAGAACCTTTTCCACCTGCCCAAACTCCAGCTCTACCGGAGTCGAGCGCCCGAAGATCGTCACCATGACCTTCAGCGTCTCGCGGTCCTCGTTCACCTCGTCCACCATGCCGGTAAAGCTGGCGAACGGGCCTTCGGTGATCCGCACTGACTCGTTCTTCCCGAACTTGACCTTGAGCTTCGGTTTTTCCTTGCTGTCGGCCACCCGGTACACAATCTGCTGCACTTCTTCTTCTGACAACGGCGTTGGCTGCTGCCCCGTACCCACAAAGCCCGTCACGCGCGGCGTGGACTTCACCACGTGCCACACGTCGTCGTTCATGTCCATCTCCACCAGCACGTAGCCGGGATAGAACATGCGCTCGCTGGTGTACTTCTTTCCGTTGCGCACTTCGGTCACCGATTCAGTCGGAATCAGCACTCGCCCGATCTTGCCGCCCAGCCGCTCGTCGGCGCGCACGCGCGCCTCGATCGACTCCTTCACCTTGCGCTCGAATCCCGAATACGAGTGGATGATGTACCACTTCATGTTTGGGTTCGTCGGAGGGCCTGACCCGTCCGCGTTCGCGGCTGCAACGGGTGGCTCGCCCCCGGTCGGTGGCTGATCAGCCGCCGGCGCAGTCTCAGGAGCAACGTTCTCGGTCTCGCCGGCCGTTGGCTCGCTCGCCTGGGGCTCGCTTGTGGTTTCTTCGGTTTTGATCTGTTCTTCTTCCATTAATTCCGCACTCTAGCGGTGTGCCAACGCGTGCAACATCTTCTCAAGGCTCTTGCCGATGATCGTGTCGATAACCCAGAAGTACCCGGCAAAAATGAATACCGTTATGATCACCACCGTGGTCGTGCCCTGCACTTCCTTGCGCGACGGCGTGGTGACTTTCTTCATCTCCGTGCGCACGTCGTTGTAAAAACTCTTCGCGCGCTCCGGCCATGCCTTCATCGTCGCCAGCCAGTCCTGGTGTGCGGGTTCGATCGCTGCTGACTTCGCCATCTGCTACCTTCCGGCGCTCTCGTTGCGCCAATACTTGCCTCGTCACCTAACAACTAGTCACTGGCCACTAGCCACTGACCACTAAAACTGGCAGGGGCGGAGGGATTCGAACCCCCAAGTCCGGTTTTGGAGACCGGCAGTTTAGCCGTTGAGCTTACGCCCCTGTATCTCCGCTTCTCGCCATTCGCTCTTCGATTTTGCCAAACAGCGAATAGCGTCCCCGCTACTTCGCTTCTTTGTGCGGAGTATGCTTCCGGCACTTCCGGCAGAACTTGTTGAATTCCAGCCGGCCGGTGGTGGTCTTCTTGTTCTTGGTGGTGGAGTAGTTACGGTCTTTGCACTCTCCACACTGCAGCGTCACAATCTCGCGGGGCATGGTTGCCTTCCCTTTCGTTTACTCCGCAGTTTGGTCTGCGAAGCCTTGTCCGCGCCTTGCGCGGATATCAGCCGCGCTCTCGCGCCGCCGAGAAAAATCAAAACTCGAAATCAGAAACTCGAAACTTCTTCCGGGTGGCCCATCCCGCCTTCTTTTGGCGGAGTGGGTCTTTTCAAACTTGAAACTCGAAACCAGAAACCAGAAACCAGAAACTCGCTTTTACGCGATAATCTCGCTGATGGTCCCGGCGCCTACCGTGCGTCCGCCTTCGCGAATCGCGAACCGCAGGCCCTTTTCCATCGCCACCGGAGTAATCAGCTCAATCTCCAGCGCCACGTTGTCGCCCGGCATCACCATCTCCGTGCCCGCCGGCAACGTCGCCACGCCCGTCACGTCCGTCGTGCGGAAGTAGAACTGCGGCCGGTAGCCCTTGAAGAACGGCGTGTGACGCCCGCCTTCGTCTTTCGAAAGCACGTACACTTCGCCCTTGAACTTGGTGTGCGGAGTAATCGAGCCGGTCTTCGCCAGCACCATGCCGCGTTCCACGTCTTCCTTGGCAATACCGCGCAGCAGTAATCCGGCGTTGTCCCCAGCCAGGCCTTCGTCCAGCTGCTTCTTGAACATTTCCACGCCCGTCACTACCGTCTTGCGCGTATCGCGGAAGCCCACAATCTCGACTTCCTCGCCTACCTTCACCTTGCCGCGCTCGATTCGGCCCGTCACCACCGTGCCACGCCCCTGGATCGAGAAGATATCTTCAATCGGCATCAGGAACGGCTTATCAATATCGCGCGCCGGCAGCGGAATGTTCTTGTCCACCGCTTCCATCAGCTCGTCGATCTTGGTCTCCCACTGCGCTTCGCCGTTCAACGCACCCAGCGCCGAGCCACGAATCACCGGCACATCGTCGCCCGGGAACCCGTACTTGCTCAGCAACTCGCGCACTTCCATCTCCACCAGGTCGATCAGCTCCGGATCTTCCACCGCATCGCACTTGTTCAAAAACACCAGCACGTAGGGAACGCCCACCTGGCGCGCCAGCAAAACGTGCTCTTTGGTCTGCGGCATCGGACCGTCCGTCGCCGCCACCACCAGGATCGCGCCGTCCATCTGCGCTGCGCCGGTGATCATGTTCTTGATGTAGTCGGCGTGGCCCGGACAATCCACGTGCGCATAGTGACGGTTCCCCGTCTCGTACTCCACATGTGCCGTCGCGATCGTGATGCCGCGCTCGCGCTCTTCCGGTGCGTTATCGATCGAATCGAACGAGCGGAACTTGATGTTCGGGTTGTGCTTCTGCAATACCTTCGTGATCGCCGCCGTCAACGTCGTCTTGCCGTGATCGATGTGCCCGATCGTTCCCACGTTCACATGCGGCTTGCTGCGGTCAAATTTTTCTTTCGCCATGACTCCGCCTAGTAGTACCGGTAAAGTTGTTTGAACTGCTCGCGCAAAGGCAAATCCACCGCCTCCAGCGCCGTCAAATAAAACTCCCGCACCTGCGCCTGGTCGCCCACCGAAAGCGCGTCATACCACTGTTGCGCGCTCCGGCCGCTCTGGCTCAACGTACGGTCTGCCTGCTCCAGCAACTGCTCTCGCAGCACCCGGTCGAAGTCCCGGATCGGAACTCCCTTGCGCTGCAGCAGCCGCAGAAACCTCTCCACGCCCGCGCCGCTGAACACCCGATCCAGCGCCGATTGCATCTGCGCATATTCCGCCGGCTTCTCGATGCCGATTACCGGCTGCTGAAATGGCATCCGCGAACCCGGCTCAACCATTGCTGTATTCACCAATCTGACTTCTTTCCACCGCAAACTCTGGAGCTGATGATCGGGATTGAACCGATGACCTCTCCCTTACCAAGGGAGTGCTCTACCAACTGAGCTACATCAGCCTGCCTACTGCCTTACAGCTCACCGCAAACTTTGGAGCGGGAGACGGGAATCGAACCCGCGACCAACAGCTTGGAAGGCTGTGACTCTACCACTGAGTTACTCCCGCCAACCCTACTCGTCTTCGCTTCTCTGACGCTCTTCTTGCTCTGCAACTTACGGCTGTGGCTCCACGTCCGCACCGCGAACATCGCCAATATCGCCAGCGCCGCCAGCCGAAACTTCTGATCGTCGATCGTGATCCACGTCAGAACCATCAGCACTGCAAACACGCTCAAGGCCAGCCAAAGCCGCTTCATTCCTAATCCTGGTGCACAGGGGAGGATTCGAACCTCCGTAGCCCGCTAGGAGCGGCAGATTTACAGTCTGCTGCCATTAACCACTCGGCCACCTGTGCACATGCCGAGCACTACTCCGGCCCGGTACTGCCAATCCCAATTTCAAAGAACTCTTGCCAGTCGCCCGTCACTCCAAAACTCCGCTCTCGCCGCATACCACGGCATTCGCACAAAATCGTTTTGGGAAGCTGCTGCGGGGGTCAGTTCTCTCGGAGAGTTCTGCGACCTGCCTGGCTTGCTTCTGCTGCTTCGCCTCGTAGCTCACGCAAAGGCTTCAAATCTGGAGCTGGCGAAGGGATTTGAACCCCCGACCCTCTGATTACAAATCAGATGCTCTACCAGCTGAGCTACGCCAGCGCGTTGCCCTCTCGGGCTGTCCGTCCGGACAGGCAGAATCCTCCCTGCGCATCGGGACAATTATTGAGAGTACCACAAACAATGCGACCCTTGCAACCGGCCTGCCAATCCGCCTAAAGCACTCAAACCATTCACATTTCTAACTAACGGCGACCTGCAACTCGCCACTCCCGCGGAGCCCCGCAGCAGCGGGACTGGGGATTTTGCAGAGTACGCCCACCCTCGGCAGGCGCTTATAAAGCGGTCAACCCAATTCTACCGAATTTCCGCGAACCTGACCAATCGAGCCATTCCCCAAGTCTCGCGGCTCGTTCCTCGGCTTTTGCTTTTGCCGTTGCTTTTGCTAGTTGCTAGCTACTAATTGCTAGTCGCTAATTGCTAGTTGCTAGTTGCTGCCCCTACGGCACCACCGACAGAAACAGAAACGCCGCAAACAGTACCAGGTGCACAATCCCCTGCAATACCGTTGTTCGCCCCGTGCCCAGCGTGGAATGGCTCACCAGCACCGTCACTAGCAGCAACACTACCTCTTTCGGATTCAACCCCAACGTGAGCGGTTGGTGCATTAGGATTGACACCGCCGCCACCGCCGGAATCGTTAGTCCGATGCTCGCCAGCGCCGAGCCCAGCGCCAGGTTCATGCTGGTTTGCAGACGATTAGCCCTTGACGCGCGAAACGCTGCCAACCCTTCCGGCAGCAGCACCAACCCCGCAATCGCGATGCCCACGACAATCTTCGGAGCACCCGCCGCGTTCACCGCCCGTTCCAGGATCGGCGTCAGCGCTTTCGCCAGCCCCACCACCGCCACCAGCGATGCCAGCAACAACCCTGCGCTCAGCCATGCCACCCTGTTCGGTGGTACCGCATGGGCGTCCTCGTCCCCGGAACCGGAAAGAAAATAGTCGCGGTGCCGGATGGTCTGCACAAACACGAACGCGCCGTACAGCACCAGCGACACGATCGCAGCAAAAATCAATTGCGACGTGCTGAACGTCGGCCCCTCCGTGCTCACCGTGACGTTGGGGAACACCATCGTCAAAAACGTCATCGCCACCAATACCGACAGCGCGGCGTTTGCGCCCTGCAACTGGAATCCCTGCTCCCGATGCCGCACGCCCCCTGCCAGCAGGCACGAACCCACAATCCCATTGCATACGATCATCACCGCGGCAAACACCGTGTCCCGCGCCAGTCCCGCTGTGTCGCTGCCGCCGGTAATCATCACCGACACAATCAGCGCCACCTCGATGATGGTCACTGCCAGCGCCAGCACCAGCGAGCCAAATGGCTCTCCCACTCGCGCCGCCACCACTTCCGCGTGGTACACCGCCGCAAACACCGTCGCGATCAGCGCAAACGCCTCCAGCGCTGTGAACACGCCGTTACCCCGCACCATCATCTGCAGGACGAGCGCCGCCCATGCCACCACGGGCCACGCCCACGCCCACCACGGCGTTCGATTCACCGATCCTGTGCCCATTTTTTCTCCGCCTCCCAACCCGGTTGGGAAACATACTACACACCGCTGCCCGAGGATTGCCCGACGAACCTCTCCCCGCCCCTATCCATTGCCCATCGCGGCCTACCAACGCTCAAAGCTGCAATTCCGCCCGCTTTGCCGTATCATCATCTCTCATCCATGCGACATCGTCGCCGTATCCTCTGGATCACCCTCAGCGTCCTTCTCGTCCTCGGCGCTATTGCCCTTGCCGTTTTCCTCCGCAAGCGCGGCGCTCCCGATGCCGTCCGCCTGCTGCCCGACGCCGACGCCGTGCTCTACGTCAACCTCGAGCCCGTTCGCCTGCTCACCGATCTCGGCAAGAAGCCGCCCAAGAACCGCGAGCCGGAATACGAAGAATTCGTCCGCCAGACCGGCTTCGAGCCCGAGCGCGATCTCGACCACGCCGCTCTCGCCATCCACTACGGCAACACGCCCGGAAATCCCGGCGCCGAGACCCGCTACAGCGAAATCATGCAGGGCCACTTCGATGGCCAGCGCGTCACCGAGTACCTGAAGAAGCTCTCCAAGCTAGTCGAGCGCTACCAGGACTTCGATATCTACATCATCCCGCTCGAAGGCCGCACCCTGCGCGTCGTATTGCTCGGCGTTGACACCGCCGCCGCCTCCAACACCGAGGGCAGCGACGTGATTCACGGCATGATCGACCGCTACAAGCGGGCCGCCTTGCCTTTCTCCGGGCCGGCCGTGGTCGGCGACTATTACAAACGGGTCCCGCTCGGCAGCGTCATCTGGACCATCGCCCGCATCCCCGCCAACAGCCCTCCCCAGGACCACGCCGAACTGCTTCTGCCCGGCTCCTGGAGCAGCCTCTTGCCCCGCGGCAGCACCGTCATCGCCTCTGCCCGCCCTCTCAACGACGTGCGCCTGCGCGCCCAGGTCATCGCGCCTACGGAAATCGAGGCCCGCCTCTTCACTGAGCGCGTCGCCGCCTTCCTTATGCTGTTCCGCTCGCTCGACATCTCCCTTGACGGCGGCGGCCCCGATCCCGACGTCAAAAAAGCTTTCGATAGCTTCGAAGTCCGCCAGGACAAGAATGAGACGGTGCTCACCGCCAGCGTCCCCTTCGCGTTTTTCAAGAAAATCGTCAGCGAGACGCCCGTCGAATTCGGCTCCGAAAAACCAAAGCCGCCGGAGCCTCAAGCCCCAGCGGCTGTTACCAATCCGAAGAAAAAGAAGTGAAGTGAAAAGCGGAACTCGAACCGATTAGGCTCTGCCGAAACCGCCAGACTTGCGGTTCGCCGTTGGCGGTCCCACACCAACCACCTGCATCGCCGACACACTGCGATCACCAGGGGTTTTCAAGAATCAAAACCTCCGTGCTTCAGTGTCTCTGTGGTGGATTTTCTACCCGCCCGCTCCGAACGCCGTCCCCGCCACCGTCCGCAGAAACTTGTGCGGATTCACCGGCGTGTCGTGGATGCGTACTTCGTAGTGCAGGTGCGCTCCCGTGCTCCGTCCGCTCATGCCCACGTAGCCGATGACCTGCCCTTTACGCACCGACTCGCCGTCACCCACCGCGAATCCCGACAGATGCCCATACCGCGTCACGATCCCGTTGCCGTGGTCGATCGACAGCAACCGTCCGTAGCCGCTGTAGAAATCCGCATAGGTCACGGTGCCATCCGCCGGCGCTACGATTGGCTGTCCATAGTGGCACGAGATGTCTACGCCCGCATGAAAAGCGCCTTCTCCGTTGAAGGGGTCTTGCCGCGATCCGAACGCGCCCGTAATCGGTCCCATCACCGGCCACAGCGTCGGTGCCGTCGTCGCCGCAATCCATTCCGACAGCGACGCCCGCTGCGTCATACCCATGCCCAGGCCCGCTGCCGTCGCTCCCGTTAACGCCGACGTCCGCAGCGCATACAGCCCGTTGATGGCGTCCGCCACCTCTTCCGGCTTCATCGGCTTGTCTGGATCGGCGAGGAATTTCTGGTTCGGCTTCAGTCCGTAGATGACCGAAACTTCGTTGGCAATCGATCCGAGTGACGCGACCTGGATATCTTTCTCGTGCGACACCTGTTCCAGCTTCGAGTACTGCGATTGCAGCGCCTTCTTCTCGGTGCGTAGCTGGTTAAAGCTCGCTACCTTGAAGAGCATGCGCGCATACGATCCGGCCATGCCCGTGATCGTAAACATACCGATCAGCGCTCCGGCCAGGAACACATACAGATAATGTAGGGGGATTGGGATCTTCCGTAGCTGACCTTCTGCGTCGCGGGCTACGAAAAGAATATAAAAGCGTTTGCGCAATTCAATAGTCCTCAGTTCAAAATCGTTCCGGCGAGTGAAAAGCCACGGCCTATGAATTACCGGAGCGTTTGTTGTTAGCAGGCCTCACGTCTACACCTACGACACGGACCCGGAAGAGCCACGAGGTTTTCGACTCTTCGCCCCAGCTTGGAATCTTCTCCAAACTCGGGTGCTGCATTTCGTTACGACTGGAAGAAACCAAAACGTAACAGACGCCCCGCACCCAAGTCAATGATTGTTGAACGTGGCACTACCACTAAAGTAGCGGGGCGCTCCGCCCTCACCGCCTGTTCTTTGGGCGATATGGTGGGATCCCGACCCTCTCGACGCACCCGGCCACCGCCCGCCATTGGTTCTTAGCTAATTGCTAGTTGCTAATTACTGGTTTCTCCCCTCCCCCGATGTATCCTTCTCTCGACCCATGCCACTTCCCGAGCGCGAACTCATCCGTCGAATCCGCCACGCCGCCAAGGTGCCCCAGAGCCTGTCCCGCGCTCGTCGCGGGATTCGCGCGCGTTCTTCGCCCGCTAACCTGAGCGAAGTCGGCATCGGCGACGACTGCGCCGTGCTCCCCATCCCTCGCGGACACGAACTCCTCGTCACTACCGACTTCTCTCTCGAGGGCATTCACTTCCGTCGCGACTGGCATCCCCCCGACTCCATCGGACACCGCTGTCTCGCCCGCGGTCTTAGCGACATCGCCGCCATGGGAGGCATCCCCCACTCCGCCTTCCTTTCGCTCGCGCTCCCCGCCGACCTCCCGCAAACCTGGGTTGACGCCTTCTTCCGCGGCTTCCTCAAGCTCGCCAAGCGCTACCACGTCCAGCTCGCCGGAGGCGACACCGCCCAATCGCCCAGCGGCATCCTCGCCGACATCATCGTCGTCGGCAGCGTCCCCGCTGGCAAAGCCGTACTCCGCTCCGGCGCGCGTCCCGGCGACATTGTCTACGTCACCGGAACCCTCGGCGCATCCGTCTCCACCCTCGAAGCGCTTCTCCACGGCAAGAAGCCTAAGCCCGCAGCCCATCTCCGCCACTTCTATCCCGAACCGCGCCTAGCCGTCGGCCGCTACTTGCGCGAAAAGAAACTCGCCACCGCCATGATCGACACCTCCGACGGCCTCTCCACTGACCTCCGCCATCTCTGCGACGAAAGCCGCGTCGGAGCCCTCATCGAAGCCGCCCTCCTCCCGCACACGGAGGCCGACACCGCGCTCCAGTACGCCTTGCACGGCGGCGAAGACTACGAACTCCTCTTCACCGTCCCCGCTGCGCGCGCCGCCAAAATCCCCGCCACCATCGCCGGCGTCCCCATCACTCGCATCGGCGTCATCACCCCCGGCCGACAAATCAAACTCAAGACCTCCAACGGCAAATCCCGCTCGCTTGCCGCCGCCGGCTGGCGGCACTTCGCCTGATCAATCCCAGCTTCCCCTGTCCGCCACCGGACACGTCCTCCTCACTTCATACCCGCTAAACCTCGTCTTTTCAATGCACCCCATTGGCGCGTCAGTTGCTCCGCTAACCTCTGGGGTCATCCATGCGCACTCTTTTACGCAACCTTCGCTACGGCATTCGCGGTCTTCGCCGCCGTCCCGGCATGACTGCCGCCATCATCGCAACCCTCGCGATCGGCATTGGCGCCACCACCGCCATCTACACCGTGGTCTACGCCATCCTCATCGCACCCCTGCCGTATCCGAATGCCAACCAGCTCACGGTCATTTGGTCGAAAGTCAACGGCCATCGTAACGGCGTTTCCGCCGGAGACTTCCTCGACTGGCAGCGCCAGAACCATTCCTTCCAGCAGCTCACCGCCTGGACCGGCGCAAGCTTCAACGTCGCCACCCAGGATCAGCCGCAGCAGCTCATCGGCCGACGCACTTCTCCCGGCTGGTTCGACCTCCAGGGCATCCCGATGTTTCTCGGCCGCGATTTCCTCCCCGAAGAAGGCGTCCCCGGCAAAGACGAAGTCGTCATTCTCACCCACAAGCTCTGGAATGAACTGGGCGCTGATCGCACCATCATCGGCAAGACCATGCAGGTTGACGGCAAACCTCACACCGTCGTCGGAGTTCTATCGCCCGGCCTCCCCGACCGCCTCGGCTTCGAAATGGCCGCGCCGCTCGCCTTCACTCCCGAGCAGATCAACCACGAGTATCACTGGATCCTAGTCATGGGACGTCTCAAGCCCGGCGTCACCCTGCAACAAGCGCAGTCCGACATGGACGCCGTCACCGCCCACATCGCCGCCACCTACCCCAAGTCCAACACCGGATGGGGAGCCCGTGTTGATCCCCTCAAGAATGATTTCATGCCTCCCGAGCGCATCGACAACCTTTGGTTCCTTCTCGGCGCCGTTGGTTTCGTCCTGCTCATCACCTGCGCCAACGTCGCCAATCTTTTGCTGGCCAGCGGCGCCGGACGCCAGCGCGAAATCGCTATCCGCACTTCGATGGGCGCTTCTCGCACCCAGGTCTTTCTCCAGTTCCTCACTGAAAGCCTTCTCCTCGCCGCGTTAGGCGGGGCGCTCGGCATCGCCTTCGGAAAGTTTCTGATTCGTGTTGTGCTCGCCATCGTTCCCGACGGCATCCTCCCTTCCGAGGCGAATTTCCACTTGGATCCTCCGGTTCTCATCGCAGCTCTCGCCCTCACCACTCTCGCCGGACTGCTCTTCGGATGCGCGCCCGCCTGGTACGCCTCCCGCGTCGATCCCCAGGAGTCGCTCAAAGAAGGTGGACGTTCCACTTCCGGCTCCAGAAGCAACAAGGTGCGTCGTCTGCTCATCATTGGCGAATTCAGTCTTGCCCTCTCGCTGCTCGCCGGCGCCGGCCTCGCCATCCACAGCTTCTGGAACCTCACTCGCATCGACCTCGGCGTGCAGACCGACCACGTGCTCACCTTCCAACTCAATCAGCCGCAGACTCGCTTCGCCTCGCCCGCCGAAATGAACACTTATAACGACCAGGTCATGGCCGCCGTCCGCGCCGTACCGGGTGTCTCATCAGCCGCCACCGTGACCGGCCTCCCCCTGCTCGGCACCAGCGACGGCATGGACTTCAGCATCGTCGGCGGCCCCAGCTACAGCGATCCCTCCAAGCGCCCCACCACCGGCTTCCAATCCGCCTCCCCCGACTACTTCAAGACCTTCGGCATCGATGTCATTCAGGGCCGCGACTTCACCCCGCAAGACACCTCCACCAGCGTGCGCGTCGCCATGGTCAACCAGGAGTTTGTCCGCCGCTTTCTCCAGGGTCTCGATCCGCTTCAGCAACGCATCGCCATGGCAGAGATCATCCCCGGCTCTCCCCAAGTCGGACCTGTTGTGGAGTGGCAGATTGTCGGCGTCTTTCACAACGTCCGCGATGGCAGCTTCCGCGAAGATCGTCCCGAGATGGACGTCCCCTTCACCCAGTCGCTCCAGCGCAACGTCAACATCGGAGTCCGCACCGCCCGCGACCCCGGCGCAATGGCCCGCTCCATCGCTGCCGCCGTGCATTCCGTTGATCCACAAGTTGCCGTCGCCCACGTCCGTACCATGGACGAGGTCAAGAGCGAGTCGCTCGCCGAAGACCGCTTCACCATGCTGCTCTTCGCCGCCTTCGCCTTCGTGGCTCTGCTTCTCGCCGCTGTCGGCATCTACGCGCTCATGGCCTTCGCCGTCTCCCAGCGCACTCAGGAAATCGGCCTCCGCCTCGCCCTCGGCTCCGGCAAAGGACGCGTCATCTCTCTCGTCCTTCGCGATGCCTCCGTGCTCGCCGTCACCGGACTCCTCCTCGGACTCGCCGGCGCCGCTCTCATCGGACGCATCATGCGCAGCACCCTCTACGAGGTCGGTGCCATGGACGTCTGGGTCCTGCTCACCGTCGCCATCGTCCTGTTGCTGACCGCGCTGCTCGCGTCGTATCTGCCCGCTCGCCGCGCCGCCTCCATCGACCCCATGAAGGCCCTCCGCACCGAATGACTCGTGATGACGACGAGTCTTTCAGCGTGTTGTCATCCGGTGCGAAGTGAGGTCTGGAGGCGACCGAACGCAGTCGAAGGACCTGCTGTTCGTTGCAGCCGCCAACGACGTTCCGCATCCCAACCTCTGCCTTCGGTTGGAATGGCTAGTTGACTAGTTGCTTCTTCATCATCTCCGGCACGGTCACGAAGTCGTAGCCTTGCGTCTCGTAGTGAGTGATCAGGCGATCGGTGGCTTCGACGGAGTGGAGCCGGTCAGCGCCCATACGGGCCTGATCGCCATCGTGCATCAGTATGACGTCGCCACCGCGAATCTGGCGCTGGGCATGGGCGAAGACCTTGTCTGCGGAGGTCGCCTTCCAGTCGAAACAGGTGACGTTCCACATCACCGGTTCAAGGCCGAGATTTCGTACGACCTGCAGAGTTCCGGGGCGGCGTCCGCCGTAAGGAGGGCGGAAGAGCGTAGGCACCGCGCCGCAGGCGTCGAAGACGGCGGCCTGAGTGCGCTCGATCTGGCGACGGGTTTCGGCGGTGGAGGTGAAGATGAGGCGGGGATGGTCCCAACTATGGTTGCCGATAACGTGACCGGCTTCGGCAAGTGCGCGAATGATGTGTGGCTTCTGCTCGACGAAGCGGCCGAGGACGAAGAACGTCGCCTTCACGTCATGCTTTGCCAGCGCTTCCATCAACCGGAGTGTGTCGGGATCATTGGGGCCGTCGTCGTAGGTGAGCGCCAGCTGCCGCGAGCCGGCTGGCAATCCGACGAACGAGCGCCCGTAGAGCGACGTCGTCGGCCACATGGACTCGACTCCGAGCCAGGTGGCGAGGCCCAAGACTGCGACACCTCCGGCGAGTTCGGGGAGCATGGGGATGATTCTAAACAGTGAATCGTGGGTTGTGGATAGTGAGTAGAAAGAGACGCGATTGCCAGCGTTGATTCTAAACGGCCACTAACGCTGCCGAACGAGCTTCCGGCAGGTTTCCACAAAAGGTCGCCACAGTGTCATTGCCACAGGTGCGGCGGGGCGATATTCTGCGAGACGTATCCTCCCATGGCAAACCTGTTTGAACCGCCCCGATATATCGCCGTTGAAGGCCCCATCCGAGTTGGCAAGAGCACGCTGTGCAAGGTGATTGCCGAGACCCTGCACGCGCAACGCATCAGCGAGCCGGAGAGCAACGCCTTCCTCAAGGGCTTCTACGCCGGGGAGCGTGGCGCGGCCTTCCAGACGCAGTTTGCCTTTCTCATCGCGCGGTATGACCAATTGGCCGCGTTGGATGTGAAGCGCAATCCCAATAAGACCGTCGTTGCCGACTACATCTTCGAGAAAGACAAGCTGTTTGCCTGCCTGAACCTGAGCGATCAGGAGCTGGAGGTTTACAACCGCTATTACGACCTGTTCCGGCAGAACATTCCGGCGCCGGACCTCGTCATCTACCTGCAGGCCTCGCCGGAGGTACTGAAGAAGCGGCTGAAGAAAAAGAACGCTCCGGGCGAAAAGGCCATCAACGAAGACTATCTCGAAGAGGTCGTAAAAGCATACGAGCATTTCTTCTTTCATTACACATCGTCGGACCTGCTGATCGTCAACACCTCGGAGATTGACTTCGTTGAGCGCAGCGAAGACCTGCAGGCGCTGCTGCGGCGGGTGAGCGAGCCGATTCGCGGCACGCAGTACTTCCTGCCGCTGGGCAGCGAGGAAAGTCGCCAGTAGTCAATCGCCAGTTAGGGCGAGAGCAGGTCGTTCGACGCCACTGCGCGCTCATCAATTCCTTCAATCGCTTTAATTCCGAAATTTCATTCGCAATTCGCAAATTTCCCGGCCGTTCTGCGCTATGCTCTCCTCTCATCGGAGGTGGCTGCCATGGGAGTTCTGTTTCAAGCCTTTTACTGGAACTGTCCAGCCCAGGAAAATCAGGACGGCACGTGGTGGAATTTTGTCACCGGCAAGATTCCGGAACTGCAGCAGGCCGGAATTACCGCGCTCTGGTTGCCGCCCGCATGCAAGGCGGCCAATATTGGCGGGCCGTCGATGGGCTATGACCCTTACGATTACTACGATCTGGGCGACATCAACCAGAAGGGCCGCCTCAAAACCTGGTTTGGCAACCAAGCCGAGCTAGCTGCGCTAATCGACGCCGCTCACGCAGCCAATATGCAGGTGTACGCCGACCTGGTGATCAACCACAACAACGGCGGCGATGCCCAAGAGCCCAATCCGCTCGATGGCAACACGCGGTGGACCAAGTTCACTCCCGGCAGCGGCAAGTTTGCGCGCGACTGGACTTATTTCCATCCGTCCTCGTACGAGAGATACGACGAAATGACCTTCGGCGATATGCCGGATCTCTGCCATCGCAATCCCAAGGTGTATGAGGAAGTGGTCAGCCTGGCGGAATGGATGGTGGAGACCCTGGGCTACGACGGCTTCCGCTTCGATTTCGTAAAGGGCTACGGGCCGTGGATGGTGAAGTCGATCGCCGAGCTGCGTTATCTCAACAAAGCGGCGCAGGGCTTCTATCCCTTCGTGGTCGGCGAGTGCTGGGACAACGCGCGCACCACTGATGACTGGCTGAATTCGATCAACACCTTCATGGACAACCCGGTGTCGGCGTTCGATTTCGCACTTCATTACCGGCTGAAAGATCTGTGCGATACCTACGGCTTCAGCCTCACCACGCTGGCCCAGCCCGGGACGGTTGTGCAGAGTTACCCGCTAAACGCGGTGACGTTTGTCGACAACCACGACACCATTCGCGACGACGGCAGCGCGATACTGCACGACAAGCAGATGGCCTACAGCTTTATCCTGACGCACGAGGGCTACCCCAGCGTCTTCTGGCAGGACTGGTATAACGCAGGACTCGCGGGCACCGGGACGCCCAACGGCATCGCGGCGCTGGTTTCGGCGCATGAGAAATACGCGGGCGGGGAGACAGATGTGCTGTTCACCGCTGACGACCTGTACATCATGCAACGCACCGGCGACGCCAATCACCCGGGGCTGATCTATGTACTCAACAATCGCGGGGACTCGTGGAATGGAGCGACAGTGCAGACGCAATGGCAGGGAGTCCGCTTCGAACCGGTGGCGTGGGGAGGACATGACACGAGCCGTCCTGCAACCAAATGGACGGCCGACGCGGGGTATGGCGACTTCTGGGCGGGACCGCGGGGCTGGGCGGTTTATGCGCCCCAATAGCCAGTGATGCGAGGCACTCAGTTCCGGGCTTGGGGTGAGTGCTGGTGTTATAGTTCACTGTGTTGTAGCTGCATATAACACATAAATATTTTCGCCCTGTTGTTTAGAATCAGTCAGTTAGGCAGAAATTGTTCGCAAGCCACTGAAATATAAGATAGTTATATCTATCCATGTCATTCTAAAGGTAGTTACAGTCGTCTACTTGCGTGGTTCTTCGCCGATTGACAATCTCCGGCGAGTTAGACCGCAGTCTCCGATTATCGAAACCGAGGTTGGTCTGAGTTTTCAAAGAGCTACTTTGGGCTGCGGCCTGTGCGCAGTCCGGGCGGAGACACATTTCCCCCGCCTCACGCCTTCTTGAATATCGGACGGGGGATCAGGGCGAAAGGACGCAGGACACAGCGTCGTGTGACAAAAGCGCCAACCAGAAGCAATCCAAAGGTTGGTGCAGTCGAGAGAAGAGGCGAGGCGCAGCCGGGGTAATCCCGGCTCCCTTCAAGAGGCCTTGCTGAAAGCGGCGGTGAAGCTAAAGCGCCGCTCCACGAAAACCGCTCTAGCGGCTTGGCGGCGGTACGAAGTCTTTCGGCGTCTCTGCGCCTTCGCCGAAGAAGTAGGCTTCCATCTGCTGCACGATGAATTCCTGGTGCTCCTTCTTCCAGGGTTGCAGGCGGTACTCGTTGAGCAGCATCTTCATGTGCTCCTGCCACTGCTCCCAAGCGAGCTTGGAGACGTTGTCGTACAGCCGCTGACCCAGGGGACCGTCGAAGGGCGGCTCGTCGAGGCCCTCCATTTCGCGACCCATCTTTACGCAATTCACCATGCGTGCCATTGAAAACTCCTTACGCCGCTATGAGCGGGATGAATGCCAACCGACGATTCTACGGGACGAAGGCCGAACTCCCAAGAAGGAACAATTCTCGAACACCCTTCAAATTGAGACGACCGTGAGGCCGGGAATCATCTGGAAGTGTCGGACATTGAGAGTCACGACATCAAAACCCAGGTACCGGGCCGTGGCCCCGATGATGAGGTCGGGAAAGTCTATGCTCAGTCCGTGGCCCATCTGCTCGCCATGGATCCGTCCGGCCAGACGCGCAACTTCCAGCGACAGCGGATGTACGGCTATCGACTGGAAGAGCGCTTCGACGAAGGCTTCCCTGCGTTTGCGGTCGGCTTCAATCCTGGCCCGATAAATACCGTGGGTGAGCTCGACGGCGGTTATAGCCGACAGAGCGGCGGTAGTTTTCCCGCATACGACTTCGACACGCTCCAAGATCTCCGACACACTGTGATTGCGCCTCTCGCCTGCGATCAGGATGCTAGAGTCGAGGATTACTCCCATGCGGGCGGAACCCACGGACGGCGGCTGCGGATGATCTCTTCCAGATCGGAGGCGAAATCCGGATCCATTCGAGGCTCGTAGCCCAGCTCGGCGGCATGTTTTCTGGCGAGAGCGATGGATTCGGAGAGCGTCCGGGGACGGAATTCCTCACCTGCGGGACGCACAACTGCGACGGCGCGGGACTTGGATTCGATCACGACCTCAGCGCCTTCGCGCACCCGTGCCAGCACTGCGGCGAAGTCACGCGCGGCGTCTTCTTCCGAAATGTGGATCACACTGTCGGGCATGGCCGGATTATATTCCATTCGTAATTGGGGGCGAGCGATGGCGCTGCGTCTCGTGTCGGCCACTCAGAGCCGTGTCACGGCGGGGACGCCAACCCATACATGATGCGAGCTAGTTCGCGAGACAAGCCATTCGCGTCGAGGTCGGGCCGGCGGCTGCGTGAACCGGCGAGCGCGACGTTGCGCAGAGAGTCACTCATTTCCAAGGCCAAACGGCGCCGCTGTTCCGTCGTCATGGTGCGGAAAACCGTGCGCTGGATAGCAGTCGCCTTGGAGTCTTCTGCCAGCATGGCCCCAGTTTGCCTTAATCCTCAAATGTAGCCATCTATCCGTGGCACGGCAGAAGTTGCTGTTCGAAAAATGGAATCGGGCTCGCAAATGCCATTTGGAGAGGATCGAGTTCCCTCAGGGGCTGAAGCCCCCTTCGATTTTAGTTGGGTGGAACGGCACGACTGAAGTAATGCCCTGATACGAGACTGTCGGCACTCCCACATTTGCCAACTTCAGCCAAATGTCGGCCACCATCCGCTCTACTGGGGGTAGAGCTCATCCTTATCTTGAGGCTGTAGCCGGATCAGATTCTTCTCCCCGGTAGTGTTGGTACCCCAGGCGGCCTCGGGTCAGGGCGATCACCAGTAACGCCACCGCCCCACAGCCGATCAGAATTGGCACAGTACTGCCGTAATCAGTCACGATAGGGGCGGTAAAGAGCAGATTCAGAATTACAAAGGTCATGTCAAAGGTCGTGTGCACCAAGACGGCGATGAGCAGGCTGCCTTTCGTGTTGTTGAAGACCCACGTCATGACGATAGTAAAGGGGATGGACGCACCGACAAACAGCACCATGTTCAGAATGGTGGGCGGGAAATTCCAAGCTGGAACCCAGAACAGGGGCAAGTGCCACAACGCCCAGAGGGGGCCGAGGATCAGGCTTCCGACCAGAGGACCGTGCAACCGCTGCAGACGGGGCAGCGCGAAGCCTCGCCAGCCGGGCTCTTCGCCCAACGGTCCATGGAGTAATACGTAAACAAAGAGGGTGAGCATGTGCAGCGGGGCCAGGGGAGCGAGTCCTTGAAACGACGACAGGGCTCCCCGTAAGACAATCACGCCGAGCACTAGGATCATGGGGATGCCGATCAGAGCGAACAGGTACCACCCAAGGCTCACCCGCCACAGTACGAACCGGCGCAACAAGCGACCTATGCCCGCCCTTCCTTCGGTTACGCCCGCCATAATGAACGCCGACAAGGATGGGCCCACAAAGGAAGCTATGACGATAGCCGCAGAGACCCCCAGCGGATAACGAAACGACAGGAGACCAGCACCATCTTTGGACAGCACCAAGGGTATCCACGCGAGCCATGAGAAAGCGTAGGCGACTACGAAGAATATGACCAGCGGATGACGGGTGAGTAGGCCCTCACGATCAGCGCCTGGTGGTTTAGCGGCGTTATCAGCGGTTGTCATGTTAACCCTCCCTTTCTCTGCAGTCGCCATGACAGACTTTGATCGGGTCAAGCCCGTTTCTTAAAGGCTTTCAATCCGCATGCACCTCGCGTGGAATGCTATGGCGCAGGGCCTTTCCTTCCGAGTGCCGGTTTTCCCGAGGGTTAGTTCTGCGTCCCAAATGGAATGGAAGCGGCTTCCGCCGCGCCAGCAGCTCAGTTCAAACCGGCTTCTGGAAAATTACACCTGATAAGTCGGCTTGCGGAAAGTTGATCTGTAATGCCAGTCGATCCCCTAAGTGATTGCCGGCGTGAACAGGCCTTGCCAAATGCAACGCAACACGCGCCCTAGCTCACTTGGGTTCGCTTGAGCGCGGCGCGGGACAGTACGTAGGTTCGATCACCCCAGCGCGTACAAATACTCGACAAACGATCCTACCGCTCCGTCGAGGCCAGAGACTTTGGGATTGGTGGAGTCGATCAGGTAGTACTCGTTAGGAGCGTGCGCGCCGGTGCCGTGGCCGAGACCGAAGTGCCCCGCGGGCAGGCTGAGCGGCGAATTGGTGAAGATGTAGCCCGGCCACGAGCCGGCGGAACGCGGCCACAGCAGCGGGGCCTGCCCCAGCTTCTTGTAGGTCGTCATCTGCGCCTGGATGAGCTTGGTATCCGGCGAGGTCTGGTTGGGATCGTAGCCGCCGCTCATGTTGACCTCGATATCGCCATAGCCGTGCTTGGCGAGGTGGTCTTTGAGCAGTGCGAGCGTGCCTTGTGCGGTCATGTCGGGCACCAGCCGCATGTCGATTTTGGCCACGGCGCGATGTCCGAGCACGGTCTTGCCACCCGTGCCGGTGTACCCGGCAACCAGGCCTTCGATGTTGATGGTGGGCTGCGATTCGAGGGCGATCATGGCGTCGAGGTAATTCTTGTCGCCCGCCCAGTGCTGCACGCCCAACTGTTTCTTGACCATCTCTTCCTTGCGCTGGGCGACTACGGCTTTGATCATGTCGAGCTGCGCCGGAGTGAGCGGCTTCGCCTTGTCGAAGAAACCCGCGACCGCGGGCGTGTGCCCGTCCGGCAGGATGAGCGTGTTCAGCGCCTGCACGAGGTGCCAGGTGGGGCTGTCGACCGTGGCTTCGAGGCTGGAGTGGACGTCGTGAGACGGGCCGCGTCCCCACTTCTCGCCGGTCGAGACCAGTTCGAGCTCGACTACGCCTTTGGCGCCGAGGTCGATCTCAACGCTGCCGTCCTGATCCTGCGAGGCCGACGGCATGAAAACGCCCGTGCACTTTTTCAGCTCGGCCATCACTTTCGGGTTCTTCACGATCTCGGGAAAATGCGGCGAGCCGATCTCTTCCTCACCTTCACAGACCAGCGCGAGGTTGACGGGCAACTTCACCTTCGCGGCCTTGAAGGCCCGCAGCGCGCTAAGGAAGGCCGTCTCCGGGCCTTTCTGGTTGACGGCGCCGCGTCCCATGCAGACCTTGCCGAGGCCTTCCTTGTCAACGATCTTGCCTTCGAGCGGCGGCGATGACCACTCCGAGGGATCGAATTGCTTCACGTCGTACATGAAGTAAATGCCGACGGTCGTGGGCGCGCCGGAATTGAGTATTCCAAACACTCCCGGTTTGCCCGACGTGGGGACGATCTCGACGTTTTCGAACCCGGCTTCGCGCGCCAGCTTGGCCATGTACTCCGGCCCTTGCGGATAGTTCAAGTCCTGAGCTGCGATCGACGGTAAAGCGATCCACTCCTGCAGGTGCTTGACGTTCTCGTCGTGCATCTTGGGGACATGGGCGAGTACGGCCTGCATATCGGGATTGGAGGCCGAAAAAGCGTTGACAGGCAAGGTGGCGAGCGCGGCCCCGGCCAGCGCTCCCTGAATGAACTCACGGCGATTGAACGGCTGCTTCGGATCAGTCACAACGTCCCCCTCGTGCAAGTAAGAATGTTATCGCAAGCGAAACCCGAAACTGCCCTACTCGCCCATCCAGTCCCCGAATGGTCGCAGCTGCGGAATGTTGTCGCAGATAATCTTCAATGCCCCGGTAAGCGGCACGGCAAGCAGCAAGCCCATCGCGCCCCACAACCATCCCCAGAAAAGTAACGACAGGGTCAACGACAAGGGATTGAGCCGCAGCCGTTTGCCCAGCACCATCGGATAAAGGACATTCATCGCGAACAGGTGCAGCCCCACGACGAGCGCGCAAGTGAGGATGAAGGTTGCGGTGGTGAGATAGCCGAGTCCGACAATCACCGGCGGCAAAATGGCGAGAACCACTCCCAGATACGGGATCAGGCTGAGAAAGCCGCTGATGACGCCAAGAAAGTAGAAGTACGGCAATCCCATCAGTCCGAAGGCCGCTATGCTGGCCGCGCTCAGAAACAAGCCGATCATGAAATTGCCGACGATGAAGGAGCGGATCATGGCGGCGATGAGGCTCAGCGTCACGTAGGCGGCGTTGCGGTTCTTCATTTGAAACAGCATGACCGACGAGGCGCGCACGTGGTCTTGCCAGCTCAGCATGAAGTACACCAGGAACGGGACGAACGAGACCGCCAGGAACGTCTCTGAGACCGCGCTCATGTTGTGGCCGAGGTAGTTCCCCAGGCCGCTGCGCTCCCGAATGGTGACGGAGTTCTTGTCTTCCGGTTCCGGAGGCAGCACGGTTTCCGTGGTCTTCTCGAACTGTTCGGCCTTCTGGCGGATTTCGTTGACGATGTGCTGGACGCGGATGCGGTACTCCGGCACCTGCGACAGGAACTCCATCGCACGGGCGTAGGACAGATACGACACGATGCCGACCGCAGCCACCAGAAATGACACGGCCAGGAACGCGCCGAGCTGTTTAGGAATGCGAAAGTTCGCCAAACCATCGACCACCGGAGCCAGGACAAAGGAGAGCAGGACCGCCGTCAGTACCACCACCAGGATCAGCTTTGCGACATACATCAGGCTTAGGACCGCGCCTGCTGCGAGAATGACCAGCGACGCTTCCTGAATCCGCCGCGAGCGATGCCGCTCATCGCGCGGTTCCGTCGCCGGCGGGTTAGCTGGGGACGGCACGACAGTGTCACCGTGCTGCGCACTTTCCAGCGCGCTGAACTCGTCGATGAGTGGGTCGGCCATTGCGCTAATGGTACTCGCAGGGTTGGCGAGTGGGAATTAGGATACCCTTGCTGGCATCAATATGGAAAAACAAAATACGCCGCCGCCGGAAACCCCGCGCGCTACCCGCATTCTGGCGGTGGATCATGGCTCTCGGCGCATCGGACTGGCAGTGACCGATGAGCTGGGCGTGACCGCCCAGGGCCTGCCAACGCTGCACCGCACCACCAAGCGCAATGATTTTGACCATCTGCGCCGCACGCTCAAGCAATACAACGTCGCCGAGATCGTAGTGGGCTTGCCGCTGCGCATGAGCGGAGAACAAGGAACGCAGTCAGAGAAGGTGGAGGCCTTTGCGGAAGAGCTGCGTGCGCGGTTCAAGCTGCCCGTATATCTGTTCGATGAGCGTCTCACGTCGGTCGAGGCCAATCGCTTGCTTGACGAGACCGAGATGAGCGACCGTCGCCGCAAAGAGGTCGTCGACCGCCTGGCCGCAGTCCTGATTCTGCAGGCGTTCCTGGAATCGCGGGCCTCGCGACGGGACTGAGCCACTGCGGCCACCACAAATCATCTACACTGCTGACATTGGGCATGCCCGAACCGAGCCGTGCGTAAACTCCTTGTTCTTATTCTGCTTGCCGCCGCCGTGGTCGCCTTCTGGGCGTATTGGGCGGACTTTCAGCCCGTCGATCCGGGCGGCGAGAAGTTCGTGCTGCTGCATCCCGGCTGGAGCGCGCGCCACATCGCCATGACCCTGCAGAGTCAGGGCATCATCCACAGTGCTCCGGCGTTTCTTGCGTTGAACTACGCATTGGGTCAGGGCAAGCTGAAGGCCGGCGAATACAAGTTCGACGCGCCTGCAACCGCCGTCGAGGTACGCGACCGCCTGTTGCGAGGCGACATCTACGCCCGCACCGTCGTGGTGCCGGAAGGCTACAACCTGTACGACATTGCCACTGTGGTGGAGCAAGCCGGACTGGGCACCGCCGCCGACTTCATCACCGTCGCAAACCACGACGTGTCGCTCATACACGACATCGATCCACAGGCGAAGTCGCTTGAGGGCTACCTGTTTCCCGATACCTACCAGTTCAGCCGCATCGACACGCCGCACGACATTGCGGCGGCGATGGTGCGCCGCTTCCGTCAGGCGGCGCAGAAGATCGGGTTGATGGGCCGTCCCGACATCCACCGCATCGTCACCATGGCGTCGATCGTGGAGAAGGAAACGGCTGCGCCCGACGAGCGCCCACTGGTGGCCGGGGTGTATTACAACCGCCTCGACAAGAACATGCTGCTAGGTGCCGATCCGACGGTGATTTACGCTGCGCTCATCAACGGGAGGTATCGCGGGACCATCTACCAGTCGGACCTGCAGTTCGACTCGCCCTATAACACGTACAAGTTTCCCGGCCTGCCTCCCGGCCCCATCGCAAATCCCGGAGCCGCGTCCCTCGAGGCCGCCCTGCACCCGAAGGAAAGCGAATACCTCTACTTCGTGAGCGATGACAACGGTCACCACCGTTTCTCCCGTAGTGCCGCCGAGCATGATAAGAACGTCGCGGCCTACCGCAAGGCTGCCGGATCCCACCGTTGAGGGACCCACGCTGTTCCCCGTCGCCGGGCAATCCCGTTCGGCGGTATACTTACGGGTTTGGAGCCTACTGAACCCCCCGCGCCTATGAAGTCCTACCGAAACCTGCTTTTTGCCGTTTTTGCCCTGCTGCTCAGCACGCCGGGCTGTCTTTTCCATACTCGCGTGGTGGAGACAAGGCTGAGCACCGCCAAGCTGCAAACAGCTACGCAGCAGGAGCTGATCGACCGCCTCAATGAGGAAGCCGGCCGCGTCAAGAGCCTGAACGCCACCGTGGACATCGACACCTCGGTAGGGGGCGAAAAGAGGGGCAAGGTCACCGACTTCAAGGAAATCCGCGGCTACATCCTGGTGCGCAAGCCCAGTATGCTCCGCATGATTGGGCTGTACCCCATTGTCCGCAACAAGGCCTTCGACATCGTCAGCGACGGCCAGCAGTTTAAGCTCTCGGTGCCGGGCACCAACAAGTTCTACATCGGCCACAACCAGACAATTGAGGGCTCGGAAAGTCCCCTCGATTCGCTACGTCCGCAAGCGATCTACGACGCATTGCTGCTCCAGGCCGTCAACCCAGAAAACGAAATTGCCGTACTCGAAGACAGCACCGAGATGGTGGTGGACAAACAGAACCACAAACTGGTGCAGCAGCCGAACTACGTCCTCGACGTGATTCGCAAATCCGAAAAAGGATGGGTGCTGTACCGCAAGGTGGTATTCGACCGGACCAATCTGGTGGCACACCGGCAGATCATCTTCGACGATTACGGCAAGGCAGTCACCGACGTCAGCTACCAGGTCTTTAAGGACTATGACGGGGTGCAGTTTCCCAGTTACATCGACATCAAGCGGCCGCAGGAAGAGTACGACATCCGGCTGTTCATCGTGAAGCTGTCGATCAACCAGTCCATCAGCGAAGACCAGTTCGCACTGGAACAGCCAGTCGGCTCGATTCTGGTGAACCTCGATGACCGAAAGAAGACGGCGTCGGCCAACGGCGCCGAAGAGCCCTCGACCCCTGCGGCTGCTCCGCCTGCCACTGCGCCGCACTGATTCCGGCGCCAACGCCGCGCCAAAGAAATTAGCGATAGAAAAGGCCCCACTCCTCGAAAGGAATGGGGCCTTGACGATTTCGCGGTCGCAACAGCCTGAACTAGCGCTTCGACTGTCCGCGTACCATCTTCTTGACCTTGCGCTTGGCCGAACCGCGGGCGTGGCTGCGGGCAGCCTTGGGGGTCGCTTTCTTGCGCGCGACGCGCTTCACCTTCTTGCGCTCGATCTTGTCAGTGATGCTCTTGGTATTTGCCATGAATTACAGGTTCCTTTGCGATCTAAGATTCGAAGGCCGCGCCTTGCGGCGCTGAGCAGATACCGGTAAGCAGCCTGCTGTCCCTCGTCGGCGGCGGCGGGTGGCTTACGCCTTTTCCAGTTGGGCGTACTTCTCCACCAGCTTCTTCAATCCGAACTTGTTAAATTGTACCGTAAGCTTGACGTTTTCCCCGTCTCCCTCGCGCTGATAGACCATTCCTTCTCCGTACTTCGGGTGCCGCACGCGCTGGCCGGGACGGAACCCCGCCTTCCCGCCCGTTTCCGCCGGCACGCTGACGGGGAGCGAAAACTTCTTCCCGCGCGAGGCAAAAAACTCCGCGATGTTGCCGATCGAGTTGTACGCCGTGCCACTGTACGAAGCTCGCGGCTTCGGCTTGGGCTGCCCATACTGTGGACGCTGGTCCTCGTCTTCATACGCGTAGTGCGAGCCGGAGGAATCCTCCGCTGAAACCCGCGACGCAGACCGCCGCGCTGTTCCCAACTCCTGCAACAAGTCTCGCGGGACCTCCTCCAGGAAGCGTGACGGGATGCTCGCCTCCGGCATGTCGGTGCCGTACCGGCGGCGATAGCGCGCGTTGCTCAAGATCAGCGTGTCCATCGCGCGGGTCATCCCCACGTAGCACAGCCGGCGCTCTTCCTCGATGTCGTCAGGGGCCATCAGACGTGCGCGAGTGGGGGAAAAGGCCCTCTTCCAGTCCCACCAGAATCACCAGCGCGAATTCCAAGCCCTTCGCCGCATGGAGCGTCATCAACGTAATACGCGAGTTCTCGTCGTAGTCGTCAGCATCGCTCACCAGCGTCGCGTGATCGAGAAACTCGCTGAGCGTCTCGCCCCGGTCGCGCGAGTCCATCGCGGCGTTCACCAGTTCGCGCAGGTTGTCGATGCGTCCCAGCGACTCGGGCGTGTCTTCCTCTTCAAGTTGCTTGATGTAGCCGGTGCGGTCAATCAGGAACTTCAGCAGCTCAGCCGTGGTGGCGCCATCGCCCGGCGCACGGAAGCCCTCGACCGACGCCACTTCGCCCTCCGCCTCAGCCGGCGATTCCGGGCCGAAATCAGTGCTGGCCGCTTCAAACATCTCCGGCGAAAAATCCATGGCGTGCTGGGCGTCGTCATCCGTGACTGCCTGCTCAGGAGCGGCGGTATCCTCGACGTGCTCGCGGAACGATCCCAGATACATCGCGCGCGCGTCCTCCATCAACTGCTTGAATCCCTTAAGCGCGGCCAGCGCCCGCGGCTGGCAGCAGGTCGCGTTGAAGCGCTTCCTGGATGGCTCCCCACAGCGAAATTCCGGTCTCCAACGCAATCCGCTCGAGGGTTTCCGTCGTGCTCTTGCCGATGCCGCGTGCCGGCGTGTTGATGACGCGCTGGATCGCCACCGAATCGTCCGGGTTCTGGATGGCCTTCAGGTACGAGATCATGTCCTTGATCTCGGAGCGCTCGTAAAAGCTGAAGCCCCCCACAACGTGGTACTTCAACTGGTAGCGGCGCATGGCCTCTTCCAGCAGGCGCGACTGCGAGTTGGTTCGATACAGTACCGCCGCCCGCGGCTCATGTCCGCCTTCTTCGCCCGCCTTGGCCAGGTATTTCGCGATGTAGTCGGCGGCGAAGAGTGCCTCGTTCTCGCCGTCGGGAGCTTCGTAGTATCCGATTTTCGCACCGCCGGTGCGGTCCGTCCACAGGTTCTTGCCTTTGCGGCGTACATTGTTCGCGACCACGGCCGACGCCGCCTGCAAGATGTTCTGCGTGGAGCGGTAATTTTGTTCCAGCCGGATGATCCGCGCCTCGGGAAAGTCCTGCTCGAACTCCAGAATGTTGCGGATGTCGGCCCCGCGCCACGAATAGATGCTCTGGTCTTCGTCGCCTACGGCACAGACGTTGTGCTCCTCGCCTGCCAGCATGCGCATCAGCTCGTATTGCGGACGGTTGGTGTCCTGATATTCATCGACCAGGATGTGCCGATAGCGCCGGTTATAGCGGTCGCGCGTTTCGCCCGAGGCCTTCAGCACGCGCACGGCATAGAGCAGCAGGTCGTCGAAGTCGAGCGCGTTCGATTTCGCCAGCTCCTGCTTGTAGATCTCGTAGATCTGGGCGACGCGCTCCGTCCTGGGGTCCGCCGATTCAAGGTAGACCTCCTGCGGATCGCGCATGTGGTTCTTCGCCCAGGAGATGTGTGACAGCACGCTGCGTGGGGTCTGTTGCTTAGTGTCAAGCCCGAGCCGGCGCATCGCCGCCTTCACGACGCTCTGCTGGTCCGACTCGTCGTAAATCGCGAAGTCCTTGCGGTATCCCTTGCCGGCGATTTGCAGCGTCTCGATATCGCGGCGCAGCAGCCGCACGCAAAACGAATGGAACGTCGCTATCAGCGGCTTGGCCAGCGTGCGCGCGCCCACCAGTTGACTCCACCCGGCTGGCCATCTCGCTGGCCGCCTTGTTGGTGAAGGTGACCGCAAGAATCGAGTCGGGCGCCACGCGTCCACTTCGTCGATGAGGTGCGCAATGCGATAAGTGATGACGCGGGTCTTGCCGCTGCCGGCTCCAGCCAGGATGAGTACCGGCCCGGTGGCGGTTTCGACGGCTTCGCGCTGCTGGGGATTTAACTGCGAAAGGTGCGACAAATCTGGCTTCCTAAGCTCGTTGCGCCCGACGATCAATTCGGCTTGCTTCCGCTGGCAGTCACGTCCATCAAACGCCGCGCCTTGCAGTCCTGGCACGGGCAATGCTCGCGCAAAAATTCCCACGAGTAGATACCGTGCTGATGGCCGTCGTTCCAGGTGAAGCGGATGCCGTACTTGCCCACGGGCTCCGACCTCGGTGGGCCGCGCCAATGCCTTAAACATGGGCAGCGTACCTGCCACCGGCTTCAGCGGATCGCCCGGCTGCCGCCCATCTTTTTCGCGCTCGTCCTGGCACAGTGCGCACGGGCAAGCATCGCGTAGAAAGACGAAGCTATACGCGCTCTGATGGCCGTCCTTCCATTCGATGTCCATGCCAGTGCCGGCAGTTTTGTTGACCTTGACCGACTTGGGATCTGCAACCAGTTCCATAATCATGCTGCTTTCACCGGGTTCAATCCCTAGTATCGCAGAAAATCGGGAGGGCTATTTCGCGCGTCCCGAACTGCTAAGCTGGTAACTTCGCAACCCATTCCTCCGCAGGGAGAAGGCTTCATGGCAGACGTGCGCAAAGGACTCATCATCGTGAATACCGGCCCCGGCAAAGGCAAGACCACCGCCGCCATGGGCACCGCCTTGCGCGCCGTCGGCAACGGCCTCAAGGTTCTCATGCTGCAGTTCCTCAAAGGTTCCTGGCACTACGGCGAACTCGACGCAGTGAAGGCCTTCGGCGACAACTGGGTCATCAAGCAGATGGGCCGGGGCTTCGTGAAGGTCGGCGGCGCCGAGACCGATCCCGAAGATGTCCGCTTGGTCGAAGCAGCGTGGGACGAGGCTGAAGCCGCTATTCTGTCCGGCGCGTGGGACCTCGTCATCCTCGACGAAATCAACTACGCCATCAGCTACAAGATGCTCGACCCGGAAAAGGTTGTCGCGGCGCTGAAGAAGAAGCCAGAGATGGTTCACGTGATCCTCACCGGACGGAGCGCCCACCCCAGCATCGTCGAAATTGCCGACACTGTCACCGAGATGAAAGAAGTGAAGCACGCCTACACCAAGGGCATTGAAGCGCAGCGCGGCATCGAGTACTAGTGCGGGCGACAATTCCCACCTCGTCAGCTAAACTGGGGAATCACTATGGCATGGTTTAAGCGGGAACAGGCGGATCTCGACACTTCGGGCGAGAAGCGCGTCAAGACCGAGGGACTCTGGGTCAAGTGCGACCAGTGCCGCCAGATTATCTGGAAGAAGGACCTCGACCAGAACTTCAACGTCTGTCCCAAGTGCGAACGCCACTTCCGCATCGACGCCCGCACCCGCCTTGCCTACCTGCTTGACGACGGCCAGTACACGACCGAAGACGGCAACCTGGTTTCCACCGATCCGCTCCAGTTCACCGACCTCAAGCCTTATGCCGCACGACTGAAGAAGGCCATCGCCGATACCGGGCTGAACGACGCCATCATCAATGCTCGTGGCAAGATTAACGGCAGGCCGGTCATTGTCAGCGCCATGGAGTACTCCTTCATCGGCGGATCCATGGGTTCCGTTGTCGGCGAGACCATCACTCGCGCCGTCGAGCGCGCCACCGACGAGAAAATTCCTCTCATCATCGTCTCGGCCTCGGGCGGAGCGCGAATGATGGAAGGCGTGGTCAGCCTGATGCAGTTGGCGAAAATTTCCGCCGCCCTGGCCCGCATGGACGACGCCAAAGTGCCGTACATTTCTGTGCTCACCGATCCCACGACCGGCGGAACGACCGCATCTTTCGCCATGCTGGGCGATCTCAACATTGCCGAGCCGGGCGCGCTGATCGGTTTCGCCGGGCCGCGCGTCATCGAGCAGACCATCCGCCAGAAGCTGCCCGAGGGCTTCCAGCGCAGCGAGTTCCTGTTGGAGCACGGCATGCTCGACGCCGTCGTCCACCGCCGTGAGTTGAAGCAGTACATCTCGCGCGCGCTCGACTTCATGCAGGCGCCGAAATAGAAATAGATCCACCACAGGGGCACTGAGAACACAGAGTTTTTCTTTCTATTCTTCCATCCTCCCTGGGGAGAAATGTCCGTCGAGTCCGCAACACCGTCCGACTTTTTCTCCGACCTCCGCGTCGCGCCAGATTCCAAGACCAATCATTCTCTGTGTCTCAGTGCCTCTGTGGTAGAAGTTGACCTGTTGTGCGGTACGTCACGGCCTCAGCCTGCCCGATGTTTTACACTCGCTGCGGGAGCGAACCATGAAAGCTGTTGTCGTTGCACGTGCCGGCGGCCCGGAAGTACTCGAAGTCCGTGACGTGCCGGAACCGATCGCCCAGCCCGGCGAAGTCATCGTCCGAGTCGAGGCTGTGGGCGTGAATTTTGCCGACACCCTCTCCACCCGCGGCACCTACAAGAACACGCCGCCACCTCCGTTCATCTCCGGCCGCGAATTCGCCGGAGTGGTCGAAGGCACCGGCGAGCGCGTCATGGGCTACGTGCAATATGGTGCAGCGGCTGAGAGAATCGCCGTCTCCCGCAAGATGATCTGGCCCCAGCCCAAGGGATGGACGTCGCAGCAATCGGCCGCCTTCCCGGTGAATTTCTTCACCGCCTACCTGGCATTCTGGAAGGCCGGCATGACCTCCGACGCCATTGAGCCGGTGTACGTTGCCGGCGAACGCAAGCGCCGTGTCCTCATCCACGCGGCTGCTGGCGGAGTGGGTACTGCGGCAGTGCAGATCGGCAAACTGTTGCGCATCGAGACCTATGGCACCGCCTCGTCGGACGAGAAGCTCGAGCGCGTGCGCACGCTCGGCCTGGATTACGCCATCAATTACCGCGAGGTCGATTACGAGCAGCGCATCCATGAACTTACCCAGGGTGAAGGTGTCGATGCCGTCTTCGAGATGCTCGGCGGCGAGCACACCGCCAAGAGCCTGCGTTGCTGCCGCGATTTCGGGCGGGTCATCATTTACGGCACCGCTACCGGCGAGCGCCAGAAATTCGATGTCGGCGCGATGATGGCGCGCGGCCTGAGCGCGCACGGCTTGTGGCTGAGCTTCCTCGCCGACGACTCTGTGCTCATGAACGATTGCCTGAAGGCCATGCAGCCCTGGATCGAGCAGGGCAAGCTGCATCCGGAAATCGGCCACACGTTACCGATGGAACAGGCAGGCGACGCCCATCGCCTGCTGTTACAGCGCGCCAATTATGGAAAGGTCGTCCTCACCATTGCTTAGGATCGAGCCCTTAGCTGGCCCGGGAAAGGTACTGCCGTCGTGGACTCCAAGACGTGGCTGATGCTGATCGTGTTTCTGCTGATCACGCTGGGAACCGGCAGCCTGGCCTCATTCCTCACCATGCGCGGCGTGCGCGAATGGTATCCGCACCTGCGTAAACCGCCCGGCACTCCGCCCAGCTCGGTCTTCGGCCCGGTCTGGACCACGCTCTACGTCCTGATGGCCGTCGCGGCCTGGCTGGTCTGGCGTGACTACGGATGGCGCGGCGGACGCTCTGCCCTCTTCATCTTCTTCGCGCAACTTGGCCTCAACATGGCATGGTCTGGCATCTTTTTCGGCGCGCGCCTGCCGGGGGTCGCTTTCGCCGAGATTGTTCTGCTCTGGCTGGCGATCCTCTTCAACATCGTTATCTTCTACTGGTTGACGCCGATGGCCGCCGCGTTGCTGGTTCCATACCTCTTGTGGGTCACCTACGCCAGCTATCTGAACTTCGGTATCTGGCGGCTGAATCGCGACCAGGCATAACCTGCCCGTAACCATTGGCCGCTCGCCCGATGCTAAGCTGATATATGAACTTCGTATCTTTGGTGGGATTCGCCGCCGGAACGCTCTGTACGCTTGCGTATCTGCCGCAAGCCCTGCATTCCTTCCGCACCAAGTCGGTCAGCGACATCTCGCTGCTCATGCTGGTGAGCCTCAACATCGGGCTGCTCCTTTGGGTGGCCTACGGGGTGATGATTCGCTCGCTGCCGCTCATCCTTCCCAACGCCATCACATTCTTTCTCGCGTTCCCGCTGTTGGTGATGAAGCTGCGCTTCCGGCCAGAAGACGCCAACCGTTTCGCCGGGCGGGACGCGGAGGCCGCTCGCCAGCGGCGTTAGGCGTGCATCGATTTGGCAAAGTAGTAAACCGACAGCAGGACCCCGATCGCGATCACCATGGCGCGCACATATTCCGGCTTGGTCTTCTGCGCGAAGTGCGCGCCGAAGTATCCGCCCAGCATTGACGCCACCACCATCAACACCGCCTCCGGCCAGCGCACGGCGTGCGAGAAAACGAACAACACCATCGCCACCCCGTTGGACACCGTGGTCAGCAGCGCCTTCAGCGCGTTCATGGTGTGAATCTCATCCATGCCCAGCAGCGCCAGCATCGCGAGAATGAGAATTCCCGCCCCAGCTCCGAAATACCCGATATAGAACGCGATAAACGACTGCAGTACCACTCCCCGTCCGGTGTTGAACTCATGGTGCTCGCCGCTGCTGCTGCGCCGTCGCACCCAGCTCGATATCCGTCCGCTCAGGGTGAAGATGATCGTGGCCGACAGGATCAACCACGGGACCAACCGTACAAACGTCGTCTCCGGCGTTTTGAGCAACGTCCAGGCGCCTGCGATGCCGCCCAGCAGGGCGGTCACCAGCAAGGGAGTCATGGTTTTCCACGACAGGTTTTCGAACTGCCGCCGGTAGGCGCCGATGCTCGCCACCTGTCCCGGCCATAGCGCCACGGTATTGGTGGCGTTTGCAAACTTGGCAGGTATCCCGATGTACATCAGGGTTGGGAAACTGATAAAGCTGCCACCGCCCGCGACGGAGTTGATGGCGCCCGCGACCAGCGCGGCGATGAACAGAATGATGGCGTTGGAGAGGCTCATGGTGCGACCTTCGATGGTAACAGCAGCACATCGGCGCATCCGGCGCGAAGATGCCATGTTGCCTAACTAGGAACCTCCCAAAGGCGCATGAATACAGGCTTTGCGGGATGTGGCCTGTGGAAAACCCGCATAAAATATGGCGAAAACGCTTTCCTCGCCTTCGCGAATGTTATAAGATGCTCTGGAATTGAGCATTCTTACCGCTCAATGATTCAAGGAGGAATATCCAATGGCAGCAGGCATGACCAAGACACAGCTCGTTCGGCACCTCGCCGAAAAGCACGAACTCAGCAACAAGCAGGTTGCGGCGTTGATTGACTACATCGCCGAAGTTGCGATCAAAGAGACCAAGAAGAACGGCGTGTTCGTCGTTCCCGGCATCGGTCGTCTCGTGAAATCGAACCGCAAAGCCCGCGTGGGACGTAATCCCCAGACCGGCGAAGCGATCAAGATTCCCGCCAAGACCGTCGTGAAGTTCCGCGTGGCCAAGGCCGTGAAAGACACCATCGCTCCCCCGAAGAAGTAACGACCTGTTTTTTTCATAAGCGAAGGCCGGTCCCGCTGGGCAGGACTGGCCTTTTGCTTTGCTCTCAACCATCGATCAGTGCGCTGCGGCCCACGCAGCATCGCGCAAGTACACCTGGCCGCCCTTCATCACAAAGTTCACCTTACCCAACTCGCTCACGTCGGCCAGCGGATTTCCTTTCACCGCGATGATGTCCGCATACGCTCCCGGAGCAATCACCCCGATTTCTCCCTGCATCCCCAGCATCTCCGCCGGCCGCGTCGTAGCCGAACGGATTGCCTCCAGCGGCGACATGCCGAGTTTTGTCATCAATCCAAATTCCGGCGCGATCGGTTCCGTCCACGGAATGCCGCCAATATCGGTACCGAAGACGATCTTCAATCCCGCCTGCAGGGCCTTCTTATACGACTGCTCGTGGTCGGCCGCCCGCGCCCGATCGCGTTTTCCCTCCGGCGTGTCTTCCGGCGACCAGTCCGTGTAATACACCGACAACGTCGGACAGTACCACGTTCCCTGCTTCCTCATCTGCGCGATCGCGGCATCGTCGAGCAACAACCCGTGCTCGATGGAATCACAGCCGCCATCCAGCGCGCGATGCAATCCTTCGCCGCTGTAGGCGTGGCAAGCCACTTTGTGTCCCCATCCGTGCGCCTCATTCACGATCGCTTTCAGCTCCTCCACCGTCAGCGTGGGCTGCGAAACCAGCTTCCCGTCTTTGTCCACCCACGAGCGGTGCGTCATGTACACCTTGATCCAGTCCGCCCCGTAATTGAGTTGCTCGCGCGTCGCCTTGCGCGCTTCCACCGGCCCATCCACAATCTGCACGCCCTTCGGCACGTCCACACCCGGCGCATACCCCTCTAGCGGATATCCGCCCGTTGTCGAGATCCCACGCGTCGTTGTGAAAATCCGCGGGCCGGGAATAATCCCTTCGTTCACCGCCTGCTTGATGCCCACATCGCCGTATCCCGCGCCCTCCGTCTCCATGTCGCGGATGGTAGTGAAGCCTTGCTCCAGCGCCCGCCGTGCCGACACCGTCGCCCGCGCCGCCCGGTACGACGGATAGAACTTCAGCAACTGGATGTCATACCCGCCCTTGGCCGGGTCCTCGCCCTGCAAAAACAAATGCGTGTGCGACTCAATCATCCCCGGCAGCACCGTCGAGTTCGATAGGTCGATCACCGTCGCGCCCGCTGGGATTTGTACAGTCGCCGCATCGCCCACCGCTTCGACTCGTTCCCCGCGAATCACGATGACCTGGTTGCGCTTCGGTGCCTCCGCGCGTGGATCGATCAGCGAACCCGCGCGAATCACGGTGACTGGCGCAGGTGATGTCGTCTGCGCAAATCCCGCGGCACACAGGAACAGCAGGGTTGACAACACGATGGTCGTAGCTTTCATGGCAGACCCGCTCCTTGGAATCTTGGGCTACTGCAACTCCGAGGCAATGATAGCGTCTGCCTCAATCTCCACCAGCATCTCCGGAGAAACCATGGCCACCACTTGCAGCATGGTTGCCGCCGGGCGGATTTCGCGGAACACCTCGCCGTGTGCCCGCGCCACTTCTTCCCAGCGGCTGACGTCGGTGATGAACATCCGCGTCCTCACTACATCGCGCAGGCTTGCTCCGGCCGCCGCGAGTGCCCGCTCGATGTTCTTCAGCGTCTGCACCGCCTGCGCGTACATGTCGTTGCCGCCCACGATCTTGCCGTCGTCGCCGGTGGCCACCGTCCCGCCCACGGTCACGAACGGCCCCACCTTCACCGCCCGCGAAAATCCAACAATCGCTTCGTACGGCGAATTGCCTTTGATGTTCTGTCGCTCCATGCCTACCTCCTAAGAGTCCGCATTGTGTCACACCCCCGGACGGGGTGCCGATTTCTCGCAACACCTCTGGGCGCCAATTACTGATCACTAATTACCAGTTACCCGCGTTGGCAGCCACTCCGCGCCACTGCTAGTAAAGTGCTCGGCGCGCATCTCATTCGTCACGGTCTCAGCGGAATCGTCTTGCGCCGGACCCCAAATTCCTGTATCAAAACACAAAACCAATCGCCGGAACGCTCCTGCCGGCGCTATCGTGGGGGAACAACACCGGGCCATGATTCCTGAATCGCACTCACTCTGCGCGCTCTTCGGCGAACTCATCCACCATCACTTCGACCGCGACCTTGCCCTGCGCGACTCCGTGTTGCAGGACTACGTCGTCAATCTTCTCGCCGAGTTCTGCGAGGTCGAGCAGATGTTCAAAGTCCGCGACGCCAACGAGCGTCCGCTGAATGACGTGGGCGAGATGCTGCTGGAGGCCGACCCCATCTATGGGCCCGCGCCGTCGTTCGACCGCGAGCGCCAGGTGCGAAAGCACATCGGCGACTACACGCTCTTCCTCGCCGGAATGTTTCCCGAGAGTATCAATCGCATTCGTCTGCGCCGCCAGCGCCTCGAAAGCATGGTGGACTTTGTGAAGGCGGGCAAGGAGAGTTACTTCATCGTCTCCAAGTTCGACCAGTTCGAATACGCGCGGCTGGCGCCGCTGTTTGGCAAGCTCTCGCACGAGTTCGAGTCCTGCGTCTACGGCCTCAACTTAGTCAAGGGCGACCTCGACGAGATGCAGCACCCCATCACCCGCCAGGCCAAACAAATTGTGATGTAGGTATAGCGGAATGCCAGAAAATGCAGACGGGCCATCGCCTTGAAAGGGCGCAGCTTAAGCCGGTCAGAGCCACGACGATGATGGACTTTAGCCTCTGAGGAAATTCCTCTTACAATCTTCCACCATCAATTCGAGACAGCGCCAGACTCGCTTGACTCAGGGCTCAAGTCTGTCCTCCGCCAAACACTCCAGCAAGCCCGAATTGATGCTGGTAGAAGAGTACTTGCCGTTATTAATCCAAGAGTGACTACGAAGCCAAGAAGTGTGCTTCCCAACCTTCTTAACTAGGCGCGCATGCTTAATCAGGCACCAAGCTTCTGTCTTATCCGGGTTGTGGGGAAACGCGATCCAAAGGTTCGGATCCCGATATTTCTTGTCGATTGTCAGTCTCGATTTCAACTGCACCTTCAGCGTGGTCTTGCCGTCTTTATGAAAAGCAAGAAAGTCCGCTCCTTGCCAATCATCCGCCAGTTTGATGCAGTTAAATCCGAAGGCCGCCAACCTACCCGCGAGACGCTGAAAGTTAAATATTTCTTTTTGTTTCGCGTTCAGTCTGGCGTACTTTATCTTCCTTAAGCTGGTGCAGGTGTCGGTCATTACTCTCCCCGCTTCGATACGGAAACCGCTGCTTCGGTCATCACCCCAAGGGATCTCGAACAATAAAGAACTCTGTGTCTCAGTGCCTCTGTGGTGAATTCTTCTTAACGGTCTACCGCGCTGCGCTTGCCGCCATGGTCAGCGTCTGCACCACTGCGTTCGCGGCGTTGGTTCCCTCGCGGATGCAGTCGGGCACTCCGATGCCGTGATACGCGTTGCCCGCGATCTCCAGCCCGGGGATGTTCTTCACCCGTAACTCGATACGTTCTACCCGCGCCAGGTGGCCCGACTCGTACTGCGCCATCGCGCCCCGCCAGCGATAGACCCGCTCGAACATGGGACGACCTTCGAGCTTCACGATCTCTTTCAGCTCTTTTCGCACAGTCGCCACCACCTCGTCATCCGTGAGGCCCAGCACCGACTCGTCGCGCGCGCCTCCCAGGAAGCACCGGATGATGCCCTTGTCCGCCGGAGCGCGATGGGGAAACTTGTTGTGGACGAATGTGCACGCCAGCATCCGCCGGCCTTCGCTGCGTGGCACCAGGAAGCCGAACCCCGGCGGCATGTGCTGCAACTGGTCCATGTGATAGCCCAGCGTGACCGTCACTGAAGAGCTGTAGGTGATGCCCAGCAGGTCGTCCGCCAGATCGCGATCCACGCTCTCGAGCAGCCCACCGGCCACGTTCGCCGGAGTGGCCATGATGACGGCATCGAACATCTCGTCCTGCCCCATATCGATGGCAACGCGCCACTCATCGTCTTCGCGATAAATGCCTCGCACCCGCGTGTTCATGCGGAACGAGCTCGGATCGAGCCGCGCCGTCAGCGCGTCCACCAGCTGCTGCATGCCGTTTTTCAGCGAGCTGAACATCGGACGCGGCGGCTGCTTGCCCGCCATGGCCTTCATCTCGTTGTGCGCGGCCAGCATCGCCCGGCTCAGGCTGCCGTACTTCTCTTCCATGTCGACGAACTTCGGCAGCACGGCGCGCGCGCTCAACTTGTTTGCGTCGCCGCCATACACACCCGACAGCAGCGGATCGGCCAGCCGGTCCACCACCTCCGCGCCGAAGTGCCGCTCCACTAGCTCGCCTACCGTCTCGTCGTCCCGCATGGGCCGCGGAGGATGCAGCAGCTCCCGTGCCATGCGAAACTTCGTGCCCCACGAAAACAGCGGTGTCAGCGCCGTCGGCACCAGCTTGGTCGGCACCATGAACATCAGCCCGTCAGGCATGGCGATCAGCCGGTTCTTCACCACGATGTACGTCTTGCGCTCGGCGTCGTTCGAGCCGATGAGCTGATCGTCGATGCCCAGTTCTTTGCACAGCGTCACGGCCGAAGGCTTTTCCGTGAGGAACGAGTCGGGCCCCGCCTCTACCAGGCAGCCATCGACCTTGCTCGAATGCAGCGACCCGCCCAGCCGCTTGCTGCTCTCAAACAGGGTGTAGGTGAGATCGGAACCCGCAGCGCGGGCCTTTTGCAGGTGGAAAGCGGCGCTCAGTCCTGAGATCCCGCCGCCAATAATCGCAACTCGCTTCATAAGAGGACTACTGCATCTTCTCAGCCGCCGCGCTACCTTCGCAAGCCGCCAGCCGGCTATGCACAAGTTCGGCAATCGCGCGCGCAAAGGTCGCGGAATCGTTCAGCGACTCCGCGCGGTATAACTTCATTCCACGCTGCGCCGCATAGTTGCGAAACAATATATCAATATCGAAGAGAATTTCCACGTGGTCGCACACGAACCCGATTGGCTGTAGGAAAACCGCGGAATGTCCCGCCTCCCGCAGTCTGACAATCGTGTCCTCCACTGTGGGACCCAGCCACTCCCCGCCCGACATGCCCTGGCTCTGGAATGCGAAGTTCCACTCGCCGATCTCGGGAACTTGCGCCGCTACCAGCGCCGCTGTCTCTCGCGTCTGCGCTTCGTAGGCATCGCCCTCGACGACCGTCCGCTTCGGCACCGAATGTGCCGTGAACAGCACCGGAACCTTGCTGCCCTCTTCTGCGGCACGCCTCCGCCCAACCCGCCCGCAACTTCTCCGCGAAAGCCTGAATCAGCAGCGGATGGTCGTGCCACTCCTCGACGAAATCAATCGGGAACGGCGCGCCCGCACTGGCTAGCGCCTCCTTGTACAGTCCCACGCTTGTCCGTGAATTATGCGGCGCAAGGCACACCGCCACCGCCTGTCCTACATTGTCAGAGGTCATCTGCCGCAGCGTATCGGCGATAAACGGATGCCAGTTCCGCATCCCGACATACGCCGGAATGCCCAGCTCCTGCGCCACCAGCTCCGCCTGCCGCCGCGTGATGCGCGTCAGTGGCGAGCTGCCAATCAGCGAATAGCGGTGTTGCACTTCACGTACCACGGCCTCCGGCATCGGACGCCCGCGCGAAATGTTCTGCAGAAACTCCGGGATGTCTTCCACGCGCTCCGGGCTGCCATGCGCGATCAGCAGTACCGCCGTGCCGCTCATGACTTCCGTGCCGCCAGCGCAGCCGTGCTGTATTCATGCACGAACTCGGCGAGCATCTTCACGTTCTCCACCGGAGTGTGCGGCAGAATGCCGTGCCCCAGGTTAAAGATGTGTCCCGGCCGCCCGTCCGCCAGCCGCAGGATCTCCTCCGCCCGCTGCTTCACCTCGCTCCACGAAGCAAACAGCGTCACCGGATCGAGATTCCCCTGCACCGCATGCTGATGTCCTGCGATTCTCCAGCCTTCATCCAGCGGAACCCGCCAGTCCAGCCCCAGCACCTCGGCGCCCGTCTCCGACATCGACGGCAACAGCGTGGTGCTGTCGGTGCCGAAGTAAATAATCGGTACGCCGGTCGATTTCTGCAGCCGCTGCACCAGCCTCTTGGTCGGCTCCAGCGCATAGCGCCGGTAGTCATCGACGCTGAGGCAGCCCACCCAGCTATCGAAAATCTGGAGGACGTCCGCGCCGTGCCGCACCTGCTCCGCGGCGTACTCCGCCAGCACCTCCACCAGCTTATCGACCAACTCCTCCCAGACCGCGGGCGAGTTGTACATCAGCTTCTTCACTTCCACGTAGTGCCGCGATCCGCCACCCTCCACCATGTAGCTGGCCAGCGTAAACGGAGCGCCGCAGAACCCGATCACCGGCAGCTTCGAGCCGAAGTGCTTCACCACCTTGCCTACGGCCTCGGCGACATAGCCCAGCTCCGCGGCGCGATCCGTGCGCAGCACTTTCACGTCCTCGGCCGTGCGCACCGGCTTCTCGATCACCGGACCTTCGCCCGGCGAAAAGTGAAACGGCATGCCCATCACTTCCAGCGGCAGCAGCAGGTCGGCAAAGATGATGGCCGCATCCACGCCGAGGTACTCGGCCGCCGTGATGGTCACCTCCGCGGCAACCTCCGGCTTCTTGCAGATTTCCACCAGCGAATACTGCTTGCGAACCTCGCGATATTCCTTCATATAGCGTCCCGCCTGGCGCATAAACCACACGGGCGTGGTCGGCACAGGCAGGCGCTTGCAGGCGCGTACAAAGAGCGAATCAGGAGCAGACATAACGTTTTACTGTAGCAAATCACCTCACTTCCCCCTGTGATTCGAGTCACACCTACGCGAATCAGGCCGAATCGCGTCGAGAGCCATCAGAATTCTTTTCGCGACTCAGCTATAAGCATTGAGCACTTAGCTTCCGGCTTCCTACCCCAAGCGCTAATTGCTAACTGCTAAGTGCTCGTTTGTGTCCTCCGTCACTTCCCATTCCGCCGCGGGTTTCTATAATCACCGGTTGGATTGCGTATGTCTCCCGCCCAACCCAGGCACGTCAATCCGTGGATCGTCACTGCCGCCGTCATGGGCGCGACGTTCATGGAGATTCTCGACACGACCGTCGTTAACGTCTCCGTCCCGCACCTCGCGGGCAACATGGGCGCCACCGTCGAAGAGGGCACATGGGTCGTCACCTCGTACCTCGTCTCCAACGCCATCATCCTGCCCATGTCCGGATGGCTGGCCAACCGCATCGGCCGCCGCAACATGTTGCTCTCCTGCGTCACCGGATTCACCCTCACCTCGGTCCTTTGCGGAATGGCCACCAGCCTCGAAGCGCTTATTTTCTTCCGCATCCTGCAGGGCCTTACCGGCGGAGGATTGCAACCCTTGGCGCAGGCCGTCCTGCTCGAGACCTTCCCTCCCAAGCAGCACGGCACCGCCATGGCGGCCTTCGGCCTCGGCATCATTCTCGCGCCCATCCTCGGCCCTACTCTTGGCGGCTGGATCACCGACAGCTACTCCTGGCGCTGGATCTTTTACCTCAACGTCCCCATCGGCATCATCTCCGTGCTCATGATGAGCGCCTTCGTCCACGACCCGCCCTACATCGGCAAGAACAAGTCCGGCGGCATCGACCTCTGGGGAATCGGGTTCCTCGCTCTCGGCTTTGGCACGCTGCAAGTCGTCCTCGACACCGGCCAGCGCAATGACTGGTTCGCCAGCACGCAAATCCGCGTCTTCAGCCTCCTCTGTGTCTTCGGCCTGGTCGCTCTCGTCGTCCGCGAGCTGACGACGAAGTACCCCATCGTCGACCTGCGCGTGCTCATGGACCGCACCTTTACCGCCGGCGTCAGTCTGATGACCATGCTGGGCTTCGTGCTCTACGGAAGCCTCATGCTGCTGCCCATCTTCCTTCAGACGCTGCTCGGCTACCCCGCGCTCGAGTCCGGCCTCGCGCTCTCCCCGCGCGGCATCGGCTCACTCGTCATGATGCCCATCGTCGGACAGCTCACCAACCGCTTCGATCCCCGCAAGCTCATCGCCTTCGGCATCATCGTCGGCGGCTGGACCATGTTCAGCCTGTCGCACCTCAACCTCAACGCCGGCTACTGGGACATCTTCTGGCCGCAGGTATACCAGGGAGCCGCCATGGCTTTCCTCTTCATTCCGCTGATGGCCACCAGCATGTCCGGTATCCCGCGCGAAAAAATGGGCAACGCCACCAGCATCTACAACCTGATGCGCAACATCGGCGGCAGCTTCGGCATCGCCTCCATGACCACCTTCCTGGCTCGCCGCGGCCAGGTGCATCAGGACCAGATCGTCTCCCACATCACGCCCTACGATCACAACACGCAGATGACTTACCGCGGCATGCAGTCTTGGTTCATGGCGCACGGTTCCAGCTCGGTCGACGCTGCCCGCAAGTCGCTCGGCGCCATGTACGGCATGGTGCAGCAGCAAGCCGCGCTGCTCTCCTTCGTCGAAGCCTTCTGGATCATGGGCGTCATCTTCCTCTGCATGTTGCCGCTGGTGCTGTTGCTGCGCAACGCCCGCGACCTGCACCCGCACGAGAAGAAGTCCAACGGTGCAAAGGTGAACGGCAAGCCGCTCGAAACCGCGCCCGAGCCCGAAATGGCTGGCGCGTTTCACTAAGGTAATAATTGGGTGCCCCAGGTTCACGCCCCGCTGTTGGGCGCTAACCTGGGGACTTGCCGATCGTGGCCCGCAGTGCTGCCTTCTGGCGACTGTCAGTTCCTCACGCTCTCACCAGACCCTATACCACCCCTCGTGCCGCTCAAGTCTCACCTTCGCCCCGAACAGCCCTCTCAGTGTCTCCGCCTGCAGCACGTCTTCCTTGGGTCCGTCCGCCACGATCCGCCCATTCGACATCAGCACCACCCGCTCGATTTCCGGCACGATGTCCGCCAGCTCGTGCGTGACCAGAATGATCCCGATCCCCGAATTCGCCAGCTCGCGCATCGTCTGGCGCAGGCCATGCTGCGCCGCAATGTCCAGCGAGTTGCAGGGTTCGTCAAACAGCAGCGCCCGCGGCTGGTGCACCAGCGCCCGCGCGATCAGCACCCGCTTGGCCTCCCCTGACGACATCTCCTGCACCGCTCGCCGCCCCAGGCACGCGATTCCCAGCTGCTCCAGCGCCGCCTCGGCCTGCTCTCTCTGTGCTCCATCGACCGCATGGTTCGGAAAGATGCGCGTGCTGCTGAAGAACCCCGACAGCACCACGTCCATTCCGCTGGCGTCGCTGGTGCACGAAGCCAGCAAGTCATTGCTCACAATGCCCAGCAGCGACCGCAACTCAAATACATTCCAGTTCGTCCGCCCGAGAATGGACATGCTCGAACCCTCGCGCGCCACCGGATAACACTCCCGCGTAATCGTCTTGATGAGGGTCGATTTGCCGCAGCCGTTCGGCCCCAGCAGCGCAATGTGTTCGTTCAGTTGCACGCGCAAGCGGATGCCATCGAGGACAACCTTCTGTCCCCGCATCACACAAACGTTCTGCAGATCGAGTAAGGCAACAGAATTTTCCACGGTGTCGATTCAACCACGTTAAACCATATCGGGCCCTCCGAATGATGCGCCTCGCAATCGTGTATCTGTCTGCGATGCTGCCGCTTTCGGGGAGTGTTGTACTCTCATTAAGCTGTCGCTATCGTAGGTTCCGCCACCGATACATTCAGAGAACGCCAATGAAGCACTGGATCATCACCTTCCTAACATTCTGCGCTTGTCTCGCTCACGCTCAACCACCTGTGCAATACCGGCTAAGCTACGCTGCGGCAGGAGATTCCTCCGTTCAGGTGCGGCTCGATCTTCCCTCGCCGCGTCCCGCGCCCGCCATACTGGTCATGCCTCGCAACTATCCCGGAGGCTACGATCTCGTCCTCTACGATTCGTTCGTCGAAAATGTCCGCGCCTACTCCTCAGATGGCAAGCCGCTGGCCGCGAAGCGCGCCCGCCTCGGCCCGCGCTGGGTCCTCGGTTCCTTCGGAGACGAAGTTGCTCGCGTCGAGTACTCCGTGGACATCGTGCGCATGGAGAAAGAAGTTCTCGCCGCCGTTGAAACCTCGAAGGTCCGCCCACGCTACCTCGGCCTGCTCGGCTACTCGGTCTTCGCCTACATCGACGGCATGGAAGACCACAAGATCTCCCTGCATCTCGACGGTCCGCCCGACTGGCCGGTATTCAGCTCCATAACTCCGGTCGTCCCGGCGCCGTTGCGCACCGCGACCGTCGCCGCCCCCAACTATTACGCCCTGGCCGACTCCGAAGTCCTCATGGGCCCCGCGCTGCAGCTTCGCCAGCTCCCCGGAACCATCGCCCTCGTGATGGCCGCCTATAACGAGAGCGAACAGGACCTCACTCTCGAGGCCAAACTGGCGCGCACTGCGCTCGACTCGCGTGCAGCGCTATTTCGGCGATGCCTCGTTCCCCGCCTATACCGTGCAACTGGAATTGCTCAAGGCTCTGCCCGGCCACGACTACAACTTCAGCCAGGAACATCTCGACAGCGGGACTTTCAGCTTTTCCACGGATCGCGCTCTGACTCCGCAATCCACCCCGCAGCAGCAGGACTCGGAACTCATGAACTACGCCCACCACATGGCGCACTCCTGGGTTCCGAAGCGCGCCTACGGCGAAGGCTACATGCCGTTCCTGTGGGAGATGCCGCCCATCATCGACACCATCTGGTTCAACGAAGGCTTCGGGCGCTATGCCGGAATCGCTGCCCTCGCCGACAGCATGCCCGCCAAAGACGGCGCAGCCTTCCGCCGCAGTCAACTCGACAACCTGCAGGGCGTCCTCGACGCCGCGCCCGTGTTCATCCACCACATGTCCACCGTCGTGCTGTCGCGCGAGGCGTCCTTCCTCTACTCCGTCGACTTCCGCACCGGCATGAATACCTTTTCCCGCGGCTCGCTCATGGCCGCCGAGATGGACGATCGCATCCGCCAGCAGACCCAGGGCAAAAAAGATCTGCGCGATGCCCTCCGCGCCCTCATCGCCCATACCCAGAAAGAGCAGAGGCCCTTCAAGGTGGAAGAACTCGCCCCCGTCTTCCAGCAGGCCACCGGCGTCAACGTCAGCCGACATCCTCCAGCGCTGGCTGCAGCCGCAGGACCACTGACGGAGCCGCTCGGCTCCCACCCATATCACCTTCTCAGGGCGACGGTGTACACTGTTCGCCAACAGGGTGAGGCTTCACGTGTCCACCAGCCCACAGTTGTTTTGCTGCCACCCCAACCTCAGCGATGAAGTGAATCGCAACTTTGTGCAGTCAGAAATTGAAGGGGGCGTATTCCTCAGCGACCTGCCGCCCGCCACGGTGCTCGAGATTCAGACGCAGCACCACTGTTATCTGGTTGTACTTCTGGATGAAAATAACGTGCTGATCTCCGGCCATCCCGAGTACTGCCCGGAACCGACGCCGGTGGCCATCGCGGGCTCGACTTGGGGAGGTTCCATGCTGAAGCGCCGTTTCGTCGGCCGCGGTATGCATCTCGAATTCCGCCATCCCGAATATCAGACGCCGATTGTGACCTCAACCGTCAGGGAAATTCGAGAGCCGCGATTGCAGAAGGTTCGAGACCAACACAGTAGCGTCGACCGCAGCCGCTGACTTGCCGTTCTCCGGCCGACCGAAAAGCGCCCTTCACAGACACCTTCCGCTTATCACACCCGTCCGTGACCGGCGCCCTTTCGCATCCCCCTCCATCGAGCGAAACATGGCTCCGGGGGAAGGGATTCGTGTCTCTTGCCTCGGTCCGCGCCCAATTCGCGGACTTAAGATAGCTCTTTGACATCCCGGCCTGCCCCGCAGCCGCGGCTGGATCCTTAGCATACTTGTATGTAATGTATGGCAAAATCGTGTCATACTTGTATGTATAATATGGCAAATTGCGGTATGACTTGTATGTGTTGTATGACACGTTGGATCCCGAAAAATGCCAAAAAACCCATCTAACCCTTTATGAATCACATGGATACATATAAGTCGCCTGAAATCAATGGCTTGCGAACAATTCTCTCCTAATTCGCTGATTCTAAACAGTCGTGCAAATGTTTTTGTCGCGATGTCCTGCGCCATCCAGCTCATTTTTCCTGGACGGACCCAGTGATCGTCGGCCGCCGGAGCCTCGGTTCGCACCTGCTTTCTGGCGCTGACTTGGGTGTGAAACCCTACAATTACTAGGTGCCCCCGCCCCCCTACCGCGGCCGCCTCGCCCCCTCCCCGACCGGCCTGCTCCACATCGGCCATGCTGCGACCTTTTGGACGGCCTACCAGCGTTCCTTGGAACTCAACGGTACTCCTGGTCTTCCGCGACGAAGACCTCGACCCCCAGCGCTCCAAGCCGGCTTTTGCTGACGCTATGCTCGATGACCTTCGCTGGCTCGGTATCCGCTGGCAGGAGGGCCCCGACCTGGGCGGTCCCTTCGGCCCCTACCGCCAGAGCCACCGCCGCCAGTTCTACCTGGACGCCTGGCGCAAGCTGCGCGACGCCGGAGCTATCTATCCCTGCACTTGTTCTCGCAAGGACCTGGCTCTCTCGGCCTCCGCCCCCAACGAAGGCGATGACGAGCCGCTCTACTCCGGCCACTGCCGCCACCGAATCGGCGAAGCCGCGAACTACTCTGAGCCCAAGGGCGTCAATTGGCGCTTCCGCGTGCCCGACGGAGAGACCGTCGGCTTCGACGACCGGCACCTCGGGCCGCAGTCCCACATTGTGGGACATGATTTCGGAGACTTCGTCGTCTGGCGTCGCGATGACGTTCCCGCCTACCAGCTCGCCGTCGTCGTAGACGACGCCGCTATGCAGATCACCGAAGTCGTCCGCGGCGCGGATCTCCTCAAGTCCACCGCCCGCCAGCTGCTGCTGATTCGCGCCCTCGGCGTTCCGACGCCCGCCTACTACCATTGCGACCTGTTGCGCGATGCCTCAGGAGTCCGTCTCGCCAAGCGCCACGACTCGCTTAGTCTCCGCGCTCTTCGCGAGCAAGGCATCACTCCCGCACAGGCTCTCAACCGCTGCGGTTTCCCCGCTTTGTAGAAACGCATTGCAAGCAGCCGCCGAAGCAGGTATCGTTTCCGCGATACGGGAGAAAAGCCATGAAAGTCAATTGGGGCGCAATCATGCTGGCGGCCATCGTACATTTCGGCTTTGGAGCCTTCTGGTTCACGGCGTTTGCCACAGCGTGGAAAGCGGGCATCCGCATGTCGCCCGAGGAGATGCAGGCCTACATGGCTCACCCCAACTTCTGGCCCTACATCATCTCGTTCCTCTGCAGTCTCGGGATGGCGCTGGTGATCTCGTGGGTGATGGGAATCTCGTGCAAGTTCAACCTCTTCCGCGGTATCCTCGCCGGCCTGATGGTGGGCATCGTCGCCGCTCTCGCCATGCTCACCGAGATGGCGTTCGAATACCGCACCAGCAGCTTCATGTTCATCGCGGCCGCCTACCCGCTAGTCGGATGCGTGCTCATGGGCATCGTGCTCGGCGTATGGAAGCCCAGCGGCGTAAGCGTTGAATCGTAATTGGTCGCAAAGTCGCCGCTATAATCGAACGATATGGTCACCGCTCCAGTAGCGCCCGCGCAGATAAAGTACGAACCGGTCATCGGACTGGAAGTTCACGTTCAGCTTCTGACCAGGACCAAGATCTTCTGCGGCTGCTCGACCCAGTTCGGTAACCCACCGAACAGCAATGTCTGTCCGGTGTGCTTGGGTCTTCCCGGAGCGCTCCCTGTGCTCAACCGCCAGGCTGTCGAATTCGCCGTGCGGGCGGCGATGGCGCTCAACTGCCAGGTCCGAGAGACCTCCATCTTCGCCCGCAAGAACTACTTTTACCCCGATCTCCCCAAGGGCTATCAGATTTCGCAGTACGACAAGCCGATCGCCGAGCACGGCTACATCGAGATCTCCGCCGCCGGCGGAGGCAAGAAGCGCATCGGTATCACCCGCCTCCACATGGAGGAAGATGCTGGCAAGAGCCTGCATGACGGACTTCCCGACAGCGCCGACTGGACCTCCATCGACCTCAATCGCTCCGGTGTCCCGCTGATTGAAATCGTCAGCGAGCCCGATATCTCCTCGCCCGACGAAGCCTGGGAATACCTCACGCGCCTCAAGGAAATCATCCTCTACACCGCCGTTAGCGACTGCAATATGGAGGAAGGCTCGCTGCGCTGCGACGCCAACATTAGCGTGCGCCCGGTAGGGCAGAAGAAGTTCGGCACCAAGACCGAGATCAAGAACGTGAACTCCTTCCGGTTCATCCGGCAGGCCCTGGAATACGAGATCGAGCGCCACCAGCAGGTGTTGCGCTCCGGCGGAACCATTACCCAGGAGACCCGCCTCTATAACGCCGGAGAAGGCCGCACCTACAGCATGCGCTCGAAAGAGCAGGCGCACGATTACCGCTACTTCCCCGAGCCCGACCTGCTGCCGCTCGTCGTTGACGAAGCTTGGCGGGAGCAGATCGCCGCCACGCTGCCCGAGCTTCCCGAGGCCAAGCGCAAGCGCTTGGTCGAGCAGTACGGCATCACCGAAGCCGACGCCGCCACATTGACCCGCACGCAGGCTATGGCCGACCAGTTCGAGGAAGCGGCATCAGCCGCAAAGAACCCCAAGCGCGTGGCGAATTTGGTGCAGGCCGAGTTGCTCGGCCGCCTCAAGGCAAAAGGTCTGGAGATCGAGCAGTCGCCCATCTCTATGAAGGGCGTAGCTCTGTCCGCCGACCTGGTCGAATCGGGCACGATAAGCGGCAAGCAGCTCAAAGAACTTTACGACCTTGCCTTCGAGCGCAACGAAGATTTTCCAGCGATTTACGAGAAAGAGAAGCCACAGCAGATCACCGACACTGGCGCCATCGAGAAGATGATCGACGACGTAATTGCCGCCAATCCCAAGCAGCTCGAACAGTACCGGGCGGGAAAGAAAACCGTGGCGGGCTTCTTTGTGGGCCAGATCATGAAGGCTTCGAAGGGTCAGGCCAACCCCGCGCTGGTAAATGAACTGCTCACCAGAAAGCTCGACGAATAACTGACGAGGCCGGATTTGTTACGCTGGTGATTCGCATGTCGCGGCCCCTTCTCATCTTGCTCGGCTGCATTGTGTCAGTGACGGTCTTGTCCGGCTGCGGCACTCCCGGCGCGCCGCAGTTGCCCTCGCTGCAACTCGCGCGCCCGGCGGATGACCTTACCGCCTCCCGCAAGGGCAACCAAGTCCAGCTCGACTGGACCCTGCCGCGCAAGAACACCGATCGCACGCTGGTGAAGAGCATTCCGGAGAGCCGCATCTGCCGCCACGATGGTACCGCGTTGATGAGCGGCTGCTCTGTGGTGGCTACGGTGCAAAATCCAAAGCTCGAGGAAAAGCGCAAGGGAGCACAGCCACCCGCCGTTCATATGAAGTTTGTGGATACGCTCCCCGCGCAACTCGGTGAACAGGCCCCCGCAGGCTTTGTGCGCTACGCAGTGGAGATCATGAACGCGCGCGACCGCAGTGCCGGGCTGTCGAACCAAGTCCTGATACCGGTTGCGCCCACTATCGCGCCGCCAGAGCACGTCAACGCTAAGGTGGAGGCCGACGGAGTCCTGATTTCCTGGACGGATGTGACCGTGCCCGCGGCGCCGACGGGGCTTACGTATCGCTACCGCATCGAACGCAGTCTCGCCGGGGCCAATGCCTACTTAGCGATCGCAGATGTCGAGCCGGAATCCGAAGGGTATTATCTCGACAAGACGTTTGCCTGGGAGACCAAGTACGAGTACCGCATCACCTCGGTGACGCAGGTACACTCGCAGGGCGTGAATGCGGCGATCGAAGGCGAGGATTCACAATCCGCCACCGCGTTCACCCGCGACATCTATCCTCCGGCGGAGCCCACCGGACTGCAGGCTGTGTTCTCCAGTGTCGGGCAGAAACCCTTCGTTGATTTGAACTGGGCGCCCAACATGGAAGGCGATCTGGCCGGTTACAACGTGTTCCGAAGCGTGAACGGAGGCAAGCCCGCGAAGCTCAATCAGAAGCTGGTAGCCGTGCCCAGCTTCCGCGACGAAGACGTCGCTACGGGCAAGACCTATACGTACTCGGTTTCGGCCGTGGACCTGAGGGGCAACGAGAGCCAGCATTCAGCCGAGACCAGCGAAGCCGTGCCCTTCAGGCAATAACGGAGGTAATATGCGATTCTGCCGCTACCAACACAACGGCGTGGTGCGTTATGGACTGATCGAACAGAGCAATGGCGGGGAAGTAATCGGCCGTGCCCTGGAGACCATGCCGACATCCATCTTCGACTTTGAGGGTGGCGAAACGGTTGATCTTCCCATGTCTTCCGTCGCCCTGCTGGCGCCCGTCAGCCCCAGCAAGATCGTCTGCATCGGGCGCAACTATCGCGAGCACGCGAAAGAGTTGAATCACCCCATCCCCACCGAGCCGCTAATTTTCTTGAAGCCTCCCTCGGCGGTTCTTGCGCCCGGCGGCACGATTCTGCGGCCCACAACTCTCTCGCAGCGCGTGGATCATGAGGGCGAACTCGGGGTTGTGATCGGAAAGCGGTGCCATGGACTGCGAGATAGCGACGACGTGCGCGAGTTCATTCTCGGCTATACCTGCGTGAACGACGTAACCGCCCGCGACTTGCAGAACAAGGACGGTCAATGGTCGCGGGCCAAGGGCTTCGACACGTTTTGTCCAATTGGCCCCGTCGTCGTCTCCGGCCTGGATCCGTGGGGCGGGGTGCGCGTCCAGACCCGCGTGAATGGGGACTTGCGCCAGGACGGCACCACCGCCGACTTCCTCTTCCCGCTCGACGTGGTGATACGCTTCATCTCGCAGGTGATGACGCTCTTGCCTGGCGATGTTATCGCCACTGGGACGCCCGCGGGAGTCAGTCCACTGCAGCCCGGTGACACGGTTGAGGTTTCGGTCGAAGGAGTAGGAACGCTCAGTAACCCAGTCGCGGATGCGGGCTAGATGGTGGGGACCGGAACGCCAACGCACTTTCTCATTCCACGCTATGCTATGCAGAGTGAGCCATGAATTCCCTTGGGTACTACCCCGTTCTTGCACTCGGTACCGCGGCGGCCATTGTTGGGTATGTCCTGCTGGGTCGGAAACCCAAATCGTCCGGCGATGCGTTTGAGCGCGAACGGCGCACCAAGATCGCCCAAGGTGGGCGAATCATCGACGGAACCGTGATCGACGTGCATGAACTGGAGGCGACCTCCGATTCCGGCCCGATGATCCTGCTGATCTACACCTACGATGTGGCCGGGGTCACCTACGAGGCTTCCCAGGATGTCACCCGCTTGCGGCAGTTCATCGACCTTTATTCGTGTCGCTTGGGACTGCATGCGTCAGTAAAATACGATCCCCACAACCCGGGCGACTCAATCGTGATCTCTGAGACCTGGTCCGGGCTGAGGGAGTCGCCCATTCGGGCGAGAACACGGCCGGTCGCCAGCTAGGCTGCGCTTTTTGCAGCGAAACGTCGCGTCCGCGCGTCCAATAACAGTCGAAGGTGGCCAAACCAGGGTTTGCTAGTTTGGTAACCCCGGCGGTTGTTACAATTATCTTTCTATGCATAATCTTCCCCTCCCCCTGGCCGCATTCGTAGCAGGGATCCTATCGTTCCTTTCGCCGTGCGTGCTGCCCCTGGTTCCGGGCTATGTATCGCTGATTTCCGGCGCAACGGTCGAAGACCTGCAGAGCGAAAACCGCCGCCTGCTGGGTAGGGTGATGCTGCACTCTATTACGTTTATCCTGGGCTTCAGCGTTGTGTTCATCTCGCTGGGCGCGGTCGCAACCGGCGTTGGCCAGTTGGCGAACCAGTACCACAACATCCTCGCCAAAGTGGCCGGAATCATCGTCATCATTTTCGGACTGCACCTAACCGGCCTGCTCAAGATTAAGGCGCTGTATGCCGACAAACGAATGCATGACGTTAAAGGAAGCTCCAGCGCGTGGGGAACGTTTGCCGTCGGTTTCGCTTTCGCCTTCGGCTGGACGCCCTGTATCGGGCCGATCCTGGCGACGATTCTCGTGCTGGCGGGAGCGCAGGAAACCGTCTTCAAAGGAGTGTTGCTGCTGGCCTTGTACTCGATGGGTTTGGCAGTGCCGTTCCTTCTTACATCGCTGGGTGTGGACCGTTTTCTGGCGTTCTACACTAAATTCCGTCGCCACCTGCACACCGTGGAAGTTATTAGCGGCGTGCTTCTAATTGCCGTGGGCGTCCTGATTTTCATGAACAATCTCAGACTGCTTTCAGGGTATCTAGCGTTCCTGAACCGATTCGCACTGTAGGGGCTGCAAGATCGTGAAACGTAACGCCAGCGTGTTTGTAATTTTGTGCATCGCCATCTTGGCTATGGTGGCAAGCGGTAAGTACCTGAGCCGCAGCCGCCAGCGCGACAACTCGCCAGCCTTGGTGGGGGACATTCGCGGACTCACGGCGCCCGACTTCGAGCTCACCTCTCTCGACGGCAAGCGTGTAAAGCTGTCGGATTATCGCGGCAAGGCGGTACTGCTGAACTTCTGGGCCACTTGGTGCTCGCCATGCAAGGTCGAGATGCCTTGGTTCGTCGAGCTTCAGAAGAAGTACGGCAATGACGGACTGGTGGTTTTGGGCATCGCTATGGATGACACCGAAACCCGTAAGATCGCGCAATTTACCAGCGAAATGGGTGTGAACTATCCGGTGTTACTGGGCACGGACAAGGTTTCCGAGGACTACGGTAACGTCGAGTATCTGCCAACCAGCTTTTACATTGACCGCGAAGGCAAGCTGACTGGCAAAGGCACGGGCTTGCTGGGTCGAGACGAGATCGAACAGAACGTGCAAAAGGCGCTGGCATCGCGGATGGCAGGAACAAACGAGCCGCGGGGTTCGTCGGCGCCTCCGGCCAAGCAGCCACCGACCTCACAATGAAGCGGTCCGTTTCCATTGCGCTGTTCGCTTGTCTGTCGGTCTTTGGGCTTATCGCTCAAGAGCCGGGGACAAGAGTTCCATCAGTCACTTTCGCACCGGTGGGCAAGATCCAGATCAAGCCTGGCGGCTCAGCCACGGTGCAACTGGATTTTCGCGTGGGCAGCGAATTCCACATCAATTCCAACCAACCGAAGTCTGAGCTGCTGATTCCGACGGCGCTGCAACTGAACTCTACAGGGCCGATTCGTGTGGCAAGCGTGAATTATCCCGCGGGACAGGATGTTGCGTTTCCTTTCGCTCCCGGCGAGAAGCTCAGCGTCTACAGCGACGACTTTTCGATTTCAGCGGTAGTCACTGCGCCGCGCACTGCGGTGGCTGGCGAATATCCGGTCAGCGGGCAACTGCGTTTCCAAGCTTGCGATCGCAGCGCTTGTTATCCGCCGCGGTCAATCAACGTAAAATTTGCGGTCTCGGTCGTTAGCCGGTAAATCCAGAGAACTAAGGCCAGAGGATCTCGGTCAACAACACAACGACGTGCGCGATGGCGGCGTTGTCAGTGCCCATGCCTTCGGGGGTCTTGGCTTTCACTCCGACGCGGTCCGAAGTGATACCTAATAGCGTCGCGACATTCTCGCGGATCGATATCGGCATGAGGGCCGATCTTGGGTTCCGCCAGCACCAGCGTGCAATCCACATTTCCTACCGTATAACCGCGCGATGCGATCTGATTCATCGCCTCCCGCAGGAACACCGTTGAATCCGCGCCCTTCCACTGCGGGTCGCTGGGCGGAAAATAGCTGCCGATATCTCCGGCCGCGACGGCGCCGAGCAGCGCGTCGGTGAGCGCATGCAGCAGAACGTCGCCATCGGAATGGCCGGCCAAGCCGCGGTCGTGGGGCAGCAAGACGCCGCCGATTTTGAGCGGAATGCCAGGCTTGAATTCGTGCGAATCCCAGCCAAAGCCGATGCGCGGCACCCGAACGACCTGTGTATGGAACGTCACCTGATGGTTTGCCCCGCGACGCCGGCTTTGCGGCGGTTCTGTTGCGATAAATAGAACTCGGCAAGTTCAAGGTCGCCGGGAGTTGTGATCTTCAGGTTGCGGGCCGAGCCCATGACGACGTGGACAGCACCACCCGAGCGCTCGATCAGCGACGCTTCATCGGTGCCGAGGAAGCCGTCGGCGGTGGCGTCGTCGAACGCCTTCTTCAGCAGGCCGAAGCGAAATCCCTGCGGTGTCTGGGCCATCACCATGCGCTCGCGCGGGACGGTGGCAACCACGACAGCTCCATCGGCGGTCCGGTCCACCTGCTTGACAGTGTCGACGGCTGGGATGCCGGCAATGGCAGCGCCGTATTTCTGCACGGCCTCGATTACGCCGTCGATGATTTCGTCGTCCACGAAAGGCCGCACGGCGTCGTGAACCAGCACGATGTCGTCGGGTGCGGCGTCAAGTGAAGCCAGGGCGTTGGCTACGGAATTCTGCCGGTGTTCGCCGCCTTCCACGACACGCATCGGCTTCTGAAAGCCTTCCAGCGCGACCTGCTGGAGGAAGCCGGCAGTCTCATTCTTGCGCAGCGCGATCACGACCTCGCTGACGCGACGGTTTTGGGCGAACTTCCGGATGGTGTGGAAGAGTATCGGGGTGCCTTGCAGCTCGAAGAACTGTTTACTCTTGGCGCCGGCGGAGACGGCGGACATGCGCGTGCCCAAACCGGCTGCGGGGATGATGACAATGACTTTCATATCGGGGAGCGAAGTATAAACGTCCGGTGTGACTGAATTCAAATCTCCGGAGACAAGAAACCGGAGCGGAGGCATCCGCCGCTCCGGTTTGGTTTCTATTCGGGTTTCGGAATGTCGGGTACGGCAGCGGGCGGAGGCATCGGCTTGCGAATCTCAGGCCGTGGCTCGGCGGGGCGCGGCTGCATGACCGCGGCGCGTTCGTCAAATTTGCCGAAAATCATTTTGCCCGCTGTGGTCTGCAGCACGGACGTCACCGAGATGTCGATATTCTTGCCGATCATTTTGCGCGCGTTGTCCACCACCACCATGGTCCCGTCGTCGAGGTAGGCGACACCCTGGTTGTACTCCTTGCCTTCCTTGAGGATGAAGACCTTCATGATTTCGCCGGGCAGCACGATGGGCTTCAGCGAGTTGGCCAGTTCATTGATGTTGAGCACTTCGACGCCTTGCAACTGTGCAACCTTATTGAGGTTGAAGTCGTTGGTAACGATCTTGCCTTCGTACACCTTGGCCAGCTCGATCAGCTTGAGATCGACTTCGCGGACAGCCGGGAAGTCATCTTCCACAATCTGCACGGTGAGGGTGGCAATTTTTTGGATGCGCTGCAAAATGTCGAGGCCGCGGCGTCCGCGGTTGCGTTTCATGGAGTCAGCGGAATCGGCCACCAACTGCAGTTCGCGCAGCACGAATTGCGGCAGCACGATTACCCCGTCGAGGAAGCCTGTCTCGGCAATGTCGGCGATACGTCCGTCGATGATGACGCTGGTATCGAGGATCTTGTAGCTCTTCTTGGACTGCTTCTCGCCGCCGAAGATGCCACCCAGTGCCGCCAGGTTAAGAAGGTCGCCCTTGCCGGCGCCGACTACCAGACCCACATAGGCCATGAGCAGCATGAGGAAGAGCTGCAGGAAGCTTTGGGTTGGTCCGGGCTGCAGGCTGTTGCGGATAACCAGGCTGAAAAGGTAGGCACCAATGATGCCAAGGATGCTGCCGATGACAGCGCCGATCAGCCGCTTCAGGCTGACCTGTCGCAGTCGAACCTCGAACAGCACCACTGCCAGGCCAAACAGCAGACCGACGCCTGCGGCCGGCCAGGCGGCCAAGCCCAGCGGTTTGAGTTCATAGCTCGATAAGGCCGTTATGAAAACAAATAAAATACGTAGTACTACCAGATCCAAGGGACACCTCCCCGAAGCCGACCCCGGCATCTACAGCCCGGTTGAAAGCAAATTGGACCGCGCCTATCGGGCCCACATTTCTTTCCCGTTCCCCAGAGGCGATTGTGGCTTCGTCGTACTAGTAAGCGGAGCCGATAAGATATGAAAACGCCCCGTAGCCGCCGCAAAAGGGCGGGAAATAATCCTGCTTCACACTGCAGCCGAAGTATAACCCAGTTTCTGGATGTGCGACCAAAGCGGCGCGTCGCTCTGCGGATTCGAGTCTGCCGGTGGCGACGTTGGGACTCGGTGCGCGATTCGGGCCGACCGTGGGATCGCGAAAAGCAACAGATCCACGCGCCGGCCAACTCACAATCGGGGCTTCGCAGCACTTTCTGAAGAGCCGCGCTTTCATTTAGCGCTCCCTGAAGAGCTGGAGGAAGCCCGCGTGTTCCGGGGTTGGATTTTTAAGTCACGAGTGAGATGTACCCCCCTCCCCTCCCCGCTATTGTTTTCAGGTGTTTGTGAGTGTTTTTCGGTGCAGCTTCGGGAAAATAAAGGCTTTATCGGTACGTAATAGGAAACATTGGGTTATTGAGTACGGCTACGGCGGCTCGCACGCTCTTTAGGGAGGGCGGCGGCGGTGAGATCCATGGCCCAGAGCATCAGGCGAGCGGTGGCGAAGTCGACAGCGCCGGAGTTTATGACGCGGAGGACTTCGGCGCGGTTCAGGGCGAGGTCGCGCCGGTTCATGGGCACGCGAATCCGAGGAATGCAGGCGAGGCGGCGGGCACGGGCGATGTTGTGGAGACGGGTGCGGGCGTCGAGATGATGGCGGCAGCAGGCGCGTCCGCGGACGGCGGGGGCGTGGCAGTGGTGGCCGTCGGAAAACGTGTGGCGGCAGAGACGGATGATCAGGTGCGAATTCATAGAGACCTCCGCGCAGGGTCAATTGATCAGGATAGGTTCACGTGCAGGGGAATGCGAGAGGAAAAATGTATGGCGATGTTACGAAGGTAACCAAAATTCCCGAAACGGGAAGAAGGGGGATTTCACCACAGAGGCACTGAGGACACGGAGGTTTTTGTTTCTTGCGGATTCCCAGCGGCACCCCGTTATTGTCCGCGTTGGACGACTAATTCTCAACGCCAGATCAATCGGGACATGCAAGATCCAAATGCGCTCTAAGTTTCCAGATGCTTAGAGTTGGGGCGTGCGACACGGCTGAAGAGGTCGCTGAAAGAGTCGGCTTTGCGGTTGAGAAGAACCCGCAGGGGCTGGAGCCCCTTCGCAGATCGGGCGGTTACGACACGACCAAGGTCGTGCCTGACACGAGGCGGTCAGGGAATCGGGAGATGTTCGTCGCACCCTTTCGCGAAGAGAAGGTGAAAGGATGGGGCACCGGACAAGAGACGCCGCTCCCCGGCTGAAGATCATCTCGCGTGCCGGTAACGCGCGCTCACGCGCACGCCTAAGAGCACGTCACGGCTCCGCCGTTTGAAGATCGCGAATGCCTAATTAAAACTGCCAGACGCACGGAAGGCAAACGAACGGGGTGACCAACTTCGTGAGCGGGTGGGGCGCAACTGTGTCGTTCCCAGGTTAGCGCCCAAAAATACGGGCGCGAACCTGAGGCAACCCGCTGCGGATCATCTCGCGTGTCGGTAACGCGCGCTCACGCGCACGCCTAAGAGCACGTCATGGCTCCGCCGTTTGAAGATCGCGAATGCCTGATTGTCAGTAAGAACCCCACATATTCCAAAAGCAGGAATATGTGGGCCACCCACGGGCCGGGACTAAAGCCCGCGGAGTTAGGCATATTGTTTCGCCACGCTGAAGCGTGGTGCTTCCACCCAAGTATGAGCGATTGCGAGATCGCTCAATTCCATCCACCCTGTCGTCCCGCCGAGCGGGACGACAGCGGTGGGGCGCCCGGCAATATGGGGCTATTTGTTGCGTCACAATTTATCAGTTCACTTGCGCCCTCGACAGCTTATGCTTGGTCGGTAGACTTGGGCGATCGCAGGCTACGACTACAAGATCATGGTGACGCGAAGGAACCAAAATGGCAGCTCCAGCACTCGTTCCCTTCCGAAACATCAGACCTCGTTTTCTCGAAGGTCTGGCTGAAGCGGAGATCCAGACGATAGTTTCCGCCGCAAAACAGCGGCGCTATCCGGCAAACTCCGTGATCGTAAACCAGGATCACCCGGCCGAACACTTCTTCCTGCTCACCAGTGGCCGAGCGCGCTTTTTCTATACGACGCCAGATGGTCGCAAGACAATCCTGCTGTGGCTCCCTTCCGGTGAAATCTTCGGAGGAGCAGCGCTGTTGTCACGGCCCTCCGAATACTTAGTGAGCACCGAAGCCGTGAAACCCAGCTCTGTACTGGTGTGGGACCGCGCCACCATTCGGGCGCTGGTTGGCAGGTTCCCCCGCCTGGCTGACAACGCGCTGTTAGTCACGTTCGACTATCTGGTGGCGTATCGAGCTATTCATATCGCCATGACTTTCCAGTCGGCACGGCAGCGCCTGGCACATGTGCTCGCCCATCTGGCAATGGGCATCGGGCAGAAAGTTCCCGGTGGCATTCAGCTCGATGTGCGCAACGAGGAGCTGGCCAACGAAGCTAATGTCACTCCTTTCACCGCCAGCCGCATGCTGAGTGAATGGCAGCGCCAAGGCGTCTTGCGCAAGAGTCGTGGCAAGATCCTGCTGCGCTCCCCGGAGCAGCTTTTCCTGCACGAAGTCTGAAACGGCCGGGTTTCATTCTCCGCACTGTCCGTCCCGACTCATTGCTCACGCGCAACTAGCAGGATGCTCTCAGACAACGACCCTCACCCTCTTTTCCGTCATCCTAATCACTTGTGGTTCAGCGCCTGCACCCAGTGGGGAAGCGGTCTCGAACTAACACTTGGGTGGAGGACTTTCGTTGGCTGCAGCATCAGTGCGTATCCTCGTCGTGGACGATTTCGAGCCATGGCGGCGGTTTCTTTTTTCCTTCCTGCAAAAGAACCCGGCTTGGCAGATTATTTGCGAAGCTTCTGATGGATTGGAAGCAGTCGAGAAGAGCCGGGAACTGCAGCCGGACTTGATCTTGCTCGACGTCGGGTTGCCCACACTCAACGGCATCGAGGCTGCTAAAGAAATTCGCGCAGTTTCTCCACGATCAAAAGTCGTTTTTCTGAGCGAGAACGCCTGCCCCGAGGTGGTTCAGGAAGCCTTCCGGGTCGGTGGGTGCGGCTACGTTGTAAAAAGCGATGCCGGCAGCGATCTCGTCGCGGCTCTGGACGCTGCGATTGCAAACCAGCAGTTCGTCGGACGCAGGTTCCTGAAGTTCGGCGTCTTGGACAATGCGGGGACCTAGCGCCTGGGCCAGCACGCTTTCGCGTGAGTTTCGGCGACAGCGTTGCCTACGAGATAGAAAAGAACTTCCATGTCAAATTCAATTTCCCCTGTAATTTTGTGTGTTGATGGCGAGCATACGGCCCTGTGGGTTCGCGCCCTCATACTCTCTGCTGCTGGCTACCGGGTTTTGACGGCTGCGAACGGAGAAGAGGCGTTGCGGATGTTCGGGCTCAACCCTGTGGACGTCGTGATCATCGACTTGTGGCAACCCGAATGTAAAGGTGCCGAGGTGGTGGTCGAGATGAAACAAGGTCACCCGAAAGTCCCCATCATTCTGCTAAGTGGACTGGCAGATCTACCGTCGGGATTTGAACAAGCTGACCTGGTTCTCACCAAGTGCATCACACCACAGGAGTTTCTCGGCGCGGTCAGCAGTGTGATTGGCAAGAGCCGTCCGGAGGGCGCAGAGGCGAGTTCTAACGACGGGATCGGTTGACATGTTTGTGAGACTCGCATCACATCGGCAACGGCCGGAGTGAGCTGGGACCCGATTCGCCCGATCCTCTGCGACGACCTGTGAACTACGCTTCGCGCCCAATCCCACCCTGTCGTCCCGCCGAGCGGTGCGACAAGGGTGGGGCGCGCGGAAACGATCCCACATATCACAAACGAAGGGATATGTAGGCCATACGGCGGTCTCAGGCAAATAGCGCGCCGAAGCCAGCGCCCACCACCGCCATGACTGCCCACCAGCCAAACACGACCCCCATGCACGTGCCTCGTTTTACCCTAGTTATGCAGGAGTAGCCGATTCCCGTCAGGATCAGGGTCCAGATGGTGAAAATATCGATCGAAGTGAGAATCGAGTACAGGAAGTGAGACGTATTCGGGTCAACCAGGCCGCTGAGATTACTGGCGACCGGGTTCTGGAAGGTAAAACCTTCAGCCGCTCCCGCGCTGACCACGCCAATCGCAATCAGCGATTTAATGATCGTTGGCAGGAAGGCGTACATGCTGATCGCCATCGACTGCATGAACTTCACCTCGGCGCCGAGGCCGAAGTTAAAGGTTGCCATCAGCACGCCGGCAATGACACCAATGAAAATAATGTTCATCAGCGGCCACCCATACGAGACGTAGCGCGTGATATTGGCCCCCATCTGCAACGCATTGGCCTTCTGGTCTGGGGGCATCTGGTCGATCTTGTCCATTTGCTTGGGGCTAAGCCGCATCTGGTTCTCATAGGCGGTGTCCATGCCGAGCTTCTTGTCCACGACAAACACCATGGCCAGCCCCATGATCGACATCAGAAGCCAAGGCACCAACCAACGGGCACTCCGGCGGATGTCGGTGAAGGTCTTGCTGGGCGCGACAAACGTATCAATTACGCGCTCCATTTCAGAGAGCGGCTTTTCGCCGAGGGGCGCAGTGTCAGCAGCAGCATTCATACGTTCCTCCATTTTGGCTTGGGGAAGGTCCGGGCTTCGCCAGCCTGGTCAAGTTTCGGAATGCGATTCAGTGGACGGGCAGGATTGTAGCATTGCGACGGCTGGATTTTGTGGGCGGTTGTGCCAATCAAGGGAGCGCCCTTAAACTTGGGTTATGCACGTCCACGCCAATCCGGGCGGCGATGCCACCACGTCGCGAGTGCTCCGCATTTCGCTGGTAGTGACGCTGGTGTACATCGTGCTGCTGGTGGTGGCGGGACTTCGCGCCCACAGTCTGGCGCTGCTCTCGGAGGCGGGCCACAACCTGTCGGACTTTTTTGCCCTGTTGCTCTCCTGGGGCGCGGTGTATCTGCAGGGACGCAGTCCCGAACGCGCGCAAGACCTTTGGGTACAATCGCGCGGGGGTGCTGGCGGCATTCGTCAACGGGCTCACGCTCGTCCTCATCTCGTTTTATATCTGGTACGAGGCCTTTTACCGTCTGCTGAATCCGGTCGAAGTTCATGCGGGGCTGATGATCTGGGTAGCCGCCGCCGGCGTAATTATGAATGGCGGAATTGCGCTGCTGCTGCTGCGCGGGCACCATGACATCAACCTGCGCAGTGCCATCGTCCACGAAATCGGAGACACGCTCTCGACCGCCGCGGTCATCGTCGGCGGCATCGCCATCGCCCTGACAGGGCATCGGTGGATCGACCCCGCGCTCTCGATCGGAATCGGCGTGATGATCTTGTGGTCGTCGATCGGCATTATTCGCGAGAGCCTCAATATTCTGCTGGAAGGCATTCCGCGCGGAATGGAACTGGAGCGCATCGAGGCCTGCATCTGTGCGATTCCGGGGGTGAACAGCGTGCATGACCTGCATGTGTGGAGCATCGGCAGCGACACCCATTCGCTCTCCTGCCACGTGGGTATCGAGGACATGCGCGCCTCGGAGAGCGAGAACCTGCTCCGGCAGATACGCGAGGAACTGGCGTTGCGCTTCCACATCCACCACACTACGATCCAGTTTGAGCACGCCATCTGCGAAGTAGCGGACGGTTGCGTCATACCCGTTAGTCCGGGCCATGAGCACGCGCACTGAATTGTGGGCTCTCGTAAGTAACTGAAACAATGAGGCTTAGGTTGGCTCACTGCAATCCGGGATTGACACCCTGACAGAACCTCCATAGGCTAAGGGAAGTTCCTCTGTGCGCCTTATCCCGCCGTCGGACATCTAACGTTTATGCGTTCATGGTTGCGCCATCTTCGGTTCCTAATTGCTGTCCAGCTGCTGCCTGCCCTTGAGAGCGGCGAGGAAACCCTCGTCGGCGGCCAGGCTGTGCTCGAAGGCGTGATGATGCGCTCTCCGCACGCGTGGGGCATTTCCGTCCGCAAGCCGGACGGGACGGTTTCGACGCACGCGGAGCCGCTGGAACGCATGTCGGAGAAGCACAAGTGGATGGGCTGGCCGGTGATTCGCGGCGTCATGACGCTGGGACAGGCCATGGTTCTGGGCTTCCGCGCCCTGCGGTATTCCGCCGATGTGGCGCTGGACGCCATGCCTTCGGATGAGGGCGAGGCGACGAAGAAGACGGAAATCAGCGGCTGGGTCGCCGCTCTCAACATCATTTTTTCCGTCGGCTTTTTTATTTTCCTGTACAAGTTTGTGCCGCTGTTGGCCGCTACCAAGCTGAAGAATGCCTATCCCGTCTTCGGCAGCCAAATTGCCTTTAACGCGGTGGATGGCGTGATTCGCATCCTGTTGTTCTTGTTGTTCATCTGGGGCGTGTCGCTGATGCCCGACATTCTGCGGGTGTATCAATATCACGGCGCTGAGCATAAAACTGTTTTCGCTTTCGAAAACCACGATCCGCTCGAGCCCAGGAACGTGCAGGCCTACTCCACGTTTCACCCGCGCTGCGGCACGAGCTTCCTGATGACGGTAATGCTTATTTCAATCGTCATCTACATGCTGTTTCCGGCGCAGACGTTCGTGTCGCGTTTCCTCCTGCGCATCGCGCTGCTGCCGGTGATCGCGGGGTTGTCGTATGAGCTGATTCGGTTTGCCGCCAAGCACGGGCAGTCGCTGTTTGCCCTGCTGACCAAGCCCGGATTGTGGCTGCAGCGGATTACCACCCAGCAGCCGACCGACGACCAGGTCGAGTGCGCCATCTCCGCATTGAATGAAGCCATGGAACTGGAAAAGACGCGCGGCGGCGAACTCGTTATCGCCTAGCGGTCCCCGCCGCGAAATCATCCCCTCCTCCCAATATGCTTTCAAACGCACGGTCCTGGCAGGACTTCGCGTAACATCAAATTAACGAACCGCGGCTTAGCGGTGAGTCGAGGCATGTTATGAACAGCGCTCAAGCGGTGGCCCTGATACGGCAATTTATCGACGCCTGTGTGCGGGCCGACTGCGACGAGTTTGCCAGTTACTTTGCGGAAGACGCGGAGTGGTGGAATGCGCCATGGGAGCCGGTGCGGGGACGAGAGGCGATCCGCGAAACGCTGCGTCGCGGCGCCCAGCACATGAAGGCACTACCGTGGGAAATACGACGCATCGTCGCCGAAGGCGATGTGGTCATGACGGAGAGGGTCGATCACTTCATGGTCGGTGCGGCGCGGATTAGCGTCCCATGCATGGGTATTTTCGAGCTTCGCGACGGTAAGATTGCCGCGTGGCGGGACTATTGGGACCTGCGACAGTTTGAGCGTCAGTTGCCGGAGAAGCGCAGCGATAATTCATAAGATTCGAGTTGATATCACATGTTTGAGCGTTTAGAACAAATCGAAGCCAAATACGAAGAGCTAAATAAGGCGCTGGCGTCGCCGGATATCGTCTCCGACTCGCAGCGCTATCAAAAGACGGCCAAGGCGCACAGCGAGATCGCTTCCATCGTCGAGAAGTATCGCGAGTACAAAGACCTGACCCGCGGCATCGAGGAGAGCAAAGCGCTGCTCGAGGGCGAGACCGATCCCGAGATGCTGTCGTACGCGCAGGATGAACTCACGCAACTGGAGAAGCGCGTCCACGAGGTGGAAGAGGACCTGAAAGTCCTGCTGTTGCCGAAGGACCCCAACGACGAGAAAAACGTCGTTCTGGAAATCCGTGCCGGCACCGGAGGCGACGAGGCGACGTTGTTTGCGGCCGAGATGTTCCGCATGTACAGCCGCTACGCCGAAACCAACCGCTGGAAGGTGGAAGTACTGTCGAGTTCGGATTCCGGAGTGGGCGGGCTGAAGGAAGTCATCGCCATCATTGAAGGACAGGGAGTGTACTCGCGGCTGAAATATGAAAGCGGCGTGCATCGCGTGCAGCGCGTTCCCGAGACCGAAACCCAGGGCCGCGTGCATACCTCGGCAGTGACCGTTGCGGTGCTGCCGGAAGCTGAAGACGTGGACGTGAAGATCGAGGCGAAAGACATTCGCATCGATACGTTCTGTTCGTCAGGCCCGGGTGGGCAGTCGGTAAATACGACGTATTCGGCGGTGCGCATCACCCACCTGCCGACCAACACCGTGGTGAGCTGCCAGGACGAGAAGTCGCAGATCAAGAACCGCGAAAAGGGCATGCGCGTGCTGCGCTCCCGGCTCTACGAGATGGAGCAGCAGAAGCAGGCCGACGCGCTAGCCAAGGAACGCAAGGCCATGGTAGGCTCGGGCGATCGCAGCGAGAAGATCCGCACGTACAACTTCCCGCAGAACCGCGTCACCGATCATCGCATCGGGTTCACCGCGCACCAGTTGCCCGAGTTCATGGACGGCAAGCTGCAGCCCATGATCGACGCGCTGATTACGCACTTCCAGTCGGAAAAGCTGAAAGCGGAATCGTCGGTGATGGCCTAGCGCTTCGCCAAGACAGCGCATAGCCGCTAGAATCTCTCCCGTGCAACTCAAGCAAGCGCTCGCGTCGGCGGTAGATCGGCTGGAAGCCGCCGACTGCGGCTCGCCTCGTTTGAACGCGGAGACGCTGATGATGTTCGTGCTCGGCGTGAACCGGGCTCATCTTTATGCTCACCCCGAGCGCAAACTGACCGTTAACGAACAAGTCGCGCTACGATTTGAAGCAATCGCCCAGCGTGCCAGCGGCGTCCCTTCGCAATACATCACTGGACATCAGGAATTCTGGGGGCTGGACTTCGTCGTCTCTCCTGCGGTGCTGATTCCGCGGCCGGAGACGGAGCACTTGGTCGAGACGGTGCTGGAGCTGGCGCGGGCAGTACCTTCCGCGCGCATAGTGGATGTGGGGACGGGCTCGGGCTGTATCGCGCTGGCGCTGGCGAACGAGATTGATCGGTGCCGAGGTATTGCGGTCGACGTGTCGGCGGAAGCGCTGGAGGTCGCCCGGGCTAACGCCTCTCGCCTGCAGTTGGACGGGCGGGTCAAGTTTCTGCAGAGCAACGTGCTGAGCGCGCTAGAGGGAGTTCACGACTTTGATTTCGTCGTAAGCAACCCACCTTATGTGGGGCTTGACGAAGCCGACAAGGTGCAGCGCTCGGTCTTTGAGTTCGAGCCGCGCATGGCGGTGTTCGCGGGAGAAAACGGCCTCGACGTCATTCGTCCGCTCATCGCGCAAGCGCACGCGGCGCTCAAGTCCGGCGGCTGGCTGGCGATGGAGATCGGCTACTCCATGCGCGACATGGTGCTGGAGCTACTAGCTCCCACAATGTGGGACGAGCCGATGGTGGTGCCGGATTTGCAGGGTATTCCGCGCGTGATTGCGGCGCGGAAATGCTGAGTTCACTTGCCGGGTTTTCGCTTTCCCGGCTCGGCCCGACTTGCAGGCAACGGCTTGAGAATGACTCCATTGCGATACCGGTCAATCAGTACGCGATCGCCTTCGAATTCAAACCCCTTCGGCAAGTGAACATACTGATACGCGCCATGGCACACCAGCTTGGCAGTAGCTGAAACTTCCCTCTCTTCCTTCTTCATCGAAAGTGCTCCCTAGTGCCGGAAGTGCCGCACGCCGGTCGTCACCATTGCCAATCCCAATTTATTCGCGGTGTCGATGACTTCCTGGTCGCGGACTGAGCCGCCCGGCTGGATGATGGCGGTGGCGCCGGCCTCGGCGATCACTTCGACGCCGTCGGGGAATGGGAAGAACGCATCGGACGCCGCCACCGAGCCTTTGATGCCGAGCACCGACTTCATGGCGCCGATGCGCGCCGAATCGACGCGGCTCATCTGTCCGGCGCCGACGCCGGTGCTTTGGCCGTTGCGCGCGTACAGGATGGCGTTGGACTTCACGTGCTTGCAGACTTTCCAGGCGAACAGCAGGTCTTTCATCTCCTGCGCGGTGGGCTGGCGCTGGCTGACGACCTTCAGGTCAGCGTCGGTCAGCGGCCGCATGTCGTTGTCCTGCAGAAGCGCGCCGCCGGAAACGTGCTTCATCACCCATTTCTGTTCCATGGCTGCAACTTCCACCAGCCGCAGGTTCTTCTTGGTGGCGAAAATCGCCTTTGCTTCGTCGTCGAACTTCGGAGCGGCGATGACTTCCAGGAATAGCTTCGCCATCTCGGTTGCGGTGGCCGCGTCGATAGTACGATTTACGCCGATCACGCCGCCGAACGCCGAGACCGGGTCGCACTCCAGTGCGCGAAGATAGGCCTCTGACAATGTGGGAGCAATGGCCGTGCCGCAAGGGTTGGTGTGCTTGATGATGGCGACCACCGGCTCATCGAACTCCTGCGCCAGGTCCCACGCAGCCTGAAGATCGACAATGTTGTTGTAGCTGAGTTCCTTGCCCTGCAACTGCTTACCGTTGGCCACGCCCTTGCCTGAGCCATCGCCGTACAGCGCGGCCTTCTGGTGCGGGTTCTCGCCATAGCGCAAGTCGAATGCTTTGTGGAACGACAGGCGCAGCGTCTGGGGAAATCCGTCGGTCGAACCCAGCGTGAACTTGCCTTCCTGCGGCGGGGCGATGGTTTCCAGGGTTGAGGCGATGGCGGAGTCGTAGGCAGCCGTGGTTGCAAACGCCTTCTGTGCGAGCCGCCACTTTGTTGCCAGCGACAGCGAGCCGCCGTCCGCCTTCATCTCGGCGGCAATCGATTCGTAGTCGGTTGGTGAGGTCACAATCGCGACATCCTGAAAATTCTTGGCTGCCGAGCGCACCATCGACGGACCGCCGATATCGATGTTCTCGATGATGTCGTGGAACGCCACGCCGGGCTTCGACGCCGTCTTCTCGAAGGCGTACAGATTCACCACTACCATGTCGATGGGCTGAATCCCGTGCTCGGCCACGGCCGCACGGTGCTGCGCGTTTTCGCGGATGTGCAGGATGCCGCCATGCACTTTGGGATGCAGGGTCTTCACCCGCCCGTCGAGCATTTCGGGAAAGCCGGTCAGGTCGGAGATGTCTTTCACAGCAATGCCGGAATCGCGCAGCAACTTCGCAGTGCCGCCGGTGGAGATCATCTCGACGCCCATGCTCGCCAGTTGGCGGGCAAACTCCACCAGCCCGGTCTTGTCGGTAACGCTCAACAATGCTCTTTGAATTTTCGCCATGAATGCCTCGTGAAGACAGGAGTGCTTGCTGAGTGCCGCACGGTGTCGGCGGCACACCCACCTTACAGAGTAAAGGCACGAGTGAGGTTGGGCAAAGTGGGAAAAGTGCCGCTTACGAAACCAGCAAGGCCGCTTGTCCGCTGAGGTCAAGTCTTGGGAGCTGAGGACGTCGAAGTGAGAACAGCGAGGTCGAAGCGACTACAGGCTGGCTCTTATTGCCGCGCCACCGACGACGCCATCTTCTTCACCATGGCGATCACGAGCTTGCGGTCACTGTCATTGAGGCTCGATGAATAGCGCCGGATCTGGGTAAGGAACCGCACTTCCTCCTCTGCCAAGTGGGGCATGGCCTTGCCACCGTTTTCGCCGTTGCCTTCGTGGAAGAACTGTGCCAGCGGCAAATCCATGGCTGTGGCAATCTTCGACAGCGTATCCAGCGAGGGGATGGTATGGCCGTTCTCAACGCGCGACAGATAGCAGCGCAATAGGCCAGTGCGCTTTTCGATGTCGCCCTGCGACATTCCCTTTTGTAGCCGGTAATTGCGGATGGTTTCGCCGATGTTCATGTGGGGGCTTTCCTTACGTTACTTTAAGTGGCAAAAAGTTGACTGCATAGTAACGTTTTGTGCTGCACTACTAGCAAGAAAAACTTGTGTTTTTGCGGAGTTTTATTCCTGGGGTGCAGATGAATTCGAGAAGTAACCTGTTACCTACTTGATACTAAAGTGACGGGTCGTTATGCGACGGACGTGGTGATCCCCTCCACATCACCAGGAGATTCGGCGCCAGTGCCGTCAGATTGGGCCGTCGCGGAGCGCATCCGAGCCCCAGATGCGGGCGTGCATTCAAAGCCGGAGTTCCATATACGCCAAGCCTGTCGACGTGGGGCATAGGATCGCTCGCGCACCTCGACGAAGCCGAACCGGCGATAGAGGGCCACTGCCGCTCCCATCGTCGCCAGGTGAGTATCGAGCCGCATGCTCCTGTACCCGAGCGCGCGCGCAGCGTGGATGATCCGCTCCACCAACGCAACGCCAAGGTTCTGACCGCGGAAATCGGGCGCGACGTACAGTCGCTTCATCTCGCACGTACCAGGGAGCGGAAACCGCCGCAGTCCGACACAGCCGACAGGTTGGCCGGCAGCCGTGGCCAGTAGAAGCGCGCCGTCAGGAGGTCGGTATGCTCCCGGCAAGCTCTGCCACTCGCTGTCGGGGAAGCGCAACTCGGCGCGGAAGCTCGGATTGATAGTCGTTGGAAGAGTCCGCGCACGAACTCCAAATGGCCGGCGGTGGTGACTTCGACGATCGTGGCCGAAGGCTTCATGGGCGTCGACGCTACCCCATCAGGATTCCGCCGTTCACCTTCAGCACTTCGCCAGTGATGTATCCGGCTTCCTCGGAGGCAAGGAACTTCACCGCATGGGCTACGTCGATGTCGGTGCCGGTACGGCCGAGCGGTACCGTGGCGCGCATCTTTTCTTTCAGTTCTTCGGAGAGGACAGAGGTCATCGCAGTTTCAATCCAGCCCGGCGCGACGGCATTGACCGTGATGCTGCGCGAAGCCACCTCGCGGGCAACCGCCATGGTCAGTCCGATCAGGCCCGCCTTGGAGGATGCGTAATTCGACTGCCCGGCCTGGCCAATTTGTCCAAAGATGCTGGTGATGTTGATGATGCGGCCCCAGCGCTGCTTCAGCATCGATCCGATGACGGCCTGGGTCAGCAGGAAACGGCCCGGTCAGATTGGTGTTGATGACGTCGTCCCAGTCGGAGCGCTTCATGCGCATCATCAACTGGTCGCGGGTGACGCCAGCGTTATTCACGAGGATGTCGATCTTGCCGAAGTGCGCGAGTGCGGCCTTCACCCCGGCCTTGATCTCTTCTTCGTTGGCGACGTCCATCTTGAACACCGCGGCTTCGCCACCCGTGAGAGGCGATCTCTGAGGCCACCTGCTGCAGTTTCTCTTCATTGCGGGCGCACAACGCCACTTTTGCTCCGCCGGCGGCTAACACCAGCGCGCAGGCGCGGCCAATCCCCTGCGAAGCTCCTGTGACCAGAGCAACCCGGCCTTCCACTCCTGGCATCATGGTCTCCTGTGATGAGTAAAGCAGGATTATAACTACCGCCGCTCGTGAAGGCTGTGCGGTCGGCAAGCGCCGGAAGTTCAGAGCAAGCGGTCCGGCGCCCAAATCAACACTTTGAGTGCCCTCGAAAAGTGCATCAAGTCGGGCTGCGCCGGCAAATCGATGCCCACTGTCTGCGCCATGGTGTTCAAGCCGATCTCGGCGGAGGCAGGTTCCAGGCTCCAGGGCAGATGGTGGATATCGGCGCGGTAAAGCCGCTTGCGAGTGGCGGTGTAAAGGCAGTAGCGTTCGGTGAGGAAGTGCTCGAGCGAACCCGGCCGCGCACGAAAGCCGACTCCCGACGGCCCGTAGGTCAAGCGCAACTCGGCCGGCTTGGGGCCGTGTGAGCGTGTACTTCGATACTCGATCTTCGACTTTCCTCGCCCCTTTAACTTCATGGCCGCATGCCAGTAGGGCAGGCGATAGAAGATGCGCGCTCCCCAGACGGCGGAGAGATGGCTCGCATCGAGACTGAAAAAATAGACTCCCGGCTTGCCTTGGTAGGTCACGTAGGTCCGAACGTTGACTTCGGAAAAGTGCGACACCCAGGGCAGCGAAGGAATTCCGGGCGGCCTCAGGTGGTTCATCCAGAACGGGACGATCGAGATCCAACCGCTCTGCTGATAGATGTCGAGGGTGAGCGCTTCCGGTACCAGCGCCCGGAGCTTCTGCGGCGTCACCTGGTAGTGCAGAAAGAGCAGATCATTCCAGCGCTGCGTCATCACCCACGGAGCCATGGGTGCGGGCCACGGGCGGTGTTGGGTGGCGAAGAGGATGGAGTCGGCGCCAACCCAGCGGGTGCGTCCTTCTTCGAGATCAGCTGCGGACAGGTTGGGCGAGTCAGGCACGGCGGTCTGCGCAGATTCTAATCCGATTCCCTGGTTGCGTGCGGTGACGAGTTTTCCTCAACCCGCACCTGTTTCCGCATTGCCCAAGGCGGCGCGCGCCGCCTATCATTCAGCACAATGCCGAACGACACGAATCCCGCCGATACCTCCACCACCGACGTCTATGCCGTCCACGGGGCCGACCCCGAAGTCCTTGCCTACGGCATGGCCAAGTACTCGCGGTCGGCGCTGTCGTTGCGCGAATCACTGGCTGAACTGAACGAGCAGAAGGCCGAGAAATTTCTCAACACGTTCTACTTTCAGTACGGCCATCGCAGCATCGCCGACCTGGCGCACGTCGCCTTCGCCATCGAGAAGCTCTCCATTCTGGCCGCGACCGTGCTCGTGGACGAGCCGCGCTGGGACGGCCAGGAGAGGTCAACCCGCTACCAGGATTTCCAGAAGAGCGGCTATTACGTGCCCGATTTCGGTGAGGACGCCGCGGCGCTGGCGCAATACCGCGACACCGTCGATTTTCTGTTCGCAGAGTACCGCTACTTTTCCGAGGCGATGTTTGTCTACCTGCAGGAACGCACGCCGAAGCCTGAGGAGATGAAGCAGGATGCCTACGAGCGCACGCTCAAGGCGCGGGCTTTCGATATTTCACGCTACCTGCTGCCCATGGCAACCAACACCTCACTGGGCCAGATCGTCAGCGCGCGCACGCTGGAAGACCAGGTATCGCGGCTGTTGTCGCACCCTCAGGCGGAGGTGCGCAAGCTGGGGGAGCTACTGAAAAAAGCGGCGCGCGAAACCGCGTACAACGTGAACCACACGGCTGCCGAGCGCGTGCTCCACAAGGTCGAACAGCGATCGTCCGAGCTCGCCGATGAGGTGCGCAGCGTGCTTCTGCGCGAAGTCCATGCCGCACCTACGCTAATGAAGTATGCCGAGCCCAATCCCTACGAGCAGGAGAGCCGGCGCGAGCTGAGCGCAGCCGCGGCCGAGCTGCTCAGTGGGCTGCGTATTGACCCCGCTCCGTTGGTGGACTTGCTGGAAGACGAGCCGCTCGAAATCGAATTAGCGACAACACTCCTCTACCAGCACTCGCATTACTCGTATCGGCAGATTCGAAGTGTCGTTGAGGGCATGACGGCGGCGCAACGCGAGGAAATCATCGACCTTGGGCTGCGCCATCGCGGTCGCCACGACGAGATCGACCGCGCCTATTGCAGCGGCCAGGGCTTCCGCTTCGACATCCTGATGGACATCGGCGCCTTTCGCGATATGCATCGCCATCGCCGCTGCGTGCAGATCCTGCAGGACTACACCACGCTCCACGGATACGACCGTCCCGAAGACATCGACAATGCGAACCTCGCGCCGCGATACGATGCAGCCATGCATCGCGCCTGCGAAACCAGCGCGACACTCGCGGCACGGCCGGCTGTCGAGGCGGACGAGCAGTCGCAGTATGTGATTCCTCTGGCTTATCGCAAGCGCGCGCTGTTCAAGATGGACTTCGCCGAGGCGCTCTACATTAGTGAGCTGCGAACCGGCCCCGCGGGACATTTTTCATACCGCAACGTGGCGTATGCAATGTACGAGGCTGTAGCAGCGCGGTATCCAGAGATGGCGAAATACTTCAGGGTGACCGATGTACGGGAGCCGATGGACTTGTTGAAGCGCTAGTCCCAAAATGAAACCAAGTGGTTACCTTCGTAACTTGACGGCTTCTCGATTTCGCTATTTCTTCGCCCCTGTAAACGTTATACTACGCCGTCGATGAATTTACGCCGGTAGTAGCCCGGTGCGGTTCGCCGACCCAAGTTCGAACGTAATCAGCAAGAATTCAAAGCCTTTCCGGACATTCCATATCAAGCCGGCAAGACAGCTAGGAGCGGCACTTATGGCCGATGAAAAAACTGAAAAAACTCGTGCAGTCGATACCGCCATTTCGCAAATAGAAAAGCAGTTCGGTAAGGGCTCCATCATGAAGCTGGGAAACAAGGAGGCGGTGGTTCCCATCTCCGTGATCTCGACCGGGGCGATCTCGTTTGACGCCGCGCTCGGGGTTGGCGGCGTGCCGCGTGGCCGAGTCATCGAAATTTTCGGCCCTGAATCGAGCGGCAAGACGACGATTGCGCTGCAAGTCATCGCCGAGGCGCAGAAACAAGGCGGCATGGCTGCGTTCGTGGATGCCGAGCACGCACTCGATCCCATCTATGCCAAGAAACTCGGCGTGGATGTGGACAACCTGCTGGTTTCGCAGCCCGACTACGGCGAGCAGGCGCTGGAGATTGCCGAAGCCCTGGTTCGCTCGGGCGCCATCGACGTGCTGGTAGTGGACTCAGTCGCCGCGCTCGTGCCCAAGGCCGAACTCGACGGCGAGATGGGCGACAGTCACGTTGGCCTGCAAGCCCGCTTGATGTCGCAAGCCCTGCGCAAGCTGACCGGGATCGTCGCCAAGTCGCGCACGTCGCTCATCTTCATCAACCAGATCCGCGAGAAGATCGGCGTAATGTTCGGCAATCCGGAAACCACCACCGGCGGCCGCGCGCTGAAGTTCTATTCGTCGGTGCGCATCGATATCCGGCGCATCGGAGCCATCAAAGACGGCGACGTGGTTGTCGGCAATCGCACCAAGGTGAAGATCGTAAAGAACAAGACGGCTGCGCCGTTCCGCGAGGCCGAGTTTGACATCGTTTACGGCGAAGGCATCTCGCACGAAGGCGACCTCATCGACCTCGCGGTGAACATGAACATTGTGGAGAAGTCCGGGTCGTGGTTCAGCTATAAGACCGACCGCATCGGCCAGGGTCGCGAGAACGCAAAGACCTTCCTCAAGCAGAACATTGACATCCGCGAAAAGCTGGAAAGCGAGGTTCGTACTGCATTGGGACTGACATCGATCGCCGAGAAAGCGAAGGAAGCGGTGGCTAATGCCGAAGCGGCACCGACACCGACGCCCAAGGGGCCGGCTGGGCGGAAGTAATCTTGACCTGTCAGCGCAGGATTTGGGGGCCGGCCACGGAGGCGGCCCCCTTTTCATGGTCGCCGAAGAATAATTGCCTCGCGCCCGAGTAGCAGCATAAAATCAAAGCTCTATTTCTGCCCGCCGAGGCGCATTGAAACAGATTACCGCCATCTATCCGGGTTCGTTCGACCCCGTCACCAACGGGCACCTCGACCTTATTCACCGGGGCTGCAAGCTGTTTGACCGCCTGATCGTCGCCATCGCGCGTAATCCCGAGAAAGACAGCTCACTTTTTGGCCTGGAAGAGCGTATCGAGATGCTCGAGGCCATGACCGCCGAACTCGACAACGTCACGGTGGACGCCTTCGAAGGCCTGCTGATGAATTACTGCATTGAGAAGCACGCAAATGCGGTGTTGCGCGGCATTCGCGCCGTCAGCGACTACGAATTTGAGCTACAAATGGCACTGATGAACCGCAAGATAGAGCCGAGCGTCGAGACGGTTTTCATGATGCCGGCGGAGAAGTACTCGTACCTGAGCTCGCGCATTGTCCGCGAAATCGCCGCCTTTGGTGGCCCGCTCAACGGCCTCGTACCCGAGTTGGTCGAACAACACTTACGCCGCAGAGTCGCTGATAAGCACGCAACACCCGTCGAAATCCCAACCAAGTAAAGGGCCGAAACATGACCAGTACTGCAACCCAGACCGCGTCGACTCTTACCAACCGCATCCGGCGCATCGAAGTCTCGGCCACCATGGCCGTGGCGGCGGAGGCCGAAAGGCTTCGTGCCAGTGGCGTCGACATCGTTGACTTCGGCGTGGGCGAACCGCATTTCAATACGCCTGAGCACATCAAGGACGCCGCTATCGCCGCCATCAAGGGCAACTTCTCGCGGTACACCGCGGCGGGCGGCACGGTCGAGTTGCGCGACGCCGTCATCAAACGCCACGACACTGATTTTGGCTCCGGGTACAAGCGCGAGCAGTGCATGGCGTCGGTCGGCGGCAAGCATGTTCTGTTCAATGCCATCCAGGTCCTGGTCGATCACGGCGACGAAGTCATTCTTCCGGTGCCCTATTGGGTTTCGTTCAAAGACATGATCCGCTACTCCGGCGGCACGGCCGTCTTGATCGAGACCGACGAGGCCAATGACTTCGCTCTGACCGCGGAAATGGTCGAGCGCGCCATCACCCCGCGCACCAAGCTCATCATTCTCAATTCGCCGAATAACCCTTCAGGCTCGGTGATGAAGCCCGAAGACATCACGGCCGTAGTGCGCCTGGCGAATGAGCGCGGCATCTACGTCATTTCTGACGAGTGCTACGTGTACTTGAATTACACCGGCCAACTCTTTTCCGCAGGAGAGATTCACGAAGCGAAGGACCGCCTGCTGATTGTCGGGTCGCTTTCCAAGACCTATGCCATGACGGGATGGCGTCTCGGCTATGTGCTGGGCCCAGCGACGGTCGTGTCGGCGATGAACAAGCTGCAGAGCCAGAGCACCTCCAACCCGACATCCATTGTGCAGAAAGCGGGAGTGGCCGCGCTCAACAGCTCGCAGGACTGCATCGCCGAGATGCGCGTGGACTATCTGCGTCTGCGGGACAGAATGGTTGGCGGGCTTCGCGCCATTCCTGGAATCTCGTGCCAGACGCCGGGCGGGGCGTTCTATGCCTTCCCGAATCTCAGCCACTATTTTGGTCGAGGTGGAATGAACAGCGCTGCCGACATTGCACGGCGGTTGCTGCAGGAGGCCCACGTCGCGGTTGTTCCCGGCGAAGCTTTCGGCACCAGTAAGCACGTGCGACTGTCGTATCCAGTGCCGGAAGCCGAGATTGATCGCGGCCTCGAACGCATGCGCCAGTTCTTCGCCAGCCTGTAGCTGATATTCTGACTGTTCTGGGTGCCCCAGGTTCGCGCTCTTGTTTTGGGCGCTAGTCTGGCTCCTCAACCGCGCATGGCCGACCTCTACCCATTCCTGCTGATTCCGATTTTCGACGAGCGCCCGTGGGGCGTCCGCGACCTGCGACCCGTTTATACCCGGATCGTGAAGGAACCCATCGGCGAGAGCTGGCTCACATGGAACGACAGTTGCATCGCCAACGGCCCGCTGGCCGGACGCAAGCTCGGCGACATTGCGCGCCAGTATAAGCGCAACCTTGTGGGAACAGCTGCCGTGTTCGAAGATCGTTTCCCGCTGCTGATTAAGTTCTTGTTCCCCGCGGAAAAGCTCTCTGTTCAGGTGCATCCCGATGACGAGGGTGCAGAGCGTGTGGGCCAGCCTTACGGAAAGACGGAATGCTGGTACGTGCTCGACGCCAAGCCGGGCGCGAAGGTCGCGCTCGGGCTGAAGCCGGGCTCCACCCTCGAAGAGTTCGAAGTTTCCATCCGCGAGAACCGCGCCGAAGAATTATTGAACTGGGTGGAGGTTTCTGCCGGCGACATGCTCTACGTCACGGCCGGAACCGTACACACCATCGGCGGCGGCATGGTTCTGGTTGAGACCCAGCAGAGTTCCGACATCACGTACCGGCTGTATGATTACGGACGCCCGCGTGAGTTGCAGATTGAGCAAGGCCTTGCCGCGATCAAACTTGACGCCCATGCCGGCAAAGTCGTGAGGCAAGAGGGCGCTGATCCGAATTTACTAGTGCGCTCGCCGTTCTTCGAGGTCGAGAAGAGAACGCTCAGCGGGCCGCTCGAGGCGACGGTTTCTCCGGAGTCGCCGCACATCTTGGTCGCTATCGAAGGAGCCGGCGTCGTGGAGAGTGCGGGCATGGAGCCGGTAAGCTTCAGCAAGGGAGAGGCCGTGGTTGTGCCCGCCTGCGTGCCGCATTATTCTGTGCGTCCGCAGTGGGAGTTGGAATTCATGCGCATGTCGCTGCCCATCGGCCACGTTGCAGAACCGGCGACAACGCTTGGATAATCATTAGGCGATGGAATCGAAGCCGCAGAAAGACGCGCGCGTAAGGAAGGCTTCTTGAGCGAATCAGGTATCAAGAATTTTCATCCCGTCATTCTTGCGGGAGGCAGAGGCACGCGCTTCTGGCCGATGAGCCGCAAGCGCCGCGCCAAGCAACTTCTGCCGCTCAACAGCGACAAGAGCATGATCCAGGAAACTGTGGAGCGTCTTTCTCCGCTGGCACCGAATGGAAAAATCTGGATCATAACGAACGAAGACCTTCGAGAGCCGATTCTTGAGCAGCTCCCTGCACTTAGCTCCGGCCAAGTGCTGGCGGAGCCTCTGGGCCGCAACACCGCTCCTGCCATAGGGCTGGCCGCGTTCATTCTCGAACGCGTGAATCCGGAGGCCGTCATCGGGATGTTCCCTTCGGACCACGTGATCTTCGATGAGCCGCAGTTCCTGGTAAATGTCTCGCACGCCGTCGAAATCGCCGCCGCCGGCCCGAACATCGTTGTCATGGGGATCTGGCCCACGCGGCCGGAAACCGGCTACGGCTACATCGAAGCCGGTTCGCCTGCAAAGGATGGAGAGCTGAAGGTCGTCCGCTTCACCGAGAAGCCTGACCTCGAAGATGCCAAGAAGTTTGTCGCCGCCGGGAATTTTTACTGGAACAGCGGCATGTTTGTCTGGGGCGCGCGCACGCTCGCCGACGCGCTGCGCGAGCACCTGCCGAACACTGCGTTTGTCCTGGAGCAGATTGCCGCCAGCTATGGCACCGCCGCGTTTGACGAGACGTTTGCTGCTCTCTATCCCACGTGCGAAAACATCAGCATCGACTACGCCGTGCTGGAGCCGCGCTCCAGGAAGGGAGAAGGCAAGTCCGGCATTTACTGCATCCCGGCCACGTTCGGGTGGAACGACCTCGGCTCGTGGACTGCGCTGTATGAACACCGAACCGCCGATCAAACTGGCCAGCCCAATGTTATTTCCGCCGCAAGGAAGTTCGAGCTGGATGCCTCCGGGAATTTCGTTCACTCGAAGAAGTTCGTCGCGGTCGTCGGAGTGAACGACCTGGTCGTGGTGGAAACCGACGACGCGCTGCTCATCACCACCCGCGACAAGGCGCAGGACGTAGGCAAAGTCGTGGCGTATCTCGACAAGGAAAATCTGAAAGACCTGGTATAGCGCTGCCCTCGTGCCGGGAAATGAATCTCTATGGCCACTGAAATCAAGTTCGGAACTGACGGATGGCGCGGCGTTATCGCCGACGACTACACGTTCGAGAACGTTCGCCGCGTGGGAAATGCCATCGCTCACTTCGTTCACGCGAACGCCAAGCCGGAGAAGGGCCTGGTCGTTGGCTATGACACCCGCTTCGGCTCCCGGAACTTTGCCGAGGCCATTTCCGAAGTGCTGGCGAAGTCGGGTATCGTGGTGCACCTTTCCGATGACTACACGCCCACGCCTGCGCTCTCGTATGCCGTCGTGAACTTGAAAGCGGCCGGCGGCGTGATGATAACTTCCAGCCACAATCCGTGGAACTGGAACGGCGTGAAGTACAAGGCCGGATACGGCGGCTCGGCCACGCCTGCCATCATCAAGACCATCGAGTCGGCCCTCGATGCTCCGCCGGTTGAGCGATCCGGCGGAAAAGTCACCAGCGCCGATTTCAAGACACCCTACATCGCGGCGGTTAAAAAGTTTGTCGATCTGGGCGCCATTAAGAACGCTGGATTCAAGTTCGCCATCGATTCGATGTACGGCTCCGGTCGCGGCGTGCTTAAGGGCATCTTTGCCGAAGCCGGCATCGATCATGTCGAAATTCGGAGCGAGCTCAACCCGCTGTTTCCGGGCATCAACCCCGAGCCGATCCTGCCGCATATCAAGCTGCTGCAGGAGACGGTGGTGCGCGAAAAGTGCGCCGCCGGACTTGCCACTGATGGAGACGCCGACCGCCTGGGGGCCGTTGCCGAAGACGGCAGCTTTGTTGATTCGCACAAGATCTTCTCCGTCATTCTTGAGTGGCTGCTCAAGCGCAAGCAGTGGCCGGGCGAGGTGGTTCGCGCGTTCAACACAACGCGCATGATCGATCGCATTTGCGCCAAATACGGCCGGAAAATGCACGAGTGCGGCATCGGCTTCAAGTACATCTGCGACCTCATGCTGGAGCGCGACATCCTCATCGGCGGCGAGGAGTCAGGCGGCATCGGCATCCGCCGCCATCTGCCCGAACGCGACGGCATCCTTAACTCGCTGCTGCTGGCCGCCATCATGGCGGAAGAAGGCAAGCCGCTCGGCCAGTTGGTGAGCGATCTACAGAAAGAGTATGGCGCGCACTACTACGCCCGCACCGATCTTCACATTCCCAACGACATGAAGGAAGACGCCATTCGCCGTGCTCTGGCGAAGCCGGCAACGATGGGCAGCTTCAACGTACTCAGTGTGGGCACGCTCGACGGCGTGAAGTTTTATCTTGACGCGCCCACCAACGGCAACGGAGCTGAAGCGTGGGTGCTAGTGCGCGCCTCAGGAACCGAACCTCTGCTGCGGATCTACTGCGAGGCCTCCACGCCCGAACTTGTGAAGCAAATCCTCTCGGAAACCGAGGGCTTTGTACAATTGGGCAAGTAGACTTTTGTGAGATCGATTTACATGCCCAACCGTACGGGTGACATTTCTTCCCGTACCGCTGTCAAAAACTAATGGACACGACGCCAAACCCCCCGATGGCCGATACTCCCGACGCGCGCCGCTACAATCGCATCAAGCGCTGGCTGGGGATGGCCGACGCCGTTATAGGCTTCGCACTGCTCGTCGTGCTGCTCGTGACCGGCTGGACCGCCCGCCTTCGCGACTGGTCCTACCACCTCGGCAGTCAGCATTACTTCCTCGCTATCTTTCTTTACGTGCTGATGTTTTCGCTCATCATGAAGGCGCTCAGCGCGCCGCTCGATTTCTACGGCTACCGCGTCGAGCGCCAGTACAACCTGTCGAACCAGAAACTCGGCGCGTGGCTGTGGGACGAACTCAAAGGCTGGCTGCTGGGGCTGGCCTTCGGTACGCTCTTCGTGGAGCTGATCTACGCCATCATTCGCATCGCGCCGCAGCGTTGGTGGATGATTGCCTGGGCTGTTTTCGTTGGCCTGTTTCTGCTCATCATGCAGCTTGCGCCCGTCGTGCTGTTCCCCATCTTTTACAAATTCGAGCCGCTCAATAACGACGAATTGCGCGACCGCCTGACCCGTCTCGGCCAACGCGCTGGGACCCGTGTGCGCGGCGTTTACGAGTGGAAGCTGTCGGAAAAATCGAAGAAGGCCAACGCGGCACTGATGGGCATCGGGCGCACCCGGCGGATCATCCTCGCCGACACGTTGCTGCAGAACTACACCAACGACGAGATCGAGGCGGTGCTGGCACATGAACTCGGCCATCATGTCCGCCGCCACATCCTGACGGGGATTCTGACCCAGGTTGCGATCACGCTGTTTGGTTTCTGGCTCACCAACGAGGTGCTTCGATTCGCGCTCGGCCACGAGTGGTTTCCATCGCTCGAAACTCGCCTGTACGACTTCGCCAACCTGCCGCTGATCATCCTGGTGGCCACGGTGCTGGGATTCCTCCTGATGCCGGCCTTGAATGCGCTGTCGCGTCGCCACGAACGCGAAGCCGACCTGTATGCGTGGGAGAACATTCCAGCCATCCGGCCCTTCGTCACGGCGATGACCAAACTCGCCGACCAGAACCTCGCCGAGCGGACGCCGTCACGCTTTGTGGAGTGGTTTTTCGAATCACACCCCTCGATCCACAAGCGCATCGCCGCCGCAGAAGCTTGGGCCCAGAGCCATCCGCGCGCCATCGAATAAAAATTTTCACGCGACTGCGTAGAATCAACAGTTTAGGGGAAAAATGTCTCTAACTCATTGATAAACATAGAAGTTATACGTATCCATTTGCAGGCATTGGAGTTAGGGGCGCTTTTCGCGAATTTCGGCACGGATTTGTGTCCTATAAGTATGCAAAGTATGTATTGTATGGCAAAATTTTACATACAAGTCATAGAAGTATGACAATAGGCTGATATTCGCCTTATTTACAGCACTTTAGGAAGCGATGGAGCGCACAGCGCCGTAGATCCTCCGGTCATCCCTAGTTTTCAAAGAACGGTCATATCGCCTCGCAGCCTGAGCGCGGGCGCATGAGGCACACAACTCCCTCGCCTCACGATCCATGGTTTTAGCGAACGGTGAGGCGAATGCGAAAGTGCATAGGACACAGCGGAGTGTGATAGCGGTTGGAGCGAGTCCGGGTGCGCGGACCTCGCCGCAGCGGGCAGGCAAATGTAGGGCCATGGGATATGTGGGCCGCCGGTCGCAGTTGTGATTGCCCACGTTAGGCCAAAAGAGGGCGGAACGGGGGGCACCGGCTAGCTGCGATTGGCTAGAATCCCCTCCACTCGCTGCAGGTCCTCTTCCGTATCCACGCCCACGGTGTCGTAGGGCGTCTCTGCGACGTGGATTGCCACGCCGTTGTCGAGGAGGCGCAACTGCTCGAGGCGTTCGCTGCGTTCCAGTTGCGACTCCGGCCAAGTGCAGAAGGCATCCAGCGCCGGCTTGCGGTAGGCGTAGAAGCCGAGGTGCTTGCAGTAGCGAACTTCCCCGGTGCGGTCGCGATCAAAGGGAATTGTGGCGCGCGAGAAGTACAGGGCGCGGGCGTCGAGCGCGGTGACCACCTTGACGGCGTTGGGATTGTTGACGTCCTCCGCCGAGCACGGCGTCTTGAGCGTCCCCACCTGGACGTCGGGGCGAGCCATGAGTTGGAGCAGTACGTCAAGATGCTCCCGGCGGGCGAGAGGCTCGTCACCCTGCACATTGACGTAAACATCGGCGGCGACGGTCTGCGCAACTTCGTGGACACGGTCGGTCCCGCTGCGGTGGTCGGGAGACGTCATACGCACGTTCCAGCCATTGGCATGGCAAACGTTTGCGATCTCGTCGGAATCGGTGGCCACGATCACGTCGTCCAGCGCCTCGCAGGCCCGCGCAGCGTGGTACACGTGCCAGAGCATCGGATGTCCGTTGATGTTGCGCAGGATTTTACGCGGCAGGCGGGTGGAGGCGATACGCGCCGGAATGATGGCAACGGCTTTCACGCTGCTAGTTTGCTGTGGGGAATCGGAGAAAAGCAAGGGCGCAGGTGGTAATCGTAGCTCCTTCGTTCCCACCCTGTCCGTCCCGCCGAGCGGGACGGACAAGGATGGGGCACCCGATAGTTGGTAGGTTCAGGGAAAAGACCCACACAATCCAAAACCAGGATTGTGTGCGGCACCCGACGGAAAGCCTAACGATCGTTCGAATTCTCATTGACCTAGCCCGTTGGTGCCACATAAAATCAATAGGTTACACCGGCCCTCAGGAAGATCGCTGTGCCCTTATACGAATACCAATGTAAAAGCTGCCATAGCCTTACGGAGCGCATACAAAAGTTCTCCGATCCGCCTCTGTCAATCTGTCCGCATTGCGGAGGCGAGCTTGAGCAGCTAATTTCCGCGCCCGCTGTACGATTCAAGGGCGCTGGCTGGTACGTCACCGATTACGCCAAGAAATCGGCCGCGCCCCCGTCAAGCGGAAACGGTTCAAAACCCTCATCTGCGCCTGCGTCCGAAACCAAGTCGACCAACGACACGAAGTCGGACGCTCCCAAATCCGAAGCATCTACTGGCAAGGATGCCAAGTAGGCCAGAAGGAGATACCCGGTCATGCCTAAAGAAGCTTTGACCATTACTGACAATCGCACTGATAAGACGTATGAACTGCCCATCGAAAACGAAACCATTCGAGCGATGGACCTCCGCAAGATCAAAGTCAAACCCGACGATTTTGGTCTGATGACGTACGACCCCGCCTACATGAACACCGCGTGTTGCAAGAGCAACATCACGTTCATCGACGGCGACAAGGGCATACTCCGCTACCGCGGGTATGACATTGACGACCTGGCAGAGAACTGCACGTTCCTGCAAGTTGCCTACCTACTCCTCTACGGCGAGCTACCCAATCCGGAACGCGAAGAGGAATGGGTGCACGAGATCACCTTCCACACCATGCTGCATGAGACCACCAAGCAGTTCATCGATGGCTTCCGCTACGATGCCCATCCGATGGGGATGCTCATCAGCACGCTGGCGGCGCTCTCCACCGTTTATCCGGAAGCGCGGCACGTGCGCGACCGCGAAGTCCGGCAGCGCCAGATCGTCCGTCTGATCGCGAAGATGCCCACGCTGGCGGCGTATTCCTACCGCCATCGCAAAGGCCATCCGTACATCTATCCCGACAACGATCTCAGCTACACCGAGAACTTCATGAACATGCTTTGGCGCATGACGGAGCCAAAGTACGTCGCCAGCCCGGTGATTGCCCGCGCTCTCGACATCCTGTTCATCCTGCATGCAGATCATGAGCAGAACTGCAGCTCCACCACCATGCGCGTTATCGGCAGCGCAGAGGCTGATCCGTATCTCGCGATGGCAGGTGCGGCGGCGGCTCTGGCTGGTCCGTTGCACGGGGGAGCCAACGAAGAAGCGCTGCGCATGCTCGACGAAATCGGCTCGGTTTCCGCGATCCCGAACTACATCAAGCGGGTGAAGGCGGGCGAAATCAAGCTGATGGGCTTTGGGCATCGTGTTTATAAGAACTACGATCCTCGCGCTCGCATCATCAAGGAAGTCGCCGACCAGGTCTTCGAGGTCACCGGCCGCAATAGCCGCATCGACATTGCACTGGAACTCGAACGCATTGCCCTGAGCGACGACTACTTCGTGACCCGCAAGCTGTATCCTAACGTCGATTTCTACTCGGGAATCATTTACCAGGCGATGGGATTCCAGCCCGACATGTTCACTGTGCTGTTCGCCATACCGCGTGCGGCGGGATGGCTGGCGCAGTGGAGCGAGCTCATGACTGACGCCGACCAGAAGATCTCGCGTCCGCGCCAGATCTTCCTCGGAGAAGGGCTTCGCAAGGTCGCCACTCACAGCAAGGCGGCCGACGCCATCGCCGTGAAGCAGAAAAGACCGATGATGGTCAGCTAGACGGTTGTAGCGTGGTCTTAACACATGGGGTGCTTCAGCAATTGAAGCACCCCGCTTTGTTGCTTCGCCATCGAAAAACCTGGCCGCGCGCCCGCAACTAGAGAATGGGACCTTCTCCTCATACAGTATTCTGGTGTTCGATTTGTCCCGGTGACCCTCGCCATGACTGACGACCGCCCATCAGGCGTCCGTGCGATCATCGTTTTGTGTGTGGCGCTGGCCGTTGTCGCGCTCGCCTACGCCGGACTCAGCCTCGCGGGTAGAGTCCCACTTTCTGCGGGAGCGTGGCTGCTGGGCGGCGGCCTGGAACAGCTCGGCCCGGTTGAGTTTCTGATTTATGCGGCCGTGGTGCTCGTGCTCTCACTTGGGTTGACACGGCGCTGGCGCTGGGCGCGCCGGGCTGCGATTCTTGTGGCAGTTGCAGGCATCGCGCTCATTGTGCCGGCCGTCTCCAGTGCCGTTGTGGACTCGCGTTTCTTAGCTATCGGCCGTGAGGCACTGCAAATCATCGTTCGGGTGATAGTTGTGTTCTACCTCAGCCAGGAACCGGTAAAAGCCTGGTTCGCCGGTGGTTGATTCCGGCTGCGCCTGGCCACTTGTGTTTTCGGCCGTGCCGCTCCTATATTCGTACCGTCACCCATCAGAGGAGGATTCCATGCTCAAGGGATTTCGCGAGTTCGTATTACGCGGCAACGTGGTAGATATGGCGGTCGGCGTAGTGATTGGCGGCGCGTTCGGCGCGATTGTCACTGCCTTCGTCAAGGACCTTCTCACTCCGCTGATTGCCGCACTCGTCGGAAAGCCCGACTTTTCCGCGTATGTGTTTGAGGTCAACGGTTCCAAGTTTCTCTACGGCGACTTCGTCAATGCGGTTGTCGCATTCCTACTCGTGGCCGCCGCCGTGTACTACTTTGTGGTAGTGCCGGTAAATGCACTCATGACGCGCATGAAGAAACAAGAAGCCCCCGCCGCGCCGGACAAGAAGAACTGCCCCGAGTGCCAGAGCGAAATTCCGATCGCAGCGCGCAAGTGCGCGTTCTGCACTTCGCCCGTCGCGTAAGAACATGGCGGAGGTCTGAATCTCAGTGGGAATCAGAAGTCGCGTGGGTTCGCGGCGTCTTTTCTCCGAAATCTGCTGTTTTTTGCGCCGGTTTCGGAAAAAATCCCGGTTCGGCGACCCCCAATTCTTACCCTTGAAATGTCCGGTCGCCGGAGCCGCCGTTACTCGCCGGGCACCCGCCTGTAACTCATTGAATTGAAGCAACTTGGAGGCCGTCGAGAACACCTTCGGAGGCCCACGTTTGTGGTAAAATTACAGTGGATCGTCGGCCTCTCAAATCACTGAATTTACTGCCACTTGAGACGCTTTCGCCAAGGCTCCGAGCCTTCGTTGTGATCCGTGTGCGATGAAGCGGGAAGCGCTGCTACAGCGTGTTCCCGACGAAATGGAGCAGGATGTCCCCGACCGATACGCAAGCCACCAAGTCTGCGAACGATATGAACTGTGACGAAGTTGAGAAAGTGAAGGCCTCGCCCAACGGGAAGAACGGCAACGGCCAGTCTGGCGATTACAACGCCGACTCGATCAAGGTGCTCGGCGGCATGGAGGCGGTGCGCAAACGTCCTGCCATGTACATCGGCTCAACCGGCGACATGGGCCTGCACCACCTGGTGTACGAAGTCGTGGACAACTCCGTGGACGAAGCCCTGGCGGGCTTCGCCGACCGCATCGACGTCACGATTCACATCGACAACTCCATCACCGTGGTGGACAACGGGCGCGGGATTCCTACCGGCGAGATGGACGTGGACGGTGAGCGCTTGCCCGCTGCGCAGGTCGTCATGACTGTGCTGCATGCCGGCGGGAAGTTCGACAGCTCGACGTACAAAGTTTCGGGCGGGCTGCACGGCGTCGGCGTCTCCTGTGTGAACGCGCTGAGCAGCTTGCTTGAGTTGGAAATCTGGCGCGAAGGTACGGTGTTTGAGCAGAGCTATTCCGAGGGCGTACCGACCACCAAGCTCAAGCAGACCGGCACCACCAAGAAGCGCGGCACGAAGGTCCACTTCCAGCCGGATGCGACGATCTTTACTGTCACCGAATACAACTACGACACGCTGGCGCAGCGGCTGCGCGAACTGGCCTTTCTGAACAAGGGCCTGCTCATCACACTTACCGACGAGCGCACAACCGATCCCAAGACCGGTGAGCCCAAGCGCACCGAGTTCAAGTTCAACGGAGGCATAGCCGAGTTCATCAAGCACCTGAACCGCGGTAAGGCGACGCTGCACGACAAGCCCATCTATATGGAGGCCGAGCGCGACAACGTCGCCATGGAAATCGCGCTGCAGTACAACGACGGCTACTCCGAAACCGTCTTCAGCTTCGCCAACAACATCAACACGGTCGATGGCGGCTCGCACTTGTCAGGGTTCAAGACATCGCTCACCCGCACCATTAACTACGCTGGCCAGCAGCTCGGCCTGTTCAAGGACGTGAAGGAAAACCTCACCGGCGACGACGTGCGCGAAGGTCTCGTCGCGGTGGTCAGCGTGAAGCTGTCGCAGCCGCAATTCGAAGGTCAGACCAAGGGCAAACTCAACTCCGATATCGCGGGGACCGTGCAGGCCTTCGTGAACGAGCGTCTGGGCGCGTTCTTCGACCAGAATCCTCCGGTGGCGAAGAAGATCATCAATAAGGCCATCGACGCGGCACGGGCGCGCGAAGCCGCCCGCAAGGCCCGCGACCTGACGCGGCGCAAGGGTGCTCTCGATGGCGGCGGACTCCCTGGCAAGCTGGCTGACTGCTCCGAACGTCAGCCTGACCGGTGCGAAGTGTACCTGGTCGAAGGAGAGAGCGCAGGCGGCACCGCCAAGCAGGGCCGCGACCGCCGTTTCCAGGCCATCCTTCCGTTGAAGGGCAAGATCCTCAACGTCGAAAAGGCGCGCTACGACAAGATGCTGGGCCACGAGGAAATTCGCGCCATGATCACGGCGCTGGGCACCGGCATCGGCAAAGACGATTTCGACATTGCGAAGCTGAGGTACGGCAAGGTCATCCTGATGACCGACGCCGATGTGGACGGCTCGCACATCCGTACGCTGCTGCTGACGTTCTTCTTCCGCCACATGCAAGAGCTCATCAAGCGCGGCAATGTGTTCATCGCCCAGCCGCCGCTCTATCGCATTAAAAAGGGCAAATTTGAGCAGTACATCAAGAACGATAATGAATTCGTTCGCGTCATGGTGAAGCGCGCCGCTGACGGCATCGTAGTGCGCTACGGCGAAGGCGCGGCCACGCTCGAGGGGGCACCGCTCACCAAGTTCATGACCACGCTCAACGAGTACATCGGCTTTGTGGACAAAGTGAACAAGCGCCTGCGCGACGAAGTCATCACCGAGCTGCTTCCGAAGTTCGACCTCGCCAAGCGCGCCGATTTCGAAGGCGAGAGCAGCAAGCCGCCGAAGAAAGTCCTGGACCTTGAAAAGGCGCTCAAGGGAATCATGAAGGAGCAAGGCCTTAAGTCAGTTGACAGGCGCTTCGAAGAGGAGCACAACCTCTGGGAGTGTGTGTACGTGAACTCGCAGGGCGCGCCGCATGTCATCAACTGGGAATTTGCGTCCGCCCCCGAGTACCGCCAGATGATGGCGAAGTTCAAGCAGATCGAGCAATACCTGCAGCCGCCGTACTTCGTCGAAAGCATCAAGAAGGAGTCGGCTGCCAGCAGCGCCAAGGAAGAGTTGAGCGATGCGGAGCGCGCCGATCAGGAGAAGGCGGAGCAGAAGAGTCCCAAGACCTCCAAGCGCAAGGCTGAAGCGGAAACTGTCGAGAAGCAGACCGTACGCGAGCTCTTCGACTACGTGTTGAACGAGGGTCGCAAAGAGTACACTGTGCAGCGCTACAAGGGCCTGGGAGAAATGAGTTCGCAGCAGCTTTGGGAAACCACAATGGACCCCGAGCGCCGCACACTGCTCGAGGTCAAGTTGGAAGACATCGCGGAAACCGAGAACATCTTCACCACGCTGATGGGCGAAGATGTTGAGTCGCGCCGCAAGTTCATCGAAGACAACGCGCTCGACGTGAAGAACCTCGATATCTAAGTTTTCTGAAATCGCAAAATTGCCCGAAGAAGGCAATTGTGGCCCACCCTGAGGCGCTGTACTACAACAGAGCATGCCTGCTTCCCGGACACTTCCCAAACTCGGACTGCCGCAGATTGCCGCCCTGGTCCTGCTGCTGCTCTTTGTCGCGCAGTGCCTATGGTTCATGGCGAACGTGCCTATCACCCAGATGGAGAGCAGCTACATCGAAGATGGCCTGCTGCATGTGGACCGCCTGCTGAACGCGGGCACGGATTACCGCTCTCCCTTGATCCCGGTGCTCGCTGGAGTGCCTGCTCGCCTCATCGACTCCCACGGCAACTTCATCCATCTCAGCCAATACCGCTTCGTGATACGGTTGCCGTTCCTGATCGCCGGACTCTTGCTGGGCGGCTCGCTGTGGTATGTCGCCCGCCGCCTCTACGGGAACTTCGGCGGATACATCGCCCTGGGTCTCTATTGCTTTTCGCCCATGGTCATCACGCGTTCAAGCCAGGTGCAGCCTGACATTGTGGGAGCGTGGGGCGCCTTTGGTCTCGTCTTCACGGCCATCGCCGCCGCCCATACGCTCTATGCTCCGCGGGATGTGATCTTGTGGAACTGGAAGCGCATCGTCCTGATGGCCATCTCCATCGCGCTTTGCGTGGGCTCGCAATGGTCATTGTGGATCGTCCTGCTGCCAGCGCTGGCCTTCATGTTGTGGGTCGGCCGGAATCGTCCCGCGGCCGCGCTTGCGATCTTTGGGGCTGCCTGCGCACTTGCACTGTTCTTCCTCTGGGGCATTGCCAGCTTTCGTCCGGCTGCGTTCGTCGAAGCCCTGCGCAGCGCTCATTGGATCGAGTTCTCTCCCGCACAGGTTTCCGCCAAGTCCGTGTTTACGCTCATGGGACTATTCTTCCTGCAAAACGGCCTGGGCACGCTGATTCTGCTTCTGTTTTCCATCGTCTCGTTCGCCGCCTGGAAGCGCGCGCGCTACTTCGGCAACGCTGCCCCGCTTATCACTGCCGCGCTGCTGGTCGTCTCGGGCCTCGCCATGCAGCACTTCGCGGGATTTCTCTTTCTTTTCGTCGCGCTGCCGTTCCTGATCCTCTTCATGGCTGGAGTCTCTGCCGACCTGCTGGAGACGAAATACGCCGTCTTTGCCAACGCCATCATCGTCGGTGTACTGATCGCCAACGCCGTACTCGACGTCGGCGGACTGCTGCAATTGGCGCGCCCTCTCACGCGCTGAAAACTTTTGGGCGTAGAATGGGTTGCCAGCAAGAGATCGCATGTCGGGTCGAATTCCATCCCGGTCGGCCATTTGCGGCAGCAGCGTTCCGCCGTCGCTTTGCCGCCATTGCGCTGATTGTGTTGGCGACTGCTGGATTCGCGCTCGCCCAGGTCCACGGTGTTCCTCCCTCGGTCACGTCCATTCAATTTCACGTGCCTCCGTTCTTGCCCAACGCCACGCCGAGCGTGACTTCTCTGGGTCCGTACGGGTATGGCTATCGAACTGGACCGATTCCTCCCCCATACGGGATTTATCCCAGCCGTCCTGCGTATGGTCACGGCCGCAGAAGCGCGTTTGGGTCTTATGGTTACGGCGGTAGCTATGCCGTACCCTATTACGTACCCGTGTATGACTCCTCGTCCGGATATGACTCGGGAGCCGGCGGGCCATATCTGTACTCCGGTGCGGCCGCCGAGCGGACGCTCCATATTGTGGTCGATTTGCCGCGGTCAAAGTACGCCGCCGATTCCGAGGTTGACGACGAATCGATGGCTCTGCCTGGCGCCCCGTTGCCGCATCGCGAAGCCGACGCTAAGCCTCTCGATGCGACCGTGCTCGTGTTTCGCGACGGCCACCAGCAGGAAGTGTTGAACTACGCCATCATGGGAGAGACGTTGTACATCTTCGACAGCCACAGGCAGAAGATCGGCCTCGGCGATCTTGACGTGCCCGCCACCATCAAGCTGAACGACGATCACGGTGTCGACTTTCACCTCCCCGACCCGAAGCAAAGTTGATGTCCCGACCGAGCCTACAGTTGCGCGATTCTGCAACTCGAAATGGCTGAATTTACGACCGGACCGGAGCTCCTTTGCCATCTTCGCAAGTCTCTGAAAAGTAACTACTTACGTCAAATTTTGCGGGCCTCCGGCGTGCTATACTAAGGAGTGCTTCCCGACCGGTTTTAGGCCGATATTTCAAGTGATTAGAAACACAGGAAACGCGCTTCCTGCGAGCGGCCGGCCGGCAAAATTTCGATTCGCTGCGGCGAATGCGGCGACCGTATTTTCAAGAAGGAAGAAGCTGAAAGCTAAGAGCTGACGGCTGCAAGTTCATTCATGGCTGACGATCCCAACCAGCAGTTACCTCTCGATCCAACCCGCGGCGGCAACATTCAACCCATCAACATTGAAGAGGAGATGCGCCGCTCGTATCTCGACTATTCGATGTCGGTCATTATCGGGCGCGCGTTGCCTGACGTGCGCGATGGCCTCAAGCCGGTGCATCGCCGCATTCTCTACGCGATGCACGACATGGGACTGCTGCACAACCGCAAGCACGTGAAGTGCGCCAAGGTCGTCGGTGAGGTGCTGGGCAAATACCATCCTCACGGCGACACGGCCGTGTATGACGCAATGGTTCGTATGGCGCAGCCGTTCTCGTTGCGTTACCCGCTCGTCGATGGCCAGGGTAACTTTGGCTCTGTCGATGGCGATCCACCTGCGGCTTATCGATACACCGAATCGCGCATGACCGAGATCGCTGAGGAACTGCTCACTGATATCGACAAAGACACCGTCGATTTCGTCGCCAACTTCGATGACACCACGGTCGAGCCGCTGGTTCTTCCCACGCGAATCCCGAACCTGCTGCTGAATGGGTCTGACGGAATCGCGGTCGGCATGGCCACCAAGATTCCGCCGCATAACCTCACCGAGATCGTGGACGCCTGCATCACGCTGGTGAACAACCCGAAGGCCACCCTCGCCGACGTCATGCAGTTCGTGCAGGGCCCTGACTTCCCGACCGGCGGGTTCATCCACGGGCGCAGCGGCATCGCCGAGGCCTATCGCACCGGCCGCGGCCGCTTCATGATGCGCGCCAAGGCCGCCATCGAGCGCCTCACCAAAGACAAAGAAGCCATCATCGTCACCGAGATTCCTTACCAGGTGAACAAGTCGCGCCTGATCGAGCGCATCGCCGATTTGGTGAACGACAAGGTCATTGACGAGATCAGCGACATTCGCGACGAGAGTGACCGCGACGGAATGCGCATCGTCATCGAGCTCAAGCGCGGATGCGAGCCCCAGATCGTGCTCAACCAGCTCTTCAAGCACACCTCGATGCAAGAGAGCTTCAGCATGATCTTCCTGGCCGTGGTCAACAGCCAGCCCAAGGAAATGGGCCTGGTGCAGGCCATCAACCACTTCCTCGATCACCGCATCGATGTGGTTCGCCGCCGTACTGCTCACTTGCTGCAGAAGGCGCGCGACCGCGAGCACATTCTCGAGGGCTATCAGGTCGCCCTCGATCGCGTGGACGACGTCATCCGCATCATTCGCGGCAGCGAGAACCGCGCCGACGCGCGCGTCAACCTCGTCGAATACTTCTCCGGCAAGACCGTCAGCGTAACGGAAGGCAAGGTCGGAGCAGGCCCCGGCAAGCCGTTTCGCTCAAGGGCGTCGCGCCGGCGAGTCTTACGCGCCCCTTCGATGCGGTCCAGGCCGACGCGATCCTCGAACTGCAACTGCATCGTCTCACCCGGCTTTCGATCGACGAGATCCTTAAGGAGTTGGCGGAAGTACGCAAGAACATCGACGAGTACGAATCCATCCTCGGCTCCGAGAAGAAGCTCCGTAACGTTATCGTTAGAGAGCTCGAAGAGATCAAGAAGAACTACGGCGACGCGCGCCGCACCGTCATTCAAGATGAGGCCGCCGAGATCAACCTCGAAGACCTCATCGCCGACGAGCAGGTTGCCGTTACGGTCAGCCACTCCGGCTACTTGAAGCGCACGCCGATCTCGACTTACCGCCAGCAGCGGCGCGGCGGCACCGGCCGCAAGGGCATGAGCACGCGCGAGGAGGACTTCGTCGAGAAGATGTTCGTCGCCTCCACCCACGATTACATGCTGGTGTTCACCAACACCGGGCGCGTGTACTGGCTCAAGGTTTACGAGATCCCCGAGATCAGCGCCGCCGGCAAAGGCAGAGCGATTGCCAGCCTCGTGGCGTTGCAGCCGGGCGAGAATGTGCGCGCCTTGCTTACCGTGCGCGACCTGGAGGAAGAGGGCAAGTTCGTCTTCTTCGCCACTCGCGCTGGCACGGTGAAGAAGACGCCGCTGAAGGACTTCAGCAACGTGATGTCGCGCGGCATCATCGCGATCGGCATCGACAAGGAAGACGAGCTCGTGGCCGCCCGCTGCACCGACGGCAACCAGATTGTGTTCCTCGCGTCGCACGACGGACTCGCAATTCGCTTCGACGAAGCCGGCGTCCGTCCGATGGGCCGGCCCGCTCACGGCGTTCGCGGCATGGACATGAAGCGCGGCGACTACGTTGTCGGCATGGCCATCACGCCCAAAGAGCGCAAGAAAGGCAAGGAAGCCGACGAGGATGAGTCGAGCCTCATTCTCTCGGTCACCGAGCAGGGATACGGCAAGCGCACCGACGTGGACGAATACCGCCTGCAAACTCGCGGCGGCAAGGGCGTCATCAACGTCAAGACCACTGCGCGCAACGGCAAAGTGGTGTCGATCATTCCGGTGAATGACAAGTCGGAGTTGATGGTCATCAGCCAGTTCGGCAAGATCATCCGCATCGACACCAAGAACATTCGCGAGGCTGGACGATCCACGCAGGGCGTTCGCCTGCTTCACCTGGAAGAAGGCGATCACGTCGCAGCCGCTTCGCTCATTCCGCCGGAAGAAGCCAACGGAAATGGCAACGGTGAGAGCGGGTTACTGGTGCAGTAACGAATAGCTGTAACATTCACAGGGGCGCGAGCAATCGCGCCCTTTGTGTTTTACGATGTCCGACATGGACAAAGTGAACCTCGCCCAGAAGTTCTCGCTCTTCTCCGACTACTACAGCCCCAAGATCGTCGGCGAGTTGAACGACTTCCACGTAAAGCTTGTGAAGCTGCAGGGCGAGTTCGTCTGGCATCATCACGATGTCGAAGACGAATTGTTCTTCGTCGTCAAAGGTGCGCTGAAGATGGCGGTGCGCGAGGCCGGCGGTGAACGAGAAATCGTCATTCATCCTGGCGAGTTCATTATCATTCCGCACGGCGTTGAGCACTGTCCTTCGGCTGAAGAAGAAACGCACATCATGCTGCTGGAACCGAAGAGCACGCTTAACACCGGAAATGTCGAGGGCGAGCGGACGGTGCGGGAGCTCGAGCGGATTTAGCTGCGGGGAATTTTCTTCACCTTAGGACCACTCTTGGGAAGTGCCGCGAGTAGTTCGCGCACCGTTTTCTTCAGCAGCGGAACTTTCACGTCGGGCGCGATTTCAGCGAGAGGCTCCAGCACGAATCGGCGCTCGGCCATTGCGGGATGCGGGATGGTCAGCGTCGGGGTGTCGAGGTGGGCCGGGCCAAAAAGCAAAATGTCGATGTCGATGAGGCGCGGGCCTTTGGGCTGGGTGCGCTCGCGGCCCATCGATTTCTCGATCGACAGGATGCCGGCCAGAAATTCGCGCGGGATGAGCTCGGTACGAACCGCAACCGCACAGTTGAGGAACCAGGGCTGGTCGATGAATTCGACCGGCTCGGTCTCATAGAGCGATGAGACTTCCAGCACGTCTCCCAGTTGAAGCAGCCGGCCGGTGGCGTTGCGGAGGTTGGCCTGACGGTCGCCGAGGTTCGACCCCAACGAAAGATAGACAATCTTCTTCACGTTTGGATGATAGCGCGGGAGCGAAATCGGGACTTCAGAGTCGCGGGGGACGTGCGTACCCCCTCCCCCTGCCCGCTTGTAGAATCAGTCACTTGCACAACGGAACTGCTGCAAGTTCGGCATAATATTGAACTTATACGCAAGTAATAGTTAAGGAATGACTTAGCTGCGTATCGTTGGCACTTGCTCCAGACTTGTCAGAGACCAATTAGGACCGGGCACTGGGCGCGGCACGGCCAGAGACACGAACTCTCTGACCGTCACAGGACGGTTGTAATCGGCACCGGAAGTACAAGCAAGAGAAATCGACAGGGGGAAAAAACTTTAGTAACCATGGAGCAACGGGGTACACGCCCACCAATCGCCAGAGGGCGGCGACAGGATGGGCACCGACAGAATGGTGGTGCCGGCGAAATGCAGGTCCCTCCACTCCGCTCCCCCGCCAAGCGGGGTCGCTCCGGTCGGGATGACAAAGCAAAAAGGGATTGCTTGCGCTCGCTCCGGTCGGGGTGTCAAGGCGAGTGGGAGGCGGCAACCGAGAGCTATCTCGTCGATTTTGCCATGCGGGTTATAATCCGCCTCACCGATGACACTAACCCCGGGCACGAAGATCGATGGCTATGAAATCCTCGGCCCGCTGGGAGCGGGCGGGATGGGTGAGGTGTATCGCGCGCGCGACGCCGCGCTCAAGCGCGACGTTGCGATCAAAGTGCTTCCCGAGTATTGGTCGCGCGATCCCGAGCGCCTGCGCCGCTTTGAACTGGAAGCCCGGGCCACTGCAGCCCTAAATCACCCCAACATTGTCTCGATCTTTCATGTCGGCCAGAACGATGGCTCGCCTTATATCGTGACGGAGTTGTTGCAGGGAGAGAGCCTGCGCGAGCGCCTGCGTAAAGGCCCGATGCGGCTGCGCGAAGTGCTGGACCATGGCGTGGAGCTGGCACGCGGACTGGCCGCGGCACATGACGCAGGAATCGTCCACCGCGATCTCAAGCCGGAGAACATCTTCGTAACCAAAGACGGCCGGATCAAGATCCTCGACTTCGGCCTGGCGAAGCTCGATCCTACGAAAGCGGCTAGTACGGATGCGGAGACAGTCAGCCTCGAGCCGCAGTCGCATCCGGGGCAGGTGCTGGGGACGGTCGGCTACATGTCGCCGGAGCAGGTGAGGGGGCTGGTTGCCGACTCACGCAGCGACATTTTTGCGGTTGGCGTGATCCTGTACGAGATGCTGACGGGGAAGGCAGCGTTCCGGAAGGCGACGTCGGCGGAGACGATGACGGCAATCTTGAATGAAGATCCGCCAGCGGTTTCGCAACTCGCGCCAACCGTTTCGCCGGGCTTGCAAAGAGTCGTGAATCGCTGTCTCGCCAAGAGCCCGGACAAACGGTTTCAGCACGCTTCGGACCTGGAGTTCGCGCTGGAGGCATTGTCGGACTCGAGCGGTTCCACGGTCTCAGGTGTTCATGAATCCCTGCCCAGCAAGCGATGGATATGGCTCGCGGCAGCGGCTGTCGCTATCGCAATCGCCGGCGCCCTTGTCGTATGGTGGAGGCAGCCACCGGCCGTCCCCGTCGTGGAAGCCGTCACCCAACTCACGGACGATGGCGAACCGAAGTGGATCTATGACAACCTGCTGTCTGACGGGTCGCGCGTGTACTTCAACGAGGGCACGAACTTCAGTCTTAAGATTGCTCAAGTCGCGGTCATCGGCGGACCCACGGCCATTATTCCCGTTACACTTCAGGCCCCAATCATTGTTGGTCTGAGCGCGGAAGGGGCATCTCTGCTGGCACTAGCCGGGCCCTTCACCGGGCCGGGAAACCTTCCTTTACGGACGATACCGTTACCCACAGGAGAAGTGCGGCGAGTCGGAGACATATCGGTTCTCGATGCGAGCTTTGCGCCGGAAGGACACATTCTCTTCTCTCGTGACAAGGTCCTCTACCTTGCCGATAAAGATGGCTCGAATTCTCGCAAACTGTTCAGCGCAGATGGTGGTATTTGGGGACCGAATATTTCTCCAGACAACAAGCGCCTGGTTTTCACGATTAATGGGGTGGCTGGCCTTTCCATTGTGGTCTCCAACCCAGACGGTTCGGGCCAGCGTGCGATCGTGAGCAGTAGCGAACGACGGGGCGTGTGCTGCGCCCGATGGACCCCGGACAGCCGGTACATTGTCTTTGAGGACCGCAGCCATGGCCGTGTGGATCTTTGGGCGGCAGAAGTCCAGACCGGGTTTCTGCAACGCGTGCACGCGCCGGTTCAACTCACCAATGGGCCTTTGTCCTACGCGGGCGCGAAGCCAAGCAGGGACGGGAAGCAGATCTTCGCTATTGGTACCAAGCAGCGCGGTGAACTCGTCCGTTATGACATGGCTTCGAAGCAGTTCGTTCCTATACTCTCGGGCATCTCGGCTTTTAATCCCACCTTCTCCAGTGACGGGAAGTGGGTTGCCTACACCTCCTACCCAGATCACACCTTATGGCGAAGTCGTGCCGATGGAACGGATCGTTTGCAACTCACGGATCCCCCAGCAAGGGTGTCCTTCTCTTTCATTTCCCCAGATGGAAAGCAGGTCACATATAACAGACCGGGTGGTGAGATCAGCGTGATCAGCATGGATGGAGGGCCGCCGCGGAGAATTGCCGAGACCCGGTCGTGGGCTGCGAGTTGGTCCCCGGACGGGAAGAGGGTGGTGTTCGCCGATTACGCCGACCTCCGTCATACCAGGTTCCAGATTTACGATCTGGGTACGGGAAGCCGTTCCTTCCTGCCCGAAACGGAGGACCTTACCGGAGTGCAGTGGGTTGCAGAGGACCTTGTGGTCGCTGCATCGAAAGACCGCACCAGGCTTGTGGCCTTCGATTTCAAAAGCCAGAAATGGTCCGACCTGGTGCCGAGTCCAATTCCCGGAGGAGTCGCCAACTGGGCCCATGCGCCGGATTTCAAGTACGTGTACTACACCACCGGCGGCGCGAACCCGCTGGCTTTGCGGGTGCGGCTCGCCGATCGTAAGGTGGAAACGATTGCCAGCTTGAAAGACCTTCCCCGCGCAATCGGCCCCGACAGCAATACCCAGATTAGCGTTGCCCCCGACGGCTCGGCCGTTTTCACCCGCGACATCGGGACCCAAGAGATTTACGCGCTCACAGTGAAGTGGCCATGACAACCATTCGGCGTTTGCGAGAAGGCAGATCCCTCGGAGGCTGACAAGAACAAAAATGGGGTTGGCGGCACGGCTGAAGAAGCTGCGGAAAAAGTCAGAATAGCTCACGACTCGCGGACTAAAGTCCGCTCGACGGGGCTAGGTTAACGGACTTATCGGCACGACTGAAGTCGTGCCCCGACACATTGTGATTGCGTGAACTGAATCGGATCGGCGGAAATCCGCGGCTGTATTTAGTGGTTAGTCGGCGATGGCGAGGTGTTCTTCGGGATACTCGGCGGCGATGGATTCGTCGAGGGTGACTTCTTCCCAGTAGGACTGGTCGCGGAGGATGCGAGAGACGATGGCGGTGTGCATGGCGTGTCCGGCACGGTCAGCCTTGACGTAGCCGAGAATGCGCTTGCCGAACAGCGCGAGATCGCCGATGAGATCGAGGACCTTGTGGCGCACGAACTCGTCGGTAAAGCGCAGCGGAGGATTGTCGATACCGTCGGCGGTAAGCACGATGCAACTGTCGCGGGTGGCGCCGCGAATCAGGCCCTGGTTCAGCATGGCGCGTTGCTGCTCGAGAAATCCAAAAGTGCGGGCGGAAGCAATCTGCTCGACGTAGCTGCCGTTCGACAGCTCGACTTCGAAACGCTCGCTGCCGATTAGCGGATGGGGAAAGTTGATGGCATAACTTACCGAGTAGCGGTCGGCAGGATAGACGCCGATGAACTTGTCGCCCTCGCGCATTTCGTAAGGCCGCAGAATCTTCAGGTAAGTGCGCTTGCGGCGCTGCTGGCGCACTCCTGCGCGAGTGATCATCTCGACAAACGGAAGAGCGCTGCCGTCGAGGATGGGCAGTTCCAGGTTATCGAGCTCGACGATGGCGTTGTCGACACCCATGCCGATGCATGCCGAGAGCAGGTGCTCGGTGGTTGAGATCAGCACGCCTTGCTTCATGAGGCTGGTGGCGTAGCTGACCTTGGCGACATTCTTACTGGTGGCTCCGACTTCGAATCCGTCGAGGTCGACGCGGCGGAAAACGATGCCCGATCCGGTAGCGGCGGGGAGGAGACGGAGATGAACCGGCGCTCCGCTATGGAGGCCAACGCCGCGGCATTCGACGGCGGTCCGGATTGTGCGCTCGAATAACAAGTAGGTGTCTAAGGATGGCGCAATCAATAGCTTACAATCCGGAAGGCGCAAGCGAGTGTGGTATTTGCACCACAAGCGGTGGCGAAGCGGGCACTCACTTTCGTAACAGCACTGCGGTTACGATTTGGTAAGTTCTTGTGCTGCCGGAAGTTGCGGAAGAGGTTTCCGAAACGGTCAACGGCGCTTCGGGCTGGTGCCGAACCCAGTCGGGCAACAGACAGCGGGACCGTTCCTACTGCGGTTTCGACGCATCGGGCTTGGCGTTCTTGTACAGCAGCCCGTTAGGCTCAAACAGCGACGGCGCCAGCCCGGTGTCATAAGAGACCTTGTTCACGTAGCGCTGGTTGGTCATGTCGCCGTTCTCCATGCGCACGATGCTGTAGGGGGTGGCGATTCCCTGGACCAACTTGTAGTTGCTATAGAGCTCGGCGTCTTCGTCGAACTGGCGATCGAGCGGGTCGCGGAAGGAATAGCTTTTGCGCACCGGCAAATGAGTGCGGGGATCGACGGCGATGGTGACGCTGTCGTTAGAGGCGTTGAGGATGGTAACCCTGTCGGCGAGGTTCTGCTCGACGATGGCGGTGCCGTCGTACAAGATGATTGAGCCGGGCGCGGAGAGCCAGTTACGGATGACGGACTCGAGCGAGTGCTGGCGACGCCGAAGGTATTCGCTTAAGAGTTTGGGCTCGATGGCGACAGTGCCCTTGTAGGTGGTCTCGTAACCCTGGTCGCCGACGTAGAGGTCGATGACATCGCGCTGCTTGGTCAGTTCGTAGCGGTCTTTGTCGGGCGCCTGCCAGAAGCGCCAGAACTGGACGCCAAGGCCTTTGGGGCGTCCCTCGTAGAAGGCGTAGGAGCGGCCTTCGACGGTCATGTCCCGCATTGTCAGATAGGCTTCGCCACCGAGGGCGCGGAGCATGTCGTCGAGGATCTTTTTAGCCTTGGCGACGCCGGGGTCTTTAGCAGCGGTGGCGGCGAACTGGGCCGTGGGCCAATCCGCTGATGACGCAGCTGGTGGAGCGGGCGGCACGGCGGCTGTCTGCGCAAAGGCCGCAACAGCCATCGCGGCGGCAATCGTGAGAAATAGCGCGATTCGCATTACAGATAGCCATTGTAAACGGAGGAGGCTTGCTCAACACTCTCGACCGAACACCGCCGTCGCGCGATGAGGGCGGAGTGTTTCTTGCCAGCGAACTCGACGCGAACCTACTGATCGAGCATCTTCAGTGCCTTGGCGAGGCTGACGCGCATGCGGTTGAAGGAGCCGGTAACGTCGCCGATCTCGTCCTTGCTCTTCACTTGCAGATCGGGCACGTCGGTGTCGCCTTTGCTGATGCGATCGGCGGCCTGCGAGACCTGGTGCAGTGGGCGAATGACGATGAGGTACAGCGCGGAATCGAGCGCGGCGATTGTGAGCAGGAAGGTTGCGATCAGGAAGATGATCAGATTGCGATAGGCGAGGTCGGCAACCTGAATCGGCACCGACATGGGCACGGCGACGATCTGCGCGGCGATGACCTGGTTGAGTTTCCAGCCAAAGCCGTTCTGGGGGCCGTAAGTCTTGATCATCGCAGCAGGGGCGACGTCGGGGGTGCTGTGGCACTCGAGGCAGCTTTGCTTGGCGATCATGGGCTTGGCGAGGTAGAGGTAGCGGCCGGTCGGGGTTTCGCGCTCGCCGACGAGCTTTTTCTCGGAGGTGTGGTCGGCGAAGTAGCGGACGATGTCGGCCTCCCAGTCTTCGGCGCGGTCGATGAGATTGGTGGGATTGAGCGTGGCCTCGCGATAGGAATAGTCGGGATAGGACTTGCGCATCGCGTTGAAGATGGTGATGGCTGCGAAGGCGGGCACAGTCTGCGGCAGGAAGTTGGTTTCATGCTCGGGGTTCTTCAGCAGCAGGGGCTTGATCTGCTCGGAGGTGTAGTCGCGGGTGGATCCGGCGCTGGCCATCATGAGTTCGGCCTGCTGCAAGACCTGGTCGCGCGCGTTGCGCGTGAGGAACTGATAAGCCATGTGCGAAATGACGAAGCCGCTGATGCCGAAGAAGACCAGCAGCACAAGATTGAACTTGGTCAGAAGTTTCATGCGGACTCACCCCGTGGGGGCATTATACGAAGGAACGGAAATAGCGGCGTGGGTCGAGGGCCGCGCCGCAACGGTGATAAACTGTTGGTGGCCCTGAAACCCCTCCGGTAGTCCGGAAGTGAACCCTCCTTAGTCGGGACGTGGCTCAGCCTGGTAGAGCACTCGCTTGGGGTGCGAGGGGTCGGCAGTTCAAATCTGCCCGTCCCGACCATTCAACAACTTACGCGGTTTTCCCCCACAAGATGACTACTCGCCTTGGAGGAAACCGATGTTGCCAAAATTTGAGCAGTTTATGCGCGAACGGCAGTACCTCACGAACGTCTCACCCGCTACGCTGGAGTGGTACAAGCACAGCCTCAAGTGGCTTCGCACGGAAACGCCCGCAGAAGACGAACTGAAAGGCGCTGTGCTGCGGATGCGTGAAAAGGGCCTGAAAGCAACCGGCTGCAATTCGGCCATTCGCGCCATCAATGCTTATCTGCATTGGAGCACTGCGGGTGCTGAAGTCAAATGCAGTCCCGCGTGCAAGCACCTCCGCGTCCCGCAATTGAAAGAGCCTCAGCTAATTCTGCCCACGTTCACCACAGCTCAGGTTACTCGCCTTGTGAATTGGAAGCCGAAGGCCACGGTTTTTTGGCAACGGCGGCTGCATTTGCTGATTCTTTTCCTGCTAGACACCGGCTGCCGAATCAGCGAGGCGTTGAGTGTTCGGGTGCGGGAAATTGACTTCGATAATCTCCTGCTCACGCTGGATGGAAAGGGCCGCAAACAGCGCGTTGTGCCGTTTTCCTTTGAACTGCGCCGGGCAATGTTCCGCTACATCTCCGATTTTCATCGCAAGCCGGACAGCCTCTTGCTGGCGACGCGAAACGAAACCAAAGTCGGCAGAAGAGTGATGCTGCGGGCGGTGAAAAATCTTTGTGATCGTCTCGGAATCCAACCGCCCGCGCGTACCCTCCACTCATTCCGGCACACATTCGCCGTGAACTATATCAGGCGCGGCGGCTCGGTGTTCCATCTGCAAAAGGTACTCGGGCACAGCACGCTTGAGATGACACGGAGATACGCCAACATGACAACGGCGGACCTCCAGGCGGTCCATGAGAGGGTTAGCCTACTGGCGAAATAACAACAATGCGCCCGCTGGAGGGTGTCGCGTATCATAAGGCCGGACTCCCGATTAGGAGAGGTTTTGATTCTGGTGCTCAACCATGAATGAGCCAACGGCGCTCTCTATAGGTGCTGACATTGCATCAATCGTGAGCTTGGTTATTACCGTCGTCGTTGCTGTTCAAGTGCGGACGATCAAGGCTTCTCTACTTTTGAAAGTCAGAATTCCGGAAGGGATTCGGGATTTGGAGGTAGCGAGTGAGGAACTTCGGGAAACCCTAAAGGATTGGCCTAACCTTGAATTACGAGCAAGAGCGACGGCACAGCGAATAGATGCCATTCTTTTAAACTTTCTTCCAAAATTAGATGGTGCCGAAAAACGTAAATTAAAGGAGGCTCATTCGCTGATCAGGCGAATGAAGTCGATCCGGTACAAACTATTTCCGCAGAATGTTCGCAAGCGGGGGGACGCAATGTGGGACGTTTACCTAACGCTTGTGGGCGGCGTGGAAGTCCTTCGCCAGCGCAATAAAGACTACAAAAAGAGGGTATGAAATGCCGAGCGAGCACAAGCTGGAGACACTTATTCGTTTACTCATTCGAGAGACAACGGAAGGCGAGATCAAATGGAAGGCATCGACCGCTCCGAGAAGCCGGACCATTGGCACAGATGACATTATCCAAGAGTATTTCGAAACAAAATTTAAAGGCCAAGCCGTTGCGGTTTTTGAGCGGAGATATCGGGGATTTAATCCCGATTCTGAGACAGAGTATTGGACTTCTGATTATTGTTTCGCGTTCTTGTCCGGCGGCGCGATAACGTGGGAGACGGAAGAATCGAATCTTCTTTTTCAGCTGTTTAAGGTCGCCAAAGAATCCGCTGCTGATGTTGACGGCATTTTGGATGAGCTACTCAAATGACGAATTCATCAAGGCGAGCGTGCGTACTTTGCGCGACCTCTTCGACCGTTAAAGACGGGGAGACGGTTCAAAATCTTGAACGCATCCCCTGAAAAGAGCGCCGCAATTCCTTTTTCTTCGCACACGGGAAATTTCCGAATTTGAAAAGCCGTTTGACCCCATAGCCCTTTCCAAAACGGAGAATTTCGCGTTCATGCGTAAAAAACATCTGCGGCGGGCTATTTAGAGAAGCACTTCAACATTTTGCCCGTGCCCCCCCTGCCGGATGGCTGCCCGGACGTTGTACGCGCCTATAGGAGCGAGAACAAACGTACAAACTGACCCTCATCACATCGTAGTGTGGGGAGTAGCGAAGCTACTACTCCCCCACAACGCTGCGATTGTGTGCTGCGTACAATCACGCGCCCACGGTCATCTCTCCCGTCTCCGCCTGAATGTGGGCGCGTGCCTTCGCTATCCAGGTTGTGCCCCGGTTGATCTTGAGAGCGGCCAACTGCTCTTGCAGCTTCCGCACCGGCAACTTGATGTTCGCCCGGATGACTGCCTCCGCTGCATCATCCAAACCGTCTTTGTTGGCGCGGTTGCCCTTGCGTGATTGTAGGGTGACGGTCCGGGTTGCGGGGTCGCCAACAATGTGCATCTGGCAATCCGGGGTGCATGTGACCTCTATGTCCTTGCTCTCAAAGTCGCGCTGCTTGAGGTTGGACAAGAAAGAGGGGGACTCATAGGGGTGTGCGGGGTCTTGCAGCTTGGTGCCCCAACAGCAACACAAGAACGCGCCCATATCGCCAGAGCCGCGCATCGCGTTCTCAAGCGTCATCATGTCCCCGCTGTCCTTGGGCGAGTGATGCAACAAGACAATAGCCTCCGCGCCCGCACGTAGCAGCTCAAAAATGCCGTCCGCGAACGCCCGTACATCTTGCGAACTGTTCTCATCCCCTTCAAGGAAGCGGATAGCGGTGTCCAGAATGACCACGGAGCCGGGCAACGCTTGTGCTAGGACGGGGTCCGTGAGGCTGAGCGTTCCTTCCGCGCTGAGCGTCCGGTAGAACAGAGTCTCGCCCACGTAGTCCAGAAGCCCAATCTTCTTGAGCCGGTCCGTAAAAGGGCCAAGAGAAACTTCCGGGCACAGATACAAAACGCGCTCCGGCTTACGAACTACCGGAAAATGGCCGAAGAGTTTCTCGCCGGTCACGAGCGCGTGAGCGATGTTTAATGCAATCAGACTTTTACGCTCACGCACCGGCCCGGCTACGGCGGTCACACCCTCGCGTTGCAGGAAGTCTTTAATCAGAAAGGTTACTGGCGGGGCATTGAGCGCCTCTTCCTTGCTGTGAAATAGCGAGCGCCAATCAACCGGCTCTTGCCGCTCTTTGGATGTGCCAAGCACCACAATAGGCTCCGGCTCTCCCATCGGCTGCTTGCAAGCGTTGGTGATGACAGTCTCTAGCTCTTCCTCATCAAGCGGGTTAGGCATCCGTGCATTGATGCGGATAGCGTAGTCCCGAATCATGTCATCATCAGCGCAGTTAGCCCGATGCTTGCACAGTACGCGGTAAAGCGTGTCGTTACGCCATTCCGTGATAGGTGCGTTGGGGTCCGTGAGTGCTGCGCGTTCTTTTTTAACCGGCTTGAGCGCGCGAACCCAATTAGGCATGGGAGCAATAGGCCTGTCCCACAGAACCTCATAGCGCTCCCCGCTGTCCGGGTGAACACAGCCCGCAGCCATGACGTGACCGTGTGTACTGCCGCGCACGTCTCCGCCGTGCTCGCCCACGGCCCAATGATTGAACGAGGGGCAGTCTCCGCCTCTGTAGTAGAGCTGGACCGCGTAGGCTGTGCGCTTGCCCGTCCGCACCGTGTACGTCTCCGGCAGATCGTGAGCCGCCATGAGCGCGCGAAGGTCTGCTTCATTCTTGAGGCCCGCGTCAATGTCCAAAACCACTAGCACGCTCTTGCCTGTGGCAATAGCTACGTTAGCGTTAGGCGTGGCAGCCCACCACGCGCGGATTTGATCTTCTGAGTTGGAGGCGTCCAAGTAGCCGGACACTCCCTTGATTGGCTTCTTATCACCAGGGATGCACGGGAAGACATACCAACCCCGCCGGATGTACGAAAGGGCAATATCTAGGAAGGTAGTCATGTGCTCACTCGCCCTTTCCGTGAATGTCGGGTTTCCGATTTGCGGCGTGATTGACCACGTGCGGAGTGCTAGGCCGCCATCCGTCCTCAATCGAAGTGCCGTCTGCCCATTGCAGCCGCCGCGCATAGTTCTTTGGGCGTTTATTGGAGACCGGCTCAAGCCGAGTACCAAAGCATTCATCAGCTATTGACTTGCGAAACTCTGCCCTTCCGTTAAATTGCGGGTACAAGATCACGATGGCCCGCCCATAGAAAGGCGAGGCGTGGTCATTCATCAAGAAGGTGTCATCTGGCCCCTTCTCCATTTCGAGTTTCCAGCGCGCATACTGAAACAGCGAGTGATACAGAAAACGCTTTGAAGCCGTGGTCAATACGTATCTGAATCTCTTGGATGAGGAAGTCCAGAACCTCCGGGTGTTGCTTATGAAATTTGTGAAAGGCGCGCAACTGGGGATGAGTCTTGGAACGTGCTATTAATTCGTCAATCGCGTCAGGCATCGTAAGAACCCTCCGTCAGGAATTAGGGCCACTGCTCCCCTCAGTAGCACCTCATTTAATCTTGCCGTGTTCTGTGTAATACTGTCAAGGCTGTAATACTATTACACACAAAGAGAGGCTGCCTATGAAGGAATCTTTGATCTCGGCTGCCATGAAGCGCGTTGGCACACGCCCACTGGAGCGGCTGGCATGGGCCGTGGATTTTTCGCAGCGGGAGCTTTTGACGACGGATGACCAATCGAAGGCAGAGCTGGAATTGACTTGCTTTGTGTGGGCACCGGGCTTGCGGCCTTATCAGGGCGTGACTGTTGCAATCCAGATTAAGGCGTTGATGACAGACACCCACTGGAAAGAAGATTCCTTCAGGGGGCCGGAAGTTAAGAGGGCACAAAAGCTACTCAATAACGCTCTCTGCGCGGCTGCTGGTCATAGAGAAATAGAACTGCCGCTGAAGTATGTGAAAGTGGAATTCACGCGAGATGGGGGCTTGGAATATATAAGCACGATTCCCGGACACTTAGAAGCAAAAGAGCGGGGAGAAGCGAAAATGGAAGTGGCGGTTTTCAAGGTGCTTCGATTGCTGGATAAGACTGTCAGAACGAGCATTGCCAAGGCTAAGGGCGGTGAGCGGTTCACGCCCGTGCGGATGTATGTTGGCGTTTGCCCCCAAGAACGGGACGGTTGCGGAAAGCTGTTTGCTAAGACACGAATTGACCAAGACTATTGCACCCGAACATGCGTGAGCCGTGCTCAAGTGAACCGCTTTCGCAGAAATCAGCGGGCGTTGAAGCAGCTCTATCCGGGGCAGCGGATGAAACAGCTAACCGCATCCGAACGTGCCCGGCTGGAGCAACTCGCAAAATCCTTTGCACTGAAAAAGCACACGCCTTAGACTCCCGCTCCGAATGGCGAAGAATTGTATTTTCAGCTTGCGTGGAAACGAGAAGCGCCACGCTGTTTACAATCAGAGCGTCCATGCCCAAACTTGATTGGCTCACCCGAAGCGAAGATGAGAGGACCTCGGCCCACGTTCCGTATCGGCTCCTAGAGGCCGTGCCAGAGCATTCCTACGGCGATCCCGGCTCAGAGAACATGCTCATTCAGGGGGACAACCTGGATGCGTTGAAATCCCTGCTCCCGTTCTACGCGGGCCGGGTGAAGTGCATCTTCATTGACCCGCCCTACAACACTCGCAGCGCCTTTGAGCATTACGATGACAACCTGGAGCACGCCAAATGGCTTGGGATGATGTACCCACGATTGGAGTTACTGCGGGACCTGCTCGCTGAAGATGGCAGCATTTGGGTCACTATTGATGACAACGAAGCCCACTATCTGAAAGTCCTCATGGATGAAGTATTCGGAAGAAAAAACTTCGTGGCAAATGTGATCTGGCAAAAGAAGTATTCCCCGCAAAACGACGCGGAGTTCTTTTCAGCGATGCACGACCACGTCATGGTTTATGCGAAGGCCGCGACGAGCTGGAAGCGGAATCTCGTACCCCGGACCGAAAAACAAGACAAGGCTTATAAGAACCTCGACAATGACCCACGAGGCGCTTGGAAACCTAGTGATCTTACCCGCGCCGAACACCGCGACCGGGATTACTACGGAATCACGACGCCCTCCGGCAAGGTAGTGTTTCCTGCCAAGGGCCGGTCATGGAGCAGGCCGCCAGACGAGATTGAGCGGCTGAGGGCCGACAATCGCCTTTGGTTCGGTAAGAGCGGCGATGCGATTCCATCCTTAAAGCGCTTCCTGTCAGAGGTGAAAGATGGCGTGGTGCCTCAGACTATCTGGTTCAGAGATGAGGTAGGAGACAATCAGGACGCCAAGAAGGAAATCAAGGTCTTGAACTCAGACGACATATTTGCCACACCTAAGCCCGAACATCTGATTAAACGCTTGCTCGAAATCAGCACCCTGAGAGGCGACCTCGTACTGGACTCATTTCTCGGCTCCGGCACAACGGCAGCCGTCGCGCATAAGATGGGCCGACGCTATATCGGGATTGAGATGGGCGAGCAGGCTGTTACGCACTGTGTTCCACGTCTCAAGAAAGTTGTGGATGGCGAGCGAGGCGGCGTTTCTGAAGCTGTGGGATGGAAAGGCGGCGGCGGATTCCACTCTTATAAACTCGGCAGTCCGATCTTTGATGAAGAGGGCCAAATCAACCCTATTGTGCGCTTCGCTCACCTTGCCGCGCATGTGTGGTTTGCCGAGACGCGCACGCCGTTGCCGCATCAACGGCGGCGCTCTCCGATGTTGGGAGTGCATGACGGCGTGGGTTACTACCTGCTCTTCAACGGCATTCTGGGAGACAAGCGGCCAGATGGCGGCAATGTTCTGACGCGCCGGTTGCTCACAGAGCTACCCGCACACGATGGTCCCAAGGTCATCTATGGCGAAAGCTCAAGGCTCAGCAAAGAATCGTTGCTGCAACTCGGCATCACGTTCAAGCAGACACCCTACGATGTTAAGGCGCGTTGACCCATGATAAAGCTGAAGAATTTTCAAGAGGACACGCTCAACAAGCTACGGGAGTATCTGGAAGCTGTGCGCCTGAGCGGCGACCCTGAATCCGCATTCCTCAAGACAGTTAAGCCGCCCGATGGCCGATTGCCCCTCTATCGCAAGGTGCCAGACCTGGAGAAGGTGCCTTACGTTTGCTTGCGCCTGCCCACGGGGGGCGGCAAGACGATTGTGGGAGCCTATGCCATCCGCGTTGCCGGGCAAAGCTACATCGAAAAGGATTACCCGGTTGCGCTGTGGCTCGTGCCCTCAAACTCCATTCGCACGCAAACCGCACAGCCCTCAAGAACAATGCACACCCTTACCGCATGGCTCTGGATGAAGCCTTCGATGGCCGCGTGCGCGTCTTTGAAATCTCGGAGATTGAGAACATTCGCCCGCAAGACTTACGGGACGGCGTTTGCGTCGTGGTGGGCACAATTCAATCTCTGCGCGTCACTAGCACCGAAGGGCGGGATGTGTACGCACACAAAGAAGCCCTGGAAGACCACTTCACAAAGCTGAATACCAATCTGCCGGGCCTGGAGCGAATCGAAAACGGCGCGGGTGCGGGCAAAGTGAAGTATTCCTTTGCCAATCTGATGATGGTCCACCAGCCGCTTATCATCATGGATGAGGCGCACAATGCCCGCACCTCTTTGACCTTTGACACGCTGAAACGGCTCTCTCCGTCCGCCATTATCGAACTGACGGCAACGCCGGACACGGACCCGCGCACGGGCAGCAACGTGCTCTATCGCGTGTCGGCATCCGAGCTAAAGTCCGAAGAAATGATTAAGCTGCCCATCGTGCTCACTGTCCATGCGAGCAATTGGGAGGAAGCGGTTGGGGACGCCTGCCGCACGCGCAAAAGGCTGGCGGAAATGGCAGCCGGAGAGCCGGATTACGTCCGCCCGATTCTTCTAATTCAAGCGGAGAACCGAGACAAGCCCGCAAACGTGGAGGCTGTGAAGCAATATCCTGCTGGAGAGTGAGCATCTAGTCGGAAGAGCAGATTGCCATTGTCACGGGAGACCAGCGTGACCTGGACAAAATCAATCTCTTTGATCCGGCTTGCAAGATTGAAGCAGTCATCACAATACAGGCGCTCAAGGAAGGTTGGGATTGTTCCTTCGCCTATGTGTTTTGCTCTACGGCCAACATCGGTAGCAGCCGAGACGTGGAGCAATTGCTTGGCCGCGTGTTGCGTATGCCTTATGCGAAACGGCGTAAGGCGGCGGAACTAAACAAAGCCTATGCTCATGTCTCCAGCCCGAATTTTCTGGAGGCCGCCAAGCAGCTTGAAACCTGCATGATCGAGAGAATGGGATTTGAAGCGGCTGAAGCGGACCAATACATCGAAGTGCAACAGCCAGCTTTGCCGAATCTCCCACTCTTCCTGCAACAGAATCCCCTGTGCTTGACGGTTACGGAACCTCTGAAGCTAGAGGGCCTGTCCGAGCAAGAGCGGCAGTCCATCGTGGTGAAATCGGAGGCTCCGGGCCGAATCGAAATTGAAGTGCATGGCCCGGTTACGCCGCAGATTCAGAAGGCGGCACTTGCCGCAGTCCCCGAGGCGGCGCGCGCTGAAACGGAGCGGAAGATTACGCAATACTTAGCGGAGCAGGAATCGCGCCTTGCACCCGCTCTGCGTGGTGAAGCGTTCGTGGTGCCCCGTCTGTGCGTTCGCTACGAAGGCGAGCTATTGCCTTTCGATAAAGAGCTAGTGCTTGATGCCGCTTCATGGGACCTGAGCCAATGCGCGGCAGATTTGAACGATTTTCGATTCAACGACACATCCAAAACGTTTGAGTTCGATGTGCAGGGCGGCAAGGTTGTATATGCGTTCAAGAGTGAGCAGCAGTTAGACCTTAACCTGCTAGTCGCAGAGTGGACGGAGAATGACCTGATTCGATGGTTGGACAGGGAACTTCGGCAACCGGACATTCGGCAACCGGCAAGCCTTGCATGGCTCCGGCTTTGCGTGCGGCAACTTCTGGAGCGAAAGGGATTTGATCTTGCGCTGTTGGTGCGGGCGAAGTTCATTCTTGCACGCAAGCTGGCAGAGAAGCGGGATGAGTGCCGGACCTCTGCTTACAACGCCGGGTATCAGGATTTGCTTTTCGGGCCGAACGCCGCACCCGAAACCAGCTTGGATTATGCGGTCCGGTATGAGGCGAATGTTTACCCGGCCAAGTGGCTCTACAGTGGGAAGTATCGGTTTGAAAAGCATTTCTATCCGATGGTGGGAGAGCTGGAGAGCAAGCGGAGAAGAATTCGATTGCGCCTTGGCGCTTGATGCTCAATCAGGCATCAAGACTTGGGTGCGAAATCTGTCCCTTCAACCGGAATCCTCGTTTTGGCTCCAGACCTCAACAGACCGCTTCTATCCAGACTTCGTGGCGGAAACGCTGGATGGGCGTCTGCTGGTGGTTGAGTACAAGGGCAAGGATTACGCCACCAATGACGATTCCAAAGAAAAGAAGCTGCTCGGAGAAGTGTGGGCGAGCAACAGCAACGGCAGGGCCTTGTTCCTGATGGCCGTGAAGAAGAATGAGCGGGGTTTAGGCGTTCACGATCAAATCAAAGCGAAGATTGAGGGCTGGTAGTTAAGGCAGGGACCGAACGTCACGTGAGGAAGAATGGCAATCACTAGAAAGCGTCCAGTACAAAAAGCACCGCCTGTAAAGGCTTTCATTTCGTACTCGCATAAAGATCGAAAATATGGGGCACAAGCCAAGGCTGTGTTGTCTGAAGTGGGCGTTGACGGATTCCTAGCGCACGAGGACCTAGATGTTTCAGATGAGTGGAGGGCGTGCATAATTGAGGAACTGAACAACTGTAGTATTTTCGTTCCGCTTCTGAGCGCGAATTTTCTTGCGTCCAAGTGGGCACCGCAAGAAACGGGGTTCATAATCTCACGGCCTGATGTAGCCATTGCCCCGATCTCTCTGGATGGCACAACGCCCTTTGGGTTTATCTCTCATGTTCAAAGCCGTAGAGTTTCTGACGAAGGCATCACACGCGAGCTTCTGATTGAACCGCTAGCAAAGCGCATCCCTCGCCAAATCCTTCCCGGTCTAATAGAACTCGCTTCCAGAATTGGTGGCTTCCGACGTGCTGAAGCCCTGATGGCCCCGCTAGTGGAGCATTTTGAGACTATGACCGCAGAGGAAGCTCAGGCACTTGCAAACGCATCGGTGCGCAACCGTGAGGTTTGGGACGCACAATTATGCAGGGACCAATATTTGCCAGAACTTATCCGCCTCCAAGGAAAGAGAATTGACCGGAAGACCGTGCGAGCCTTGAAGTATCAGCTTGAAAACCGCGAGTGGTACGGGCAGTCTTGACGCCTTGCGTGGGTTGCTCCCTTGCCTTAGAATTTCAATGCGGAAGAAACATCGCGTAAGCCCTTGAATCCGCGCCCCGTGGCCTTATCTGGTCTCTTCTCGCTTGGGGTGCGAGGGGTCGGCAGTTCAAATCTGCCCGTCCCGACCAATACTCAGTCTTCACAGGTTTGAGACTTCATTTGGTGCGTCTTAGCGTATACTCCGGCGCTGGAGGACACTCATGTCCTATAGTTTTTCGTGCAACTGGAAGGCTGGCCTCATCATGGATCCGGCTAACACGCACCGGGTCGGGTACCTGACCGAATTCAATGGAATTGGTCTGCCCGCACCACTTGCGAAGGACCTCGATGTAAAGTGCCCCTACAATAACGCGACCGCACCCGCATACCTGGGCTTAGGCTTAAGTTCCCCGGTCAGCCAGAAACCGATTGTCGGATCGGTCGTGGCCGCACTCCAGAGTGTCTCCTGGGGCGGCGGTATCGGCGACGTGTTTGCCTTTCAGTGCTACATGTCGCAGGAGAACGCCGTACAACTTAAGACGCTGCAACAACAAACACTGCGAAACACGCGCGTCCATACCATTGGATGGTGGATAACGAATTACGACTTGGAGCCGAAGGTATGGTTCGAGGAACTCTATCCCAAGTCGCCGGTGTACCCGTGCGGGCAGATCAACGTTGTCGGCAAAAGCGTCCGCCTCGACGTTTCGCTTCTTCCGGCGCAAGTCGCGCCCCACGTGGAGGACTACGTTTACAGCGTGTCCTTCGAGATAGCTCCCTTGCCGGGTTTCCCGTCTGTAATTCACATTTCCTCGTCGTCCTCCCAGCACGTCGAACGCTCCTGGGGCCCCATCGTGGGAACCCACGGAGCCTGACGAGAGCCACGCGGGGAGACACCCGAAATTGCGCGGCACGCTCACCCGTGATTAACTAAGCGTCTGTCTTTCGGAGGTCGCCGTTGATCCGCAAAATCGTCTTTGTTGCCGCTCTCGCATCGGTTGTGTCTATGAGTGCCCAGAATCAGAGCAAGCCTGCAGCTCCCACCGCCGCTGCGGCCGCCAAGCCGGCCACGCAGCCGGAGTGGATCACCGTCAGCAACGGCTATGCCAACCAGCTGATCCAGATGGTGTTCGACCATCATCCAGAGTTCGGTTCGCAGCAGGGGCTGGCGCAATACGACACCAAGGTTTCGCAGCCAACGCTCGCCGATGAAGAGCAGGAGCGCAAGGAAACCGAGGCGGTGCTGGCGAAGTTGAAGGCGGCAGCCGCGCAGAAGCAGCAGGAAGAGGTCGCGGAAGACCTGCAGATCATGATTCGCCGGGTGAATCTTGACTTCAAGCGCCATGATTTCGAGAAGGCCAACGAGGTTCCGTTTTACAACGCCAGCCAGATGGTATTTGGCGGCGTCCGTTTGCTGCTAGATGACCAGACACCCGAGTCGCGGCGTCCCGCGGCGGTGGTGCGGGTGCGCGAATATGCCGGGCTGGAGCCGGGCTATACCGCCATCACCGAAATTCTGAAGCAGCGCACGCAGGAGCAGATGGCCAAGCCGGGCGTCATCTATCCGGCAAAGGTAGAGATTGAGACAGAGATGGCGCGGAACTCGAACTACGTCGAGGGACTGGCCGCGTTGCTGACCAAGCAGAAGCTGGAGGGATGGCAGGAGCCGCTCGGCAAGCTGAAGCAGCAACTCGTCGAGTATGACGCGTGGGTGAGGGCGACCGTGCTGCCCAAGGCACGCGACGACTTCCGCCTGCCGCCCGAGCACTACGCGCTCGAGATGGAGAACTACGGGATCGACATTCCGCCAGCCCAGCTCGCGCAGATGGCGCACGAGTCCTTCACGGAGATCCAGGGCGAGATGAAGATCGGTGGCGGCGCAGGTTGCGAAGGAGCGCAAGCTGCCGTCGAGCGACTATCGCGACGTTATCCGCGAACTGAAGAAGCAGCAACTGGTGGGCGACGCGATCCTGCCGTTCTACGAGAACCGGCTGAAGCAGATTGAAGGGGTCATCACGGAGCACCAGATCGTATCGCTGCCGGACCGGCCGGCGCGCATCCGCATTGCGACCGCAGCCGAGACAGCACAGCAGCCCGCGCCGCACATGGTGCCTCCACCATTCATTCACAACACCGGACAGCGGGGAGAGTTTGTGTTGCCATTGAATATTCCGCCGGGTCCGGGGCAAGTCGCGGCAGAACACTACGATGATTTCACCTTCGACGCTGCGGCGTGGACGTTGACGGCGCATGAGGCGCGTCCGGGGCACGAGCTGCAGTTCGACTCGATGCTGGAGCACGGCGTATCGCTGGCACGGGTGCGCTACGCTTTCAACAGCACCAACGCCGAAGGCTGGGGACTGTACTCGGAATACCTGATCAAGCCTTACATGCCGCTGGACGGCCAGTTGATCTCCCTGCAAATGCGGTTGCAGCGCGCAGCGCGGGCGTTCCTCGATCCCGAACTGCAGTCGGGAAAAGTCACGCCCGAAGGACGCGTTTCGTGTGCTGGAGCAGGACGTGGTGTTGTCTCACGCGATGGCCCAGCAGGAAGTGGAGCGCTACACTTATCGGGCTCCGGGACAGGCGAACAGCTATTTCTACGGATACACGCGGCTGATCTCGCTGCGCGAAGAGACGGAGAAGGCGCTGTCGGCGAAGGGTGTGAAGTTCGACCAGAAGAAGTTTCACGACTTCATTCTGGCGCAGGGATTGTTGCCGCCCGACCTGATGCGAAAGGCTGTGCTGGAAAGCTTCGTCCCGGCGCAGGGCAAGTAGCGGCAGCAACCCGATGTTTGTTCTATTGCTGCGCGGGATGATCGGCGGGCGGGGCGGCCAGCGGCCAGACAACCGACACGATCCAGGCGACCACGATTCCGACGAGGCAGCCGAACAGGACCTCGCCCATGCGCGTAGCGCCGGCGATAAATCCATTCATGCGGGAGTGATGTTCGAACCCGGCGGCGACGACAAACGCAGCGCTGATGGGCGCCTGCCGCCACATGGACTGGATGCGCACCACATAAGACGAGAGCAATACTGTGACGGCCATCGCGAGCGGCAGGGTGATGAGCCACGTTCCGCCGATGGCGATGAATGCCAGTCCCACGAGGCATCCGACCAGCGCGTTGGTGATGCGCGCTCGCAGGATCTGTATCGCCTGCTTCATCGCAGGGTCGCTGGTGGCCACCATCGAGCTGATCGCCCAGATAGGATTGGCTTCCGTCATCCTCCGCAGCAGGAACCAAAGCAGGGCCGTCGCAAAGAAGATGCTTACGGCGTAATGGATCCCGTGCATGTCACCCTTGGTGAAGCGGTCGAGGGCCTTCATGCTGCGGTATTGCCTCCGTTATTGATTGCCACGCGCACGAATTTGCCGCTGAATCGTCCCGAGCCTGAATCGTACGCAAGAAGAATTGCACCCGTCAATTAAACCGTTGGCCGATCTCAACATGAAGATGTTCGAACCGCAGACGGGACTAACGCAAGTCGTCGTGCCATGCTGCTGGCTCGCGCCCACGCTGGCTTATGATCAGACAATTGCCGCCTGTTGTAGTCTGGCGCTGGAGCGTAATGGACGCGACAACGGTTTATGTCTTACTGGTAATTTTCGTCGCTACTCTGATCCGCTCTGCGTTCGGATTTGGTGAGGCCTTGGTCGCGGTTCCTTTGCTCGCCATCCGGATTCCCATCAGTGTCGCTGCGCCTCTGGCCGTGCTGGTTTCCATTACGGTGGCCGCCGTCATCATCGCGCAGGACTGGCGCAACATTCACGTGCGCAGCGCGGGGTGGCTAGTGGTCTCGACGTTGTTCGGAATACCTCTCGGTCTCATGCTGTTGACCGAAGGCGAACCATCGCCTCGTGAAAGGGACGCTGGCAGTCATCATCCTGGCGTTCTCGGCGTTTTCGTTGGCCGGGCGCAAGCCGCCGGAATTGCATAGCGACAATCGAGCCTGGCTCCTAGTTTGCGGCTTCTGCGCCGGCGTGCTCGGCGGAGCCTACGGCATGAACGGGCCTCCGCTGGCAATCTACGGGGCAATGCGCCGCTGGTCGGCACAACACTTTCGCGCAACTCTGCAAGGGTACTTCCTTCCAGCCAGCGCGATCGGGATGGCAGGATATTGGCTGGCTGGGCTTTGGGTCGCTGAGGTGACGCGTTACTACCTGCTGTCGCTGATCGTGGTGATACCTGCGATTCTTCTCGGCCGCGCCGTCAACCATCGAATGCGTGGGGACACATTTCTCAAGTTCGTTCATGCAGGTCTGTTGCTGATCGGGGCGACGCTGATGGCGCAGGCAATGCGCCGGTAAGGCAGCTCTATAGTGCGGGCTGACAAATCGCTCAATTGATGGCTCGCAATCCTGGCAGTAGAGTTGTTGTAGGCCAATTCGCGCTCGATTGAGCTTTGGCCGGCTTACTTACGAAGTACAACCAATTCAGGCCTGATGGAGGACTCTTAGTGATGCGTCGTTTTTCGTTGGTGCTCGTCGCAATACTTATGTTTATGGCTGCGAGTTTTGCCGGCACGATTGAAGGCAAGATTACGCCGGGCAAGTCAGTCGTGTATGTGGACGCCATTGCCGGCAAAACGTTTCCGGCGCCGACGGTGAAGCCCGTCATCGACCAAAAGAATTTGCTCTACAATCCCGACTTGCTGGTGGTGCAGCAGGGCACCACGGTCGAGTTCTTGAATAGCGACACAGTGCAGCACAACGTCTTCTGGACGCAGACGATCGATAACAAGAAGGTGACGCACAATCACGGAACCTGGCCGAAGGGCCAGAAGAAGCCCTACACGTTTGACACGCCGGGCGTGGTCGCGCTGCTGTGCAATATCCATCTCGAGATGGCGGGATTCATCGTGGTCAGTCCGACTCCGTATTTTGCCGAGACGGACGCGAATGGGAACTTCAAAATCGAAAACGTTCCTGACGGCAAGTACAACCTGGTGGCGTGGCATCAGGGCATGAAGACGCAGTCGAAGCCGGTGAACGCGGTTGGAATGAGCAAGGTGGATTTCACGCTCTCCAAATAAGCGAGGTTCCGGGCGACGGCGATTCGGGTTGTGAGTTGGCGGCGAGCATCGCGCCTGCGAGGCCCAGCGCGGCGCCCAGAGCGAAGCGTGTGAACATCCAGTTGCCGTGCAGGCCGGCGAGTTCGGCTGTCCAGTCGATGAGATTGGCGGCGAGCGCCGTGAGCAGGAATCGCCACGCGAGCTGGCGCGGGACGCGGAGCAGCAGGCCTGCCGACGCGCCGAGGTAAATTCCCAGACAGCGGGAGCAGATAGCAACGGTTCCGCCAAACATGGCGAACGAGCGGTCGGCGTGCTGGTGGCAGACGAGAGAAAACCCGCGCTGCAACGCGAGGGCGAGAGCGGGCAAATGCGACATGAGCCATGGGACAGCACAGGCGGAGGCGGCGAGTGCGAGCGGAAGCAAGGGCCAGCGCTTCATTCGAGCTTTCCCGTGCGGGTTGGCGGAAGGGGCTCGGTCCGTACCGGCCATCTTCCGAGATAAACGAACACGTCAGTGTCGAGCAATGAGGACTGGAAGCGACCGCCGTACTCGTCACAGTGCCTGCCGAAATGGCCTTCGACGCGCCAGCAGCGCAGGTAGCGTCGTCGTTCCCAGGGTGTTGGTTCGTGCTTGCCCACGAATTCGCACGGCATTTGTCCGTTGCGGATGGCGCGTACGTGAATGTCCGATTGGAAATTCCGGTTGTAAGGATCCTTGTGAGGGCCGGTATGTCCTTCCTGCTGATGGCAGAAATACCATCGGAACCCCAAAAGATCACCCTTGCTGCCGCGCGAGACGTACTTGCACTGCTTGCTTTGCATGACCCAGGCGACCAATTGTTTGTGGCGCGCCCTGTCTTCGCGATCGCGAGAGCGGACTTGCTCGACGGTAGGTTTTAAGTCTTGCTGCATGGGACCGTTGTCTTCAGCTCAAAATCCCCATCCGTTTACCCACGCGCTTCAACGTCTCGAGTGCCTGGTCGAGTTCTTCGCGTGTGTGGGTGGCGGTCATGATGGTTCGGATGCGCGCCTTGCCTTCAGGAACGGTGGGGAACGCGATGCCCGTACCCAGCACGCCGTCGTCGAACAACGCGCGCGAAAAATCCATGGTGAGCTTGCCGTCGCCAATGATGATGGGCGTGATCGGCGTCTCGCTTGCCGGAGTGTTCACGCCGCCGATGTTGAATCCCAGCCCGCCGAGCTCTTTCTTCCAGTAGCGCGTGTTCTCCCAGAGACGGTCGATGCGCTCGGGCTCCTGCTCGAGCACGTCGAACGCCGCAATGCACGTGGCGGCTACTGACGGCGGATGCGACGTCGAGAACAGGAACGGCCGTCCGCGATGATAGAGAAACTCGATGAGGTCGCGCGTGCCGCACACATAGCCGCCCAGCGAGCCGATGGCTTTCGACAGCGTGCCCACCTGCACATCCACGCGCCCGTGCAGTGCCGAAGTGATCGACGGTGCCGCGGCCGTTGCGGCCGAGGACGCCGGAGGAGTGCGCGTCGTCCACCATCATGATGGCGCCGTACTTCTCGGCCAGCTCGCACAGAGCGGGCAGCGGTCCGATGTCGCCGTCCATGGAAAACACGCCATCGGTGATGAGCAGCTTTTTGCCCGGCTCGTTCTTGATCTCGTTGAGCAGCTCTTCGGCGTGGGCCGCATCCTTGTGGCGGAAGACCTTGATCTTGGCGCGCGACAGCCGTGCCCCGTCGATGATGCTGGCGTGGTTCAGCTCGTCGGAAACGATCCAGTCTTCCTTGCCGAGCAGCGCCGACACCGTTCCCGCATTCGCGGTGAAGCCCGACTGAAACACCACGCAGGCCTCGACGTTCTTGAAGCGCGCGATCTTCTCTTCTAGCTCCATGTGCAGCGACATGGTTCCGGCGATGGTGCGCACCGCGCCCGAGCCGACGCCGAACTTGCGCGTGGCCTCCAGCGCCGCCTCGCGCAGCTTGGGATGCGTCGTGAGACCAAGGTAGTTGTTCGACGCCAGGTTGATGACCTTCTTGCCGTCGAAGGTGCAGATGGCCGCTTGCTCGTCTTCGAGCACGCGCAGCTTGAAGTAGGTGCCGCGCAGCTTGAGGTCGTTGAGCTGGTCGGTGAGATAGGAAAGAGGATTGGTGCGAGTTGCGGTGGTCATGAATCGCTCCGGGGAGTACTCGCCATCTTAACGCAGGCGGCGCCGGGGTCGTGCGCCAGCGGGCCGAGGGGTGCAATTCGAGACGGGCTGGCGGAAGCGCCAGACATGGGTACCCCCTCCCACCTTTTTTGCAAAATCCTCATTCCATTGGAGATAGGGGTCGTAGTCCGCGCAAAATCCTCTACCCAAAGGACTTAGAGGTAAAATCCTCTTAACAAAGGAGTTAGGCAGGAATTTTTGGGCGTGCAGAGGGAGTTCGGTGGGTAAATTCGCAACCGGACGAGTCAAAAACGACAAAGCCACAGGGCGAAACCGCCTAATTTGATCCGAGGATGCGAAGTAATGTCCGGCTGTCGTCATCCGGGACGACAACTCTCCCTCATCCTTCCGGAAGGGAGTTTATGGGTATGTGGAGGTGCGGGCTAGGACGTGGGTCACGGAGGAGTGTGATAAGCCAGTGGATAGTGGTTCGTGGGTAGAGCGTAACTAGTTTCAAGCGATCCCGGGTTAGCGCCAGAAGAGGGCGCGAACCCGGGGCACGCGGCGATCACAGCATCAATTTACGGCGCAAAATGATAGCCACGCCGACAATGCTCGAGCCCAGAAGCGCCATGCTGCCAGGCTCCGGAGCACTTGTGTCCATACTCAGCGCTCCTCCGAGCTGCTCCAGGTCCAACGAGTAGTCCCACCACACTGAGGCGCCACCACGTGAATTCCAACCGTCGTTCCACTGGGCGTCGAAGTTAAAACCCTCGTATAAACCCCAAATAGCGCCGTTCTCATAGGTATGTACGTAGGTCGAGTAATAACCATCGGTAACAGTCCCGCTCATGAGATAGTCGTCAATGCTTTCGTGGATGCTTATAGAGATCAGATTCCCCGCGAAATTCCCTGAGGTCTCGGAGTTGCAAGGTGGCTGCTGAGTAAAACAAGGGTCAGCCAAAAGCACAGAGAACGCCACACCGGGATAGGTCACAAGTCCCCACGGATTGGCGTCCGGAAAGTCGGTAAAGTCGATCCAAGCTTGAGACCCTCCGATGTCAATATATTCAAGTTGAAAGCTACCCGTAAGCCACGGAACGGTTGAATCTGCGCTAGCAACTCCAACGGCAGTGCAGCAGAGCAGGGCAATCAACAAGATGGTAAATGGTAGATTAGACGATTTCATGGGCCCTCCTGTTTCGAGCGATTGAGAAGAATTGAAGGGCGCGGGGTTCAGGCGTCTACTGCGCGGGAGACGCCATCGTCCTCAATCTATGCTTAGGAACCGGGAAAGCGCAGTGATAGCGGTCACGACTGCTGGTGAGCATGTCGAGCGCTACTGCTTCGGAGACTTCCCAGATGCCCCATACAAGCCGATTTTGCTTGTGTCAGTCTTTTGAAGGTTCCGAAGGTCTCGTCGGCCATCGGCCAACATTGCCAATTCTGCTGGCCTCGACTTAGGAATGAATGCTAGGAGGTTTACCGTGCCAGCTCGAAATGTGAACCTAACCGACGAGCTAGACGACTTCGTTCGAGCGAAGATCGAGAGTGGCCGCTACGAAAACGCCAGCGAGGTTGTCCGCGCGGCGCTACGGACTTTGGAGCGGGAGGAGCAGCAGTTTGAGGCAAAGCTGGCCGCGCTGCGAGCTGCGATTGATGAAGGCGACGCCAGTGGAATCGCGAAGTGAAATTCCTTCTCGCGGGTTCGGCGGACACTGCAGCGTTCCAAGAAGAAGCGCTAGCCGATAGCTACCTACCGTTTGTCCATCCTCGCCGGTGTCGAGTTTACGCGGCTTCGTTACTCGTACCGCAACGCCACCAGCGGATCCACATGCGCTGCGCGGCGCGCCGGGATGTAGCATGCCAACACCGCTGCCGTCGCCAAAATCAGCGTGACACCGCCGAAGATTACCGGATCGTGCGCGCTCACGCCAAAGAGCAAACTCGACAGCAGGCGCATTAACGCAAACGCCGCCACCAGGCCCAGCGCGAGGCCGATAAGTGCGAGCCGCATTCCCTGTTGAACAACTAGGCGCAGCACGCTTCCGGTCTGCGCCCCCATCGCCATGCGGATACCGATTTCGCGCGTCTGCTGATTCACGGAATACGACAGCACGCCATAGACACCCACGATCGCAAGGATCAGGGCAACTCCGCCGAACACGGTCAGGAGCGCCGCTCCCATGCGCGGAGCCCACAGTCCCTGGTCCAGTAGTTCCCCGATGGTGTTCCAGTTGGTCAGCGCCAGGTTACGGTCGAGCGATTGAACGTTGCCGCGCACCGTGGCAATCACAGGCCCGGGCTGGCCCGTAGTGCGCACTTGCATGGTGGCCGCCGGAGCGTAGTCCTGCGTCAGGGGCAAATAAGCCAGCGGCTGCGGCTCCTCGCCAATCTGATTCACCACCGTATCGCGCGCAACGCCAACCACCTCGCGCAACTGGGTCTCGCCGAAAAAGTGGAAGCGCTTTCCTAGCGCGTCCTGGTTCGGCCAGAACTGTTTGGCCATGGCTTCGCTCACGATCGCGACTTTGGTTGTGTCTTTGCGGTCGTTGTCGTTAAACTCACGGCCGCTCACCAGGGGAATGCGCAAGGTTTTGAAGAAGTTCGGAGCTGTGTCGTCCAACTGCGTCAGCGTACCGCGATAACCGGATGCCTCATCTTGTCCCTCGGGGAAGACGGTGCGCGCGAACCCTCCGCCGAGCGGAAAGTTGGACGCGATGGTTGCCGCTGCCACCCCCGGAGATGCTTCGACGCGCTCAATCGCCGCGCGAAAATACTGCTGGCCGCGATCTTCGTCGTAATGAGAGGCCCCCAGGTCAAAGGCGAACACAAAGAGATTTCTTGACTCGAACCCCGGATCGACGCGCTGTGCGTTCTGCATGCTGCGAACGAAGAGCCCTGCGCCAACGAGCGCGACCAGTGCCAGCGCGATTTCGGCCACGACCAGGATGCTGCGGAACCGGTTGCGAGTCCAGCTCACGCTGCCACCGCGTCCACCGGCTTTCAGTACTTCGATCAGGTTGGGCCGCGCCACTTTGATCGCCGGGACGAGCCCGACCAGCACGGCTGTAAGCAGCGAGACTCCCAAGGTAAAGAAGAGCACGTGCGAATCGAACGCGATGTCGAGGTCGCCGTCTAATATGAAGGGCGGGCGGAACGACCACAGCACCGCCCGTCCGGCATAGGCGATCGCCATCCCCGCGATTCCCGCGACAAGTGCCAGCACCACGCTTTCGGTGAGCAACTGCTGAACCACCCGGCGTCGACTGGCACCGAGCGCGGCTCGCAAGCTCATTTCCTTCTCGCGGCGCGCGGCCTGGGCGAGTAGAAGGTTTGCCACGTTCACGCAGGCGATCAGCAGGACCAACCCGACGATGCCCATCATCAGTCCACCGGCGAGTACAAGCTGGCCACGATTGTTGACCCCCACCGCTGCATCGGCGAGAGGCGTCAGGGCTACACTGCGACTGGCATTGTCTTTCGGAAACGCTTTTTCCAATTGCGAGGCAATGGTCTTCAGCGAAGCTTCCGCCTCGCTCATGCTCACGCCGTCTTTCAATCGGCCGAACACGCCGATGTCGAGGAACCGGCGATCCTTAAAGTTGTCTTTGAAGAAGCCCGCGAGGACCTGGGTGTACATGCTGACCGGAACCCACACTTCCTCAGCATTGCCGAAAATGAAGGTGCCTTTGAAGCCACGCGGGCCCACGCCGATTACGGTGTAAGGGGTTGCGTTCAGCGTCAAAGTCTTGCCGGCGATGTTGGGGTCCGATCCGAACTTATTGACCCAGAGGCTATAGCTCAGGACAGCGACGTTGTTGCCGCCGGGCTTGCTGTCTTCATCCGGCAGGAAGAAACGCCCCAGGACAGGAGTCAGTCCGAGGACATCAAAGTAGTTCGCACTTACCAGTTGCCCCAGGACTTGTTTCGGCTCTGCGCCTCCGCTCCAGGTCAACGGAAGCGGGCCAACGATAGCGCTGAGCCCGGAAAATACCTGGTTCTCTCTGGCGTAGTCCTGGAAGTTCGGATACGACATCCCGAGCTTCGTGACGTTGGCGGCGGTGACTCGGGTCTTGGTGTCGACCGTGTCGAGTTCCACGAGGCGGGAAATTTCCTTGACCTGCAAAGGATGGAGCAGAATCGCGTTCACGATGGTGAAGATCGTGGTGTTCGCGCCAATTCCGAGCGCGAGCGACAGGATCGCGATCGCGCTGAAGCCCGGGTTCTTGATCAGCATCCGCACTGCGTAGCGGATGTCCTGCCACAGTGTCTCCATATGCTCCGCCGTTTCCGAGCCCGAGAATTCCATTCGGGGCCCGAGCTTGCTGTCTGATCGTGGATTTCCTGCACCGAACGGTCGTGTTCCAGAGCTTAAACCCGAGCGATCCATTTATCACCCGCAATCGCTTGTCCATGCACGTTTTTCGTTAATTTGCTTCCCATCAACGACATGGCGGGTTATCCCGCAGCTTGATCGAATGAGGCTTGTCCATGGGCGCGAGCGGGCGTCCGGTAATGAACAGTTGGGAATGACAGTGGTGGCTGACGTTAGCGTGGTTGGTAGTTAGATGCCAAGTAGATGACGGTCTTGCGCGACCCGTCAGAAGAAAAATTAACAGAAACAGCGGATGCGATTCGGTGTATGATTTTGCGCATTCGGGATGCCCCAACTCGGTTAGAACCCGGATCATTCATTGCAGTCGGGACATTCCAGCACGCAGGCGATCGCTTTTGCGGCATCATGAGTATTTGGGCCTGCCGGGACGATTAGCACTTCGCTGTCTGGCTTACTCGCAAGATTCGCGGTAGCTCGGAAAGAACCTCGGTTAGACCGGCTCCATGGTGCGCTCTGTCGAGCAAAATATGGAGGTTCGCGATGCGAAATAGAATTTGTTCAGCCTTGGTTTTGCTGTTCGTGTCCGTGCTCCCGCTGTGGAGCAGTGAGATCCTGATCGATCCCAAGCCGGTAAAATTTCTGGGGTTGAACTCCACCGGCATCATTCGACCATTGGTCGGTTACACCTGGGCGGGAAAACCGTGGAAGACGACGACCAACACTCTAGGCTTCATTTCAGCCGGCACCCTGTACGGCCAGGGATTTGAAAATCCATTCATGCAGGCCCTGAGCAGCAATTTGGGCGCCGGATGGTCGTACACGTTCAACACGACCGCGGTCATAGCAGACAACACGTTCCAAGTCCACAGCTATGAAGCGCAGGCACCACCACCACCGGCGTCGAACAACGACGCCTTAAAGTTGGACAGCGACTGCGCAACCAACAACTGCGCGGGCGCGCTGTTTTTCTTTAACTATGTCCCGACCGGTGACGATCCCACCACCAACGTCCATTGGATCCAGGTGCTTTATGACAACTACGACAACCAGGCGCCGGTGGCTCCGTTTTACGAGATCGATAACAACGGCCTCAACGCGCCGTACTACGACGGCCCCTACAAGGCCGACGGCACGGGCTTCTACGATATTCCCTATTGCTGTACCAACACGGGCGCGGGGAGTCCGATCATCTTCGATGCGCTGACTCTGTTGGTTACCGGCCCTGCGGCGGATGCACCCGGACAGTTCACGATCTATGGAGGCGTTGAATGGGGATGGACGAACCAGCCAGCTCCGGAACCATCAAGCCTGCTGCTGCTGGCTACGGGACTGCCTGGAATCGCGATTTTCCTTCGCCGGAGAAGCCTTCAGAGATAGGCTGGCGCCCCATCTTCGCGTCCCTTTTTTAGGGCGCCAACCAGGGAGCGGGCTGTTCGCGTGCTGCGGTCGCCGGCGGGAACAGCTCCCTGCCGCTTGCTCGGCTCCGCCATGTTGTATTCTTACGCCGACTGACTCTCATCATGGCCGACCCGCACCCAGTCGAACCCGTTCGCGCCGCTTGGCGTGACAAGTGGTACGTCATCATCTTCGAGCACGGTACTCCGGCGGGTCGCCTGTTCGACATTGTCTTGCTTACCCTGATCCTGCTGAGCGTGCTCAGCGTGATCCTCGAGAGTGTCCCTTCCATCCGCGCCGACTATGGTTTCTATTTCAAGACTGTGGAATGGATTTTCACCGGGCTGTTCACTCTTGAATACGCAGCCCGGTTAGTTTCCGCCAAGGACGCCAGACGCTACGCGCTCAGCTTTTTCGGGATCGTGGACTTGCTCGCGATAGCACCGGTTTATTTGAGCCTGTTGTTTGCTGTTGAGCACTCGTACACGGTCGTGCGCTCGCTTCGATTACTCCGCGTCTTCCGGATTCTAAAGCTAACGGAATACGTGGGCGAGGCCTCAGCCCTGCGCGTAGCCCTGCAGGCGAGCGCCCGCAAGATAACGGTGTTTCTCCTCGCGGTCTTGACCATCGTCATCATCGTGGGGGCGATGATGTACCAGATTGAGGGACCGGCGAACGGCTTCACCAGCATTCCGGTAGGAATGTATTGGGCGATCGTCACGGTGACGACAGTCGGCTACGGGGACATCTCTCCCCATACCGTTGCCGGGCGCATTGTCGCGTCCCTGCTCATGACCATCGGCTACGGAATCATCGCCGTTCCCACGGGAATCGTCACCTTCGAGTTTGCGCGGGCCTCGGCGTCCGGCGCGCCCGGAGCGTCCCGCGCCTGCTCCGCGTGTGGCCTGATGCCCCACGACTCGGACGCAGTTTTTTGCAAGCGCTGCGGCGCCCAACTCTGATTTGAGGTCGCGCACGCAGACGAATGCGCGAATACCGTCGCCCATTCCTGGCACAACTCGAGTGAGAGCCTATTCCGGCGGAAGACTACTTGAGTGCGCGCTTCAGTTCCGCCTGCGAAGCCAGAGTCACAATCGACCCGTCTGAACCGCCCGCCAGCGATGGTGGCACGGCGGCGGCGGCTTCGTCGTGGTGCAAGTCGACCATCAGGATGCGGCTATCGGAGTGGTATGCCTGACCCGAAACCGTTTGAGCGGCGAAGACCGGGAAATCCGATTTCAGGTACTGGCGCTGGAGAGGACCGGTGGATGCCAGGGCAGTTCCGACGAAGTCACGCTCAGTGTCAACCTGGGGATCGATGATGTGGTTGATGATGCGACCGTGCTTCAGGAAGGAGATGGCGTCGTCGAAGGTGGCGGCACCGGCCCAGATGGGAGTGCCAGCGGAAGTGTAGCCGGTCTTCCAGATGCGAATGTGATGGCGATGGATGGCATCCGGGTCAGGCAGGGAGTACGCGAGATCCTGCACGCGGCCGAACATGTAGAAGCGGGCCATGGGCAGTTTGGCGTCGTGCTTGCCGTGCCGCGCCAGGTGCCAGGCCATGATGAGGGGGTTCCAGCCATCCGGCTTCACCCATCCCGCCCGCGTGAAGGCTTGTTGTAATTCTTCATTCTGGGCAACGAAAACCACGTTGACCATGTCGCCCTGGTCGCCTTCGCGGTCCGTGATGCGTGGCGGAAGGTACTCCATCATGCCGTTCATGGTCTCGGCGGATTGCCTCGCATGGGGGAGTTCGGCGGACCGAAGCGAAGCGTCACAGTCGAAGTGGGCGGTAACTTCAGTCCCCTTCAGTACGGTGCTGTTGCCTCCGCGAGTGAGCAGGAACAAGGGAACGGCTGGCATGTAGAACAGGCTCGTGGCCACCATGCTGGTGATCATGCGCCAGGTGTGCGAGCTTCCTTTGACGACTTTGCGAGCGCTGAGGCCAACGGTTTCGCCGGTGACCAGTGCGGCGGAATCGAATCCTACTGTGATGCGGGCGCCAATTCCCAACATGCGTCGGCCCTTGACCCCGATGACGGTGCCGCGCACATGGCTGCCCTTAGGAAGGACGTTGTAGTCGCCGACATTGACGTCTTTCTCGACAACGAAATCGAGCGGATCGCCGGCGCGGGCGTGCAGGGACGATACGGTCTGCGTCAACTGCAACTGAACTGCTGTTCCTTCCGGGATCATCAAACGCGAGTCAGCCCTGCTTGCGCCTTCGGCGAGCAGACCCGGAGGCAGCAGCAACAATGCCATTAGTGCGTAGGCAGGGATTCGGCACTTTAGCCAGATACGGATGGTACGCCGTCCTTCCGGGAAGCTTCGCCTCTCATCCGCAACGCTCATTTCAAGCGAAAATTCAACCGGGCGGATGGCAAGCAGTTATTTGATTTTCTGTCGCTGAGACCCACTGGCCCCAGTAGAGCAGAGCGGGCGCTGCTTATCTGTTCAAAACTGCTCACCTAATGGGAAAGTCACTTCTAAAGCCACTTCCAAGATCTAGTGCGAATTTGCGCGGAATTTGGCGCCGTCCCTGGACAGAGTCGAACACTCATCCGCGACGGTTGAACCGGGGGGTACAACTACCGAGCGGCAGTTTGTTCATGATGCGGTCTGGCGCGAGTAGAGTCAATCAGAATCGCCGGATATCACACAAATGTGACATTAGGTGGCGATGTCACACTAAGGTGACGGCCGCTGGCGAAGGACGAGATGCGAGCGCGTTGGGAAACGCCGAGTGCGGAGTTCGAATCCGCCTGCCGGTTCGATCCGACGGACGGTTTCATCAGCAGCTCCAAGTCGTGCGTCCCGCAGTCGTTCAGTCCTTGGCGGCGAGGATGGCATTGAGCGCCTTCAGCTCCGCTGGATGCGACTTGGCCAGTCTTGCCGCGCACGCCTTGCAGAAGTGCTGCTGCGCGGTCAGCAGATCGAGCTTACGATTGGCGTTGAGGTACAGCGGACAGTCAGACGGCGGCTTGCTGTGGGCTTCGGTGTCGAGCAGGTAGCCGGCGATGCCGGTGACGGCCACGTTGGCGATAGCGCGATTGGTTGCGGGGCCGCTAGGAGCGAGGCCAAGCCCTTCCGTCGAGAGAATCAGGACCGGCGGCTTGTCGGCGCCGGGCCACCAGCCGTAGAAGTCGAGCCGGGGGCGCTTCGAGCCGAGATCGAAAGCGATGGGCTCATCGACTATGGCGGCGAGGTACTGCACGCCGAGCTGCGAAATCTGCGGCGCCAAGCGGTCGGCAAAGGTGTCGGCGTCGATATAACTCTTGCCGTCTTTGAAGTACCAGGCGTCAAGCGGCACGGAGAGGTCAACCAACTCGAAGCCGTAATAATTCTGCGAGCGGGTCATGCGGTCGAGCGCGGCGCGAAGATCGGGGAACTGCGAATGAGTGTCCCAGACGGCCACGCGCACTGTGTGCCGCTCGGTGCTGCGGCGGGTAGCGGCCCCGATCGAGGCCGAGGGCAGAGTGCGGGGATCGAGGCGGAGCTCCGGACAGAGGCGGCTGTTCGGATCGCGCGCGTACACCACAGGCACGGCCCAATCGATCGCCTCGCCCGACAGAGAGTAATCGACGGCGATGCGGGCTTCGCGGGCGGCCTGTCCGACGGCCATGCCCTGCGCCAGCGACCAGTAGAAATGCTGCGCGAAGAAAGTGGCGGAGGTGTCGAGCACCTTGTACTGGTTGGCGACCACGATTGGCACACCACCCTCGACCAGCGCCGGAGCCACGCCGCGATTGAAGTCGGCTTTGCCGCCTTCGCCGGTCTCGCAGGCGTTGAGAAAGATGAGGCGAATGGAGCGGCCACAGAAAATGTGGCGCGCACTGGTCTCGTCCACCTTGTAGGGGTTGCCCTGGTCGTCCTGGAAGACGAGATAACCCTTGTCGTCAACGGCGTTGTACTCGCCGTGGCCGATGAAGTGGACGACCGAGTATTTTCCCGTGGAGACATAACCGTGGAGCGACGCAGGTGTGGCGCGCGCCAGCACGTCGACCTCGGCGAGTCCGGCTTCGACGAGTGGTTCGAAGCCGCGGCGAATGACTGCGGCTTCGTCATCGACGGAGAGCTTGCCCAGTCCCATGGGTTGCGCGGAAGTGACGAGAATACGCAATCGTTGGCGGTCGTCGATGATCTCGGCCGGTACCGCCGTCATGACGTTGCGGATGAAGTGCAGCTCCTCCATGGCGAGCGAGGTCTTGCGCACGGGATCGAAGCAGAACTCCCACGGCTTGTCGGCCACCCAGGGAATGGTGGATGTGAGGATGACGTTTAGTACGCTCGCTGCGCTGCAACGAACGCGCGGTGTCATAAAGTCGCCGCACGGCGCCGGGGAACAGGGTCTCGAAGAGGATCTCGCCGAAGTCGCGAAGTTGCGCGGGGTTCGGGCATCTGTCCCTTGTTGTCGTTGATGTAGTCCTTGATGTCTTCCTGGACCTTGATGATCTTCCGCCAGCGCTGACCGGCGCCGTCTTCTGTCGCCGCCCAAGCCGAACCTCTCGATCACGCGCGCCGAGCCGTAGTGTGCCAGGATGGACGCCTTGTGCTTGTCGCTGTCGGAGCTGGGCAACACGACGAGATGAAACGTATCGGAGGCGACGACTTCCTTGCCGTCATAGACGGCCCGCGCAGTCGTGCCGCCGGGCGCAGCAGCGGGCGCAACGCTCAGCGCGCCTGATGCAACGGCCGCAATCGGGGACGCTGCCGAGCGCAACAGACGACGGTCGGGTAGTGGCTTGCCGGGATCGACAGGCGCGAGTTTGTGCGGCTGTCCGGCGACCGCGGTGACGAGGAAGTCTACGGTCTCGGGATGCGCGAAGAAGTCAACGTGCGTGACGGAGCTAGGAGCGAGGTTGCCGCCGGGACCGAAGCATCCGATGCGTGAGGCGGGAACGTAGGTCACGCCGGAGTGATCGACTTTCCATCCGCCCTCAGTAGGAACGACGAGATCATTGGCGGAGCCGAAGAACTGGTCCACGCCGGTGTCGATCATGCGCTGCAGAACATTCGCGCTGGGGTTGTAGTTGGAGACCAGCGCGGAGTAGGCATCGGGCGGCGGACCGGGAGGGCCCTGCAGTTCGGCGATAGGCTGGCCGTTGCCGTCCATAGAATGCAGGCCGGGCAGATCGCCGGAGGCGTGGCGCGCCAGCCAGACGAGGCCGTTGGCGACAAACTCAGCGCCGGTGGTGAAAGGGTTGTCGGGAAAAAGTTCGAGCAGGTTGGCGATCCATCCGATGGTGTCTTGCCAGCGCGCCGGGGTTGCCAGCGGAGTGCCATCGTTGGGCGAAGCCACGAGCACTGCGTTGTTGAGCTTGAAGCGCCGGGAGACCGCACCCAGTGCAGCCGTGCGCTCCACCAGATTACGCAGCACCAAGCCGCCGCGCGAGTGGGTGATGACGTCGAAGGTGAAGGTCTTGTCGGGCAGCGAGCTGAGCAGCATGTCAGCGTTTTCTTCCGGCGTGCGGCTCACGGAGAAGTGGTTGAAGGCGAAGATGCGGTCGCCATAGATTGAGGAAACGCGCTCGAAGAAATCGCTCTTGGCCAGCGCTCCGTAGGCGGAAACGGCGTCGGAGAAAGTGCCGTGGATGAACAGAAGCGTGCGGTCGGTGGAACTGGGAACGGAGGCAGCGAGCTTTCGGGCTGCGAGCGATTCGCGGGTGACGCTGACCCAGCCTTCCTGCAGACCGTGGTGGTTCCATGCAGCTTTTTCGAAGGCCGACGCGAGCACCGGAAGCGCCAGGCTGACGAGTTTGTCGGCTGCGACCTTCCCGACTTTGATGAGGACAGCCTTGATGGCCTTGCTGACTATGCCGCGCCGTCCGGTTTCCACATCCACCGAGTTGACGCTGACCACGAAGTGAACTTCGCCGGGTTGTCCGGCGCCGCGGCGTGTGGACTCCACTGGCAGGTGGAAGGTGAGCGCGCCCGAGGGATGCCGAATCGCAAGAATTGCGGACTCGCCTTCGGCGAGTGGGTAGGTGAAATCGAGCGGGCCGGTCGGCGCCATGCTGCGGCGCGCCGTTGCCGTGGGCGCGGCGACGAACTGCACCGCCACTTCGGATTCGGAAGTAAGAAACGAATCGGGGAGTGCTGGTTCCACGGCTGCGGACCTGCGGCCAGAACCACGAGCCGATGTAGTTTCCTGGATGGTCCAATCGCGCGAGTTAGATTGAATGACAGCCATGGCACGCTCCCGAGACCTTCGTGGAATAAGGCAAGTCTTATTTCGACACCTAAGCGCCCGTGAAAGTCTAGCCATTTCATGCCAGAAAATCCTTTAGAGACGTATAAATACCTAGAAGGCAGGGCGAAAGCAAGCGTTTCGAGCAGGGTGTCAGGTAAGGCGAGACGGAGGCTGCGCATCGGGGCCAAGGCCGCGTGCAAGCGAGAGATGACGCGGCGCCAACAGCGAGGGGACGCTCGGCAGAGCGTCCCCCGGCGTTGCATCTGGTGTCGATCTCTACTGCGGTTGGGTGGTACGGTAGATGTCACCGTTCTTGAGCACGATATAGAAGTACCCGGTTGCGGGATCTACGTTCATGCCCTGGGTGTTAGCGCCGCCTGCGGTGGTACTAGCGTCGCGTGGAAGCCCGGAATTGCAGGCATTCCAGTTCATGCCATCGTCCGAGTAAACTACCGACTGTCCCCGGTCACCGTAGATGATGGCGATGACCCGGGTCTTCGACGGATTCACGACGATACGAGTGAAGTCCTGGAAGCGCGACTCTCCGGCAAACGCATTATTCCCGCAAAAGACCCAATGTCCGTTCGGCGGCGCTTGTGGTCCATAACACCAGATCCCAGTGCCCGCGGCGTTATTCCCTGAATTCCCGGCCCCGATCATAAGGTAGCCAGCCACCGCGCCTGCAGGGGCCGTGGCCATGGCCCAGATATCGCCGCCATTGCCATTGGTGTTGCCGGGATTCGGAGGTCGATAACCCAGCCGGGAAAAGTGATAGCCATTGTCTTTGGAGTAGTAAACGCCACCGTGAGCAAATCCGGCGTAAATGGTTCCATCCGGCTGCTTGTGAGTATCCATCCCTTCCGCCACACCTCCGACGCCCTGATAGGGAGACCCTGGCGACAGGAACCAGCTTCTGGCGTTGTCGGTCGACAACCAGATGCCGCTGTAAGAGGTCGCCACAATGGTCTTGCCGTCATTGGCAATGACCGACTCGTTGATCGTTGCTCCATTGCCAACGCCTTTGGGGGTGGTTACGGCCGTCCAAACCGTGCCGCTGCCTTTCACGTTGTCGAGCCAGTAGAAGTGGTTGTTCCCCTGGGCATAGACGGTGCAATAGTCATTGCCGACCCACACGGTTCCATCGGGCGCCAGCCCCATGCCGCGATGCAGATGACAGGAAAACCCTGTATCGATCGTCGTCCAATGGAAACCCTTGTCCGTTGACTTTGAGACGCCGCCGGCGGGTGGGTTGTTGCTGGAAACGTACATGTAGCCGGCGCGGTCGAACTGGATCCACCAATTCTGCGTGGGCAGTCCGGTGTTGCCGATCTTCTGCCAAGCAGGCGCGGGCCGAGCGAGGCCATAGCTGGTCGTGGATTGGCTCGAAGTTGTGGAATTGTCGGCCTGATCCTGTGCGAACACAAGAGCACAGGACACCAGGAAGAAACATCCGAGCAGGGTCCGGGTACGGAGGAATCTGGACATGATCGTATTCTCCAAACACAAGGATTGGTGGTGCGATGCCATGTAGTTGTCTTGTTAAGAGTGGGTACGCCGCCCTCGATATGGGTGGCATCAGGATGCCGACGTTGTGCTCGGCACTGGGTCTAGTGCACCGCACAAGGCGGTCTGTGTATTTACGGGCGGCTGTCCTCCGGTGGCAGCGAGCTGGGCGATTCGGGGCCTCGCGAGATTGTCGGGCCGACGATCTCCGACGACCCGACCTTAACGATGCACGATGCGTGCCATCCCGGAAGGTGGGCTTATCAACCACTTAGCGACATGCAGCGAGGCGCTAACGTGTAGGTCTTGCAGAGTCGTGAGGTTTCTACACTATTGAGTCGTCAGTCCGCTGGCGCGGACACGACGCCTATCGGTTGTGGCACACATGTCGCCTCCGATGACAAAGTATCACACGGCAGGATGCGGCGCTGTTGGCGCCTGCGCGGTGCGATGTAGGGCGTCGGCACGGCTTCCAACTCCATCTGTATGCCGCCAACTGCGGAGGCAATCCAGTTATAGAGCAGCGCACCGAGCGCGCCGAAGATGAAGCCAAAAATGCCGTACACAAATGGCGATAATGCCGCGATGACGATCATGCCGACCATGCCGAATTTCTGGTGACCCGGAGCGGCGGCGAGGCCGACCACTCCGATCAACACCAGGAACAAACCGACCAGAACACCAATGGCCATGTGCAGCACTCCATAAATCTTGGCGCAAGACATCACATCCAGGGAACGCAGCCGAACCATACGGTCCTCTCTTATTTGGATTTGAACTTGGCCGCATAAGCGGCGTTGAAGGCTTCGCTCTGGCCGCGCGGAACGCTCAGTGTCTTCCACTCCGGGCCCTTCCAGTGCTTGGCCAGCATAACGATCTGTCCGGCATGCGAGGCGTGGTGCGCGATCTGGCGAGTGATCGCCTGCAGCACCGTATGTGGCTCGTTGCGAATGGTGACTTCGCGGGCGAGGTCTTCGGGGCGCAAGCCGCTTACGGTATCGAGCGTGAGCTGCCAGTATTTTTCCCACGCCTCCATGATCCCGGCGCGAGAGGCGTCGGTGGCCACGATGAATTCCTGGTCGCGGTTGCGGTCGGACTTCTCGCCGTCGCTGGTGAGAAAGTCGGTGAAGCGCGAGCGCAGGTTCCCCGCCATGTGCTTCACGATGATCGCCACGCTGTTGGATTCGGCGTCAAGCGTCGCGAAGAATTGTTCATCGCTGAGTTGCTCGATGGCGGCCTCGGTCTGGCGCTTGATGCCGCGAAAACTGCGGATGGCTTCCTCGAGATACAGTGCCCCGATGTCGGACATGTGTACTCCTGTTTCTGCGGGCGCGGATGGGCTTCGCATGCGCTGCAATGCGCGCCGCCACAAGGATACTCCGCCGACAGGAAGAAGCAGAGAGTTACTGGCTCTCAGTGGGTGACGCAATGCCGCGGCGCGAGCCGCGCACGAAAGTGACTGGAGTGCAACTATTTTGTTGAAGAATTTTGTTGACATTGCGGGTCGGTAAACGCAATATGTAGTGCTAGGCATAGTGCTCATCCAATATTTTGAGTACCCATGGAGAGCGGCTAAGCCAAAACACAACCTTCGAGGGAGAAGGTTTCAAGGAGGCAACACTCATGGCAACTAAGAAGAAAGCAGCGCCGAAGAAGAAAGCCGCCAAGAAAAAGAAGCACTAACGAACCGCGCGGGGCTTAGGCCTCGCGAATTTTTTTGCAGGAAAAACCGGCCTCCGCGAGTTCGCTCCGGAGGCTTTTTGCTGGTTGCAATACGACCGCCCGTGAGATGCCTGTTGTTCGCGCATCCGGTTCGTGCTAGAAGAAAGCGTTACGCTGCGGTTGCGAACTACGTGCCGCCGCGAACACCTACCGCATGAGTGTGACTCGAAAAAAAGCGCGCAAGGCGGGAGCCGGCCCCGAGCCGGTGATCCCCGACAAGCTGTACTTTCGCATCGGAGAAGTTGCGAAGCTGTGCAAACTGCCCGCGCATGTGTTGCGCTTCTGGGAGTCGGAGTTCCCGCAACTGAAGCCGGTGAAGAGTTCCACCGGACAGCGCATGTACCGCCAGCGCGATGTGGAGTCGGCGCTGCACATCAAGAAGCTCCTCTACGAAGAGGGCTTCACGATCGCCGGCGCCCTCCAGCAACTGAAGGCCGAAAGCAAGCCCGCCAAGATGCAGTCTGGCCTGCCCTTCCCGAAGAAAGACCGCAGCGACGGACTGAAGAAAGTGCGCCAGGGGCTGCAGGAAATCCTGGTGCTGCTGAAGAAGAAGCGATAGGAACTGCGTTTCGCGCCGCCCTACATCGTGATCATTGCCGGCCTCGACTGGGATGCCCCCGCGAACGGCACTCTCCAGCGGAAGCGTCCCATCAGGAATTGCAGCAGCTTGGTCGTGACTACAAGGCTGAGCGAACCCAGCGTGAGGCACACAGGAATCAGCCACCAGCCCAGGACCTCGTGCACCTGCGATCCGGGGTTCGTCATCGTGGCACCCATTCTGAAGTTGAAGGCGAACTGATCGGGGCCAACCCAAAGACCGGTATACGCCGGGAAGAAAGGCTTCAGCAGCGCCAGCAGCAGAAACGCGACACCAGTGGAGTAGCCGACGATCGCGATCATGAACGCGACGAATCCTGCGACGCCCGTAGTGGCCCAGCGCAGCGCGGCGCGCAGAATCACTACTGGCGAGATGCTGGTGCGGGCGCGTTGCATCAGGACGCCGGTGCGGTATTGCTGCGCCAGATTGCCGGCGGGACCGAGCCCCGCCAGCACCGCATCGAGGCTGATGGCCGGGTCGGCGAGGCGCTCGCGAATGTGCATGTGGATCTCCTCCACAATGTCTTCGCGTTCGGAGACGGTCATGCCGTTCAGGGCCGTGCGCAATTGAGTTAAGTAGTCGTTGATCTGCGTTTCGGGCGTCATAACGGTTGCTCCACGTTTCTATCCTTTAATACGGGTTCAATAAGGCAGCCCAGCCCGGCGGAAAACTGCGTCCAGGTTTCGGCCATACGGGTAGCTCGCTCGCGGCCCGCGGGCGTCAGCTGGTAGTACTTGCGGGGATGCCCGGCGTCGGCCTCCACCCACTCCGATTGCAAAAGGCCGTCAGTGCGTAAACGATTGAGGATGGGGTAGATCGTCCCTTCAGCCAGTACCAGCCTGGAGTCGCGCTCAAGGACGCGCAGGATTTCCAGCCCGTACAGGCGGCCTCTCCAGAGGGAGGCGAGGACCGCCATTTCGAGGCAACCCTTGCGCATCTGGGCCTCCCACTTGTCGGGGGAATCGAGTTCGGGGGGATCGATGATTGGCTTTGCCATGAACTATACCTTGTTATGCGATGTATTATGCCAAGCACGTATGCCGTTGTCAAGGGAAAATTCACGGAGGCGAGGAAAACTTCCGGTTATGCGACGGCTGGAACTCGCCCCGACCTTCAGCCGCGCAGTCTGCGCCGCACTTTTCCGAGAACTCCCGCTAATCCGAGGGCCAGCAGCGACAGACTGCCGGGTTCCGGGGTTAGGACGAACGTACGCGCCGGGCCTGGAACAAACGTTCCGTGATCGATCGAGAGTTCCGTAAACACGTCGAAGAAGCTGCTGATTCGAAAATCGCTGCCAGAAGGCGCAACGGTCGTCGGTCCGCTGCTCGTCATGCTCGAATTGAGAATCAGCTCGATCGTGTGGCCATTGAATTGGCCGGTCAAATCAAGCTCGGTCAGGCTTGATACGAACGTGCCCAATTCAGTGTCGCTGGTGCGGCCGGAATAAAAAATACCAATCGGGCCTCCTAGTGAAACCTGGCCGATCAATGTTCCCGGCATTCCGTTGTTGTCGGTGTAGACGTCGGAAGCCAGGGAGATGGACGAGTCGATCGATTGACCACCGCCTCCGATTATCGAGGTCGTGCCGGTAAAGCCGTAGAGAGCGGTCCCGACAAGGCAAACGCCCGGGCCAAGGTTGGGGAAGCAGACGGTACCAGTGGTGTAGGCGCCCTGGGGAGGCAAGCTGGGCGTCGATTGGGTGATATCGGCCTGAGCGGCTGGAACCAGAGCCGCCAGGATAGCCAACATTCTTGTTGCTAAACAGAAACTGCGCCACGTTCGCAGAGGGATCATATGCACCTCCTAAGGAGCGATGACGGAGTGGTGGCGAAGATAGTACACCGAAAATGGTTACGTCGGCGTAAATTTTCGGCGGTAGCCCCAACTCTTTGCGCGAATGGCTAACGTTGGCGATGCCAAATCAGCTTTTCCTTCCTGCATGTCGGTTGCTCGGGCCCACGCCCTCGCGCCGGTCTATACTGCTTTTCGACCGTCGGAGGAGGAGCGCTGATGAAGAAATATTCGATGGCTGTACTGTGCCTGGTCACGATGGCGGCGATGCTTGCCTATGCCCAAAGCGCGGACGAAGGCTTCCAGATGGCGACTGTCGTCTCAATCGACCGCGTGCCCGCTGACGCCCAGCATCCGGAGAATGCCGATCGCTACAAGATTTCCATGCGGCTGGGGAACACGATCTACTCATGCCACGCCAACGGCAGCCCTGCAGTTTTTCTCGGCTGGAGCCCGAACAAGGAATTTCCCGCCAGACTGGACGGCAACAAGCTGCTGCAGGTGAAGAGTCCCAACGGTCAAGTCGTGGACCTGAACATCGTCGGCAAGAAGACGCCCAAGTAGACCCCGGTGACCGAAAGTTGGCTGCAGAGCGCCAGGGTTGGATTACAGGTCGGTGGCGGTGCTCGCTAGAGAATCTTGAATGTCCGCATGCGGACAGGTTGGCGGCGCTACCGAACAAATCTCTCCGCCACTATCGCGTAAATCATTGTCCCGAAAGGGCCCACTCTGGAAGGGCAAGTGCACTGAAGGTAGGCGCAGCCCGGCTTGTCTCACCAGATTGACCGGGCCCCCGGCACAATAATTAGGAGTCGCATTCATGCTCCAGGATCTTCGCTACGCTATTCGCCAACTGCGCAAATCGCCGGGCTTCGCCATCGTCGCGGTCCTGACGCTGGCGCTGGGCATTGGGGCCAACACTGCCATCTTCACGCTGCTTGACCAGGCGCTGTTGCGCGAGCTGCCGGTGAGTCATCCCGAGCAACTGGTGCGGCTGCAGTATGTCGGCTCCAACACCGGGCGCACCAGCTCGTACGGCGGAGACTCGCACAGCTATTTCTCCTACCCGATGTACAAGGACCTGCGCGACAAGAACCAGGTCTTCGACGGCATGCTGGCGAATATCGAGACTGAGCGTCGGGGTGCAATGGAACAACCAGAGCGACCTGGCCTCTGGCGAAATCGTTTCGGGCAACTACTTCGATGTGCTTGGGGTGAAGCCGGCAATGGGACGGCTGTTCGTGCCCGCCGACGATGCGGCACAGAACGGCAATCCGGTCGTGGTGCTGAGTTTCAACTACTGGAACTCGCATTTCGGCGCCGATCCGCGCGTCATCAATCAGGTGCTCTACATCAACGGACATCCGTTCACCATCATCGGCGTGGCTGCGCCGAACTTCCACAGCGCCATCGCGGGCTACACGCCGAAGTTGTTCGTCCCAATGATGACCAAGCCGCTGGTTACGCCTGGCTGGAACGATCTCGACAATCGCCGCTCGTCGTGGCTGACGGTGATCGCGCGGCTCAAGCCCGGCGTGAGCCCCGCGCAAGCGGAAGCGGCGATGACGCCACTGTGGCGCTCGCTGCGGGCCGCGGAGTTGGTGGACATCAAGGACAAGACTGCGCAGTTTGCCAAGCACTTCGTCGAAGAGTCGAGGCTGCGCGTCTTCGATGAACGCCGCGGTTTTTCGCCGCTGCGCGAACAGATCCAGACGCCGCTGCTTATCGTGATGGCGATGGTAGGACTGGTGGCGCTGATGGCGTGCGTGAATGTATCGAGCCTGCTGCTGGTGCGGGCGGCGGCGCGCGTCAAAGAGATGTCGGTGCGCTACGCGATGGGAGCCGGGCGCTGGATGATCGTGCGCCAGTTGCTGATCGAGGGACTGCTGCTCGGTTTGATCGGAGGCGGGCTGGGACTGGCGATTGCTCCGATGGTGTCGGCGTTTCTCGCGCGCCAGATCGCGGGCGACGCGGCGACCGAACTGCCCTTCTCGTCGCATCCCGATGCGCGGATTCTGCTGTTCAACTTCGGACTGCGTTTCTGGTTAGTGTCCTTTTCAGCCTGGCTCCGGCACTGCGCTTCCTGCGTCCCGACCTGGTGAATTCGCTGAAGCAGCAGACCACCACGGGCTCCGGCGGTCATTTGCGCTTCCGGCGCATTTCGGTGGCGGTGCAGATCGGGCTGAGTCTTCTGCTGCTGGTCGGCGCGGGACTGTTCGTTCGCACATTGCAGAACCTCAAGTCGCTGAATGTGGGCTTCACCACCGATCACCTGGTGACGTTCGGGATCGATCCGACACTGGGCGGGTACGACCCGAAAGAAGCGCTCGTGGTGCAAAAGCAACTGCTGGATGCGATGGCAACGCAGCCGGGTGTTCGGTCTGTTGCGGGCACTGACGATCCGATGCTCTCGGGCGACAACGACCAGAGCAACATTTCGTTTGCCAATCGTGAGAATAAGCCTGACGACAGCATCCAAGTGGAGTGGTCGGCCATTACGCCGAGTTACTTCACGACCATGAATATTCCGCTGGCGGCAGGCAGGGTATTCACCGATCAAGACCAGGCGGCAAGTCGAAAGTCGCCATCGTCAATGCGGCGCTGGCGCGCAAATACTTCGGCGAGCCCAAAAATGCGGTGGGACAACTGATGGCGCGCGGCAGCGGCACCGACGTGAAATTCGATATCGAGATTGTCGGCGTGGTGGGGGACACCAAGCACGCCCAGATGCGATCGGAGATCGTGCCGACGGTCTATCGGCCGTTCTTCCAGGACGAACACCCGCAAGCCGGCTTTATGCAGTATTACGTTCGCACCTGGCAGGCGCCGGAAGCGGCGGAGATGACCATTCGGCATACGGTGCAACAGACCAGCCCGAAACTCGTGATCGACACCATGCGAACCATGGACGAGCAGATCGACGACAACATCTCCAACGACCGCCTGGTCGCGATGCTGGCGGTGAGCTTCGGCGTGCTGGCGACCATACTCGCTGCCATCGGCCTGTATGGAGTGCTGGCCTATGTCACGGCACAACGGACCCGCGAGATCGGTATCCGCATGGCTTTGGGCGCGCAGCGCACGGCAGTGATGCGGCTGGTGCTGGCCGATGTGTTGTGGCTGGCCGGCATCGCCATCGTGGTGACCTTGCCCATCGCGGTTTTGCTCAGCCGTACCGTCCGCAGCCAACTGTATAACGTCAGCCCTGCCGATCCAGTGGTGCTGATTCTTGGGACGCTGATGATCGCACTTGTGGCGATTCTGTCGGCGTTGCTGCCGGCACGCCGCGCCGCGACGATCGAGCCGATGAAGGCGCTAAGGACGGAGTAGTTCGCGAGTCGGCCAGACTAAGTTTCCACCATGAACTTCACCATCTTCTAGCCGGCGCCACCCGCCGCCCGAACCGAGGATAAGACCGACTGGGGATTTCTTATAACGAGCCAACCCAGCACTCCGTCCGCCGCAGCCGGCTGAAGTGTTGGCGCGGGCCGCTCAGTCTTCAGTATCACATTCGCCCCTCCGACATCCAATAGTGCTTATGAGGCCGCCCTGCGATGAAGCGGTAATCCGCGGTGGTGTCGAAACTCCGTGTTCGGCGAAGCGAGAGCTGGATACTGGCTGCAACCATTCTCGCGTCCAGCATGGCATTCATCGATAGCACGGTGGTCAATGTCGCTCTGCCCGCGATTCAAGCCAGCTTTCACGCAACCGTGGTGGATGTGCAATGGGTGGTCGAGTCTTATGGACTGTTTCTGGGGGCGTTGATTCTGGTCGGCGGTTCGCTGGGCGACCTGTTTGGCCGCCGCTGGATGTTCGTGACAGGCGTGGCGATTTTCGCTTGGCTTCCGTGGCTTGCGGAGTCGCCACGAACATTCATCAACTGATCCTCGCCAGGAGCATTCAAGGCGTTGGCGCCGCACTCCTTGTGCCCGGCAGCCTTGCCATTATCAGTACATCATTCGATGAAAAGAGCCGTGGCCAGGCGATCGGGACGTGGTCCGGCTTTACGGCAATCACAACGGCGGTTGGACCCGTTCTTGGGGATGGCTGGTCGAGCATGCTTCCTGGCGCTGGGCATTTTTTATCAATGTCCCGCTGGCGGCAGCTGTGATCGCAATTTCCTTTTGGCGCATTCCGGAAAGCCGCAGCGCCTCGAGCACGTGTGGATTGGGCGGGCGCCTCTTGCCCGCCTCGGCTTGAGTGGCTTGGTTTACGGCTTCATCGAATCCACGAACCGGGGTTGGGGGCATCCACTGGTTTTTGGGAGTTTGATCATCGGCTTCGGCTGCCTTGTCGCGTTCATGTTCGCCGAAGCCCGCGTCACTTCGCCGATGGTCCCGCTCACACTCTTCGAATCCCGCAGCTTCACTGGCGCGAACCTGCTCACGCTGTTTCTATATTCAGCGATTGGGATTTTCTTCTTCCTGTTCCCGCTGAACCTGATACAAGTTCAGGGATACTCCGCGACCGCAGCCGGCGCTGCCATGCTCCCACTGATTCTGCTGATGTTCCTGCTTTCCCGCTGGTCCGGCGGACTGGTTGCGCGCTATGGCGCGAGAGCTCCATTGATGGTCGGCCCCCTGATTGCAGCTTTAGGTTTCGCTCTGTTCGCTGTGCCCTCGATTGGAGACAGCTACTGGAGGCGTTTTTTCCAGCAGTGGTGGTTCTCGGTTTCGGGATGGCGGTTACCGTGGCTCCGCTCACCACCGTCGTGATGAATTCAGTGGGCCAGGATCGCGTCGGCACGGCTTCCGGAATCAACAATGCCGTTGCCCGCGTGGCGGGCGTGCTTGCGATCGCAGTCCTGGGATCGTGATGGTGAGCGCCTTTGCTCCCGCCTGAATCACAGCCTGGCGTACCTGTCGCTGCCACCCGCTGTTCACGATGGTTCAAGCGAAGGAGATCAAACTGGCCGGATTACAAGTCCCCGCTGGCCTGGATCCCGGTACGAGAGCGCCATTAAGGAATCGGTTGGAAAGGCATTTGTCTTTGGATTTCGAATCGTCATGCTGATTTGCGCTAGCCTGTCCGCGGCCAGCGCTACGGTCGCGTGGCGCGTGATCCCCGAGGGCATGGGGTCTGGCGCGTCCACGGTCAGGATGAAATGAATGCAAGTGCGACAGTAGCTCAGCCCTCGACGCTGCATCCTCACCATCTTCTTCCCAGCACGCAGCGTGAACTCCGCGCCAAGCTTGACTGACGCCACGAGGTCGTTCTTGAGTTCGCCATCGATTTTCACGGCGTTTTGTTTGACCTTGCGGGAGCCGTCGGAGACGGAGGTGGCGAGACCGGTGCAGACGAGGCTCGCGCTCCCCTTCGCTGTGTTCGCGACCAGTTTGTATTGTGATGCGCGCGGTTCTACGATGCGTCGCTTGCCGTGCCCGGGGTTTGCCTCGTAGCGGGTTTCCAGCAGTCCGAACGACTCCAGCAGATCGACATCGCGGCTCACGGCGCGAGCGTCACGCTTGAGGCCGCTTGCCAGCTCCGAAACCGAAGCCGGCCGCTTCTTGGCCACGCTGAGGAGGCGGACGCGTTCCGATGACAGCACCCGCAGCAGGTCGCTGGCGTCCTCGAAAGTGATGATAATCTCAGGCGCGAGCGGCCCGCTCCGATCGAGTTTGCGCGCGTGTTCGCGCGCGCGCTCAAAAAAGCCCTTCACCCCGTCGTTGGTTACCTTACTCTTAGCGGTCTTGGGCATCTTCCTGCCTCCATAAGGCTTCAACTTCTTTTCTTAAAGCGGTCCACCAACTTCGGGTAGCCACGGAACTCAAACGCTTCAACCGTACCCATGAAGTGACGATGGTGGTGCCCATGGCTGTTGTCATAGCCCGGCACACGACCATGATCCTGACTGCAGATCCGGGGATTGATATAGGCGAGACTGTACTTTACGACTTGCCCCGCATCGCTCCAAACTTCTTCTTTGAGGGACCACGCCGCGCCGCCTGCCTCCGAGGTAGCAGGTGTCGGCAATGATCTTTTGCGGTTTGGAAGTTTTTTCTGGCTTCTTCCTGGCCACGGCAGGATTATAGCACAGCTAGGATTTTGTACGTCCTGTCTGGAACACCAACTTGTAGGCCGAGGGCCCTATCGAGGTTCGCTTAGCCTACGACGCTCACCCTCACCATCTTCTTGCCGGCCCTGCAGCGTGAACTCGCTGCCTACTTTTACGGCAGCCACGAGGTCGTTCTTGAGCTCGCCATCGACTTTCACCGCGTTCTGTTTCACTTTGCGCGGAGCCGTCGGTGACCGACGTAGCCAGACCTGCCTCCGCCAGGAGCTTATCGAGGCTTCACCTGGACCTTGCCGTCCGTGGACTGCGTGCAGTTCGGAGCGGCCACGTCCTCAAACGCCACTTTCACCACCGGCAGGTCTTCGGGAGTCTCGTCCTTCTGAAACATTCTTTGCCCAGTCGCCGGCGGCGTGTTCCGCGTCTTCGTGGCCATGGAAGTCGGCGCACGATGCGGCTTGCCCAGCTCCTGCTTCAGCTTCATCGGATGGGCGGCGCCTTCCGCCACGTCTTGCTTCATCTCCTCGATCTCGCGCATGGTGACGTCGGTGAGCAGCTCGTAATAGCGCCACATCAACTCGTCGGAGATCGACATCAGCTTGCCGAACATCTCCTGCGGCGCTTCGGTGATGCCGATGTAGTTGCCGTAGCGACTTCGACATCTTCTGCACGCCGTCGAGGCCTTCGAGCAGCGGCGTGGTGAGCACGATCTGCGGCGGCTGGCCGTAGTCGCGCTGCAGCTCGCGGCCGACGAGCAGGTTGAATTTCTGGTCGGTGCCGCCGAGCTCGACGTCGGCCTTGAGCGCGACCGAGTCGTAGCCCTGGGTCAGCGGATAGAGCAACTCGTGAACGGCGATCGGCTTCTCTTCCTGAAGCGCTTGTGGAAGTCGTCGCGCTCGAGCATCCGCGCGACGGTGAACTTGCGCGGCCAGACGGATCATGCCCTCGAAGCCCAGCGCATCGAGCCACTCGCTGTTGAAGCGAATCTCGGTCTTCTCGCGGTCGAGGATCTTGAAGACCTGCGCCTTGTAGGTCTCGGCGTTGGCCTCGATCTGCTCGCGGGTGAGCGGCGGCCGGGTGGCGTTGCGGCCCGTGGGATCGCCGATCAGCCCGGTGAAGTCGCCGATGAGGAAGATGACGGTGTGGCCCATGTCCTGGAATGCTTGAGCTTGCGCATGAGCACGGTGTGGCCGAGGTGCAGGTCGGGCGCGGTGGGATCGAAGCCGGCCTTGACGCGCATCGGCCGGCCGGTGGCGCGCGACTTCTCCAAACGCTCGCGCAGCTCGCTCTCGCGAATGATTTCAACCGCGCCTTTGCGCAGGTAGGCGAGCTGCTCATCGACTTCGGGGAATGGGGGCATAAGCTCTGATTATATAAAACAGTAGATAGTCGATGTTGCAATATTGGATAGAAAAAGCAAGAAGTCCGCGGCTTTGCCCGCGATGAGACACAACGCCGCTGAAGAATCATGGCTAGTGCCATCGCTTAAGGCTCGCCGTAGTCACCCATAATAGATCTAGAAACAGCGAATCTCCAAACTTGAAACTCGTTCTGTTGTAATGGATGCCTATGAAGATGCTTATCCCGCCTCGGTGTTTCGTGTTGATGGTGTCGGTTGGCATGAGCTTGCGCTGGCGCGAGTTGATCGCGAACTGGCGCAGCCTTACGTGGGGCTCATGGGCGCGATTGCTGCTGGCAACGTTCATCCTGCCGCCCGCGGCCGCGCTTTTGCTGGCGAAGATGGTTTCGCTGGACCTGGCCGATGACCGGCGCTCTTCCTGGTGGGGGCCACGCCTGGCGCTCCACTGCTGACGCGCAACCTGGCGAGACGCGGCTTCGACATGAACCTGGCGGCCAGCTACCAGGTGTGGGGCGCGGTGATGACGCCCATCATGATTCCCATCGTGGTCTTCCTCGCGGCGCAGCTCTACGACCGCACTATCTGGATCCCGCCGCGGGTTGTGCTCCTGCAGATCGCGGAGAAAGAATTCCTGCCTCTCACGGTGGGCTTGCTGCTGATGCACTTCCTGCCCGAGTTCTCGAAGAAGGCGCAGGCGAAGATGAACCTGCTGGGCAATGCGACGCTGACCCTGGTCTTCGTCGCCTTGCTGTGGAAGATGGGGCCGGAACTGAAAGGCGTTACGCCCTGGCTGGTGCTGGCGACGCGCTGCTGTGCCTGGTCTCGATTGCTTCCGTCCATCTTCTGGTGAGAGGGACGAGCAGGGTGGGTCGTACTTTTGCGGTGTGCAATGCCAACCGTCACGTGGGACTGGCGCTGCTGCTGTCAGGCCAGTATCTGCGCGGGCGCGAGGCGCTGCCCGTGGTGGCCTCTTATGCCGCCGGCGTGGCCATCTTCATGATCCTGGCCCCCAGAATCTTTCTGTCGCGCGAGCTCAAGGCCAAACAGGCAGCCGCCTGAATCGTCGCCGCTGGCCCTTGTCTTTCTTTTTCGGCACAATCGATGCATGTTCGCGCGCAAGATTCACGTCTGGTATGAAGAAGCGGGGGAGCGGCATGCCTGTCCGCTGAAGTGGCTCGACAGCTTCAGCATGAGAAACTTTACCAACGACCAGGTGTTTGACGACACCATTCCCGCGGGCGACGGCCAAATGGAACTTGGGACCCGGGTGCCGGTGGAACGGCTGCGAGCGTCGATGGAAGATTGGTTTCGCCGCAAAAGCTATTTACCGAAAGACGCTACACTGATCGTCGAAGAGCAGTGAACATCGTATTGCTATGGGAACCAGGATTTTCTTTATCGTGATCGCGCTGGGTGCTCGCTGGCATCGCCGCTCTGTGGGCGTATCACCATGACGACAACCTGCGCAAAAATTCATCGCAGGTGACGCTCGGCGATCCCAATGAAGTTGTGCGGGAGTTGCTGGGCGATCCCTCGAGCGTAGGGCCATGTGGTTCCATGACCGCTGCGCCCGCAGGATGCACGACCGAGTACGTTTACAAGTTCTGGTACTCCATCTTCCAGCCGCAATACGAAGTCGTCTGGTTCGACCACGCCGGCAAAGTTCTGGGCGAGCAGCACGTGCAGTCGCTTCTGAAGCATTGGCAGTTCCGGGCGAAATCAGCGGCACAGCCGGAACTTTGCCACATTGTCGTACATCAGACATCGTGAGACTTACTTCTTAGCTACGGGCTTGGGTCCCGCGGCTTTCATCCTCGGGCGGAGCGTCGAACTTCTCGAAGTTTTTGGCAAAGCGGGTCGACAGGTCAGCGGCCATCTTGTCGTAGGCAGCTTTATCTTTCCACGAATTGCGCGGCGCAAGGAGCTCCGACGGGACTCCCGGGCACGACTTCGGAATACTCAGGCCAAACGCCGGCTCGATCTCGAACTCGACATTTGCGAGTTTGCCTTCCACCATCGCGTTCACCATGGCGCGCGTATACGGCAGGCTCATGCGCTTGCCGATACCATACGGCCCACCTTGCCAGCCGGTGTTCACCAGCCAGCATTGCGCGTTGTGCTCGCGCAGGCGGCGGCCCAGCATCTCCGCATAAACCTTGGGCGCGAGCGGCATAAAGGGCGCGCCAAAGCAGGTAGAGAACGTTGCCTGCGGCTCGGTCACGCCGGCTTCGGTGCCCGCGACCTTGGCGGTGTAGCCCGACATGAAGTGATACATCGCCTGCTCGGGTGTGAGCTTCGATATCGGAGGCAGCACGCCGAAAGCGTCGGCGGTGAGGAAGACGACATTCCTGGGATGTCCGCCGAATCCCGGGATCACCGCGTTCTCGATGAAGTCCACGGGATACGCGGCGCGCGTGTTCTCGGTCTTGCTGTCGTCGTCGTAATCGGGAACGCGCGTCACCGGATCGAGTACGACGTTCTCCAGCACGCGAGCCAAAGCCCAAAGCGTTGTAGATCTGCGGTTCGGTCTGGGGCGACAGATGAATGCACTTGGCGTAGCAGCCGCCCTCAAAATTGAAGACACCGTCGGCGCTCCAGCCGTGCTCGTCGTCGCCAATCAGGCGGCGCGTGGGATCGGCGGAGAGCGTCGTCTTGCCGGTGCCCGAGAGTCCGAAGAAGAGCGCGGTCACGCCGTCGCTGCCCACATTGGCCGAGCAGTGCATGGGAAAAACGTTGCGCTCCGGCAGCAGAAAATTCATGATGCCGAAGATCGATTTCTTCATCTCGCCGGCGTATTGTGTGCCGCCGATCAGCACGATCTTGCGGGTGAAGTTAACGATGACGAAGACTTCAGAGTTGGTGCCGTCGCGCTTGGGATCGGCCAGAAAGCCGGGCGCGCTCACGATGGTGAACTCCGGCTTGTGTGCCTTCAGCTCCTCCGCTGTGGGACGTATGAAAAGCTGCCGGACAAAAAGATTATGCCAGGCATATTCGTTGATGAACTGGATGGGCAGCTGGTAACGGGGATCGGCGCCGCAGAACAGGTCCTGCACGAAGAGCTCTTTGTCGGCCGAGATAGTCGAGCACGCGATCGTACAAGGCGTCGAACTTCTCGGGCGCGAAGGGCAGATTGACCGTGCCCCAATCGACTTTGTTCTCGGTGACGGCGTCGCGGACGGCGAACTTGTCTTTCGGGGAGCGGCCGGTACGCTTGCCGGTTTCGGCGACCAGCGATCCGCGGGCGGCAAGCTCGGCTTCGCCGCGGCGCATGGCGGCTTCCACCAGCTGGGTGGATAAAGATTGCGATGTACGTTCTTTTTTCCCGAGGAAGTCGGCGAAACGTCAGGAGCTAAGATGGAAGACATAAGACCTCCTTCGATCAGCAAACAGCCGGTGCAACCCGGAATCGATATGCGCAGAAGCGATATGAATCGTAGCGGACGTTACCCGCCCGGAGTTAGATGCTCAATCGGGCGCACAGGTTGGAGGGCCTCGTCCATCACCGCCTGGAGTTGATCCAGCGTTTCCTTTACCGTCAGGGCATACATCTCGCGGCCGTTGTCCTCGCCTGATTCGATCGCCCACTTCAAATAGTGTCCGGCGATCTGGACTGCCATGGATCGGTGATGACCTTCCCCGTCTGCTGGTTGTACTCCACCCAGGCAACGTGAGGCAGCGCAATCCACACCGGCCGGTCTCCCCCAGGAACTTGATGTCTACGGCGTCGGCATGGCGCGTAGCGATGGCAACGATAAGAGCCTGGTAGCGGCAATGCAGGGGCCACCCGTCCAGCGGTCAATCGCGTGAAAGTCGTCGTACATATTTGAAAATGATATCCGACAGCCAAACGCGCGGGCAACGGCTAACCGCAACCGGCCGTTAAACGAGAGTTCGGAGGCAGCTCGGTATGCCTGCACGCTGGCCTCGCCCAGCAGCACCTTGCAAGTTCATCTTTTGCTTGCCGCGATAAATGGTGACCGTGACCGTGTCTCCGGCGCGTGCTTGTTCATGGCGTTGGCCAGGTCCTGCTGGTCGCCGATGGGCTCGCCGTCGATGGCAACGATCAGGTCGCCGCCAATCATGATGGGCGTGTTGCCCAGGTAAGCCCGCTGGTTGCCGCCCATGCAGTCCGGCGCGCTCGGCTGCGCCTCCCGGAAGTGACCTGCATGATCAGGATGCCGTAGTCCGCGGGCAAGCCCATCTCCTGCGCCAGCTCAGGGCCGATCGGCAGCGAGACGAATGCCCAGCGAGGGCCGGCGCACGCGTGCCCAGGGTGATCAGGTCGTTCAGCACGGCTTTGGCGGTGTTGATGGGAATGGCAAAGCCGATGCCGGCGCTCTGATTGGAGCCGCCGGTGGCGATCATGCTGTTGATGCCGATGACTTCGCCGTGCGAGTTCAGCAGCGGGCCGCCGGAGTTGCCGGGATTGATGGCGGCGTCGGTCTGGATGGCTTCGTCGATGTAGGCGCCTTCGGGCTGCGAATGGGCCGCATGGAGCTGATGATGCCGCGCGTCATGGTTCCCGCTCAGCCCAAAGGGATTGCCGATGGCAAACACCTTCTGGCCGACCTGCAGGTTCTTCGATCGCCCAGCATGACCGGGGAGGTCGGGAGCGCTGATCTGGATGACGGCCAGGTCGTGCGCGCGATCGCGGCCAATCACCGTGGCCTTGTAGGTCTTCTTGTTGTGCAGGGTCACTTCCAGCTGCGCGCGTTGGCCATCACGTGGTAGTTGGTCAGGATGTGGCCTTCCTTGTCGATGATGAAGCCCGAGCCCTGGCCTTCCTGCGGCACCGGCCCGTAGAAGAAGTCGTAGGCCACGGCCGTGGAGGTGATGTTCACCACCGAGGAATGCGCGTTCGTAGACATCGATGTTGTTCTGCTCCTCGGGGTCGAGCTTTTGCGGCCCGGCGGCTTCGGTCAGCTCCACATGGGTGGGGCGGGAAATGAGTCGGCGCCGGTTCGCGCCCGCGTGATGGGTGGTGAACCAGTAGAAGGCGGCGGCGAAAACCGCACCGAGAAGAAAAGGTCGTACAAATCTCATAGGTGTAGGGAAATACCGGAATATTTGGTTGGCCGTTACGCAAGGAACGCAGCGGATTCCTTCATAAAGTGTAACGAATTCCAGCGCGAACTGCCTAGCGACGGCCGGCGGCCGGTCTGGAGCTCCCCCAAATTGCGTCCACCTGGCGGGTAGTCTCTTCGAGGCTTCCGGAGTTGTCAACGACGTAATCGGCCCGCGCGCCTTCTCTTCGTCGGGAATCTGAGCTGCGCTTCTGCGCACCACTTCGGCCTGCCGCCTCCACTGAAATCTTCGTCCGCTGCGCATAGCGCGCGATCTTCTGCTCCCGATCGCAGGTAACTGCGATCAGCTTGTCGAAGTCCTTAGCCGCGCCTGCTTCCAGTATGAGGCAGCCTCAATCACCGCGATGCCGTGCGGATGCTGCGTTCGCGGTCGGCCATCCAGCGAACCTGGGCTTCCAACACGGCCGGATGCACGATGTCATTCAACTCGCCTATGCGATCCGGAAACGCGGCGTTGGCCAGCTTTTTGCGGTCGACGGTGCCGTCGCAGTTGAGTACTTCCCGGCCGAAGCGCTCCACTACGGCGCGGTACACGGGTTCGCCCGGCTCGTACAGCAGGTGCGCCAGCGTGTCAGCCTGCAGGAAGTGTGCCCCGCGCGCAGCCAGCAGCTTGCCCACCGTCGACTTGCCGCACGCTACTCCGCCCGTGAGGCCTACGCGCAGCATGGAGACTCTTGCGGCGTCGGATTGTCGGGAGTCGCGATTTGCATAGGCCGTGCGTTCGCCCAAGGCAGTATAAACCGTCATCCGAGTGCTCTACTCGGGAAGTAGTTGGCCACAAAGCGACAAAACCTTGCACACGACACTTTAGTGGCTATCTCTTAAAGTCATTATAAATCAATAACTTAGTATGTCACTAAAGTGGCGACGGACTTGCATACCCTCCTAGTACGTCCGCGCCCCGGGGTAGAGGCGCTGAAGTAAGTTGTTACGGCTCCGCATCGTCTAAAAACTTGCTTCCAGAATTACACCGAAATTTCTCAGGAGGAAATGAATGTCAAATCGCTTGACACACTGTCTTGTGCTTACGGTATTACTGCTGACTCTGGCAGGAATCGCCGGCGCGCAGTCCTGGACTGCCCTCACCAATCAGCCCGGCGCAGCCGTCGGTCCCATGCTTCAGCTCAGGGATGGCCGCATCCTGGTCAATGAGATCCCAGGGCCCCTGACACCGGCACGTGGTTCATCCTCACACCCGACGCCACCGGCAGTTATGTGAACGGCACGTGGAGCACCACTGGGCACTTGCCGAGCGGCTACGCGCCTATCTATTTTGGCTCGCAGGTGCTGCTCGACGGCAAGCACGTCGTCATCGCGGGCGGCGAGTACAACAATGGAACCGCAGTATGGACTACCTTGGGCGCGGTGGGAACCATCCCGCCTTTTGGCAACATCTCCTGGGTGCTGAACAGCCCACCCACGGGCTGGACCAGCATCGGCGATGCCGAGAGCATCACGCTGGCCAATGGAAAGTACATGCAGGCAAACTGCTGCTCGCCGCAGAATGCGATCTATAACGGCCCCAATTCCTGGACCGCAACCGGCTCGGTGATTCAGGGCAGCAACGATGAATCAGGGTTTACGCTGTTAACGAGCAACAAAGTTCTGACCGTAGACGCAAAGAACAGCTCTTGCGGCAACTCCGTCAACGGCGGTGCGGAGCTTTACGATCAGACCACAGGCACGTGGTCGTGTACAGGACAGACTCCCATCCATCTCTATAACCCTAGCGACGAGGAATTAGGCGCAGGCGTATTGATGTACAACAATAAGGTCTTCCAGTCCGGCGGCAACGTCGTGGCGACCGCCGTTTACGACGTCGCTTCCGGTACATGGGTTGCCGGCCCGACTCCGCCTAACGGTCTGGACCAGGCCGACGGCCCGTCAGCGCTTGAGCCGAATGGGAAAGTTCTTGCAACGATTACAGCCCCGGGTTATTTAACACCGGCTGCCAGTTCATGGAGTACAACCCCACCACCAGCACCTTAACGAACACGGCGAATCCGTCCAACTGCCCGAGTGGCTCCTCGTTTTATGGTCACTTGATGATCCTGCCCACCGGCCAGATCATGTTCACGGACTTCAGCGGACTGGTCGAGGTTTACAATCCTGCAGCTGGCGTCGTGGCTGCGGCCGTGCCAACGATCTACCCATCGAGCCTCACGTATGCCATCGGTTCCGTGAACAACGTTCTCCTCGGCAAGCAGTTGAATGGCCTGACGCAGAACAACGGCTACGGTGACGATTACCAGGGCGACACCAACTACCCGCTGGTTCGCTTCAAGAGCACGCAAACCGGCAAAGTTTACTATGCGTTCACGCACGACGACAGCACGCATAGCATCGCTGCCGGCACCATGATGTACACCTATTTCGACATCCCGTCGACGATTCCGGCGGGAGCGTACCAGATGAATGCTGTCGCCAACGGTATTGCATCGAATACCGCTGTCGTTCGGTTGCACTGAGGTTTTTTCGCGAGAAAGTGTGTCTGAAACTGGAGGTGCCATGCCCCACCAGTGTGGCACTTCCAGTGCGAGAAGGATGTAGACTGATTGATTCTTGCCGCAGAATAGAACCTTCAGTTTGCGTGGAAGCAGATAGGCACTTTGTTGCAAACTATTGCGGCTGGATGTCGGACGATGCTTTGTTTGCAATGAGATACCGTGGAGGCTAAATTGCATGCAGTTTATGTGCACGCATCTTGCCCCGAGTTCAGGCGGAGGGGAATCTGTACCAACGGCTCACGATTCTCTTTCCGCCGATTCACTCTGTATAACCGTGTCATCGAGGAAAAACATATGAGAATGCGCTTTGCTTCAATCGCACTGCTGGTGCTGTCGCTTATGGTGGCTGCTCCGGCGTTTGCCGCCACTCTGTACAGCAACGGACCGATCAACGGAACCGTCAACGCCTGGAACACCTGTTGCGGTTTCCAGGTTACCGATTCGTTTACCATCACTACTGGCCCTTCGACCGTCACCGGTTTTGATGGTGGCTTCTGGGTCGCTCCAGGCGACGCCCCCGTTCAGGTCGACTGGTCCATCGGAACCTCAGCGTTCGGTAGCATGGCGTCGGGCACTGCCGTCCTTTCCAACAGCTCACCCTGCTCGGGCTGCGGTTTCGGCTACTATGACATCTACACCTCGACCGCGAGTGGCCTGAGCGTCGGTTTGGGAAACGGGACCTACTGGCTGACCCTGCAGAATGGAATTACTGCTGGCGCCGGCAATATGTTCTGGGATGAGAACGATGGACCGTCGCAGGCCCAGCAGACTGGGACCGGCGTCATCGGCTCCGAGGCGTTTAACATCTACGGAACGAGTCAGACTGGGGTTCCAGAACCCGGCACGCTTGTCATGTTCGCTTCTGGAATCCTCGGCCTCGGCGGCGTCATTCGCCGCAAGCTGAGCCTCTAATTCCTGGCGCTTCCTCTACCCCTACCAAAGCCGAAGCCTCGTGCTTCGGCTTTTTTATTTGCGCGGGGATCACAGCTATCCCGCGACTTGCTGACCACATTGCAGTCTCGAATTGGCCTGGGTCTCCGAAGCGCCGCGATTGTTGCCGTACTCGCGGCCAAGGTTGTGGATTAGCATCCACATATAAAAACGGGTCGCACATGGAATTGAGCGGGCGGCCACACTTCGCAACCACGAAGTCATGGTTCCACGGGCGCACCATCACTACTCAGCCGGCGAAATCGTCTCACGTCTTGCTACTACCAACGATAGGAGTGCGCTGTGCTCACGGCACTTTAGTAGCACGTTCTTCTCATGCAATAAAACTTAAAGAATTTGCTCACCAAACATGGCAACTTCAGTGCATAATGGCACCCGGGCTCCGCAGGGGTGGTGACAGCCGATCGGCCGCTTTCACTCGCAATCTGCAACAGAATTCTAAAAACAGTTTTTGACCGGAGGGAAATCGCGCGCTGTTTCGCGTGAAATCTTGTGCCCACGCCTTTCGCGGCGCTGTCCTTGGCCGCGAGCGATACGTCCAACGGAACCGTTTTCGGCGGCCCAATCTGCGCACTCGTCAGTCGAGCAATGCGGCCGGTCGAGCGGTTCTCCATCACATCAGGAGATGAAATGAAGCATTTCGCAAAGATAGGAATAGCACTGTCCCTACTTTTAGCCCTGGCCGGAATTGCCAGCGCTCAGACCTGGACGGCCATCACCAATCAGCCGTCGAATTTCCTTCCCGGCGCCATGTTGCTGCTGCGCGACGGCAGAGTCATCATGCATGATGAGGGCGGCACTGTAGCGACGGACTGGTGGGTGCTTACCCCCGACGCCACCGGCAGCTACGTCAACGGCACATGGAGCTATGGAGGAGCGTTGCCCTCGGGCTATCAGCCACTGTATTTCGGCTCACAGGTGCTTATGGACGGTCACACCCTTGTGATCCAGGGCGGAGAGTACAACTTGGCCGTTGACGAGGTGAATGGAGTTTGGACGACCCTGGGTGCCCGTCTCACTTACTCGGGCAATTCGTTTAACTGGGTCTCCAACGCCGGTCCGGCGGGCTGGACGACCGTCGGCGATGCGGAGAGCATCCTGCTTCCCACGGGTCAGTACATGCAGGCCGACTGCTGCAGCAAGAAAGTTGCTATCTACACTGGTCCGAATTCATGGCTCACAACCGGCTCCGTGATTCAGTCCAGCAACGACGAGTCCGGATACACGCTGTTGCCGAACGACAAGGTCCTGACCGTGGACGCAAAAAACAACACCACCTGCGCCGCTTCACCAAAAGGTGGTGCGGAACTTTACTCGATCACCAACCTTACGACTGGCGTTGGCACCTGGGCCTGCACCGGCGCAACTCCGATCCGCTTGTATAACAGAAGCGACGAAGAGCTGGGCGCCAGCGTCCTGATGTACAACAACAAGGTCTTCCAGTCGGGCGGTAATGTGGTTGCTACCGCAATTTATGACGTAGCTTCCGGCACATGGACCGCCGGCCCTACGCCTCCCGCCGGTTTGGACCAGGCAGACGGTCCGTCCGCGGTGGAGCCGAACGGCAAGGTGCTGGCACTGTACAGCCCCGGCCTGTTCAACGTGAACTGCGCCTTCATGGAGTACGACCCCAACAGCAACTCCCTCAGTTATACCGACCCCGGACTTGCCTGCCCGACCGATTCCTCGTATTACGGCCACATGCTGGTATTGCCCACCGGACAGATCATGTTCACGGACTTCGGCACAACTCCAGTTGCGGTTTACAACCCTGCACCCGGCGTCGTCCCTGGCGTGGCCCCCAAGATCCTGGCCTCCTCCAACACCCTGAAGATTGGCTCTACCAACAATGTTCTCTACGGCACGCAGCTCAACGGCCTGTCGCAGGGTGCATTTTACGGCGACGACTTCCAGGGCGACACCAATTTCCCGTTGGTGCGCCTGACCAGCCAATCGACCGGCAACGTTTACTATGCGCTCACTCACGACGAGAGCACGCATAGCATCAAGCCGGGACTCGTCATGTACACCAAGTTCGATGTCCCGGCGGCCATTCCGGCAGGCACCTACACGTTGCAGGCTGTCGCCAATGGCATCGGCTCGAACTCGATCTTGGTCACGGTCCACTAAAAATCACGCAACCCTGAAAGCGAAGGTGCCATGCTCCCAGGGGCATGGCACTTTTTTCTGATTCGAAGTTGGTGAGTTGCTGCCTACTTCTTGCGGATGTGCAGCGTTTTCTGCACTTCGGCGACCACTTCGCCGGATTCGGATTTCACTTCGACGCTGAAGGTCGGCTCGTACTTGGGTAGTGTCTTCAACTGCTCGCGAATGTCGTCGAGCTGCGCGTCGGTTATGCGAAACTCGGCGCGCACCGTGCCTTTCCCCGGCTTCCGAAAGCGGATGCTGGCAGCCTTGTCCCAGACAATGTATTCCGGGCCCAGGTTCTTCATTAGCATCAGCATGTAAAACGGATCGCACATGGAATAGAGCGAGCCGCCATAGTGCGTCCCGACGAAGTTGCGGTTCCAGGGGCGCAGTTTCATCGTGACATCGGCCGATTTCATGTCGGCGCCCCAGCGCACGTGAATGCCAGCCGCCGCCAAGGGCGGCCAGTAGTTAATCAGGCGGAGCATGAGACGCTGCTTGAGCGAGGCCATGGGTGGATCCAGTGTACTTCTGATGGGCGTGGTCTCGCGGCGCGGTACTGCCTGTTAAACTGCCATGCAAGTCGTCGCCGAACCGAGGGAAGCGCATTGCCAACGAAGCGCAGTGGCCTGCTCGACCAATACTTCTACTTCTGGATGTCGCTGTTGATTGCGACCGTCGTGGTTTTCGGATTCAGCCGGCAGATCGGTCCACGGTTCCTTCACCCCAGCCATCCCAAGCCGTTCATTCTCTCCGTACACGTCGCACTTTTCTCGGCATGGGTCATCCTATATGTAGCCCAATCCGCGCTGGTTCGTGCCGGCCGCGTCGCGGTCCACCGCCGTCTCGGATGGTTCGGGGTTGCGCTGGGGGTCACGATTCCGATTGTCGGAACCATCACGGCCATCACGATGCGGCGCTTTGATCTGCTCGATCCCGAACTTGCCCTGCGGGCGCCACTGCTGCGCACCGCCGTGCTGGACCTGGCGAGTTTTACCATTCCGTTTGCGTTGGCGATCTATTGGCGCGGGCGGCCCGAGTTGCACCGCCGCTTCATGCTGATTGCCACCTGCGGGCTCACGGCGGCCGCCTTTGTTCGGTTTCCCGCCATGTTTCATCCTTGGCCGTGGTATTACGCGGGAGTCGACGTGCTGATTCTTCTCGCTGTGATGCGCGATCTCGTCGTCAACCGCCGCGTTCATCCGATCTACCTCTGGGCGCTGCCTACGCTGGTGGTGGCCCAGGTCGCGGTCATGAACACGATTCTGCACTTCTGGCCGTAATCGGCGGCTACAGCGCCATGACCCCGCGCTCCTGATTGCGAATACGGATGGCCTCGTCGATCTTCGACAGAAAGATCTTGCCGTCGCCGATCTTGCCGGTCGAGGCGAACTTGACGATCGTCTCCACCGTCCGCTCGACCACGCTGTCGTCCAGCACCATTTCGATCTTGATCTTGGGCAGCAGGTCCACGTTGTATTCGCGGCCGCGATACGACTCGGTGTGGCCCTTCTGGCGGCCGTGGCCGCGCACTTCGAACACCGTCATGCCGTCAACGCCAATTTCGATGAGCGCGTCTTTCACCGCTTCGAACTTCGAGGGCTGGATGATGGCTTCTACCTTGGTCATGTGGACCTCCCGATCTCGTAATCAACCTGCTCCGCTGATTATGCCTTCCACAGTGTAATCACCGCGCCTCCGGCGACGATGAGCGAACCGCCCACCAATATCGGCAGCGTCGGCGTTTGTTGGAACCGCACCTTCGCCAGCAGCTGGGCGACGAGAAAGAATAGTACGACATACAAGCCGAGTAATTTGCCGAAGTCCCACGGCGGAGTGTTGACCACCAATCCGTAAAGCGCGAGCGTCACGGCGCCTCCGGCAAACGCGGCAAAACGCGCCGTGCCGGTGGAGCGATAGAGGCCTTGCTGGAAGCAGGAATCTCCGTAGGCCTCGAAAAATGCAGCGAGCAACAGCACGGCGAACGTGCCCATGCGGGTGGCGACCAATTGGTTGAGCATCTCTTTCATCGCGGGTTCCTTGCGCAACAGGACAGGGTGTGCGGTCATCGTAGCAGGCAAGGCCGCGATTTCCGAGGCGATCCTTTTTCTACGGCTCATCAAAAAAATCAATTGGACGCTGATGCGGCCCGCGCATTAGCCTTGCAGATTGAGCGGGAGGGGTGTGCCCGCCGACGGCCGCTTCATCCATAAGTTTCGTCCGGGTTCCTCATGAAGGCAGTGGGCTTCCTCTTATTAGTTGCGGGATGGTTCCTCGCGCTGGCCGCATTGGAGATGCTGGCCGCGGCGACCCCTCGCGCCTTGTTCGTGCTGGCCGGCTTGGCCATCGAGGTGCTCGGACTGGTGCTGGTGTTCAGGGCCAACCTGCCGCCCGATGAGGTCGAGTCCTGATGCCGCAGCCTTCGCTCGCGATCTCGGAAATTACCACTGCCCTGTGCCTGGTATCGATTCTGATGGTTCCGTTGGCCGTCGCGGGAATTGCCCTCATCAACAACGGTCTGGGGAAATCACGCAGTGCGGCGCACGCCATGCTGGCTTCGTTGTGCGTGGTGGCCGTGTCGGCCACGGTGTATATCGCCTTCGGATTCTCATGGGAAGGTTTCGCCGGGCGCGCGACGCATGTGATCCAGATCGGTGGGAAGCCCTGGGACTGGATTGCGGCACAGCCCTTCTTCCTGCGTGGGTTGGAGCTGAACGGCTCATTCGCATCGCTTTCGGTCGTGCTCCAGATGTTCGCCGTCGGAATCGCCGCCATGATTCCGTTGAGCGCGGCTTCCGACCGCTGGCGGCTGGGGGCAATCTGCGCCTCCACTGCGGTAATGGCTGGATGGACCTATCCGCTGTTCGCGCACTGGGTCTGGGGCGGTGGCTGGCTGGCGCAACTGGGCGCGATTTACGGCCTCGGTAACGGCTTTCTCGATACCGGAGGAGCGAGCACAGTCCACGCTGTCGGCGGGCTTACCGCGCTGGCGATGGTGTGGATCCTCGGCCCACGGCAAGGTAAGTACGCCAGCGACGGCATGCCCATCGGCATTCCCGGACACAACCTTACCAACGTGGTTTTCGGCTGCCTGCTCGCATGGGCTGGATGGCTGGGGATGAATTCAGCCGGCGCCATTTTATTTGGCCGCGCGATGCCGTCGGCCCTCGTGCTGGTCGAGATCAACACCACTTTGTGCGCTTCGGCTGCGGCACTTGTCGCCGTGCTGGTCACGCGCCTTCGCTTCGGACGGCCGGATGCCTCGATCAGTGCGAATGGGTGGATCGGCGGCCTGGTCGCGAGCAGCGCGGCTCCGGCGATGCTCCGCCCCGCAGCTGCGATCCTCGTCGGCCTCGTGGCCGGCGCGCTGGTGGCCCTATCGGTCGAGTGGTTGGAGCTCTGGCTCCACGTGGACGATCCCGGCGGAGCGGTTTCCTCGCATGCGGTCGCGGGTTTGTGGGGACTGTTCGCCGCCGGCTTGCTCGCCGGACTCGGTACGACTAGCGTTGCGCCCGGGCAATGGCTGGCGCAATTGGTGGGCATCGCGACCCTTCTCGGCTTCGTGCTGCCCATGACGTACGGTCTCAACTGGGTGCTCAACCGAATTATTCCGTACCGGGTGGACTCGGACGGCGAGCGCCAGGGAATGGACCTGCACGAACTCGGCGCTGGAGCCTATCCCGAGTTCGTGGTGCACAGCGACGACTTGATCCAGCGTTAAGCGGCTACGCGCTACCGGCCTACGCCGGCACGATCACCTGCAACGCCTCGCGCTCTACCGCCAGCTCCACCGGCGTCGGGCACACGTATTCGCCGTCGGCGTAGAGGTCCATGACCGGATCGGTCTGGATGCGCACCCGCTTGGCCTTCCAGTACTCGACCTCCTTCATGCCGATGTGTCGTCCGCTGAACACCACGTGGAACAGCCGCAGCAAGCGCAGCTTGCTCAGGTTGCGCACAAAGCAGACGTCGAGCAGGCCGTCGTCCATGTCCGCCAGGTGGGCCAATCGCATCCCGCTACCATATTGCGGACCGTTTCCGGCGGCGAACAGAACGGCGGGTTCGCGCACCGGCGTCTGCCAGCAGCCGTCGATCTCCAGTGACACCGCAATCTCCGGCGCCCGGAAGGTCGGCAGGCTCCGCACCAGTCCCCAGATGTATCCGCCGTGGGTCCGCAGCCAGCGCGGCTGGTCCATCACCTCGCGGCTGACCACCGCATCCAGGCCGGTGCCCGCGATGCATGCGAAGTAGCGGGTACGGTTGGCTTCCCGTTCCGCCTCGAACCACCGCCGCGCCTGCGAGTGCTCGATGCGCGGGCCCAGTTGCGGCAGGTCCGGACGCGGCCCGTCAGGAACAAAGTGCATGGTTTCCAGCGAGTCGCCCGCCCACGGCTCGTCGCCATCGTCGTCGGAAACCGCGGGCAGCAGCTCGCTGGCTTCAAACGGCAGCAGCGGTAGCACCGTCCCCAGGTCCACCAGCACCGTGTTCACCCGCGTTGCGCAGAACTGCACCCACGCCCCGAGCGCTTCCTTCACGGAGTGGATGCCCATCGTCGTCGCGAAATCATTGGCACTGCCGATGGGCACCGGCAGCACCGGAATCTTCTTCAGCGCCAGCGTGCCGAGGTGGCGATGCATTGTCCCGTCGCCGCCAAATATCAGCGCCGCATCGGGTTCGTCCGTCGGATCCAGTTCGTTGGCCGTGAATACGTTGACGCCCGGCAACTCAAACGGCCGAACGTCATGCTCTTTCGCGAATGGGGCCAGCAGGGCAACAACACGCACGGCGAAAGGGTCGCACATCGCGCGCGAAATTCAAAATCGCCGCCTCGATTAGCGCTTCAGCCCTACGTCCATTTGATAAAACTTGAAGGTGTTTTCCTCGCCCGCCCGCTGTACCGCGACCAGCCGGTAGCGGTCCAGCACATCCACGACGAAGTTCATTTCATCCTGCGCGGGCAGCAGGCGCGTCCATTCCACAAACGTGACCGAGCCGAACGCCTCAAAGGCCGAGCGCGTCTTGAAGTCCCACGCTTTGTCTTCGCTCTGCGCTTGCACCACTTCCATCCCGTTGCGCGTCGCCAGCTCGCAGTAATGCTCCGGCGTCAGGTGCACGTAGGGCTTATGAAATTGCTTGAAGTACTCCGCCCAGCGCGCCGAGAGACAAGTCTTCTCCAGCACATGTTCCAGGCTGTGACGTTCCCCCTTGCAGACCATGCGAAGCTGCGCGCGCCCTCCCGGCTTCATCGCAGCGCAAATCGATTGCAGCGCTTCCTCCTGCTGCGGGACCCAGTGCAGCGCATTAAACGACACCACCACATCGAACTCCTCGCGGTAAGGCAGGCTGCGCGCGTCGGCAATCGCGAAGCGCAGGTTCGGATAAACCGCGGCGTCATAGTGGCTCGACGCGAACTCGATCATCTCGTGCGACGGATCGACCCCCAACACCGTGGCATGTGGCACTCGCGCGGCAATTTCTGCGGTGATCTTTCCGTTCCCGCATCCCACGTCGAGGACGCGTTGCGCCCCCGCCATATCCAGCAGCGCAAGCACCTCTTCCGCCATCGCTCGTTGCAGGCTCGAGATCCGCTCGTAATCCGCCGCAGCCCATTCCGTCAAAGTATCGCCTCCCATGTAATCATTTCGGTTCTCACCCCACTCATCGTTTTTCCTGCCCCGGAAAAACGCGCACCTGGCGGCGCTTGGTCAGAAATGCGAATCCCCATTGCATCAACACGAACAAGCGATTCGCGAACCCGATGAGGAAATACACATGCACCACCGCCCAAACCAGCCACGCCAGAAATCCCCCGAACCGCACGAATCGCAAGTCCGCGACTGCATACGTCCGGCCGACGATGGCCAGGTCGCCCTTGTCCCAATACCAGAACGGCGGCGGTGCCGGCCTCCCGCTGACGCGCCTGCGAATCAACTTCGCGACGTATTCCCCTTCCTGAATCGCCGGCTGCGCCACTCCCGGCAGCACCATCGGCTCTTTCGACCGAATGCCCAATAAATTGCGGGTGTACGCGACCACATGCGCCGTATCGCCGATCACAAACACTTCCGGATGCCCCGGCACCGACATATCACTGCCGACAATCACCTTCCCAGACTTGTCGGTCTCCGCGCCCAGCCACCGCCCCGCCGGAGACGCCAGTACTCCTGCCCCCCACAGTACCGTGGCGGCGTAAACCTGCTGGCCATTGGCCACAATCCCGTCGGCATCGACCGTGGTCACGCGCGTATTGGTGAACACCTTCACGCCCAGCGATTCCAAATGGCGCTGCGCGTCGGCCGAAAGTTTCTCGGGATACGAAGGCAACACCCGCGGCGCAGCCTCATAGAGCAGAATCTGCGCCTTCCGCGGATCGATGTGGCGAAAATCGTGTGCCAGCGCCATGCGCGACATCTCCGCCAGCGTGCTCGCCATCTCCACGCCGACCGTGCCCGCCCCCACCAGCACAAACGTCAGCAGTTTCTGAACGTCTTGCGGCGTGCCCAGTCCCAGCGCCGCCATTTCCTCCGCCCGCTCAAACGCCAGCAGCACCTTGCCGCGAATCAGGTCCGCATCATCGAGCGACTCCAATCCCGGCGCTTCCGCTCGCCAGTCCTCGTGCCCAAAGTAGTTGTATTGAATCCCGGTCGCCAGAATCAGGTAGTCGTACGGCAAGTCCGAATCCGTCAGCCGGACGCGCCGCTGCTCCGCATCGATGCCGATGACCTCGTCCATCAGCACCTCGACGTTTCGCTGGTGCGACAGAATCGACCGCAGCGGCCCCGATATCTGGTCGGCCGACAGCAGTCCCGTCGCAACCTGATACAGCATCGGCCGGAACAGGTGATAATTCCGCTTGTCGATGAGGGTGACGCTCACCGGCGCACGAGCTAATGCGCGGGCCGCGTACAGCCCTCCGAAACCACCGCCGACGATGACCACACGCGGAAGCATCGCTGCCAAGCCTCACCCCAAGTGAGCGTCATTTTATCAGCGCGACACCAATTTCCGGCACCTCGGCAGGACGCAAGAATTCACCGCGCTTTCCGCAGCCAAACGCCGGCGGCGATCGTCTAACATGACATCCGTCAGCCAACTTTCCGGCAGAGAGGTGACCATGCAACGCCGACAGTTCATCGTCAACACTTCCCTCGGACTCGGTGCGGCTTGGCTTGCTCGCCAATCCATCCTGAACGCGCTCGCCGACACCCAACTGCCGCGCAAGTTTGCTGCCAGTGACACCGTTACTCTCGGCAAGACCGGCATCCAGACCAGCCGCCTCGCTATGGGCACCGGCACCATCGGCTACGCCAAGCACTCCAACCAAACCGCGCTCGGCGTCGCCGGACTCTCTGGACTCCTGCTCAACGGCTACGACCACGGCCTGCGCTTCTTCGACGCTGCTGACTCCTACGGCAGCCATCCCCACGTCGCCGCCGCGCTCAAGCAATTGCCGCGCGACAAGGTCACGGTGATGACCAAGAGCCCCTCGCGCACCCCGCAGGAAATGCGCGCCGACCTCGACCGCTACCGCAAAGAACTCGGCACCGACTATCTCGACATTGTGCTCATGCACTGCATGACGGAAGGCGATTGGACCGAGCGCTTCAAAGCCACAATGGACGTGCTCTCCGAAGCCAAACAGAAAGGCATCATCCTCGCCCACGGCTGCTCCTGTCACACGATCGAAGCGCTGCGCGCCGCCGCCAAGTCGCCGTGGGTCGAAGTCGACCTCGTCCGCATCAACCCCATCGGCTCGCACATGGATGACGATCCCGCCACCGTCATCAGCGTCATCCAGCAGATGAAGTCGTCGGGCAAGGGCATTATCGGAATGAAGATTCTCGGCCAGGGCGATCTGCGCAACCGTCAAATCGAGGCCATCAAGTACGCGTTGTCACTGAATCTGCTCGACGCCTTCACCATCGGCGCCGAAAGCAAGAGCGAGCAAGACAACCTCATCCAGCGCGTCGCCGCCGCCTAGGGCACTTCGTGAGGGTGGGAACCACGCGGTCGGGTGCCCCGGTGTAGCCCGATTTTGGCTAGGGCGGGTCTTTCGCTCCAGACCACGCCCCGCTTCCTGATATTCCGAGGACGAAGTTTTCACTTCGCCGCAGCCTTCCGCCGCACTTCGACCTGTCCATCCCGCGTCCGCACTTCCAGGCAAGGTTGTGGGTGAACTGCCGGCCCGTCAATCACTCGGCCATCCTCCAAGGCAATCCGCGAGAAGTGATACGGGCACACAACCGTATCTCCTTCGAGTTTGCCTTCCGACAGCGGCCCACCAAAGTGCGAGCACGTTTCCGCCATGGCAAGAAGACGATCTCCGCGACGCACCAGCAGAATCGGAGTTCCGTGATACATCGCCCGAGTAAGTTTGCCGTCCACTAATTTTGTCTCAGGCAAGACGGCGGCAAACGTCTCCGGGAATTCCTGACCGGCCGTGCGATCAACACCTACTCTGTGCTCGTACACCAATTTGCCGCCGAGGTGCGCCGCGTATCCCATCACTGCATATCCCAGAACACCCACAACGCGGCCCCACTCACGAGATTTCCTTTTTCTCAAATACAGCGACGTCGCAAATAGAGCGGCACTGCTCAAGTTGAGAAGGCCATGCACCAACCCAAGGCGGCGGGCCGGAGGATCAACATCGGACCAATCCGTGATCCCCGCAACCGCCGCTCCTGTTGCCCCTAGCAATCCGATTCCGATCGACGTTTCGCACGCCAGCGCGAACTCACGCCGCTCGTACGCAAGGTCCAGAGCATCAAACGCCATCGCAACGGTCCACGCCCCGGTCGGCACGTCCTTGAGCACGACATGTAAAGGTTCGCCGAGCCAGGTGCCATTCAGAAAATTCCGGATTTTCTGCGCCGACGCGTGTCCCCCGCCGTACAAAGCCTTATCAAGTAATTTCTGCAATTTCTCGTCCACAGGTTGCTGCGCCTGTGCGGAAGAGGAAGCATGAGCCGAATCGCTATCGGATTCCGTTCCACCGGTGAGATTTGTATCTTCCATGTGCTCCTCGTTATCGGGAATATGGAAGCGGCGCCTACATTGGATGCACCGGTCGCACGATTCGTCATGGAATTTTCTTGAGGCAGCCCCTTGCCGATCGGCGCCCCCAGCCCGCAGGGCGTCAGTTGTTGGTACCGGGCAGATACTTTACTGATCCGGCTCCTGAAAAGTCGCATGTACGACAGTTTCATTTCAGGGCATGACTTCAGTCGTGCCGAAAGGCCCGTTATTCTTGACGCGCCGCCATTTGCGCCACCACGCTATTCATCTGCGACTGCAGAAGGATTTCCACCCGCGCCAAGCGTTGTTGCAATTCCTCGTTCTGCTTCTTCAACTCGGCGTTCTGCACTTGTAGCTCGGCCTTCAATTCCTCGACCTGGCGATGTTCTTTCTGCAATTCGTTCAGCAGCATGGTCGCTAGGTACTGATACTTCACCGTGTACGGCTTCCCGTCCTCACCGAACGCCACCAGCTCGGGATACACCTCCGCCACCTCTTCGGCGATCAATCCGTACTGCAACGTCCTTGGCCCTTTGTCATACTCGGGCTTGTAGAGGAACGTCACCGGACGCAATTTCATCAGTGCGTCGGTGCTGTCACCCATGTCGCGGATCTGCTCCTTGAAGCGGCGGGAGGAGGTCAGGGTACCGAGTTGCCCGCCGGAATTGACATAGACTGGAACACCGCCGGATGATGTCGCGCCATAGATTCCCGCGATGTACGTGATATTCTGCTGATTTAGGGCCGTGCCGGGAGTGCCGATGCGGATCGTATTGCTCTCCACCGAAAAGGAACCATAGTTCGCGATGTATAGGTTGCCGTCCCCAGTCGTATTGAGTGTTCCTGCCTGGTAACCGAAGAAGTTGTTGTACTGTCCGGTGGTGCTGTTGCTACCAGCTTCCTCTCCGATAAACGTGTTACAACAGGCGTTCGTGTTGTTGTGGCCTGCCGTCGAGCCGTAAAAGGCGTTGTAACTCCCGCTCGTGTTGAAGTAGCCGGCACCGGCACCAGAAAAAGTATTACTCGAGCCGCCAATGTTACTCAGGCCAGTACCCGTGCCGGAGAAGGTGTTGTAGTTGCCAGTTGTGTTACTGAGACCCGCTGCGGAGCCTACGAACACATTGAACTGCCCACCGGTGTTGTTGTAGCCGGCAGAAGAACCTACCATAGTGTCGGCAAATCCTGAAGGATTAGTGCCTCCGGCTCCATTGCCCAAGAAGACGTTGGTTCCGCCCGCGATGCTTAACACCGGACTGCCCCCGATCAGGTAATTGCTCGTAGTATTGATCGCGTTGGCGGATAACATGCCACCCGCTGTGCCATTCCCACTTATGTTGAAGCTGGCGTTGGCCTGTTGCGCCGTTCCATTCTGAACGTAATTGTTCGAACCCGCAGGTATTTGCGATGGGTTCAGCGTCCCGCTGATCTGCGAAAAGCTGTAATCATTCCCCGCCGGAACCACCACTCCGGTGCGCCCGTTGAACGAAGTCACAAGCGATCCAAGCGATCCGCCGGTGGTACCCAGCTTGCCGGTGGAGTCGATAAACACCGGCACTCCCGAACTCGTTGCCGCACCACTGACACCTGCCACGTAGGTCGAGGAGATGAAGGACGGAGATCCAAGGCGCATGGTGTTGTTTTCGCCAGTCGTGCTGCTGTTGACCCGGTCCCCAAGATAAATATTGTCCGTGCCGTTGTTGGTGAAGCCCGCCTCGTAGCCTATATAAGTATTGTCGGCTCCCGTTGTGTTGCCGTTTCCCGCATAAAACCCGCTGAAGAGGTTATTGCTGCCTGTCGTATTGAAGTACCCGGCATCCGACCCGGAAAACGTGTTGTAGTTGCCGGTAGACTGATTACCCGTCGCGAATCCAACAAACGTATTTCCAAAGCCGGTCTGATTTCGAGAGCCTGCGGTGTAACCAATGAACGTATTCGCGTAGCCACTTGTGTTGGAAAGACCAGCCTTTAAGCCAAAGAAGCTGTTTTGGCTGCCGGTGGTGTTGTCAAGCCCTGCACCAAACCCATTAAATGTGTTTCCGCCGCCGCTCGTGTTGAAGTACCCTGCCTGGTACCCGTTAAACGTGTTGTAACCGCCGGTCGTGTTGAGGTATCCGGCCTGGAATCCAAGAAATGTGTTTTGAGTACCCGCCCCCGCTGTATTGTTCGCACCTGCCCCGCTGCCGCCGAACAAGTTACCATCCACCGCACTTCCGATGCTGAGCACCGCGCTACCACCAATCTCGTACGTGGTCGTCGAGTTGACGGCGTTGCCGGCCAGCGTGCCGCCAACCATTCCATTACCGCTGATACTGAAGTTCGCCCCGGTTTGCTGCGTCGTGGTGTTTTCAATCGCTAGCGATCCCAGCGAGCCGCCTGTGGTGCCGAGTTTGCCAGTGGAGTCGATGAACACTGGCACGCCCGAGCTCGTCGCCGCGCCGCTGATGCCGGCGATGTACGCCGCTGTCTGGCTCGTCGCGCCAATGCGGATCACCCCGGTCTCATTCGCCGCTCCCGGACTGGCGATGTAAACGTCGTTATTCGACGTCGTTCCCCCAGCCGATCCCGCGCTGTACCCCAATATCAGGTTGTTGCTGCCGGTGACGTTGAACTGCCCTGCTTGCCATCCGGCGAAGGTATTCTGCGTTCCCGTCGTGGTCGCCGCCCCGCTAAATCCTCCCAGGAAGGTGTTGAAGCTGGCCGTGCTGGCGCTGCCCGCATTGGCCCCAAAAAAGCTGTTGCCGGTTCCCGTGGTGTTGGCAATCCCGGCGGCCCTACCAACGAAGGCGTTGCGCGTCCCGGTGGTATTGTTGTATCCCGCCAGCGAGCCGACGAACATGTTGTAGCTGCCCGTGGTGTTGTGATAGCCGGCGGTGGCTCCCAGCATGAAGTTCTGGGTGCCGGTGGTATTGAAGTATCCCGCGTCTGTGCCAATGAAGGTGTTGTAGTCGGCTGCGGTGGTGTTGTGTCCCGCCGCGATTCCCAGGAACAGGTTGTAGCTTCCGGTGTTGTTCTGCCCGGCCCCTGCCCCCAGGAACATACCCTGCGTCCCGCTGTTGCCCAACACCGGCGCGCCTGCCAGGTTGTAGTTGCTGGTGGCGTTGAAAGTAGCCGCAGTCCCGTTGCCGTCAACGTTGAAGTTGGCACCTGTCTGCAACACGGTTCCATTGTCAATGTAGGGAGCCGACGTCCCGTTGGAGGAAACGCCCACCGCGGTGGTCCGCGCCTGCGACGGCCCGTTGGTCTGCTGCTGCAACTGCTGTTGCACCGCCGTCTGCAAAGTGTCGGTGGTGACAAACTCGCTGGCGCTGTGTCCGGCAAGCCGGTCGGCTTCGGCAGCCTTCATCGCATAAGGCACGCTGACCAATAACACGCGCGCCTGCTCCGCCTGGCCCTGCACTTGCACTCCCAGCCAGCGCTCTTCCTGCGCCGAAAACAGATCGCCTGGCAATCCGGTCGCCGTGGTGCTGCCCAGCAATACGCTGTAATGCCCGGTCGCGTCCAGCGTAACGTTCTGCGTCTCCATCCACACCGGCGCTCCGCCCTCCTGCTGCTTGTAGATGGCAAACGTCACGCCGGTAATCTTCGATGGAACCGCAGCGCTACTTGGCTGGACCAGCGTTCCGCCGTATCGGATGAGGCTCGGGACTGCGGTGTCATTTGCCTGTTGAGCGGCAGCGACTGAAATCCACGTCAGAAGAGTGGCAAGGTAGACGAAACAGACGAGACGGCGCATGGGAGACCTCCTTTTGAACGACAACACTTACGCGCTCGCAGCAATGCTCGGGCGAGCATTGCCAAAATAGGGGCCCGGAGAAAACTGGCAGCTACTCTATCTCTAACCTGTCGAAACTGAAAGCTCTAATCCTCACTTCGTACTGTGACGCACCGATAGCGGAGACGGCGGTCACAGATAGGCGCAAATTCCATGTCGTAAAGACATGTTGAGAAGTCCCCATCTCGCTGGGAATCCGAGGCGGCGCGGCCCCCGGTTTCGCGCCCGGCCTGGAAGTATGTGACCCTGCTTTATCACACGCCTCGGTGTCCTGCGTCCTATTCCGCCGGAGTCCGTTACGCTAAAACATTCATCGTGACGCCAAGGGGATTGGTGTCTCCTGGCTCCTCATGGCCCGCCTCGGCGGGAGAAATACCTCGTTCTTTGACAACCAGGTAGCCGACGGCTGTTCGCCGGGGTGTTTTACTAGTGTGATTTGTACGATTGGCGCTTGTATGACTTGTATGACAATCCCTCACGTCAAATCCGATATTTTTCGTCAGTAAGTCTCACGGCCACACATGGATACGTATAAATACCAATAGAATCAGCGACGTACGAGCAGTTTCACGCTAAACTACTGATTCTAAAGAATGGCGATGTATTTTTTATTTTTGTGTTTTGGTGTTGTATAACACGCAGCGGAGGACACAGTTCAGTTGGCCTCGCCCGGTGCGCTCTTGCCCGTCAGCCCGCGAATCAGCTCCACCTCATGCTCCCGGTACGGTGTCCCGTCGGCCTTGAACACGTCGTGAAACCACACCTGCGGCTGATCAAGCACGTACGGATGGTTCCAGGACTCCCACGGATAAATCGTCTGGGTCTTTCCCGACACCAGCCCCCAATTGATCGCGCCGACATGGTGCTTCTTCGCGATAGGTAGCACGCCATCAAACGTACTTCCAGCCGAGCGCGCCATGTATTCGGTACAGATGACCGGCCGCCCCTGCTTCTGCAGCCACACCACCCGGCGCTCGAAGTTCTCCGGCCAACTGTAGTTGTGGAAGGTGATGATGTCCGAGTTCTCGCAGCTGTATCACCTCCATCGGCGTCGGCCCTTTTTTCGACGGCCAGTCGCCCTCCCACAGCCCGCTGGTCAGCGGCTGCGAGGGTTTCGCCGAGCGCGCCCACGCAAACGCCTGTGGCAGCAGTGCCTTCACCAGCTCCACTTTGTTCTTCGGCTCCTGCTGCTCGTAGTAGCCGTACTGGAAGCCGCCGGGCTCGTTCCACACGTCCCAGGCAAGAATGCGAGGGTCGTTGGCGAATGCGCCCACTACTCCCACAACGTAGGACTTCAGTCTTGGATACTGCGACGCATCCTCCAGCGCCTTGGCCCCCGGGCTCTGCACCCAGCCCGAATTGTGGACGCCCTGCATCGGCGCGCGCTGCTTGCCCAGCTTCGGCAGCGGGTCCCAGCACGAGTCGAACAGCACCAGCATCGGCTTGATGTGGTGCTTGGCGGCGATCCCCAGGAACTGATCGAGCCGCTGCTGGAAGCCCTTCGCATCCTGCTCCCACAACAGGTCATGCAGGAAGACGCGCATCGTGTTCATGCCCAGCGATTCCGCCCAGCCGAGCTCTTTGTCAATCTGCTGCGGATCGAAAGTATCCGCCTGCCACATCTCCAACTCGTTGATGGCGCTGGCGGGAATATAGTTGGCCCCCACCAGCCACGGCTGCTGTTGGTACCAGGCGTTGGCCTTTTCGGCCGTCCAGCGCTGGGAAGATTGCGCCGCGAGTTGCAGCGAAAAGCCGATCGCAATCGCGAAGAGAACTGCTTTGGCGGTGCGAAGAAACTTGGGGTCGTCCACAATCCCCACAGGCTAGCACAGGTAGGAGGCTCTAACTCGCCACAAATCGCCCCATTTTGTTATCCTTAAGCTACCTTCCCGATAAGAGAACTACGTCCCATGGGCCGGCTTTTCCATCCGGCAGACGGCTATCTTACGACGGAGGAATTCTTGAGATGGAACGGCTCATTCGGGCCGGGGAGATTCGTAATGAAGAAGTTTTGGATTGCACTCGTCGGATTGACTCTTGCGTTTGGAACCACCCTTTTCGCCGAGGATGTGGTCCACGCCGTGAGCGGAGTCGTTAAGAGCGTCGACAAGACCAGCAAGACCATGGTCGTCAAAACCAAAGACGGGACCGAGCAGACCATCAAGTGGACCGACAAGACCGCTGTGGAAGGTGCAAAAGGCACCGCTACCGGCGTAAGCGACGCCAGCAAGGCCACCTACGATGGCGCCAAAGAAGGCACCGCCGTAACCGTGAAGTACACCGAGAAGGGTGGCGAGAAGACCGCAGTCGCCGTGAAGAACGCGAGCAAGGCCACTGCGGACGCGACCAAGAAGGCCGCCGACAAGACCGCTGACGCGGTGAAGTAGACTTCGCGTCTGGTCCAATGAACAAGGGATGCCGCGTCGGCATCCCTTGTTGCTTTGGAGTTTCTTGCCTCGCCCTACTCGTCTCTAACGGCCGCTTGCACCATCGGCAACAGCTCCGGCGGAATCGCATCGAAACCATGGGCTTCTTTGGCATGCGCAGCTGCAGCCTGCATCAGCTCCTCCATGCTGTCGGCCTTCGCCGTGAACTCGCATCCAATCATCCCCACATCTTTGCAACTGAGTGACTTGGCCATAGAATCCGGCCCTCCTGTAATGGGCTCTTGCGCCCAGCTTGATTTTGAACTGGCTGCATCCGGCACAACACAGCCAACGGGAGAAACATTACACGGCCGCGGGTGCTGCGGGCAAGTGCTCGAAAAATAGTCTCTCGCCAACTTCATGTTGTCGTTATGGCGCTGATTGCGAAGGCGCAAATCGCTTCTTTGCAATGTCTTACCTCTAGCGATTGCCCTCGCTTATGCGGCTGATAAAAACTATCGATTTCCGCAATCAGCGGGCGACTTCTACACTCCATTCATCGCATTCAATCTAATGTCGCAAATGTTGCAATGCGATCCGAACCTGCAATTACACAGGGAGGCAGCGCTGAGAGCGGCGCTCTCCCGAGAAAACAGCGACTGCGACAATTGCGCGCCAGACGAAGGTGCTAGGAATCGGGTTTCATACGGGGTTAGACCTTGGATTTCGATCAACTGACGACGTTTCTGGAGGTCACGAAGCTGGGGAATTTCTCGCGCGCCGGCGACAAAGTGTTCCGCTCGCAGTCAGCCGTCAGCGCGCAAATCCGCCAGCTTGAGCAGGAATACGGCGCCCGACTCCTCGATCGCTCCGGAAAGCGCGTCAAGCTCACCCCCGCCGGCGAAGTTCTCTTCGAGTACGCCAACCGTCTGCTGGCCTTACGCGGCGAGTCGTTGCGCGCCGTCGCCGATCAAGACCAGATGCCGCGCGGCGTACTTGCCATCGGCGCCAATGAAGCCACTTGCCTCTACGTGCTGCCAGAAACGTTCGGCCAATATCGCCGGCGCTACTCGGATGTGCAGATCAGCATCTACCGCAACTTCAGCCACAAGATCCTCGAGCGCCTGCAAGACGGCCTGATCGACGTTGGCATCGTCACCATGCCAGTAAAGGCACCCAGCTTGGTGGTGAAGCGAATCTTTCACGATCGCCTGGTGCTGATGACCAGTCCAAACCACCCTCTGGCTCGCCTGGACGCGGTGCCGGTGGAGGCCATGGTGGACTATCCGATCATCTTGCCGAAAGCCGGGCACACACGGAAAACCATGGACAAGCTGCTGCGGCCTTTTCAGTCGCAGCTACGCGTCGCGATGGAACTACCGAGCATCGCCATGATTAAGGCTTTTGTGGCAGCGGGTATGGGCATCTCGCTCATTAGTGAGAGCTTCGCGCGCAAAGAGTGCCGCGCCGGTGACCTCGCTCTGGTTCCGATGGCCGACGCCAAACTCTCGCGAGAACTGGCGTTGGTGTATCACCAGGACCGGACCTTGCCGCGCTCAGCTATGGCTTTCATTGAGATGGTGCAGAACGGCGTTCAGCAGTTTAAGACCGCCGGGGTGTTTGAAGTACCCGAGCTCTCGCTGCCTGAAGCCAGCGCGTATGAAAAGGCACCGCTTGAGACTTAGCGCGAAATTGGATGGTTCACGTCGCGTTTGTTTTCAATTGTTTGGGCTAACTCCGCGCTTATTGATAGTTGCTTATTGTCATCCTTATAAGAATTTGATGTCACGAAAATTACGATAGGTGCGTCCGGAACTATGCGTTGGACTCTCGCTGGAGCGTTCCGTAGTTTTGGAATCGAGTCAAATTCCGCGGAGGATTTACAGTGACGCACTCACAGTACCGCAAGCAACTCGCGATGGCGACCCTCTTCCTGTCGTTTGTGTGCGCCGGTTTTGCGCAAGACACCCCGAGTTCCGCCCCCAAAGATCAGAAGCCGGCAGGCCAGACGCCAGCAGCCGCGGCGTCGGCTCCTGCCGCTGCCGCACCGGCTCCACTCCCCACTCCTTCCACCTCGGGCCCGCTGCAACTGGCGCTGCCGACGAATTTCGAAGCCGGCCCGCTGGGCAAGTACAGCATCAACGGCGCGGTCAGCGGCATCGGGGTCTTCCAGAACAACGCAGTATCCGGAAACAACCCGCAGGAAGGCGCCTTCAGCAACGCCATGATCTTCTTCCAGAAGCCAGAGGGCTGGCTCCAGTTCTACGTGCAGGCTGGCGCCTACGATATCGTCGCGCTGGGCTCGCCGTTCGTCTCTAACTCGACCACCAACAGCGACCTGTACGGACCCGTCCCCGTGGCGTTCGTGAAATTGGTGCCGGGCAAGAACACCAACATCATGATCGGCATTCTGCCGACGCTGATTGGTGCCGAGTCCACCTTCGACTTCCAGAACATGAACATCGAGCGCGGACTGCTCTGGAACCAGGAAAACGCTATCAACCGTGGCGTGCAGATTAACCAGACCATGGGCAAATTCACCGCCTCGCTCAGCTATAACGACGGCTTCTATTCCAACCGCTACAACTGGCTCACGGGCGCACTGACCTACGCAAGCGGCGCCAACACGTTGGCGTTCACCGCTGGCGGCACTCTTGGTTCCACCAATTGGCAAAACCTAGCCACACCCATCCAGAACAACGGCATGATCTTCGACTTGATCTACACCTACTCCAAGGGACCCTGGGTGATTCAGCCTTACATCCAGTACAGCGACGTCCCTACCAGCCTGAAGGCGGGCATTCCGCGGGGCGCATCCACCTTTGGCGGCGCAATCCTGGCCAGCCGCATTTTGAAGAAGGGATTCTCCATCACCGGGCGCTGGGAATACCTCGGCAGCAGCGGCAATCTCGCTTCCAATTCGGCCAACCTGATGTACGGACCGGGCAGCACAGCATGGTCGATCACGGCCACCCCGACCTATCAGTACAAGAAGTTCTTCACCCGGACCGACATTTCGTATGTTGGCGCCGGAAATATCACTCCGGGCAGCGCTTTTGGGACCTACGGCCTGAAACCGAGCCAGACGCGCGGCGTAGTCGAGTTAGGGTTCCTGTTTTGAGTTGCCAGTTAAGTGGAAGTGCGAAGGGCAGCACGTCTACAGTCCACCCTGAGACAAGCAGGCCTTCCGCCACCGCACCAACCATATCGGACGACGAACGAACGCAGACTTCTCAAGGAGAATGAAGATGGCTGAAAACGCTCCAGTCGAAATGAAAGCAACTCTGGGCCTCACCGGCCTTACTATGAACGCTATGGCGCTGATCGCACCCGGCGCTTTCCTGTGGCTCACGTTCTACATCCAGGCCACCACCGGAGTTACCGCCCCGGCCATGTGGATGGGCATCGTACTCGCCCTCCTGCTCTGCCTCGCAACCGCCGTCTGCTACGCGGAAATGGCCAAGCTCTATCCCGGTACCGGCAGTTCCTACTACTTTGCCGAGCAGTCGTTCCTCAACCACGACAAGGCCTGGAAGTACGCTCGCCTCTCCAAGTTCATCGTTGGTTGGGCGTCGCACCTGTACTACTGGATCTACCCCGGCGTCATGGTCGGCGTCATGGGCATCCTGTGCGGTTACCTGGTGGGCACGATCTGGCCCAACCTCATGAGCGCGTCCAATCCGGGAGTTGCTTTCATGATGTTAGTTGCCGTCGTGTTCTCGTTTGCCGTGGCTTACATCGCCCACCGCGGCGTGAACGGCTCGACCTCGGTCAACATCGCCATCAACGTGGTTCAGATCACGGCGCTGGTGATCTTTGCGGTTCTAGCGCTCGGCTACCGCATGAACCATCCTCCGGGAACCATCGCCTACCAGTTTGACTCGGTCTCCGGGGAGGCCTACACCTACGAGTTCGCGACCACCACGACCATGGTTGACGGCAAACCGACCGATACCATCGTGCGCGACTCCGCCGGCGTAGTACCGCAGCCCAAGCTTGATTCAGTCGGCAACCCGGTGCCCTTCAAAATCAGCTATCCCACCACCGATAGCAGCGGCGCGTTCCTCTCGCATCCCAACAAGCTCTCCGTCATCAGTCCGCATAACTGGGGCTGGGTATTCGTGCAGGCCACGGTCGCCATCCTGATTCTGGTCGGCTTCGAATCGGTGACATCCATGGGAGGTGAAGCCAAGAACGCCAAGCGCGACATCCCCATCGCGGTGATTCTTTCGTTGCTGGTCCAGGGGCTGGTTTGCTACCTGTTCGAGTACTTCGCAGCCAACTATTTCCTCAATAGCGGCTACACCATGCAGAGTGCAAACAGCTCTGCCGCGCCCATCGGCGACATGATGGTCGTCGTCGGCGATGCCCTGTTCGGCCAGGGACGCGGCCGCTATTTCATGGAGGTCGAGGCGTTCACAGTATTCCTCGCCCTGATCGGCACCACGCTGTCGTGCATGAACACCGGCGCGCGCGTCACCTATGCCATGGGCAAAGACGACGAAGCTCCCGAACACTTCGGCATGTTGCACTCCAAGAACCTCACCCCGCACCGCGCCATCTGGACGCTGGCCATTATCTCCGCCGTCGTTGGCTGCCTTGCGGTGATTATGGCGTTCGGTGACGCTGGCGCTCCTACTGATGCCGCCATTCAGGCGCTGCCCCACGGCTTCTGGTCAACCGTGGGATACACCACTCACGACAAGATGGCGGCGCTCCCCAACTCGCTACTGACCGTGACCTTGGCCTCGAACTTCGGGACCTTCCTGCTGTATATGCTGAGTTGCATCATCTGCATCGTGGCGTATCACGGCCACCCCAAGTTCAACGTGGTCAAGCACCTTGTCATCCCGGTGTTCGGACTGTTGGCCAATCTCGCTTGCATGGTGTTTTATCTGGTAGGACCGTTCATGGGATACGGCACCAAAAAGGAGCCTCTGCTGGCGCTCGGCATCGCCGCTGTCTGGGGCATCTACGGTGGCATCTTCTTCATACGGTCTAGCAAAACCAAAGGCCGGACTACCTTGGTCAAAAGTCGCGAGGTGACTGCCTAACCTATAAGCGGTTTGAACAAAGGGCGGGCTGCAACCCGCCCTTTACCTTGCCCACCCCATCGCCTATAACTGAGTGAAACTTGCGCGCCGTCCGCGCAAAACAGCATACGGCCTCATGCTCGACGTAGAATTCACCCAGCTTTCTGATACCGGACGCACCCGCGACCACAACGAGGACTACCTCGGCTACGTTTTACCCTACACGCCGGCGCAGTTGCGATCGCATGGCTGCGTGTTCGCCCTGGCCGATGGAGTCGGCGGACAGCAAAAGGGCGAGGTCGCTTCGCAATTGGCGGTCGATAGCATCCTCGCCGGCTTCTCGGCAGCCAAGAGCGGCGAGGCGCACAAGGCACTTTTGTCACGTCTGGTGCAGAGGGCAAATCTCCAGGTGTACGAACAAGGCCGGTCTTCCCGGTCGAGCGCGGGAATGGCTACGACCGTTGTCGCATGTGCGCTGCGCGCCGACCGCGCGACCATCGCCCACGTCGGCGACTCGCGCTGTTACCTGGTGCGCGAAGGGCGTGCCCGTCAGGTTACCCGCGATCACTCGATCGCAGCCGAACAAGTGCGCCTGGGCATCCTCTCGGCGGCCGAGGCCGCTGACTCTCCTAATCGCCATCTGCTCAGCCGCTCGGTCGGCAACGACATGATAGTCAACGTCGAAATCGACGAGGTGCATGTGCAGAAGGGCGACATCCTCTTGCAGTGCTCTGACGGTTTGCACGGCTCGGTGCTGCCGGAGGACATCGTTTCCGTGATCGACCGCGTCGGCAGCTTGAGCATAGCCGTGGAGCGCCTTGTGGAATTAGCCAACCAACGCGACGGCACCGACAATATTAGCGTCCAACTGATCCGCGTGCATGACGTGGAGCGCACCGGCATGTATCGCGGCCGGCCGTACAACCTGCGATGAGTACCGTTAACTTGCCCTGCGCTTTACGCACTCTTTATGCCTCTACTGCCACTTTTCTGGCATCATATTTCTGGACCCGTTCGACAATGCTAATCCGACCCGGGCTTCTTCGGCTTGCCATCATTATTCAGCCTGGGCAGCCATGACCACTCTCCATACTGACGAGCAGCTCGACCACTACCGGATTGAAAAGCTGATTGCCCGCAGTGGCATGGCGTCCATTTATCGCGCCGTCGACACGCGAAACGATCGCCCCGTCGCCATAAAGATCCCGCATCCCGAGATGGAGGCCGACCCCGTTCTCTTCGACCGCTTCCACCGCGAGGAAGACATCGGCAAGAACATGGACCATCCTGGCGTAATGCGCGTCTTCGCCGACGGAGACCGCAGCCAGTTGTACATGGTGATGGAGTGGGTCGATGGTCGGCTGCTGCGGCAAGTCATCAATGAGGGGCGGCCGATGCCGCACGACCGCGCAGTCAAGATCACCCGCCGAATCCTCGAGGCGCTGCAATACATTCATGAGAACGGCGTGGTGCATCGTGACATGAAGCCGGAGAATGTCATGGTCGATGAACACGACAACATTAAGCTCATCGACTTCGGCATCGCGTCCAACCAGGGCTCCCGCCGCCTGACCTTCGCCAAGCTCTCGCAGACCATGGGCACGCCCGACTACATCTCCCCCGAGCAGGTGCGCGGTGGCCGCGGCGATGCCCGCAGCGATATCTACTCGGTGGGCGTGATGCTCTACGAGATGCTCACGGGCCAAGTCCCTTTCTCCGGGCCGAATCCCTTCATCGTGATGAACGATCGCCTGCTGAACAACCCCACACCGCCGCGCGAGCTCGACTCCACCATCACGCCGCAGATGCAGGAGATCATTTACCGCGCCATGGAGCGCGAGCCCAGGAACCGCTACCAGCATGCCCGCGAATTCGCCCACGACCTTGCACATCCGGATCAAGTTGGCGTGACCGACCGCGCCGAGTTGCATAACTGGAGGGTGAAACGAAGCCCGTGGCCTCGCCGCATCGCCTTCTACGCGGCCATGGTCCTTATTCCGGTCGTCGTGTTCGGATTGCTGCTCTGGGTGGCCAAGCACAGCTAGGGAAAGCTGATCGAGTCGGAAATATGGAGGCGCTGGCCAGCAGCACGATCAGCATGGTCGACATCGCCAGGCCAACTTCCTTTCAGCGTGACCGCATTGGAGGCTCTGCCGCCCGAGTCTTGATAGGCGCACGGCCGAGGGAGAGTTCCACCCGTGATTAATTCACCTTCTGGCGCAGGAGCTCTTCGATGTCGGCGATGCGGTCGTCGACGTTGTTCAGCTTCTGTGCGACGCCCTGAAGCTCGGTACGCGCGTGACGGTTGACGTAGAAGTCCATCTCGCTGCGGATACGATCCTTCTTGTCCTGGCGGTTCTGGCTCATCATGATGACCGGGGCCTGGATGGCAGCGAGGGCGGAAAGGAAGAGGTTGAGGAGAATAAACGGATAAGGATCCCAGGCCTTCATGCCAAGGACAACGTTGATCGCGGAGTAGCCGGCCATGACCAGGATGAAGACGATGATGAAGCTCCAGGAGCCACCGAAGGAAGCGACGTGATCGGCAATGCGCTCGCCGAAGGTCTCGCGCTCTTCGATGACATCTTCGGGCGGCCGCAGCGAGCGGGCGCGGGCAAGTTGATGTGCGTTATGCAACTGGCGGCCGAGGAAAGCCATTACGTCCATGATGGCGTGGGGCTTCTGGTGGAACAGCGTCATTAGGTCGTTACGGTCAATTTCAATGCAGGTGGAGTCTTCGAGGGCGACAGCGTCGGCCATGTGCGGGGTCTGTTCCAGCATGGAGGCGAAACCGAAGAACTCGCCCGGCAGTGGCTCCTGAAGCACGACTTCCTGCTGATCCTCATCGATGACAGTAACGCGAACGGCGCCCGCGATAACGACATAGGCTTGCTCGGCGGGGCTGCCAGCGCGAAAGATTCGTTGCCGGGCGGGGAAGTTCTTCAGTTCGACCTGGGCTGCCAACACTTTCAGTTCGTCGTCGTCCATATTGGAAAACAGGGGAATGTCGCGCAGGACTTCTGGAGGACAGGGCATGAGAATTGTCTCCTCAAGATTAAGTTGCCTGAAGTGTATGACAAACGCGCATCAACGCGATGAGGCGACGCGGAAATTTAAGAAGAACCATTGAGCGTTAGCGACCTAGCGGAGCGCGAAATATCCAGTCGTCAGGAGGAGACCACATCTTCACAGGTGAGGGGTCCATTCAACAGGCTCAGGACAGGCTCTTCGACTGCGCTCGCTTCGGTCGATCCGTTCGGGGTGACACCCGAAGAAAGCTGCGGCTCGAAAAAGCGGTCGACGGCAGCGATGATTTCGGCTTCGTTGTGGGACTCGTAGATGGCCTTGCGGAGATGTGCTCCGTTGGCAACGCCGTGGGTGAACCAGGCGGCGAACTGCTTCATCTTGCCGGGAGCGCCGGGCACCTGCTCGTCATGCAGCATGGTGAAGTAGGTGCGGATCATGCGGTATCGCTCGGCCTCGGTTTGCAAGTCGTAAGCGCCGGTGAGGGTGTACTGCTCGATCTGGCGGAAAATCCACGGGTTGCTGGCGGCGGAGCGGCCGATCATGACGGCATCGCATCCGGTTTCAGCGACCATGGCGGCGGCGTCTTCGGGTGAGCGAATGTCGCCGTTGCCGATGACGGGAATCTTGACCGCGTCTTTCACGGCGGCGATCCACTCCCAGCGCGCCTGGCCGGAGTAGCCTTGCTCGCGGGTGCGGGCGTGGAGGGCGACGGCGGCGAGTCCGCATTCCTGGGCCATCTTGGCGAGCTCGACGTGGACGATTTCCTTGTCGTTCCATCCGGCGCGGAACTTCACGGTGAAGGGGACGGTCACGGCGGCGCGGACGGACTCGAAAATATTCTGGATGAGCGGCAGGTTGCGCAGCAGGCCGGAGCCTCCGTTGCAGGTGACGACTTTGCGCGCGGGGCAGCCGAGGTTGAGATCGACTAGGTCGAAGCCGAGGTCTTGCACGATCTGTGCGGCTTCGGAGAGCGTTTTGGGATCGCTGCCGAAGAGCTGCGCCGAGATGGGGTGTTCGTCGCCGTAAAAGGTGAGGTAGCGCTTGGCCTTCTTGTCTTTGTGGCGGATGATGCCGTCGGCGGAGGTGAACTCGGTCATCATGAGGCCGCATCCGCCGAGATTGCGAATGAAGCGGCGGAAGACGGTGTCGGTGATGCCGGCCATGGGCGCCAGGACGGTGGCGGGACGGATTTCGACGTTGCCCAGAGTTACGGACGCGGGGACGCGGACGCCGGGAGGGGCGACGCGCTCGGCCGGATTGTCGAAAAACTTGGGCATGTAGTGATTGTAAACAAGTCGTCAGTCGCCAGCTGCCAGTCGCCGGTCGAGACCAAGTACAGCCACGGCTGAACACGTGTCAGAGTTCGATTCGCCGTGCGGCTGGCGGGAAAATGATCCGGGTACCCCCCACACCCATCCTGAAAACAAAAGGGTTACAGCACGACTGTGCGTAAGTTCGCAACAACAAAGGTAGTTATACGCAAAGTCGTGTAAACAAACGGGTTAGAGAACTAAGCGCGACTTCGATCCAAGTCATCGCCTCACCGACTCCACTGCCGCTGGGCGCGGGATTTCGCCCTGCGGCTTCGCTCAGAGCTGACTCTGCGGACCCAGACGCCTCCAAAACGACTCAAATTGTCAAAGAGCGAAGTGCCCACGTGCTGAGGCACGGTGTGGGTAGAGACACGCCTCCCGTGCCCACGATTCAGTTGTAAACGCGGGCGAAACAGCAGGCGCAAGAAAAATCGGTCGGAAGAAAAAACTAAAGTAACCACCAGCCCAGATTGGGAAGGATTTCGAATATCCGGTTCGCGCCAATGGGGGAAGAAAGAGGGCATCACGCTGGCATGGAGGGAACCTACAACATAGGGTGGGCGGAGTGCGGGAAGCCCAGGTTAGCGCCCAGAATCGGGGCGCGAACCTGGGGCACCCACAGGACTTATTTTCTGAGACAGAGAGAATACCCGGGGCACCAGGCAGAGGCGAACTATTTTTCCTTTCTTCCTGTGGTTCGAAACGATCAGGCGCGCCATCAAAACTGTTGAGAGTTGAGAAAGACATTGACGTTTCCCGGTCCGACCCGCCGGATAACTTCCGGCTGGCTCGCGGCCGTCGGGTTGACAAAAGCGGTTTCGGCAAAGCGCCACGCAACGTCTCTCAAGGAGAATCAACGTGAACAGTCTTGACTCTATGTTGCGACATAACAAAGATTTTGCCGCTCAGCAGTCTGCTACGAGGGGCGCTGATGCCCTCGCTTCCGCGGGCGCTGCCGAATGTGAAGGCAATCATCATCGGTTGCGCTGATATGCGTGTGGACCCGGCTCACGTACTTGGAATTAAACCTGGGGAGGCTGTCGTGATCCGCAACATCGGCGGTCGAATCACACCGGGGTTGTTGGAGCAGTTGGGCCTACTGGGGCGAATCGGCGAAGTTGCCGGGGAGATTCCTGGAGGCGGTGGCGAGTTTCACATCGTCGTACTCCAACACACGGATTGCGGCATCACCCGCCTCGCCGGCGATCCCGCTATGCTGACGCGCTATTTTCAGATACAGGAAGCGGAACTCAAGACGAAAGCGGTCACCGATCCCCGCGCGGCGGTTGCCGCCGACGTTGCTTTGCTCCGGGCGATTCCCGCATTGCCGGGAGAGTGGCTCGTCTCCGGCCTTGTGTACGACGTGGCGACCGGACTGGTTGAAATCGTCGTACCTCCCGCGCAAATTCGTTCTGAGCGGGCAGCCTAGGTTGGTGATGCCTGCGGGATCGAAAGCCTAGGACACCCGCCAGCTCCGTCACCCAGTCGGGCGCGGGGAGACGCCATCCAGCCGCTCATCAGTCTGGTATGTCCCAGAAACGAAGCCCTACATTTGCCAACGGCGGGCAAATATGGGCCACCGTCGGTTAGACTAAAATGCGGATGATGACGGGGATATTCCTCGATGGGCGAGATCATTAATAACATCACGATCAAAGGATTCAAATCAATCCGCGAATTGGAAGCTCTCAAGCTCAACAATATCAATGTGTTGATTGGATCTAACGGCGCAGGCAAAAGCAATTTTGTCGGCTTCTTCCGCCTGCTGCGCGACATGATTGATCAAAGACTCCAACTTTCGGTTGCGACTCAGGGAGGCGCGGACGCTTGCCTGTATCTCGGCCCCAGAGTCACCAAGGAACTCAGCGCTCAGCTACTCTTCGGCCAAAACGGATACGAATTCGCTCTCGTTCCCACGGCTGACAATAAGCTAGTCTTTTCATCCGAAAGCACCTTGTACAGCGGTCACCTCGTTGGTGGGCATCAGGTGCGCAAGTTCTTAGGGTCCGGTCATTTCGAAGCAAGACTTTTGGATCGCAAGGACGATTCCGGCGTCTTTTCTCAAAAGGGACCGCCGTACTACGTGTTCCAAGCAGTCTCCAGTTGGGTCGTCTATCACTTCCACGATACGAGCCCTGCCGCGGGCGTTCGCCGTCAGGGGGCGATCAACGACAACGAGGTTCTTCGATCCAACGCCGAAAACCTCCCCGCGTTCCTCTACCGCATACAACAAACGAACCCCGAGAGCTATTCGAAGATTCGGGATGTCGTGAGGCTTGCTGCTCCATTCTTCGATGATTTCAAGCTGCGCCCCGTACCTACGAATCCCGATGTAATCCAATTGGAATGGTTACAACGTGACTCTGATTACCCGTTCCTGGCCAGCCAACTTTCGGATGGCACGTTGAGGTTCGTTTGCCTAGCAACTGCTTTGCTCCAACCAAGTCCACCAAGGACTATCCTCTTCGACGAACCGGAACTTGGATTACACCCATATGCGCTTTCCCTGCTTGGGGGGCTTATCCAGAAGGCTGTTGCACCCTGGGGCGTTCCGACGAATCAGGTTATTGTTTCCACCCAGTCAGCTCTCCTGCTAAACGAGTTTGTTCCAGAAGACGTCGTAGTGGTCGAACGAAGCGAAGGGCAGTCCGTATTTCGGCGATTGGAGTCCGCACAATTGTCGGATTGGCTTTCCGACTATACGCTCGGCGAACTCTGGCAAAAAAACCTCCTTGGCGGCCGACCCCGGGTCGATGTTCCTCACATCACCTCTGGGAAAATAAGTTAGTGGTGCGTATCAATGTCATCGTTGAGGGTCCGACAGAAGAGTCTTTTATCAGCAATGTGCTGGCACCGTTTTTCTGGCCTCGCGCGATCTACGTCACGCCCTTTGTTCTTGGCGTTCCTGGACACAAAGGCGGAAACGTGAGCTACGCCAGAGTCAAGAAAGACGTTCTTCTTCAGTTAAAGCATGATCGAGAGGTATATTGCTCCACGATGCTGGATTTGTTTGGGCTTGGAGCTGGATTTCCTGGTATACCATCGGCGGCCAATTTGACCGGTACAGAAAAAGCCACTCACATTGAGCAAGCCATCGATCGGGACATCGCTGCAGCAGTACCCGAACTCCGACCCGACATCAGACTTATCTCTTATCTGCAGGTGCATGAGTACGAGGGGCTGCTATTCAGTGACACACGAGCACTCGCCTCTGCCCTTGGTAGATCCGACCTTGCCTTGCATCTTGAAAGAGTTCGCATTGACTTTGAAACTCCCGAGGATATCAACGACAATCCGAATACGGCACCCTCGAAGCGAATACTTGGCCTGTACCCTTCCTATAAAAAGGTAATAGAAGGCACAGTGGCGGCCACGGCGGTAGGGTTAGATACCATGATTCGAGAATGCCCCCATTTTCGGGGCTGGGTCGAGCGCCTCTCTGCTCTGCCTCCCGATCGGTAGGCGCGCGGGATAGGCGATCGCACTCAAGCTGTGCACCACCTCCTATTACTGGTGGCCGGGTGAGCGGTAGGCTTCCGGTTGGGACTGGGCCTGCACGCTCGTAATTCACGAGAATGACGCCCTTGGAGGTGACTGTGCTTTCCGTCACTTCGAATGCCGCCGGGATCGGCCAAAAGCGACCTCGGGTTATTGGTTACACTGACAATGCGGTGCGCAGATCGTGTCCAACCTCACTTCTGCGGAACGCCGCCTCAAGCTATTCTGAAGAACCTGGGGGGAGGTTTTGTACCATGGCAAAGCTCGTCTATGGATTGAACCAATCCTTGGATGGCTACGTCGACCATCTGAAATTCAAGCCTAGCCCGGCGCTCTTTCGTCACTTCATAGAGCATACGCGCGACGTGACGGGCACTGTGTACGGGCGCGGCATGTATGAGGTAATGCGTTATTGGGACGAAGACCTTGCGGACTGGGACGCGGAGGAACGCGACTTCGCGGCGTGGTGGCGGAGCCAGCCGAAGTGGGTTGTGTCGCGCTCGTTGAAGTCGGTCGGGCCCAACGCCACACTTGTCAAGGATGACGTCGAGGCGGTGATACGTGGGCTGAAGGCCCAGCTCGTTGGGGAGATTGACGTTGCCGGAACAGTCTTGGCAGGAAGCCTGACCGACCTTGGTCTTATCGATGAGTATCGACTCTACCTCCACCCTGTCGTGCTTGGTGGCGGCAAGCCATTCTTCACCGGCCCCCGGCCGCGGCTCCGCCTGGTTGCCAGCGATCGAATTGACGAGGACGTGATTCGGTTGACGTACGTTCCCGCTTAATCGCGCGACTCGCCCGACGGACTGCGCCGACGCGTCAGGTCCGCTTTGGGTCACGTCCAGGCATCCCAGCTTGCTCGCCAATCTTCCTCGAAAGCGGTCGCACAAAGGAACCCTTTGGGACGTTGCAAAACCTACCACTGATGAGATAAGCCGAAGCTTGGCGTGCTCGCGGGATTTAGCGTTCCTCTCTTCGTTGCGGCTTTGCCAGCACAAAGCCAAGCCTCCGCCGGGGCGGAGGCTATTGTGAAGCGGAAAACACCGCACTACTTCGAAGCGGCGGCTTGCAGCAAGTTGCCGAGCACTTCCCGGGGCGTGACGGTGCCTTTACGGCGCTCGCCGGAGCCGTCGAAGGCGACGGTGCCGTTGAGGATTCCTTCATACATTTCGCGGAACAGCTTGGCGGTGTCTGCGGTGAAGCCGAGCTTGGTGAACTCGGGGACGACGGCATCGAGCGGCAACTCGACGACGTTGACCGGTTTGCCGAGCAAGGTGGTCAGCGTGGCAGCGATATCGGCGGGAGTGTATTGCGCCGGGCCTTCCAGTTCAACCACGCGGATACCAGATGCGGGGTGAAGCAGGAGGTCGGCGGCGATGCGTCCGATGTCGAGGGTGGCGGCCATGGACAGGCGGAAGTTGGCTGGGAAGAAGCTGGGAAGGACGCCCTGGCCGACGGCGGCGCCGAGGACGGGAGCGTAGTTCTCCATGAAATACGGGGCGCGGAGAAACGTGACGTTGGGAGCGGCGGCGGGGATGATTTTTTCGGCGTAATGAAGACTGCGAATGGGGCCGGTGCCAGCGGGCTGCTGGGCTCCGATGGAAGAGAGCAGGACGACGTAGTCGATGCCGCTTGCCTTGATGCCGGCGGCGATGGAGTCGGCGACTTTCGCCATGTCGGCGAGAAACGTGTTGGTGCCGTACAAAGGCGGGCACATGATGTAGGCGGCGCTGGCTCCCTTGAGCGCGGCGGCGAGGGCGGCAGAATCGGCGAGGTCGGCGACGGCAACCTCGGCACCACGAGCTTTCCAGTCGGCGGATTTCTTGTCGCTATGCAGGACGACGCGGACAGGCTTGCCCTGCTGCAAAAGGGTTTCGGCGACGGCGCGGCCGGTGTTGCCATTGGCTCCGGTGACGACAAACATAAAAGACCTCCCTGATTTGTAGGATCGTTGTTCTCTCAGAGATGACTGCTACCGCAGGAAGATGCAGGCAGGGGATTAATTGTCGGATGTGCAGTGGCCGTGAGCAAGAGAAAGCCTCCGCCGGAGCGGAGGCTTGGGTAAACCGAAGAAACTAAGTTACTTGGTCGGTCGCGGTGGCGGTCGCGGCTGCGGCGGTAGCAGCGGCGGCTTCGGCCTTGCCAGCGTCGCTCTTGGCGTACTTGCGGCGGAAGCGCTCGACGCGTCCGGCGGTGTCCATCAGCTTCTGCTTGCCAGTGAAGAACGGGTGGCAAGCGGAGCAGATTTCGACGCTGATTTCGCCCTTGTGGGTGGACCGGGTCAGAAACGCGTTGCCGCACGCACAATGGACTTTGGTTTCGTTGTATACGGGATGGATGGCTGCCTTCATGGGACTCCCTAACTCGCTGGTTGCAAACCTAGATTTTACCGGAAATTGGGCAAATTGGGCAACCGGCGGGAACTTGATCTGCGAGGTTAGATTCCGGCTGCTGGGTTGGGGATGCAAACGGGATAAGGAAAGGCAAAACATCGGCCACCACAGAGACACTGAGAAAGCTGGGCATAAAGGCAAAGTCAATCGCTGATTGCGCGGAGGGCCCAGACCAGAGGGGTGGTAAAAGCAAACTCCACCACAGTCACATTGAGACACCGAGGGAGAGCTCTGGGCGAGGCTACCGGGCCGGGCGGATGAGGAACTTCGTTCCCACCCCGTCCGCAAAAAGCGGAAAGGACCGGGAGTCCAAAATCACTTGTCGCGGAGTCACTCGTCCAGTTCGGCGCGGCAGGCCCAGCAATCGATTTGGGTTGGCGGAGGGTTGGGGACATCGGCCTTGTGCTCGGTGATGAGATGGCCGCAAGCCAAATGGAAGTTCACCAGTGTGGCGTCGTGAGTGACACTGAGGACCTTGCGCAGGAACCTCTGCTCGGGAGCCGCGTCTTGGGTCTTGCGGGCCATATCAACGAAGCCTACCTGTCCGAAAGAATTGGGCCTTTCCGGTTAGGGAAGGGCCGCAGCCGGCGTCACTTCTTATTCACGTGTTTCTTCAGCTCGACTCCGGGAGTGAAGCGGGCGACGCGGCGGGCCGCGATCTTGAGGACGCCGCCGGTCTGCGGGTTGCGTCCGTTGCGAGCCTTTCGCTGAGAGACGGAGAAGGTGCCGAAGCCGACAAGGGTAACGCGATCACCCTTCTTGAGTGCGGCGGTAACGGCGTCGACAAACGTGTCGATAGCAGCGGCGGCGCTGGTTTTGGTGATGCCGGTGGAGGCCGCGATTTTCTCAATCAGATCGGCTTTGTTCATGATGGCTCCTGAATCGGGGGGCAAAGGCGTGCCGAAGTATTTACCCGCCAAAACGGGCGCGTGTCAAGAGAAACCGGAAAAAGAAAAAGAGGCTGCGGGTTTACACCGATTTTCACGGATTCGTTTTGAGCAGTAAGGGCACACGCAAGATCCACCACAGAGACACTGAGACACAGAGAAGGACAGGCAAAAGCCAAACGCCACCGCGGATTTTCGCTCCCACCCTTTCGCCAAAATCGGGCGAAAGGATGGGGCGCCCAGATTTATTTCTGATCGACGCAGAAGCCCAGTTTTTCGCCGAGAGCGGCGAACTCGACGAGCCAGGCCCTGGAATCGGAAGTGCTTTCCGCAGAGACGAGGGGCAGAACGTGCTGCTGCATCTGGTAATAAACGTTTTGCACGCGGGCGAGGTCGACCTCGAAGGGGAGCGATTGCACCAAATCAACTGCGAGATTGAAGCGGCGTAGCAGGCCGCCGCGGGGCTTGAGGGCGAGATCCTCCGCCATTTTGCCGAAGCGACGGGTGAGAGCGTAGGCGAGCCAGGCGGAGTCCCACTGAATTTTTTCGCGCGAGGCGCTGTCGAGAAGGCGGCGGACGCGCTCAACGTTCAGTTCGTCAGCCATGAACTCTTTGCGCAGGCTGGTGTTCAGGACAAACTCGGCGGTCTGGTGCAGCATCTTAGGCAGCGGCGCTCCCATGCCGCTGAAGAAGCCCATGAGCGGGGCGTGGCGCTCATAGATCAGGCGGTAGGCAGACTCGACTTCGTCCATCGTAGAGCCGAGCAGCCGGCTGATGACTTTCTGGCGCTCGTCGCGGAACAATGATTTAAGGGTGAAGGCGGCGCGGCTGAAATTCTGGTCGAGCAGGCGCATGACGGCAGGCAAATCGGCATCCTGGAATGAGTCACTCACCTCACGCACGAGCGCGCGAAAGTCATCCTCGCCGTCATACAGGCGCACACCGGCCATGATGTTGTGGTCGCCAAAGTGGAGGACACCGAAGCAGGCATCTCGGTGCCTCCGAGTGATGCGGGAGCGGACGCGAGTAGCTCCCACGGCCAAACGGGCGCGCCCCGATTCGAGGCGAACGTCGTCGAGAGGAGTGAGCTCGTAGGCGCGATCCAAATCACTATCACCGTCGAGCAGAAACATCGAGGCAATTGCGTGGTGAGCGGCGACAGCAAGAAGGTCAACCTGCGCAGGCTTTACGAAGCGGTCGAAGACCTTGGCCCCGTCGCTGTACTCCGGGAGATTGCTTTTCGCGGACTGCAACAGCTCGCGGAAAGTCTGTTCGTGGTGATCGGGAAAGAGCCGCTGGGCGAGTTGCAGCGCGCGTCCGGCGTACATGATGACCTGCACGGTCTCGAGGCCGGAGAGCTCGTCGAAGAACCAGCCGCAGCTGGTGTACATGAGCATGGCGTGGCGCTGCATTTCGAGCAGCGACATGACAGTAACGATTTCGTCTGCCGACAGGCCGCGGCGGGCATGAGCGGCGAGGAACGTGTCGAGGCTGGCTTCGCTGCGGTCGAGCACGATGGCGACGTATTCGTCGCGGGCCAGCCAGGGATCGGTCAGGAACTCCGCGGCCTTGGTCTCGTAGGGCTCGACAGGCTGTCGCGGAGATGGTCGAGAGCGTTGCGCAGCGGCGCGCGCCAGGACTGGTTCCAGCCGGGCTTGCCGCCGGAGTTGCAGCCACAGTCTGTGCTCCAGCGGCCGAGGCCGTGGGAGCAGCTCCAGGCAGTGTTCTCGGCGATTTCAACTTCGTGGGTGGGCGGGTTGATGGTGAGGTACTCGCTGTAGTTAGTAAGCTGGGCGAGCTTCTTGGTTTCGATGTGGTGGAGGGCGTAGGTGAGCGCCATCTCACCCTTGAAGTGATGGTGGCCGTAGGTCTCGCCGTCGGTGGCGATGTGCATGAGCTGCTTCCAGCCGCGCCGGTCGGTAAAGCCGCTGATGAGGCGGTTGGCGAAACGCTCGCCGTCAGAGAGCAGCCCCTCGAAAGCGACGGCGCGGGAGATGGGGCCGTCGTAGAAGAACAGGCTGATGCTGCGCCCGAAGGCAGATTGCAGATGTAGGGGCGGGTGGGATCGATCTTGCCGCCTTCGACGCCCTTGAACTTAGTGGTAGTCTCGCGGCGCTCGGCTTTCGCCTGGGAAGGGGCCAGCACGGTGAACAGGATGCCGTTGGCGGCGAGGACTTCGAGTGTCTCGATGTCCACGGCAGTCTCGGCCAGCCACATGCCCTCGGGATCGCGGCCGAAGCGGGTCTGGAAGTCTCGGATGCCCCACACCACCTGCGTCTGCTTGTCGCGGCGGTTGGCCAGCGGCATGATCATGTGGTTGTAGACCTGGGCGATGGCGGAGCCGTGTCCAGAGAAGCGGTCCTGGCTGCGGCGGTCAGCATCGAGAATTGCCTGGTAAGTGTCGGGTGAGTGGTCGGCCATCCAGGAGAGCAGGGTGGGGCCGACGTTGAAGCTGATGCGGGAGTAATTGTTGACGATGCGGACGATGCGGTCATCAGAGGAGAGAATGCGGGAGGCGGCGTTAGGTGAGTAACACTCGGCGGTGATGCGCTCGTTCCAGTCGTGATAGGGGTAGGCGGAGTCCTGCTGCTCGATGACTTCCAACCAGGGGTTCTCGCGGGGCGGCTGATAGAAATGACAATGAATGCAAAGATAACGGTCCATATGATTTTGGCGCTGGTTATGAAGGAATGATGAATTCGGAGGGAGTAGTGTACTGCGGAGGCGAGCGCAGGGCAAAGGAGTTCGCCATGCAACTTTGGGGGCAGGGGAAACCGTGATGATGGGGAAGGAGTTAGGGGACTGCGAAGGCAATTCTTACCACGGAGAATACGGAACGCACGGGTAAAAACTGGAAGAGAGGCAGAATCCACCACCGAGACACAGAGGCATTGAGGCAACCTGAGTGAAAGGCAAGAGCAACAGCGGACTGTTCGCTTGCGCGGTAGCGGGATGGGAAGTAGATTCGAGCTGCGGACAAATTCAGGATGAATGACGCGAATACTTCCGGCGAAAACGTGTGCCCGATCTGCAGCGGTACGGGCTGGCGTGACGTTATGCGCGGCGACGTACGCGCGGTGAAGCGCTGCGACTGCCGGCTGAAAGGACGCGCGGAACGACTGCTGCAGGCCGCGAAGTTCCCAGCGCGGTATGAACATTGCGAGCTGGGGACGTTTCGCTACGATCCAGAGAACCCGGAAGACGCCAAGCTGGTCAAGGCGATGCATTGGGCGAACCGGTTCGTGGAAGAGTATCCGGTAGAGAAAACCGGCTTGCTATTCGTGGGCTCGGTAGGCGTGGGGAAAACGCACCTGGCGGTGGGAATCCTGAAGGCGCTGATTCGCGACAAGGGCGTGCCTTGCCTGTTCTGCGATTACCGGGAGCTGCTGAAGTCCATCCAGAACTCGTTTAACGCCTCGGTGCGGGTGACAGAGATGGAAATTCTGCGGCCGGTGTTCGACGCCGAGGTGCTGGTGATCGACGAGCTGGGCGCGGTGCGCAGCACAGAGTGGGTATTCGACACCGTGAACTACATCCTGAACAGCCGGTACAACGAAAACAAGACGACGATCATCACCACGAACTTCCCCGACAAACCGGAGCAGGAACGGGTGGACGATAGGGATACGTTCAGCCAGGCTGCGGCGGAGAAAGCGGCACGGCGGGAGACGCTGGGCGACCGAATCGGGGAGCGCATGCGGTCGCGACTGCATGAGATGTGCAAAAAGGTCGAGATGGAGGGCCGCGATTACCGGCTGCACTCGAAGAAAGCACAGTTTCAGGCTATTGAGGCGCCGAGCCGGTTGAAGGTACGGGGGAAGAAAGAAAGTGGCTAGCAATTAGCAATTAGCAATTAGCAATTAGCAATTAGCAATTAGCAATTAGCAATTAGCAATTAGCAATTAGCAATTAGCAATTAGCTGCGAACTCTGGCTCTGGGCTGGAGTTTCGGGCGCGCATAACATAAATTGGCATTTTACAAGAAACCCGCTGGGTCGCCGCGCTACTTGAGATGCATTCCACTCACCCTCCGGCAAGCACTATCCAATAGAATCTCTGCGTGGGGTTTTCGCCTGCGCATGACAGCGAGTTGTTTGACGCCGCTCCGGCGAGTGCGGCGGTGTTCGTGCTGCGCGGCGAGGCGGGCAGCGAGCCGTATGTCGGGAAAACTTCCAATCTAAGACGGCGACTGCAGCGGCTGCTGGGTGCGCCCGAGGGCCAGAGCCGCAAGCTCAATCTGCGCGATCGGGTTCGCGAAGTCGAGTGGACGGCGACGGGCTCGGACTTCGAGGCTGGGCTGCTGCTCTACAAGACGCTGAGGCGCGAGTTTCCGGCGAAGTACGGCGACCGGCTGCGCCTGCGCTTCGCGCCGCTAGTCAAGCTGATCCTCGATAATCCCTATCCGCGAGCGACGGTGACGACGCGCATCAGCGGGCGCAGGAGCGGGGCGCAATACTTTGGACCGTTTCTGACGCGTGTGACGGCAGAGAAGTTTGCCAACGACTCGCTCGACCTATTCAAGATGCGGCGCTGCACCGACGACCTGAATCCCGATCCCGCGTTTCCGGGTTGCATTTATTCGGAGATGAAGATGTGCCTGGCTCCGTGCTTCAAAGGCTGCACGGAAGCGGCTTACGCGGCCGAGGTCAGGCGCGTGCAGGAGTATTTCGCCAGCGGGGGACAGTCGTTGGTGCGACAGATTGAGAAGATGCGGGACGAGGCATCCAATGGCCTGGACTTCGAGGGCGCGGCGGCGCTGCATACGCGGCTCGAGAAGGTGAAGTCGGCGACGGCGCAGTTGCCGGAGATCGTGCGGCGGCTCGATGAGTTGAACGGCGTCATGATTCAGCCGTCGGCGGAGAACGATGCGGTCGCGCTGTTCAAGATTGTCGAGGGACGGATTTGCGATCCGGTGCGGCTGGATGTGGCGTCGAAGTCGGAGGCAGCACATATGCAAGCCAAGCCACAGTCGATGGAGGCGCGGATCAACGAGGCGCTGGCGGGGGTGGAGTTGCCGAAGCTGCAGAGTGCGCTGGAGTGGATGGAACACCTGGCGCTGCTCAAGCGGTGGTACTACCGCACGGTGAAGGTGGGGGAGTTGTTTCTCACCGATGCAACCGGGGAGCTGCCGATGCGAAGAGTGGTGCGAGGTGTGTCGCGGGTGTTCAAGGGGGAGAAGGCGGCGGGGGACTTGAGCGAAACGGCGGGGGATTATTGGAGGTTTCGGGCAATCGAGGGCGGGGCAAAAACCTAAGTCAGCCGCGGATTTACACGGATCGGGCTTAGATCGAAGTCAAAGGCAACCGCGGATCACGCGGATAAGTCATTTGAATCAAAATACCGCCGGGTAATGTGGGTTTGGTAAATCTTTCACGCCTCGACGGACGTCGGCGTATCGGGACGTTTCCGCGCTGTTTCCAGCGCCATGCGTCGAAAGTGCGGACGGTTGCCAAAGTTCAGCAGCAGACCAACTTCGTACGTCGTCGCTTTCAGATAGTTCAGCAGCTGGGCTTCGTGATTGCTGTCGATAGTGCGCGCGCACTTTAGTTCAACGATTGCCCTGTCGCCCACGACCAAGTCCGTGCGAAACAGCCCAATGATCTCACCTCGAAATCGAACCTCGACTGGCTTCTCGCGCTCGACTCGCAAACCCTTTTGCGTCAAGGCGACGATCATCGCCTCGTGGTAGACAGACTCCAGAAATCCATGCCCGAGCTCGTTGAATACGTCATAAAAGGAGCCGATGATTTTGTCGGTCAGCTCCGCGTGTTTGAGCGCAACGGGATCCAAAGTAACTTCCATATTCAATCCTCGATTTATCCGCGTAATCCGCGTTGATCCGCGGTTGCATTTGGATTTGGGTGCTTGCGGTTGATGACGCGGACGCCGTCGCGCCAGCGTTCGTCAATTTGGGCGACGGTCCATTGGATTTGCGGAGAAACGTAGCGCAGCAGCGTGTCTGTCGACGGATGGGTGCGCAGGGCGGGAGCAACAAGGTAGAGCAGAGGCGGGGCGTCGGAGAGTTCGCGTCCGGCGAAATAGCCGTTGCGCTGGAAGCCTCCGCTGAGTTGGTGCCAGCGCACGCGAGCCCAGTAGTCGAGGCCTTGCAGCGGGAGATGGATGTCTTCATCGGCCTTCAGTTCGAGGATGACGAGCCGTCCGTCGAGGGTGCAGGTGAGCACGTCGATCATAGCGCGGTCAGTAGAGGCGAAGGCGGGGACCTGCGAATAGACGAAGCGCGGGTCGAGGCGCTCGTCGATGGAGCGAACGTCGCGAGTGATAAGTGACTCGAGCCAGCGCTCGGGGCAGAGGCGGAAGAGTGGGTCGCTGTGGTCCCCTTGGGCACCGCGGCGGGCAGCGAGGCGCGTAACCAGATCTCGAAAGAACGCTGCGTTGGAGTCGTCGAGGGTGTACTCGGCGGGCCAGAGTCCGAAGGTGATGATTTCATTATTACGGAACGAGCCTTGGACGGGTGCGACCTTGGCACGAGCGAATTCGAGTCCGTGCCGGCGAAAGATGATCTCCGTGGACGATTCGACGCAGGCTTCAGCATCGGAAACGATGGCCTGGATGCGCGCGATGGAGGCGGCGAAGCGGGCGCGCGCGGCGGCGGCATCGACGGCACGGACGAGGCGGGTGGCGATGTTTCCGGAGTCGTCGCAATCGAGGGGAGTGCAGGTTTCGGCGCGCTCGTCGAGTTCGTAAAGCTGCCACTTCGCGGCGTCGCGGTTGAGATGCGCCATACGCTGGCGGATCATTTCATTGCGGCCGGCAGGGACGAAAAGCTTAAGACCGCCGACGTGAGCGCGCACCGCGAGCTGCTCGCGCTGGCGGTGCATCCAGAGAATGCCGAAGGTGAGGGCGGCGTCGATAGAGGGCTGGGTTTCGTCCCCGCTGACGCCGAGAACGGCGAAGGCCGATTGGCCCTGGCGGAGAAGTCCGCGGGTGTACACCGGGCTGCAGGAGTGTTCGAGGTCGGCGCGGTTGCTGAGGGATTCGAGCTTGTAGCCGTAGAATTCGCGAAGGAGCACGCGCTCGAAGATCTGTTTGTAGCGGGAGCGGAAGGCGCGGAGAGCGGTGGCGGAACCCGCCGCGGCGGGGTCGGCGCAGATTTCCAGCGAGGTCGGTTGCGACTGGCCGAAACGGAGGACGCTGAGGCGGAGCAGGCGCGGCTTAAGCTCGGCGTCGAGCACACGCCGGACGGCGTTGCGTTCCTCTGACCAGAGGTGGAGGACGCATTTACCTTCGCCAGAGACCGAGTAGCGAGCGGTGGAGAAATCGAAGAGCAGCTCCCCGTTTTCAAGGGCGACGGCGTGAGGCGCTTCGGCGAGGAAGGACTCGAGCATCCGTCCCAGCGATTCCGCGGAAATGGCGCAATTCTGCATTGTTCCCTTTACGGAAGCGTAGCGAAAACATGGCGGCAGAGGCTGCAACGCGGCGCACAGGCGTATGTGATAATCAAACTTCCTGCCCGCGACGAATGCGGACTGCGGGCATCTAAGAGAGTACCTATGGACAACAAGTTCTTTTTTGATCGTTACGGTCTGGCGCAGGCGGACGTCGAGCGCTACCTGGCAGCAGCACTTTCCGCGGGCGGAGATTTCGCCGATCTCTATTTCGAATATCAGGTTTCCACTTCGGTTTCGCTGCATGAAAGCATGGTGAAATCGGCGACCCAGGGGATTTCGGTGGGGTGCGGCGTGCGCGTGCTTTCGGGCGAGCGCACCGGCTACGCCTATACCGATGACCTTGCGCCCGAACGCATCCTGCACGCGGCGCGCACAGCGGCGATGATCGCCAGTGGTCCGGCGAAGCAGCCGGTGGTGGGGCTCACGGACGCTCCTGCCCATAATCTGTATCCGGTGCCGCTGCCGTCGGTGGAAGCCGACGTGATGGCCAAGGTGGACTTGGTGAATCGCGCCGATGTGGCGGCCCGGGCCTACGATCCGCGCATTCAGGAAGTGCGGGTGGGCTATGCCGACGAGCTGCGAAAGATCCTGGTGATTGGCTCGGATGGGAGCTTCGCGGAAGACTCGCAGCCAATGGCACGCATGAGCGTGTACTGCCTGGCAAAATCGGGCAATGAATCGGCGCCGGGAACTGCGGGCGGCGGCGGGCGCGTTGCGCTGGAATATTTCTTCACGGAAAAGACGCCGGAGCACTTTGCGAAAGAGGCAGCGCGGCAGGCGATCATCCAGCTCGACGCGGTCGAGGCCCCGGCAGGCGAGATGGAAGTGGTGCTGGGGCCGGGATGGCCGGGCGTGTTGCTGCACGAGGCGATCGGACACGGGCTTGAGGCGGACTTCAATCGCAAGAAGACCTCAGCGTTCACCGAGATGATGGGCCGGCGTGTGGCCAGCGACAAATGCACGGTCGTCGATAACGGCACCATGCCGGGACGGCGCGGCTCGCTTAACGTCGACGATGAAGGCAATCCGACGGCGAACACGGTGCTCATCGAAAACGGCATCTTGAAGAACTACCTGACGGACAAGCTGTCGGCACGACTGATGGGCATGGGCAACACCGGCAACGGACGACGCGAGAGTTACCAGCACATCCCGATGCCGCGAATGACCAACACCTACATGCTGGCGGGCGATGACGCGCCAGAAGACATCATCGGTTCGGTGCAGCGCGGGGTGTACGCGGTGAACTTTGGCGGCGGGCAGGTGGACATCACCAACGGCAAGTTCGTGTTTTCGGCGTCGGAGGCCTATCTGATCGAAAACGGTAAGGTCACGGCTCCGCTGAAGAACGTGACGCTGATCGGCAACGGGCCCGATGTGCTGACCAAAGTTTCGATGGTGGGCAACGACCTGAAGCTCGACGAGGGCGTGGGCACCTGCGGCAAGGATGGACAGTCGGTGCCGGTGGGCGTTGGGATTCCGACTCTGAAGGTGGATCGGCTGACGGTGGGCGGAACGGGCGGGTAAGCCCGATCCGTGGTGAGAGGCAACACCCACCACCGAGACACTGAGGCACAGAGTAAATCGAGGTCTAAGAACAAAAGCGAAAGCGACGCCAACATTCACGGATTCATTCAGGGCAGAAAGGCAGATGCAACCGCGAATGGCGAGGGTTGTTTTCGTAAATGGCGCCCGGATCGTGCGAGGAGGACATGCAGGTCCCTCCGCTCCGCGGGATCGCTCCGGTCGGGATGACAAACCCCAATCATTCGTTCAACTGGGAGAATCATGAACGTATCGACGCAGGAAGACGCGGTGAGCACGCAGGTTTCATCGGCTGATTTGAAGCAGATTGCGGTGGATGTCGTGCGCCAGGCGATGCAGGGTGGGGCCACGGCCGCGGAAGCTGTGGCGGTTGACGGCAGTGAGTTCTCCACCACGGTGCGGTTGGGTCAGACGGAAACCCTCAAGGAGGCCGGCTCGAAGGGCATCGGCGTGCGGGTCTTCATCGGACAACGCGCGGCCAGCACGTATTCCAGCGACCTTTCGCCCGAGGGGCTGCGGACGATGGTGGATGCGGCGCTACACCTGGGCAAAATCACGAGCGAGGACCCAATGGCCGGCATCCCCGCGCCCGAGCAACAGGGCAAGCTCGACGGCGACCTCGAACTCTACAACGAAGACGTGTATTCGCTGTCGACGGCCGATCGCATCGACTACGCGCGGCGCGCCGAGAAAGCGGCAATGGCGGCGGACCCGCGAATCACGAATTCTGATGGTGGCAGCTTCGATGCATCCATCTACTACAAGGTGTTGGCGAATTCGAACGGGTTTGTGGGCGACTCGCGGCGTTCGTACTGTTCCATGTCGGCGGTGCCGATCGCGCAAATGGAAGGCTCGGCCATGCAGCGCGACTACTGGTATTCGGTGGCAATGACGCTGAAAAAGCTCGATACGCCCGAGCACGTGGGCGAAGTGGCCGCGAAGCGGACTCTCCGGCGCCTGGGCGCGCGCAAGGTCAAAACGGCGAAGGTACCCATCGTGTTCGAGAACACGGTGACAGGCTCGCTGATCGGACACATCTTCGAGGCCGTGAACGGGGATTCGGTGTATCGCGGGGCGTCGTACCTCGCGGGCAAGCTGGGCGAGAGAATTGCAGGCGACAACATCAACATCGTGGACGACGGCACGTTGCCGGGACTGTTCGGCACCAGCGCGTTCGACTCCGAAGGCGTGGCCAGCCGCAAGACGGTGGTCGTCGAAAACGGTGTGCTGAAGTCGTACCTGCTGAACACCTATACGGCCAAGAAGCTGGGCATGCAGACCACGGGTAATGCATCGCGGAGCCTGGCGGGAACTCCGGGCATCGGGCCGGGAAACTTCTTTCTGAGGCCGGGCGCAAAGAGCCTGCAGGAGATCATCGCCAACATCAAGGAAGGATTGCTCGTCACCGAGTTTCTGGGCCAGGGCGTCAATATGGTCACGGGCGATTACTCCCGTGGAGCCAGCGGCATTTGGATCGAGAACGGCGAACTGACTTTTCCCGTCGAAGAAATCACCGTGGCCGGCAACCTGAAGGACATGTTCGCCAACGTCAGCGAGATCGGCAACGATCTGGAATTTCGAAGCTCGATCGCGGCTCCCACGCTGCAGATCGACGGCATGACCTTGGCGGGCGAGTAAGCCCACACGCCGAAAATTGAGGCACCAAGGTGGCGTAGATTTTCCGCCTATTGGTGGAGAGTTTTCCTCTTTTGTTCAGCTTTTGGCCCCGAAATTTGTTAAACTAAAGCATCGCGGTCGGCTTCCCGCGATCCATAGTTGCCGCTTGGCCGCTCCGCTCGTCTTGCAAGCTACCGATCTCAATCTCTGGCTCTACACGTTGCAACAACCGGCCGACAGGCCCCGAGGACTGCAATGGCAACCAATCCCCGCAACACCGTCAGTGAGCGAGTCGGGCCCGCTCTCCTGAGCTCTCGCCGCAGGGTAAAACTGCGCCGGTCGGGTTCGGTACGGGGTCGGCTGCTTAGCACGACGGTTGCGTTGATGGTGCTGGTGCTGGTGCTGCGATATCTTCCGCCCCGAGGAAGGAACGCCAAGACGCAGGTTGCAGCGGCGGTTCAGGCCGCTCCCGAGGACCTGCATTTCAGCGATGTGCAGCTCAGCAAAGCGCCCGGCGGCGAGGCGCTCTATCTGGACGGGCTGGTTACCAACATGGGAAAGACCGCAGTCCGCGGCGCGATCGCCGAGGTGGACTTTCTGGACGCACAGGGCCACGTGGTTGCAAGTGTGCAGAAGCCGTTGGCAGGCATGGCCCATGGCGGGACAGACTTGGTTCAAAACGAATTTTCTCGAAACCCAATCACTTCACAGCAAATGCGCTTCTTCCGAGTAGCAGTCGAGGAGATTCCGCCTGCCTGGAACCATGAACTGCCGGCGCTCAAGATCGTCGCCGTCAACCTGCGCTAGCTGGCGCATTGCGGGGCCGGAGTAAAATCGGCTTGAGATGGAACAGGCCTACGAACCCGCTCCTGCACCAGACCAGAAAGGCAACTGGGTTCCGCTGCTGATCGGCTTGATCGCCGTGTTGGCTGCGGTGGGCGCCATTCTGTTCTTCGGTCGCCATCCCAGCGCGACCACCCAGCAGCCGAATCCCTACGCACAGCAGTTGAAGCTGTCAGCCATCAAGCTGAGCGCCGCTGAGAATTACATGGGCGGCACCGTCACCTACCTGGACTTCAACATCACCAACACCGGCGACAAGGCGCTGCTCGGCGCCGACGTCAACGCCCAGTTCAAGAACACCATGGGCGAGATCGTGCAGAAGGAGACGCTGCCGCTGCACGTGCTGGTGGAGAACCAGCTGGCGGGGTATCCCGACCTCGTGGACATGAGCCGCGCGCCCATCGGGCCGGGCCAGACGAAAACCGTACGCATCACACTGGAGCACCTCTCTGCTGATTGGAACCAGAGCTATCCGGATATGGAGCTGGTGAACTTGAAGCTGAAGTGAAACGCGGCTGCGGATTGGCGTGGAAGTTGGCGGACCACGCGAATTCATTGAGAATTCGAAGTCGCCTGCTAAGCTTTTGCCATGCCGACACCGCGCGCCGCACTCTTGGTCCTCGCCATTTGTCTGGTTCACAGTCTTACCTTTGCCGCGCAAACTGGGACGAAGCTCCCGCGCCAGCTGCTGCTGCTACATCGCCGCCAGCACAAGCGACGCCAGCAACTACGACCATTGATCAACTGATTCCGCCTAAGGAACCCAGCGTTCTCGGCGAGCTGCAGATCATCACCATCAACAGCAAGGTCTACAAGCAACATTCGCAACTTGCGGGTATGGCTGCCGGCCAACTACTTCGCTCCGGTCAACCGCGCCAAGCACTATCCCGTGCTGTATATGCAGGACGGCCAGAACCTCTTCGACGAGGCCACGGCGCAATTCCACGAGTGGAAGATGGACGAGACGGTGCAGTTCCTCACCGGCAGCATGCGCATCAGGCCGATGATTGTGGTGGGCATCGACAGCACGCCGCGGCGAGCGAACGAATATCTGCCGTATCCCGATGCGAACAACAAAGAGCTCGGCAAGTTCGAAACGCAGGACGTGCACGGCAAGCAGTACGGCGACTTCGTCATCAACGAGGTGATGCCGCTGATCGAGAAGAAGTACCGCGTGCTGACGGGGCCGCACAACACTGGGTTGGGCGGGGCAATGTACGGCGCCGACGCGGCGTTGTACGCGGTAGTGGCGCATCCGGGAATCTTTGGCAAATTGCTGCTGGAAAGCCCGGTGCTGTCCGTTGGCAACGAACAGCTGCTGAAAGACACGGAGAAGGCCACGCATTTCCCCGAGAAGATGTACGTGGCGATCGGCACGGCGGAGGAAGCCGACGAGAAGGCCAGCGCCCAGGATGTGGAGGAGGTGACGGACCTGGAGAAAGCCTTGCGTGCCAAGGGGCTGGGGCCGGAGCGGCTAAAAGTGGTCGTGGAAGAAGGCGCGAAGCACGACGAGATTGCCTGGTCGAAGCGGCTGCAAAATGCGCTGCTGTTTCTGTATGGGGGCGACATTCATCTGATCCCGGCGAAGTAAGGGCATTTCACCACAGAGACACTGAGGACACAGAGAAGATTAATTGTTAAGAACAACAGAGCGGGACTCGCGGATGCACGCGGACTCGCCTTTTTAATTAATTCCGATCCGCGTTGATCTGCGTGATCCGCGGTTCGGATTTTGGGTTTGGTTGATCCGTGTAGATCCGCGCAAATCCGTGAGTGAAGGCGTTTCTCCCACTCCGCTATACAATGAGCCTGTGCCTGACAACGCCAAGCCTCGTTTGACGGAGATGGTGAAAGCCGCGGGTTGAGCCAGCAAGCTAAGTCCAGCGGTGCTGGACTCGGTGCTTGGGAAATTAGCCCGGCAACACGATCCCAACGTTCTGGTCGGCTTTGACACAGCCGACGACGCGGGCGTGTATCAACTCACGCCCGAGCTGGCGCTCGTCCAGACGGTCGATTTCTTCACGCCTATCGTCGATGATCCGTACACCTTCGGACAGATCGCCGCGACCAACTCGCTGAGCGATGTGTACGCCATGGGCGGGCGTCCGATCAGCGCGCTCGCGCTTGTGTGCTTCCCCGAGTCGGGCGACGTGACGATATTGGAGCAGATGCTGGCGGGCGGGCTGTCGAAGATGGTGGAAGCCGGCTGCACCGTCATCGGCGGGCACAGCATCAAGGACGACGAGATCAAGCTGGGCTACTCGGTAACAGGCACGGTGCATCCCGGGCGCGTGCTGGCCAACAGCGGCGCCAAGCCGGGCGACCGGCTGATCTTCACCAAGGCGATTGGCACAGGCGTGATTTCGACGGCCATCAAGCGCGGCAAAGCCGAGTTCGCCTGGATTCGCGGCGCAGTGCGGGCCATGACCACGCTGAACAAGACTGCGGCGGAAGTGGTGACCGCGGGCGGATTCGCCGTTCACGCCATGACCGACGTGACTGGCTTCGGCCTGATCGGGCATGTGCGCGAAGTGGCACGAGGTTCGGGCGTCAGCGTGCGCTTGTTCGCAGGCGAAGGTTCCGCTGCTGGAGGGTGCGGCTGGAGTGCGTGCAGCGCGGCTATGTACCGGCCGGGCTGAAGGCGAACCGCGGCTTCGCCGAAAGCTGTGTCGAGTATGCCGACGATGTGCCGGAAGATTTGCGGACGCTGCTTTACGATCCGCAGACGGCGGGGGGATTGCTGATTTCGGTGGCGGGCGCGGATGCGGAGCGGATGGTTGCGCAACTGGTCGATGCTGGAGTGAACGCAGTGGAGGTCGGTGAAGTAGGCGAGAAGAAAAAGCCGTTGATTTTGGTCTTGCAGTAATTGGCCCATCATGCCGGCCATGGGTTGAACAAGAAAGAACCGGAGCTGATCGCTCCGGTCCGTTGAGAAAGCACTACACTGATTGGACGATTCGCAAGTGGCTACACGCGGAATTTGCGACGGAACGCACTTGCGGCCGCGAGCACTCCGCTACCCAGCATCAATAGCGAGCTCGGTTCAGGAACAGACGAGCCTCCGAACTCGAAGTTGCCGCCGAAATATCCCGTAGTTCCCGAACCGGCCAGGTCAGGGAACACCAGGCTGCCATTAGAAAACTCATACTGACGGGAGAGGTATGTGATTTCGGGCGCGGCAATCAGGGTCGATGGATCCTGCAACCACCCATCATTATCGATACCGTTGACCGAGCCTACGTAATACACGCTGCCCGCTGTGAGACTCACCCCGGAGATGGCCTCCATCCGATAGTAGCCATTCAAAGGCGCCACCGTACCCGCCGGCACCGTCGTCCAAGTGAGCAAGTTACCGCTGGAATCCCACAACCCGACGTCGTGGCTTACGTTCAGGCCGTCGCTGCCGGCGTCGAACACTCCCAATCCGGTCACCGTGATTGGGGAGTTGACCATGAAGGAGTACCCAAGGGTCCAAGTACCGGTGTTTGCGTTTACTCCGTCATTGCTGGTTGTAACGCCTAGAGTACCGGCGTAAAGGAAGCTGGCTGATGCGACGAGCACAGCCAATAGAATCACGCGAATCAACAATCTCATGTGCAAATTTCCCCTTCGTTGATCTTGAGATTTCGGAACCTAGTCTTGTTGCTGTGCAATCCGAATACCATTCGCAGCGACGAGCTCTTGCTGAATCTACGACACTTAAGTGGCGATGGCTTCGCCAGTGCCCCAGTAAGTTGCAAAATATTGCGTATGGAAAGGGTAAACTGCTTCTCTCGGCGGATTGTCGAGCCAGCCCCTCTGCAGTTCAAGACTCGGGTCCCTGCATGAGGTGTAATCGCCATTTCCAGTCAAATGAAACGGGCGGCCATTACGGCCGCCCATTCTAGTTGTTAATTGCTGCCTGCTTCTTAGGCTTGTGCCGGACGCTCACCCTGGGCCGTGTTGCCCTGGCCGGGCGCCGGTTTCAGCACCTGCTGTACCTCGTCCTTGTCCTTCGGGCCGGTAGGAGCGTTGGGGTTGACACGGGCGGGCAACTCCTTGCCATCAATGAGCATCATGACCTCGTTGGCGTCGAGCACTTCGCGCTCCAGCAGAGCCTGGGCGATGCGCTCCAGCGCTTCACGATGCGACGACAAAATGCTGGTTGCCGACTGGTAGCCCTCGTCCACAAAGCGGCGGACCTCGGCGTCAATCTGCCGTGCCGTCTCTTCGCTGAAGTCGCGATGCTGGCTGATCTCGCGGCCGAGGAAGATCTGCTCTTCCTTGCGGCCGAAGGTGATCGGACCCATCGAGGACATGCCGAACTCGCAGACCATCTTGCGGGCCAGGTCGGACGCGCGCTCGATGTCGTTGCCCGCGCCGGTGGTCATGCTGTTGAGGAACAGCTCCTCGGCGACGCGTCCGCCCATGAGGATGGCGAGACGGGTTTCGAGGTATTCGCGGCGGTACGTGTGCTTGTCGTCGATGGGCAACTGCATGGTCAAGCCTAGCGCCATGCCACGCGGAATGATCGTGACCTTGTGCAGCGGGTCGGAGTGCTCGCGTATGGCCGCCACCAGAGCGTGTCCGCCCTCGTGGTAGGCCGTGATGCGCTTCTCCTCGTCGGAGAGCAGCATCGACTTGCGCTCGGCCCCCATCAGCACCTTGTCTTTGGCCATCTCGAAGTCGTACATCAGAACCGTCTTGCGGTTCTGGCGTGCGGCACAAAGCGCGGCCTCGTTGACCATATTGGCTAGGTCGGCTCCCGAGAAGCCTGGTGTTCCGCGAGCCAGCACACTGAGGTCAACGTCGTCGCCGATGGGGATCTTGCGGGTATGCACCCGGAGGATTTCCTCGCGGCCACGTACATCGGCCAGCGAGACCACCACGCGGCGGTCAAAGCGGCCAGGGCGCAGCAGCGCCGGGTCGAGCACGTCAGGACGGTTGGTGGCGGCGATCAGGATGACGCCGTCGTTGGACTCGAAGCCGTCCATCTCGACCAGCAACTGGTTGAGGGTCTGCTCGCGCTCGTCGTGTCCGCCGCCGAGGCCTGCGCCACGGTGACGGCCTACAGCATCGATTTCGTCGATAAAGATGATGCACGGGGCGTTCTTCTTGCCCTGCTCGAAGAGGTCGCGAACGCGGCTTGCGCCTACTCCGACGAACATCTCGACAAAGTCTGAGCCGGAAATGCTGAAAAACGGCACGTTGGCCTCGCCGGCCACTGCGCGGGCCAGCAGGGTCTTGCCGGTTCCAGGTGGCCCGACCAGCAGCACGCCCTTGGGGATGCGTCCGCCGAGCTTCTGGAACTTCTGCGCCTCGCGCAGGAACTCGATGATCTCCTTGAGCTCTTCCTTGGCTTCATCCACGCCAGCCACGTCTTTGAACGTGATCTTCTTCTGCTGCATGCTGAGCAGGCGAGCGCGGCTCTTGCCGAACGAAAGCGCCTTGTTGCCGCCGGTCTGCATCTGGCGGATCATGATGAACCAGAGCGCGCCGAGCAGCACAAAAGGCAACAAGTTGATGAGCCAAGTGTAGCTACCGCCGTTGGCGTCTTTCACGGTGATGTTGACGCCGTGGTCGGTCATTGACTTGTACATGTCGGGAAGATTGGGCGGCACTACAGCGTGGAACGAGGACTTGTCGTTCTTCAGCTTGCCGCGCACATCATTGCCCACCACTGTCGCTTCGCTGACGTTGTTCTGGTCAACCTGCGACATGAACTCCGAATAATTGATCTCACGTTCTTTAGTGCTGGGGTTGGCGCCCTTGACGACCTGCCAGAGCAGGACGCCGGCAACCACAATCACCAGCCAAAAAACGATCGTCTTGACCGTCGAATTCACTTAGGGACTCCTGTGTAACCCGGCCGACACAAATCCGGCCTACAACGCTTAGATGCCATCGGCAGGCGCTGGATGTAGTTTTCGCTACCTGCCTAGATTGTAACCCCGGGGTAAACGGAACGGCGCGAAAGACTTATCAAAAGCAACCGGCACCTAAGGCACCAAAATGGGAGGCGGGTTGCGCCCCTCCTGCTTAGTTTAGACACCGGCTAGGAAGATTGGGTAGCTGCAGGGGCCTGGTCGGAGGGGAGAGCTTCGATACGGAGGGCGTTGCCCGATCCAGGACGCCAGACGAAGTCGTGCGCCACCCGAAAGCCCTGAACCCATACAATCTGCTGCCCGGAGACCACCACCGGCCAAAGAGGCCGTTGCTCAGCAGGAATGCGCTTTTCTGCGAACAGCTGCTTGAACCTCGCTTCAGAACCCGTGTGCGCCGGGCGAAAGCGGTCGCCGGGCAGCCAGTTACGCAGGGTGAGGACGTCCAGACCTTCGACGCGCAGCAGGGAGCCAGGCGCTTCCAGCACTGCAGCTTCGGCCGGGACAATGGCAGTCTGCACCTTCATCTTCAGTTCCGGTACTTCTCTTTCCCCGGGAACCGGCAGCGCATACTGAAATACCGCGTAGGCCTCGATGGCCCGCGGGGGTCGGAGACACAGACAATCGCCTTCCCGCCGGGCCTGCCAATTCCCGGCCAGGCTGACCGTGGCACCTTCGCCCAGGGCGCAACGCCGCAGTCCCTCGATGTGCTGGAAGTCCGTGGCCAGCCCGTTCCACTCCAGGAATCGTTTCAGCATCAGGCGCTGCAGCGCCAGGTGTAGCCGCTCGAAGCCCCCGAGCAACAGCTCGTGACGATTCGCCCTGGTCTCCCAGCACTCGCTTCCCAGCATCGAGCTCCACAAGTCCTCCTCGCCACGCGCCACCTCGGCAGCCTCTGACAGCAGCCGCCGGATAGCCGGGTTGTAGTCGCGTTCCAGAAGCGGCAGCAGCTCGTGGCGGATGCGATTGCGGGTGAATTGTGTGTCGTGGTTGGTGTGGTCTTCGCGCCAGGGTTGGTTGAGTGCGTACAGGTAGCGCTCAATTTCGGAACGCTCAGTTTCGAGCAGCGGGCGAATAATACGGACGCCTTCGCGCGTCAGGACGGGATGAATGCCGGCAAGGCCACGCGAGCCGGCACCGCGCAGGAACTTCATCAGGACGGTTTCCGCCTGATCGTCGGAGTTGTGTGCGGTGGCGATCGCATCGAAGCGTTCCTGCTTGGCTAGATCGGTCAGCCACGCGTAGCGCAGTTCACGAGCGGCGTGCTCGAGGCTGAGCTTGTTGGCATCGGCGTACGTGCGAACATCGGCGCGGCCGGCAAAGAACGGTCGGTCGTGTTCGTGCGCGAGTTCGGCGACAAACAGCTCGTCGGCATCGGATTCTTCACCGCGGAGTTGGTGATTGAAGTGGGCTACGAAAACGACGATGCCGAGTTCGGCGCGCAGTTCCAATAGGACGCGCAAAAGTGCGACCGAGTCCGCTCCGCCGGAAACAGCAACGCAGACGCGGTCGCCCGCGTGGAGCTGATCGCGTTCACGAATGTATCGGAGCACCTGGTCGCGCACGGGATGATGGTATAGCTGACGGCGGCCGCCAGCAAAAAACACTTAGCCGCGGATTTGCACAGATCAACACGGATCAGATTGAGTCTTCAAAAACCAAAGAAAAATCCGTGTAGATCCGTGTCAATCCGTGGTTAATTTGTCTTCCGTCGGCTATGCAAACAGCTCCGGGTCGGTCGCTACGAGGCGATGCAGCAGGTCGGCCCAAAGCGGTTCCAGCGCGTTCATCTTGGCGATGCCCATGCGGACTTGCTGCGCCACTTCCATCTTGATCGGCGTGGGGGTCAGGCCGGTCGCACGGGCGGCTGAGAGCACCGACAAATTCCGCGCCACCATTCCCTCTAAAAGGACCATGGTGAACACCGCGAACGGCACATTCGGTCCGGTGGTGATGGCTCCGTGATTGGGGAGAATGACGGCGCGATGTTTGCCAAGCGCAAGCGCGGCAGACTTGGTACGCTCTTCGCCAGAAGCCAGACCTTCGTAGTCTTCTTCCACCACGGCAACGTCACCCGCGAGAATGCAGCTCTCCTGGTCGTAAATCTCAGGTACCTTGCGGAAAGTGCTCCAGGTAACGGTTGCTGGCGGGTGAGTGTGCAGGACACAGATGGCGTGCGGGTTATAGCGATGAATGATTCCGTGCAGCTCGACCGTCTCGTTGAGGCGCGCGTTCTTCTGCGGGGTGTGGTCTTCAACGATGTTGCCGTGGAAATCGAGCGTGAGTATGTCATTGGGATGCATGGTTGCGAACGAAGGGCCGAAGCGGTTCATCAACATGCGGTCGGAAGCAATAGCCACGCTGATGTGTCCGGCGTTGGCGGCGCTCATGCCCTGGCGATAGAGGACGCGAGCGGCGCAGCAGATGTCGAACTTGATCTGATCGAGGTTGACTTGGGGCTTGGCTTCGGTCGTAGTGAGAGCTGAGGCTGCCATGATTTCCTCCGTGCGTAGGCATTCTAGTGCAACTGGGGGAAAGGCAAAAGCGGCCAGGAATCTTTCTCCGCGGGCCCTGCAGCCGGACAACTTCCGGCTCCGTCCCAGGAACTTCGGCTTACACTAACTGAATCGCAAGGAGACCCCTGATGTTGCCATTCTTCAGGAAGCTACTGCCGATCCTGTTGTTCTCTGTGACGATGGTAGCTGCTGACTTTACCGGCACCTGGAAACTCAATCCTGAGAAGTCGAAGCTCGGTTATCGCGATATTGTACAGGCAACGCTCACCACTAAGCAGACCGGGCCAGAGACCTACACCAGCACGCTCGATTATGTGACCAGGTCGGGTGCGAAGCGGCACCAGGAGAGCGTCCGGGTGTGCGACGGCAAAGAACATGCAACACCCCATATTGACCCGTCGAAGGTCTCAACCGTGATGTGCGAGGTAGGACCCGGTTCGACACGGCACATCGTGGAGAAGGAAAACGATAAGATCATTGTGGAGATGAATTCCACCGTGTCGGCCGACGGAAAGATCCTGACCAACGTTTGGAAATACGAGGATGGCCCCGTGGTGTTCGTGTTTGAGAAGCAGTAGGGCCGGCGTTCGGCGCAATTGCGGGAACTCCCGCACACTACTTCACAACGGAAGAATGGGCCGAAGCTCGAGCGGAACGCGCTTCGAGGTACGAGCAGGCCACAAGGATCAATTCTTCGCGCAGACCGTCTGGCAGCTTCTCGGGGGCCCCAGACTCCAGGATCGTTCGGATGACTCCACCTACCGTCGCCTGAAGCATGGAAGCAATTTGTTGCAGATCGCCAGCGAGCGGCTCAGGGGCAGTAGCTAACATACGGACCAGCGCCTGCTTGTGGCGGACAATCATCTGCTGCACGAGTTTCGTTCCGTCGACGTCGGAACTTACGGAGTAGAGAGCGGCACTCGTTCTGGCATCTTTCATCTTGGCATCCAGGAAAGCGGTGACCACGGCCGTCGCCATTTGCCGGAGCGGCTTACGTTCCTGCTGCCGGCAGGCGCACTCCAGGACTTGTGTGATTTCTTCGAAGTGTTGTTTCAAGGCAGCCTGAAGCAGCGCTCTTTTGTTGGGAAAGTACTGATACAACGTGCCTACGGAGACGCCCGCCCGTTCAGCCACTCTCGTGGTGGTTACCCGCTCCTTTCCGACTCGGAGCAAAACCTGAACAGTGGCCTTGAGAATCGCATCCACGCTCGCAGTCGAACGAGCTTGAACAGGCAATTTACGCGGCTCTAAGACGGTTGTAAGGGAATGAGCCAAATGCGAAGTCCTAACCTGAAGAATCCTTCATCTAATGACCCAAGTAAAGCAAACCAGCGCAAAAACTGCAACTGATTCGAGGAGAAACCATGACGAAAACGACGGACCTCGGTGGAGACTTCACGCTCCCGGGCACCGCAATGACTGTGAAACGTATGGGCTACGGCGCGATGCAACTCGCCGGTCCGGGAGTGTTCGGACCGCCGCGTGATGTCGACGCTGCGATTGCGGTGCTGCGAGAGGCCGTCGCGTCGGGCGTGAACCATATGGACACCAGCGACTATTACGGCCCACATGTGACCAATCAACTGATTAAACGGGCGCTGCATCCCTACGAGGATGGTTTGGTGATCGTTACCAAAGTGGGAGCGCGCCGGGGAGCAGACAAGTCTTGGCTGCCGGCTCTTGCGTCCCAAGAGTTGATCGATGCCGTTCACGACAATTTGCGCAATCTCGGTCTCGACTCCTTGGATGTGGTCAATCTGCGCGTGGGCGGGTTCACGGCGCCGTCGCCGGGATCGATCGCGGAACCGTTGACGGCACTCGCCGAGCTCAAGCGTCAAGGGTTGATTCGCCATCTAGGTCTGAGCAATGTCACCCCTGAACAGTTGGCGGAGGGTCAAGCGATTACCGAGATCGTCGGCGTGCAGAATTTTTACAACGTCGCCAACCGGAAAGACGATGATTTCATCGATGACCTCGCCAAGCAGGGCATCGCGTACGTGCCGTTTTTCCCGCTCGGAGGGTTCACTCCCCTGCAGTCATCGGTGCTCGATGCGGCGGGGAAATCGCTGTCGGTTACTCCGATGCAGATCGCGCTGGCCTGGCTCTTGCAACGTTCGCCGAATATCGTACTGATTCCGGGCACGTCTTCGGTCGCGCACCTGCGCGAGAACCTTGCGGCTGGCGAACTTAATCTGCCGGCTGAGATTGTTGAACAGCTTAATGCAATCGCGAAATCCAACGGCAAAACCGAACTTGCCGCTCACTAGCACCAAATATTCAGCAGTCTAAGGAGAATTACATGCGTGTATTTTTGACCGGCGCGACTGGCTTCATTGGTACGGCAATTGTGCGCGATTTACTCGCAGCGGGGCACCATGTGCTCGGTATGGCGCGTAGCGATGCAGGCGCCAAGGCTCTCATCGAGGCCGGCGCGCGAGTGCAGCGCGGCGATCTGGAAGACCTCGAGAGCCTGCGTGAAGGTGCCACCAAAACAGATGGTGTGATCCACACTGCCTTTAACCACGACTTCTCAAACTTCCAGGCGAACTGCGCCATGGACAAGCGAGCCATCGAGGTTCTCGGCGCTGTGCTCGCAGGCTCTGACCGGCCTTTGGTCGTGACCTCGGGGACTGCGCTGGTTGCGCCGGGACGCGTCGCTACCGAAGACGACATACCGGCTCCCAATCCGGCGTTCCCGCGAGCTTCCGAAGAGACGGCAATTGCAGTTGCCGAGCGCGGCGTGCGTGCGTCGGTGGTGCGCCTGCCGCAAGTGCATGACACGGTCAAGCAAGGCCTCGTCACGTACATGATCGCCGTAGCTCGCGAATCAGGCGTGTCGGCGTATATCGGCGACGGGCGCAATCGGTGGCCCGCGGTGCATGTGCTCGATGCAGCGCCTGTCTATCGGCTCGCGCTGGAGAAAGGTACGGCGGGAGCTCGGTATCATGCGATCGCCGAAGAGGGCGTGCCGCAGCGAGACATCGCGGAGGCAATCGGCCGCGGATTGAAGGTTCCGGTGGTCTCCAAGTCTCAGGAGGAGGCAGCTCAGCATTTTGGCTTCCTCGGGTTCTTCGCGGGGATTGACGCTCCGGCTTCGAGCGAGCTCACGCAGGAACGGCTGGGATGGCGATTAACAGGACAGCCCGGGATGATTGCCGATCTCGATCTCATGCGCTATGTCGAAGCGGCATAAGTGTCGACGGTAGTGTGATATGCTGCGCCAAATCCTGGGCCCAAAGTGGAAATCCTGGTTACGAAAGGACCACCCATGAAGCGCAAAAGCAAGCTCACCATTGCGATAGCGATGGCAGCGCTCGCGGTACTCGGCGTCCTGGTTTTGAGAGCCGATTCCGCACAGGACAAGTACTCGCTGAAGTCGCCGAGCGGAATTGCGTTCTCTGACTTCCGGGGATACGAAGACTGGTCGGTGGTGTCTTCCGCCAGAACCGACGAAGTGCTCAAGGTGATCGTGGCTAATCCGGCCATGATCAAGGCGTACAAGGCGGGCGTTCCGGGCAACGGCCGGCCCTTCCCGGAGGGTTCCAGAATCGTGAAGCTGCAATGGAAGCAGAAGATGAGCACGGAGGCCCCGTTTCCCGTGGATGTGCCGGATGTCTTTAGCCAGGCCTTCGTTATGGAAAAGGATAGCAAGAGATTCCCGCAAACCGGCGGATGGGGCTACGCGGTGTTCAACTATGACGCTGCATCGGACAAGTTCACCGCCGATCCCAAAAGCCTCTCAGACTGCGGACAAGTGTGCCATGTGAAAGTGAAGGCGAAGGACTACATCTTCCACCCGTACCAGGTGCGTTGAACCGCGAGCGCTCCCGACATCAGATAATTGAAGCGCCCGCAGCGAGCGAGGATTGTTGCCGAACGAGGGAGGTCGATTGTGTCGAGTGAAGCGACCCTGCCAGAACAGATGAAGCGCACAATTCCTTGGGGAATGGTGGAGGAAGCCCGGCAGTACGTCTACGAAGCCGCGATCCGAACGCCGCTGGTGCGGCTGAATTATGACGGGCCGGCGGAAATTTATTTGAAGCTGGAATGCCTGCAGCCGATTGGGTCATTCAAGATTCGTGGGGCGTATAACGCGGTGCGCGTGCTGCCGGACGCCGAGCGGCGGCGCGGCGTGTGGACGGTGAGCGCCGGCAACGCGGCACAGGGCGTGGCGCTGGCGGCGCGCAAGGCGGGCGTGCCGTGCCGGGTGCTGATGATCGACACCGCCCCGGCGGCCAAGAAAGACGCGACTCGTCGCCTGGGCGCGGAGATCGTGGAAGCGAGCTTCGACGAGTGCTGGGGCGCATTTTCGACACGTTCGCATCCGGCGATGCAGGGAACGTTTGTGCATCCGTTTGAAGATGATGCCTTCATCGCGGGCAACGCGACGTGCGGGCTGGAGATCCTCGAGGACCTGCCGGACGTGGACGCGGTGGTGGTGGCGTTCGGCGGTGGAGGGCTGTCGTGCGGAATCGCGACGGTAATGAGTGAGCGCGCGCCCCACGTAAAAGTGTTCGCGGCAGAGCCTGAGACTGCGGCCCCGCTGGCGCGGTCGTTTGCGATGGGCTCGGCGCAATCGTTTCCGGAGTGGCAAGCGAGTTTCGTGGATGGATGCGGCGGGAAGTCAGTGCTGCCGCGCATGTGGGCCCTGGCGCATCATCTGCTGGCAGGAGGAATCGTCGCGTCGCTGGAAGAGTGCCGGCAGGCGATGCGGATTGTGGCGGAACGAAATCGCGTGATCGCCGAGGGCGCTGGCGCATGCGCGGTTGCCGCCGGCCTGAGCGGAAAGGCCGGCACCGGAAAAGTGGTGTGCGTGGTGAGCGGCGGGAACATCGACCTGAAGAAGTTCGCGGAACTCGTGACGGACTGAGTTGCATCGGACGAAAGTCCTACGGGATGGAATAGAGAAACGACAAGACCCACATCTGCCGACCGAAGGCAGATGTGGGCCAGCGGCCAACCTTTTTCTATAGGGTTATTGTTAACAGGGATTTAGCGGAGTGGCCATGCGCCGGTCCGACCTGAGCTGGGTCGCCCGTTGTCGACTTCGCGGCGGCGATGGCTGCCCAGGCGAGGGCGTGAAACTTCCGGTCCATCTGCTCTGCCGAGGGGCGCTTGGGCTGACGGGTCCACCAGTCAAGATGCGAAAGTAAAGCGCCGGCCAGCGCCTGTGCCAATATCTCGAGTTCGATCTTTGGCAGTTCGCGGGAACGCGGGATCTCGCGCAGACGAAGGCCAATCCCACGGGCGAAGTGCTCTCTGGCCAGATCGAAGAAATCGGACAGGCGGTCGGAACGGGCGAGAGCGGCGCGAATGTGCTCCGCCTCCCCGACGTGTGAGAAAAACTCGCGCACGGGAACAATCCGCTCGGTTTGTTGCGCGCCGCAGAAAGAGGTTGCGATCCGCTCAAGGAACTCATCCATGTCGGCGAGCAAGAGGTCCTGGGTGCTGCTGAAGTGGGCATAGAACGCCGAACGGCTCACACCCGCCTGGTTCAGCACATCCTGAACGGTGATCTCGCGGAGTGTTTTCTGCTGCATCAGCCGGCGGAGCGCAGCGCCCAGGCGGTCGCGCGTGCGGCGCACCCGCGAATCGAGTTTCCGGCGGCGCGAAATGGGTTGAGTGGACATGCTTTGTTTCCGGACATTCGCCGCTGTTTTGTACGTTATACCTGCCGTGAGAGTTCATTGTCATTGACGGCGGCTGTGCAATGAGGACATCTTGAACTCATCACACTTTGGGTGAGGAGATCAAGATGAACAAGCGCAGTGCAATTTGGATCGTTCTAGTGTTCGGGCTCATACTCGCCAGTTCTGCAGCCGTAGCGCAGAACGGCACGCGACCGGCGGGGTCAATCGCGGGGGAATGGAACATCTCCTTTACGGTGCAGGGCCAGACCGCACCTGGGACGCTGGTTTTATCCGTCGAAGGCGAGGCGCTGACTGGGACGGTTGAGACGCAACACACTGGTCCGGGAAAGCTCCAGGATGGCAAGTTCGCGGCTTCAAAGCTGAGCGCGACCTGCGTCTTCGAGCGTCACGAGTCGATGGCTCTGATGGGTGAGCTCCAGGGCGAAAAACTGGTTGGGACTTTCCGTACCGAAGGAAGAGATGGCAAATGGGAGGCGACACGCGCGGCCAAGACTAGCGCTGGGCTTTAGTGTAGCTGAGTGGGGTTTTTCGAATAAAGGATTATGAACTCCGGAGGCTCGAAACGAAATGACCCACCGACCTCCCTCGCCCTCGCGAAGTGAAGTCCACTTTATGATAGAGTCGGCCGATGAATATTAAGCGCGTCGTGCCGGACATCAGGTCCAAGCAGATGCATAAGAGCCGCGCGTTTTACGTTGACTTCTTGGGCTTCGACGTTGGAATGGACATGGGCTCCATCATGACGTTCGTATCGCCAAGCAATCCGACATCCCAGATCAGTGTCTTGCATGATGATGGCAGTTCAGTGTTGCTGCCCAATGTGAGCATAGAGGTCGAGGATGTTGACAAGGTCTACGCCGATGCCACGGACCGCGGCCTTGAAATCGCTTACCCGCTGACTGACGAACCTTGGGGCGTCCGCCGCTTCTTTGTGGTGGATCCAAGTGGAACAGTTCTCAACATAATGAGCCACGTTCCGAATTGATTGGGCGGGTGGCGCGGTCAACGTCGCATTTAAGCCCGAAGATCTAGGATCGGGCGCCCCGTTCAAGCGAAGCTTGAGCGGGGATTTTCATTTCTCCGGGAGTACGAGGGTGCTCTGGTTAGTCAACTGTCGCCGCTTCCACGCCGAAGCCGGTGACTCAATTTGTATAGTGCCGACTTCGCCGAGTGCGTAGTGGCGATAGCTGCTCCAAGGCCAGTCTTCGGGTTGCTCGACGAGTCCGCGACGGACGGGGTTGCGGTGGATGTATTTCAGTTTCTCGATGCGCTTCTCGGGAGTACACACGTTGGGGGCCCCACACAACCGTCGTTTGGTTGTGTGGGTCTTTTTGTTGGTATGAACGAAGTCCGCCGCCCAATTTGATTTGTTGTCGCGCAACGGACTGCTTCATTGCTTTGATCGCGGTGGCCAGTGCGCCTCGTTCCGGTTCGCTCAGCAACAGGTGGACGTGCTCGGGCATGACGACATAACCGAAGACAAAGAAGCCGTACCTCACTCGCGCGTCTTCGAGTGCCTGCTCGAACATTTGTGCCGCGCCGTGTTTCATCAGAAGCGGTTGGCGCCGGTAGCAACTGAAGGTGATGAAGTAAAGAGTGCCGACGTTCTGATATCGCTTGAGGCCCCAAGGCATAAGTGAAGGATATTGTTCGTGGATGACGAAATACCGTGACGGGTGACACGTTTCAATGTGCGGTGAATGGGAGGAAGCGCCGTAGGTTCGTCGTGGGGCAAAGGAAATCCCCCACTCAAGCGGCCAAAAGCGGGCCGCTTGAATGATTTCATGACAACGTCGACTCCAGCCAGCGAGTAAATTGGTGGTGCTGAACCCGACCAAGGCTCGGGAGGAAGGAGTCGACGCGATGATCATTATAGGCTGCGATTTTCACCCGAGCGCGCAGATGATAGGCGTGGAAGAACCTGGAAACCGGAGAGTGTGGCCAGTGCGAGCTAAAGCACGACGGCGAGGTCCAAGGCTACTACCGCGGGCTGCGCGAGCAGAAAGGTGCGGGTAGGCATGGAAGCGACGGGGCATGCGCGTTGGTTCGAGCGGCTACTGGCGGAATGCGGGATCGAGTTGTGGGTGGCCGATCCGTTGCAGGTACGGGCGGCGGCGACACGCAAGCAGAAGACGGACAAGCGCGACGCCGAGTTGCTGCTGGAGTTGCTGAGCGACGGGCGGCTGGAGAAGATGCGCATCCACATGCCCACGCCAGCGGAGCGCGATGTGCGGCGGCTGGCGCTGCATCGTCACCGGTTGGTGCAGATGCGCACGCGAGTGATGAACCAGTTGCAAGCTATCGCGCTGAACGAGGGCTTGCGCAAGAAGCGGGCGCTGTGGACGAAGTCAGGGCGGGAGCAGTTGCTGGGGCTGGAGCTGATGCCCGGGCGGCGACGGCGCGCGCGGACCTGCTGGTGCTGCTGGAGGATCTGAACCGGCGCATTGCGGAACTGGATCGGGCAGTGGAGCGAGAGGCCGAGGCGCGGCCGGAGGTGCGGCGTTTGCGCACCCAGCACGGGGTGGGCCCTATCGTGGGATTGCTGTACGTGCTGACCATCCTGGATCCGACGCGTTTTCAGAGCAGCCGCCAAGTGGCCAGCTATCCGGGCCTGATTCCCAGCGAACGCAGCTCGGGCGAGCGGCAGCGGTTGGGACACCTGACCAAGCAAGGCAACGCGGTATTGCGTGGGTTGCTAACGGAAGCGGCGCACACCGCGGTGCGTTTCGACGCCGAGTGGCGGCGGCAGTATGTGCGGCTGGCGATGAAGAAGAACCGCTCGATTGCGGCGGTGGCGATCGCCCGCAAGCTGGCGGTGCGGTTGTGGTGGATGTGGAAGTTGGGACTCGAGCCGGGGCAGGTGATCGAGTCCGGTTCGCATGTCGGGCAGCCTGCGGTGCCCCATGGGGTGGAGTTTGATCCCCGCTCGAATGAATAGGCGCCCGGCCTCCCTCGCGTGGCGAGGGAGTTCGAAGTAGGAATCATGGTGGAGTGACCGAATAGATGGTTGGTGGAACCGGGGTTCCATCGAGAGATTCAGGAAACGAGCCTTGGTCGGCAAAGCAGAGTTTCAGGGCAGAACACACCGGGGATTTTCCCATAGAGCGAAATGGCGCTCGGAAAAGCTCGTGCGGCGGAGTGCGCTCGGAAAAAGCCCTTGACGCGGGGCAGGGTTGTCATAGAAGGGGCACCCCGCGTTAAGATTTTTAAGTAGAACGGAGGGTTACCTGGGCCACCCGCCCACCCTCGGGAAGATTTGAGAGTTCAATCGAGGGTTACGTGGGGCACCTGTGATCTTTCAAGAGGTTGTCCATTCGATTCGAACCGGAGAAGCTGGTTGTGACGAGCAACTAGCTTCTCTCGGAGGAATCGAATGGACATTCATAAGAATGCCCCACTTAGCTTTCGCAGTCGAGAGGCGTTGGCCAGATTCGTTGTGGAGCAGGGGGCGACGCGGAAGGCGGCCGCAGCCGCCTTCCGCGTCAGCGCCAAGACCGCCGGCCAAGTGGGTGGCGCGGTATCGTGGCCGGCGGAGTCGCCGGGCTGCTGGATCGCAGTTCGCGTCCGCATCGCAGCCCGCGCCAGACAGCTTCTTCACTTAGTGGAAAAGGTTCTTGCTCTTCGCCGGGGGCACATGCCCGGCTACGAGATCGCGCGCCGCACCGGCCTGAGCCCGGCTTCGGTCAGCCGCATCCTGCGCCGCGCCCGGCTGAGCCGATGGCGCGACCTGAACCCGCCGCCGCCGGTCCAGCGCTACGAGCATCCGCGGCCCGGCGACCTGCTGCATCTCGATATCAAGGGCATGACGCGCTTCGCCGAGGTCAGCCTGCGCGGCGATGGCCGGCTGCGCGGCAAGCGGAAACATCCCGGCTTCCTGGCCCTGCATGTGGCCGTCGATGACCACTCGCGCATGGCCTTTACCCAGATGCTGCCCGATCAGAAGGCCGAAACCACCATCGGCTTCCTGAACTCGGCCGTCGAGTTCTTCGCCACGCCACGGCATCGGCATCCGCGCCCTGCTGACCGACAACGGCTCCAGCTACCGCTCACACCAGTTCCGCCACGCTTGCCAGCAAATGGCCATCAAACACAGCCGCACCAGGCCCTACACACCGAGAACCAACGGAAAGGCCGAGCGCTTCATCCAGACCGCCCTGCGCGAATGGGCCTATGCAAAACACTGGACCGACTCAGAGCAAAGAGACGCTCACTTGCTGCCTTGGATCGACTACTACAACCACGAAAGACCCCATGGTAGCCTCAACTACAAGCCGCCCATCAGCCGCTCCGACGCTGGAACAACGTCTTGATCATCTACAGGCACCCGCCCACCTATGGTAGCCTCTCCTACAAGCCGCCCGATCAGCCGATCACGATGCTGCAAATGTCTTGAGCATCTACAGCCACCTGCTGGCCACTCCCTCGCCTACGAAGGGCTTCCTCAAGTAGACTGTAATACTTCGCCAATAACTTCTTACTTCGACTCGTCCATTTTGTTCCCATAAGCGATGCCACCCCCGCAACGCCACTGCTGCCTGTAATTAAGCTCACCATCTGGCGAGTCAGCGGTATGTCGATATACTGACTCGCAATGAGCTGACCCAAGAACGATATCGTGATAATCAGGGCGCTGTTCTTTAGGTGACATTTTAGGGATGATTTCGCAATTTCTTCCTCGAGGCGCCTCTTCTTCTCAGATATCCTGTGCTTCGAGAAATACTGTACCTCCTTCCCGAGTTGCTCCATGCTGGTTGGGTTATTCTTAGCCAAGAGCTCAAACAACTCATCCAGCGTCTGGCGCCACTCAGTGAAAGCATCGCTGTTCTTACGAATACTAATGATGTCTTTGTATGTGAGGTTGACAAGATTTGGAAGCTCAGATGTTACAAGGGATGTTGCCCAGACATGACGAGCCTCTTTTTGAAGCTCTTCGCGACCCGAGCCGACATACCATCGTTTAATGGCTGACCAGTTTGCAGGCTGGGTCGTTACATAGTCGAGATCTAAAGTATGGCACGGATTTAGGTCGGCTAAGATAGCGGACTCTCGCTCACTCATGTTGCTCGGCTTATTGTCGTTGTCCTTCCCACCCGCCGACAACTCGCGGCCAGTAAGCCTTCTAAATGCATCTCCAAACTCAACGCTTGGGTTATAGAGTACTGGCTCGCCCACGAATATGACTGTATTATCGGCCACAAGCGGTTTAATCGAATTCACTACTTCTAGAAAACGCGCAAGGTGGTCAGGGCCGACTAACTCACAAAAAAACTCGGTATGAAATGTAAGTGCCACTCTATCGTAGTAGAGCAGAAGACGTTTAAAATAATTGAGATCAATTGGATGGGCCTCGAGGTCAAAGAAAATCATATCGGCTTGCGAGTGGGTATAACCGACAAATGCTCTAAGTTCGCCTTCTGCTCGCTTGGGAATGAATGGCTGATCCATAAAATCATCTAGAGTCCACATAAAGAAATCTGCAATGTCATCATGGCTGCGGCTCGACGTAATCTTCTTGATGTTTCGCGAGGTAAGTTTTTCCCCAAAATAGTTCTCCACAAGGTCAACTGCGGATTTTGCGCTGCGCTGCTTCACAAACTCACCTCGTTTGTAGTCATCCGGCAGTAACGTTAGGCATGAGGTTCTGTGCCGGCTGGCCGCTCGAATAACTTCTTTCCAATCGGGCGTTCTTCTACTCCCCGAGAGACCCCGCCCAGCCCTTCGACTTCGCTCAGGCTTAAATGGGCACCCAACTTAGAGTCTCACAGTGTGGGACTCTTGTCCTCAATTAACTTCTTCACCCGCTCCACAAACGCATCCACTGGCACTGAGCCTTCGGCTTTTTCCTGGCCGCGGACGCGGACGTTGACTTCGTGGGCCTCCATTTCGCGGTCGCCTAGGACCAACTGGAATGGCACCTTCTGCATGGCGTGTTCGCGGATTTTGGCGTTCATCTTTTCGTTGCGGGCGTCAACGTGGACGCGCACTCCGGCGGCCTTGAGCTTTTCGCCAACTTCGTTCGCGTAGGCCTGGTGCTTCTCGCCGATGGGGATGATGGCCACCTGCGTGGGCGAGAGCCAGACGGGGAAGGCTCCGGCGTAGTGCTCGATGAGCACGCCGAAGAAGCGCTCGATGGAGCCGTAGAGCGCGCGGTGCACCATGAGCGGCTGGTGGCGCTTGCCGTCTTCGCCGACGTACTCGAGCTGGAAGCGCTCGGGCAGGGTGAAGTCGAACTGCACGGTGGAGAGCTGCCAGAGGCGGCCGATGGCGTCGACCAGCTTGATGTCGATTTTGGGGCCGTAAAACGCGGCTTCGCCGGGGATGGTCTTGTACTCGATGTTGCGGCGCTTGAGCGCGTGTTCGAGCGAACGCTCGGCGAGCTCCCATTGGTCGGGGCGTCCGGCGTAGGTCTTCTGGTCGTTCGGGTCCCAGGTGGAAAGCTCGACCTGGTACTTGTCGAATCCGTAAACGCGGAGGACTTCGAGGGCGAAGTCGATGCAGCCGACGACCTCGTCTTCGATCTGCTCGGGAGTGCAGAAGATGTGGGCGTCGTCCTGGGTAAAGCCGCGCACGCGCAGCAGGCCGTGCATGACGCCGGAGCGCTCGTAGCGATAGACGGTGCCGAGCTCGCCGTAGCGCGCGGGCAGATCGCGGTAGGACTTGAGCGAGTCCTGGTAGATGAGGATGTGGAACGGACAGTTCATGGGCTTCATGCGGTATTCCGCGTCGTCCAGCTCCATGGGGGTGAACATGTTCTGCGCGTAGTAGCCGGCGTGGCCGGAGGTCTTCCAGAGGTCGGTGCGGGCGACGTGCGGAGTGAAGACCAGCGCGTAGCCGCGGCGGAGATACTCGTCGCGCATCCAGTCTTCCATCTCTTTGCGGATGAGGCCTCCCTTGGGATGCCAGAAGATGAGGCCGGGGCCGGCGAGCTCTTGAATGGAGAACAGGTCGAGCTGCTTGCCGAGCAGGCGATGGTCGCGCTTCTTGGCTTCTTCGAGCTTGTTGAGGTAGTCGTCGAGCTCTTTCTTGGAGTAGAACGAGGTGCCGTAGATGCGCTGGAGCTGCGGGTTCTTTTCGTCGCCCAGCCAGTAGGCTCCGGCGATGTTGAGGAGTTTGAAGGCCTTGATGCGTCCGGTGGACGGGATGTGCGGGCCGCGGCAGAAGTCGGTGAACTTGCCGGTCTTGTAGATCGAAATTTTCTCGTCGGGCTGGGTGAACTGCTCGATGAAGTGACACTTCATGAAGTCGCCTTCGGCCTTGAAGCGCTCTAGGCCTTCGGCGCGAGGCAGAAATTCGCGCGCGTAGGGCAGGTCGGCTTTGACGAGCTCCTGCATCTTCTTTTCGATGGCGGCGAGGTCGTCGGGGGTGAAGGGCTTCTCGCGATAGAAATCGTAGAAGAATCCGTTCTCGGTGGCGGGGCCGTGTCCGAGCTTGGTCTCGGGAAAGAGTTCGAGGACCGCGGCGGCCATGAGATGCGCGGAGGAGTGGCGAAAGACTTCGAGGGCTTCGGGATCGCGCTCGGTGAGCAGGCGGAGCTCGACGTCTTCTTCGAGGGGCTTGGTCAGGTCGACGAGCTTCGGGTCTTTGTCCGTACCTTCGTTGCCGTTGTGGCTCGGCCGGATTTGGGCGGCGAGGGCGGCGTCGGCGAGGCGCGGGCTGATGCCCTTGGCGATGTCGAGGGCGGTGGTTCCGGAGGGAACTTCTTTGACGCTGCCGTCGGGCAGTTTTACGTGGATGAGTTCGGACATGAGAACGTGGCCTTCTAAAACTAGAGTTTATTCGTAGTGATAACGTGCCTGCAGAAAATCAATCCGTGTGCTGGTGACGCGGTAAACGAGACGATGTTCCGGAGAAATGCGGCGCGACCAGCATCCGGCCAGCTCGTGCCTTAGCGGTTCTGGTTTTCCTAAACCCCGGAATGGGTCTCGCATGGCTGCTTCCACCAGCTCCATGACCCTTAGAGCAATTTTGCGATCTGTCTTGATCCAGAATTGGAGGTCGCGGCGGAATTCGATATCGAACACCGCATCGCGCCTACGAGTTTCTTTCAAGTCCCATCTCCCGCCGCAGTTTCTCGACCGGCTCCGGTTTGCCTTTGCCTTGTTTGGCACGACGCAGCGCCGCCAACAGCCGTTTCGCATTGGCCGGCGAGCGGAGCAGGTGCGCTGTCTCGATCAGGCTGTACAATTCGTCAGCGGGAATGAGGGCCACGTCTTTGGCGCCACGACGGCGAACGATGACAACTTCCTGATCGTCGGTGACGCGATCGAGAACGGCGGCGAGGTTCTCGCGCAGAGCGGTGTAGGTGGTGTCAATGGGCATGGTTCTGCTCCTTGCAATAGAGTACAGGATTCCTGTACGTATTGTCGAATCGTAGAACTTATGCGCGTGGAGTTCGGCGGGCACGGACTTCGAGCATAAGCGCGCCGATGAATGCGACACATCCGATGGTGATGGCCAGGGGAATGGCGAAGTGGAGGTAGGCGTGGCGCATGTCGGGCTGGACGTGGGCAATCAGCCCATAGCTCACCATGCCCAGGATGCCAAGCAGCAGGCCGAGGCCCATGCCTCCGGCGGTGAAAATGAGGGTGGTAAAGAACACGCGCAGCGCAGAGCCTAACAGGCGCGAGAGTGGGCCGGGTTGCTGGGCGGTGGGCATAGTTAGGGTCTGATCGATGCAGATTTCAGGTTCCGTCTTTTCAGGGTACAACATGATCGGGACTGAACCGGCGGGCGTAACTGGTTTACAATCAGCCTTCATGTCGCATGTGTCACAGGCAATCACGCGAACACCTGCCGAAGTGGTGCGGTTGGCGCCGGTCACGCAGGCCAGCAACGGCATCTGCTACGCCGTGATGGGCGAGGTGACCAATTCCATCCGCGATATCGATCGCATGGTGACGGCGGTGCCGCGAACCATTGCGGCGGCGCTGAGCCGCAAGGCGTATTATTTCGTGCCGCTCACGCTGAACCTCGACGAAGAGACGATGATCGCCGACCGCTACGACGTGCAACTGGCCGACAGCGCAATTTGCCATCGCAACCACACGCTGGGCGATTCGCAGTGCGTGTTCATCTCCACCCGGCTGATGGAAGACAATTTCGCGATTGCGTTCGAGTTTTTCATCAACGTGGGGCACAACTTCGTGGAGAAGGTCGGGGTGGCGCAGGAGTTCAGCGACCTGGCGTGGAAACAGGTGGCCGACAAGGTGCGCGGCGAAACCTCGATGGACGCGTATGAGCTACGCAAAATCGCCACCAGCAGCAACAACGAGGCGGAGAAGGCGAAACAGGAATACGAAATGGCGGCGTTCGCCGATGCGATCGCAGTGTACTGCCTGTCGCTGTTCCTCGACGTGGATTACCAGGAGCTGCGGGAGCGCGACTATCCGCTGCTGGCTCCGGCGGCAATGGCCGAGCGGCTACGCAAGATCAACGAACTGTTTCCGGCGAATCCGGGGTATGAGTTTGCGGTGTATCACCGGAGAAGGCAGTAAGAACCAGTGGCTAGTGGCTGGTGGTCAGAGGATCTAGCCACTAGGCACTAGCCACTTTTATGATTGCTCACATTCGCGGCAAGCTGATCTCGAAACATCCCAACCAGGCCATTGTTGAGGCGGCAGGCGTCGGCTATGACGTGACTATCACCGTGCCGACGTTTTCTGACTTGCCCACGCTGGGCAGCGAGGTGGCGCTGCATATTCATACCCATGTGCGCGAGGACGCGATCGCGCTGTTCGGTTTTCTGCGGGCCGACGAGAAGCAGCTCTTCGAGAAGCTGATCACGGTGAGTGGCATTGGGCCGAAGCTGGCGATTACGATTCTGAGCGGCATGGCGACGGCGGACATGGTGGGCGCGATACGGGGCAATGATTTTGCGCGGCTGACGCGCATCCCCGGCATCGGGAAGAAAACAGCCGAGCGCATGTGCGTGGAGTTGCGCGACAAGCTGGACGCCTTCGGCGCGCCCCAAACCGCGACGCCGGTGTCGGCGATTGAGGAAGACGTGATCTCGGCGCTGACCAATCTGGGCTACCAGAGGGCAGTGGCGGAGAAGTGCGTCGAGCGCGCCGTGGCTTCGGCAGGACGGGATAATTTCGATGCCATCTTCAGAGCGGCGTTGGGGGCGCTGTCGAAGTAACTTCTGCCGCGCTATTCGAACCCCAGGTCTTTCAACTACTCGTCGGTCAATGGATCAAATGCATCCGGCTGCCAGGAAATCTTCCCCTTAAAGCGACCAGGAACCCGCTCTTTAGCTGCCGCCAACGGCTCGACTTTGACAACCGGCTTGCCAGCGAGCGTGATGTACACATCATTTCCCTGCTCTGCTTCTCGAATCAGCTTCGAGAGATGCGCCTTGGCCTCTGCAACCGTATATGTTTTCGATGTCATGCCTTTGTGCTCAACGGCATTTGGTTCGAGCTTAGTTCCAGTCCACCAACTCATGATGCGCGGCGTCGGCGGCGTCGCGGAATTGCGTGTGCTTGCAGGCGGAACATTGGGCGCGGATCGACTTGAGATCGATGGCTGGGAAGATGGTGTCCCCGGACTCGGTGCCGCCCGGAGTCTTCTCCTTAAACAGCGAAACTGCGGGCTCGCCGCAGCGCGAACAGCGAAAGACGTAGATGTTCAGGTGCGCCATGGGGCTCTCCGGTGGTCGTGGCCAGTATATGCCTCGCGACCGTCAAGCCCGTGGCGACAGTCCGCCCGGAGTTCGGGGCAATCGCACCGGAGGGATATACCTCCCCGTTTAGCCTGTTGATTCCTTACTTGCTGGTGCTGCTAGTATTGATAAACGAGACGGGAGCCGTCCTGTGGAATTGACGGGATTTTCCTAATGAGCGTGGACGTATATTTTTCTGCTGATGTCGAGACAGATGGGTCGATTCCCGGTCCCTTTTCGATCCTGTCATTTGCGTTTGTTTTTGCAGGACGCTTTGACGGCAAGGTATTTGAACGGCCTCGAAGTCACAATCTCAGCTTTTACCGGGAGCTCCGCCCAATCTCTAATCAATTTGAGTTGGAAGCTCTCCGCGTGAACGGGTTAGATCGCGAACGATTGTGCCGTGAGGGACAGCCACCTGAACAAGCTATGACGGATGCTTGCGAGTGGGTGCGAGACATCGCGGGTTCTTGTACTCCGGTGATGGTCGCCTATCCCCTAAGTTTTGACTGGACGTTTCTGTACTGGTACTTCATTAGGTACTCCGCGAATGGCTCGCCGTTCGGGCATTCGCGTTGTCTAGACATAAAGACGGCATTTGCAATAAAAGCCGGCATACCAATGGCTGAGTCTGGACTCAATCGAGTTTGGCCGTCACTTCGTCCGGGACGACCTCACACGCACAATGCTCTCGACGACGCCATCGAACAGGCAGAAATCTTCGCCAATGTATTCGAATGGAACGGTGCGTATGGCCAACATATTGAACGAGCGTCGTACTAAGACTTCAGAGCAAATCGCTTCCCTCAAACGCCATTTAACCCACGCAGAAGAAATTTGTCGAGATCGAGCATGTGTTTATGCTACCGGGTCGTATGGGCGCGGCGAAGCAACGCTGCACAGTGACTTGGACCTCTTCATCGTCGGAAAGGTGGTTGAAGACGAGAAGACGGGACCCAAAGCTCTGTTGCGACCGTTAGACGAGATTCTCCTTAAGGCCGACCTGATTTCAGCCACCAGAGAGCTCAAAATTCGCGATTTCGACGGCGACGGTGCTTATCTGGTTCACTACACGGTCGATCAGCTGATTAAGACGTTAGGTAAGGCCGAAGACGACGCAAACAACACTTTCACTGCAAGACTCTTGTTACTTCTGGAAAGTCGCCCGCTCTTGAGTGATTCTGTGTACCGCGATGTCACCGACGATGTCGTGACCGCCTATTGGAGCGATTACACGGACCATAAAGATGACTTTATTCCAGGTTTTCTTGCAAACGATATCCTCCGCCTTTGGCGAACATTCTGCGTCAACTATGAAGCGAATACGTCCAGAGAGCCAGCAGAGAAGAAGGCAAAACGGAAGCTCAAGAATTACAAGCTGAAACACAGTCGCCTGCTGACATGTTATTCAGCACTCTTATATCTCCTCGGCTGCTATGCCCTTAGAAAGACGGTGAGCCCAACCGATGCAGCCCACATGGTTGCTCTCTCTCCGACAGAACGATTGACCTGGATCCTCGATGAAGTCGGATTCAGCGATGCGCATGATCGGGTAACCGCGGTGTTAGCGTGTTACGCGCGGTTCCTTGAAGGGACTGACGCCGCGGAAAGAACAATGATCGAACGATTTCTCGACCCAACTGCCTCGAAAAAATATTTTGCGGGGGCTCATGAGCTCGGGGATCTTGTGTTCGAACTTCTAAATCTGATGGGTCAGGGAAACCGGTTCCACCGTTTACTGGTCGTCTAGCACGACATATCTATTTCCCAATGCAGAACGAACTGAAAATGAGATTGAGGATATCGTCGGCCGTGGTGGCGCCGGTGATTTCGTCGAGCGGGCGCAGGGCGTTGTAGAGGTCCATCAGCAGCATCTCGTGCGGGGTCTTGCGTGGGACGGCCGCCGTAGCTGCGTCAAGCGCGGTGAGGGAGTCCGATACCAGCTTTTGGTGGCGCACGTTGGTGAGGAAGCCGCCTTCCCGCTGACCGGTGCCGTCGCCGCTCACTTGCGCCAGGATCAGTTCCCGTAGCTGCTCAATCCCTTCGCCAGTTAGCGCAGAGGTGAAAACCCCGGGCTCGGCGGAATCGAGATCGTTGGCGGAGAGTTTCTTGGTGACGGTGCCGCGGTTCTCGGTCTGAAGATCGGCTTTGCTGCAGACCAGAATGCGAGGGCGGCCCTTGGTCTTCTCGATCAGATCGAGGTCGGCGGCGAGCCCGGCATCCGGCAATTGCGTGATGTCAAGCACCACCAGAACGATGTCGGCGTCGGCAAGGGCCTCGAGCGACTTGCGCACGCCAATGCTTTCGGCTTCGTCGAGCGAGTCGCGGATGCCGGCGGTATCCACCAGACGCACAGGAATTCCACCGATCGAAACTGTCTCGGTGACAAGGTCGCGGGTGGTGCCAGGAGTGGCGGTGACGATAGCGCGCTCGTGCTCGACGAGGCGGTTGAAGAGGCTCGATTTGCCCACGTTGGGACGGCCGACGATGGCCAGCGTGAGGCCTTCGTGCACAACCTTGCCGTAGGTGAAGCTGGCCAGCAATTGCCCGAGCGGTGCATGCACACTGCCGATGCGTTCGAGGATCTGCTCATCGGAGATAACCGAGACATCGTCTTCAGCGAAGTCGATGCCGGCTTCCATGACCGCGATCAGGTCAACGAGTTTTTGCTTGATGGGTTGCAGGCGCCTCGACAACGCACCTTCGAGCTGACGCGCCGCGACCTGCGCCTGGTAGAGCGTTTGCGAGTCAATGAGGTCGCGGACGGCCTCGGCCTGGGTGAGGTCGATGCGTCCATTCAGAAAGGCCCGCATGGTGAATTCACCGGGCTCGGCCAACCGCGCGCCGCGGGAGAGGGCCATCTCGACGAGGTGGCGGAGGACCACGGGCGAGCCGTGGCAGGAAATTTCGATTACGTCATCGGTGGTGTAGGAGTGCGGCTTCGCGAAGAAAGTCACGACCACTTCGTCGATGCGGTCGCCGGTCGCGGGATCGATTAGCTCGCCGAAGTGGGCGCGGTTGGGCTGCAATTCATCGGCATGCGACAGGCGCAGCATGGGCCGTGCGATAGCCGTCGCTTCGGGTCCCGAAAAACGCACCACGCCAATGCCGCCGCGACCGGGAGGCGTGGCAATGGCAACGATGGTGTCGTCGAGGTGCACTGAGTTCATTTTATTCACTTAATTCACGATCCGAATTCGGTGTGCGGATTCAGGTGCGAGAGGCGATCACTTTCAGCGCTGCAAAGCAGGGAGACTGGTGTAAGATGCTCGGATTAAGCGACCTTCAAAGGAGGAAATCATGCGGACACCCAGAACATGTAGGCTGGCGCTTCTAGTATCCGCGTTGGGCGTCGCATTTCTTCTGATCGTCGGACAGACGGCCGCGGCGCAAGATATGTCGTCGACTGCCAAGCAAAAGATCGCTGGCCAGTTGCAGCACGCAAACCCTACGACCATATATCAGTTTGATGATGGCGGCGCTCTCGCGAATACTTTCAAGTTCTCACTTAAGACCATGGGGAAATATGAGAATTTCGGAGATTTGCTGGCTGTAAATCGCGACAAGGTAGGTACATGTAAGAACCCCAAACCGACTCCGCCCGAAGGCTGCATACTGTGCGAGGACGGGCGGTGCCTATGTACGAACTATAAGTTCAAGAATCCAGATATTAATTAGCTGATCCAACCGGGCGAGCGGTCCGGCGATTTCGAAATGGCTGATGACGACAAGGTGAAGCCTCGCGAGTCTGCGCCTGTGCCGGCTGCAGTTGTCTTCCCACCGGTACTGCCGGAATCCTGGCTTGAGCAAATCAAAGAAGCCAGTAAACCGAGCTTACTGCCTACGATGCTCGGGAGCGCGGTTGTGGCTGCCTTGATTGGGCTAGGCGCATCTTACGTAACGGCGAGAATGACGATTGCAGCAAATGTAGCCCTAGAGTCTCAAAAGGTTAACCTGCAACTTCAGCAAGAGAAAGCCAGGACCCGGATTAAGGCTTTCCAATCATTGGCATTGCGGCTTGACGATCTCCATGGCGCGTTCTCCGCCTACGTCGTACTTGCAAACATAGCCATTCATCGTGGTTCACGCGACAAAGAACGCCCCGAGCTCGGGGCCCAAATCAACCAAATAGGCACTTTGCAGAGAAACCTGATAGATGCAAGAAACGACGCCGCGATCGCAGATAGTCCGGTCTGCAAGAATATCGACGCTTGGCTTGCGAAGTTCACGCCCGGCCTCGCACAGGCCGCCAATGACCCAAGTTCAATGCTTAAATACTCAGGCTTAGATGCAGATCTGGTAAACCTAGCCGCACAGGCGCGCCGGGAATCCGACAACGTCTCAATTCCGACGCCGTAGCTTTCCAACACTCGCATCGCAACGATGCACTATCTATCTCCGCCGCGACGGCGCTGCGGGCGGCGCCGGAGGCTTGCCGTTGTAGTCCTTGGGATAGACGACGACATAGCGCTGCAGGGCTTCGCCGGCGCTTTCGGTGCGCAGGTCTTCCGCTTCGCGAAGGGCCAGATGCACCAGTCGCCGCTCACGCGACGACATCGGGGCGAAGGCATACGGCATCCCGCTGGAACGCACTTTCTCGGCGGCCACGTTGGCCGAAAGGCGGAGCTCCTGCATGCGGTTGGAGCGGAAATTTTCGCAGTCGAAGACGACCAGGTCGTGCTCGTCGGGCCCGAGGCGCAGCATCTCGAGCGCGACGTGCTCGAAGGCGCGCAGCAGCTCGCCGCCACGCTCTTTCACCAGCGAACTGTCGGCACCGGAGAGGTCGACCTTGATTTGCGGATGGACGAAATCGTGGTCGGCGGCGGGCGGGTCCACCATGATCTTGTAGCGCAGGCGGAAGTCGCCGGTGGAGATGATCCCGTTGAGCAGTTCGCTGATTTTCTTGGCGGAGGCGATCTTGTCAGTTATCGGCATAGCGGCTTTCTGGTGACCTTACTTTGCGGCCTTGCGGGCGCGTTTTTCCATCTCGGCACGCATTTCCTTGCCGAGGCCGGTGCGGTTCATCACGTACTGTTGGCCGATGGCGATGATGTTTCCCACGACCCAGTACAGGCTCAGTCCCGAGGCCAGCGACCAGCTGAAGAAGCCCAGCATAAGCGGCATCATGATGGTCATCATCTGCTGCTGCTTCGGGTCCATGCCGGCATTGGGCGTCATCTTCTGCACGAAGAGCGTGCTGATCACAATCAGCACCGGCAGGATGAACAGCTTGTCGGGCGATGACAAATCGTGCAGCCAGAGAAATGGCGCCTGGCGAAGTTCGATGGCCACACCCAGCATCGAGTAAAACGCGAAGAGGAACGGCATCTGGATGACCAGGGGCAGACAGCCTCCGGCCGGATTGGCGCCATGTTCCTTGTACAAGGCCGAAATCTCGGTGTTCATCTCGGCGCGCCTGGGATCGCGCATCGGATATTTCTTGTAACGCTCCTGAATCGCCTTCATCTGCGGTTGCAGCTTCTGCATCTTCAGCGCCGACTTCATGCTGGTGATGCGCAGGGGCAGCAGCGCCAGGTTGATGACGATCGTCAGGATGATGATGGAGACGCCCCAGTTGGCGGCCATGTGATCGTGCGTCCAGAGCAACCATAAGAACAGCGGCCTCGCGATTAGCTTGAAGAAGCCGAAATCGACCGCGTGGGTGAGGTCTGGACCATTGGGCTGGCCGCTCAGGGTATTGGAATGAATCGCCTCAAGAACTTTCAGTGTTTTGGGGCCGACGAAAATCCGCTCGCGAGTGGTTCCATCGACGCTGCCTACGGCTGCGCCCAGCACCTCGACCTTTTGCAGGCTATTGGGGTCGGGCTTGGCCGGGTCCTTAGGGACCTGGATGGCGTTGCGGAAGGTGACCATCGCCGCTTGCTGCGGCTGGTCGGGGAGGAAGATGGCCGCGAAGTACTGGTCCTGCGGGCCGGCCCACTGGAACGGGCCCCGCAGCGTGTTGCCGCCGCTAATCTTCTTGGCGGCCAGGCGCTCCACGCTGTCTCCCGCGAGGTAATCGATACGGGCGGATGCGAACGAAGGGGCAGTGCCCTGGTCGCCGAAGCCCGCCGGCCATGAGGGATACGCCTGCACCGGTTTGCCGTTGACGGTGACCACGGTCTCGAGCCAGATCACATAGGTTTCGTCGAAGCGAAGCGTCTTGCGGACGCTGACCACACCATCGGAAAACTCGAAGGAGATTTCGCTGGGCGCCGCAACCTGGCCCTCCGGAGCGCCGGTGTACAGACTGGAATTGAGCTTGGTGCGAAGCGTTTCGTCGTACGCGAACAGGCTCAGCGGCAGCCCGAAGCTGGACGCGTCGTGGCTGACGAGGTCGAGAGGCTGGCCCTTTTCGTCCTTGTACTTTTTCAGTACCCAAGATTTGGCTTGCGCGCCCTTGTTGGTGAAGACGATGCGGTAGAGGTCGTTCTCCACCACCGTCTCGGTCTCGGCGGCAGCCGTCTTTACGGCAGCCGCTCCGACGGGAGCGGAAGGCTGGGCCGACCCAACTCCCTCTGCGGGTGTTTCCGCCGCGGGGGCGTTCGTGGTCTGGACAGGGTTGGCGCCCGACGGCGTCTTGGGTTTGTTCTTGTAGAGGAAGAACTGGCTGACCAGCAGCAGCGCAAAGACTGCCACCATGATCGGCATCATGCGGCCTTGACCGCCTGGTTCTTGCTGGGGATTTTTATACTCGGCCAAAATTAGGTTCCATATTAGTAGTGGCGGCTTACCGGTTCCCGGGCAGCGCTCACAGGAGCGCACCCGGCGTGGTCAAAGTTCCGCGAAATTGAGTCGGCCTCCGCCGGCACCGGATCGTGTCCGGCGCGGGCAAAGGGATGGCAGCGCGACAGGCGCGCAATGGCCAGCCAGCTTCCGCGCAGTGCTCCGTGGCGTTCCACGGCCTCCAGGGCGTATTCCGAACAAGTCGGCACAAAGCGGCAGGCGTGCGGCAGCATCGGCGAAATCCACCGCTTGTAGCCGCGCAACAGGAACTGTATGGCTGACTTCATTTCCGCTTGACCTGCCCGGTTGGTGGCGCATCCTGCGCCTCACGCGCCCGTTGGAGAGCCAACTGTAACCCACGCGACACTTCCTGCGCCACATCTGCGAAGGGCAGGCTGAGGACCGATTTGCGCGGGTTGAATACCACGTCCACCGGCGCCTCCTGTTGTGGCCAGCCGTTGCGGACCGCTGCCCGCATGCGGCGCTTGATGCGGTTTCGCTCCACCGCATCGCCCAGCACCCGTCCGACGGTGAAACCGACGCGCAGCGACGGTCTGTCACCGCTGGCCGCTTCGCTCCGCCGCAGAAAAAACACCGTCATATTACCCGTGAACTGGCGGCGGCCGGTCTGGTAAACGCGCTGAAAGTCGGCGTGCCGCAACAGGCGCTTCGACTTGGGATAGGCACGGCTAGCGGAGGTCACAGGCTGTATTTCGTGCCGGATTCCGTTCACTTCTGACATGGAACCGGCATAACTCCGGGCAGAACCAGGGCTCAGTACGGCTACTCGCGGAAGCCGGGCTTCACGGCGACGCGCTTGCGTCCCTTGGCGCGACGGCGGGAAATGACCGCGCGACCGCTCTTGGTCTTCATGCGAGAACGAAATCCGTGCGTCTTCGAGCGGCGACGACGGTTGGGTTGGAATGTGCGCTTCGGCATTACGGAACTGCGCTCCTCACTGGCAATAAGTTAGTTGGGGCAAACCCAAAGTATATCGGTTCGGTAGCCTGCCCCGCAACTGCCGCCGGATTGGAGGAGCGCGGAGGGGGACCGCGCGGAGGCTGAATGGCCGGGCCTGATGTCCCATTCTTGGTGCAGGTTGCATACGCTTTTGAGTTTTGCACCACGCGCGCGGCACTAAATTTTTTTTTCGCCAGTAACATTCACGAAATCAATCACTCGCAACGCGTGTGGCCACGCACAGTGACGAACGCAACTTGTCCTGTGGATTTTTCATGCTAGGATGCGATGCAGCCACTGAGAAAACACTCCACGCACTCTCTCATGGAATGGTACTTTTCCCGTGGCCTCATCGGTTACGGATCGTAACTTTCTCCTGAATCGTGGGGCGGAACGTGGCGGTTGTTGCGCTCCCCCCGAAATAACCGTGGATGCGATTCGAGGCACTTTGGCCTCCGGGTTTATGTTTGCTATGTCTTATTTTGGATCTTCCTCTCCCAATCCGTGGGTACTCGTGCTCGATGCCCTGGAAAAGAAAGTCAACCGCCACTCCTACGAAACCTGGCTCAAGCCCACGCGCTTTTCGCACTCGCAGGGACCGACGCTTTTCGTGAAGGTGCCCAATCCCGACTTCTGCCACATCGGCGACAAGTACGGCGACTTGATCAGCGAGGCGATCGAGAACCTCGGCCTGGAGTACCAGGATGTCGAGTTCGTCACCGACCCGGAAAAGACCGCCAAGAAGGCCGAGCGCGTCGCCGAGAAAGCGCCGGTGGACGGTGCCGCAGATTCGTCGGCCTCGGCCGACGCAGTTGCCGCCGGTAGCCAGGCGCGCTTCGACTGGGACGGCGCGGCACAGCTCAACCCCAAGTACACATTCGATGGGTTCGTCATTGGCTCGGGCAATCAGTTTGCCCACGCTGCCGCGCGCGCCGTGGCCGAGCGCCCATCCAAGGCCTACAATCCGCTGTTCCTGTACGGCGGGGTTGGCATGGGAAAGACCCATCTCATGCAGGCCATCGGACGTGAGATCAAGACGCGGAATCCGCAGATGGCCATCTGCTACCTGTCGGCCGAGAAGTTTACCAACGAGATGATCAATGCGTTGCGGAACAATAAGATGACCAGCTTCCGCGACAAGTACCGCAACATGGACGTGCTGCTGGTGGACGACATCCAGTTTCTGGCCAGCAAGGAGCGCACCCAGGAGGAGTTCTTCCATACCTTCAACGCGCTGCACGAGTCCATGCGGCAGATCGTGATCGCCAGCGACCGTCCGCCCAAGGAGCTCGCCGAGATCGAGGACCGCTTGCGCAGCCGCTTCGAGTGGGGCCTGATCGCCGACATCCAACCGCCCGACCTTGAGACCAAAGTCGCCATCCTGCAAAAGAAAGCCGAGACGGAGCACGTATCACTTCCCACCGACGTGGCGCTCTACATCGCTTCCAACATCCGCAGCAACGTGCGTGAGTTGGAAGGCGCGCTGATTCGACTGACCGCGTATGTCTCGCTCACCGGACGCGACCTCAGCATGTTGACCGCGCAAGAGGTACTGAAGAACCTCATCGACTCGCAGGTCCGCAAAATCACCATCGAGGCAATTCAGCGGGCGGTGTCGGACCAGTTCGGCTTGCGGCCGGGAGAGATCAAGGCCAAGAACAACTCGCACTCCATCGTCTATCCCCGACAGATTGCGATGTACCTGGCCAAGCATCTGACTGAAGCCTCGCTGCCGGAAATTGGCCGTCAGTTCGGTGGCAAGCACCACACCACCGTGCTGCATTCCGTGGAGAAGATCACCGAAGCCCGCAAGACCGACAAGGATTTGAACAGGCTGCTGAACAAACTCACCGAAGTTTTAGGTGGTTAAACCGCGCCTCGGGCGCGGTTTTTCACTTTACGGGCCGGTTTTCCTTGACCAGCCCTGTGGATGAAATGTGAATCGCGTGGAAGAGTTGTCGGGAATGCAGTCTCGGTCCTCGTTCCCAACAGGCTCCGGCAGCGGCTAACATGGTTTTGGTGAAAGGCAACGGCGTTTCCGCCCTGTCAGCAAGCGGTTTTGCCGTTCTTTTCCACTTTTACAGAGGCACTACGGTTACTACTGTTTTATAAGATTCTTATTTGATATAAGGAAAGGCAGAAGTCGCGCGCAATTGCTTACCCAGCAGGACGCGACGGCAAAGGTGGAACACATGGCTGCGGAAGCAACCCCGGCGGTCCAGGGAACGGCGATGGAAATCAGCGTCAGCAAGTTTGAGTTGCTCAAAGAACTCACTGCCACCCAGGGAGTCGTCGAACGCAAGACGACCATTCCCATCCTCTCCAATTTTCTTTTTGAGGCGGCCAACGACCGGTTGACCATCACGGCCACCGATCTCGACTTGAGCCTGCGCACCTCGTGCGCGGCCAAGGTGAAGAAGGAAGGCGCCTGCACCATCCCCGCGCGCAAGCTCTATGACTACGTGAAATTGCTGCCCGATGGCGATATCTCCATCAAGTTGCTGGAGAACCACTGGGTCAACATCCGCTCCGGCCGCTCCAACACCAAGATGGTCGGCATGGCGCGCGCGAACTTCCCAGGGCTGCCTGTGTTTCCGGCCGCCGGCAGTGTAAAGATTCCAGCGCAGACCCTGCGCAGCATGATCGGCCGCACGATTTTCGCCATCTCCAACGAAGAATCGCGCTACACGCTCAACGGCGGGCTGATGGTACTGAAGCCCGAGTCGATCACCATGGTCGCCACCGATGGCCATCGGCTGGCGCATATCGAAAAGACCGGCGAGACGTTCGACGTCCCCGGCGAGCAGAAGACGCTGATCCCCAAGAAGGCCATGAGCGAGCTGTACTCCCTGTTGCAGAACAGCGACGTGGAGCAGGTCGAGTTCGCCAAAGACGACTCCACGCTCTTCTTCCGCATCGGCGAGCGCCTGCTGACCTCGCGCCAGTTGACCGGACAATTTCCCAACTACGAAGCCGTGCTGCCGCGCGAGACCACCGAAGTCGGTTGTCGTGCACGGCGCCGATCTCAGCACCGCCATCCAGCGCGTGGCCCAGTTCGCCGACGAGCGTTCGCGCGCCATCCGCATGAAGCTCGACAAGAACGAGTTGAAGATTTCTTCTTCGTCGACCGAGGCCGGCGAGTCGGAAGACTCCATCGAGATCGTGTATGCGGCCGACGCAATGACCATCGGCTTCAACTCTGAGTACCTGATCGATTTCCTCAAGGCCCCGAGCGCCGGCGAGGTTCGCCTGGAGTTCAAAGACGCCCAGTCGGCCGGCCAGATGCGCCCCGACGACGGCAGCGACGACGGCTTCAAGTATCGCTATGTCGTGATGCCGATGAGGATTTGATGGTACGTGGACACGCTTAGCAGGAAGCAGCGCAGTGCGCGGATGTCACTGATCCGCAACAAGGACACGAAACCCGAGTTACGCGTTAGAAGTTTGGCGCACCGACTCGGGTTTCGCTTTCGTCTGCACGATTCGCATTTGCCGGGAAAGCCGGACTTAGTGTTCAAGCGTCTCAAGATGGTGCTGTTTGTTCACGGGTGCTTCTGGCACCGTCATCCCGGTTGTCCCCGAAACAGAACGCCAAAATCCCGTTTTGAGTTCTGGTTCCCAAAACTGGAGGGGAACCAAAAAAGAGATCGCCTACACCTAAAAAAGCTGCGACAACTCGGGTGGGATGCGGCAATAATCTGGGAGTGCGAGACTGAGAATGAGAAGTTGATGAAGAAACGGCTCGTGGCAATTTTGGGTGGACGATGAAGAGTGTCGAGTTGTTTGCGGGAGCGGGCGGATTAGCACTAGGTTTGCATGCATCCGGGTTTCAACATTTGGCTGTAGTCGAACGAGATTCTGACTCATGCGCAACCATCCGCGCCAATCAACATCTGCCTGCTAGCCCTGTTAGGACCTGGCCGGTTTTCCAATGCGACGTCCGCGCCTTCGATTACTCACAAATAGGCGGGAGCGTGGATCTGTTGGCGGGCGGAGTTCCGTGCCAACCGTTCTCAATCGGCGGCAAGCACTTGGGGTACCGCGACGAGCGGAACATGTTCCCTGAAATGATACGTGCCGTCAGGGAATTGCGACCTAAGGCTGTTTTGGTCGAGAACGTACGGGGCCTAAAGCGACCAGCTTTCTTGAGGTACTTTGGATATATCGAGTTAATGCTGGCCTACCCCGAGTTAACTAAGAAAGCCGAGGAGAACTGGGTAGATCATCTCGCTCGATTGGAGAGGTATCACACGCGGGGCAAGCCCGATGGCTTGCACTACCGAGTCGTCCACGAAACCCTGAATGCAGCGAATTTCGGCGTCCCTCAGAAACGGGAGCGGGTCTTTCTGGTAGCCGTGCGAAGTGACGTTTCTGTCGAGTTCTCGTTCCCTCGGTCAACGCACTCACGAGACGCATTGATATGGCAACAATTCGGCTCTGGTGAATATTGGGAAAAGCACAATATCGCGCGGAAACAGCGGCCTCAACCCGACGGCGAAACAAAGAGGCGCGTCGAGCGTCTGTCGGACTTGTTATTGATGGAAGGAGCTTCACCGTGGCGTACAGTCCGTGACGCCATCGTCGGTCTTGGTTCACCAGCAAGCGCTCGCCAAGACATGGAGCCCGGACTTACTCACTATCACATTCCAGGAGCCCGGGCCTATCCTGGGCATTCTGGAAGCCCGTGGGATGAACCCGCGAAGACGCTAAAGGCGGGTGATCACGGTGTGCCGGGCGGAGAGAATATGCTCCAAAACGTCAATGGCGTTGTCCGGTACTTCACATTGCGTGAGAGTGCGAGACTGCAGACTTTCCCGGATGTCTACATCTTTCCTGGATCGTGGACGGAAAGCATGAGGCAGATTGGCAATGCAGTACCAGTAGAACTGGCGCGAGTCGTCGGACTCAACCTGCGTACTACCCTGAACAGATCGAAAGTGGCATAAATCTAGGTATGGCGAATACGCCGTATAACCCCCTGGACAAAACAAATATTGGTCGTAGCGTCGCGGAAGCCATGCTTGCCCGCCCGATCGAGGTGCTTCTTGAATTGCAGCCATTCGACGGAGCTGGTGTATATGCTCTGTATTACGTCGGGCAGTTTCCTGCATACCAAGCTCTCGTTGACACCAACAGGGACCAGAGCCTTCAGCGTCCCATTTACGTAGGAAAAGCCGTGCCAGCTGGTGCTAGAAAAGGTGGGTTCGGCCTCGGCGCAGAACCGGGCAAGGTAATGTACCACCGGCTAAAGGAGCATTTGGACTCAGTCTCACGGTGCGAGAACCTTGATGAGAAAGACTTTTCTTGCCGCTACCTAGTGAGCGATGACATCTGGATACCCTTAGCGGAAGCCGTCTTGATTGATCTGCTTAACCCTGTTTGGAATCGCCTTCTTGATGGATTTGGGAATCACGATCCCGGTTCTGGAAGGAGTAATCAGCAACGTTCGGCTTGGGATACTCTTCATCCCGGTCGTGAGTGGGCGAACAAGCTCAAATTGCATTCAAGGACAGCGGATGAATTCATTAAGCTCATTGAGGATTTCTTCCGAGGCAAGCCCGTGCCGACGATTTCAACAGAGAAAGCTGTCACCGAAGAAGAGTGACAACCCTTTGGGCGTACCGTTGACGCTCATTTATAACGGGTTGCGGGTCAGCAGTCCATCGGAGAGCCGAGGGGAGCGGCGTGCCTGAGGCGGCGAACTGGTCTTATTGGAAGCCGGACTATAAAGCTTGGCTTCCAGGCGCCACCCATCGGGCGGCAGCATCGGCGCTATCGTGGGGCCGTCGTATTGAAGGCAATCGCCGCGCCAGGGGCAGCCTTACGAACAGCGTTGATGACAACTTCGAATAATGCAAGGTCGCGGGGTGGCAGGCGCACGCCGCCTCCGATGACCACACAATCGTAGTTCTGTCGAACGCTAACTGACGCTCCACCGTCGGCCCGGCGGTTTCGTCCGGCGAGGATGAAACCAACGTCGGACTCCCATCCGCGATCAGTGAACTGCTTCACCGCAACCGCGATGCCAGCGTGAATCTTCTCAGCGGTCATACCTGGCGGCAAAGCAGGGTCAGAAAAATCCACAGTCTCTGGATCGACGCCTAGCAACAGAATCCGCTTCATGAGCTCTCCCTTGTCCTGGCCGAGCGCTTGGCGGCACCGTCGCAACCAGCTTCGCCGGAATTTGCGTGGCGAGTATAACTCACAGATTGGGCCCCGCATAATATAGTGACGTTCCCGACTTCATGTGGCGTGGTTGGAACGTCGGAAGAGAGTCCACCGCAGCAGAAAGCGCGCATGCTTATGACAAGACCGCACATACACGCAATTTCTCCATGCTTCATTGTGAGCAACGTCGATCAAACTATCGCCTTCTACGGCAACAAGCTTGGTTTCGAGACGAGGCTCCGCGAGCCCGATCAGGATCCCTTTTTCGCCATCATCGGCCGCGACGGAGCGCAAATCTTAGTCAAATCCGACAAAGACGTGTCGCCCCTGCCGAACCACAAGCGTCACCACTACATGAGATGGGACGCCTTCGTCTATGCCCCCGATCCGGATGCGCTTGCTGCCGAATTTGCCGCCGCTGGCACAGAGTCCAGCGCGCCGCTTGAGGATACCCACGACGGTTTGCGCGGTTTCGAAATCAGCGACCCCGACGGCTATGTCTTGTTTTTCGGCCGCCCAAATCCGAAATAAGGCCCACGACTTCACCGGCGATTGTCATCGAGGGTTGCAGTACACTTGCTCTATGATTCGCCGCATCGCACCTCAATTCTTCACCCTCGACATTCCCCGCACGCTCGCCTATTACAAAGATAAGCTTGGTTTCGAGTGCCTGGGGACGTGGCAGGACCCGCCAGTCTACGCGATTGTCGCGCGCGATCAGCACGCGATTCACTTCCGCTGTGTCGAGCCGCCCACACCTAATCCTGACAAGTACGTAGACGAATTGCTCGATGCCTATCTCCTCGTTGACGATGCCGACGCGCTTTATGCCGAGTACGCCACCAAAGGAGTCGAGTTCGTGCGGGAACTTGCCGACACGCCATGGAACTCGCGAGAGTTTGTAGTGAAAGACTGCGACGGCGGTTTGCTGGCGTTCGGGTCGAACTTGTAATTGCCCAGCGCAAGACGTTCTTCCCAACTTGATGATGAAAAATTGTGCTCGGCGGGACGTAAATGGGAGTATATTTTCACACGTCGGAAAGGCCATAGAAGGAAATTCCGAATTGATACCCGACCCGAGATAGCGATTATCCCCCTGTGGTTACGTCAGGGACGTTCTCATCCACGAAAGTCAGCCTGAGCAGTCGGCACTCAAAAGGTGAATTTAGCAACTGCCGATTTGCCAGCTCCAAGACCGAGCGACAGGCTACGCCGATGTTGGCTGGGAACCGAAGGGAGGATCGCAATGAGACACCTACGACGGATCCTGGTATTCACAGCAATATTCGCGCTTTGTATGACCAGCGTGAATGGGGCGAGTTTACGTAACGAGAACGCGGCGACTGCTCCGAGCGGTAGTTCGCGCGAGAACTCTTCCTCTGCAGACACCGAACAGGACGCGAGCAACTTCAAGAACGAGCGGCCTTGCGGAGAACAGGACAGCAAAGGAGGTGAGGGCTTCGCTGTTCTGGTGGCCCGGGCCCCTGGCATCAGCGTGCCCAAACGCTCCACCCTCCTTACCGCCGTGGCCGTCGTGAATCTCGGTAAGTTGCCGGCGGAACAGGTGGAGGTAAGGTCCATCGGCCTGCCGGGCGCGAAGCTCACAAGCACGGTGCCCCTTACGCTAGGGAACATCGCCAGTCGTGATTCCGCGTTTGTCCAGGCAGATTTTTCCGGCGGCCCATTTACTCCGGGCAAGGTTTATGTGCTGGGTCTGGCGGGAAATTATTCCATGGGCGATTCCAAACGCCGCTGCGAATTCAAGTTCAGCGTAAATCTGCGCGTGCCTCCACAGGGCCCGGGATCCGCGCGGCTGAAAACGGTCAAGGTAATGCCGAATAAGGTTGAAGGGGCGCGTTACCCCGCGTACCCCCCGAACTTCGGGGAGGAGGTCAACCGTTCGGAATGGACAATCCCCCGGGGTCCTTTGGTTGCGGGCAAGCGAACGGCTTCCAGCACGGGCGTGGAAAAAGCCCAGATCGGCGACCCTCCGGCAATAACGTTTGTGAGCAATGACAGTCTGGGCGTCAGCGGGGCCAGCGGTGTCGCCGAGCCTAGCGGCAGCATCAATGCGGGGGGCATTGCTTTTTCCTCAGCCAACTGGCTGGCGGCTTACTCAATCAACGGCGGAACTTCGTTCAATCAACTCAACCCCACCACCATCTTCCCCAACGATGCCGTCGGATACTGTTGCGACCAGATTGTGCAATACGCTCCTACGATTGACCGGTTTATCTGGCTATTGCAAGGCAACGGAGTTCGCGTGGCGGTGGCAACCCCCGCTCAAGTGAAAAACTCCGGTGGTACAGCTTGGACCTATTGGAACCTAACTCCTGATCTTTTTGGAGCTACCGGGTTCGACTATCCCGATCTCTCCATCGGCGACAAGTATCTCTACATGAGCTGGAATGCTTCCGCCAAAGTATCAGGACACATGGTGGCGCGCACGTCCCTGGCCGGCTTGCAGGCGGGAGGAACAATCACCATCGAGTTCACGAATCCCGCGGACGGCCCGATGGCGTGGTTTGCCCACTTGGTGCAAAACACTGGAAATGAAGTCTTTTGGGCTGGTCACAACAACACAAGTAACATGCGCATCTTCTCGTTGGCGGAAAATTCCAGCAGCTATTTCTGGCGCGATGTGGGAATCGCCAGCTGGACTAACAGCGGTTTCGTCTCCAATACACCTGATAATCAGAACTGGCTCGGCGAGGTGAAAGCGGAGGGTACATGGATTGCCGGCGGCACACGGGCGGGCAACCACGTCTGGTTCGCATGGACGGCGGGGCAGGACGGCAATTTCAAACAGGCGCACGTCGACATGGTCTCGCTGAACCGCAGCAACAACTTTCACGTTGATCAGCAAGTCCAGATATGGAACAACGATTACGCCTTCGGTTATCCGGCGCTCTCCACAAACGCATGCACCTCAGAGGTAGGGCTCTCCCTGGAATACGGTGGCAACGGAAACTATGAAAACCACGTTGTGGGTTTCTGGGGCGACTTCCTGGTCTATATCACCACCGCAAGCGATACGGGAAGTGGGCGCTTTGGTGACTACGTGACGCTCCGGCAAGCTCCGACCACCAAGGCGAATCCGGGAAACCTCTTCAACGCCTATGGCTTCGGAGTGACCGGCGGGAAGACGGACATTCATTACGTTCTGTTTGGGCGCCCCGCCTCGGCTTGCAAGGTTATTTCGCACCCGCCGCCCTCGGGAGAGCGCTGCGTCTGTGCCGACGGATTCAAGGCGGGGCCGAGCGTCAAGGAGGGAACGCCTGCCTGCGAACATATCTGCCTCGGGCACGACCGAAACTAGGCAGCCACCATTGAGTGCCTTGGTCTATCCGTGGCAGGCGAGGGCATCAATCGCACGTGCGATGCGAACGCGCATTGCCCGTGGAATCCTCCGTAGGGCTCGGGCGGCGGAGGGCGTAATCCGAATGACATATTGTTTCGGCATGGCGGCGCTAGAGATCCAGGTCCTTCTTTACCCGTTCCCACGCGACCGGCTTTTCCTTGCGCGCCCGCTTCGCCAGCCGCGCGTCCAGTTCATCCTCATAGCGCTCCAGCAGCTCCAGGTCCTCAATCGGAATCACCGCAGCCACGGGTTTCTTCCTTCGGTGGAGCACCGTGCGCTCTCCCGCATATTCCGCCCGGCTGACAATTTCCGCCAGCTTCTCCCGCGCGGCGCTGGCGCTCATCTTTGACATGCTGTCCCTCCCGTACTGTACGAACTGTAGAAATTGCACGATTCGTACAGAAGAGACGCAACCGGCAGGTCGTCCCGGGCGGGGCGGCGTTGTGCCTGACCGCTGCTATCCCTTACAATCCAGCGGGCCCTCAAACCATGTCTCAAGTCACCTATCTTGAAGCCATCCGCCAGGGTATCTGGGAAGAGATGGAGCGCGACTCCTCCGTCTTCTGCATCGGCGAGGACATCGGCGTCTATGGCGGGGCCTTTAAGGTCACGGAGGGTCTGATAGACCGCTTCGGTCCGGCTCGGGTAGTGGATACTCCCATCTCCGAAATGGCGATCGTGAACGCCAGCTTTCGGCGCGGCGCTGACGGGCATGCGTCCGGTGGCCGAGTTCCAGTTTATGGACTTCATCAGTTGCGCCTTCAACCAGATCGTCAACCTGCTGGCCAAGGCGCACTACCGCTGGGGCGCGCCGGTGCCGGTGGTCTTGCGCGGGCCGTCGGGCGGAGGAGTCCATGGCGGGCCGTTCCACTCGCAAAATCCCGAGACGTTTTTCGCTCACGTGCCGGGGTTGAAGGTGGTCTGTCCGTCTTCGGCCTACGACGCCAAAGGGCTAATCAAGTCGGCCATCCGCGACAACAACCCCGTGCTCTTTTTCGAGCACAAGTTTCTCTATCGGCGGATCAAGGAAGATCTGCCCGACGAGGACTTCGTAGTGCCGATCGGCAAAGCTCGGGTCGTACGCCAGGGCCGCGACGTCAGCGTGATCACCTACGCCGCGATGGTGTACGTGGCGCTGGAAGCCGCGGAAATCCTGGCGAAGGAGGGCATCGAGCTTGAGGTCGTCGATCTTCGCACGGTTCTTCCGCTGGACCGCGAGTCCATCCGCCAGACGGTGGAGAAGACCAGCCGCGTGATCGTGCTGCACGAAGATACGAAGACCGGCGGAATCGCCGGCGAGGTCGCCGCGGTCATCAACGAGGAGTGTTTCGACGCGCTGGATGCTCCGATCGCGCGTATCGCCTCGGCCGACAGCCCGGTGCCGTTTTCGCCGCCGCTGGAAGCAGCCTTCCTGCCCAGCGTGGAGGATGTAGTTCGCGAGGCGCGCCGGCTGCGGCATTACTAGCGCGGGCGGTTTATTCCGTTCAAGCTACTTCGCAAAACGTCACTTTTCTTAACGCCCGGAATTTCGCGGTGGTTTACTCTGTAGTCCTTGGGATTTCCAACATTCTGCGTATTTTGAGGAGAGCTATGGGCAAGTTTCTTCTGGGCGTTATCGTTGCACTCATTGTCGTGTTTGGCGGCGGCTACTTGTGGGTTTCCGGCGGTCACATGGATATTCGAGCGGTTCCCAACGGCCCCGGCCAGTTTGAGCGCCGCACCGCGAACCATTCGATGGACGAGTGGGTGGATGCCCACGCCTCGAAACAGGACAACCCTTTCCAGCCGACTACGGATAACATCATGGATGGCTCCATGGTGTACGACAAGCACTGTGCCTTGTGCCACGGCACCCTGAAGGAACCGGTTTCGCCGATGAAGACCAGGTTTTATCCGCCGGTCCCGCAGCTGATGAACCGAACGCCTGACGATCCCGATGCCAACCTGTTTTACGTCACCAAGTACGGCGTGAAGCTCACCGGAATGCCGGGTTGGGACGGTGTACTCACCGACGACGAGATCTGGAAGGCAGTACTGTTCATCAAGAATTCGGCGAAGATGAAGGACGCTCCGGCGCCGAGCGCAACGCCGGCCCCAGCGAACCCGGCTGCCAAGTAGGCGCGAGATTCGAGCAAAACGTCATCGCCCCGGCTACTCCAGTTGGGGCGTTTTTATTGTTCCACGTGGAACAAAAGTTACTTTGGTAACCGCAATTTTAGGGGCGATCCGAGCCTATTGCGCGTTGGGCTTGACGTAGGTAACTTTGCCGCTGGTTTTGAGCTTGAAGACATCGTTGGAGAGCTTTTCATTCAGCTTGATGTTGTTGTACTTGGCCACGCGGTAGTCGCCGGAGCGCTCGTTGAAGAGCTGCTGCACGCTCACGCCGCGCGCCATGTCGATCCAAAGGGTGATGGTCTGGAACATGTTCGAGACCTTCTGCGACTTGGGGGTCAGCTCCAGCTTGGCGGTCTGGATGCCCTGCACCTGCTCCATTCCGCCGTATTTCACATCGAACGACTTGTCGAGGTCGTGACCGCGACCGCCGAAGCCCAGCACCAGGAAAGTCTCAAAGTCGGCCTTGTTCTTGCCGGAGTTGTACTCCGTGACCTGCGCGGCCTTGGGAAGGTACACACTGACCATACCTCCGCTGAATAGGACGTACTTCTTATCGGGCACGGTGATGTCGGCAGCCATCTGCACATCATTGTTGCCCTGCCGCCGGAAGTACATGACGCCCTTCTGGATGTCGTGCTCGTCCACTACTTTCTGATACTGGTCCCAGACAAAGTCGGTTTGCGCGGTCTGGAAGCCGGCGGCGGCCTTGTCCATGGCAGTGAGCACAGCCTCGAGGTTTTGGGCATGGGCCGCGAGGGTCGCAAGGAACAGGGCCAACACAACGATCGCGCTTCGAGTCTTCACGGTTCCTTTCTTGCGTAGCCGGTGCGGCTAGCGGTGTCCCCAAACTTTATAGGCCACGACTTTGTCCTTGCTGTCGCGAACCGCTTCGTACCGTTCAAAATGAATTTCGCCGGCGACGGGCTCGATGGCGCGAAGCAGTTCCTCGCGGACCTCGTCGTCACTGCCCGGAGTGAGGGCAGCGGCATCCACGGTATAGACGAAGCCATCGCCTTGCGGCTTGACCAGCACTTCGGTCTGATGCAACGGTTTCGGCTGGGGCTTGTCGCGGAAGTTGATCCACAGCGGGCCGAGGAAAATGAAGGCGAGAATGAGCGTCACCATGATGTCGTAGTGGACGCTGCCGCGGGGATACATCCACCAGATGTAGCCGCGAATAGTTTGGGAGATTTTGCCCATTGCTCGTTCAAGTGTAGAGCATTTTGGGCCATGTGCGGCAAACGACGACATCCACCACAGAGACACTGAGGCACTGAGAATGCTTAGGCAAAAACCAAACACAGCCACTGATTTACGCGGATCTACACGGATGAGACTTCAGCGGGAAATCAAAGGCATCCGCGGAATTCGCGGAGCACGCGGATAGAATTCAGGTGTCATGCAGGGATGGATGTTTGCTCCCACCGGGATCGGCACGGTGCCAGCGAAATGCAGGTCCCTCGACTCCGCGCCCTACGGGCGCTGCGCTCGGGATGACAAATCAAGAAAAGCCCTGGCGGTTCTTCGTTTGGGATGACAAAACAAGGGCGCTTCGAATGCCGCGCGGGCGACCAGCGTCGTTCCCACCCTGTCCGCAAAAGACGCGGACAGGATGGGGCACCCAGAGTTATTGGTGATTCCAGCCGCGCCTTCAAATCGCATTCAGACGACGCGTTCTAAGTGCGCAATTCGACCAGGGTCGCGCCGCCGCCGCCTTCGTTCTGGGGGGCTTCGCTGACGGTGGCCACGTGCGGGTGCTCCTTGAGGTACTGGCGCAGGGCCTTGCGCAGGATACCCATGCCGCTGCCGTGAACGATACGCAGGCGCACGATCCCGGCGAGGAAGGCGCGATCCACGAACTTTTCCACCGCGCTAGTGGCCTCGTCCACGTTCTGGCCGATGACGTTGATCTCGGTGGGAGCGCTGTCGTCTTCGCGGGTAAGCGATACGCCAATGCCGCGCGAGCGGGCGGCCGCTACGGGATTTGCCGCGGCGGCGGTGATCACGCTAGCCACGTCGTCGCGCGGGACCTTCATCTTCATGGGGCCGACGGCCACTTCGAAGGAGTCGTCGTCGAGGTGGCGCAACACCTTGGCGTCGCGGCCCAGCGAGCGCAAGCGCACGGTGTCGCCAACCGAGACGCTCTGCACGATGTGCGGGCGGGCGTTGCGATCACCTTCGTCGGAACCGGTGGTGTGGGCGACGACCGTGGAGTCGAACTGCTCGCGAAACTCGCGGCGCAGCTTGGCGATGCGGCGCTCGGCGTCTTTGGTGAGTTTCAAGGCCTGGGCGCGGTCCTGCACGGCGTTGACGGTTTCGCGCGCCTGGTACTCGAAGCTGTGCAGCAAACTGTCGAGCTTCTTCTCCATCTCGCGGATCTTCTCGCGCTGCTCTTTCTTGCCTTCGAGGGCGAGGTGGCCGCGTTCGCGCGCGAGCTCCTGCTCACGGGTTCGCAGGGCAGTACGTTCGGTGTCGAGCTCGCGCAGTTGTTCATGAAGACGATCGAGGAAGCGGGAGACGTCCTGTGCCTGAGACGACAGCCGCTGGCGCGCCGAGGAGACGATCTGGGAATTCAAGCCGAGTTGTTGCGCGATGTTAATGCCCGCTGAGGCGCCCGGAACGCCGAGGCGCAATTCGTACGTCGGAGCCAGGGTGCGTTCGTCGAAGCCCACGGCGGCGTTGAGCACGCCTTCGGTGTTGGCGGCGTAAACCTTCAACGCTGTGTGGTGGGTGGAGACGATGCTGAGGCAGCCGACCTGTCGGAAGAAATCGGCGATGGAGACGGCGAGGGCGGCGCCCTCCTCGGGATCGGTGGCCGAGCCCAGCTCGTCGAGCATTACCAGCGAATCGCGGGTGGCGTTGTGGGAAATGGAATCGATGTTGGTGACGTGTGCAGAAAACGTCGAGAGGTTCTGCTCGATGGACTGATAGTCGCCAATGTCGGCGAAGAAGCCATCGAAAATGGGCAGCTCGGCGCGCTCGGCGGGGACGGGAATGCCGGCCTGCGCCATCAGCGCCAGCAAACCGACGGTTTTGAGCGCGACGGTCTTGCCGCCGGTGTTAGGGCCGGTAATCACGAGTTGGCGGTGTTGGCCGTCGAGCTCGACCGTAAGCGGAACCACGGCGATGCCCTTGGGCTTGAGGTTGCGCTCGAGCAGCGGGTGCCGCGCATTGCGCAAGGCCAATGCCGTGTCCGAGCCCTCGTCGAGGAACTTCACGGCGATGCAGTCGTAGTCGCGGGCGAAACGTGCCTTGGCGAATTGCAGCTCCAACTCACTGAGAGCCTCGACAGCGGCTGCAAGACCGTCAGCCTGCTCGCCGATCTTCGCGGTCATCTCCAGCAGGATGCGGTAAATCTCGGCCTGCTCTTCGTCGAGCAGCCGCACCAACTCGTTGTTCTGCTCGATGGTTTCGAGCGGCTCGATGAAGACGGTCTGGCCGCTGGACGACGCGCCGTGGGCCACGCCCTGCACGCGACGGCGTTGCTCGGTCTTCACGGGAATGACGAAGCGATCGCCGCGAATGGTGATGAGCTCGTCCTGCACGGCGCCGCCATCGGAGAGGCGGCGCAGGTACGACTGCAGCGACTGCTGGATGGTGCGGCGCTGGCGGTCGATGTCGCGGCGGACGCGGGCCAGCTCGGGCGAGGCGTGGTCGTCGAGGGTGCCGTCGGGCAGGATCTTGTTATGGAAGTAGCGCAGAAGGGGAGCGAAGTCGGCGATCGTGGTTCGATAGTTCGCTTACGGCCTCCCACTTGGCCGCGATGGCCGCCGGCGGATGGAGCGCGGCGGCGCGCCATTCGGCGGCGCGGTCGGCCAGATAGAGAACGTCGCGGACTTCGGTGAGTTCGAGGGTCGCACCCTTGATGCGAGACTTCTGGATGAGTTGCGTGGGATCGAGCAGGCCGTGGAAGTCGAAGCGTCCACCGGCTTGCAGGTAGCCGCGCAACTCGTCGGCGAGTTGCTGCTGGCGCTCGATCCACTGGCGGTCGCCGGAGGGCGCGAGAGCAGCAATTCGCTTCTGGCCGAGCGGAGACGGCGCATAGGCCGTCAGCAGCGCGCGCAGGTGATCGAACTCGAGAACGCGCTCGGCGCAATGCGTTATGGGGCCGGGAATCATTCATGCAAATCCGCATTTATCGTACAGGAGCGGGCCGGGTCGATAACAACGCGAGCGGGGCGGCAATTCATGGATTGTTCACACCGGATGGCTCGCAAACCTACACCTGGAGCGAGCGTGCGATTACACTGTTTCGTTAGCCCGATAGAGGGCGGCCATCACGGCGGAGAAGCAAGCGACGCCCAAGCGGTGGCTGCCAAAACCGGAATGTCATCATCGAGGAACCCATGACCAACAACCTTTCCGATGCATTTGTATTCTTCGGCGCCACCGGCGACCTTGCGCACAAAAAAATTTTTCCCTCGCTGCAGAGCATGATCAAGGACGGCGTGCTCGACGTGCCGGTCATCGGCGTGGCCAAGTCAGGATGGACCCTCCAGCAGTTGCAGGAACGCGCCCGCGACGGCATCACCAAGTTCGGCGGTGGCGTGGATGAGGCTGCCTTCAAAAAGCTTTGCGAGTTGATGAGCTACATCGACGGCGACTACAACGACGATAAAACCTACAAGGAACTGCGTACCAAGCTTGGCGACGCGCACTCGCCGACGCACTACCTGGCGATCCCTCCCACCCTGTTCCCGGTGGTGGTGAAAGGACTGGGCCAGTCGGGATGCTCCAAGAATGCTCGCGTGATCATCGAAAAGCCCTTCGGCCGCGATCTGGTTTCGGCGCGCAAACTCAATGACGTACTGCACCAGGAATTTCCCGAAGACCACATCTTTCGCATCGACCACTACCTCGGCAAAGGGGCGGTGGAGAACCTGTTGATCTTCCGCTTTGCCAATAGCTTCCTGGAACCCATCTGGAACCGCAATTACATTCACAGCGTGCAGGTCACGATGGCCGAGTCGTTTGGCGTAGAAGGCCGGGGCAAGTTTTACGAAGAGGCCGGGGCCATTCGCGATGTGGTGCAGAACCACATGTTGCAGGTGATCGGATTGCTGGCGATGGAGCCGCCCACGACGATGTATCCGGACTCCGTGCGCGACGAGCAGGTAAAGGTGTTCCGCTCGATTCCACCGCTGAGCCCGGCCAACATCGTGCGCGGGCAATTTCATGGATACCGCCAGGAGGCGGGTGTCGATCCACACTCGGATGTGGAGACGTTTGCCGCGGTGCGGTTGGAAATCGATTCGTGGCGCTGGTCGGGTGTGCCCTTCCTGATTCGCGCCGGCAAGTGTCTGCCGATCACGGCGACGGAGGTGTTCGTGAAACTGCGGAAGCCGCCGCTCACCAGAGCGGGGTACGAGGGACGGAACTATTACCGCTTCCGCCTCGGTCCGGATTTCGAGCTCGCGTTAGGAGCCCGGGTGAAGCGGCCCGGCCCGCTCATGGCTCCGATGCCGGTAGAGCTGTCGGCAGTGAAGTTCTCCGAAAGCGACGAGATGGAGGCCTACGAACGGCTGCTGGCCGACGCCATGAAGGGTGACCAGTTGCTCTTCGTGCGCCAGGACGCGGTGGAAGCGCAATGGGCAGTCGTCGAGCCGATTCTGGGCGACTGCTGCCCGGTGGAGAGCTATGAGCCGGGAACGTGGGGCCCGCCGGATTCGCGTGAACTTGCGGCCGATATTGGCGGATGGCACGATCCGGAGTAGGCGGAGCGGAGTCATGACCCTGCGGGATGTGGCCTAGCGCTAGCAAACCCGCTAGCTTTTCTTGGTGCGCTTCGTCTTTTTTGCGGCAGCTCTCTTCTTGGGTCTTGGCTGGGACGGTTGACTGAACACGGAGCGCCAACCCGATCCCTCTTTCACGTCAAACACCGTCATGTATGCGCCTTTGCCGAGTTCGAAAGGGCGACTTCAGGTGGTTGCCAAAGTCGAACTGGCTGCTCCCTTTCTTGCGAAACGCCTCAAACCACGACGGGAACACGAAATCCGAGACCACCACGCCGTCGATTTTGTAGGTGTATTCCGGCGAGGAAACGGGATCGCAGATCTCCCGCACGTACAACTTGCCCGACGTACCGTTGTCGGCGGCATCGAACACCGTGAGATTCAGCATGGGATTGGCCAGCATTTCCATCAAGTCATGGCTGGCTGCCATGGTCCACGCCACGCCGCCCTGCATGGCACTCGCGCACGGAAATCTTGACGTGGGGAAGCCCTTCCGCCGTGAGCGTGTGGTATGCCAGGACTCCGGGATACTCGGAATCGTCTTCTACCACCAGCCACCACGAGCCGGGGGACGGGTCCGAGCCCTGGGTTACAAACGTAGGTTCCGCATCGATGCCCCAAGCTGGAGCGAAGTCCCGGTGCACTTGAGTCTGAAGCGCAGCCACAGCCGTCTTGACCTCTTCGTCTGACACCAGCGAGCTGTGGTTCAGTACGGCCACGCGATATGAGACCGACTTGATCTGCGACGCCAGCAGAGTGGCTTGCGTGGGAGTCGAGGCCGCCTGGGAAGCTTCCCAATTGCGGATCGCCTGCACGACCTTGACGGAGGCCTGGTCGGGAGTGGCGAAACGGGTAACGATCCTGCCGGTGGCGACCTTTTGACGGAAAGTAAGCTGGCTGCTCCTTGATTCGTCGGACTCGATCAGGTTTGCCGCCAGGGGATAGTCCTCGGCGGTGAGGAACACCAGGCATGGCTTCTTGTGCTCGACCGCGGCGTCAAACTCGCGCTCGGTGTACGACGGTCCCGCCGGACTGTGGGAACCGTAAAGCGGACCGGCTATGCAGATAAACACATTGCACTCTGCGACCTTGGCCCGGCAGAAATCGTCAGGGGCTTCATCCCACGAGCCGAAGTCCTCCATGCGCACGCAGTGGTAGCCGTGCAGGCCCTCAATGGCGTGGTAGGCCGCCTCGCGGCATTGTGTGAGGTCCTTGCTCGTCGAACTCAGGAAGATGGTCAGCATCGATGGTGCTGGGCATTTTATGCCAGTTGGCGGTGGGACTCAATCGTCGCGAGATTCAGGCTGTGCGTTTTCCGGAGACGAACGGATTCCCTGCGATCACGAAGCGCAGGGGTTCGTCGACGGCCTTGTTGATGTTGATGCGCGGAGTGACGGCGATGCGGTCGGGACGAAGACCATCGTCGGCAAACCACAAGTCGGATCGGCGGTCGGTGAAGTCCTTGCCGTTGTCGCGGGGCCGGGTGATGCCCAGAGCCTCAGATAAACGGCCGGGGCCGCTGGAGATGAGCCGCAATTGCGTCGTACGCGGCTCGGGCGGAAGCTCGATGCCTCGGGCCTCGGCCATGGCTTCCAGCCCCAATACGGGCTCCAGGGCGCGGAGCAACACTCCGCCACCGTCGCCATCGAGCACGCACGAGACGTTGGTGCAGTAGTGGTTGCCATAGATGAAGTACACATAGGCGTGGCCGGGCGGGCCGAAGAGCACGGCGTTGCGCGGGGTGCGTCCGTTGTAGGCGTGAGCCGCGGGGTCGGCGGCTCCCAGATAGGCTTCGGCTTCAACGATGCGTCCGGCGAGAAGCTGGCGGCCTTCGCGGCGAACCAGCAGTTTGCCGAGGAGTTCGCGCGCTACGGTGACGGGATCGCGGGCGAAGAAGTCGCGGGGCAGGCGCGGCGCGGCGCGGGGTGACTTCGTGGTGTGGATGTGGCCGGCCACCTACTGCTTCACCGCGATCATGCGCAGGCGCTTGTAGTCGGCGGTCCACTGGCCGTCGTGAAAGAGGGCTGGACGGGCGAGGTCAACGACGCGGCCGAGGAACTGTTTGTGCTGCGCGGGAGTCATCAGCTTGCTGGCGGCGCTGGCGAACATGTTCAGCCAGTTGCGCAGACCTTGCTCGCCACCACTGAGCGGAGTGGGACGATCGAACAGCACAGCGAACGTGACCTGCAGACCGTTTGCCTCCAGCAACGGAGCGTATTCGCCGATCGACGGGTAGAACCTCGGCGCCATGTCGTCGCTGTCGGCTACGCCCAGCTCGGACATGGCCTGTGCCAGCGCCTTCCAGATCTGCTGGATGTTTCCGCGTCCGCCCATTTCGAAGACCAGGCGGCCACCCGGCTTCAGCGCACGCGCAATGGCCGCGATGGCGCCTTTTTGGTCCTTCACCCAATGCAGCGCGGCGTTGGAGAAGACGGCGTCGAATTCACGGTCGTAATTCGCCGCGGCGATGTCGGCCACATCAAATTGCAGGTCAGGATAATTCTGGCGGGCGGCGGTGATCATTTGCGGGGACGAGTCGATCCCGAGGACCTCGGCGCCGGCCTGCGCGATCTCCGAAGTGAGCTGGCCGGTGCCGCAGCCGACGTCGAGGATGCGTTCACCCGGTTTGGGAAGCAGCATCGCCAGCAGGTCGCGGCCAAAGCTCCAGACGAAGGCGTGGCTCGACTGGTAGAGCTCGGAGTTCCAGGTGCTGGTGGGAGTGGACATGGCCTCTATTGTAGATACCTGACTCCCGGGTTAGCGCCGAAAAGCTCGGCGCGAACCCGGGGCACCCCCAGGTCCCTCGACTCCGGTCTCCCGCTTCGCGGGATCCCTCCGCTCGGGATGACAAGCGATAAATGGGGAACGCATCCGCTACAATCAAAAGCGAACATGAACAAGATGATCCTGGCCAATCTGGTGCACCGGCCCTTCCGCACCATCATCAGCATTGTCGCTGTCGCCGTGGAAGTTACGCTGATTCTCCTCATCGTGGGCCTGTCGATCGGGATGCTGACCGACACCAAGAACCGGCAGGTCGGCATCGGCGCCGACATCATGGTGCAGCCGCCGGGCTCGTCGCTGCTGATGGGCGTCAGTGGCGCTCCGGTGTCGATCAAGGTGGCCGACCGCCTGCGTAAGCTCGACCACGTGGTAGCGGTGGCTCCGGTGGTCACCCAGCTTACGACCGGTGGCGCACTGGAAGTCATTGATGGCATTGATCTTGCTTCCTTTGACTCGATCGGCGGGGGGTTTCACTACCTGTCCGGCGGGCCGTTCCAAGCACCCTACGACATGCTGGTTGACGACTACGTCGCTTCGTCGAAGAAGCTAAAGGTCGGAGACACCATCGAGGCCCTGAACCACCAATTCCGCATTGCGGGCGTGGTGGAGCACGGCAAGGGCGCGCGCAAGTTCGTGCCGTTGGCCACATTGCAAGACATCATCGGCGCCACCGGCAAGGCGTCGATCTTCTACGTGAAGCTCGACGACCCCAACAACGCCGACGAAGTGGTGCGCGAGATCAAGAGCATCGCCGGCATGGAGCAGTACGGCGTGCACTCGATCAAGGAATACCTGAGCCTGATGAGCTCCAGCAGCATCCCGGGGCTCTCGACGTTCATCGACGTGGTCATCGGGATCTCGATGGTCATCGGCTTCATTGTGATCTTCCAGGCCATGTACGCCGCGGTGATGGAGCGGACGCGCGAAATCGGCATCCTGAAGTCGCTGGGCGCAAGCAAGCTCTATATCGTGAACGTGATCTTGCGGGAGACCCTGCTGATCTCGATTGGCGGCATCATCCTGGGGTTCGGAGTGAGCTACGCGGCGCGGGCAGGGCTGCACCACAAGTTCCAGACCCTGCCGATTCTAATCACGCCGGAGTGGCTGCTACGCGCGACCATCATCGCCATCATCGGCTCGATGCTGGGAGCGTTCTACCCGGCACTGAAGGCCGCGCAGAAGGACCCCATCGACGCGCTGGCGTACGAGTAGCACTAGACTGACAGATCTCCTCGCACTTGCTGCCTCGAGCCTTTCCCATCCGGCCTCCGCAAGCTGCAGGGCGAGGAACACGCCTACCGCATTCGCGTGGGCGACTACCGCGTCATCTACGATGTGCTGCAGGAAGAGGTGGTCGTGCTCATCCTGCGACTAGGGGACCGTAAAGACATTTACCGTTGAGGCCCGATATCCGGACTCGCGGACTTCTTTTCCGGAGCAGGCACGGGCTTGTTTGCAGGCGTTGCCGGAAGTGCTAGCACTTCGCAGTTAGCACCTGGCGCTTAGCAAAGGCACAGCTATCTGGGTGTTGGCTTGGAGGGTGGTGTTGCCGCGGGCTTCCTGGCCGGCGGAGGCGCGGGCCGGGCATCGCCGCCGTCAAAAGGCGCCGGACGGAAGCGTTCCAGCTCCGGGTCCCACGTCCAAACCTTATAGCGCGTGATGGTCGTCTTGCTGTCGGTAATGACTTGCTTTTCCAGCAGACGGAAAGCCGCCGCCGAGCCGGCAGGGGCTTTCAACAGATCGAATGTCGAGGTTTGCGTCTGCTGCAGGTTGTCTGTTTCGTCCGGGACGCGGTTGGTCAGCGTGATTTCGCTGCGCTCGGTAGCGTCGAGCACGACCTCGATCCGGTCGTGCAGCATTTTCAAGATGACGAAGTCCTGCTGCAGGACCTTGCCGGTGTCGCGTGTGATCTCGTGGCGCACCATGATCTCGGACACGCCGGTCTGAATCAGCTCGTTAAAGGTGATGGCGGGACGTTGGGTGCGCGAGGACAGGCGAACCGTCTGCACATGCCGCCACTCGGATTTCGGCGCTTTATCGAAGACCACGATATAGGTGGAGTCGCAGGCGGACGAGTCGGCGAGCAGCACCACGTTTTCCGCTCCCGCGCGAAGCGTCACCGGACGCTCTTCGATGTGGCTGAAGTCCACGCAAGGAGAGTTTGTCTTCGTTGCCGACGTGGCCGGGCTGGGTGCAAAGATCCCAAGTTCCAGCGCCAGGTCATTGCGCTGCACCGAACTGCCGCTGCGCAGGGTGTCCGCTACTTCGTCGGGCTTGTGGGTGGTGAACTCCTGCGGCTTCTTTTTGAAGGGAAGGTCAACGGCGTGTGCTGCGGCGCACAAGACGAACGAGAAGAGGATGACGGCACAGAATTTCATGGACACAATGTGAACCCCCGGGACGGCCTGGAGACTCGAAACATGCCTGAGCGAGCGCCTTATTTCAAGTGTACTGCCGAGTCGGCGGATTTCCTGACGGCTGGAGCCTGACTGCGCGCGGTGACAGTCACCGGGCCGTAGAGAGGCTCAATGTTATGACACAGGTCATCGCAGTACACGCCCTGGTGCATCTTGTCGTTTTCGGGATCGGGCATGGGCGAGGCCACGGCGGCCGCTCGCTCGGCTTCGAGTTCGCGTTCGATGTCGGCGATGAGCTTGTCGTTTTCCGCGGCGGTGAGCCAGCGCTTCTTGAGCAGGTACTTCTCGAAGCGACTGATGGGGTCGCGGGCGCGCCAGTACTCGAACAGCGCGGCGGGAACGTAGTGCGCGGCGTCGTGAATGGCGTGGCCCTTCATGCGCATCATTTTGGCCTCGATGAGCGTCGGCCCTTCGCCGCGACGAGCGCGCTCGCAGGCCTCGTGGGTCGCGTCATAAACCTGGCAGGGGTCGGTGCCGTCAACAATCATGCCGGGGATGCCATAACCGATCGCGCGCTCGGCGAGGTCTTTCACGCAGAACTGCATATCGCTGGGCGTGGAGTAGCCCCAGAGATTGTTCTCCACGATGAGCACGAGCCCAAGCTTCTGCACGGCCGCGAAGTTGAGGCTCTCGTACGTGACGCCGGTGGACTGGCCGCCGTCACCGATGTAGGTGAGGCCGGCGATATTCCTGCCTTGCAATCGCGCGCCGAGACAAACGCCAGCCATCACGCCAATGAGTTCGCCGAGCATTGAGATAGGAGCGCAAATATGACGGCGCTCCCAGTCGCCGAAGTGCGAGGAGGCGTCGCGGCCGAACGTTGGCGAATCGGCCTTGGCCATGTACTGCCGCATGACGTCTTGCGGGGCGAAGCCGCGGACCATCATCGCGCCCTGGTTGCGAATCATGGGGCCGAGCCAATCGTCCTTTTGCAGAGCGTAGGCCGAAGCGCAGGAGCAGCCTTCCTGCCCGAAGCCAAAGTAGACACCGCCGACGACCAGGCTCTGCTTGTACAGATTTTCGAGGACGGTTTCCATGCGGCGGTTGAGCAGCATCCAGCGGTAGATGGCGAGGCACTGCTCGCGGGAGAGGTATTTCGACTCGCGGATGGGCGGCGCCGGGGCGCTGAGGTCGCCTTCGATTTTGTACTCGACGCTGGAGCCCTCGCCCGACTGGTAAACGCGGAACTTGGGGTGCTCGAGGCGGTAGTCAGGGATGTTGTAGGTGCGGAGCGAGGAGGCTGGCTTGGTCACCTCTGCCTGCGCCACTTTCGCCACGGCAGGGCGCTTGGCGGGGACCTTCGAACGCGGCTGCGGCGTGGGCTTCTTCTTGGGCATGGGTGCAGGGGTACGATAAACGTAGCCCCGCATCGGAGGCAAGCGACGGGCGCCTAAGTAGCGTCTCAGTTTGGATTCCGCTCTGTCTCACGCGGACTCATACTTGCCTGCCGTAGCGCTCCATGCTGAAATCGAGGCCATGATTTGCATCCGCGACGAAAGCCCACGCGACTGGAAGGCCGTTTATCAGGTGGTCTCGTCGGCCTTCGGCCAATCGGCAGAGGCTGAACTCGTGGAGAAATTGCGAGAAGGCGGCAGCAGCGTTGTCTCGCTGGTGGCTGAGGAAGACGGCGAAATAATCGGGCACGTTCTGCTATCCCGGATGGAAGCTCCATTCCCGGCGTTGGCGCTCGCGCCTGTATCCGTGATTCCCACAAGACAGCGGAGCGGCATTGGATCAGCCCTGATTGAGAGAGCTGTGGACCGCGCTCGAAGCGAAGGCTGGGCGGCGATCTTCGTTCTGGGTGACCCGAACTACTACGGGCGATTCGGTTTCGACAGAGAGGCCGCTGCGGGGTTCATGTCCCCATATGCTGGACAACATTTCATGATGCTCAAGCTATCGCCATCGCTTTCGGCTTCGACTGGTGAGCTACGCCATGCGCCAGCGTTTGCGGCTCTCGATTAGAAGTGATCCCAGGTTAGCGTCCAAAAGAGGGACGCGAACCTGGGGCACCCAACGTATTGTCTATTGCTTTGTGTCGAGCGGGTGCGTGGTCTTCTCGAAGAACTCGTTTTGCAGCTTCAGCGCCTGCTGGTTGGCCTTCACGCCTTGAATAGCCTCGACGATTTGGCTGGTCCACGTTTTCTGGTCGAACTCGCCGAGTTGCTTGGTGGCGGCGCTGCCGACGCCGGAGTAGTGGTCGGGAAATTTCGCGTACCACCAGATGCCGGTGTACACGTTTTCCGGCAACTTCAGTCGGTTCTGGTCGGCGCCAGACTCCTGTTCGGCGCGGTCGAGGTGTACGAGGTCTGGGCGCGCGACCATCATGTGCGAGGTCTCACTCTCGCCGGCGTGCATGTCGTTGTTCGGAGTCTTTAAGGCAGGACGGCCGGGTACATTCTCGCGGGGAAGCCCGAAGACGTACACCACGTAGTCACGCGGCGTGGCGAGCTGCGATTGCGCAAACAGTGGCAGGAGGCTGTCGTTGCCGCCGTGTCCGTTGACGATGAGGACTTTCTTGCAGCCGTTGCGCGCCATCTCCTTCACCGTCTCCTGCAGCAAGGTGAGTTGCGTGGACAGGCTGTAAGCGAGGGTGCCGGGCTCCTGCTGCGCCTCGAAAATCTGTCCGAAGTAGTACTCGGGAAAGACGACGGCGTATTCCTGCTGCACGGCGTTCATCACGGCGAAGCGGACGTCGAGCAGGTCGGTGCCCAGCGGAAGGTGCGGGCCGTGCTTCTCGATGATGCCAAAGGGAAGGACGCAAACGCCTTGCGACTGGTGGATGGCCTGGATGAAGTCAGGGGCGGTGAGCTCCTCCCACTTGGGGGAGAGCTTGGATTGCGCGACGGAAGGAAGGGCGAGAACGAGAACGAGTGCGATGCGTGCAAGAGACATGAGGCCTCCAGGAAACAAGTGATTGTAGCGGAAAGCAGTCGCCAGGTCCGTCACTTCATCATGACAAATCAAATTACACCGCCGTGAATTCGCAGGTTGGCAGCTTACGCCAGCTCGCTGCCGTCGCCGTGCAGTTCGCGCAACTCTTTCGGCGGACGCGCGGGGGTGTCTTGATTGGCGGGCGGCGCGGGCGCGGCGTTGGCCAGCAGATCGTCGAGCGACTCCAGCCACAGCATCTGCGAGTTGAAGACGCGGCCGAAGTTGCGCGAGGCGGAAGTCGCGACCTCTTCGAGCACAATAGACTTTTTCAGTTCGCGCTCCATCGACGTCACCGGCTTGTCGGTGATGCCGCAAGGCACGATGAGCGAAAAGAAATCGAGGTCGGTAGAGACGTTCAGGGCGAAGCCGTGGGTGGTGACTGCGCGCGAGATGTGTACGCCGATGGCGGCAATCTTCGCCTCCGGCTTCTTGGGCAGAGCATAAGTCCAGACGCCGGTGAGGCCCTTGATGCGCTGCGTGCCGATGCCGTAGTCGCTGCAGGTTCGGATGAGCACCTCTTCGAGGCGGCGCACGTACTCCACCGCGCCGACCTTGGGGTCGAAGTTGCGCAGGTCGAAGATGGGATAGGCGACCAACTGTCCGGGGCCGTGAAAGGTCACGTCACCGCCACGGTCGATCTCGAACAGCTCGACGCCGCGCTGCGCGAGGAACTCCGGCGGCGCGACCACATTCGCCAGCTTTGCGTTGCGGCCGAGCGTGATGACCGGCGGATGCTCCAGCAGCAGCAGGGTGTTTTCGATGCGGTTGGACTTGCGCATCTCCTGCAACGTGCGCTGCAGTTCGAGCGCCGTGCCGTACGCAACCCGACCGAGATAGAGGACGTTGGTGACCATGAGGCGTCTTCGACAGTATCACCCAGCGCAAAGCCGTTACAGCCTTCGTGTCATGGGCCGGGCGGATTCACCACGGAGACACGGAGGACACGTAGTTCTTGAGGCTTGCTGTTCCTTCGGAATCGTCGCGGCTTAGTGATATGGATGCATTCGGACTGGCGGCCGATGCTCGGCGCAGCTCCCGAATCGGCAATGCGGAGGCGCGTTTTCCGGTGCTATCCTTAAGGCAGCTTTCCCCCATGAAATACGACGTCGAAGACCCAGCCGAGCTCCCCGAAATACCCAAGCGACCGGAGCGGCAAACCGAGGTCCGTACCGGGCACAAGTACGCCGGCACCCTCGTCTTCGTGCTGTTGATCGTTCTGGTGGCGGCGCTGGGAGCAGGCGCGGGATTTCTGCTGGTATTTTCCACCGACCTGCCACAGGTCACCGAGCTGGAGCGCTACCGGCCGAGCACCATCACCGAACTCTACGACGACCAGAACCGCGTGATCGGGCAGTTTGCGCTGCAGCGGCGCGTCATCGACAAGTACGACGACTATCCCAAGGTGCTGCGCGACGCCATCATCTCCACCGAAGACAAAGACTTCGAGAGCCACTGGGGTGTGGACGTGTGGCGCGTGTTTGGCGCGGCCTATCGCGACGTAGCGACCGGGGCGCGGGCGCAGGGCGCCTCCACGCTGACCATGCAGCTTTCGCGCAACCTGTTTCTTTCGCCCGACCGCAATTTCCGGCGCAAGATCCAAGAAGCGCTGCTGGCCATCCAGATCGAGCGGCGCTTCACCAAGCCGCAGATCTTCACGCTCTACGCCAACCAGATTTATCTCGGCCATGGCGTGTACGGGTTTGAGGCGGGGGCGAACTATTACTTCGGCAAGAAGGCGAAAGACCTGAACATCGAAGAGGCCGCAGTGCTGGCGGGCCTGCCCAAAGCGCCGAATGCGTATTCGCCGATCAACAATCCTGAGCGCGCGCTGCACCGCCGCAACCTCGTCATCAACAACATGCTGGAGGACGGCAAGATCACCGCGGAAGAAGCGCAGCGAGCGAAGAACTCGCCCATCCGGCTGAACGTGCAGGGCGAACCCAACAGCATCGCGCCACACTTCGTGGAGGAGATAAGGCAGTACCTGGAAAAGAAGTACGGCAGCGAGGAGGTGCACGAAAAAGGGCTGCGGGTTTACACCTCGCTGAACGTGGAGATGCAGAAGGCCGCCAATCTCGCGGTGCTCGACGGCCTCGCCGCCTACGAACATCGCCACGGATGGAAAGGCAGCTTGATGAACGTGGTCGCCAACGGCGAGTCGCTCGACACCTATCGCCACGACGACTGGGATGACGACATCGCGCCCGGCAGCTATGTACACGCGCTGGTGACCAGTGTCAGCCCGCAATATGCGACGCTGAAGTTCGGGCGCTATGGGGCGGAGTTGGGCGCCACTGAGATCAAGTGGACGCACTACACCTCGCCCAGCCAGTTCCTGACGCGCGGCGACCTGGTGTACGTGAAAGTGCTGGAGCTGAACGGCACGCAGAGCCGGGTTTCGCTGGAGCACGAGTCGGGCGTGCAGGGCGCGCTGCTGGCGCTCGACAACTCCACCGGCGACATCAAGGCCATGGTGGGTGGGCGCAGCTTCGAGCAATCGAAATTCAATCGCGCAACCCAGGCGCTACGGCAGGTGGGATCGTCGTTCAAGCCGTACATCTACACCGCCGCGATCGACCAGGGCATGACGCCCGACGATACCGTTCTGGATGCGCCGATCAGCTTTCCGGGCGGGCCGGCGGGGCCTTGGGTACCGCATAATTACGACGGCAAGTTTGAGGGCGTGATTACGTTTCGTCGCGCGCTGGCGCACTCGCGCAACATTCCCGCGGTGAAAGTGACAGAGCGCGTGGGCGGCATCAACGTCGTGATCGAGTACGCGCGCAAGTTCGGCATCACCTCGCCTCTGCCGGCGTTCTTGCCGGTAGCGCTGGGCGCGGCCGACATCACGCTGCAAGAACAAACGGCGGCCTTCACGACGTTTCCCAACGACGGCGTGCGGGTCGCGCCGCGCTCCATCCGCAAGGTCGAGGACTACGACGGGCGAGTGCTGGAAGAGGACTATCCGGAAGTGAAAGACGTGGTGAGCGCGCGCACGGCGAGGATCATGGTCGGCATGTTGCAGGAAGTGGTGCTGCACGGAACCGGCGCGGCGGCGGCCAAGATGAACCATCCTCTGGGCGGCAAGACGGGCACGACCAACGACTTCACGGACGCGTGGTTCGTGGGCTTTTCGCCGTCGATCACCTGCGGCGTGTGGGTCGGATTCGACGAGAAGAAGACGCTCGGAAACAAGGAGACTGGCGCGGTGGCCGCGCTGCCCATCTGGATGGACTTTATGAAGGTGGCGCTAAAGGGCAAAGACAATGAGCAGTTCGCCGCGCCGCCGCCGGATGTCCCGAACGCCGTGGCCAAGAAGGCGGACACGTCCGACCAGTCTGCGGGTGACGGGGAGTCGCACTGATGCGCCGCTTTTTCCGCTGGGTGGTGCGCGTGCTGGTACTGATCGTGGTCTTCATGGCCGCGATGCTGACGGCCATGCGATTCGCCATTCACGGACGCCAGACGGCTGTGCCGAAGATCGTCGGCATGTCGCCGCATGACGCGGAGACGGCGCTGGAGGCGCACGGCTTGGTGCTTGATCGCAGCGACCGCTTCTACAGCGCCGACATACCGGCTGGGCACATCGTCTCGCAGGTGCCAGCGCCCAATGAGGTGGTACGGCGGGGCTGGCGCGTCCGTGTGGCCGAGAGCATGGGGCCGCAGCGGGTCACGATTCCTGACCTCACGGGTGACAGCGAGCGCTCGGCAGAAATCAACATCCGGCGTCGCGGCCTCGAGATGGGACCGATGGCGGTGGCCGTAGTGGCCGACGCCACGCCGGACCAGGTGGTGGCGCAGAGTCCTCCGGCGAACGCGACCAACGTGTCAGCTCCGAAAGTCAGCGTGCTGATGGCCGCGGTCGAGGACAAGAAGTCGTATGTGATGCCGGACCTGCGCGGACGAACGCAGGATGAGGCGGTGAGTGCGATCGTGGGAGCGGGGCTGAAGGTCGGCAGCATCAGCAGCCAGGCAGCAGCGGACGCCGACGCGAGTGCTCCCGAGACGATGCCCTATGGAACGCGCGTGGTCACGCGGACCGTTCCCGCCGCCGGACAGCGGGTTTGGGAAGAGCAGACGGTGAGCCTGGAAGTGACACGGTAAACCCGCTTTTCGCTATTCGCTCTTAGCTTTCGCGCTTCAAAACCGCCGCGAAGAAGCCATCGCAGGGGTGAATGCCCGGAAGAGTGCGAAGATACGACCCACTTACCAGAGCGCCGATGTCACCCACGGCTAGTTCCCCGGTTTCATTTAGGTGTCCGAGGTTCGGCGCTGCAATCGAGCAGACGAATGTTCTGGTTTGCGGCGAGCGACTTCCTCCACCACCGCTTCGTTCTCTTCCCGCTCTAGCGAGCAGGTGGAATACACCGCGCGACCGCCGGGCGCGAGCTGCTGTAGCGCGGCCCGCAGAATCGCGACCTGCTTGGTGTGAAGCTCGCGAAGATCATTGCGCTTGAGCCGCCACTTGATTTCCGGATTGCGAGCCAGCGTGCCGGTGCCGGAGCAGGGCACATCGGCCAGCACGCGATCGAAGTCCCTTTGCTGCGGCAATTGCAACACATCACCGGTTACGACCTCAACGTTGGCCGCGCGCACGCGCTTGCGCAACAATTCGGCGCGATGCGGATGCAGCTCCACCGCGACGATCTCCGCCGCAGGATTGCGCGCGGCGATAGCGGCGGTCTTGCTGCCGGGCGCGGCGCAGCAGTCGAGGATGCGCGAGCTGCGGCCTACCAGCGCGGCCACGAGTTGCGAGGCTTCGTCCTGAACGAAGACGCGGCCCTCGCGGAAGGCGCGCGTCTGTGTGAGGTCGCCGCCGGTGACAACGCGTGCTGAGGTCAACAGCGCTCCGGGCGCGAGGGTAATGCCTTCGCTTTCCAACTCACGCAAAACATCTTCGCTTTCTACGCGAATGTGGGTAGCCGGCACTTGCTGGTCGTAGCGGCAAATCGCCGCTGCATTCTCGAAGCCGAATTGCGCAGCCCAACGCTCCACCAGCCAAGCGGGATGGGCGAACTCCTCCGCAAGCTGCGCAGCGGTGGCGACGCCCGTTGTCGCGGGCACGAGCGGCCCCGCGGCTGCGATCTTGCGCAATACCGCGTTGGCAAACGGAGCGGCCGAAGTCTTGCCGGCGCGCTTCACGAGGTCAACGCTTTCGTTGATGGCGGCGCGAGCGGGAATGCGATCCAGAAACATTACCTGGTAGGCCGCGAGGCGCAGCGCCAGCAGCACCTGCGGGTCGAGTCTGGCCAGCGGGCGCGACGAATGTGGTGCGATCGCCGCATCCAAGCGAGATTGCCAGCGCAGAACTCCCATGACCAACTCGGTCGCCAGCCGGTGGTCTGCCGGGTCGAGGCGATCGAGCCGCTCGGAGTGCAGTAGTTCGCTGGCGTAGGCGTCCTGGCTGTGGACTCGCAGCAGGATGTCGAAGGCAGCGGCGCGGGCGGCAGAGATGGGCATGGGAATCGGAGCGGTAAGAAAACAGTGTAACTGTGCCGTCGACCAATCCGGGAAACCCAGGTTAGTGGCCAGAAGAAGGCCACGAACCTGGGGCACCCGCAAGCTTCGTCGCTGCGTGGACGATAGCCGTTGACGAAGTCAGAGGCGCTCATGCGCTTCTTGCCCTCGACCTGCAATTCGTGGACGTCGAGCGCCGTGCCATGGGCGAAGCCCAGCAGCAGGCGCCCATGTTCGACCGTGAAGTAACCAGCTTTCACCAGCGCGACTTCGGGTGCGGGGACGGCGGCATGAATTTGCAGCGTCTTGCCACGAAACCTGGTGTATGCGCCGGGCCACGGCTGAAAACCGCGGAGGCGGTTCCAGGTTACGGCGGCAGTGCGGGAAAAATCGATGAGCCCGTCTTCCTTGGTAAGAATGGGGGCGAGCGTGGCTTTCGAGTTATCTTGCGGCTGTGGCGCGAGGGTGCCGTTCAACAGTCCAGCCAGGGTGCGGATGATCAACTCGGCTCCGGTTTCTGCCAGTCGCGGGCCCAGCGTGAGCGCGGTGTCGTCACGACGAATCGGTTCTTCTTCCTGCAGCAGAATGTCGCCGGTATCGAGGCCGGCGTCAATCTGCATAGTCGTTACGCCAGTAACGGGTTCGCCGCGCGCGATGGCCCACTGGATCGGCGCCGCCCCGCGATATTTCGGCAGCAGCGAGGCGTGCAGATTGAGATTGCCGTAACGCGGCAGGTCGATCATCCATTGCGGAATGATGCGTCCGTAGCCCACCACGATGATTGCGTCGGGCGCGATGCGCTCCAACTCGGCGCGAAACTCTTCGTTATTCTTGATCTTGTCGGGCTGGAGTATCGGGAGACCGAGTTCCATCGCAGCGCGCTTGACCGGCGATGCGGCCAACTCAAGTCCGCGCCCGCTGGCCCGGTCGGGCTGGGTGACAACCAGCCGCACGCGGAAGTCTGCCGGTCACCAGCTTTTCCAGCGTGGGGACCGCAAAAACCGGCGTGCCGCAGAAGACCAGGTCCATCATAAGAAGCAATTAGCCATTAGCAATTAGCAATTAGCAATTAGTGCTCGGACTCTCTCCGCTATTCGCTCTTTGGTTTCTTGGTTAAGGCTGCTCGTCTGTCGCCACCGCTAATGCCAAGAGCCAAGAGCCAAAGGCGAAGAGCTACCCTACCACTCGCCGGCTTTCACCAGCTTACGAATCTTACGCTTCATGAGGTCGCGTTTCAGTGAGCTGATGTGGCTGATGTAGAGCTTGCCGTTGAGGTGGTCGGTTTCGTGCAGCAGCGCGCGCGCGAGCAACTCTTCGCCGGTGACCTCGATGGTGTCGCCCTTCAGGTTTTGCGCGCGGGCAGTGACCAGGCGTGCCCGAGTCACTTTCTCGCGGAAATCGGGGAGACTGAGGCAGCCCTCGTTCGAGGTGATGCGGCCTTCGACGTGGACGATCTCCGGGTTTACCAGCACGATCTTGGCCTCGGGGTCTTCCTTGAAGGTCACGTCAATGACGGCGATGCGCTTGCTGATACCGATCTGCGGCGCGGCCAGCCCCACTCCATGCGCGGCGTACATGCTCTCGAACATGTCGTCGGCCAGCGTGGCCAGCTCATCATCGAAGTCGGTGATGGTGGCTGCGGGTTTCTCCAGGACCGGGGCGCCGAATTTTACGATTGGGTAGATCATCTAGAAGTGGCGAATCTGCTGACAGTATCCTTCAAAGTTGCGCTTCAATTCGACAATGGAATCGCCGCCGAATTTCTCCAGTGCGACCCGCGCCAGCGTGAGCGCGACCATGGCTTCCGCGGCAACCCCAGCCGCGGGAACGACACACACGTCGGAACGTTCGTAGGCGGCCTTGACCGGCTCGCGGCTGGCGAAGTCCACCGAGCCCAGCGGGCGCCGCAGCGTCGAAATCGGCTTGAGATATCCGCGAACCCGAATGTCCTGTCCATTCGAGACCCCGCCTTCCAGGCCTCCGGCGTGGTTTGAGGCGCGGGTGAAGCCGGTAAACGCGCCACTCGAGGCGTAGCCAATTTCGTCGTGTACGGTCGAACCCATGGAACTTGCGGCCGCCACGGCATCGCCAATCTCGACGCCCTTCACCGCCTGCAGCGACATCACGGCGGCAGCGAGGTGGGTATCGAGGCGCTCGTCCCAATTGGCATAGGTGCCGAGCCCCGGTGGGACGTTGTGCGCCACCACCTCGAAGATTCCGCCCACCGAGTCGCCGGTGCGCAGCGCAACGTCCACCTGCTCTTTCATCTTTACTTCGGCAGCCGGGTCAATGCAGCTCAACAGAATTTCGTCCTTGGCGGCGATCGACTGAATGGCTTCCCACGACACCGGCACGTCGAGCCGCGCGCTGCCCACCGCAATCACATGGCTCAGGACTTCGATTCCCAACTCGCGCAGCAACAGCTTGGCCAGCGCTCCGGCGGCCACGCGTGCAGCGGACTCCCGCGCCGATGCCCGCTCCAGCACATAGCGCGCCTCGGCGAAGTTGTACTTCAGCGCTCCGGCGAGGTCGGCGTGCCCCGGCCGCGGAGAAGCCACGCGCTTGTGCCGTGCGGGGTCGCCCTCCTCCACCGGCAGCGCCTCGGTCCAGTTCTTCCAATCGGAGTTGGCGATTTGGACGGCAATCGGCGAGCCAATGGTATGGCCATGCCGCACGCCGCTAAGGATGTGCGCCGCGTCGCGCTCGATCTTCATCCGCCCGCCGCGGCCGTAGCCCTGCTGGCGACGCCACAGCTCGCGGTTAACGAAGTCGAGATCGACCGCCAGGCCCGCGGGCATGCCGGAGAGCAGCGCGATCAGCGCCTCTCCGTGAGATTCACCGGCTGTAGAAAACCTGAGCATGAGGAGAATTCGATTGTAGCCGATGCGCTTTCGTAGCCAACTCCCTGCCGCACTCAGTCGAGCACGATTTCTCCTCCCGGGTGCCAGTTAGGACGAAGGAATTGGCGTCGTCGTCGTCGAGTCCGGCAGACCCGGCTTGCTGACCTACCCGACGGTGTGCGACATTTGTGCTTGCCGAGCGCGGCTTTCGCTCAACTTTAGATAGCCGCAAGAATTCTACAGGCGATACGGCAAGACGGCGGGTTCCGCCCGGAAAGGCGGCCGATGGCGGCCGAAGTTAGCACTCATGCCCAAGAAACTCAAACCGAAGACCTACGAGGACGCGCTGACCTGGTTCCGCGGCAACGGCTTCGACGTGATGGAAGCTCCCGGCACCAACGGCCGCGTCTTTCTGAAGAAATACAACGCCTCGGCCGCAATCGAGCGCGCGGCTGACGGCGGCACCAAGATCTTTGTTTATCCCGGTTGCCTGATTGGCGGCGAGATCGCCAAATTGGTTGACCACGGCAACCAGAAGCTGCTGCAGACCACCAAGACCAAGATCGCTGCTACCGCCGACCACCTGAGCGCGTTGCACCAGTTTGCCGAGGAACTCAAAGAGGGAACCGGCGGCATCAGCCTGTACAACGAGTCGCTGGGCACCGTGAGCGCCGAGTACAAATACGATCGCCTGCCCGAACGCGATCTGCCGGAAGCGAAGCGCGCCAAGCGCCCGTGGGAGAAGAAGCCCGCCTAGCCGCGTGCACGTCGCCGTGCAACATTCCAGCCGCGCCCGCTTCGGCGCGGTTTTTCTTGCGCTTCGAAACTGCCGCGATACACTGTCCCGACGGAGGCGAGGATGAATCGATTGGTTCGCAATCCAATATGGGTGCTGGTCGCGGTGATTGCTGTCTCGGTCGGAGGGTGGGCCCAGACGTCCGCCCCCGAAGCAGCCATCCGCAAAGTCATGCAGTCGCAAGTGGACGCGTGGAACCGCCACGACCTCGACGCCTTCATGGCCGGCTATTGGAACTCGCCCGAGCTGACCTTCTTCTCGGGAGCCACCGTCACCCAGGGCTGGCAACCTACGCTCGACCGCTATCGCAAGAAGTACCAGTCCGCTGGCGCCGAAATGGGCACGCTGCAATTTAACGACCTGCAGGTCGAAATGCTGGGGCCGAAATCCGCGTTCGTTCGCGGCAAGTTCCTGCTGACGCTCTCCGACGGCAAGCAGCCGCACGGGCTATTTACCCTCGTGTTCCGCCAGTTTCCCGAGGGCTGGCGCATCATCCACGACCACAGCAGCGGAGAATGAAGAACTCCAACAAGACAATCGGCGAGACGGTCGGCTGGTTTGCAGCTTGGGCATGGGCGATCGCCGCGGGTGGCGGCGGCTTGTGGCTCCTGTGGACGAGAGGGCCTTGGCCGCTGACCAACGGCTGGTTTGCGCTGCTTTCCGGCATTTCCGCGTGTCCGCCAAGTGCTTGGATCCTAAAGAAATACGCAGGCATCGCCGTCTCAGGCAAGGTCCGGCTTGCCGCGGCAGTTTTCTTCTTTGTCGCGGGGAGAATTGCGTTGGCCGTCGGAATTTGATCCGGCGCCGGTAGCCAACAAGAAGTTCAGACCAAGACGCTCCTCAAAAGTGTTGCGCCGGGCCTACTCCGCGGGTGTATGATTCTCTCGGCCACTGTCCCGGTATCACGTTACCGTGTGACAGGCCAAACAGGTGGTATCCGCGGATGCGGAACTGCACTGGAGGACATCGTGAGCATCACCACCGGCGACTTCCGCGCCAAGATCACTCCTGCCACTCTGCTCGAAAAGAAACAGAAACACGAAGCCATTACGTGTCTCACAGCGTATGACTACGCCAGTGCGCGCCTGCTCGACGAAGCCGGCATCGACATGGTTCTGGTGGGTGACTCGCTCGGCATGGTCATGCTGGGCTACGACAACACCCTGCCCGTCACCGTGGACGAGATGCTGCATCACACCCGCGCCGTGCGCCGGGGAGTGAAGCGCGCCTTCCTCATCGCCGACATGCCTTACGCGTCGTATCACGTCAGCGGCAAGGAAACGGTTCGCAACGCTGCCCGCTTCATCAAAGCAGGAGCGGAAGCGGTGAAGATCGAGGGCGGCGAGAAACGCTCGAAATTGGTGGAGCGCCTGGTCGATGCCGAGATCCCCGTAGTTGGGCACATCGGGCTTACGCCCCAGTCGCTGCTCGCCATGGGCGGCTACAAAGTGCAAGGCAAGTCGCTGACGGCCATCGAACAGCTCATGCACGACGCGCTCGCGCTGGAGCGCTGCGGCGCGTGCTGCGTGGTGCTCGAGGGCATTCCGCGCGAGGTGGCAGCGCTGATCACGCACGAGATCGAAATTCCTACCATCGGCATCGGCGCCGGGCCCGACTGCGACGGACAAGTGCTGGTCTTCCACGACCTGCTCGGACTAGCTCCGCTGAGCGCGGCTCCGCCGGCCAAGTTCGTTCGCCGATATGCCGATCTTGGAACGGTGATAACAACAGCGGTGCAGGCCTTCAAGGGCGACGTAAAGTCGGGCAGCTATCCCGCTGACGAGGAGTCGTACCATCTGCCCAAAGAAACGCTCGTCGCCCTGCGCGACATTGCCGAACGCAAGCGCGCCATGACAGTCTAGAAGCATGCGAACTTTCTTCCGGATGCTCGCCGCCCTCGCTTTGTGCCTGGGAGCCGGTGCCTGTCTTTCCGCGCAAACCAAAGCGAAACCCGCAGCAAAAGCCTTTGCGCTGAAATCTTACTGCCACCCCGCCTACAGTTTTTGCTTCAAGTATCCAGCGACCTGGACGATGCTGGGCGAGGTCCTCGAAGGCAACGGCGTTGTCGTAGCACCTACCCAGGCAGCGCCACGCGAGGACTGGGATGCAGTGACGGTGGCGCTGGTCGTCCCGGCACCTGCAGCTGGCGCGGCGCCGGTCACGATCGAGGACGCGATCGCGCAGGCGGCTGCCACGGTGCGGCGAAGCGGGCAGGCATATGAAACGCTGCAACGCCAGCAGCGAACGGTGGATGGTCAGCCAGCCGAAATGCTCAAGTTGCAATACACGGAACAAGGCAGCGGGAAAGCATGGGTCGAGGAATTGGTTTTCATCGATGGTCCGGAGTCGGAGATTTATTCAGTAGCCCTGAAGTGCCATCCGGCCGCGCTGGCCGCCATGGAGCCGAAGTTCGCGCACATCGTCGATAGCTGGAAGCAGCCGGGCAGCCAAATCCCAGCTGACACATCACAGGCTGCACCCAAAACTCCGGCCAAGACGACTGCGCCCAAATCGTCTGCCCCGCCCAAGCCCTGAAACCGAGACGCTCCTATGCGAAACATTCCGACCATTTCTGAAATGAAGAGCGTGTGCCGCGGCGCCACCCGCGACCGCAAGACCCTGGGCCTGGTGCCGACCATGGGCGCGCTGCACGAAGGCCACTTGTCGCTGGTGCGGGCCGCGCGCTCGCAGTGCGACGTGACGGCGGTATCGATTTTCGTGAACCCGCTGCAATTCGGGCCGACCGAAGACCTCGACAAGTATCCCCGCACGCTAGAGCGCGACGCAGCGCTGCTGGAAGAACTGGGAGTCGATTTCGTCTTCTCTCCTTCGTCGGCTGAAATGTATCCTCCGGGCGCGCAGACGTATGTGGACGCCGGCGATCTCAGCGGCAAGCTCGATGGCGGATCGCGACCCGGGCACTTCCGCGGCGTCGCTACCGTGGTTTGCAAGCTGTTCGAGATCGTTCGTCCCGACCGCGCTTACTTTGGACAAAAGGACGCCGCGCAGGTCGCGGTGCTGCGCAAGATGGCACGCGACCTCAACCTCGACGTCAAAATAGTAGTGTGCCCCATCGTGCGTGAAGCTGACGGGCTGGCCCTGAGTTCGCGCAACGTGTACCTCAGTGTTGCAGAGCGCAAACAGGCGCTTGTGCTGAGCCGCTCGCTGCAGCGGGTGAAGGCGGCGGCCGAAACCGGTGAGAGCGATGCCCACAAGCTCGCGGAAATCGGGCTGCGCGAAATCGCATCCGAGCCCGGCGCCAAGCTCGACTATTTCGCGGTTGTTGACCCTGACACGCTGGAACCGGTGGAGAACGTCTTGCCTGGAACGCTGGTGGCGGTAGCAGCCTGGGTGGGCACCACGCGGCTGATCGACAACCTGGTGCTTTAGCAGGTTGCTGATGAATGCTGTATTCGAAGCGTTTTGAAGGGGCACGGCTTCAGCCCTGCCGTAACCAGCCCTGTGGATGCCGGGCTTCAGCCCCTGAGGGACTTTGTTCTTCGCCCGTTCTGCATTGATGAGACCGCTTCAAGCCGGAGTGATCACAACTCAACCCTGTTCCACCGTTTCCAGCCCGAGATCCACGCTCCCACGAGCACAAACACCACCGGATACGCCTCCAGGGTATAGCGCGGCTCCGGGTTTTCCATGGTGCCGAGGAACGCGGAACGCAGCACCACCGACAGCATCATCATCCCCAGATACAGCGGCCGTGGACCGCGAATCACTCCCATTGCCGCCCCTACCAGCAACAGCAGATTCAGCCCTCCCCACAGTGTTCCCAGCACGGCATCCTGTGGATCATCAGCAAACTCCCACCAGCGCGAATCAAGCGGCAGCATCTCGGTGCGGGGGCGCAGCCACATATCAGCCGAGCGCAGCAGCGGTAGTCCCACGTAATAGCGCAGCGGATGCCGCCGGATGCGCTGCTCCGGCCAGCTCCTCAAAACGCTGATTCAGCTCCGGTCCCACAACGTGGGACTTTGCGTAATCTTCGAAAATCGCCTGCGTCTGCTGCTGTTCGCTCTCGCTGTCGTAAGCCCGCGCCGGCAGAAGGCTGATGTCAACATCGCTGCCCGGTATCTGCCAGTAAATGTCTTCGGTCGAGACGTAGTCCACGATCCATGTGCGCATCCAGCGGTCGAAGCCCGAAGGCACGAACTCATCGGGATCGCTCGCATAGCGCGGCGCCAGCGGCTCGAAGCGATGGAAGTCCCGCCAGTTGCGTAGCGTCCACGGAACCAGCGGTGCGAGGGAGATGACCACCACCAGGGTCCCCGCCCAAAACAGTTGCACGCGATGGTCAGCATCTTTCGCGAGACGCCACAGCAAATACGCGCCGATGGCAGCCAGCAGGATTCCTCCGTCGGGACGCAACAGTATTCCCGCTGCCACGGCCACACCGCAGACCGTCCATGCCTTCCAGGCAGACGATCCCTCTTCTACCTGCATAAACGCTGCGACGGCGGCATCCAGCGCCGCGGCCGCGAAAAAGATGCTCAACGTCTCGGCCAGCGGCGCCACGGTGTAGTTCGCGGTGAAGGGGCACAAAGCCGCCAGCGCGAAAGCCCACTTCGCGGCCCTGTTCGAAACCGTGCGCCGCGCCAGGTCGGCGACGACGAAGCAACTGCAAACGTCGATCCCAATCTGAAGCAGCAGAACCGCGTTGTAGTGCTCGACGCCGAACAGCTTGAAGCAAACCGCCAGAAACGCCGGGTAGCCCGGCAGCCGGATCCACGTGGGCCTCACGCCATCGGCATGAGTCAATCCGTAGATGCCGTGCTCAAGCCAGTTCCTGGCGATCTCGCCGTAGATGAGCGAGTCGCCGGTGATGTGGGAGTACCGAAAGAAGAACGACAGCCGCAGCGCCAGTGCCGCCAACGTGAACCATGCGAACCACTTGCGGTGTTCCAGCAGAACGCGCCAGAAAGGCATGGGCGCGTTTCTGTTAGAGGAATTCGGCTCCAGTTCCTGCACGAGGCGAATATAGCACCCTCGAACTTACTGGCCCGGTCGTTCGCGAGTCATTCTTTTCGCGGTAGGGTTAATACTTTCAGCCAGAAACGGAAACTCTACCATCGGTTGCCCCGCCCATCGGATACAGCTACGATAAAACCGTTCCCACTCCATGTCCGCTCCTAACCCCATATTTTTCGACCCTGTAGGCAAACGCTGGCGTCGCCTGCGGCGCTTGGCTGACGTCAGCGTCATAGTCATCACGCTGTTGGGGGCATTTTTCGTCATTACGATTTTCCGCGGCTCATCCGTCCCCGGCGTGAGCCTGCCCGAGGTCAAGAAGCCCTATCACCCACTGAAAGAGTCACAGAAACAGAAGACCCAGCGCCGTGCGAACCAGCACCGCGCCACCAAGAAACCGGCCACGCAAGTGACGCTGAATTCTCTGGAAGGCATCCGCGGCGCGTTTTACGTCCAGTGGGACGCCGCCAGTCTTTCCTCGCTGCGCGACTACTTTCCCCAAATCGATCTACTCTTCCCCGAGTGGCTCCACGTCCTCACCACCGACGGCCGTTTGCAGTCGGTCACCGAAACCAACGTCCTGTTCGACGTCATGGACGACAAGGGCAAGCCGCGTCCCGTGGACGACAAGGTGATGCCGTTCCTCAAGGGAGAAAAAGCGCAAACCGAAGTCTTGCCGCTGGTCAACAATTTCGACCCCGTCCTCAACCAGTGGCAGCCCGACGTGACCGCGAAGTTCCTCGCCGACCCTGCCGCCCGTCAGCGTTTTCGCAATGAGTTGCTCACCTTCCTGCAAACGGACCAGTACAAGGGACTGACCCTCGATATCGAGGCTTACCCCGAGACCTCGCGCGACGACTACAAGCAACTGGTGCAGGAGCTATACAGCGACCTGCAAGCCCGCGGCCTGAAGCTGTATATCGCCGTCCCCGTCAACGACCGCCAATTCGACTACAGCGCCATCTCCTCCATTTCCGACGGGCTCATCCTGATGAACTATGACGAGCACTATCCCGGCGGCATGCCCGGCGCCGTCGCCAGCCAGGAATGGTTCGTCAAGAATCTGCAGGACGCTCTCACCGTCATCCCCCGCGAGAAGATCATCGCCGCCATCGGCAACTACGGCTACGACTGGGCGCGCAAGCCAGGGCAAAAGAAGGGCGAGCCGCCCGCGGCCGTCCACAACGTTTCGGTGCAAGACGCTTGGCTCGAGGCCGTGGAAGCCGACACCGATGTGGACTTCGATGACGACGCGATGAACCCTCACCTCGCCTACCTCGACGAGAACAACATCCGCCATGACGTGTGGTTTCTCGACGGCGTCACCGCGCTCAATCAGATGCGCGCCGCCCAGTCGCTCGGCATCGATACCTTCGCCCTGTGGCGCCTGGGCTCCGAAGACCGCTCCCTGTGGGCGATTTGGGACAAACCCGGCGAAGCCTCAGCCACCTCCCGCCTTAACGTCGTTCCTCCCGGTCAAGACGTGGACATCGAAGGCCAGGGTGAAATCCTCCATATCCAGACGCGCCCCAAGCCCGGCGAACGCGAGATCACCGTCGATCCCAAGACCAATCTCATATCCGACGAGGTGTTCCAGAACCTGCCCGCGCCCTACACCGTCGACATGTACGGCAGCTCGCCCAACAAAATCGCCATCACTTTCGACGACGGGCCCGATCCGCAATGGACGCCCAAAATTCTCGACGTGCTCAAGGAAAAGGGTGTCAACGCCACGTTTTTCCTCATTGGTGTCGAGGCCGAAAAATACCCCAGTGTGACCAAGCGCATCTACGCCGAAGGCAACGAGATCGGCAACCACACGTTTACGCATCCCGACATCAGCAACATCAGCAAGCGTTACTTCGAGGTCGAGCTCAACCTGACCGAGCGCTTCTTCGAGGGCAAGCTCGGCGTCAAGCCGGTACTGTTCCGGCCGCCTTACTCGATCGACCAGGAGCCCGATACCGCCGATCAGGTGCGTCCCCTCGAGCTGGCCCAGCAACTGGGTTACATCACCATCGGCGACAAGGTGGACCCCAACGATTGGCGCGATAATCCGCGGCGCCCGGCCGACGAGATCGTTGCCGACGTCCTCAAAAACCTGCCGCCCTGCGCTCCCGGCAATCTCGCCTGCGGCAACATCATTCTGCTGCACGACGGCGGCGGCGATCGCAGCGAAACCGTCAAAGCCTTGCCCGGAATCATCGACGGCCTGCGCGCCAAGGGCTACCAAATCGTGCCCGTTTCGGGCCTGCTGGGCAAGACCCGCGCCGACGTCATGCCCGAAATCTCCACCAACGAGCGCTGGGCCTCCTGGATCGACGGCCTGAATTTCTCGCTGTTCTCACTGATCTCGTCGTTCATCATCTTCGTCTTCTTCGTCGGCGACGTTCTCATGACCGCGCGTCTCATCCTGGTCGGCGCGCTGGCGATTTTCGACCGCTTCCACCGCCGCAATGCGGTAGTCGATCCAAACTATCGCCCGAGCGTCGCGGTGCTGATTCCCGCTTACAACGAAGAGAAAGTCATTGTGCGCACGGTTCGTTCGGTGCTCGACTCCGACTACCCCAACCTGCGCGCCATCGTCATTGACGACGGTTCCAAAGACCGCACCCTTGAAGTCACTCGCGAAGCCTTCCGTGCAGAAATCGCCGATGGCCGCGTCACCGTCCTGACCAAGCCCAACTCCGGCAAGGCGGCAGCACTCAATTTCGCGCTCGAGCACGTCACCGAAGAAATCTTCGTCGGCATCGATGCCGACACCATCATTGCCCCCGACGCAATTTCCCACCTCGTGCCCCACTTCCGCGATCCTAAGGTGGCGGCCATGGCCGGCAATGCCAAGGTCGGCAACCGCGTCAACCTCTGGACCCGCTGGCAGGCGCTCGAGTACATCACCAGCCAGAACTTCGAGCGCCGCGCCCTCAACACCCTGAACGCCGTCAGCGTGGTTCCCGGCGCGATTGGCGCATGGCGCACCGCCGATGTCCGCGCCGCCGGCAACTACCAGCACGACACCGTCGCCGAGGACGCCGATCTCACCATGGCGCTCCTGCAAGCCGGCTATCACGTCAACTACGAAGACCGCGCCCTCGCCTACACCGAAGCGCCCACCACCGCCAACGGCCTGATGCGCCAGCGCTTCCGTTGGTCGTTCGGCATCATGCAGGCAGTGCGGAAGCACATCGGCGCACTTAAGCAAAGGGGCGCGCTCGGCTGGGTCGCTCTGCCCAACGTCATCATCTTCCAGATCCTGTTACCGCTGGTCTCGCCGTTCATCGACATCATGTTCGTCATCGGCGCCGCTCACCTACTTCGTCAACAAGTACTTCCATCCCGAGTCCACCAACCCAGCCGACTTCCGCCGCCTGATCATCTACTTCGCCCTGTTCATGATCATCGACTTCATCGCCTCGGCCATCGCCTTCACTCTGGAGCGCCAGCAGCCCGGACGCAAGCGCGACTTCCTGCTGCTCGGCCACGTCTGGCTGCAGCGCTTCGCCTACCGCCAGCTTTTTTCCATCGTGCTCTTCAAGACCATCAAGCGGGCCGTGCAAGGCGGTTCCTTCGCGTGGGACAAGCTCGAGCGCACCGCCACCGTTAGGCAGCCGGTTGCCGCTGGACGCCACGGCGACTAGCTGCGGCAAGTTGTTACACTAGTGCCGACATGTCCCGCGCAAATCTCTGTGTTTTTCTAACGATTCTGCTGCTCGCCTCCGCGGCCTTCGGCGCCGCCTATCAGGCCTCGCCCAAGCTGGTCGTCATCCTCGTCATCGACCAGTTCCGCGGCGACTATCTCGAGCGCTACCACGACGAATTCAGTCCCTCCGGCTTTCGCATGTTCACCGACCACGGCGCCTACTTTCCCGCCTGCTACTACGACTACGCCAACACCCGCACCGCTCCCGGACACGCCAGCATCGGCACCGGCACCTACACTTCCGGCCACGGCATTCTGTCTAACGAGTGGTGGGTGCCCTCCAGCAAGAAAGTTCTCAGCAGCGTGGACGACGAATCCACCAAGCTCATCGGCATCGAGGGCGACGCCATGGGCGCGTCACCGCACAACCTGTTGGCCGACACGCTCGGCGACGAGCTGCGGCTGGCGACGCAGGGCAATTCGCGCGTCTTCGGCGTGGCGCTCAAAGACCGCGCCGCAATCCTGCCCACCGGATTCAGCGCCAACGGCGCCTACTGGATCGACCACGCCAGCGGCGACTGGGTGACTTCGACCTACTACATGAGCGAGGCGCCGCGCTGGGTCGCGAACTTCAACAGCCAGAAGCATGCCCAGAAATACCTCAACCTAGACTGGAAAGACTCCGCCGGACAGGTGTTGGGCTCGACCGCGCCCCGCGACGCCCCCAACGGCAAGCCCACCGACTACTACGACCTGGTCGGCCGCACCCCTTACGCCAACGATTACCAGATCGAATTCACCCGCGAGCTCATCCAGCAGGAAAAACTCGGCCAAGGCACCGTCACCGACCTTCTCGTTCTGAGCCTGTCGGCCAACGACCTTGTCGGACACGCCTACGGCCCTGACTCCCCGCAAATTCACGCTATGGCTCTCGCGCTCGACCACCAGATCAGCGAGTTCTTTACGTTCCTGCAGCAGCAGTACGGCAACAAGTTCTGGGTGGTGCTTACCGCCGACCACGGCGTCGCTCCCACCAATGCCACCAGCCTCGGTCTGCGCATTCCCAGCGTCGTCACCTCCAACAAAGACATCAAGGCCGAGCTCAACAAGTCGCTCGCCGCCCGGCTGCACAAGCCCGCCGACTACGTTCGCTCCGTGTCCTTCCCCGTGGTTTACGTCAACAACGAGGCATTCGCCGACAAGACCAGCGAAGGCGACGCCGAAGGCTATGTCGCCGAAGCCATGCGCGCCATGGGATTCGTCAGCGCCTACACCAAAGACCAACTCGCCTCCGGCGAAGTTGCTCCCACGCCCGTCGGCCGCATGTACGCCAACAGCTACTCGCCCTACGGTGGATGGTGGGTGATGGGCTTCCCGCCGCCGTTCTCGCTTTCGACCAAAGAAATCGCCGAGCACGGCGTCGCCTACTCCTACGACCAGCACGTGCCGCTGGCGTTCTACGGCCCCGCCTTCAAGATCGGCGTGTATCGCGACCAGGTTGAGCCCATCGATCTTGCGCCCACTCTTGCCGTGCTGCTCGGCATCAACAAACCGACGAACTCCACCGGACACATACTCACCCAGGCAATCTCCACCCGCGCGGAAGTCGCCACCCCGCCAGCCACTCGGCCGCGCGCTGCACCGGAGCCCCGTCCGTGACCCCGCCACCCAAGTCCCCCCTCGACATGAGCGTGTCGGTGGCCGGTATCGAAATGAAGAACCCGGTCATGGCCGCCAGCGGTACCTTCGGCTACGGCATCGAGTTCGAAGACGTGGTCACGCTCGACCGCTTGGGAGGCTTCGTCACCAAGGGACTGTCGCGCGAGCCCATGCCCGGCAATCCTCCGCCGCGTCTTTTTGAAACCGCCGCCGGAATGTTAAACGCCATCGGCCTGCAGAACATCGGCGTGCAGGCCTTCCTCAGCGAAAAGCTTCCCCTGCTGCAAAAGATCAAAAATATCGTCGTCCTCTGCAACGTCTTCGGACACACCCAGGACGACTACGTCGAAGTCGCCCGCATGTTGAACGACGGCGAAGGCATCGCCGGCTACGAACTGAATGTCTCCTGCCCCAACACCAGTTGCGGCGGCATTGCCTTTGGCACCGATCCGCGCATGCTCTTTGATGTCGTCAATGCCGTGAAGAAAATTGCCACCCGGCCCGGTGATCGTGAAGTTCTCGCCCAATGTCACCAGCATCCCGCAAATGGCCCGCGTCGCCGAAGAAGCCGGGGCCGACGCCATTTCGCTGGTCAACACCTTCGTCGCCATGGCCATTGACGCCGAGACCCGCAAGCCGCGCATCTCGAACGTGACCGCGGGCCTTTCCGGCCCGGCCATCAAGCCCATCGCTCTGCGCATGGTTTGGGAGGCGGCCAAGGCGGTGAAAATTCCCGTCATCGGCGTCGGAGGCATCAGTACCGCCGAAGATGTAATTGAATTTATGCTCGCGGGCGCCACCGCGATTGAGGTTGGCACCGTGAACTACTGGGACCCTTGCGCCTGCGAAACCCTCGTCGAATCGCTCGCGAAGTGGTGCCTTGAGCATCGCATCGACAAGCTCAGCAGCCTCACCGGGGCGCTGCAGCTGGACTGAGTCTTCGCGAATTATTGAATGGGCACAGCTCTAGCCGCGCCGCACGGGATGTTTTGAAGGGGCGCAGCTCTAGCTGCGCCGTATACGCCTTTTATTTTTGTAATTTCGAGCGGACTTTAGTCCGCGACACGCAAGCACTTCAGCCCTCGCCCTTCAGCTTCTTCACGCTCGACATCAAATCAGGATCGAGCGCCAGAATCCCGTCGGTGTGCGTCACATGAAATGTATTGGCCACCCGCTCGTTGGCGCCGGCAATGCGAAATGCTCCGCCCACTTGCTCAAGTTCTCCCAGGACATGCATCAACATGCCCAGCCCGGCGCTGTCCACGATCTCAGTATGCGTAAGATCGATAATCATCTTGCGGACGCCTTTCTGGATCAGCGTGTTGATCATCGACTCGGTGAGCCGAAGCTGCGTGCCCAGCGTAAACCGCCCGGCGCAGGAGATGACCGTGATGTCAGGCTCAATGTCGAAGACTTCGGTTTCCAGCATCATGACGAGCTTCCCCAGTGAAACGTGCAGTGACCTAAACTAGCACGGATTTGGCCCAGTTGTTTGGGGAATTGCTGCCGGCGACTTCTTGGTAGCATGATTACGTCTTAGTCGTGCGGTTTAGCAATGTCAGACTCCATCGTTCGCCCGCCCGGGCCCGAAGGTCGCCATTACCTCCATTCACCGCTGCTGAGCGGCGAAGGCCCGCTGGTCCGGTTGCCCCGCATGGCCGCCCGCTACGGCGACGTCTCGTTCTGGCGGTTCCTGCACGTTTCCACCTACTTCTTCGCCCACCCCGACGACATCGAGTCAGTGCTTGTGACGCACCACCGCAGCTTTACCAAAGGCATGGGAACGCGCGCCAACCCCGAACTCTTCGGCAACGGCCTGCTCACCAGCGAAGGCGACTTCTGGTTGCGGCAGCGCCGTCTCAGCCAGCCCGCGTTTCATCGCGCCCGCATCGCCGCCTACGCCGACATCATGGCGCGCGAGGCCGCACTCACGCTCGACACCTGGCGCGACGGCCAGCAACTCGACATCCATCGCGAGATGATGCAGACCACGCTGGCCATTGCCACCCGCACGCTGTTCGGCGTCGACCTCGGCCCGAAGATGCCGGTCGTCGCCGCTGCCATGGACGCCTTCGTCCGCCAGAACGCCGGGCTCAGCGTGTGGCGTCTCTTCTTCAAGCTGCCCACGCCGCGCCGCCTCCGCTTCCTGCGCGGAGTGCGCCAGCTCGACGAGATCGTCTACGGCATCATCCGCGAGCGCCGTTCCAGCGGCATGGGCGAAGACCTGCTCTCCGATTTCCTCCGCGCGCAAGACATCGACGGCATCTTCGATGACCGACCAGCAGCTCCGCGACGAGGTCATGACCATGCTCCTCGCCGGACACGAAACCACCGCGCTCGCACTTTCCTGGGCCTGGTTTCTCCTCGCCACTCATCCCGACGAGCAGGCCAAGCTGCACGACGAACTCGACCGCGTGCTCTCCGGGCGACTTCCCTCTGCCGCCGACATCCCGCAACTTACACTGACCAACCGAGTCGTCCGCGAGACCCTGCGCCTCTATCCACCCGCCTGGATCATTAGTCGCGGGGCTGCTGAGGAAGTGCAGATTGGCAATTACACCGTGCCCGCCGGATCCAACGTGATCGTCAGCCCCTGGGTCACGCACCGCGACCCAAGGTTCTTCCCCAACCCTCTGGCCTTCGAGCCCGAGCGATGGACGCCCGAGTTCGAGCAGTCGCTGCCCAAGTTCGCTTACTTCCCCTTCGGCGGCGGCCCCCGCATGTGCATCGGCAATCAGTTTGCCCTGATGGAAGCCGCGATTCTTCTGGCGGCCGTGGCCCAGCGCTACCAGATCGACATGAGTCCCGGCGCGACCGTCGAACCCATGCCCAGCATCACCCTGCGCCCCGCTCACGGCGTGCACGTGCGGCTGCGCAAGCGCTAAACCCTACGGAATCGAGAACAGCTTCCACCCGCCCTGATGGAAGTTGAAGATGAAGTCCACCAGCACCGCCCCGCCGCACTTCTGGTTGTCCACCTGCGCCACCAGAATCGCCTGACGCACGTGGTTGCGCGTGGTCTCCGTCGATGCCGTACGCACTTTCTCTGACTGCGTGAGCAGCTCACGATACGAGCACGCATCGGCCTGGCCACCCGCTTGCAGACACGCGCTGTCGAACAGCTTGCAGTAAAGGCCGGTGCGATGCGTGAGCTGCTCCTCGATGGCAGCGCGGGTCGTGTGCTCGGCATCACGCCCGAGGTTGACGCCATCTTCCGGAACGTACGACAGCAGCTTTAGCGCGTCACCCTCGCGCACGACGGCGAAGAATGCCTGCTCTAGCTCTGACACTGTAGGACTCGCAGCCGTCGCCGCAGTCTGGGCCAACCCCGGCATCGCAGCGCCCAGCAGCCACACCATTGCCCACCCTGCCGCCCGCAGACGCGCCTTCATTTCCGGCTGCCCTTCACGGACTTTTTCGCCTTGGCTTTCGCCTGCGCAGCACGCGGCACGTTCTTGGTCGCTGACGTGGGTTTTGCTCCGCTTGCCGCCTGCCCCGCTAGCGCATCCCGCCGCTTCTTCGGCAGCCGCTCCCACACCAGCCGATACGATTCGGCGAGCAGCTGGCGCAGCTCATCATCAGGTACGGCGTTGAGCGATTGCAGCGCCACCCACTGCGCCCGCGCCATGTACGGCGCCGGAATGATCTCCGGCCGCTCGCACAACTCGGCAAAGTTTTCCGGCGTGCACTTGAACGACAAAACCACCGGAGCGACCTCCAGCGGCGCCACCGCGAACAGCTTCCCGTCAACCTTAAAGCACAGGTCGCATCCCCACTGCACGTTTTCCGTCGCGTGGGGAAACCCCAGGCAATGTTTGCGAATTGCGTCAATGTTCATCGTCAAGGAAACTGTATAGCAGATTCGTGCATGCTGCTGCACCCGGCAAATCCGCCGAACTCGAATGTGCTAACTTCGATCTTTCCCCATGGCCTCCAACGTGACCCTATCGCTCGACGGCAAAGTCGCCCTCATCACCGGAGGCTCGCGTGGCATTGGCGCAGCCGCCGTCCGCATGTTTGTTCGCGCCGGGGCCAGGGTCGTTTTCAGCTACGTGCGAGCCGCCGCCGAAGCCGACAAGCTGGTTGCGGAATGTGGCGCAGACCGCTGCCACGCCGTCCAGTCTGATCTCACAGGAACTTCCACCGCCGACGCCCTGGTGCAAGCCGCCGTCGAGCGCTTCGGCGCCCTCGACATCCTCATCGGGAACCACGGCATCTGGCCGTCGGCCGACGCCCCCATTGACACCATGCCCGACAGCCAATGGAGCAACACTGTCGCCGTCAATCTCGACAGCATGTTCGCCGTCGTCAAGCACGCCGTGGCGCAGATGAAGCGCCAGCAGCGCGGCGGACACATCGTCCTCGTCAGCTCCACCGCCGGACAGCGCGGCGAAGCCCGACACGCCGACTACGCCGCCACCAAAGGCGCGCTCATCAGCATGGTGAAGGGTCTTTCCACCGAACTGGCGCCCTTCAACATTCGCGTCAACTGCGTCGCCCCCGGCTGGGTCGCGACCGACATGTCAGCCGACGCACTCCGCGATGCCCAACGCGCCGGCGCCATCTTCGCGACCATCCCGCTCGGCCGCGTCGGCACCCCCGACGAAATCGCCGGGCCCATTCTGTTTCTTTGTACGGATTATGCCGGCTTCATCACCGGCGAGATATTTAACGTAAACGGCGGGGCAGTTCTGGTGGGGTAATCTGCTATTTGTCTGTCGGCCTAGCCTTTTTCTCCGACGACAGGCGAAGAGCGAATAGCGTCTCTTCTACACCGCCACGGCCGACGCATCCGGAAAGCGCAACTTGCTCTTGGTCAGCGCCCGGTCCAGCAGGTCCTCGATCACCGTCTCTTCCACGTTCTTCGACATCGCCAGCTCGCTCACCAGCAGGTAGCGCGTGCGTTCCAGCATCTTCTTCTCCCGGAAGCTCAGCGACTTCGTCTGTCCCAGCAGCAGCAGCCCTTTCAGCACAATCGCCACGTCGAGCAGCGATCCGGTCCGCATCTTGTCGGAATTGTCCTTGAACCGGTCTTTCCAGTCGGCGGCGTTCTCGCACTTGCCGTCGCTCAGGAACTCCACGATCTTCTGCACCTCGCCGTTGCGCACGACCCTGCGCAGGCCCACCGTCTCCACGTTGTGGAACGGCACCATGACCTTCAGGCTGCTGGCTTTGATCTTCAGGAGGTAGAACTTCTCGACGTTGTTGCCGATCGTCCGGCTGCTGATTTGTTCGATAATGCCCACCCCGTGGTTCGGGTAGACGACCTTGTCGCCGATGCTGAATGTGAGGTTGCTCATGAGGGCTGAGCCGCTCCCCAGCGGCGAAAATGAGGCCAGAAACGGGTACTACGTCTGTGCGCCGAGTATAACCCCGGTCGCTGGAAACCGTCAATTGGTGCGGTCTTTCGCGGATTCTCGCTCCGCCCCGCTCGTTCCCGCCGCCACCCTCGGTCCCCGCTCGCGTATAATCGTGGGATGCCTCCGGCGGACCATTCCGCCCACGGACACGCTTGGGAAGTATGCCTGAACACATCAAGAAAAAGCTCGAAGAGGAAATCCAAGTCCTCGAACACGAGCTCACTCACGAATTGCCGAAGGAACTGAAGAAGGCCGTCGCCATGGGCGACCTCAGCGAAAACGCCGAGTACCACATGGCCAAGCAGCGGCAGGAGTTCGTTCGCGCCCGCCTTGGCCAGATGAAGCGCCGCATGGCCGAACTTTCGCTGGTTAACATGGCCAACATCCCCAAGGACAAGGCCGCGATTGGATCGACTATTGTGGTATTCGACTCCTCCAAAGGCGAGGAAATCGAGTACAAGCTGGTCACCAGTGAGGAATCGGACGTGACGAAAGGCTTGATCTCGACCACGTCCCCCATCGGCCGCGCGCTGTTGGGCAAGAAGGTGGGCGACGTCAGCGAAGTCGTCACTCCCAACGGCAAGCGCGAGCTCGAGGTCCTCAAGCTGACCACCATTCACGACGAGGCGTAACCACTCCATGACTTGGACGAGCGCAGTCGGGCGTTCCAGCAAGTGGCTGCTCTACAAGATTGTCCACGGCCTTGCCCTGACCAAAATCTCGCCCAATGCTCTCACCTTCATCGGATTGCTCATCAACGTCGTCGCCGGGTTCCTCTTCGGCTACGCCAACGCCGACGACCAGCGCCGCATGTTCCTCTATGCCGGACTGGTGATTATCGGCGCCGGCATCTTCGATATGGTTGACGGCCGTGTCGCCCGCGCAACTAACCAGGTCACCCAGTTCGGCGGCTTCTTCGACTCCGTCATCGACCGCTACAGCGACGTCGCCCTGTTCTTCGGATTGCTCGTCTACTACGCCCGCGCCAACCGCTTCTTCTACGTGGTCATGGTCGCGTTCGTCATGGTCAGCTCCGTGATGGTGAGCTACACCCGCGCCCGCGCCGAGTCCCTCGTGCAGAGCTGCAAGGCCGGATTCATGGAGCGTCCCGAGCGCATCGTGCTCGTCATCATCGGCGCTCTGTTCAATCGCATGGGGCCGGTGCTCTGGGTCATCGCCGTGCTCAGCACGATCACCGTCATCCACCGCATCCGCTACACCTACCAGCAGCTCAGCCTCATCGAGCCGCGCCCAACTCCCATGGCCCCCGATCCTCTCAAGTTCGACGAAGTCGTCGGCTAGCTTATCTTTCCTATTTCTCGGTAATTATCTTGGGCAATACGCTGGGTTGTACTCTTGGCTGGAGCACCGCTTTACAGGCCGCGAAAAAAGTAACTTTCGCGACTGTTTCGCGTCAGGGCATGACTTCAGTCGTGCCGTAACACGTTGAAAATGCGACTGGGCTTTAGCCCCTGCGGGTTCTCCTCAAAAGCAAAGCCGACTTTTTCGGCAGCCTCTTTAGCGGTACGGTCGCTGGTTATTCAAGCGCCAGGCTTTAGCCGCTGAGCTAAAGCTCGCACTGCGCGACTGGTTGCGACTTGGCCCGTCGTATCTGTTTGTGACGCGGCAAATCGTGAATACATGAGCCGCGAAGCGGCGGCTTCGGGTTTAGCCCGGCGTGCAAACGCCGGGGGCAAGCAGCTTCTTCAATGCTTCAGCTCCACCTTCTTGTACTTCACCGGCGCCACCTCCGCCGAATCCTCTTTGATGCGATACGCGCCATCCATCCCCACGTTCGCAAACCGCTGCACCGTTTTCGACGTCGGCCACGTCACCTCGATCTGCGAAACGCTCGTCGCATCCCCCAACCCGATGTGCTGCCGTATCGGATTTCCCCCGAAGCTCGACCCATATCCCACCGTGCGACAGATATGCCGCACCCCCGCTGGAGTCTCCGCGGTCACGTCAATGCGCGCTCCAAACGCCGCCCGGTTCGTCGTCACACCCTGCAGCTCCAGCGAAATCCAATGTCCGCCGTGCCCCGGATTCTCGAACAACACGCTCTGGTACGTATCCCCCGGCAGCGCTCCGCCAATCTCCTCGAACACATCCTCGTCGCCGTCGTTATCAATGTCGCCAAACGCGACTCCGTGACCCTTCTGCAAATGCCCGAATCCGCCCGACGTCGTCACGTCTTGAAACCGCTTGCCGCCGTCATTGCGGAACATCCGGTTCGGCAGCAGCGCCTCCAGCTCCGACGTGCCCGTGCCTAAATAAACATCCAGCCAGCCGTCGTTATCGAGGTCGCCAAACCCCGCTCCCATCGCCAAAATCGCCCGGTCCAGACCAACCCTTTTGCTCACGTCGGTAAACGTCCCGTCGTGATTGTTGTGATACAGCCGCGGAGTCTCCGCCTTATACGGCAGCCCCAGCTCGAACGCCCCTACATCATTCAGCGTGTCGTTGTAATATCCCGCGACAAAAATGTCCGGCCACCCATCGTTGTCGTAATCGAAGAACCACGTCGCAAAACTATGGACCGGCTCCGCCACGCCCGCCTTCGCCGTCACGTCCGTAAACTTCCACTTGTCCGCCCGCGGATGCTTCGCGTCCCGCGGCCCGTCGTTGCGGAAGAGCAGATTCGGCTGCCCCTTGCGCGAGACATACAAGTCCGGACGCCCATCGTTATTGAAGTCGCCCCACGCCACGCCCTTCACAAAGCCCAAATCCGCCAGCCCGTTCGCCGCTCCCACCTCGGTAAACGTCCCATCGTGATTGTTGTGAAACAGCTGCGACGGCTGCTTCTCCGGCCCCGTGCTCTCGTGTCCCACAAACAAATCCAGCCAGCCATCGTTGTCGAAGTCCGCCCACGCCGCCGTCTGCGTCGGATGCAGCGACATCAGCCCCGCCTTCTTCGTCACGTCTTCAAACGTCCCGTCGCCGTTGTTCCGCAGCAGCGACATCGGATACTTCCCGTGCTCCGCCCACCATCCTCCGCGCAGCACCAGCACATCCGGATGCCCGTCATTGTCATAATCCGCCGCCACCAAATTCAGCCCGCCCACCTCACCCGTCAGCCCCGCTTCTTTCGTGCGCTCGGTAAACGTCCCGTCTCCGTTGTTATGGAAGAACCGCAACTGGTCCAGCGGCCCCGACGACGAAATCATCAAGTCGAGTAGACCGTCGCCGTCGAAGTCCTCCATCGCCACGCCGCCGGCCTGGTCCATGAAGCCCAATCCCACCGAGCCTGAAACCTCCGTAAACCGCCCGATGTCGTACTCCGACTGAAACAGCTCCGGACCCGCCACCCACTGCGGCGGGACCTCTTGCGGCCACTTTCCGAGTTGCATGTACGCAATGTTCAGCAGCCACCGCGCCAGTGTGTTCTTCGGATCGTCCTGCAGCGTCACCGTCAGCTCACGAATTGCGCCTTCCGCACCGCGCTTCTCAGTATGGATACCTGTGCCCGTGATCGGGAAGATGCACGAGTTCCGCGAGTGATGCTGCACGCAATTTTCCTGCTCACCCAGCCGCAGGTACGAGAGTGCCAACAAGTCACGCAGTTGCCGCTCCGAGCTTGGCCCCAGCTTTACCGCGAGCTCGGCACACTTCTTGCGGATTAGCTCCATCTGCTTCACCGCCCCCGCGCTGTCTCCGGCGCGCAGCAAGTTTTCCGCCAGCGCCCAGCGCGTGCGCAGCTCTTCCTGCCACGGCAGCTCACCCACCAGTTTGATCTGCAGCGCCGCAGCCCGCTCCGCATCCTTGCTCGGATCGGTCGCCACGTCCTGCTCGGCGAACAGCTTCACCAGCAGTTCGCCCATCTCTTTTGTGCTTTGTGCTTGGTAGGGTGTGGATGGCTTACTTGCCGTCTGCGCTGAATCCGCCGCCGACAGCCAAAGTAAGACGAAAACAGCCAGTCCCGCTCGCCACATCATGGTTGGTTTGGTATTCCGCGGAGAAGCGACCCGATGCTACCACACGCCCCCTATTCCCCAGATCTATCCGCGTCATCCGCGAAATCCGCAACGGCTCTTGTTTCTTGAATAGGCTCTCTCTGTGTCTCAGTGTCTCTGTGGTGGATGTAGTTGTTGACTTTCTCCGCCGCGACGGGTGTAGCATTTCCCCAACGGTAGAAGGAGGCCCTTCATGGTTCACTGTCCCAAGTGCGGTACAGCCCTCTCCCCCAACGCTCGCTTCTGCGACAAGTGCGGGCAAGTGCAACCCGCTACCGCCGTTCCGCCCGTCGGCACTCAGTCCGGCCTCTCCGAAAACGCTGCCGCCACCCTCAGCTATGTTCTCGGATGGATCACCGGCATCATCTTCTTCCTCATCGACCACCGCCCCTACGTCCGCTTTCACGCCGCCCAATCCATCGTGACCTTCGGTGGCTTGCATGTCATCCGCTCCGTGGTCGCCGTCCTCTTCGGCCTCGGATGGTTCATGGGAGGCTTCTCCGGCGTAGAGCACTGGGGCAGTTGGGGTGTGGGCATCGCCCTCCTGTCGGTCATCGGCTTCGTCTCGTTCATCCTCTGGATCATCTGCATGATCAAGGCCTACCAGGGTGAACGCTTCATGGTACCCATCGCCGGAGACATCGCCGTCAACCTCGCCGGTCGTTAGCGATTCGGCCCACAGTCTCGTCGCAAATAACAAAGCCGCCCCGTAGGGCGGCTTTTCCGTACCGTGCAGCTGTCTAGAACAACTTCCGGCGAATCGCTCCCAGGCCACCCAGCAGGCCCGTGCCCAGCAGGATCAGCGAGCTTGGCTCCGGAGTCGCACCCGACGGTGTAAACTCCAGGTCCACCGCCCAATCAGGTTTGATTCCCGCCGTATCCCAAGCGTTACTGAAGAGACCGGCGTAGTTGCCGCCATTGTTGGAGTACACGAAATTTCCGCCCGGAATCGTCGCCGAGCCCGGTACGATATAGGCTTCCCCAACCGAGGCACCGTAAGACTCCGAGATACTCAGGAACAGCACATAGCTGCCTCCCGGAGTGAGAGGCGGCACGCCCACGCCAAACGAAAGCGCGGTCGGGCCGGTATTGGCGTAATCAAACGGGATCGTACTGCCGACCAAAGTTCCGGCATATGACCCGGTCCACGTCGCAAGATACGCCGACATCACGATATCGCCGGCAACGTAGGCATCGCCCATATAGAACGTGACGCTGGTTAAATTGTCGTCGCCGTTGGTCGGCGCGGTGAACGTCTCGCCGTAGGTGGCGGTGTTCGGGTATCCCAGCGGATGCCAGTAGTCGCTGTACCCAGTGAAGTTGTTGTAGCTGGTATTGGCGAAGCCGCAAACTGACATGACCAGCAGCGTCGCTATTACGAAAGTGGCTTTTTTCAAGAGTTCCTCCTAAGGGTTCTTACCGCAAGTTGGTTGACTCTGGCGGGGGATTCCCAGAACTACCGCAACCTGACCAAAATGTCGCTCCTGTGGAATGCTTGACTGTACGCCAAAACATGACCCACAAACACAACATTCGACCGGACTGTAGAGTAGCCGCATTTGGCCTGAGCGTCTATGAATTTTTGGCCTGCGGCCACAATATTCTTCAAGTCGCTCCCAATTCGAGATTCATTTCGCCTAAGTGCCATGCTCCTTCCACCACCATGGTGTCCGCGGCACCCTGCTGTCGATGATCGGCTTCGTTTCCAGCAGCGGCCCCATAGCCCATCACTGCGTATCGCTGGACTGCTCGCCCTTGCCCACGTGGGCCCGCATGTATTGCCATTGCTGCTCGAACAGCTGCGCCGGATCGGTGACTCGCGCCTGGAACATGAACTGGCCAAAGGTCGAAACGAACACGAAGTAGATGCAGGGCAGCAGGATCCACCAGTGCCGCACCTGCGGAGTCCAGAGCGCCGACAACACCACGACCCAACTGGCCCCTCCGAACGCCGCCACCAGCTGAAACGCTTCCTGCGTCCGTGAATCGACCTTTGGTGTCGTCACCGCGTGCAGGTGGTTCCAATACGCCATCCAAGTTTCGTCGTTCTGCTGGAGTATCGCTGCATTCGCGCGCCGTGCAATCTTCCCCATTTCCTGCGCCTGCTCCGGCTGCGGCAGTTTCCCCGCCAAGTCCATCGCTTGGTCCAGCTCGTTCTGATCGACGAAGGCATGCAGGTTTTCCGGCGCAGCCTTGCCCAAGTACGCCGTCACCAGGTTGCGCCAACTCGGATCGCGCCAATACGCCACCACCGGAGCGGCCTGGCTCTGTCCCGCTGCTGCCGCTGCCGCCGCCTGTCGCGCCTTCTCCATCCGGTAGCTGCCCACCCCGCCGCTGATTCCTCCCATCACCGCGCCGGCCAGCGAATCGACCGTGCTGCCCAGAATCATCGTGACCAAAATCAGGATCACCAGCTTGGTTTGGTAGCCCAGGTATCCCATGTTCCAGTAGCTGTCCCACAGCTTAGGATGATTGAGCACCCCAACCGCTACCACCACCGACCCCGGAATCACCGAGAAAATGTACTTATAAAACTTATCGATGAGCTTCGCCCAATCCATTCTTCCGCTCCTGGCAGCTTTCGCTACCGTCTCTTCCAGTTAGGATTTTGATGACCCGCGACTATATCCTTGCCGCGTAAGCGCTTTATTTTGTCACCCGTGCGAATTTTCGGCCATAAAAATCCGTATCGTCCCGATCACATTCGCGAGCCGCTCCGCGCCAACTCCTCAACCACCCTAGCCTTCCGCCACCTAAGTACCATTGACTTTGTGAAAGTGTAACGTCATATTCACAAACCGATACTAGTGCGACTACTCCCCAAGCACTCTAGGACTAGATCGCGCTGCATCGTTAGTAAGTGATCGTCGAAGCCCGGAGCCCAACCGGACTCGCCCTTCATCGGCCCATCCCAGGGTAATTGACCACTTCTTTTGACCCACTGGCGATTCCCGCCTGGCGGCCTCTTTTCCGCCTCAGACTTCAGCCCGTGCGCTACTCGTCATTCCGCACCGACTGAACACAAATCGATAGTTCTATTTGTCCGTCCAGAGCCGGCTCCAGACGGTAGAGGGAGTCATTGTCTTCATAACGGACTGATACATTTCGCAGTCGCCGTACCCAGCAAGGCAGAGCAGGCCTTTGCAGCCTGCGGAGAGTACGGAAGCGCCCACCCTCTAAAGCTTGACCCGCAGCCAAGCTAAAGGGCCGGCACAAAAGCATTGTCCTTGGATTGAGAGGCTTCAATCCTTCAGAAAGCAAACGTTCCAGAGCGAACCAGCGCCATGAAAGGGGCGAATATGAGAAACAGATCTTTCTTTTCACCGTTCACCTTGAGTCTGATTACGCTGTCACTTGCGTTTGGAATTGCAATGTCGGCCATTCCGGCTACTGCTACTGTCCTTATGAGTGGGGTTCCGACGCCAATTTCGACTCCCGTACCATGCATTACCCCTGGTAGTCTTTGTGGCATTACCACGGGCCCTGTAACATTTTTCGGGGCAATTGAACCCACGGTGACTGTCGGCACTTCGAATTTTAAAGGAACGTGGTCTTCGCCGGTTGCGACCGCCTGGCTGGGAACCTTTAAGGGCACGGGGACCTATCCCTACGGGGCAAGTGGGCCTAGCATGTGGAACTTTACTACGCTTCAGGCCGGAAATCTGCCAGCGGGCACCTTCGTCGGTTTCGGGGACCTTGACTTTGGTTCAGGGACGGACGAACGGTTCCTCCTACAGGCGTTAGATTTGAACAAGAATCCGATTCAGATACCTTGGCTGAACGATACATCCTATTGCTCCACTTCGTCTGTTTCAGAGCCGTGCGAGAACTACACTCCGCCCGAATATGTTTGGAATGGCACCAATGGGACGATACCAGGAGGAGGCGGCACTCAGGTGCCCGCCTACACTTACGAATTTGACGGCTTCAATGTCACGGGGAATCCCAACCTTTGGTATTGGATCACCACCGACATGCCTATCGATGGACTGAAGGTTAGGAGCTTTTCAACGTACGACGGGATGGCTCTAGCCGCGCCCACTCCTGAACCCGGTTCGCTAATCCTCTTAGGGAGCGGCGTGGTCGGCCTGGCTGGCTTGCTCCGGCGACGACTGTTGCGTTAAGTGTCCAACAATCCGGCCTCCCGGAAGGCGTAACCGCAATTACGGAACACCCTTCCGGGGTGCCGATCGCTGACGGAAACTCTCGTCATCGCCCAGATGGACACCGCCGGAAAAACCACTCCGGCGACCACCCCCGCCAACGGCTGATTGCAGTTGTTCGAAAACAATAGCGCGAATGGCGGAACTCACGTACCGCGTTCCGCCCTGTGCGTTTCGGCAGCCGGTAGAACAAGCAGTAACGAAGAAAAGGGGACGAACATGAAAACCAACACTATCTGGTCAATCGTCACGTTGTCGTTGATTTCGCTGTTCCTCATCACCTGCGGACTTGCCGCCTCCGCGCAGGACCAGGTCACCCCGCAACCCGCCTCCAGCGCCGTCCCCAACCTCATCCGCTACAGTGGCCTGCTCAAAGACACCAACAACGTTCCCCTCGCCTCCCAGACCGTCGGCGTCATCTTCTCTCTCTACAAAGACGCCGCCGGCGGAGCCGCCGTCTGGTCGGAGACCCGCAACCTCACCACCACCGCCACGGGACAGTACACCGTTCTTCTGGGCGGCACCAAAACCGAAGGCCTGCCCGCCGCCGTGTTCTCCGACGAAGAGCAGCGCTGGCTCGGCGTGCAGGTGCAAGGACAATCCGAGCAGCCCCGCGTCCTGCTGGTCAGTGTGCCCTACGCCTTCAAGGCCCACGAAGCCGAAACCCTCGGCGGCCTGCCGCCGTCGGCCTTCGTCAAGTTTGCGCCCGATGCAACCAGCAGCGCTTCTGCGGCCGCGAACAATAGCTCAGCCACGAACGCATCGAGCGGTACGGCAAACGGCACAGCAAGCGGCACAGCCAACTCGATCAAACCACTCGGCGGTGTTGGCCCCGTGTTCAATTATCTCTGCCCCTCCGCAGGCAATCCGGCGCCGTATTACATTCCGCGATTCGTTCCCAGCCCCGGTCCCCTCACACCGGCGAGCGTAATCTGTAACTCTGTGATCTACCAGTCCCCGGCGGGACCTACTACAGGTTTCGTGGGCATCGGTACCACGAACCCCTCAACGCAACTCGAGGTGAACGGCGCAATCACCGCGGACCAGTGGTACGACATTACTAGCCAAGAGCTTCCGTTCCTGAGCGTTGGCTGGCCAACTGTAATCCCAGCGAATCAAAATACGTGGCTCGGCCTGGGTGCCGGCGGCCAAGGGATCAATCTCACCGACACCGGGACCCTCAACACCTTCACGGGCTACAATGCTGGCTACGGCAACACTAAGGGATACCAAAATTCCTGTTTCGGCTCCGCGGCTTGTTTGCACAATCTTACGGGCATTCAGAATGTTGCCGTTGGCGCCGGCGCGGGCTTCCGCAACACTGACGGGAACGCCAATGTGTACGTCGGCTTCGACGCTGGTTGGGGCGCCTTCATCGGCTCGCATGGAAGCGACAACACAATGGTCGGGTTCGAGGCTGGCTTCAACAACACCGCAGACGGCAACAGTTTCTTCGGTTACCAGGCGGGATACGACACCACCTCCGGCGTCAATAACACCTACCTTGGCAACATCGCGGGCGCCGGTAACAGCACCGGCAGCAACAATACGTCGGTAGGAACAGCTGCCGGCCTCGGTGGGGGCAGTTCTAATGTCAGCATTGGAGTCTTGACTGGCTATACCAGCCTCGGTGGTGACAATGTCGTCATTGGCCATCAGGCGGCCTTGGGAGGAGCGGGTAGCAGCAATGTCATTATCGGTGCCGAAGCAGTCTTCGACTCACCCGTGGGTGACGGCAACACGTTCATTGGCGCCGGCGTTGACTACAACTCGCAGTTGGGCAGCCGCAACATCTTCATCGGTTACCACACTGGCACCCAGGGATCGATTATGAATAACATCTATCTCGACGCACAGTGCAACCGCTGCGACCTCGATAATCCCGAGAACAACACGATCCGCATCGGCACCCAGGGCCGCGAGCTCACAGCCTACTTCGCGGGCATCTACCCAAACGGCGTTCCGAATACTAATCCGGTCTGCGTCACTCCCAATGGGCTACTCGGAGTGTGTAGTTCCTCCCAGCGCTTCAAGGAAGACATCCGCGAGATGGGCGACAGTACCAATAACCTGATGCAGCTTCGTCCCGTCACCTACCTCTACAGGCCGGAGTACGACAAAGGCCAGCGTTCGCTGCAATACGGCCTGATCGCCGAAGAAGTCGCCCGCGTCTATCCCGACCTGGTTGCTTACGAACCCGACGGCACGCCCTTAACAGTCAACTACCAGAACCTCTCTGCCATGCTGCTGAACGAGTTTCAGAAGCAGCACGCCGTCGTCACCGCGCAGCAACAGCAAATGCTCGCCCAGCAGCACGAGATCGAATCCCTCAAGTCACAACTCCAGCTCCAGAACGCCGCCTTCCAGCAGCGCCTGTCCAGACTGGAATCCCTTATCACCAGCCAACTGCAAACTGCCGCCGACAAATCCACTCCGGCGACAACCCCCGCCACTGGCGGCTTGCAGTAATTCGTGGGTGAACGAAGCAGGGCGGAACTCCCCACCGAGTTCCGCCATACGTGTTTCCCCTACACTTCGATTACTAGGAGAAGACAAATGTTGCGCCTCTACAAATCGTTCTTTGTGCCGCTTATACTTGCCATGTTCGCGCCGTTCTATCCATGCGTCTTGCTGGCTCAACCGGGCTACATCTACGCTTCAGGTGACACATATCTGTCCACAGCGGAGCCGTTCGCTTTCAAAATCCAGATATCGACTGGGAATATCGTACAGTTCTGGAAAAATTCATGCCCCAGTGACCCCTGCGGCGCAGTAGGCATCGCCGTGGTCGGCAATCTGATGTATTACACAAAAGTTAACGATAACGCTGTCCACGTGTTCGACCTGAAGAATAGTGCAGACCTGGGGGTAGCCTTTAATGTTTCCCAGACAACCGCCATAAGCGGCTTGGCTTACGACGGAATGAACCTCTGGATCCGTGATGGCACTGCCACAAGTAATACCTTTAACGTGTACCACTACACGTCAACTGGAAAATGGATCTCAACCGTCAAGTTGGCGAGCGGCTATTGCGCTTCTCTGGAGTACTTCGTTCAAAATGGTGCGGGCCGGCTCTTGTCATGTCAGAGCACGTATTCCCCAGGGGTAAGCACTTGGGACCTGTACAACACGACCGGAGGCTCTCCGATTCAGACAAATTTCATTCTGGATACTCCGAATTACTTCATGTCAGGACTGGCATGGGATGGGACCTACTTCTATACAGTCAATTTACCGACGCCGGGTCAACCTTTTGTCCTGCAGTGGTGGAGTAGTTCGGGCGGTTCGTCGCCCCTCGGCGCCAAGAAGATAAACGGCTGGACGTACTCCGTGATAACAGATGCCTCAGGTGTCTCTGCATGGCATCCGGACGCGGGTGGACCTGGGCCCTGCGAAGCAGCGAGCTCGCCCTCCGTGTTGAACAGCCAGACAGGTGCGACCGCCTATATGCCCGTGGGGAATTGGCGAGTGCAGATCACCGGCATCAACGTCCGAAAGGTGGAACCGACCCCTGGACCGCTGATCAACATCAACACGAGCCAGGTAGTCAATTCGTGTGCCTCGAACCCGGTTACTCTCCAGACCGTTTGCACAGCGAATGACAATACTGTGTATGTGCTCTCCGGCACCACCATTACCAACACTCTAAAAAGTGACGGGACGGGAATGATCGGCTTCTCCGGTGGATCATGCACCAACTGCGGAGTCACCATGGATGCCGTTCATAACCAGGCTCTGATCGCGCTCAGTGACAACGGCAAGGGAGCTTTCCAGTTCTTGAATCTGGATACGCTCAAGTTTGGAACAATATCTGATTCGCCTGCTGGCTCTTGCTGCGGATTTACGAGCGTTTCAGAAGGCATTTTGCTCGACCCTGTGCGACACCTGATCTTGTCGCCCATCGAACAGGATGACTACGAACTCGCTCAGCTCGTGTCGTCATCGTCTTTCTTTAACCCGATTACTTTCTCCCAGCATGATGTGTCGTTTGCAAATGCTCAGCTCGATTCCGCGGCCGAAGACTGCAGTACTGGGATCGCGCTGGCCTCTAACGAAAATTCCCCGCCTGTAACCGTGTTCCTGGCTGATCTTAGTCAGGCCTTTGTGATCCTCCCTAGTTGGTACGCGCCTTCGCAATTCTTTACGTTAACTCAAGCGGATCTGCCGAATACCGAGTATGGGGGTATTGCTGTGGCACAGGGCACACATACCGGCATCATGCAAACGGAGTTCTCAAGTGAAGCTCTCGTGGCTTTTACGCTTCCCCCTAAATCCGGTACGGGTATCCCCGCATTGCAAGACTGGGTGACCTGCTCAGTAGGAAATGGCTTCGGCTCGGGCGTGGACCCACATGACGTGACGGCTTATATGGCTCCAGATGGAAGCGGCCACGCGATTGGGCTAATGCAACAAAGCGATCGATTGGCGAGGGTCGATCTTACTAAAATGCTCGATACAACGATCGTGCCGCGCACGCCGCCAGTGGGAGGGCACTTATGCAAAAATGGGACACTCCCATCGTCGGTCGTGACATTCATACCTTTTTAAGTGAGTAGCACCGTACCCCTCCCCCTGTCCGTCGCGGTTGCGGTCGGGATGAAAGCTGATGTTGTCTGGCGGGTGGCTCGGCCAAGCGTGATAAACAGACACGGAGCGCTAAAGTCGGGCACGCCGTTCTAGCCCTCCGTAGGTGATGCTATACCCGATCCTTCTCCGTGCCTCTCTGCCTCAGCTGTGGGGTTTGCTTTTGTTCTTCGCGCGGACCACATCGACTAATCCAGCAGCACGCTCGGATTCTTCTTCGCGATGTGCAGCAACTTCAGCGTTGCCTGACGGGGTGCGCGGATGCCCTGCTCCCAGCTCTCCACGGCATTGGAGCTAACGTTCAGCAGCCGCGCGAGCAGCGCCTGGCTAGCGTTCAAAGACTCCCGCAGGGCGCGAATGTCAGAGGGCTTCATGGGCTTGGGACGTCCCGGCAGTTCGGCTTTCCGCAGATCGAGCGCCGCTTTCGCGGGCTTCACGCCGCTGTGCTGGTGGCCGTCTTTTTTCTTGCCTTTTTTCTTGTCCTTTTTGCCCATGCCTCACCTAAACTACTACATTGTGGTACTACCACAATGTAGGACGTTCCGCCACCTCAGGTAAATAGCACCAAAGTGCCAACTCCGCGACCCGGCGGGTGCCCCATCCGGCCTGACTTTGGCCGGGTGGGGCTTTTTGACTAACCTTCCTCTGTGCCTCAGTGTCTCTGTGGTAGATGTTGCTTTTGACTTTTGCCCAGTATTCTCCGTGTTCCCCGTGGTGAATCCGTCTTCACTTAAAACTCCGCGCCATCGGCCTGACTTTGGCCGAGTGGGTCTTTTGTCTTTTGACCAAGCTCTCTCTGTGCCTCAGTGTCTCTGTGGTAGATGTTGCCGTTGACTTTTCTATCCACTAACCACTGGCCGCGCCACCGGCTTCCCCTTCTCCCCCGCCTCCACATACGCCAGCGGCGTCTCGTGATCGTGCGTGAACCCCACCAGCCACTTCCCCGGAATCGCTTCCTTATAAAATCTGTGCCGGCTCTCGATGCAGGTCAACGGGAACAGGTCGTACGCCATCACCCACGTCGGATCCAGGTGGTGCGTCGTCGGAATCAGGTCGCTGGGATAGCACAAGGTCGCCCCACCGCTCCGCACCATCACCGCCTGCAGGTTCTGCGTGTGCCCCGGATACATCTTTACCGAAATCCCCGGAGCAATTTCCGCGTCGCCTTCCAGCAGCGTCATCTGTCCGCTTTGCACCAGCGGATCATAGTTGTCCGTCAGGTAGCTCACCCGATCTCGCTCGTGCTGCTCGTGGGCATGCTCCAACTCGCCCCGCTGCGCATAATACTTCGCCCGCGGAAATGTCGCCACCGCCTTGCCCTCACGGTAGTAGGTGTTCCAACCGCAGTGGTCAAAGTGCAGGTGGGTATTGATGACAATGTCCACCTCGTCCAGAAACACGCCAGCTTCCTTAAAACTCTCCATCAGCCGAGCCTGGTGCTTATGGATAGCCCGCTGCTTTTCGCTCAACTTCGAGCCAATCCCGGTCTCGATCAGCACCGTCTGCCGGCCGTCTCGCACCAGCAGCGAATTCAGCCCAACCGTGATCATGTTGCGGGCGTCGGCTTGGATCCGCTTTTCCCACATCACCTTGGGCACGACCCCGAAGAAGGCCCCGCCGTCGCCCTCGTAGGTTCCGTCCGACAGAACCGTCACCTCGAAATCTCCCACCGAAACCCTATGCATAACGCTCTTGAGATCCACCTAAGATACTGTAAACAAACACTTTACTTTGAGTTAAGCACTTCCAGAATGTGATCAAAATCTTTCAGCGACTTGTACTCAAGCTGGATCTTCCCCTTGCCATTGCGGTCAGTAATTTTGACCCGCACTCCCAGGACCCGCTCCAGCGTCCGCTGCGCTTCCTTAACGTTGGGATCGACCAGCATTTCCTTGACCTCCTGGAACGCCCGTCTGTCCATGGGGTGCAGGAAATCGGCCACCGCGTCCTCGGTTTGCCGAACCGTCAGCCCCTTCTCCATCACGAGGCCGGCGATTTTCGTCACCGACTCAGGGGAATCAAGAGCCATCAGTGCCTTGGCGTGCCCCAGGCTCAGGTGGCCGCCGGACAGGTAGGCCTGTACCGGCTCCGGCAGCCGCAGCAGCCGCAGAAAATTGGCGACCGACGAACGTTCCTTGCCGGTACGGACAGAAATCTGCTCCTGCGTTAGCCCGAATTCGCGACTCAGCCGTTCAAACGCCCGCGCCTGCTCGATCGGATTCAGGTCCTCGCGCTGCAGGTTTTCGATGATGGTCATCTCCATCGCCTGCTCATTGGAAACCTGGCGCACGATGGATGGTACGGTCGTCTTCCCGGCCCTCTGCGAGGCCAGCCAGCGGCGCTCGCCGGCGATGAGCTGGTAGCGCCCGCCCGGCACGGCCCGCACCGTAATCGGCTGCAGTACGCCTGTGGCCTTGATCGAATCCGCCAGCTCCTGCAGCGCTGCCTCATCCACGTGGCTGCGCGTCTGGTAAGGATTCCGGTCAATTAGATCGACATCGAGCTGCTGAATGCTATCGCCATGGTGCGCAGTTGGCGCGGGGTTCAGCCCGGAACCCTGACGCGACGGAAGCAGCGTCTCCAGCCCTCGGCCCAATACTTTGCGTTTTTCTATCATGGTTCGTCTCGACTTTCTTAGGGGGCTAGCCTGCCGCGTCCGGCTGCAGGATTTCCGGCTGGGGCTGGCGGCTGCGGTTCCGGATTTCCTCCGCCAATTGCATATAGGCCTCGCTGCCGCGGGAGCGCGGGTCATACAATAGCGCCGGCTTGCCGTGGCTGGGAGCCTCCGCCAGGCGGATATTCCGCGGAATCGTGGTTTCGCACATCAAATCTCCGAAAAATCCCCGCAAGTCAGCCGCTACGGACTGCGCCAGGTTCGTTCGGTCGTCGAACATCGTGATCACCACACCCTCGACCGACAGCGCCGGATTCAGCTCCATTTTGATGCGGTCAATGGTGTCCAGGAGTTCGGTAACGCCTTCCAGGGAAAAATATTCGGCCTGCATGGGGATCAGCACCGAATCCGCGGCCACCAATGCGTTGAGGGTCAGCAGGTCCAGCGCTGGAGGGCAATCCAGAACGACGAACTCGTACTCCTGGCGAACGGGATCCAGCGCGTAGCGCAAGCGATATTCGCGATGGTCGAGCGGGACCAGCTCGATATTGGCGCCAATGAGGTTCTTGTGGGCCGGGATGGCCTGAAGGTGCTCAACCTCCGTCGGGCAGCGGGCTTCAGCGGCGGTGACTTCGCCCATAAGGACCTGGTAGGTGCTCATGCGGTGCGGGTCGCGGGCAAAGCCGACGCCGCTGGAGGCGTTGGACTGGGGGTCGCAATCGACCAATAAAGTTGGCGCCCCTAGCGAGGCCAGTGAGGCCGCGAGGTTGATGGCGGTGGTGGTTTTGCCCACGCCGCCTTTCTGATTGGCGATTGCGATGACTCGGCCCACAGGCGGGAACATCCTCAAAGTAGAGACTAGAACGGGGAGGTGGGAATGGGCAACGCCCGTGAAAGGTGCAGTCACAGTTTTTGGAGGAAAAACTGTGCAATTCTAGCGAGGTGACGCGGAAGCGATTGATTCTGTGCTGCGTAACGGTTACCGGGGGCTGTGGTTATCTGGGCGGAAAATTGTTCCACGTGGAACAATTTCAGGGGGGCTCGGTGAAATCTGCCTTCGACGGGGCGGGGATTCGAGCTCAACCGTAAGCAGCCAGGTCGGTTTGGAACAGGGTATCCAAATTGTTCCACGTGGAACAATCATGTTGCAACACACATTAAACGGTAAATGCGCAAATATCGACGTTGTAATTCGGAGTTACGTCAATTTTTCGCATATCAATGCAGCTATTTAACCCCTTAGACCACGTAATGAGCGAGAATGTAATCATATTTTCCCACCGCGATACTCACGATATCAGTACTGATCGCGGCTCCATGCCAACATCGTTTTTTGATTGATATGAAGACAATCGATTCGTATTCTGTAGAATTGCCGCTTGAAATGCATTAAATTTCCCACTTATATTGTCATTGTTCCGATTCGCCTTCTATCTTTTCCCACCTAGAGTTCTACTCGGCCGACTTCCGTCTCGCCAGCCAGACGATCCGTCCATCGCTTTCCGGGATCTTCCGGCCGCGGTCGGCCCCCCAGTCGGGTCCCAGGGCGCGAATGGCGGTTTGGGTCTGAGCCTCGCCAATGAGCAGGGCCAGGCTACCTCCCGGTTCCACCAGAGCGGCGGCGTGGGGGAGGACGGCAGAAAATTTTTCGACGGCGCGCAAAGTGACGATATTGGCATGCCCATTCCAATTTTCGGCGCGGCCGTGATGTACCACAATGTGGGACATCGCCAGCTCACGAACTAATTCGCGGAGGAAGGTTGCTTTCTTGCTTTGCGATTCGATAAGAATGAGTTGCACTTCGGGCGCGAAGAGCTTGATGGGGATTCCCGGGAAGCCGGCGCCGGAGCCAAGATCGGCGAGAGTGGTGTTGAGCGTGAGTGCGCCGGCATCGCGCAGCACACGGGCGGCGAAGAGCGACTCGCCAAAATGGCGGGTGACGATTTGCTCGGGGTCGCGGACGGCGGTGAGGTTGATGCGAGCGTTCCAGCGCAGTAGAAGTTCGAGATAGGTTTGCAGTTGGCTAACGAGTTCCGGCGGGACGTCGGGGACGAAGGGTTGCAACAGCGCGGTGATGCGGTCGGCGTCAAGCATCGCAGCTAAGGATAGCGCACGCTTCAACAGAAACAACGTCCACCACAGAGACACTGAGGCACAGAGAAGAATTTGGCAATAGTCAAAAGCAACGGCAACCGCGGACTGCGCGGAGGACGCGGATCAGAGGGGAAGGCAAGAGTCGACGGTAGCCACGACTAGCGTTTCCACCCGTCGACTGCCCGACTTGTGAGCGTCGAGCAAGGCTACTGCAGCTTGGCGTACTCGGCTTTGGCTTGTTTGTAGATGGGGATATCGGGGTCGGCGTCTTTCCAGAGGGTGAGGAAGTCTTTGTAGGCGGCGAGTGCGCGGACGCGGGCCGCATCGGCATCGGCGCCGGTCGAATGCTTCGACTCTAGCGCGTTAGCACGGGCCACGCCGAGATGCGCCAGCGCTCCCGTCCAACAGTTCCAGACGATGCCGCTGTGGTCGAGGATCTTCTGGAATTCAACGGCAGCTTCTTTGCCCTGGCCGGCCGCCAGGTACGCCTGTCCGCGAACATAGGTAGGGTACAAACAAGAGATTTGGCTGATGAAGCCGATACTTCCGTACTCGATGGGCGGTAGCGCACGTTGTAGTTGGTCGACGGCATCAGACGGCTTTTTCCGATTCAGCGCGAGTTGCGCTTGAATGCCGGGCAGCCACAGCGACTGCACTTGAGTGTCGAGCGGGTAATTTTGGTTCAGGTCTTGCGCCAACGATTGCGCTCGCGCTATGTCGCCGGCCATGGCGTAGGCGAGTGCGGTTTCCGCTTCTACTCCCTGGCTTTTGGGATCGAGCTTCAATCCTTCGGCTGCCGCCTGCCGAGCTTCCGCAATGTTGCCGAAGGCTGCTTCGCACAGCGCCGCATTATCCCACCAGATCGCGCCGTTCTCCTTGCTGTCTGCCTTTACGGCAGAGTCCACAGCCCGCTTCGTCAGCTCCCGCGCTTTCCCCAGATGGCCGCCGTAAGCCTCCGTGTCGGAGTCCATCGAAAGCCCGAAATTCTCCAGCGCCGGAATCGACGCGAACCACTGTTGCTGGACAGCCATGGCCGCGGAGTCCGACTCGAGGAAGCCCAAGCCATACAGCGCGCTATGAAGTATCAAGTTGTTCAGTTTTCTGGCGGCTGCTTCCTGAACTAGGGGCCGCACTTGATCAAAATGTTGCAGCGCGAGCAGGTAATTGGAGAGATTTACATAGGGGGCGAGCGTATCAGGAGCGAGCTGCAGGGCCTTGCGTGTCATGTCCGCCGCGTTTCCGTAGTTTCCCTGTTCGCCACTGACATTCCCCAAACCAAGGTATCCGCCTGGGCTGCGCGGATAATTGTCAACGATTACCTGATAAGCCTGTGCGGCCTTGTCCAACTCCCCCGTAACGTTGTGATAGTAGTCGGCGGTAATTTTCAACTTTTCTCGTTCGCTGGCGTGTTCTCGTAGCTCGAAGGCCTTCCTCCAGTACTCGCGTGCCCGTCCGAGCTCGCCCAAAGGCAAGTAATCGACCGCGATTGCGACATACGCCGCGGCAAAGTTTGGATCGAGCTCTATGGCGCGCTGGTGATAGGGAAGGCCGGCCTCAGGTCCTTTCTCCTGAGAGGCTTTTCCGCCCAAGCTGTAGGCTTGCAGGGCTGCGAGCGAAGAAGTAGTAGCTTCAGCCAGCGGCACATCGAATTTCTGTACGGTCGCCGGCGACTCGCCTAACTCACCGCGCAACTTCGCAGCAGCGTCGCCCATAGCGTTAAGCACTTTCTCCTTGCTGCTGGCGGCCACCTGCTCTTGCGCCAGCGGCTCGCCACTTTGGCAGTTCACCGCCTTCAGACCAACCACGTACTCATTGCCCAAGCTGGCAATCGATCCCGCAATGTAAGTTTGGCTGTTCGCCCGCTGGCAAAGCTCGCGTGCCACCTCGGGCGTCAACCTCGTACCGGCCGGTCGTGTCATCAGCTTCAACGTTGCCGTAACTTTGTTCTCGGACAGCACATTCAGGAACGGTGACTGGTTCAGGGCTACCGTCAGCGCGGTCTTCAGCGTGTCGTCAAAGACCGGGTCACCGGTCTTGTTGTCGAAGTCGGCGATGACGATGGTGTCTTTCTCGGTGAGCAGCTTGCTTTGATGGGAGCGGTAATACACTCCGCCACCCGCCAGCGCAGTAATGAGTGCAACCCCCGCCGCAGCGATGAGGAACCAGCGTTTCTTCTGCGCAACCTGCCTTCCTGTCTGGCTCGATGGTGTGTCAGCCGTCTTGATCGCGCCTGTACTTGCTGCCGACAGCTGCGCCCGACTTGGCCGCTGGATAGCGTCCGCTCTCACTGTCGCGCTTCAGCCGCTGCAAGTCAGCGCGCATCTCCGAGGCGTGCTGATAGCGCAGGGTGCGGTCCTTTTCCAGCGCCTTCTGAATGACTGCTTCGAGTCCTGGGGTAACTTGCGGATTGAGTTGCGACGCCGGTGTGGGTTGGTCGCGGAGGATGGCGCCGCAAAGTTCGCCGGAGCTTTCGCCTTGGAAGGGCATTTTGCCCGTCGCCATCTCGTAGAGCACCGCGCCGAACGAGAACAGGTCGGTGCGAGCGTCGAGATCCTTGGCCTTCACCTGCTCAGGCGACATGTAGGCCACGGTGCCCATCATCGCTCCGGGGCTGGTCAGGTGCTGCGGGTCAGAATCGATGGTCGCAGTTTCGGCGCTGGCGGCGGCGTTGCCGGTCACCTTGGCGAGTCCGAAGTCGAGGACCTTGGCATGGCCGCGCTTGGTGACGAAGATGTTGGCGGGCTTGATGTCGCGGTGAACGATGCCTTCGCCGTGGGCGGCGTCAAGGGCATCGGCGATCTCGATGGCGAGCGGAAGTAACTGCTCGGAGTCGATCGGACGGCCTGCGATGAGGTGCTTGAGGGTCATGCCATCGAGGAACTCCATGGCGATGAAGGCACGACCGCTCTCTTCGCCGACGTCGTAGATGGTGCAAATGTTGGGATGATTGAGGGCCGAAGCCGCTTGCGCTTCCCGGCGAAAGCGCTCGAGGGCCTGCGAATTCTGCGCTACGTCGTCGGGCAGGAACTTGAGGGCGACGAAGCGATGCAGACGGGTGTCTTCGGCTTTATAGACCACTCCCATGCCGCCGCCGCCGAGCTTGCTGATGATGCGGTAGTGCGAAACCGTCGTGCCGATCATGTTTCTGTTGGCGCTAAAAAAGATAGCTGATGGTACGGGCGAAGTGAGCGGGAGTCAATTGCGAACGGCCGACCTATCGCAACCGGCTACTGGAGCTTGGCGTACTCGGCTTTGGCTTGTTTGTAGATGGGGATATCGGGGTCGGCGTCTTTCCAGAGGGTGAGGAAGTCCTGATACGCCGTCTTGGCTTTGGCGGCGTCGCCCTGCATCGCGTATGCCCGCGCCAGGCCGAGGCGAGCCAGTGCTCCCCAGGGAAAGTTCACTACCAGTCCCCGGTGGTCGATGAACTTCTGAAGCTCTCCGGCCGCCCGGTTGCCGTCGTGCAGCATCAGATAGGCTTCTCCTCGCAGGTAAACCGGACATAGAAATACAGTGAGGGCGGCCGTAGGTTGAGCGAGTTCGATGGCGCCTGTCTCTTGCAATATCTCGATGGCCCGGTTGGGATCTTTGCGTTCGAGCGCGACGGCTGCCCGGATCGTCGGCAGCCAATACTTCTGCACCTGCGTATCTACAGGGAATGCCTTGTCGAGTTCGGCGGCCTGTTTCTCTGCCGCCGCCGTATCGCCGGCCCGCGCCAGCGCCAGCGCTGCCAGCACCTTCACATCACGGTTTGAGGCCAGATTTAACGCGGCGTTGGCATCGGCGCGTGCCCGTTCCAGGTTGCCCACCTCGACCTCGCGCAGCGCCGCCGCTGCCTGGTAGGCGGCAGCTGATTCCCTGGCGTCGTCGCGCATGGCAGAGTCCATCGCCCGGCGGGTCAGCTCGTGCGCATTCTTCAGTTTGCCGTACCAGCCTTCGGTGTCCGCTTCAGCCGACAGCAGGGCGTCTTCGGCTCCCGGCCTGCCCATGGCACTCGAGGCCAACTGCGCCATCTTCGCAGCATCGCCCTTTAGGAAGGCCAACTGGTAGCGGCCCGCCAGTAGCCTCACGCCCTCCAGATTGCGCTCCTCCGCTTGCCGGTACACTGTTTCTGCTTCATCCAATCGGTTGAAGACCGCGTATGCGCTGGCAAGGTCGCCGTAGTTGGTTTCATCATTTGGCTCCAGGCGCATGGCCTCGCGCGCGTCCTCCAAAGCCTGTTCCCAGTTTCCAAGAAGGCCTTCCGTGAATCCCAAGTTCGCGTAGGGCAAGTAGTCTTTCGGATAGGTTTGCTTAAACGACTCAAAAACCTGCGCCGCCTTCTCCAGTTCTCCCGTGGCGATAGCGTAATACGTCGATTCGATGGTCAGGCGCTCCCACTCGCCCACCTTCTCCCGCAGGTCGTAGGCCTTGCGTGCATTCTCCGCCGCCCGCCCAGCTTCGTTGAGATTGCTGTAGGAAATAGCGATGCCGACGTAGGCGATGGCGAAATTCGGATCGAGTTCGACCGCCCGTTTGTAGAAGGGCAGGGCGTCAGCCTCTCCCTTTGCAAACTCCGTCTTTCGCCCCAGACTGTATGCCTGCAGGGCCTCCAGAGACGGCGTGGTTGCCTCCTCGGCCGGGGTATCGTACTTTTGCACCGAGCTGAGTGATTCGCCCAGCTTACCGCGCAAGCTGACGGCTGCAGCGTCCAGGGCCTTGAGGACTGTCTCCTTGCCCGCCGCCTGTGCCTGGGTTTCCGCCAACACCTCTCCGGTGGCACAGTTCACCGCCTTAAGACCGATTACGTACTCGCTGCCCAACCGGGCGATCGAACCAGTCAGCATCGCCTTGGCCCGGGAGCGCAGGCAGACTTCGCGTGCCACTTCCGGTGTCAGCCGCTCACCCGGCGGACGTCCCATCAGCTTTAATACCTGATTTACCTTGGCTTCGGACACGAGGTTGAGAAAGGGCGTTTGCGCAAGCTGCACCGAAAGTCCCTGCTTCAGCGCGTCATCGAACACGGTTTCGCCCGTGGTGTTCGTGAAATCACCAAGGACAATCGTATCTTTGGCGGTAAGCGGCTTGCTTTGATGGGAGCGGTAATAGAGTCCGCCGCCCACGAGCGTCGCAATTAATACTGCCGCCACCGCAACGATAAGGGGCCAGCGTTTCCGGGGTGGTACAGCTGCTCCCGCCTGGCTCGACGCCGCGTCCTCGGCTTTCATCGCGCTCGCGCTGGCCGCGGTCCCTGCTCCCGGTTTGGCTGCCAGATCGTGCCCGCTCTCACTGTCGCGCTTTAGCCGCTGCAGGTCAGCGCGCATCTCCGAGGCGTGCTGATAGCGCAGGGTGCGGTCTTTTTCCAGCGCCTTCTGAATGACTGCTTCGAGTGCCGGGGTAACTTGAGGATTGAGTTGCGACGCCGGTGTGGGCTGGTCGCGGAGGATGGCTCCGCAGAGTTCGCCGGAACTTTCGCCTTGGAAGGGCATTTTGCCGGTGGCCATCTCGTAGAGCACGGCTCCGAAGGAGAAGAGGTCGGTGCGAGCGTCGAGCTCCTTGGCCTTGACCTGCTCGGGAGACATGTAGGCCACGGTGCCGATCATGGCTCCGGGGCTGGTCAGGTGCTGCGGCTCGGACTCAACCGTCACGGTTTCGGCACTGGCGGCGGCGTTGCCCGTCACCTTCGCCAGTCCGAAGTCGAGGACCTTGGCGTGGCCGCGCTTGGTGACGAAGATGTTGGCGGGCTTGATGTCGCGGTGGACGATGCCCTCAGCGTGGGCAGCGTCGAGTGCGTCGGCGATTTCAATGGCGAGGGGAAGGAGCTGTTCGGAGTCGATGGGACGGCCCGCGATGAGGTGCTTCAGCGTCATGCCATCGAGGAACTCCATGGCGATGAACGACTGCTCGCCATGCTTGCCGATTTCGTAGATGGTGCAGATGTTGGGATGGTTGAGAGCGGACGCGGCGCGGGCTTCGCGACGGAAACGTTCCAGGGTCTGCTGATCCCGGGCCACATCGTCGGGCAGGAATTTCAGGGCGACGAAGCGGCCAAGGTCAGTGTCCTCGGCCTTGTAGACGACGCCCATGCCGCCGCCGCCGAGTTTGTCGATGATCCGATAGTGCGAGACCGTCGTGCCGATCATGTTTCTGTTGGCGCTAAAAAAGATAGCTGATGGTACGGGCGAAGTGAGCGGGAGTCAATTGGTTCGAGGCTATCGGCCAAAGAACGGTCGATAAGGGTGGGGCACCATGCGGTCGCTTCGGTCGGGATGAGAAGCCAGGGGAGTTCATTGATCCCACCCTGTCCGCACAGTGCGCGGACAAGGGTGGGGCACCGGTAACGGCCTTGCGCTTGGTGCGGCGATGCCCTACCGTTCCCTTCGGAGGAGAGGAACCATGCCCACAAAGAAACAGCCCGCGTGTTGCCGTCGCGTCACGGTTGGCGGCCACGAACAACTGATCATCGAAACCGCCGAGGGGCAGCGCATTACTTTGCAGGATGGCGCGCCGGTGGTGACCGTAGAAGATTCGATCGGTAACTCGGTGCGGATGGAGAACGGCAGTGTTACAGTGCGCGCGGTCGGCAGCGTCGTGATACAGGCGACCACGGTGCAGGTGTATGCGTCGCAGATCGAGTTGAATGCGCCGATGGTGCAGTGCAGCGGCATCTTGCAGGCCGCCGAGGTGATAGCCAACACAGTGTCGGCCAGCACGTACACGCCGGGCGCGGGGAATATGTGGTAGTGAGATAGATTGCGTGCGAAGGGATTCACGATTCGGCCTACGAAAGAGGACGAATACTCGGAGCAGGACGGATCCCACCCTATCGACCAAAAGACGGTCGATAGGATGGGGCACCCGCAGTTCGGAGGGATTCACTACTCAACCTAGGAAATGCAGCACGGAGAATTGGTTAGAAGACGAGAAGTTGGAGCAGGACGGATCCCACCCTATCGACCAAAGGACGGTCGATAGGGTGGGGCACCCGCAGTTCGGAGGGATTCTCTACTCAACCTACGAAATGCAGCACGGAGAATTCGTTAGAGAACGAAAACTTGAACGGGACGGATCCCACCCTATCGACCAAAGGACGGTCGATAGGATGGGGCACCCGCAGTTCGGAGGGATTCTCTACTCAACTTACGAAATGCAGCACGGAGAATTGGTTAGGGAACGAAAACTTGAGCGGGACGGATCCCACCCTATCGACCGAAGGACGGTCGATAGGATGGGGCACCCGCGAAGGACGCGAACCCGGGGCACCCAGAAAGAAGAGCTCCCCAAGGAAGGGGAGCTCCCACATTGTCAGACATGCTGAATTGCGATGGCGGCTAGTCGCCGTTCTTGGCGGGCTTAAAGCCGGCCTTTTGCGCGTCGGCCTCGGTCATGTACTTACCCTGCTTGGTCTTGCCGTAGTAGCGGGTGCCTTCCTTGTGATAGACGCCGCTGTCGGTATTGACCCAAACCATGCCCTTCTGAGGCGGCGGGCCGGCGGCGGCGGCGGTGGTCGCGGTAGTCTTGGTCGCAGGCGGCTTGGCTGAGGTGTTGTAAGAAGCAGCCGGGGCAGGCGTGGCCGCCGGCGCGGGAGCACTGGCCGCGGCAGGCTTGGCTGCCGCCGGCGCTGGAGTGCTAGCTGCGGCAGCTGCGGGCTTGGCGGTGTCTTTCGCAGCCTTGTCGGTGGCCTTGGTGGTGTCTTTCGCAGTCTTGTCGGCAGTCTTGCTCGTGTCCTTCGCAGCGGACTTGGACGCGTCCTTGGCAGTTTTGTCAGTGGTCTTGGTGGTGTCTTTCGCAGTCTTGTCGGCAGTCTTACTCGTGTCCTTGGCCGTCTTGTCGGTCGTCTTGGTGGTGTCTTTGGCGGCAGTCTTGCTTGTGTCTTTCGCAGTCTTGTCGGTTGTCTTGGTGGTAGCGGTCGTATCAGCGGACGTGCCGGTAGCAGGCTTTTTCTTTGACTTCTTCGTTGTGGTCGAGGTGTCGGTCGAAGGCGTGGACGAAGTAGCCTGGGCGATGGCCTGTCCGACTGCGACGGAAAGCATCAGTCCGACGATTGCGAGAAACAGCAACTGTTTTTTCTTCATGGGGAGGGGTCTCCTTTGGGGGCGTCGCGCGCCGCCGGTTTTCTGGGATGTGAAATGCGCCACAGCTCGAGCCTTCCAGAGGGTTGCTGAAGGGTGCGTCCGCGGGATAGCGGAATCTTACACGCCGTGGGGCACGCGGCAAAGCGTTTTTGCAGCGACTGCGAACGGCGAGATCGACCGCGGCGACTCCGCGACACAGAGCAGGCTTTGGCAACGCGCATTAGCAATAACTATTCCTCCGGCGATGAGGGGAAGTTGGCCGGTTTGTGACTGAAGTCATAGGCCTGCAAGGGCGGCCACCGCTAGGCTGAAAGAGATGAGTTCTAACCTCATATCGAGTCCATTGTCTGCCTCTGGCGATGGGCTTGCGCCGACGCCACAAGTGGTGACGATCACGCGCAAGAAGCTGGTGCGGCGCAGCGATCGAGACTACTCGCAGCAGCTTCGGCTGGGCTTCCAGTTGGGGTTCGTGGCGCTGAATGTGTGGATCGGCGTGCAGTTCTACCAGTGGGTGCGCTGGGCGGAGACGGCGGGGGCGACGCGCGAGGTGGCGCGTCCGGCGGGAGTGGAAGGATGGCTGCCGATCGCCGGGTTGATGCAGTTCAAGTACGTGCTGGTGAGCGGGCAGTTGCCGCGGGTGCATCCGGCGGCGTTCTTTTTGTTCACGGCGTTTGTGCTGATGTCGTGGCTGCTGCGAAAGGCGTTTTGCGGGTGGCTGTGTCCGGTGGGAACGGTGTCGGAATATTTGTGGAAGCTGGGACGGTTTATCTTCCGGCGCAATTTCAGCGCTGCCGCGCTGGCTGGATTTGGCGCTGCGCGGGCTGAAGTATCTTCTGCTGGCGTTCTTCGGGTATGCGGTGTCAGGCGATGTCGGCGGCAGCGATCCAGCAGTTCGTGGCGTCTCCGTATGGGCTGATCGTGGATGTGCGGATGCTGAATTTCTTTCGGTATCTCGGCGGAACTGCGGCGCTACGTGGTCTTGGGCTTCGTGATCGCGTCGATGTTGGTGCAGAACTTCTGGTGCCGGTATCTGTGTCCGTATGGAGCGTTGCTGGGGCTGGCGGCGCTGGCGAGCCCGGTGCGGATCACGCGGCGCGAGGCAGGGTGCATTGATTGCGCGAAATGCGCGAAGGTGTGTCCGTCGGCGCTGCCGGTGGATCAAGCTGGTGCAGATACGGTCGGCGGAGTGCACAGGATGTTTGGAGTGCGTGGCGGTGTGTCCGGCCAGAGACACGCTGGTGGTCTCGTTCCCACCCTTTGCGCCAAGAACAGCGCAAAGGATGGGGCACCCACGTTTCCCACTAAAGGAAGGGAAATATGAGCCACAAGTTCCGGTGTGGGCGTTTGCTGCGGGGATTGCCATCATCTTCTTCGGGCTAGTCGGCTACGCGAAAGTCACCGGGCACTGGAACACCGAGCTTCCCAAGCAGGTGTATTTCCAGTTGGTGCCGACGGCGAGTGAGCAAGGCATCCGTAGAGTCGAGCAAAGCCTCTTCACCACAGAGGCACTGAGACACAGAGAACAACAGGCATAGGAACAAGAGCAACCGCGACCATCTTTTATTCGGTGGCTGGCGCGGGCGACGGTACGCTGCCCGATGGCGACTTGCGGCGGAGGACGGCGGCGGAGATCAACGTGACCAGGAGTCCGACGGGGAAGGGCTCGATGAAGGTCATGGCAGCGTTGGTCAAGGGGTTGTCCTCCAGGACCTTATAGTGCTGGAACTCCTGGACCTTCGCCTGGATGGCGGCGGCGCTGGCGCCGGAGGCTTGCAGCTTCTGGATGGCGTAGGCGCTGTACTTGTCCATGAAGTCGGGCATGAACTTGAAGTAGAGAATTTCCCAGGCCACGACGTAGCAGAGCGTGGAAATGAACGTAATGGAGATGCCGATGACGAAAGCCCGGCCGAAGGTGATGCGGCCACCTCCGGCGTTGTCGCGGTAGGAGCGGATGCCGAAGTACACCAGCAGGAAGGCCAGAATCATCGTGGTGTAGCCAACGATATAGCTGTGGCCGAGGCCGATGCGATCGGCGAAGAGCATCGAGGCCACCATCAGAACCGAGATGATGGCGCCGGAGATCAGACCGAAAGTCAAAATGGTTTTCTTCATGAGGGGCTCCTGAAAATCGGGTTGCGAACGAGTTGGAGGGTAGCGGTCGGGCGGGGCGTTGTCGTCATCCTTTCGGGTGATTTTACGTGTAGGAGGGGAAAAATCATCCGTTTGGGGGAGCGAATCAGGGGAGCAGGCCGAATTCTTTGCCGAGTTGCACGGCTTGGGTGCGCCGCTTGGCGCCTAATTTGGAGAAAACCCGGCTGGAGTGGGTCTTGACGGTGTTCTCGCTGACGAAGAGCTTTTCGGCGATTTCGCGGTTGCTCATGCCGTTAGCGATAAGAATAAGGATGTCGAGCTCGCGAGGGGTGATGCCGAGGTCCTCGCGCTTGCGGTCGTCGGGGACGAAGGGCTGGCCGGCGGCGACGGGGACTTCCTTGATCACGATTTCCTGGCGGGGCCTGGTCAACTTGAGTCCGAGCCAGATGCCGAATGCGGCAAAGGTTATGGCGATCAGGCCGGCATAGATTTCGACGGAGTGCTCAACGACCAGAAAGTGGTAGTGCGTCCATTGCAACAGGGTGATGAGGATGCCGCCGACTATGCCGTAGATGAGGACGTGGCGCTTCATGGGACCGGATGCAGGAAAGTGTAACGCAGGGTCGCGGGAACGGTAATCCACGCCTCGAATCCCCACACGGATTTACTGCCCGCGTGAATTGTAACTATTATAGTTTCGGATGAATGTCAGTACCCGATTCACGGTAGCCCTGCATATTCTGACTCTGCTCGCATCTGAGCCTGGTAAGGCACTCACGTCGGAATACATTGCCGGCAGCGTGAATACGAATCCCGTGGTTGTTCGTCGGCTGATGGGAGCGCTGCGCAAAATCGGATGGGTTTCATCGCAGCCCGGGAATGGTGGGGGCTCGGAACTTACTGCGAACCCAGACAAGTTGACCCTGGCCGACGTGCGACGGGCGGTTAACGAAGGGTCACCGTTCTCGATGCACAATCAACCGCCGAACCCTGCGTGTCCAGTCGGAAAGAATATCCAGGGAGCACTCGAATCGTTGTATGACGGAGCCGAGCGGGCAATGGAAGAAGAGCTGTCTCGAACAACTATTACGTCTTTGCTCAGTTCGGTGCAGGGAAAGCACCGAGCGTGACCCCCTTTTTGTGTTTATTTGTAACCGATATGGCTACGGAACGAGTCGAACTCATATTTTGAAAAACCTTTCTATCGTTGCGGTGCTTATCTCGACCTTCTTGTCGGGCGTATTGGTCTTGGCACAGGTGCAGAATGCTGCCGTCACCGGAGGTCGCGTGGAGGGCGTGCTCGCCAACGGCGTTGTCTCGTTCAAGGGGGTTCCCTTTGCCGCGCCCCCGGTGGGCGACCTGCGCTGGAAGGCTCCCAGCCGGTCAAACCGTGGAGCGGCGTGAAGAAGGCAGACTCGTTTGGCGCGATGTGTATGCAGGACCCCAATTTCGGCAGAATATTTGGGGGACCACCCGAGATGAGCGAAGACTGCCTCTACCTCAATGTTTGGACCGCTGCCAAGTCTGCCGGCGACAAACTTCCGGTGATGGTGTGGATCTACGGCGGCGGTTTTTTCAGCGACTCACCGGAAGTCCCGCCTATGACGGCTTCAACTTCGCTAAAAAGGGTGTCGTGATGGTCAGCATCGCCTATCGCGTGGGCGTGTTTGGCTTCCTCGCGCATCCCGAGCTTAGCCGCGAGAGCGGCAAAGGTTCCGGAAATTTCGGCCTCGAGGACCAAATCGCAGGCCTGAAGTGGGTCCAGCAAAATATCGCCCGCTTTGGCGGCGATCCCTCGCGCGTGACGATCTTCGGCGAGTCGGCCGGCGGAATCTCAGTCAGCATGCTTGCCGCATCACCGGCGGCGAAGGGCTTGTTCCATCAAGCCATCTCTGAGAGCGGCGGCAGCTTTGCTCCACCGCGTTATGACGACGAAGGCGGGGAGACAGTTTTTGCGCTGAAGGTGGCCGAGGCCCACGGCGAAGACTATCTAAAACGGCTCGGCGTCAAAGACATCAATGCGGCCCGGGCCCAGTCTGCGGAGGCGGTGCTAAAGGCCATGGGACCTCCCATAGGGCAAGGTTTCTGGCCGGTACTTGACGGTAACGTCATTGTCGGCGATCAGTACGAACTGTACGAGGCCGGCCGCTTCAATGACACCTCGGTGCTCATCGGCACGAACTCCGACGAAGGCGCGCTCTTCTCGCGGCCCGTAACCCCGGCACAGTTCGAATTGCAGATCCGCAGGGAATATGGCGCACGCGCCGATACGATTCTCGCGGCCTATCCGCACGCCACCGATGCCCAAGCGACCCGCTCGATGAAGAACATCTTCCGCGAATCAACATTCGCGTGGCACACCTGGGCGTGGGCGAGATTACAGTCGCAAAAGGGTAAGGGCAAAGTCTATTTGTACTACTTCGACTATCACCAGCCGGATGAGCTGGAGGGCGCGAGTCATGGCACCGAGATGGGTTACGTCTTTGGCAATTTGCAAGGTCCTGGCGCCATGCTGTCGCACCTGAAAGGTCCGGCAAAGCCCGATGATCTCGCCATGTCTAATCTGCTTAGCAGCTACTGGGTAAACTTCGCCAAGACTGGCGATCCCAATGCTCCCGGCTTGCCAACCTGGCCGGTCTTCACAACTTCGGCCCAGCAAGCCATGTTTCTCGATTCGCAATCCAGCCCCCACCCGGTCCCAAACATGAAAGAGCTGACGGCGTTCGATGACTACTACGCTTGGCGGCGCGCTGAGTTGAAAAAACACTGAGCGTGACCCGGCTTGGGTAGCTCACAAGCACAGTATCGGTAGGAGCTACGAAATGACGTCTCTGCCAAATCTCGGGACACGACTCATCTTGTTGGCGGCCGCGATAGTTGTTCCCGGAGTCTTTCCGGCTGCCCATGCTCAAGGGAAGGCTGAGGCCACCGCGCCGCCGAAGCCGCCCGAGATTCACGCCGTTCTCGAAAAAATCGTTCACCCGAACCGGGTCAACGTAGGAGACTCCGTCACCGCCCGCATGACGGAGCCAACCAAACTGCGGGATGGGGCCGAGATTCCAAAGGGAACGCACATCCTCGGAAAGGTGACGGAAATCAAGAAGAAGCCGGACAAAGAAGGGCCGTCAAAGCTAGGACTTCTGTTCGATCGACTGCAGCTGCAGGACGGCAAGGTCGTTCAACTCATGATGGCTCTGGTCAGCGTCGCTCCGCGCTCCGAGCCCGGCTCACTCGACACCCTCGGCGCCGACAAGATGGCCGGTAACGGTTTGCGGCACGCGGCCGAGATGGAGGCGAACGGTAGCTTGCCGGGCGAGGTTAATGTCGCCGTCTCAGGCGGTGTTCGCGGTTCTACGAAGGTTACGGAAACAGCGTTGCAGCCAGGAATTTGCTACTTGGTGGACATCACGATTGCGAGCTATTCCATGGGGCAACCGGGAACAATCCTGCAGTCGTCCAAAAACACAGTTTATCTCGATTCGGGCAGCCGGCTGCTATTGCAAGTGCAGTAGCCGACGCGCTTCCGCATTGGAAGCGCGCAATGACAAGAAGGTCGTGACTGATACGGCACAGAAGTCTAGTGCCTGCCCCCCTTATTGGGTGCAGTTCTGACGATGGTTCAAGCGATGTGCGGATTCATTGACTCTCTCGGGCATCGCCCCTAATATGAAGCAACCCGGCGGCGGGTCACTTCGAATGGCCGATCAGACTATCTCGCATTACCGCATATTGGAAAAACTCGGGGGCGGCGGCATGGGGGTGGTCTACAAGGCCGAAGACACCCGCCTGAAGCGCTTTGTGGCGCTGAAGTTCCTTCCCGATGATGTTGCCCAGGACCCGCAGACACTGAGCCGGTTTCAGCGTGAAGCGCAGGCGGCGTCGGCGCTGAACCATCCGAACATCTGCACGATTTACGACATTGGCACCGAGAACGGGCGCGCGTTCATTGCGATGGAGTATCTCGAGGGCGCGACGCTGAAGCACATGATCGAGGGGCATGCGCTGAAGACGGCGCAGTTGCTCGACCTGGGCATCCAGATCGCCGACGCGCTGGATGCGGCGCATTCGAGCGGCATCGTGCACCGCGACATCAAGCCAGCCAACATCTTTATTACACAGCGCGGACAGGCGAAGGTGCTGGATTTTGGGCTGGCGAAGCAGACGCCGCAGAAGCACCTGCAAAGCGACGGCATGGATGCGACGAGCGGCTCACCGACGGCAATCAGCGTGGACCAGCTCACGCAGCCGGGCACAGCGATGGGGACGATTGGCTACATGTCTCCGGAGCAGGCGCGGGGCGAGTTGCTGGATGCGCGCACCGACCTGTTTTCGTTTGGCGTGGTGCTGTATGAGATGGCGACCGGGAAGCAACCGTTTACGGGGGCGACTTCGGCGATTGTGTTTGACGCGATTCTGAATAAGGTTCCGGTGCCGGTGGTGCAGTTAAATCCCGGGTTGCCGGCGCAGATTGAGCCCATCCTTAATAAGGCGCTGGAAAAAGACCGGGACATGCGCTGCCAGAGCGCAGCGGAGTTGCGCGCGGATTTGAAGCGGTTGAAGCGGGACACGGATTCGGCGCGGACGCGGGCCAGCGACATTGCGGCTTCCGCTTCGGGATCGAGCGCGGCGGTGACGGCTGCGCCGGTGGCGTTGCCTGCTGCGAAGAAGAGCAAGATGCCGCCGGTGCTGATTGGCTTCGGACTGCTGGTGGCGGCGGCGATTGGGCTGCTGGCGGGGAAGAAATTGTGGCAATCGGCGGGGCCAAGCGCTCCGCTGTATCACGAGATTACATTCCGGCGGGGAGCGATTCTGTCGGCGCGGTTTGCGCCGGACGGGCAGACGATTTATTACAGCGCCGCGTGGCAGGGTAATCCGGTGGAAACGTTTTCAGCGCGACAAGGGATGGTGGAGTCGCGCTCGCTGGGACTGCCGAAGTCAGAGCTTATGGCGATCTCAGCCAAGGGCGAGATGGCGCTGCTGCTGGATGTGCATCCGGCGGGAACGTGGGTGAATGTGGGCACGCTGGCGCGGGCGCCGATAGCAGGTGGAGCGCCGCGTCCGGTGCTGGAAAACGTCGAGTGGGCGGACTGGGGGCCGGACAGCACGAGCCTGGCGGTCATCCGCAACGTGAACGGACGCGACCAGTTGGAGTATCCCATCGGGAAGGTGCTGGTCGAGAGCACCGGCGGTTGGATGAGTTATGCGAAGGTTTCGCCGGACGGCAAGACCGTCGCGTTCTTCGAGCATGCCAACCAGGGCGACGACGCGGGAGCGCTGGCGGTGGTGGATCTGTCGGGCAACAAGCGAACGCTGACCCGGCAGTGGTACGGAACCGAGGGGCTGGCGTGGACGCCTGATGGCTCGGAGATCTGGATTACGGCGAGCGAGTTGGGGCTGTTTCACTACATTTCAGCGGTCACGCTGAACAAAGCAGCAGCGACTGGTAACGCGGGTGCCAGGTTCGCTGATAATTTTCGATATCAGCAAAGATGGACACGTGCTGCTGGCGCGGGCTGACCGGCGGCGCGAAGTGATGGGGCTGATCGCGGGAGGCACGAAGGAACGCGATTTGTCGTGGCTGGACTACTCGTATCCGGCAGACCTGTCGGCGGACGGTAAGACCCTGCTGTTCGATGAAGAGGGCATCGGCGGGGGCGTGCAGTACGGCGATGTGCAGGACCTGACGTATGCGGTGTATATCCGCGACACGGACGGCTCGCCGGCGGTGCGGCTGGGAGAAGGCGGGGCGGCGGCGCTCTCGCCCGACAAGAAGTGGGTCATCATCTATACGCCGGCGTCGCCGGCACAACTGCGGTTGCTGCCGACCGGCGCGGGAGAGACGAAGACGCTGACCAATGACGCGATCGCGCACCAGTGGGCACACTGGTGCCCAGACGGCAAGCACTTCGTCTTTAGCGGCAACGAACCGGGCAAGGGCGTGAGGTATTTCATCCAGGACATTGCCGGTGGCCGGCCCAAGGGGTTCTCTCCGGAAGGCGTGGATGCGTTGAGTTTCGCGGTGTCGCCCGATGGCCAGACGCTGGCGGGCGTGGGCCCCAACCAGAGGGGCTATCTGTATTCCGTGTCAGGCGGCGAACCGAAGGCCCTGGCCGGGATGGAAGAGGGTGATCTTCCGATCAACTTCACCAGCGACGGTAATGCGCTCTTCGTGTACCACACCGGGGAGATACCGGCGAAGGTCTATCGGGTGGATTTGGCGTCGGGGAAGAAGTCGGTGTGGAAAGAGATCGCACCCCTGGACCCCACGGGCGTGTCAACGATGGCTCCGGTGCTGATGACGCCGGATGGGAAGAGTTATGTGTACGGGTTTCATCGCACGGTGGGAGATTTGTATTTAGTGGATGGGCTGAAGTAGGGAGCGACAACCGCGGAGGGCACGGAGGAAAGCAGGTCGTTCGACTCCAGCGGCAAGGCCGCCTGCGCTCAGGATGACAAAACATTGGAGTGCCGTTCGCGCTCGGTATGAGAAGTCAGCAGACAGCCGCGCCCTCACCGCAGGGCGCGGCTGTCGTGTTTAGCGGCGCAGAAAGCGGCGGGTGGTGAGTCCCGCAGCGGTCAGTCCTCCGCCCAAAAGGGCGAGTGTGGAGGGCTCAGGTATGGCCGATCCAGAGGTTGACTGACTGAGTTGCGGGAAGTTGACCTGCGTGAACTGGTAGCCGCCGCCATCCCAGAGGATGGAAGCGTAGCCGCCGGTTCCGCATCCGCCGCCTGCGCCGGTTTCGCTGCACAGGTTGACGTCGCCCAATCCCGGGACGGAGAAGACAATGCCGTAATAGTCCACGGCATAGTCCGCGTAGCCGGAATCGTAAAAGACGTTGTTGTAGAGGAAATGAGGATCGAGGCCGACGGGCACGATGTCCGAGACCTGGATCTGGTTGTAGGTAGCGTCGATACCGTTGATGGTCCACGAGCCGTCGCCGTTGTTGCTGCCAAACAGGGTTCCCGACACGGAAAGCCCCGGCCCAGAGTATGCGAAAGGAATTGGATCCGCGCCGGCGGTGCCACACAATACGAGGGCACAGCCGAGCACGGCTAGTACAAGCACGTGCGTCTTCATAGAGGGAGTATCGGCAGGGTGGAGAAAGGCTTGAGGGGGGCGGGCGGAAGGGCGGCTGGTCGTCGGCCGTTCCTGCACGGACGGGAAGCGTATTTTCGACCGGGCAAAGTGAAAACCCTGCGGCCAGGAAATGCCGGAGCGGTGTCCACGTAAGGCGGACTCAGGGTAGAATACTGTGGCAACTGAACAACTTACACCCCGGGGTTCGACCTTTCTCAGGGCACAAGAGTGTCCAAACGAGATTCCCCGACACTTCACTTCGTGCGAGTCTTCGTCGATTGAAGTCAAGCTGATTTATCAGAAGGAGAGCAGTATGGATTTCGGAGCAGGTGTTAGAAAACTGGCGCTGGGTGCGATTGCCATCTCCAGCTTCGTGCTGGTGGGTAGCGGAGCCCAGATTGCTGCGCAAACCACAGAGAAACCCAACATCGTCATGCTGATGACGGATGACACGGGTTGGAATGATTTCGGCGCATATTCCGGCGGCGGCATGACACTCGGCCATCCCACACCGAACATCGACAAGATGGCAAAAGAAGGAGCGGTATTCACCAGTTGGTACGGCCAGGCGAGCTGCACGGCGGGCCGCGCCTCGTTCATGACGGGGCGAATTCCGATCCGCTCGGCGCTGTCGATCGTGGTGGCCCCGGGCGACGAGAATTACCTCCGCCCGGAAACGCCGACGATTGCAGAGTTCTTTAAGAAGAACGGCTATACGACATATTTCTCGGGCAAGTGGCACCTCGGCGACAAGCCGGTGGCATACCCAACGAATCATGGCTTCGACGAGATGAAGGAGTTCGCCGCCTACTACGCGGGAGTCTATTCGTATCCCGACACTTCGAAGTGGTTCCATCCCTGGTTTCCCTCGTACAACGCAGACTTTGCCAAGATGTTCGATTCGGTGGTGAACCTGTACGAATGGGAGGGCGTGGCAGGACAGCCTGCCAAGCAGGTCGCCAAGATTACCTATGACTACATGGCGACGATGGACGAACGGCAGGCCGACTACGCGGTTGACTACATCAAGGCCCACGCTAAAGACGGCAAGCCGTTCTTCATGGACGTGAACTGGATCAAGATGCACAACCCGACCAATGCGGCGCCGGATTTCCGCGGCAAATCGCATCTGGGCGACTATTCCGATTCACTCATGGAAATGGATGCCGACATCGGCAAGGTGCTGGATGCCATACATCAATATGCGCCCAATACCATCGTGATCCTGACCGCCGACAACGGCGCGTGGCTGGATGCTTATCCGGATGCAGGAACCACACCGTTCCGCGGTGAGAAAGGTTCGGCATTCGAAGGCGGCTGGCGCGTGCCCGCGATCATGACGTGGCCGGGGCACATTCCGGCGGGCGTGCAATACGGCGAAATGATGTCGCACATCGATTGCTGGTCAACCCTGGCGGCGATGGCGGGCATCACTCCGCCGGCAACGGGCGAAATGAAGGACAACAACGGCAAGCCCATTTACTTCGACAGCATCGACAACAGCGCCTACATCCTCGGCAAGAGCCAGCACTCAGCTCGCAGGTCGTGGATCTACGTCAACGGCGAGTATCTGAACGCTATCCGAACCGATATCGGCGGAGACCCCGACGAGCCGTGGGTGAACATCGCGTGGAAGTTCATCTGGACTGCCAAGGACTCGTGGCTAGGGCCCAGTCAGGGGCTGGGTTCGATTCCGGCGGTGTACAACCTGAGCATGGATCCGTTTGAGAGATACGACATGATCTTCAACGGCGCCGAAGGGGAGATGAACGGACTGCGGACGTCTCCGGGACGGTACGCCGGTGAAGATAACGGCTGGTCGGCGGCGGTCTTTTCGAGTGCGCTCCTGGAGTTCGACAAGTCGCTCATGAAGTATCCGAATATTCAGCGCTTCCCCGGAGGCGCCTCGAATGATCTGATACCTGACCTCCAGCATCCTAAGAATCCGTTGCCGCTGCTGGATCCGAACAACTTGCCGAAAGCCGTTCCTTCCAGCGACTAAGGGCTACGGCTTAGTCACCACCAAAGGGGTGTGCGGCATTGCACGCCCCTTTTATTTGCCGCATCCCGGCTGACCCGGGGTTTCCCCCTAGCCGAGGACGGTGGTGACGGACTATGATTCCGAGAACCGCAAAAGCCAAATTCGCGAGCAGGTAGCGTCTTGCCTCGCCACTCGCAACCTCTGATGGGTCTTCGCCCATCGCAAACCTCCGCAATGGAGGCCAACCGGCAGCACATGCAACAGGAGATTCAGTATGGATTTTGGTGCAGGAATTCGACGACTGACATTGAGCGCGCTTGCCATCTCCAGCTTTTTGCTGGCGGGAAACGTTACCAGCGCACATGCGCAAACCTCTACCACGGCCAAGCCGCCCAACATCCTGTTCATCATGGGCGACGACATCGGCTGGATGCAGCCCAGCATCTACCATCGCGGCCTGATGGTCGGGAGAACACCCAACATCGACCGCATTGGCAACGACGGTGCGCTCTTCACGGACTACTATGCAGAGCAGAGTTGCACTTCCGGGCGCAATGCCTTCTTTACCGGCATGCATCCGCTGCGTACTGGCATGATCCCGCCACAACTCCCCGGCAGCCCGTCTTATCTTCGTCCGGGCACACCGGCGCTTGCCTGGTTCCTGCGCGACCTCGGCTATACCACCGGCGAGTTCGGTAAGAACCACTTGGGCGACCACGTTCAGGCTCTGCCCACCGCGCACGGTTTCCAGGAGTTTTGGGGCTACCTCTACCATCTCGACGCCATGCAAGGGGTAAGCTTCCCAGATCTCAATAAGACCCCGACGCTGCAGACCATCGCGCCGCCGTGCATGAACACTCCTATACCCGGCATGCCCGACGTCCCCGGTGCAGTGGACCCTAGAAAAACGATCTGCCTTACACCACCACGTCCGGTGATGTGGTGCCACTCTTCCGACGGGACGGAGAAGAACCAGACTTGCAAAGATGAAGGGCCGCTGACGCTTGAGCGCTCGAAGACGGTGGACGAGGAAATTTCGTCCAAGGTCATTGATTTCCTTGACCGCAACGACCCCAAGAAGACCAATAAGCCTTTCTTTGTCTGGTACAACCCGGCGCGCATGCACATTACTACTGTGCTCTCACCGAAGTACGAAGCCATGATCGGTGAGCCGGGCGGCATGGACTGGGGCGCCAACGAAGCCGGAATGAAGCAGATGGACGACAACATCGGCTACGTCCTGAAGAAGCTAGAAGACATGGGCCAACTCGACAACACCATCATCGTCTTCACCACCGACAACGGCGCTGAGGTCATCACCTATCCGGACGGCGGCGTCACACCCTTCAAGGGCGGAAAGCTGACTACATGGGAGGGCGGCATGAGGGCCCCGTGCGTCGTTCGCTGGCCGGGGCACATCAAGCCGAATACCGTCATCAACGGAATCTTCGCCTCGCTGGACTGGTTGCCGACGCTTGTTGACATCGCCGGTGGACCGAAGGGCGACGACCTCAACAAGACGATTCAGGCCGGGAAGTACCCCGGTATCGTCAAGACCATGCTCGACGGTGTCGATCAGCGCGCCTATCTCGAAGGCACGACCGATAAGTCGGCGCGAGACACCTTCTTCTATTACTCAAACTCAACACCTTCCGCAGTTCGCTACAAGAACTGGAAGATGTATTACACGATGACCCCCACCAGCCCGACCGGCGCAATGCAGGGGAAGATCACATATGGCTGGACGATGGTGGACAACATCCGGCGCGACCCATTCGAGATCGCTGGCGGGTTGGACGATCCAAAATCCGCCTTGGGGTCGCGGGCGCGCTTGCCTCACCGTCTACCGCCTATCTGTACGACTGGAACATGCTGCCCCTCGGCCAGCTATTGTGGGAGAAAGAGCTGATGACGTATCAGCAGTTCCCGCCGCTGCAAGCTCCGGAGTCCTACAACCTGTCTCAGATCTTGCAGCAGGTAAGGGACGCAAGGGCAATTAGTCACGCTGGTGACTAGGACGGAAGAACGCGGACTTGCGAGAGTCCGCAAAAGGGGCGTGTCTAACCGCACGCCCTTTTTTTGCGGACAGAAAGATTGTGGCGCAGGGGTGCCAGTAGTCCAACCCTCAACCCACCGGGCGGCTCGCACAGGGCCGCCCGTTTGCTATCTGGCACCTGCTCCTCCCCCGCTCCAATTCATGCCTGGAAATGCTGTGAGGCATCCATTCATGCCGGTAATTGCGGGGCGATGTATAAATTGAAAGAATGAAACCACGCTTTCTGCTAGCGCTGTCCCTTGTTCTGGCGTCAACCATGCTGGGTTTCGCGCCAGAAAGGCCCGGCGGCGCAGGACAAACCTGCGGCCCAGTCGCCAGACGTGGGGCTGCCATTGAACTTCCAGCGCCACACCGGCGACCTGGATGACATGGTGAAGCGCGGCAGCATTCGGGCGCTGGTACTGTATAGCCGCTCCAGCTTCTTCTACGTCGATGGCCGGCCGGCGGGCCTGAACTATGAGGCGCTAAGCGACTTCCAGCAGTTCGTGAATCGGAAGCTACACACCCGGCAACAGGTGCAGGTGGTGTTCATTCCGGTGCGCCCCGATCAACTGGAAACTTACTTGACGGAAGGAATCGGCGACCTGGTTGCGTATCCGGTGTTTGTGACTCCGGCGCGCCAGCAACTGGTCGCTTTCTCGTTGCCGCTGGAAACCGGCGTGAAACAGATTCTTGTGACGGGAAAGACGTTTGGGCCGGTGTCGTCGTTGCAGGACCTGAGCGGGAAGAAAATCTTCGTCAATCCGTTGACCACGTACTATGACAATCTGCAGAAGGTCAGCGATGCGCTGGTGAAGCAGGGCAAGGCGCCCATTCTGATCGAAAAAGCCGACAAGAACCTGAAAGACGAAGACCTGATGGAGATGGTGAATGCCGGCATTTTGCCCGCGACCGTGACCATTACGTCGCGCGCCGAGCTGTGGGCCAATGTATTTCACGACATCACTCCCCATCCCGAGGTCGTCATCGCGAATGAACAAGACCTGGCGTGGGCGGTGCGCAAGGGCAATCCCAAGTTCAAAGCATTGCTGGATGAGTGGGTGAAGACCCACGCCGCCGGAACGTCATTCGGCAACACCTTGATGCGGAGGTACCTGCAAAGTGCGAAGTTCATCACGAATCCGACGAGCGAAGAACAGATCAAGAAGTTTAATGAGCTGGCGGAGTTCTTCAAGACGTACTCGTCGCAATATGGCTTTGACTACCTGATGGTGATTGCCCAGGGTTACCAGGAATCGATGCTGAACCAGGCGGCGAGAAACGGCGGGGCAGTGGGAATCATGCAGGTGAAGCCATCGACCGCGGCCGCGCCGCCCATCAGCATTCCTGATGTGATGACGGCCCAGAACAACATCCACGCCGGAGTGAAGGTACTGAAGACCATCGCCGACCAGTATTTCAGCGATCCCGGGATTGATCCGGAGAACCGGCTGCTGCTCACGTTCGCTGCCTACAACTGCGGGCCGAATCGCATTGCCGAGCTGCGGAAGGAAGCGCCGGCCCAGGGACTGGATCCCAATAAGTGGTTCGGCAACGTTGAACTGCTGGTGTCGCAAAAGGTGGGACAGACCACGGTGCAGTACGTCAGCAACATTTACAAGTACTACATCGCCTATAAGCTGGTAGTCGAGCAGGGGCAGTCGCTGCAATAGGTCGTGGGAAGCGGGCTCAATGAGCATGGCACAGGTTGGTTGCAATTTCCTCGCGGTCGATACGATTGGGTGGACGGCCGACTGGGCGTGGGGCCTGCCTCTGATCGTGATGACCGTGGTTGTCCACGTCACTGGTCTCGGCCTCATCAGCCAGAAGTTTGTGAACAGCAACCTCGACCACATCATGGAGCGTCGCCACCCGAAGGCCGCGTTCGTGGCGGTGGTGGGCGCGACCACTTTGTTGGCTACTTGCCTGCATGCGCTGGAGGCGGGGATCTGGGCCGCAGCCTACCGAGTACTCGGCGCGCTGCCCGACTCCAGAGACGCCATGCTCTATTCCCTGAATGCCATGACCAGCTACGGGCATACGGACCTCAGCCTTAAGGACCACTGGCACCTCATGGGAGCGCTGGAAGCGCTGAACGGATGGTTGTTATTCGGACTGACCACCGCCTTTTTGTTCGCGGTCATTCAGAAGATATGGTCGCTGGATACCAAAGCTGTGCGCCGATAGCGCCCCGGCACTTCGGTCCTGGCGCGGGGCGAACGACGACAAACGCGGAAGGATTCGAAGTAAGGAGAAGAATCTTGCCGCTGCCCTTGATCGCGACACTACGGCAGTAAACTTAAAGTTCGGCGCACCTTGTGGTCTATATTGGTGCTCTGTTGGAGAACGGAGTCCGACTCATGTTGAACTTTCCCGTCTTATTTTCCATCCCCATGGCTGTTCTACTTTGGCTTGCGGCACGATTCGGCGCGGTTGCGCGGACGCGACGACCGATGGTGGATGGAGATCGTGACGATTTCGGGGTGGTGCAGACGGCTACCCTGACGTTGCTGGCGTTGCTGATCGGGTTTACGTTCTCGATGGCGACCGTCCGTTACGACTTGCGAAAGAACTACGAGGAAGCTGAAGCCAACGCGATTGGAACGGAATACGTGCGCGTCGGTCTGCTGCCTGCGGCCGAGGCAGCGCCGTTGCAAGCGCAGCTCAAGAAATATACCGACCTGCGGATCGAGTTCTACAAGACGCGGAACCGGGCTGAACTGCAGCGAGTCAACGCCGAAACCGCTCAGTTGCAGACGGAGATGTGGAATGCCGTACAGGGCCCGGCTGTCGCTCAACAAACGCCGATCATGGGGCTGGTCGTCTCCGGCATGAACGACGTGCTGAATTCGCAGGGATACACCCAGGCGGCGTGGTGGAACCGTATCCCCACGGCGGCGTGGGTGCTGCTGGTATTGACTGCGGTCGGCTGCAACATTCTGGTGGGCTATGGATCGCGCGGCGGGCAGGTGAAATCGAGTCTGCTGGTTGTCATGCCGGTGCTGGTCGCCATCTCGTTCCTGCTGATCGCCGACATCGACAGTCCGCGCGGCGGGCTGATCCATGTGTCGCCGCAGAACCTCACCGCGTTGTGGGAGTCGCTGCACCCGGGAATCGAAGCGCCGCGCTGAGGCGATTCTCCTACGCCCGCTCGAAAGCGTGCTTGGCGTGACTGGTAAGGCAATATTTTTCAGTTACTTCTGCGATGTATGATCCCGCGCCCGCGGGACAGACTTGACAAAACTGTACACTTATGTGTACAGTTTTCCTGTCGATAAGTATGGAGGTGGGTCATGTATCGAGCCAAGACAGCGGATGCGGTGCAACCGGCCAAGCCCGTTCTGGAAGAAGAGCTGGAAGAGTCGAGTGTGACGTCAGCGCGGCAGGGACTGCTGCCGCTGATTGAGCGAATTCAGAAGAACCCGGCGATGCGAGTGCTGATCCGGAAACACGGGAAGCCGCGCGCGGTGCTGATGAGCGCGCAGACCTACGACGCGTTGATGAAGCTGGCAACCCTCACGGATGCGAAAGCCGACGCCATGAGTCGGGAGGAAAGGATCGAGGCGGCGTACCAGCGGCTGCAAGACGAGCGCCCGGCGGAGAAGGCAGAGGTGTACGAGTTCCCGGGGGGAGCTTGGGCGACTGCGCACGAGGAATTAGCCAATGCGGCTGCGGCGGCGGCCGATGCGGCTGAGCCAGCTGCGACGCCGGTGGTCAGCCCGCTCACGAAGAACGAGGTGAAAGCCCGGCTGAGGGAAATGCAAGAGAAGATACAGGAATTGGACTCGGCGCTGGAGATTTAAATTGCCCGCGAGTAATTTTCGTGGTATCACAGGGCCTCCTGCGCACGCGGAGGCCGAGTGCTCATCAAACTCTCCTACGACAAGTACGTCTATCGTCAATTCTATGTGTGGGGCCGATACCCGACTGAACTGATGAAAAAGATCAGCGCGATCAAGGTGGAGATCTACAAGAACCTGATAGAGGACTTGCGCTGGCAGTACATGTTGTCGGGTTCGCGGGAGTTCGAGGTGCAGGGCAGGAAGTTCACCGTGCTGTTCGCCTCCGATACGCGGCAGAACAGCGACGACGCGGACGACATCCGGCCGTTGCGTGTGATCGACGTGCAAGAACACATCTGAGCGGATGCGAGTGCCGGGGGGCGAGTGCTGAGGTCCATTTTGGAAGTTGCCAGTGCGGCGTTTGGATTGCTAGGGACGTGGTTAATGTCGCGTCGCTACGCGGAAGAGTTCTGGCAGAGTGTGCTGTACGCTTTCATCACACCCGTTCTGTTTCTGTTCGGACAGGGGGAGCGTGTCCGAGCCGTAATGACAGAAAAAATCCAAGGGAACCGCGACGTGCCTGATTCCCCTGCCGACATGGCGCTGGGTTTGTACCTGCTGTTCTGGGCGTTCTTCCTGCAACTGGTCGGCCTGGTGCTGGAGGCGTCGGGCCCACAGCAGCACTAGTGAAGCGACGGCGTGGCTTAACCGGGTGAGCGATCAGGCCCGCTCGAAGGCGTGCTTGGCGTGCAGCTCGTCGAGGGCCTTTTCCTTGGCGGCATGGAATTCGGCCGCTCGGGCGACCAGTGCTTCGGTGGCGCGGGCGAAGTCGCCGGACATCTCCACCAATCCCTGGCTCGCCAGGTTTTTCGCGGCGGCGAGCAGCTTGGCCTGCATGTCCGCGTCGGAGGCGTCGAGGTAGAGTGCGTCGCAGGGATCGGCAATCAGGACTGGCTGGCGCTCGAGGCCGCCGGCCCAGAAGATCTTGCGGGCGACGAAGGTTTCGATTTCCTCCGGCGGCACGTGCCAGAAGGTGAACTGCTGCCGCTTGAGGCTGTAGCAGCGGCTCGACACCGGCACCGGCTGGCGCTTGCCGGAACGCAGCAACTGCAGTTGGCGGTCATCGAGCGCCTTGCGGGCGGTGTTGACTGACACCTGGAAGGCCAGTTCGCCATCGCGCGAAGGCAGCACTTCGTTGATGCTCTCCGACAAGTTGAGAGCGATATCGGCATGCAGCTCGCCGCCGTCGGCCAGCCAAAGACGGCCGTGTATGACGTGCCAATCGCTGCCGCCTTCCGAGCGGTGAAAGGGCCACTGCAATTCCACGCGCACGGGCAATCCGTGCAGCGATACTCCGTGATAGGTTTCCAAAGTTTCCATATTGTTTTCGATGTCGCGCCCGCAGCGCCTCCGCCTTCGCAGGCGGAGCGGGCGTTAAGACTCTCTCTGGCTTAACAATCTTCCCGGGCGCGTCGAGACTCGCGCGTCGAGCATCCATAGATTCTACAGTTTCTTCGAAAGGACCCGCGTGCCCCATCTCTTCGAACCGTTGACCCTGCGCTCCGTCGAACTTCCCAACCGCATTGCCGTGTCGCCGATGTGCGAATACTCCTGCATCGACGGACTGGCCAATGACTGGCATCTGGTGCATCTCGGCAGCCGTGCGGTCGGAGGCGCCGGGCTGGTGCTGACCGAGGCGTCCGCGGTGTCGCCCGAAGGCCGGATCAGCCCTGACGACCTTGGCATTTGGGGCGATGCCCACATCGAGCCGCTGGCGCGCATCACACGGTTCGTACGCTCCCAAGGAGCGGTGGCCGGCATCCAGTTGGCGCACGCAGGGCGGAAGGCGTCGACGCTCGCTCCGTGGAAAGGCAGCGGGCGCGTGGAAATCGGCGATGGAGGTTGGGAGCCGGTCGCGCCCTCGGCAATCGCGTTCTCGCCCGACTACCACACGCCGCGCGCTATGACCCGCGACGACATTCGCCAAGCCGTCGAAGATTTTGCCGCAGCGGCCGAACGCGCGCTTGCCGCCGGTTTTGAGGTGATCGAGTTGCACGCCGCGCATGGCTACCTGGCGCACCAGTTTCTGTCGCCACTCAGCAACCAGCGCGACGACGAATACGGCGGCAGCTTTGCCAATCGGGTCCGCTTTGTGCGGGAGATGACAGCAGCGGTGCGCAACGTCTGGCCGGAACGCCTGCCTTTGTTCGCCCGTATCTCGGCCACCGACTGGGCCGAAGGCGGATGGACACTCGACGAGTCGGTCGAACTGGCACGGCTGCTGAAGAACGACGGCGTGGACTTGATCGATTGCTCGTCCGGCGGCCTGGTGGGGCAAGTACGAATACCGGTTGGTGCGGGATATCAGGTGCCGTTTGCCGAACGCATCCGCCACGACGCTGGGATTGCGACGGGCGCAGTGGGGATGATCACGTCTCCGTCGCAGGCCGACCAGATTGTGCGCAATGGCCAGGCTGACCTGGTGCTGCTGGCGCGCGAGTTGCTGCGCGATCCCTACTGGCCGCTGCATGCGGCCGCTGAGTTAGGGGTGGAAGCCGACTGGCCGACGCAGTACCTGCGCGCCGCGCCCAAAGGATCAAGGCCACGCAAGCCGCGCCAGTGATGGTTGTGGTCAAGGCAGCGCGATCAGCATCGTATGAGGAGCGCTGGTAAGTTTGAGGAGCAGGTGCATATGCCGGATTCTCCCGAATCGCGCCGTGGATTTATAAAGACCGTCGGCCTTGCGGCCGGGGCTGCGTTAATGTTGCGAAACGCGGCCGGGCAATCCGGTGCACCGATGGCCGGAGAGTCCCACATTGTGGTACCGGAATCGGCGAAGGCCGACTACACCCTCCGGATCCAAACGTCACCGGTGGAGATTGCGCCCAACCGCATCCTAGCGATGACCAACTACAACGGACAATTTCCCGGCCCGCTGCTGCGCTTCAAAGAGGGACAATCCGTTACCGTCGATATCTTCAACGACACTGACGTTGCTGAGCAGTTGCACTGGCACGGCCAATTCCTGCCGACGGATGTGGATGGCGCCGCGGAAGAGGGCACGCCGTGGATCCCAGCGCACGGCATGCGCCGCATCAGCTTCACGCCCAGACCATCGGGCCTGCGCTTCTATCACACGCACAACCGCGCGGGCGCCAATCTCTACGCCGGACAATACAGCGGACAGGTTGGCCCGGTATACATCGAGCCGAAGGAGAATCCCGGCCGCTACGATCGCGAAGTGTTTCTTACGCTCAAGGAGTTCGAGCCGACGTTCAGCCGTGGCGGTGACATGGCGATGAACTTCCTCGCGCCGGCGGCGGCCGATGCACAGCTCAAACAGCAGGGCGAGTCGGCGATGAAGGCCTCGCTGGCCAAAGGCATGCCGCACGGCTACGAAGTGGGCTACGGCTCCTTCACCATCAACGGACGCATGCTCGGCCACGGTGAGCCGGTGCGCGTGAAGCGCGGTGAGCGCGTGCTGTTTCACGTGCTCAACGGCAGCGCCACTGAGATTCGTAGCCTCGCGCTGCCCGGGCACACGTTTCGCGTCGTCGCGCTCGACGGCAATCCGGTTCCGAATCCTGCGACCGTGCCGGTACTGTGGCTGGGCACAGCCGAGCGCATCTCGGCCATTGTGGAGATGAACCATCCCGGCGTCTGGATCATGGGTGACGCGGCTGACGACGACCGCCATCACGGCATGGGCATCGTCGTCGAGTACGCCGGACACTCCGGCAAGGCTCAGTGGCTCGCGCCACCTCCCTTCAAGTGGAACTATGCCCGCTTCGGCGCCGCTCTTGAGGCCGCTTATGTTGCACCTGGTCCCCTATACAATCCCGCGTCTGAGGATTTTGGCGGTATCTTCGAGATGCTCTTCGCGAAAGACAACGCCGCCATGGAGGGCTTCAATCGCTGGACCATCAACGGTGTCGCCTATCCCATGACCAACGCCCCGGTCCCTGCGGCCTTTCACTTGCGACAGGGCAAGCGCTACCGCCTCCGCATGCGCAACGCCAGCGATGACATTCATCCGGTGCATTTGCATCGGCATAGTTTCGAGCTGACAAATATCGCCGGCCAGCCCACCGCGGGAATCCTGAAAGATGTGGTGATGGTCAATGGATATCAGGAAGTCGAAGTGTCGTTCGTCGCCGACAATCCCGGCCTCACGCTCTTCCACTGCCACCAGCAGCTGCACATGGACTTCGGCTTCATGACGCTGTTCGACTACGTGTAGGCCGCGAGCGAGACTCTGCTTGCACAGGTGCGAGAGTGTGATGTCTAATGGCGTTCCACGCCGACGGATGCTTTCAGATCAGAGCGGCGACCAACAGGGGAGACAATGCCGGTAACGACACAAGGTGTTGGTAACGCCCAGGGATACTCGCTCGAACTCGCAGGGGTCAACCAGGGATTCGTAAAGTCATTCGAAGGTGGCTCGGCCGTCGGGGACGTGGTGGTGGAAAAAGTTGGCCCTGACCACATTGCCCACAAGCACCTTGCGAACGTGAAGTACGAGGACATCACGGTGACCGTGGGCACGGGGATGGGGAAAGGACTCTATGAGTGGGTGAAGGCGGCCTTCGCCCTTAGAAGTGTCCGCTATGACATGGTTGTCAAGCGCACGGACTTTAACCAGAACGTGACTTGGGAAATGGATGTGTTTCACGCCTTGGTGACCGGCGTGGGAATTCCCGAGCTCAACGCGGCGGCCAAGAACGTGGGCATGCTGACCATCACGTTTTCATCCGAGTACACGCGCGTGAAAGCGGGAAGCGGCAAGTTGTCGCAGGCGCCGGCGAAGAAGCCAATACAGTGGATCACCTCCAACTTCCGGTTGACGATTCCGGGCCTGGACTGCACGCGGGTCAGCAAGATCGGGGCGCTGAGCCTGACTTTGCAGGTGGCCACGAATGCCGTCGGCGAGCAACGAGATACTCAGGCTACGGGCGGCGTGAACGTGCCCAACCTGGTAGTGACTCTGGCTGAACAAGCGGCCCAGTCGTTCGTCGATTGGCAAACGACGTTCCTGATCGAAGGAAAGAACAGCCCGGCCCAGGAAAAGGACGGGACCCTGGAAATCCTCGGGCCTGACCTGAAAGAAGTTTTGTTCACCTTGAAGTTCCACGGGTTAGGAATCTTTCGGCTGGCAGCGGACAAGTACGAAGCGGGAACGGAACAGCTCCGCCAGGTCACGGCCGAGATGTATTGCGAGAGCATGCAGTTCGCCTATGGCCCAGGCGCTGTGGGCAGCTGAGGCGAGGCCGGCATCGGGTCGCGTATATTCGTCGCATGATTCCACGAGTGCTGAAAGCCCTGGCAGCCGCGTGGCTGCTCCGCCCATCGCGCTGCTGGCACAAACTCCCAAGCAAGCCACTCCGTCACCGGCCAGCAGACCGACTCGCGGGCTCCCGCGTTGCCTCCCTCGTCCGGGGAGTGCAACATTTTCAGTGAAGATCAGGAGATGGCCCCAGGGCGGATCAGAGCAGCCCACCTGAAACGGCATTTCAAGGTTATTGAAGGTCCCGGTCCGGTCGCCGTCGAATGGTCGCTGGCTTTCCACGAACGGCAACGCGGACTGGGCATTGGGGAATAGATATCTGCGCCGCCCGTCGTGGCTCGGCGCAGAGAAACATCCGTCAATTCACGGTAAACGTCAGTATGTTGCTGCTGCCAGCGCTGGTCACAACCCAGGTATTATGCGGTCCGGTTGCCACGCTCGAGGAAATGTTATAGGTGGCGGTGATTTGCGTCGAACTCACGACAACGATATTGGTCTGCGTGAGCCCGAGCCCTTGCAGCCTGACCTGCGACGCCGAAGTGAAGTTTGTCCCGGTGAGAGTCACATTGACTGAGGTGCCTCTGGCGCCACTCGAAGGGGTGATAGACGTCAGCGTCGGCAGTCCGTTGGCAGCGTTTACCGTGAAGGCCACTGTGTTGCTAGTTCCTCCAGTAGTCGTGACGGAAATGCTGGAGGCGCCGGACGTGGCACTGGCGGCAAGGGTGAGCGTCGCAGTGATCTGCGTTCCACTGACAACGGCGACATTGCTCACCGTGATCCCACTGCCGGTGACTCCGACCGTCGCTCCGGCAATGAAGTTTGTGCCCGCCAGGGTTACGTTTACCGCGGTTCCTTGTGTGCCACTATTCGGCGTAACCGAAGTCAAGGTAGGAACAGCCGCGTTAACGGTGAAGGGAACGGTATTGCTGACTCCGGCGCTGGTGGTGACGGAAATACTGGAGGCGCCCAAAGTTGCATTGGCTGCAAGGGTGAGCGTCGCAGTGATCTGCGTGCCACTGACAACGACCACATTGCTCACGGTGATCCCACTGCCGGTGGCTCCGACCGTCGCTCCGGCAATGAAGTTTGTGCCGGCGAGGGTCACGTTCACCGCCGTACCTCGGGTGCCGCTATTCGGCGTAACCGAAGTCAGGGTAGGAGCTGCCGCGTTGACGGTGAAGGGAATGGTATTGCTGACTCCGGCGCTGGTGGTGACGGAAATATTGGACGGGCCCAGAGTTGCATTCGCTGCAAGAGTGAGCGTCGCAGTGATCTGAGTGCCACTGACAACGACGACATTGCTCACCGTGATCCCACTGCCCGTGGCTCCCACGGTTGCTCCGGCAATGAAGTTTGTGCCCGCCAGGGTCACGTTTACCGCCGTTCCTTGTGTGCCGCTATTCGGCGTAACGGAGGTCAGGGTAGGAGCTGCCGCGTTGACGGTAAAGGGAATGGTATTGCTGACTCCGGCGCTGGTGGTGACGGAAATATTGGAGGCGCCCAGAGTTGCATTCGCTGCAAGGGTGAGCGTCGCAGTGATCTGCGTTCCACTGACAACGACGACATTGCTCACCGTGATCCCACTGCCGGTGACTCCGACCGTCGCTCCGGAAATGAAGTTTGTGCCGGCCAGGGTCACGTTCACCGCCGTACCTCGGGTGCCGCCATTCGGCGTAACCGAAGTCAAGGTGGGGGCGTTTTGTGCGGCCGTGACCGTAAACGTCAGTATGTTGCTGCTGCCAGCGCTGGTCACAACCCAGGTATTATGCGGTCCGGTTGCCACGCTCGAGGAAATGTTGTAGGTGGCGGTGATTTGCGTCGAACTCACGACAATGATATTGGTCTGCGTGAGTCCGCCCCCCACCAGTCTGACCTGCGACGCCGAAGTGAAGTTTGTCCCGGTGAGAGTCACATTGACTGAGGTGCCTCTGGCGCCACTCGAAGGGGTGATAGACGTCAGCGTCGGCAGTCCGTTGGCAGCGTTTACCGTGAAGGCCACTGTGTTGCTAGTTCCTCCAGTAGTCGTAACGGAAATGCTGTAAGCGCCGGGCGTGGCGCTGGCGGCAATAGTGAGCGTCGCAGTGATCTGCGTGCCACTGACAACGGCCACATTGCTCACCGTGATCCCACTGCCGGTGACTCCGACCGTCGCTCCGGCAATGAAGTTTGTGCCCGCCAGGGTTACGTTTACCGCGGTTCCTTGTGTGCCACTATTCGGCGTAACCGAAGTCAAGGTAGGAACAGCCGCGTTAACGGTGAAGGGAACGGTATTGCTGACTCCGGCGCTGGTGGTGACGGAAATACTGGAGGCGCCCAAAGTTGCATTGGCTGCAAGGGTGAGCGTCGCAGTGATCTGCGTGCTGCTGACAACGACCACATTGCTCACGGTGATCCCACTGCCGGTGGCTCCGACCGTCGCTCCGGCAATGAAGTTTGTGCCGGCGAGGGTCACGTTCACCGCCGTACCTCGGGTGCCGCTATTCGGCGTAACCGAAGTCAGGGTAGGAGCTGCCGCGTTGACGGTAAAGGGAATGGTATTGCTGACTCCGGCGCTGGTGGTGACGGAAATATTGGACGGGCCCAGAGTTGCATTCGCTGCAAGAGTGAGTGTCGCAGTGATCTGCGTTCCACTGACAACGACGACATTGCTCACGGTAATGCCGCTGCCGGTGGCTCCCACGGTTGCTCCGGCAATGAAGTTTGTGCCCGCCAGGGTCACGTTTACCGCCGTTCCTTGTGTGCCGCTATTCGGCGTAACGGAGGTGAGAGTGGGGGCGCCGACCGTCGACGTGACACTGAAGGAAACATTGCCGCTTGTGCGTCCGCCTGTCGTTACCGAGACGTTCTGTTGTCCTACGCCGGCATTTGCGGCAATGTTGAATGTCGCTGTGGCCTGCGTACTGCTCACAACCGACACGTTCGATACCGTAATACCAGTTCCGCTGACGTTGATGGTGAGGGGAGCCGCGAAAGCCGTTCCCGTCAGCGTCACTGGCACAGCGGAACCCTGAACTCCCGTTGACGGGCTGATGGAGGCCAGAGTGGGGCCCAAGCCGATCGCTCCTGGCTGGAACAGCGTCGCCAAATCGTATGCGCTGCACGCGCCTCGAATGCACGGACCGACACCGAAAATCTCCTCGGTTGTTACAAGGTCTGAAGAATGCGTGTAGAGCGTGTTGTCGCTGTACGCATTGCCTTTGGCAAGCGGCGAGAGAATGATTTCAGGAATGGTGTAGGCCGATGTGTCGCCGCCTTCTGTTTCGTCGAACCAGATAATGATTACGCCATTGTTCTTGTAAGCCTGCGAGGCCTGGATCATGGGAACAATCACCGACAGGAAGTAATCGCCTTGCGCGACCGCCGCCTGGTCTCCCGTGTAATGCGTTCCGTTGTAGGTGAAACCGCCGGGAAGCGGATTGTGCGCGGTGTTGTACAGATCTGGCGTGATCCAGTTGTACTGCGCCACGGTGCCGTTGGCCAGGTCCGTCTGCAGTTGCTGCAAGGGCGCGTAATTATGCGCGAAGGGGTTGCCGGTAGTTGAGTCGTTGCCCCCGTCGGTGTCGGTGAAATAAACCATCGGATCGTGGTTCACGTCGTAGTTGTACTGATTGCTGCCGTTATAGGCGTTTGTCCCGCTGACGAAGGTTCCCGACGCGCTGGTGAGAGGCACCGTCCACTGGTTACTCGGTAACACAGTGTTGTTGGTCACGTTGATATCGGTGTCCTCCTCATAGGCCTTCCAGGTGATGCCTCCGGCCTGGAGGTAGTTGCTCAGGTTCTGAGCAGTGGTCTGCGCAGAGCCGTTGGTACCAAAAGGATCGTTATCGTTGAGAACGCCGAAGTTTGAGCCCCCTTGTGACCAGATGTAATTCGGCGCCGACGGATGGATACCCGCCCCTACATTCTGGTAGTTTGTCGCGAAGGAAGTCTGCACAGCGTTGGGGTTGTTCGGGGTCATGAGGCTGTTGAGGTACGGAGCAGCCACGTTCCCCTTAATTTGCTGTGGACTTGAAAGCGGGTTGGGCTGGGTCAAATTGTGATTTTCCATCGAAATCACGAAAACGGTCTGGATCTGCTGAGCTTGGGCGGTTGTCGCGGTACTCCAGGCGACAAAACTGCTGAGCGCCACTATGAGCGCGCGTTGAATCAGACTGCGATGCATAGGATTTTGTTCCTCCGCACGGGTGAAAACCCGCTCGCCCACGCCAGACGATCTCGCGTGGAGGATGTGGTTGGCCAAATCCTGCACCAAGGCCAGCGGGTGCACGTGGCGTTTAATTTTGCTGATTCCGCGGCATCACAATTTTCAGGCTGCCGTTAACTATTTGGTACTGGTTGGTATTAGAAGGGATACAGTTCGCGATGGCCTTTGTCAAGCTGGATTGATCGTCAGCATGGAAGACAGAGCCAGGCTGGGCCTGGAAGAGATCCGGCGCTACGCCGTCTTACCGCCGCGCAAACCGAAATCCCACCTTACCGTTATTAACAGGCCACGTCGCACCCAATCTCAACTCGGGGGACCCGACTGGGGACGAACACCATCACCGTTCCGATCGCCAACTACGACAATAATCAGCACTCGGCCAACGAGAACATCCGTCTGCAGAACTTGTGGGACGGGATTACAACCATGGCCGCGCTAGAAGCTATGGAGTAGAGCGGGCGATGGCCCGGCTCACTCTGGGCGGGAGCAAAAGAAAAGCCGGAGCGGGGGGCTCCGGCTAACCAGGATTCTTCAAGCGAAGTTTACAGCATCAGCTTGCGACGGGCTGCGCCCGCCAAGCCGAGCAGTCCGGTGCCGAGCAGTACAAAGCTGCTGGGCTCGGGCGTGCCGCCGTTAAAGGTGGCGATGAAGCCGGTGTCCAAGTCACCGCAGCAATAAGACACGCTGGTTCCGTACCCCCATTCGCCGACGCCGCCGGGGTACATTCCGCCTCCATACAGTACACTTGGCGAGCCGTCACCGTTCAGGTCCACGAGCACAGAGTAGGTATTGCCGACGGTGGTGGGAACGTTGAAATTGACGGTTACTGCCCCTGGGCCCATGCCACTTAGGGTCGTGGTGAACAAAGGGCTGCCTACCCCGACAGACGCAACGTCACCAGCGACTACGTAGAAGTTGATGGTTGTGAACGAGCTGGCAAGCCAGAATTCATAGCTATTGAACGTGGTACCAGGCGCGGTGAGTGTCTGGCCGACGGCAGTCCAGCCCGACGTCGGGCCTTGGGCATCGGCGGAATTGTCAATCACGATGCTGGCGCTGGCGCTGACTGCCAATACCAGGCACATCGCCAAAACAGCGAACAAGGTTTTGCGCATTGGGGTGAAATCTCCTTACTGTTGAAGCTACGATGGTGAACTCTGCAATTCCAGCTCCAAACTAATTCAGAAGCAAGTGTTTATCATTCAGCAAGTTAGATATAACTACGGACGGTGGTGCCTCTTGCCATGTGCAAAAGATCGCATAGTAGTGGTAACGCTCCTGACCCCGAAGCCCGTCGCGTAATGCCTTGGCGCTATCCTAATTTTCCTCGTCCCGGCGAGGATAGATTCAGTTGCCGCGCCTGAATCTCGATGTACACGTTGATGAGCGAAACGGCGGCTGGGGTGACGCCCGGAATGCGGCTGGCCTGGCCCAATGTGCGCGGACGCACGTGCAGCATCTTTTCGCGCATCTCGCGCGAGAGGCCGGAGACGGCGGTGTAATCGAACCACTCAGGGATGGCGCGCTGCTCGGAACGCTTGAGCCGCTCGATGGATTTGGTCTGCTGGTCGAGATAGCCGGCGTACTTGATTTCGGTTTCGACGGGCTTGAGTTCGTTGCGGATTTCGCTGGGAAGGCGAAATGCAGGTCCCTCGACTTCGCTCCCTGCGGTCGCTCCGCTCGGGATGACAATGCTGTGAGGTTCGTCGCGATCGAAGAAGCCGGGTGTCATTTTCGCTAGGAGCGGTGCGAGATGCTCGATCTGGATTTCCGGCCGCTTGAGCAGTTGTGCCAGCGTTGAGCCAGTGGCGTCGTTGCCCAGCGAGGCGATCACGCCGCGAGCAAGTGCATCGTCTCCCACTCTGTCAGACAGGTCGGCATTCACCCGCGTGCGCTCCAGCAGATCGCGCATGGCGGCCATGCGTTCCTGCTTGGCGAGGTAGTCGGCCCAGGCGGCGTCGTGGATGAGTCCGATGCGGCGGCCGTGCGGCGTGAGTCGGCGGTCGGCATTGTCGATGCGCAGGTGCAGGCGGAACTCAGCGCGCGAGGTGAACATGCGATACGGTTCATTGGTTCCCTTGCTGATGAGGTCGTCGATAAGGATGGCGGTATAGGCCTCAGTGCGATCGAGAATCAGCGGCGGCTCGTTCTTGATCTTCAGCGCGGCATTGATGCCCGCCATTAGTCCCTGGCAGGCGGCTTCTTCGTAGCCGCTAGTGCCGTTGATTTGCCCGGCGAGGTAGAGGCCAGCGACTTTCTTGGTCTCAAGCGTGCGCTCGAGCTCGGTGGGGTCGATGGAGTCGTACTCGATGGCGTAGCCGGGGCGCAGCATGTCGGCGGTTTCGAGGCCGGGAATCGACTTGATGACCGCGAGCTGCACTTCGATCGGCATCGAGGTGCTCATGCCGTTGACGTATATCTCGTGCGTGTTCAGTCCCTCGGGCTCGAGGAAGAGTTGGTGAGTTTCTTTATCAGGAAACTTGGCAATCTTGTCTTCGATCGAGGGGCAATAACGCGGGCCGATGGACTGGATCTGTCCGCTGTACATGGGCGAGCGCATCAGGTTCTCGCGTAGGATGCGGTGCGTTTCCGCCGTGGTGAAGGCGATGTAGCAGGGTACCTGCTTGTCGTGGTGCGCGACCTTCTTGGTGCGGAAGCTGAACGGTGTCGGGTCTTCGTCGCCGGGTTGCACCGTGAACTTCGACCAGTCGATGGAGCGGCCGTCAAGACGAGGAGGCGTGCCGGTCTTGAGGCGGCAGCCGCGCAGGCCGAGCGCCTTGAGCGATTCGCCGAGCAAGCACGGCAGCAGGTTCGCCGCTGCGTCCGGCGGGATATTGCTGCTCGCCGCAGTGGATGAGGCCGTTGAGAAACGTTCCGGTGGTGACGATGACGGCTTGCGCGCCGACGGTGCGGCCGTCGCGAAGCTTTACGCCGACGGCGCGGCGCGAAGCAGTGGGTAGTGACCCCGCTACACTATCGGGAGTATAGGGGTCCTTCGACTCGTCGCTTCGCTCCTCGCTCAGGATGACATCCTCGATGATCAGGTCGGCGACTTCCGCCTGCTTGATGTGCAGGTTGGGCTCGGACTCCAGTACCTCTCGCATCTTGAGGCGGTATTGCTGCTTGTCGCATTGCGCGCGGGGAGACCACACCGCTGGGCCGCGCGAAGTATTGAGCAGGCGGAACTGGATGCCGACCGCGTCGGTGACTTCGCCCATGATGCCGCCGAGGGCATCGACTTCGCGAACGAGGTGTCCTTTGGCGATGCCACCGATGGCGGGATTGCAGGACATCTGCGCGATGAGGTCAACGTTGAGGGTGTACAGCGCGGTCTTCAGGCCCATGCGCGCAGCAGCCATAGCGGCTTCGCATCCGGCATGACCGGCGCCGACTACGACAACGTCATAGGTTTCGGTGAACTGCGACAAGCGAGTGTTTCCCCACGAATGCCGCTGGTGCGGCGGTATCTCTATATTCTATCGGGAAAGGTGTGGCAGCCACAGGATTTAGAAGGATCGAAATCGCTCGTGGCTGTCGTCTCGCAGCTAGCAAGCCGTCGCGCGCGACCCGTTGTCGCCCCGGCTTCCAATGAGGTTATAGAGGTCCCACATCAGCTGCGCCACACTGACGACGGCAGCTACGATGACCCCGATGTGCAGTCCGGTGTTGAGGCTCTTCAGCACCGGCAGGAAATTGGCCGGTGCGGCCTCGCCCGCCACCAAAAGGTCGGGGGCATTGATCAGGAAATACAGCACCAGCAGGTTCATGGCGCGGAAAAACATGCGAAATGCGACCCGGCCCCGCTCCCATCCAGGCCGCACGATGTCGACCGTGTGGCGGATCAGGTCTGCGATGACCAGCACGACGAAGAGAGGATACAGCGTCTGCCAGACCGGGCCGAAGTGAAGAGCGAACACGCCGGGGCCGAAGATCCAGAACTGGTGCTTCAGCCCGACCAGCCACCAGATGCCAAAGATCGCCGTGAAGATGATCGCCGCGATGGTTTCCGTGGTCGACGGTTCCTTCTTCGTTTTGGAGAGCTTTGGCAGCTTGCGCGCATCCCAATTGCTGAACAAGTCGAACTTCGCCTGAAAATAATCCAGAAGTGCGCAGGCAAACGTGACCGCGGCAAAGGTGGCTATAATCGCCAGCGGCAGACGGGCGAGAGATCCCAGGGCCGCTCCCATTCCGGCGCCGGTCACGGTGAGCATCACCGAGCCAACCGACATGGCGAAAACCACCACCACCAGTACCCACCGCAAGACGATCCAATAGATAGGGAACACCGCCGGGCCAATCAGGTATTGCTGCTTGCGGTAGCGTCCCGCCACGAGCGCGGGATTGCCGATCTGCCTTAGGATGGCGACCTGTTCGTCCTCGGTGAGTGGACGGCCCAGCGAAGCTTCCTTTTCCTCGACCTGCGAGAGGATCTCGTCCGACAGCTCGCGGAGGACATCATCTCTTTGCGCCTTGGGCAGCGCAAACTTCACAGCTTGCAAATAACGTTCAACGAGTTCCATTACTTCGACTCCTTATTAGCGGCATCGGGCGCCGCCTTCGATTGGCTTGCCGGGGCTGACACCGGGCGCTGCAGGATCGACTGCAAGGAAGCCGACAGGGCCTCCCAATCTTCGAGCAGCAGTTCCAAGACTTCCTCGCCGACTGGAGAAAGCCAGTAGAAGCGCTTGTTGCGCTTGTCGTGCTCGCGCCACTCACTGACCAGCAGGCCCTGCGTCTCGAGCCGACGGAGGAGGGGGTAGAGCGTGCCTTCGTCGATGGCTATCCCATGTTCTTCCAGCGACTTACGGAGGGTATAGCCATACTGCTCACTGGCCAGCTGGGCCAGTACGGCGATGATAAGCGAGCCGCGGCGAAGCTCCTGACGAAGGTTTTCGAGGACATCCGGGTTTGTCTTGGTATGCATAGTGCGATGTACAGTGTACGACATACACTGTATGCCACACAGTATATGTTGTCAAGACAAATCTTTGCGCCGCGGATTTTTAATTCGAGCCGAGAACCAGGCGGCCCATTAACACGACCGTCGTGATCCGCAGTTTGGTTCTTGCCTTGTTCCGATCCGCGTTATCCGTGAAGATCCGTGGCTGCTTTTGCTTTCGGGTAGGCTCGCGATAATCTCAAAGCATGGCCAAACCCGTTCCTCTCGGCACCCGTGGTGAAGCGCAAATCGTCGTCGAACCCAGACACACGCTTACCGACTGGAAAGCGCACCTGCCTCCGGTGTACTCCACGCCCAACATGATCGGCCAGATGGAAGCGGCCGCCTACAATGTGCTCGAACCGTTCTGCGAAGGCGATGAAGTGAGCGTGGGCACCGCGATCAACATCGTGCACCGGGCCCCGGCGGTCGAAGGCCAGAGCATCACCTCGGAAGCGGTGTTGGAATCGTTCGACGGGCGCTTCTATACCTTCAAGGTGAGCTCCAGCAATGGGCACGAGGTGATTGGGTATGGAACGGTCGCGCGCGCCATTGTCGGCAAGGCGAAGTTCGAAGCAAAACAGCGGCAGAAAACGGCAGCGGCTGGCTGAAGCCGCGAACTGTGCCCTTCGGAGAGCAGAGCACACGGGAGACAACAACATGAACCTCGGCACTCGGTGTTCTTCGGGTCGTTGCCTGGCCGTCCTGTTCGTGCTGGCGATGGCGGTGCAGGCACAAACCACGCAGCCCGCGAGCAAGTACACTCCGCAGGATGGTGATTTCGTTCTGCGCGACTTTCACTTCAAGTCGGGCGAAACCATGCCCGAGTTGCGCATGCACTACATGACGCTGGGCAAGCCCGTGCGGGACTGCGAACGGGCGAGTCACCAATGCCGTGCTCATCCTGCACGGAACCGGCGGCTCGGGTCGTAACTTTCTGGCTTCCGCAATTCGCGGACGTCTTATACGGGCCGGGCCAGCCGCTCGACATCAATCGCTATTTCATCATCCTGCCCGACAACATTGGCCACGGAAAATCGAGCAAGCCCAGCGACGGCATGCACGCGCGCTTTCCGCAATACGACTATGACGACATGGTGCTGGCGCAGTACGAATTGCTGACGCAGGGGATAGGCGTCAACCATCTGCGGCTGATCATGGGTACCTCGATGGGCTGCATGCACTCGTGGGTGTGGGGAGAAACCTATCCCGACTTCATGGATGCTCTCATGCCGTTGGCCTGCCTGCCGGTGGAGATTGCCGGGCGCAATCGCATCTGGCGCAAGATGGTGATCGACGGCATCCGCCAGGACCCGGAGTGGAAGAACGGCGAGTACACGACGGAGCCGCGCGCGGCGCTCGAGATCGGAGAAGATTTCCTGATCATCGCCGGCAGCGCGCCGATGTTGATGCAGAAGAACTATCCCACGCGCGAGGCAGCCGACAAGTATCTGGACGAGGCCATGAAGCGCACCGCGATCGCTGGACGCCAATGACTTTCTGTACGCTGTAAGCTCATCGCGCAACTACAATCCTTCGTCAAAGCTCGACACGATCAAGGCGCCGGTGATGTTCGTGAATTCAGCCGATGACTTCATCAATCCGCCGGAGCTGGGCATCGCACAACGCGAGATCAAGAAGGTGAAGAAGGGGCAATTCGTGCTGATTCCCGCGTCTGACCAGACCCACGGACACGGCACCCACACCTGGGCAGTCTTCTGGCAACAATATTTGCAGCAACTGTTGGAGGAGTCGAAATAAGTCGGTTGAGCGTCAACGATTTTGTTAGCGAGGCCAAACGCCATGTGCAGGAACATCAAAACGCTGTTCAACTTCGATCCGCCGGTGACCGAGGAAGAGACGCGGGCGGCGGCGCAGCAATACGTCCGGAAGATCACCGGGTTCAATAAGCCATCGAAAGCGAATGAAGCTCTGTTCCTGGCGGCGGTGGATGACGTAACCGCGATCTCGCTCAAACTTCTGGGCGCGCTGGAAACGAATGCACCTCCGAAGAACCGCGAAGAAGAAAACGCTAAAGCCAAGGCGAGGGCGGCGGACAGATTTGGGCGGTAATCTCAAGCCAATGGTGAAGATCCATGACCAAGACCAGAGCAAGAGTGATCGTTACCGACGAACAAAACCAGGCGGCACGGTTACGGGCGTCTGTGTGTCAGGTGGACGACCGTCGCGCCATGAAAGTGATGTATGAGAAGAAGCCGGACCTGTTAACGCTTCATCTGGACAACGGGTTACGCAACTCCATTCCGAGGGAGTTGCTGGAAGGGTTGCGGGACGCGAGTCCGGCGCAACTCGCGAAAGTTAAGATGCTCGGCGGCGGCACCGGAATCCACTGGCCGCTGCTCGACGTGGACCACTATGTGCCGGGGTTGCTGAATCACATATTCGGAACCAGCAGATGGATGGCGGAGTTGGGTCGCCGCGGAGGCTCAGCGACCAGTGACAGTAAGGCCGCCGCCGCGCGGGCGAACGGGAAGAAGGGCGGACGGCCGAAGGAGAGGGAGGCGTGAATCCAGGCGCCCTTGGAAACTGAAGAAGTCCCAAGAATTGCAGAAGCAGACCAGTGAATTGACTCCCAGGGAGTCCTCACTTACCATCTTCATGCCACTTCGATCACCTCCCCAGGATGATCGAAAAAACCATCTCGCACTACGACATCCTTGAGAAGCTGGGTGGCGGCGGAATGGGCGTGGTCTACAAGGCCGAAGACACCCGGCTGCATCGCTTTGTTGCGCTCAAGTTCCTTCCCGACGACGTGGCCCAGGATCCCCAGGCGCTCGCCCGTTTCCGGCGCGAGGCCCAGGCCGCCTCGGCACTGAACCATCCCAACATCTGCACGATTTACGACATTGGCGAACAGCATGGGCGGGCCTTCATCGCCATGGAGTTTCTTGAGGGACAGACCTTAAAACGCCGCATCGGAAAGCAAGCGCTCGAATCTGAACAGCTGCTTCCCATCGCCATCGATATCGCCGATGCCCTCGATGCGGCGCATTCCAAAGGAATCGTTCACCGCGATATCAAGCCAGCCAACATCTTCGTGACTGAACGCGGCCACGGCAAGATTCTCGACTTCGGACTGGCAAAGGTGACATTCAAGGCCGTCCCCGGGGGCTCAGAGTCCGAAACGCTTATCTCGGACCCGGATGCCGACCACCTCACAAGTCCGGGCGCGATGCTGGGCACCGTGGCCTACATGTCGCCGGAACAGGTACGCGCGAAGGAGTTGGATTCGCGCACCGACCTCTTCTCGTTCGGCGCAGTGCTGTACGAGATGGCGACCAGCAAACTACCGTTCGACGGCTCCAGTTCGGGCGAAATTTGCGGCGCGATTCTGCACAAGGAGCCGCAGGCGCCTTCACAAGTTAACCCACAGGTTTCGAGTGGACTGGAAGCGGTCATTGCCAAGGCGTTGGAGAAGGACCGCAACCTGCGTTACCAGCACGCCGCAGATCTTCGCGCCGACCTGCAACGCCTGAAGCGCGACACCGATTCATTGCACTACTCGGCTACCGTTGCTGCGGAAAGTGCAGCGGAATCGGCGCGGACGGGAATCGCAAGTGGGCGTTCCAGTTCAACGCAACAAGTTGCGCCGTCGAATGTGGCGGGAGCGGCAGCTTCACAGGTCAGGGAACATAGCGGCTTACGCTGGAAGATCCTCGCGCCGCTCGTCCTGTTGCTTGCGGCTGGCGTCGTCGGCGGACTGTACTGGCGCGCGCACCGCGCACCGCTCCTGACCGAGCAGGATACGGTGGTTTTGGCTGACTTCAACAACACCACCGGCGATGCGGTTTTTGATGACACGTTGAAACAGGCGATCTCGGCGCAACTGGGACAGTCGCCGTTTCTGAATATCCTTTCCGATGCGAGAATCCGGGCCACGCTGAGGCTGATGGCCAAGCCGCCGAATACCAAGCTGACACCCGAGGTGGCGCGCGACCTCTGCCAGCGCGCCGATGCCAAAGCGTACATTGCGGGCTCGATTGCAAATTTAGGCAGCCAATATGTGATTGGCCTCGACGCCGTCAACTGCAAGACAGGAGACTTCCTGGCCCAGGAACAGGTGACCGCCGAAAACAAGGAGCACGTTCTGGGGGCCCTTGGCGAAGCAGCCACGAAGCTGAGGAAAAAGCTGGGTGAATCGCTCAGCAGCGTGGACAGGTTCGATGCCCCTCTCGACCAGGTCACCACGCCCTCACTCGAAGCGCTGAAGGCCCTGTCCGTAGGAAGGAAGATGCTACAAGAGAAGGGTCCGGAGGCGGCGATTCCATTCTTCAAGCGGGCGGTCGAACTCGACCCGAATTTTGCAGCTGCCTATTCGGCGCTGGGAATCTCGTACACCAATCTGCGAGAGCCGGGATTGGCCAGCGAGAATTTGCAGAAGGCTTATGATCTGCGCGACAAGGTAAGCGAGCGGGAGAAATTTCGCATCGCGGGAAACTACTACTTGCTGGTGACCGGTGAGCTGGAGAAAGCCATCCAGACCTACGAGACCTGGGCGCAAACTTATCCGCGAAACAATGAGCCCTTCGGCAACCTGGGAGTCGATTACACCTACCTGGGCCAATATGAGTCGGCGGTGAATGCCAGCCTGGAAGACCTCCGTCTATTTCCGGGGAGCGCCGCCGCCTTTACCAACCTGGTCGGTCTCTATACTGCGCTGAATCGTCCAGCCGATGCGAAGGCCAAGTATGAGGAGGCGGTCGCGCACAAAGTGAACAATCCGTTCCTGCACGGCAATCGCTATGGAGTTGCGTTCTATGAAGGCGACGTGGCGGAGATGGATCGGCAAGTCGAGGGGCAGAAGAACAAGCCAGGGGAAGACGTGCTGCTCTCCTTCGCGTCCGACACCGATGCCTTCTATGGGCGTCTCACCAGCGCCCGCGAAAAATCGCAGCGTGCCATCGAATCCGCCCGTCACGGTGACGAAAAGGAAACGGCAGCGGAATGGCAAATGAACTCCGCTTTGCGCGAGGCGGAATTTGGGAACACAGCCCGCGCCCGCCAGGAGATTGCCGCCGCGCTGGCGACCGCCTCGACCCAGGATGTACAGACGCTTGCGGCGCTGGGGTTGGCGCGAACCGGAGATGCCGTCCAAGCCCAGAAAATCGCAGATGACCTCGCCCACCGTTTTCCCCTCAACACCATAATCAATCGCTACTGGTTGCCGACCATCGATGCCTCGATCGAGATTGGAAGCAACAATCCGGCGAAGGCCCTCGAGCATTTACGAGCTGCGGAGCAGTATGAATTGGGTACGCCGAGTCCGCAGTTCGAGGTTGGCGGCTCGCTTTATCCTGCGTATGTCCGTGGGCAAGCGTACTTGTCAATGCATCAGGGTGCGGAAGCCGCGGCAGAGTTCCAGAAATTTCTGGATCATCGCGGTGTGGCGGTCAATTCCCCATTGGGAGCGTTAGCTCGGCTTCAACTCGGCCGGTCCTACGCGCTCGCGGGAGACAAGACCAAGGCCCGCCATGCCTATCTGGAGTTTCTTGAGCTCTGGAAAGATGCGGATCCCGATATTCCTGTTCTGAGGCAAGCCAAGGCGGAGTACGCGAAGTTGCAGTAGGGTTTAGCAGAAACCGAAAATGACGATTCCCGCAAAAAACGGCTAGACTGAGAAATACTTAGACCTTGTATTGGCTTCCAGTATTACTTGTCTGTTCCTCCGCCTGGCTATAAAAGATGTCTCCTCCCGCTACAATTATTCTTCATGTCATTTCGCTTTGAGATCGACGCCCGCGACGGCAAGGCCCGCGCCGGGCGCATGTTTACGCCGCATGGCGCAGTGCAGACGCCGGTGTTCATGCCCGTCGGCACCCTGGCGACCGTCAAGGGAGTCCCGCAGGACACGCTGGAAGAGCTGGGAGTCGAGATTCTGCTGAACAACACCTATCACCTGTACCTGCGGCCGGGCGTCGAGATGGTGCGCGCGCTCGGCGGGGTGCAGCGCTTCATGGCCTGGGACAAGCCGATCCTGACCGACTCGGGTGGCTTTCAGGTGTTCAGCCTGAGCGACCTGCGCAAGGTAACGGAAGACGGCGTGGCGTTTCGCTCGCATCTCGACGGCTCGTCGCACCTGTTCACCCCCGAAAGCTCGATGGCGGCGCAGATCGGGCTGGGCGCCGACATCATCATGGCGTTCGACGAGTGCACTGAGCATCCGGCCAGCCGTGAGCGGGCGCAGTCGTCGATGGAGATGACGCTGCGCTGGCTGCAGCGCTCGCGGGATTATTTTGAGGCACATAAAGAAGAGGTGCCATGGTTTGAGGGGACGAGTCCCACCCTGTCCCAAAAGAGGGGACAGGATGGGGCACCCCAAAATTCATCTCCAGACACTTCGGATCCCAGGTTAGCGCCCAAAGAACGGGCGCGAACCTGGGGCACCCATCAAACTACATCTGTAGCTGCCGGCCAGACCCAGGCGCTCTTCGGCATTGTGCAGGGAGGCATGTATCCCGACCTACGCCGCGAATCAGCCCAAAGAACCGTCGAAGTCGATCTGCCCGGCTACGCCATCGGCGGGCTGAGCGTGGGAGAGCCGCGTCCGCTGACATACGAAATGGTGGACGCGGCGATTCCCTTCCTGCCGGAAAGCAAGCCGCGTTATCTGATGGGCGTTGGCACGCCGGAAGAGATTGTCCACTACGTGGCGCAGGGCGTTGACATGATGGACTGCGTGCTGCCGACTCGCGCGGCGCGCCACGGGTTGCTGTTTACGTCAGAGGGCCGCCTGACCATCAAGAACGCGCGTTTCGCCCGAGACGAGGGGCCCATCGACCCGAAATGCGGTTGCAAGGTGTGCGGACGCTATTCGCGGGCCTATCTGCGGCACCTGTACGCCTCTAACGAGTTGCTGGCACAGACGTTAAACACCGTCCACAATTTGGCCTATTACCTTGACACCATGCGGCGCGTCCGGCAAGCTATACTACTTGGGGAGTTTTCGACTTTTCTGTCTGGTGTGAAGCCACCGCATTTGAGTGTCCCCTAGCGACGACCCACCTCAGCGTCCGCCACGGCGGATGTAAGGTTGGGGCACCTGGCTGAAAATCCCTGAGCTTCGACGACGTCCTGCGCTAATCCCCGCTTGAGGTTTGGATGCGGCAGTAAGGGAGTGCGTCGCGCGGCGACTGTGGAAAATGCGAGGAGCAAGAAGCAGGTTCCTGGCGGTGTGAAATCCGCGAGGGATGCAGGGCATAACGACAGAAAGCCGAAAGTAAAAGGCACATGCAGACATTCGTAGCGACATACTTGCAGGGAATCGGCGGCGGCCTCGGGTCGGCCGGACCGATCGTGATGATGGTGGCGATTTTCGCCATCTTTTACTTTTTGCTGATCATGCCGCAGCAGCGCAAGCAGAAGAAGTGGGCCGAGATGCTCAAGCAGATCAAGTCGGGTGACAAAGTCGTCACCAGCGGCGGCCTCACCGGCGTGGTGCTGTCGGCGAAAGACGACACGCTGATTCTGCGCATCGCTCCCGACAGTATCAAGCTGGAAGTGGTGCGCTCGTCGGTTGTGACGCTCACCACCAACGAAGACGACAAACAGCTCAAGTCCTAAGCAGGGTTGCAGTTACTCATGACCAAGAACCAGACCATCAAAGTTGTCATTATCTTCGCGGTGCTGATCTTCTTTCTGTTCGGCATCTTTGGAATTCCTCAGAGCTTAACGCCCGCCGGCTTGCTAACGGCGATGCAGCAGCGCATCCACCTCGGCCTTGACCTCAAGGGCGGCACCCACCTGATTTTGCAGGTGCAGGTGAACGACGCCATCAATGCCGACAGCGATCGCGCCATCGAGCGGATGAAGGACGACTTCAAGACGAAGAACATCAACTACGCCGAGATTTCCAAGCCGGACCCGCAGCAGCATCCCGACGTCATCAGCATCAAGGGCGTGGCCCCGGATTCGACCAGCGAACTGCGCAGCTATGTCGCCGACCATTTCCCCGATTACGACCTGACGTCGGGCCCCGACAATTCCTTCACGCTCGCGATGAAGCCGAGCATCGTGAAGGAAACCAAGACCAAGGCGCAACAGCAGGCGATCGAGACCATCCGCAACCGCATTGACCAGCTCGGCGTGAGCGAGCCGGTGATCCAGGAGCACGGACTGGGCGACTACCAGATCCTTGTGCAGCTACCGGGCGTGGACGATCCCGCCCGCGTAAAAGAGATCATGCAGTCGACCGCCATGCTGGAAATCCGGCAGGCGCTGGGCGGCCCCTACAACAGCGAACAGGAAGCCATGCAAGCCAACGGCGGCCTGCTCCCGGCGAATTCGATCCTGATGAAGGGCAAGAACATTGGGGCCCAGGGAGCGACCAACGGGGACGTGTACTGGGTCATTACCCGGGCGTCTGCGGTAAGCGGCAGCGATCTGCGCACGGCCGATGCGGGCCAGGACGAAAACGGCCGCCCCGACGTGAAGTTCACCCTGACGGGCGAAGGTGGACGGCGCTTCTTTGCCTTCACCAGCGCGCACGTGGGTGATCGCCTCGCTGTCGTGCTCGACAACAAGGTCATGGAAGTTGCGACCATCCAGGAAGCCATCCGCGACGAAGGCCGCATTACCGGCGCCTTCACCGAGCAGCAGACGCAGGACCTGTCACTGACGTTGCGATCGGGCGCGCTCCCGGCAGGCATCAAGTACCTCGAAGAGCGCACCGTGGGACCATCACTCGGTGCGGATTCGATTCGCGCCGGCGTGCGTGCAGCCATCTTCGGCATGCTCGCCGTGATGATCTTCATGCTCGTCTATTACAGATTTGCGGGCATCAACGCCGACCTGGGACTTTTCCTGAACCTGGTCATCCTGTTGGGGTTCCTGGGATTCACCGGAGGAGTCTTGACGCTCCCCGGAATCGCCGGCGTGATCCTCACCATTGGTATGGGCGTGGACTCGAACGTGCTGATCTTCGAGCGCATCCGCGAAGAGCTGCGGCACGGTAAAACGCCGCCCCAGGCGGTGGAGCAGGGCTTCAAGCATGCCTGGGTAACGATCGTCGATACCCACGTGACGACTATCGTGTCGGCCATCATCCTGTTCCTCTTCGGAACCGGGCCGGTTCGCGGCTTTGCCGTGACCCTCAGCTTTGGTCTGGCAGCCAATCTGTTTACGTCAGTCTTTGTGTCGCGCGTGATTTTTGACGCCATCCTCAATCGCCACCAGCGTGGCGAGGCTTTGAGCATCTAAGGGGTCCGCGGTGGAGTTATTTGGTCGTACCAACATCGATTTCCTGGGCAAGAAGTGGTACTTCCTTGCCTTCTCATTGGTCTTCAGCGTCGCCGGATTGCTTTCCATCTTTTTCTGGCACGGCATTCCGTTCGGCGTCGACTTCAAGGGCGGCACGCTGGTCTATGTGAAGTTCGCCGAGACGCCGGACCTGGGCCAGATCCGTTCGGCCATGGACCGCGCCGGCTTGAAAGACCCCAAGATTCAGCGCTTCGGCGAAGCCGGAAATAATGAAGTGCTGGTGGCGTTGGAACAGCGCGAGACTAACGAGTCGGCGCTCGACCAGGGCAAGAACACCATCATCAAGGCGCTGGAATCCAGCGAGGCGCAGCAGGCGGGCAAGCACGACCTGAACAACACCGGTCCGTCGAGCCTGCAGCAGTTTCTGTTGGCCAAAGACCCGCTGCATATCGGGGGCATTGACGCGGCCGCAAAGTATCTGGCAATTGCTCAGCAAATCGATGACTTCCGCAACAAGCAACGCGGCGGCGTCCTGACATCGGTGGACGAGCTGAAAGGCGTGGCTCCGCCGGAAGTGATCGCAGCCATGGCGCCGGACTTCTACGCCTCGAATTTTGCGGTACGCAACGTCGAAATCGTCGGTCCCCAGGTCGGCGGCCAGCTGCGCAAGCAGGCTTTGTGGGCTACGCTGTACTCCCTGGCGGGAATGCTGGTGTATCTGTGGTTCCGCTTCGAGCTGATCTACGGCATTGGCGCGGTCGTGGCGTGCTTCCACGACACCATCATCACCGTCGGCTTTTTCTCGCTGCTGAACAAAGACATCACCCTGACGGTGATCGCAGCCATCCTGACGCTCATCGGTTACTCGATGAACGATACTATCGTCGTGTATGACCGCATCCGCGAGAACATCAAGCTGATGCGGCGCGAGAACCTCGCCGACGTGGTGAACAAGAGCATCAACCAGACCCTGAGCCGGACGATTTTAACTTCGGGCTTGACTTTCCTCACCGTACTCTCGTTGTATGTGTTCGGTGGCGAAGTGCTGCGGGGATTCTCGCTGGCTTTGGTGATCGGCATCCTGATCGGAACCTATTCGTCGATCGCGGTAGCGGCGCCGATGCTGGTGGCATACCAGGAGTGGCGACTTGCCCGCACTGGACGCGCGACTTTGCCGGCCGCCGGCTCTACGCGGGAAAAGGCAAAGGCCAAGGCATAATCGATTTTCTGGTGAACACAAAGTGCCGTTCGAGGTGTATATTCAAATCCTTCGGTTAGAAGGTGGGTTGGCGTGCGGTATGGCTGCACGCGTTGTGGCGGCACGGGTCCGGTGCGACAACTGGATTTTGGGAGCAAAAAGCAGTCAGCCGGTGTCAAAGTAATAAAAGAGTTCTACGGAGATAGGGCTATGTTTGAAGACAGCCTCATGGAATCCGGAGGCAAGTTAAAGACGAAGCAGGGGGCTACCACTGCCGTCTCCTTTGTCCTCCAAATCCTGCTAATCGGCGTGCTGGTGCTATTACCCCTTATATTCACCGAGGCGCTGCCGAAAGCGCAGTTAATGACCTTCCTGGTGGCTCCGCCACCGCCGCCGCCACCCCCTCCCCCAGCCGCCATTCCGGAAGTACATATAGTGAAGCCCCGGACCAGCGATCTGGACAACGGTCAGTTGCGTACGCCGACCGCCATCCCGAAAAAAGTCGCCATGATTAAGGAAGACGAACCGCCACCGCCGTCGACGGGCGTGGCCGGCGTCGTAGGCGGCGTACCAGGCGGCGTACCCGGTGGCGCGATGGGCGGCGTTCTGGGAGGCATCATCGGCAACGCTCCTACTGTCGTTCCCAAGGCCGCAACCCCGCAGCGGGTTCGCGTGTCGCAGGGCGTGTCGCAAGGTCTGCTGATTCGCCAGGTCAAGCCGAATTATCCTGCGCTCGCCCGCCAGGCGCGCATTCAGGGTACGGTCGTGCTGCAGGCGGTCATCAGCAAAGACGGTTCCATCGAGCACTTGACCCTGGTCAGCGGACATCCCATGCTGGCCCCGGCGGCCATCGAAGCCGTGAAGCAGTGGAAGTATAAGCCCTATTTTCTGAATGGCGAGCCGGTGGAAGTCGACACCACCATCAACGTCAACTTCACGCTGGCTGGAGGATAGCCGTCGGCCTGCGTGCTGCCACGAGTTTCGGGGCGCCGTGTTGTCCCAGAAGTTTCGCATTACCTGAATATCGAGATACGTAAAGTAGTTACGAAAGTTCCTGAGGAGGAGAATTCGATCCATGCTCTTAGCAAACGTTGCAACCTACGCACTTAGCCATGTACCCAATGCCGCTGTCTGGATGTTCCAGGAAGCCGCAGTGGGATGGGACCCGGTTTCGCTGTGGAAGCAGATGGGCGTCCTGGCGAAGATCGTCGTGATCATTCTGTTCATCATGTCGGGTTGGTCCATCGGCGTGATGATTGACCGCGCTATGGCATATAGCGCTGCCCGCAAGCAGTCGCGTGCATTCGCCCCCGCCGTCGCCGGCGCCCTGCGCGAAGGCAAAATCGAAGAAGCCATCAAGATCGCCGAGCGCAACAAGAAGAGCCACCTGGCGAAGGTCGTCAGCGCCGGACTGCACGAGTTCCGTGCCCACGGCGAGTCGGCCGACATCCCAGGCGAACAGATCGAAGCCTCGCAGCGCGCCTTGGAGCGTGCCGAAGCCATCACCCACGCCGAATTGAAGCGCGGACTGGGCGGTCTGGCTACCATCGGTTCCACCGCACCCTTTATCGGGCTGCTCGGAACGGTCGTCGGCATTCTCAACGCGTTTAAGGAAATCTCGACCCAGAAGGCAACCGGTCTGGGCGCCGTCGCCGGTGGTATTTCAGAAGCCCTGGTGACCACCGCCATCGGACTGTTCGTCGCCATCCCGGCCGTGATGATGTTCAACTACTTTTCCGGCAAGGTGGAAGCCTTTGACGTGGAAATGGACAACAGCTCCAGCGAGTTGATTGACTACTTCCTGAAGCGTCGCGGAGCCGTCCGCCGGTAATCGGATGAGTGCATTCGTGCACTGCCGATTTTCGACGCAACGGGGAGGTTGAAGAATGTCGTTAGCGAAACGCGACGAAGGCTCGAAAATAAACTCGAACATCAATGTCACGCCCATGGTGGATGTGATGCTGGTGCTGCTGATCATCTTCATGGTCATCACTCCCATGCTGCAGAAAGGCGTGAGTGTTGACATGGCCAAGGTCGCCAGCCCAACTCCCATGCCTGATGCCGACAAGGAAGATGCCTTGCTGGTTTCGATCATGCGCGATGGCAAAATCTACTTCGGCTCGGACCGGGTGGACGCGGACAAGCTCACACAGCTGGTGAAAGATCGCCTGGCCAATAAACCGGACAAGCGCGTCTTCATCAAGTCCGACGCCCGCGCCCGTTACGGCAACGTCGTCGACGTCGTCGACAACGTCCGTTCGGCTGGTGTGGATGATGTGGGTTTACTGACGGAACAGCTGAAGACGGGAGCGGCGGCACAAACTCCGCCGGCCCCGGCGAAATAGAGGGAGTCAGTTATGGGAATGGTAGCTGGGGGCAGCAAAGGCGGCCCCTCGTGTGATATCAACGTCACGCCGATGATCGACATTTTGCTGGTGTTGTTGATCATTTTCATGGTGATCACGCCACTGACTCCGAAGGGCTTGGATGCGCTGGTTCCCCAGCCGCCCAAGAACAAGGACAACAATCCGCCTCCCAGCGACCGCACCGTGGTGGTGCAGTTGCTCAAGGGCAACGGAGACAAGGCGAACCTGAAGATCAACCAGGACGACGTTACGTGGGAGAACCTTGAAGGCCGTCTCAACGACATCTTCAAGACCCGCGCCGAGAAAGTGATGTTCGTCAAGGCTGATCCGGATCTCACCTTCAACGAAGTGGCGCAGGTGATCGACATCTCGCACTCGGCGGGCGTCGACAAGGTTGGCCTGATCACCGCCAAGATCGAAGCCGGCCAGTAGCAGGTCGAGTAATAGGAACGTGAATCGGGAAGCACTCCTCCTTATGGTTTGGCGGGACGCCGGCACACGGCGTTCCGCTCTGCCACGCGACCTGGTTCCACGTAACGGAGAGTGAAACCACACATGAACAAGACCGCACGGGTACTGACCATCCTAGCTGCGCTGCTGGCAATGCTCTCAGCCGTGGGCTGCGAGAAACTGCGGGCGCGCGATCAGATCAACAAGGGCGTCAACGCCTACAAGAGCGCCAAATACGAAGAAGCCATCGAACATTTCAAGGACGCGGTGCAACTCGACCCGAGCCTGCTCAACGCTCGTCTTTATCTCGCGACCGCGTACATGCAGCAATACATCCCCGGCGCTGACTCGCCCGAAAACAACCGTTACGCCGAGCAGGCCATCGCTGAGTTCATGAAGGTCCTCGATGCCAATCCGCCCAAGGAGCAGAAGATACTGGCTCTGAAGGGCATTGCGTCGCTCTACTTCAATATGAAGAAGATGGACGAGGCCAAGAAGTACCACCTGATGGTCGCCGACCTCGACCCCAACGATCCCGAGACCTATTACTCCATCGCGGTGATCGACTGGACGCAGGCTTACCAGCCCCGCATCGAGGCCCGCGCCAAGCTCGGCCTCAAGCCCACGGATGACATCAAGGACAAGAAGGTCTGCGCCGACCTGCTGAAGGCGATTTCGGCTAATCACGACGTGGTCGAAGACGGTATTGCCAAGTTGCAGAAGGCGATTGAGTTGCGTCCCGACTACGACGACGCGATGGCTTACCTCAACCTGATGTATCGCGAGCGTGCTGACCTGGAGTGCGATAACCCCGACGCCCGCAAGGCTGACCTGAAGACGGCCGACGACTGGGTCGACAAGACCATCGCCACCAAGAAGGTCAAGGCCGAAAAGGCGGGTCCTTCCGGAGTTGTCACCACCGAAGAGCCCACGAAGTAAGCTCAGCGCAGCTTGTGCAGAATTCGCCCCTCCCCCGGGAGGGGCTTCTTTTTGCGTCACTGTCATCTGTGACGCCGTCACTCGCCTCCGCCAACCCATCGAGTACAATTCTTGATTTGACGCGGAGAAGCCCGCGCCTCGCAGGACAACTCTGCCCTGGGGCGGGCCGGAATCCGCCCGTCGAAGGCGCATTCATGTTCAAACGTATCCTCATCGCCAACCGCGGCGAAATTGCCGTCCGCATCATTCGCGCCTGCCGCGAAATGGGCATCGAGTCGGTCGCGGTGTTTTCCGACGTCGATCGCCGGGCCCTGCACGTCCGCAAGTCCGATCACGCTTATCACATCGGTCCAGCTACGGCCAGCGAGTCGTACCTCAACATCGACAAGATCCTCGACGTGGCCCGCCGCAGCGGCGCCGAGGCCATTCATCCCGGCTACGGCTTTCTGTCCGAGAACGCGCGCTTCGCCAAAGCCTGCCGCGATGCCGGCATCAAGTTCATCGGCCCGACGCCCGAGTCGATGGAGATGATGGGTTCCAAGACCAGCGCCCGCCAGCACATGAAGAAAGCCGGCGTTCCCTTCGTTCCCGGCTCCGAGAGGGGCATGGAATACGAGGCCACCGAGCGCATGGCCGAGCAGGTCGGCTATCCCGTGATGCTAAAGGCCGCGGCAGGCGGCGGCGGCAAGGGCATGCGCCTCGTGCACAAGCCTGAAGACCTGCGCTCCGCTTTCGAAAACGCGCGCAGCGAATCGGAACGCGCCTTTGGCGACAACGAAGTCTATGTTGAGAAGGCCATCATTAACCCCCGCCACGTCGAGATGCAGATCTTCGGTGACGAGCACGGCAATGTCGTCTACCTCGGCGAGCGCGAGTGCTCCGTTCAGCGCCGCCATCAGAAGGTGCTCGAGGAGTCGCCTTCACCCATCGTCGATCCCGATATGCGCCGCCGCATGGGCGAGGTCGCGGTGCGCGTCGCCAAGGCCGCCAATTATCAGAACGCCGGCACTGTCGAGTTCCTTGTCGACCAGGCCAAAAACTTCTACTTCCTTGAGATGAACACTCGCTTGCAGGTCGAGCATCCCGTCACCGAGTTCGTTACCGGACTCGATCTGGTTCATCTGCAACTGCACGTCGCCGCGGGCGAGCCGCTTCCGTTCAAGCAGGAAGACATTACCCTGCGCGGCCACGCCATCGAGTGCCGCGTCTACGCCGAGGATCCCGACAACAACTTCTTCCCCTCGCCCGGCCAGATCACGCGGCTGATTTCTCCGTCGGGCCCCGGCATCCGCCGCGACAGCGGTATGTATGAGGGCTGGACCGTCCCCATCGAATACGATCCGCTGCTGGCCAAACTGGTGGGCTACGGCGAAACGCGTGCGCAGGCTATCCAGCGCCTTGAGCGCGCGCTCTACGAATACTTTGTCGGCGGCATCAAGACCAACATTTCGCTCTTTCGCCGCATCCTCAAGGACCCCGATTTCCGCGCCGGCAACATCGACACCGGCTTCCTCGAGCGCTTGTTGGCGAACAAATCCGTGGAAAGCAACCCCCGTCATGAGTTGATTGCGACGGTCGCGGCCGGCATCTTCGCCACCATGGACCCGAAGCACACCTTCCCCGGAGACGGTGGCCTGCCCGCTCCTGCCAACGGCAAGGCGGCCCCGGCCGCGCCCAGCAACTGGCGCCGCTCCGCCCGCATGGAAGGAATGCGACCGCGATGAGTATCTTGGGCGCGAAGAAGTTCGTATCGAGGCGCGACTTCAGTCGCGCCGAAATCGGCCCCAATGATGGAAACCGGGATTCAGCCCCTGCGCTTTGCGAAAAGCGAAGAGCGAACGGCGAACAGCGCGTAACTGACAACCGGCAACTGACCACTGGCAACTGTTTATGACCTACGACGTAATCGTTGACGGCAAAACCCATCGCCTCGAACTCACCAAGGGCGAGAAGACCTGGCTCTGCAAAGTAGACGGCCACGACGTGGAAGTCGACGCCGCCCTCACCGCGCGCGACATCTTGTCCGTGCTGGTTGGCGGCGACGCCTTTGAGATCAAGCGCGAGCGCTCATTGCAGGGAGAGCTTCATCTCGTCATCGGTAGCGCCCGCTACGCCATCGACGTGCAGGACCCGCGCTCTCTGCGCACCCGCCGCGCCGCTGGTGAAAGCGAAGCCGGGCCGCAGAAGATCATTGCCCCGATGCCGGGCAAAATCGTGCGCATCAGCGTCGCCGTCGGTGACGAGGTCAAGGCCGGCCAGGGCGTCATCGTCATGGAAGCCATGAAGATGCAGAACGAGATGAAGTCGCCCAAAGACGGCAAGGTACAAAAGCTCCTCACCTCCGAAGGCTCAACCGTCAACCCCGGCGACGTGCTGGCGGTGATTGAGTAGGGGCGGAAGTTCGGATACTGGTTACATCTGGTGCATCATGGTGCAGAGTGATGTACACTTTTCCCATGGCTACTACAAAGACAAAAAGTAAGGCCGTTCGCCGGAGCGTGGCGCTGTCTGGCGAACTCAATCGCAAGATCCAGAAAATGGCCAAGCACCAGAACTGGAGCGCCAATCGCATGATCGAGGACCTCATCGAATCGGGAATCGAGGCCAAGGAAGCCGAAAAGCACCGGTTCTTTCAACTCGCCGAGCGGCTGCGTACCAGCGATGACGAATCCGAGATCGCGGCTCTCAAGAACGAGATGGCCCGAATGACTTTTGGAGAGTAAGTGCCCAAAATCCAGTGGTCGGAATTGCCGCCCGATCTGCGCGAACATCTTTTCGACCGCGCTCGCGAGCGGAAGATCACCATTGAAGACCTATATGCTCTAAAGCTTTGGCGCGAGACCGAACCTCAGGCCCCCGACGGACCTTGGTATAAGGATTTCGGCTCTTTCAAGGTCTGTGGCGAAGGAAAATATCCTAAGACTTTTCTTCTGCGCGGCCAAATCGCAAAGGGCGCAAAGATTGACTGACTTCGTCGCGGCGATCGACAGGCCGGAATACGTCGTCCCTGCCTGACCTTTCTAGTCCACCTTAGTCCAGTCTAGAATCACCTTCCCGGTCTGCCCCGAAATCATCGCATCGAATCCCTTTTGATAGTCCCGGTAGCTGAACCGATGCGTAATGACCGGTGAAATGTCGAGACCCGACTCGATCATCACGCTCATCTTGTACCAGGTCTCGTACATCTCCCGTCCGTAGATGCCTTTGATCGTCAGCATATTGAAGATCACCGTCCGCCAATCAATCGTCATCGGCTTGGCGGGAATTCCCAGCATGGCAATCTTCGCTCCGTGACTCATGTTCGCTATGAGGTCCTGCATGGCCGCAGGATTCCCCGACATTTCCAGTCCTACATCGAATCCTTCCCGCATGCCGAGCTGCTTCTGTACCTCCGCCAGCGGCGTTTCAAGGGTATTCACCGCCACAGTCGCCCCCATTTTGCGCGCTAGCTCTAAACGGAAGGGATTGACGTCTGTAATCACCACATGGCGCGCGCCCGCGTGCCGAACCACGGGAATCGCCATGATCCCGATCGGCCCGGCGCCGGTGATCAGCACATCTTCCCCGAGCACGGGAAACGACAGCGCGGTATGCACGGCGTTTCCGAACGGATCGAAGATGGCCGCCACTTCCTGATTGATATCGGGCTCATGCCGCCAGATATTCGACATCGGCAGCGCGATGAATTCCGCAAACGCCCCCGGCCGATTGACCCCGACCCCCGAGGTGAACGCGCACAGATGCCGCCTTCCCGCCAGGCAATTGCGGCAACGTCCACAGACCACATGCCCCTCGCCGCTCACGATGTCGCCCGCATAAAAGTCGTTGACGTTCGAGCCAACCTCGACGACCTCCCCCACAAATTCATGCCCGATCGCCATCGGCACGGGAATGGTTTTTTGGGCCCACTCGTCCCACTGATAGATATGAACGTCGGTTCCGCAAATCCCGGTATACCGCACGCGGATCTTCACATCGTTGATCCCCAGCGTTGGTTCTGCGATGTCTTCCAACCACAACCCGCGCTCCGCGCGGCTTTTTACCAAAGCTTTCATAAATGCCTCATGCCTGAATATTGGTCCCGCTGTGCAACCTTGGATCGTACCAGTGAAGCCCGTTCCATTGGAATACTCAGCCCCAAAGGGCTCTTAAATCGCAGCGCTATGCGCTGCTGAGTGTCCCCCTTTTCCGAACTAAAGAGTTCATGGCCGAGTACTCGGAGGTTCTTGTTATGTTGCGCCGCAGCTTTAAGTAAGTCTGACGGCAAACCGGCGAGTCCCTCGGTCTATTCAGCGTTGCGTCCAAAAGTAGTCGGTGAAACTCCCGTGTCCTCGTCTTGTACTACCACGGCATTGCGTCAAAAGACGCGCATCTCTAGCCGATTTTAGGAGGCTCCATACCCGCTCCTACCCGGTCCAGCGGCCTAGCCGACGGCCCCCATCCGGATACTCCATTAGCAACCCCCTTAAAATCAATATTTCAGACATAACTGCCTTTACTTGCACGAATTTACACGGCTTTCCGTGTCTATCTCGAAACTAAGGGGAAGGGGGTACGCCGCCCTCCTATAATGCTCCCATGAAGAAGGACTGGACCACCAAGCTCATCCACTCGGATGCGCGCGTGCCCGAGGGCTTCCGCTCGCTGGCCACCCCGACCTATCGCGGCTCGACCGTGCTGTTCTCCGACTCCGGCGACATCACCGATGACTGGGATCAGTACGAAGTGGGCTACACCTACGGCCTTTACGGCACGCCGACGACATTGGAATTGGCCGCGAAAATATGCGAGCTCGAAGGCGGCTATCGCACGCTGATCACACCCGGCGGCCAGTGCGCCGTTTCCACCATTCACTTGGCTTACCTCAAAGCCGGCGACCGCATCCTGGTGCCGGAGAGCATCTACGGCCCCAACCGCAAGCTCGCCCGCTTCGTGTTGCGGCGCTTCGGCGTCGAAACCACTTTCTACCCTCCGGGCATCGGCGGTGATATCAACACGCTGTTCAAACCCAATACGCGCATCGTCTGGTGCGAAAGCCCCGGCTCCATCACTATGGAGGTCCAGGACGTTCCCGCCATCGCCGCCGCCGCGCACGCCCACGGAGCGCTGGTTGTCATGGACAATACCTGGGCGGCGGGCGTCCTCTTCGACGCCCTGGCCCATGGCGTGGACATCTCCATGCAGGCGGTGACCAAGTATGTCGCCGGACACAGCGACGTGCTGCTCGGCGCCATCACGGTGAATGACGAAGCGCTATGGAAGACCCTCGGCGCGCACCAGCAGGTGCTGGGCGCGGCCGCATCTCCTGACGATTGCAGCCTGGCGCTGCGCGGCATGAAGACCATGGCAGTGCGTCTCAAGGCCATCGAAAATTCGGCGGTGCGTATCGCCGAGTGGCTCAGCCAGCGGCCGGAAGTCGAGCGGGTGCTGCATCCGGCGCTACCGTCGTGTCCGGGGCATGAATTCTGGAAGCGCGATTTCCTCGGCTCCTCCGGCCTCTTCTCCATCGTGCTGCAGCCGGCCATCGCCAAAGAAAAAGTCCTCGCCTTCGTAAACGCGCTGGAGCTTTTTCGAGATTGGCTATAGCTGGGGCGGCGTGGCCAGCTTGGCGACGGCGTACGACTTCAGCGGTTTCGCCGGCAGGCCGGAGTACGGTCACCGCATCGTGCGGCTGCACATTGGGCTGGAGAAAACGGAAGACTTGCTCGCCGACCTGGAGCGGGCATTGGGAAAGCTGCGGTAAATGAAATCGCGCGGACTGAAGTCCGCGCGAAGCCAGTTCATTGACAACAAAATCTACGCAGGTCCGGGCGCGCTATTTCAGCGTGCCGGCCTTTTTCAGGATGTCTTCGGCGAAGAAGTTTTCGACCTTGGCCTCATCGCGGATGACCTCGTAATACGCGGCCTTCAGCAACTGCTCCTTGCGGTCGCGGAGTTGCTCGCGAATGGCCTGTTGCACGCGCGGGTCTTTTAACTCGCGCTGGCCCGCAGCTTCCCTGCTGATGAGCTTGACCACCCGGAAGCCGAAAATCTGGTGACTGTTGGGATCGGCGACCACCAGCACGCCAGAGTACTGGCCCGGCTTGAGCTTGTTGATCGCGTCGAACGCGGTGTGGTCTCCCTTGAGCGACGACTCGGGCACGAAGCCGAGGTCGCCGCCGTTCTGTGCGGTCTCGGGTTGCTCGGAGAGCGCCATGGCGACGGAGGCGAAGTCTTCGCCGCTATCCAGGCGGTTTGCGATCATCTGGATTTTCTTCTTCGCGTCCTCGGGGTTCTGGGCTTTGCCGGCCACGTTCTGGGCCTGCGGATTGGGCTGCGTAGTCACCAGGATCTGCGCCAGGTGATACTGCGGCTCAATCAGGTTGAACTCGGCCTTGTGCTGGTTGTAATACGAGGTAATGTCGTCGTCGGTGATGTTGATCTTCGACGTGATTTCCTTGTTCAGCACTTTGTCAACGGTGATGGAGCGCCGCAAGTCAGCCTTGAAATCGGCGAGGGTGATGTTGCGGGCGGCGATCCGCTTGTCGAATTCGTCCTGGCTGAAGGGGGCCTTGATTTCGGCCAGCTTGCTGTTCACCTCGTCGTCGGTCGCCAGTAGGCCAAGCTTCTCGGCGCGCTGCATCAGGATTTCATTGTCGATGAGCTGCTTGAGGATGTTGAGGCGCAGCGTATCCGCTTGCTCGTCCGCGGGTTTCTGGGGAGCGTCGGCGGTCTGGTTGTTGTAGTACTTGTCCACCTCGGTGCGCTGGATCTTGCGGCCGTTCACGGTGGCCATTACCCCGGCGGAATCCTGTTTGGTGTTACAGCCGATGCCAGACAACAGCAGGATAAGAGTGCCCGCAATGATGGCGGCCGATGCGGCGCTCAGTCCATGCTTCACGTTCGATTTCAATCCGTGCTCCTCGTGTTGGGCAAACCTGCCCCGTGCAACTCGATCATCACCATCTGTCGGCGCCGCTTTCCTCGATACCGCAGGCTACTTGCTCGTGGGCTGAGGCGCCGCGGCCGGCGACGGCGGAGGCGCTGGCGGCTGTACTCCCGCAGCCAGCAGTTGAGCGTTCAAAATTGCCCGGACCTCGTCAGAATCAACCGCCCCTTCCAGTTTCTGGCCGTTGATGTACAGGGTCGGAGTGGCGTTCAATCCCAGCGCCTCCCCTTCGGCCATCGAGGCTTTCAGCGCCTTGTCCGACTGGTCTTTGATGCAGGCTTGCAGGCGCGTCATGTCGGCGCCGTGTTTCTTGCCCATGTCCAGGGCGATACGGTCCAACTCGGCCTTGGCCTTCGGCAAGTCCTGCCCATTGCTGATGGCCTTCTGATTGGCGTGTACGTAGTCGGCAAAGTCCCAGTACGCGGTTCCGTTCTCGACGGCAAGGCAATTGGCGTCATTGGCCGAGTGGATGGCCCAGGGATGCATGGACAGCGGGAAATCCTTGTACACAATCTTGATGCGGTCGCCATACTCCGGCAGGATTTCCTGCATCAGGGTCGCGTGCATGCGCGAGCAAAATGGGCACTCGAGGTCGTCGTAATTAACCAGCGTGACCTTGGCGTTGGGGTTGCCGCGCACCGGTCGTCCATTGAGGTCGATCTTACTCATGCGGTCGGTGTAGATGTCTTTGGTCAGGTCGATTTTCGTTACCTTCGCCAGGATCTTGCCGTCTTGCGAGAGCAGGAAATCAACCTTCTGCTCATGGCCGCTGCTACCGGTCAGAGTGATGGTGATGGTGTCGTAAGTGGGAAAGTCGCTCGGCCGGCGGGGACCCACATCCACGGTGATCGTCGGCGGAAGATCGTACTGCGCCTGCATCTGGCGCTGGATCTTCGCCTTCAATTCGGGGGAAAGCGCTGTCCCGGCGGACTGGGGAACTGTGGGCGCCGGGGATTTGGCTGGGCTGGTCTGCGCCGTACACCCGGTACAAACCAGCAACAACAAGACTGCTACACGTTTCATCAACAAGAGACGAACCACCTTAAAGTTAGGGCCTGAACCCACTATTATCTCACGCAGCCACGCGATTGCGCGGGCTTCGGACCGACTTAGATTGGCGGTTTCGGCTGGCGTCGCAAACCCGGTCAGTCCCCGCGATGCGTCAGTATTTCGAGCGGGAGCACCGCGTTCATCGAGCCAGACCGGAACCCTTCGAGATCAAGGGTGACGTAGGCGAAGCCCAGAGCTTTGAAGATACGGGTAAACTCGGCCGCCATCGCGGAGTCGAGGGCGCGGGGCAATTCATCGCGGGCGATTTCAAGGCGAACGATGTCGCCATGGTGCCGTACCCGGAATTGGCGAAATCCAAGGCGGCGCAGGGCTTCTTCGCCCTGCTCGACGACAAGCAGCGCTTCAGGGGTCACCGGGCGGCCGTATTCAATGCGTGACGAGAGGCAGGCCGACGCTGGCTTGTCCCAGATGCGCAGCCCCGCGGCCTGGGACAGGTCGCGGATGTCCTGCTTGGTCAGTCCGGCCTCGAGCAGTGGAGCGGCGACGCCATGCTGGCGGGCAGCCTGCTGTCCGGGCCGGTAATCGCCCTGGTCATCGGCGTTCACTCCGTAGGCGATAACGTCAAAGGCCTGCTTGGAGCGAAATTCTTCCATCACGGTGAAGAGCTCATCCTTGCAGTGGAAGCAGCGGAGTCCGTCGTTCTGGCGGTACTCGGGGCGTTCCATTTCGGCGGTCTGAATGATGGCGAGAGGAATTCCCTGCTCTTGGGCGAACGCCACCGCGTCCTGCATCTGAGAGCGAGCGAGGCTGGGCGAATCAGCGAGTACGGCAAGCATGTTGTCGCCCAACTGCCGGAAGGCAGCCCAAGCCAGAAAAGCCGAATCCACGCCGCCCGAGTAAGCCACCAGGACACGCCTGAGCCCGCCCAATTGCCTCTGAAGGGCGTGGGACTTGGCGTCCAGGGCGTCGTTTACGGGTTGGTTGCCATCCGACATGGTTCGATTGTAGCTGGACAACGAGGTTGCGCCATTCCGAGCTAGTAGATTCTCTGGAGGCGCTTCAGGTTGCCAAAAGTGCCGACGTTGCTGAGGCTGAAGGCGAAGCGGTAGGCGTTCTCGTTACGCACCGGGCCCAGCGCCCACCGGGAATACTCGAAGGTGAGGCCGCAGCAATCCCAGTTATAGGCGCTCTGGACGGTCGCACCCTGCAAATAGCCGTTCTTCATGTCGTAAATCATGGACTCGGCGGAGCTGAAACCCCGGCCTGACAGGCTGCCGTAGATGAATTCCACGCGGATCTGGTTGGTGATGTCGGGTGCCAGCACCTGATCGACGGTAGCAGGAATGACCTCGCCGGGGACGTGCAAATACACCGGGCCTCCCATCACCAACCACTTGGGGGAAAGCCGCTGGGTGAGGAAGATCGAACTCGAATTCACCTGGTGAAAGACCGGGTCGTAATCCAGGTTCCACTGGAAGTCGGTGGAATTGTTGTGGACCAGCAGACGGGAAATGATCGGCGAGGCGCTCCGGTACTGAGTGAGGAAGGCGATGCCCGAAAAATCGACCGAGCTGTCAAACACGTTGCGTTGATTCGGAACCAGAGCGCCCCCGAACGAGGGGTTGAAGAAGTATTTCTGGGCGATCGTCCACGTAACCACTTCCTTCGCCGAGCCATTCGTGTCGTCGCAGACGGGCTTATCCGAAGTCAACGTTTTCTTCGCTTCAGCGGAGGGCGAGTCCGGCTTGAGGGAATCGGCGCGCTGATAGCACTCGGCGCTTGTCTTCGTCTTCTTGGCGAACAGGCGGTTGACCACGCCATACTCCACGCCACTCGAGTCGGCGAGAATGTCGCGTTGGTCGAAGCGGATGATGTTGGAGAAATTGCTGACCCCGGTTTCGTAGCGGTAAACCGCATAGGGCTCGACAACGTGCTTGAGCACATGGCCGAACATCTTGCGATCGAAGATGCGGTCGAGCGCAGGCGGGCGCACTTCCATCGAGGCCAGCGCCACGTTGCGGTTCAAGGCCTCGGCGACCGCGATGCCGATCACTCCGGTGTTGTTCTCGGTGGGCAGCAGGCGTTCGCTGTAAACCGTCTCGCGCACGCCCACTTCCGGACGGAAGGTCCAGCCCTTGAAGTCCGTCGGCATCGAGATCGTGGGATAAATGTCGAATCGGCCAACTATGTTTTGGGTCTGGAAGCCAGGTTCGTGGCGCGAAACGCCCTCTCCCGCTACTTCGTAGGTGTACATGAACCGGGAGTTGGCAATCGGAGTTTCAAGACCCGCCATCTGGAAACTCGGGATGTGGGCGATGTCGATGACGTCGCCGTTCACGGTGCTTTGGTAATTCTGGTAGCGGGCGACCCAAAGGCCCACGAGGTTGCTCGACCAGCTCTTGCTGACAAAGCCCGAGGAGCGGACCTCTGAGTTGATCGCATCGGTGAAGCTTTGGCCGAACGCCAGGCGGAAGACGTAGCTGCTCAAATAATCGACCGACAGGACACCACGAAACCCATAGGGGAGCAACAACCAGCCGTTGGCCTTAAGTTCCTCGCCGCCCTGGTTCTGGTGGTACTTTGGGTCGCCCTGTGCATCGATCACACCGTAATACTCGGTGTGGAAGCCATATTTCCAGCCGATACTGCGGTAGTTGCCAACCTGGGCCCATCCCCGTGAGGAGAAATAATAGCCGCCGATTTCAGCGTCCGAGTTGCGGTTGATGGCCCAGTAATAGGAATCGCCGATGATGAAGCCCTTGGAGTTCGACTGGCCGATCGCGGGAATCAGGAAGCCGCTCTGGCGCCCCAGGTTGTCGGCAGGATGCTGGACATACGGAAAATAAAAAACGGGAATGCCCTTAATGCGCAAGGTCGAGTGGTACATCTTGGCGTCGCCGCCAACTTCCACGGTCGCGGTCGCGGGATGATACTCCCACTTCGGGTTGGGCAATCGACACGAGGTGATGATGCCGTGGTGCACGCGATATAGATCCGGGCCGAGCTTGTCCACCACCTTGCCGGTGAAAAAGAATGGTGTGGACGAGCGAAGGAACATGACCTGGTTCTTTACTTGGATGCCGGTGGAGCCGGTCACATCGTAAAACGTGCCGGTATCGCGGCTGACGTCGTAGGTGGCATGCGTCCCGACGAGGTGCTCGCTGTGGGTGCCGCCGTCGTACACCACATGGCCGGTGGCGGTAATTTTTCCGGTGGTCGAGTCGTAGATCGCCTGATCGCAATGCACAGTATTGTTGCGAAATCGGATCTCCACGTGGCCACGGACCTTGTAAACGTCCTGAATTTTCTCCTGCTCGTCGGCGCGAATGAGAACGTCGTCGCGATTCAGAACGATGTTGGCTGGCGGAGCCGGAGTGCCAAACCCCGCTTCTGCCGCACTTTGCAGTTGTTGTTGCACAACCTCTTCCATGACCTGCACGCCCTCATCATCGGGGACGGTGGTAACAGGCTTGGCCGGTGCAGCTTGCTGGCCAGTACCAGTGGTCGCTTGATCTTGTGGGTCTGCTGGCAGGGCAGTCGAGGCGGCTGGCGGCGCTTCTGCCGCGGTGCTCCGTAACTGGCTGGTTACTAGCGCAGGGGCAACAAACAGATGACTTCCCAGGAGCGCCGTGATAATCAATCGAGTGCGGGGAATCATTGAAGGCCGCGCGTTGCCTCACCGGGAAAGATGAAATCAGTAGAACCTTGCAACTTAGCACGTCGCAAGGACTCAGGCCAAACGCGATGCCCTCACGGCGGTTTCACGCAGCTCTGGCAGTTTTCTAAACCCGCTTGGCTATGACTGGTTGCGCCAACTTCGGCGACCGAGCCGTCGCCTGTCTGCGCCCGGGAACCCAGGCGGGCGGCCTCCCGCCCTTCGTAGGAATGACAGGCCAATTTGCGGACCGTGGGCGAGCGCGCCGCACGGTGAAGGAATAGTCGCGCCACGACATGACGGAACAGCAGCTCTCCCAATTTGAAGACCCAGTCAGCCCTACGCCGGAGCCCGAGTTGGTCTGGCGAAACGAAGTACAGGACCGCCTGGCGACCTACAAGCAGCGACGCGGACGCCGGATTGAAGGCGCATACACCATGCGTTTCCCCTTCCCTGCCGAGGAGCTGACGGAGGCCGCTGCTGGCCTGCCGGAAGTTGCGTTAGCAGAGAATTCCTCGCTCGCAGAAGTTGAACCGGTCCCCGAGCCTGCGGTCTGACGCGCTGGAGTGAGTCTGGCCGACGCTCGAAATCTGCGATTGCTCCCGAATGTGAAGAGTGAGACCGGCCGTCGCCGAGCGATCAGCAGGCAGAGCGATGACCTCGTACTGCGGGCTGCGCCGGCGGAGCCAGGAATCGGACGAAGACACGGTGTTCTTTGATCCGACGCCGCGCCCGCGCCCCAAGCGTAAGGTCATTGCGTTCCCCCGCCAATCCACGTTAGCGCCGGATTTGGTGCAGCGGCTCGCGGACCCCGTGACCTCCGAAGCGCCGCGCATTCTCGACGTGCCGGAAGAGCTGGAGGCGATTCCATCCACGCCCTTCCTCGACGGATTGCAGCTTGACATACCCGACGCGGCGGCTGCCGTCGCTACCAGTCGTGAGCATGTGGACTTGCCCTTCCAGTCAGTGGCGATTTCGCGCCGCCTTTTTGCCGGGGTGGTTGATCTCGCCGTCGCCGCGGTCGCGGTCGGCGTGTTCGCAGCGGTCGCTTATCAGGCACTCGATCATCCGGCCCCAAGCAAGCCACTGCTTCTCGGCGTCGCGGCCGGTGCCGTGGCAGTGTGGCTCGCGTACCAGTACTTGTTCGTCGTCCATGCCGGGAAAACCCTGGGCATGATGGCGGCTCACATTCGGTTCTGCACGTTTGCGGGTCGGCCTCCCGGCATGCGGCAAAGGCGCAAGCGTGTGCTCGGGTTGTTCCTGTCTTCGCTGTCGCTCGGCATGGGGCTACTGTGGGGATTTGTCGACGTTGACGGCCTATGCTGGCATGACCGCCTAAGTCGCACCTTCCTCGCGCGCCGGGCTTGAAGCATCCAATCTCTTCGGATTAGCTGACAACCGGCGGTCTCAACGTGTAGATTGCAGGATTACGGCAGTTTCTGTGCGAAGTTGAGTCGCCCAGACGTCCGCAGTAGAACAGGGCCGGGAAACCAGCAAACCGAATGTCCACGCCAGCAAACAATCTGCAAAAACCAGCAGTCCGGGTTTTCGTCGCCACCACGGTGATGCTGACCTTCATCTCGTTCTGGCGGGCGGCCGCGATCGTGCTGGCCGATCTGGCGTCGTCGGCGTACTACGTGGGCGGCGATGCGGAGAAGGTCATCGGCAAAAGCGCTCCCTGGTTCGTGCTGGCGGTCATGATCTTCAGCTACGCCGTGCGGGCGCTCTACATCGAGTCGAGCGCGATGTTTGTGCGCGGCGGCGTGTATCGCGTGGTGAAGCAGGCTCTCGGCGGAACCTTGGCCAAGCTGTCGGTGTCGGCCCTGCTGTTCGACTATGTCCTGACCGGCCCCATCAGTTCGGTGGCGGCGGGACAGTACTTCGCCGGCTTCCTCACCGACACGTTGCACCACATCGGCCACGATGTCCACATCCCGGAAAACGCGTTTAGCGCAGTGTTCGCGATCATGGTAACCGGTTATTTCTGGTGGAAGAACATCCAGGGCATCCACGAGTCGAGTGAGCGGGCGTTGCAGATCATGAAGATCACCACCGTGATGGTAGTGGTCCTGATCGTGTGGTGCCTGATCACAATCGTCAAGACGGGTGCGCATCTGCCGCCACTGCCTTCGCCGGCCGACATGCACCGCGACCGCGAGTCGCTGGGATGGCTCCTGGGCACCTGGGCGCAAAAGATTCCGCTGATCATGCTGATGGTGGGCTTCGGACACTCAGTGCTGGCCATGAGCGGCGAAGAGTCTCTGGCGCAGGTCAACCGCGAAATCGAACACCCCAAGCTGAAGAACCTGGAGAAGACCGGGCTGGTAATTTTCCTCTACAGCCTGTTCTTTACCTCCCTGGTTTCATTCTTCGCCGTGATGATCATTCCTGACGGCGAACGGGCCGGCTACTTCGCAAATTTAATCAGCGGCCTGGCCATGAACGTGGTGGGCCCCTACTCGCTGAAGCTCGTGTTCCAGGGCTTCGTGGTGGTGGTGGGAGCGCTGATTCTTTCGGGTGCGGTGAACACCGCGATTGTGGGCGCGAATGGCGTACTGAGCCGCATGGTCGAAGACGGCGTCCTCACCACCTGGTTCAAGAAGCCCCAGAAGAAATTTGGTACCAGCTATCGTGTGATCAACATGATTGCCGCGCTGCAGGTGCTGACCATCATCGCCAGCGGCGGCAACGTGTACCTGCTGGCCTCCCTGTATGCGTTCGGCGTGATCTGGAGCTTTTCATTCATGTCGCTGGCGGTGCTGGTACTGCGCTACACGCTGCCCGAAAAGCGTGAATGGAAGGTGCCGGGCAACTTCCACATTCGCGGCGTCGAGATTCCGGTCGGACTGGTCGTCATCTCGATCGTTCTGTTTTCCACCGCCCTGGTGAACCTTTTCACGAAGGAGCTGGCGACCATCGCGGGAGTGAGTTTCAGCGCTGTGTTCTTCGTGGTGCTCACGGTTTCCGAGCGCGCGGTTGCGGCCAAGCATGCCTCGGGAGATTCCGGCCTCGAGCAGTTTAACGTTGCCGCCAATTCCGAGCTGGACCCGCAGGCCATGGAGGTGCGTCCCGGCAACGTGCTGGTGGCGGTCCGCGATCCTCACAACCTGGCATACCTCCGAGAAGTGCTCTCGCGGGTCGACACCACCCGCACAGACGTGGTGGTCATGACCGCCCGGATCTATCACCGCGAACACTCGTTCAGCGGCAGCATGGAGATGGAGAGCTCTGAAGTCTTCGAACGCTACGAGCAGGAGCTGTTCACGGCCGTCGTCGCCGCTGCCGAAAAGGAAGGCAGGCACGTTTCGCTGGTCGTGGTGCCCACCAACGATGTGTTCGAGGGCATCGTGGCTACGGCACAACGGCTGAACTCCACCGTTGTGGTGTGCGGATTGTCGAACAAGCTGACGGCCGACGAACAGGGCAAGCTCACCGGCGACGCCTGGGAGCGTCTGCCCGAACCGCGTCCTCGCCTCACCCTGGTGGTCGTTGGACAGGACGGCGACCGGCACGAATATCAGCTCGGACCCCACCGCCCGCGGGTTCGCAGGGAAGACGTGGACCTGTTGCATAGCCTGTGGCGTGAGGCCACCGTCGATCCCAAGTTCCGCGAACTGCATCACTACCACGTACTCAACGTGGCCCTGCAGGAGATGGAGCGGCGAATGCACAACGGCATGGAGCGCGACGAAGTCATGAAGGACCTGCAAGACGAGATGTGCCGGCCCTGCGGTCCTACCCTGCCGGATGAAGGCACGAACTCGGATTGACGCGTTGGGCGCTGCGGCGGAATGGCTGAGGCGGCGCCGTCTTGCTAACATCAGAGTGTGAGCAAGAATTCCAAGGTACGTGTCCGTTTCGCGCCGTCTCCTACCGGGCAGCTGCATGTGGGCAACGCCCGCACTGCACTCTACAACTGGCTCTTCGCCCGCAAGATGAAGGGCACCATGGTCCTGCGTATCGAAGACACTGACCTCGAGCGCAGCGAATCCCGCTACGAAGACCAGCTTCTCGAAGATCTGAAGTGGTTCGGCATCGATTGGGAAGAGGGGCCCGATCTGGGCGGCCCGTTCGCGCCCTATCGCCAGAGTGACCGTCTCGACATTTACCGCGAGCACGCCGAGCGGCTGGTGAAAGAGGGCAAGGCCTATCTGTGCTTCTGTAGCCAGGAAGAGCTGGAGCGGGAGCGCGAGGCGGCGATGGCCGAGCAGCGCTCTCCGCTGTATTCAGGGAAGTGTCGGCAACTCGACCCAGCCGAGGCCGAGCGTCGGCGTGCGGGCGGCGAAGCTGCGGCCATCCGATTGGCAATTCCCGAGCACCCCATCCGCTTTCACGACATCGTGCGCGGCATGGTGGAATTCTCCAACGAAGCGGTCAGCGATCCCATCATTCTGCGGTCCAGCGGCATTCCGGTTTACAACTACGTGGTGGTCGTGGATGACGCGCTGATGGAGATCACTCACGTCATTCGCGGCGACGATCATCTCTCCAACACCCCGAAGCAGGTTGCGCTCTACGAAGCTTTAGGTTGGCCGGTGCCGGAGTTCGCGCACCTCTCCACGATCGTAGGCAGCGATGGCGCCCGCCTGTCGAAGCGCCACGGCGCGACTTCGATCGCGAACTTCCGCGAACATGGGAGTGCTGCCCGAGGCGCTGGTGAACTACCTGGCCCTGCTGGGCTGGGCGCCCGCAGGCGGCAACCGCGAAGTGTTCACGCCCGAAGACCTGTGCAAGGAGTTCACCCTCGAACGTGTGACGCCTTCAGCCGCCATGTTCGACATGGAGAAGCTCTACTGGCTCAACCGGCACTACATCAAGAAAAGCCCGCCGGAGCGCATTGAGAAGCTGGCGGAACCGTATTTCATCAAGAGCGGACTGCTGCCGGAGAATCCCGACGAGCCGACGCGCGCGTGGTTTGCGAAAGTAGTCGCGTTGCTGGCGCCCTCGGTGAACAAGCTCGACGAGCTGACCGAGCGCGCGGCGTTGATCTTCCGCGTGGACGCGGCGGCGGCACTCGCCTCGCCGGACAACGCGGAAGTGTTGAGCGGCCCGAAGGCGAACGAAGTGCTCGCCACCTTTGCCGAGCAGGTCGAAAGTGACAAGTCGCCCATGACTCCAGAGCGCTTCAAGGCCATCATGAACGACGTGAAGGCCAAGACCGAGACCAAGGGGAAGGACCTGTTCCATCCCGTGCGCATCGTGTTTACCGGCTCGCACTCCGGTCCGGAATTCGACAAGCTGATTCCGATTCTCGAGGAAGGCTCGCAACTACCATTGCCGGTGCACGTAATGAACACCCAGGAGCGTATTGCAGCGTTCAAGGCGGCGCGCTAGGCCGGTTTTATGAACATCGCAGGGGATCGGCACTTACGTAGCCCCGCGCTTCAGCTCGCCGAGACACTCTCGTTTACACTTCTGCGGAACCTCGGCTCAAGCTATTCTGAACAACCTCGGGTGGAGGTTTTGTACCATGGCAAAGCTCGTGTATGGATTGAACCAGTCCTTGGACGGCTACGTCGATCATCTGAAATTTAGGCCAAGCCCGGAGCTCTTTCGTCACTTCATAGAGCATACCCGCGACGTGACGGGCACTGTGTACGGGCGCGGCATGTACGAGGTAATGCGTTATTGGGACGAGGACCAGGCGGACTGGGACGCGGAGGAACACGACTTCGCGGCGTGGTGGCGGAGCCAGCCGAAGTGGGTAGTGTCGCGGACCTTGAAGTCCGTCGGGCCCAACGCCACACTTGTCGAGGATGACCTTGAGGCAGTGATACGTCGGCTGAAGGCCCAGCTCGTTGGGGAGATTGACGTTGCCGGAACAGTCTTGGCAGGAAGCCTGACCGACCTTGGTCTTATCGATGAGTATCGACTCTACCTCCACCCTGTCGTGCTTGGTGGCGGCAAGCCATTCTTCGCCGGCCCCCGGCCGCCGCTCCGCTTTGTGAGCAGCGATCGAATTGGCGAGGACGTGATTCGGTTGACGTACGTTCCCGCTTAATCGCGCAACTCGCCCGACGGACTGCGCCGACGCGTCAGGTCCGCTTTGGTTCACGTCCCGCCGGCGCCACCAGAACCGGACTCGCCTGATTCCCATTTTGGTCCGCACTGGTTACTAAAGTTTTCTTGCTCTGCCGATTTTTCTGGACGCCGCATTTCCCCAGCGATTACAACTTGACCTTTGGGGGCGACGGGATTCGTGTCCCTGGCCAGCAGCGCGCCCAGTGCGCGCTGCACGTTGCTCTTTCACAATTCCAAAATTGGGGACTGACGTACTTCCTAGGCCCAAAAATGGCAGCTAACTCCAACGGGCTCACATGGATGCGTATAACCACTAGATGAATCAATGACATACGAATAATTTTCCCCTAAGCCATTGATTCTAAACAGTCGCGATGTTTATTTATTTTGTTACTGTGTTATACACCACTAATGCACGAGTACACCGCATTCTCACTTACGCCAATGCGTAACCCAGTGCCGCCCGCGCCAGGATGCGCGTCGAGTCCAGCGTCGGCAGGGGTGATGTGATGTCGTCGATGAGCAGCGGAATCTCCGTGCAGCCCAGCACCACGGCATCGCAACCCTTGTTGCTCATGCCGCCGATGACCTGCTGGAAGTAGGTGCGAGATTCCGGATTGAATACGCCGTTGACCAGTTCGTCAAAGATGATCTGGTCGATGCGGGCGCGTTCTTCCGCCGTAGGCACGAGATACTCGATTCCCGCCGCCGGCAGCTTGGTCTGATAGACCGTGCCTTCCATTGTGTACTTCGTACCCGTAATCGCCAGCTTGCGGAAGCCTTGCTCCTTGGCGACTGCGGCAACCTCGTCCACGATGTGCAGCCACGGCAGAGGTGAACGCGGCGCGACGAGGTCGAAGGCGTGATGGATGGTATTGTCGGGGCAAATCGAGGAAGTCCGCTCCGGCCTTACTTAGTTTCTCTGCCGAAGACAGCATCAGTTCGGCGACGCCTCCCCAATCATTGCGATAGATGTGCTCCATGTACTCGCCGAGGCAGTGAGTATGCATCGAGATCTCGGGATGCATATGGCGGCCCATCAGCGCGGGCGCCTCGTCGCAGATGGTGCGATAGCACAGCGCCGCTCCTTCGGCGCTGCAGGCCACGATTCCGATGTGCTTAGGCAAGGAGTTTTCTCCGGTGGGGCGAAAAGCAATTTCACCACGGATTTACACGGATTTCACCAATAAAGCCAAAATTGAACAGGACTAATTCTTACCCGTGTCATCCGTGGAAATCCGTGGCTGCGATCTTGGTCTTAGAATTTTGCCAGAAACCCGCGCTTCTTGGCCTCCGGCAAAAACGATGCCCGGAACGAGTTCATTGCCAGCTCGCGTAAGTCTGCGTCGCTGAATCCGAGCGCATCCTGCGCGATCTGATACTCGCGCACCAAGCTGGTGCGGAACATGTCGGGGTCGTCGGTATTCAGCGTGACCAGCACGCCCGCGTCGAACAGCTTGCGGGCCGAGTGCTCCGCCGCCGACGGGCAACAGCCGGTCATAACATTGCTCGAAATGCAGGCTTCAACCGGCACTTGCTTTTCAGCCAGATGCCCGACCAGGGAGGGATCGTCGGCAGCAGTTAGCCCGTGCCCGATGCGATCGACGTTCAACTCGCGCAGCGCCGACCACACCGATTCCGGCCCAACAGTCTCGCCCGCGTGAATAGTTGTCCAAAGGCCTTCGCTGGCCGCGCGGGCGTAGACGTCGCGAAAGAGCTCAGGCGGAGCGCGCCGCTCGTCGCCACCCAAGCCGATGCCGACGACGCTGTCGCTCTGCTTCCGGAGTGCAAGGGCTTCATCGAGCACGAGTCCGGCGCGCCGTGGCCCGAAGTGACGGACGGCGTCGAAGATCCAGTAGAGCGACATCCCGAAGTCGCTCTCGCCACGCTGGCGGCCGCGCTCGAGGCCCTCGAACAGCGGAGCAAATTCGCCGCCCCGCCAGTGGATGACGCCTACTGAGACATAGACCTCGGCGTGCAGCACATTCTGCGCGCGCAGCTTCTGCATCATGCGGTAGGTGACGAGTTCGTAGTCTTCGGCGGTGCGAAGCCGCTCGGTGACTGCCTTGAAGGCCAACAGGAATCCGGTGAAGTCCTTGTACTGGTAAAGCTCGCGGGCCTCGTCTTCGGTGAAGACGCGGCCGCTGTCTTCGATGTTGGTATAGCGATCGTTGGTCGTCGCGAGCGGAGTGGGATGGAGGCGGCTCAGCTCCGCCAGCGTCGCCGGATCGACCGTGCCCTCGAGGTGCAAATGCAGCTCGGCTTTCGGCAGCGAAAGAATGAAGGCGCTGGGAGCGCCAGCGCCTGTGGAGGACTCCGCCATACGTTTCGATTCTAGCGCCTGCGGTCCTCAGGGCAGAACTCGCTGCGGTAGCGGCTATAGAGCATGTACACCGTGAGACCGATACCGAGCCACACAAAGAAGCGCAGCCAGGTCAAGATCGGCAGGCCCATCATGAGCAGGATGCAAAACAGCACACTCAACACAGGAGCCATCAGCCCGCCCGGTGCGCGGAACCCGCGGCGTCGCTCCGGCTGCTTGTAGCGCAGGATGATCACGCCCAGCGATACCAGCACAAACGCGAAGAGCGTTCCGATGTTCGACAGGTCGGCCAAGGTGCCAATATCGAGGACGCCGCCGGGAATACCGACCAGGAAACCTGCAATCCACGTGGCCGTTGAGGGCGTACGAAATTTCGGATGCACGCGACCGAACAGCTTAGGCAGAAGTCCGTCACGCGACATCGCAAACCACACACGCGCCTGCCCGAGCTGGAAGACCAGCAGCGACGAGATCATGCCCATCATGGCGCCAAACAGAACCGCCAGCCGTATCCAGTGCAGCGACAAGGAGTGTGTAGTCAGGCCGATTCGTTTGAGGCTGTTGACAACTGGCGCTGCGTCGTCGATTAAACTCTGCCACGGCACGATGCCGGTCAGCACCACCGCTACGGAGATGTACAGCACGGTACAGACAACCAGAGTGGCGATGATGCCGATGGGCAAATCGCGCTGCGGATTCTTCGCCTCCTCCGCCGCAGTTGAGACCGAATCGAAGCCAATGTAGGTGAAGAAAATAATGGAGCCGCCGGTCAGGATGCCCGACCATCCGTTCGGCGCGAAAGGATGGTAGTTCGTCGGGTGAATGTAGTGCATCCCGGCGAACACGAAAGCAAGAATGGCGGCGATCTTCAGGATCACCATGACGTTGTTGGTTTCAGCCGACTCGCGAATGCCGCGCACCAGCACCACGGTCAGCAGCATGACCACGGCGAATGCCGGAATGTTGAACCCGAAGTGCCATCCCGGTGTGTATAGAACATTGCCCTGGAGGTCGGTCAACCCGGAAGGCAAATACGCGGGCGATATCCAACGCAGCGCCGGATGCCACCCGAACCAGTCGAACATGTCCACCAGGTGGGCGGCGAAGCCCACGCTCACCGCCATGTTGCTGACGGCATACTCGAGGATGAGGTCCCAGCCGATGATCCAGGCGATCAGCTCGCCCATAGTGGCATAGGTGTAGGTGTAGGCGCTGCCGGCGATGGGGATCATTGATGCCAGCTCGGCATAACACAGCGCAGTGAATCCGCAGACGATGGCGACCAGCACCAGCGACAGCGCCAGCGCCGGGCCGGCTCCGGGCCGCCCCAGCGTGGCCGCATGGTGAACGATGAAGTCGGCCAGAGGAGCGTTGAGGATCGACGAAGTGTCGAACTTCTGTCCGGCAATAGCAGTGCCAATGACCGTGAAGATGCCGGAACCGATGACCGCGCCGATCCCCAGGGCGGTCAGCGACCATGGGCCGAGGGTCTTTTTCAGCCGATGCTCGGGGTCTTCCGACTCGGCGATCAGCTTATCGATGGACTTGCAGGAGAAGATTTGTTTCGCCAGGACGATGCTCCCAGGAGTGCCGGAACCGCTGTCTCAGGATTGAAACAGAAAGCCGAGGTACCGGGCAAGTAAGAACAGCTAGAGTGCCATCAGCCGACAGCCTTCCTGGGACGTCCGCCGAGTTTGCCATTAGCTCTGGCGGCGCGCTTTTTCGCAGTACTCGTTTGCTGACCACCTGCAGAACCAAGCCTCGACGCCATCCACTTCCTTGAACCAAGTATTCCCTCCAGAAGCGCAGGAAGATAGATATCAGCATCGAGTTTCGGGAAATAGAGGCCGAACCCAGAAGGACTGATCTCAATTGAACTCAGTTGAACCGGTGTGGCGTTTTCCAAGGACTCAACCTCTTGAGGTGAGAGACTCAGTTCGATTGCAGAACCGAGGCTGACCACGATCCGCCCCGACCTGCGATCGTAACGAGCGGCGGTGGCGACAGGTGTCTGCTTCGTTCGCCGCTGAGCACGCCGATTAGCGGCCTTGAAATCCTCAGGAAGTCCCATGAATTCTCTCCCAGTCAGAGCAGATACTAGTTCGATGCTGCTCCAAGATCATCTTGATGCGACGAAGACGAACCAGCGCAAAGCCATAATTTTCGCGCAGGAGGATGGGTCCGCCTTCGCAACTCATCTCGAATACTGCCTCATGACCGTCTCCGATCACGTGGACGTGCACCGGACGGTGGTCATTGGTGTAGAGCACGACACGCAGCCCGGCAAAACGGAGAACGGTTGGCATTCGGATTATAACCCAATCGGTTGGGTTTATGCTAGAAACCCCTGCTACTCGCTCTTATAAACAACCCCGCCCTTCATCACGAACTTCACCCGCTCCAGAGTGGTCACGTCCAGCAGCGGGTCGCCGTCTACGGCGATGATGTCGGCGAAGTGTCCAGGTTCGAGCACGCCAACCTTGTCAGACCAGCCCAGCAGGTCGGCGTCGTTGACCGTGGCTGCCTGTATGGCCTGCAAAGGAGTCAGGCCTAGCCTCACCATAACCGCAAATTCGTGGGCGTTAAGACCGTGCGGATAAACGGCTGCATCGGTGCCGAAGCCTACCTTGACTCCTCCAGCAAAGGCTCGAGCAATGTTCTTGCGGGCTTCCGGCATAACCTCCTGGCCCTTCTTCAGCATCGACGGTGGTACGCCCATCCTCGGCGCGTTCTCCAGGAACCAGTCCCCCAGGTAGAGGGTCGGAACGAGGTACGTGCCATGCTGCTTCATGGCGGCGATGCCTGCATCGTCGATGTAAGAGCCGTGCTCGATGGAGTCCACGCCCGCCTCCGCGGACCAGCGAATCCCCTCGGCTCCATGAGCGTGGGCGGCGACCTTGCGGCCCAGGCGGTGTGCATCGGCGACGATGGCACTCAACTCAGCCTGCGTGAACTGCGAGTGCTGGGGATTGTCGCCCAGCGAAAGCACGCCGCCAGTAGCACAAATCTTGATGACGTCAGCGCCGTACTTGATAACCTCGCGCACCTTGTGCTGGACGTTCTCCACGCCATCGGCGACGCCGACTGCGGTGGCATGCCACTCGTAGGGGAGCAGGTTGTCATCGCAATGTCCGCCGGTGATGCTCAGCGCAGGACCGCTTGCGTCGATGCGTGGGCCGGGAACGTCTCCGGCATTGATGGCATCGCGCAGGGCGATGTCGGCGAACTCAGTCGCTCCCAAATTGCGAATGGTGGTGAAGCCCGCCAGCAAGGTGATGCGCGCGTTCTTCGCCCCAATCAACGCCTCGCGAGGAAGAGAGATCGCCAGCCGGTCGTAGCCGAACTTGGGATCGAAAGTGATGTGCGTGTGTGCGTCGATCAGGCCGGGCAATACCGTCTTTCCCGACAGATCGATGACCTTAGTGCCAGCCTCGGCAGCGCCGGTGTCCGGACCAACGCTGACAATCTTCCCGTCTTCGATGACGATCACTTGGTTGGTCAGCGTCTTGCCGGTGCGGACGTCGAGCAGTTTGCCGGCCCGCACGATCGTGCGGGTTCGCGCCGGCTGCTGCGCGAAGGCGGTAGGAGTTAAGGCAAGAGCGATCAGTAGACAGTAGAAGAGTTTGGCGCTTTTCAAGTTAGTCTTCATCCTCGGGCACAGATTTCGTTCGCGACCTTACTTCGCCGGCGCCAGGCTCTGCTCGAAATGGTCTTCTATGCGGTGGAACAGGTCCGACCGCGCTGCCTTGCCGGCGATGCCGTGCGTTTTGCGAGGATACAACATCAGCTGAAACCGTTTCCCCGCATTGATGAAGGCGTTGTCCATCTGGATCGTATTCTGCACGTGCACGTTGTCGTCGCTGGTGCCGTGCACTTCCAGTAAGTCACCGTGCAGGTCGCCCGCGAAGTTCACCGGCGAGCTCTTGCGGTAGCCCTCTTCGTTGTCCAACGGAAGCCCCATGTAGCGTTCGGTGTAGATGGAGTCGTAGTTATGCCAGTCAGTGACCGGGGCCACGGACACGCCCGCCTTGAACATGTCAGTCTTTTCCAGCGTGTAGAGGGTGAAATATCCGCCGTAACTCCATCCCCAAAATCCTAGGCGCGAGGCATCCAACTGCGGGTACTGGGCCAGCGCCTGTTTGAGCGCAGCCATCTGGTCATCAAATTCGGTTGGGCCCAAGTTGTGTTTGATGGGTTTGGCGAATGCGCTGCCGCGGTTGGCCATGCCGCGGTTGTCCACCACCAGCACCGCGAATCCCTGGCGGGCGAGGATCTGGTCAAACAGGAAGGTGGCACCGCCCCAGGAGTCACGCACATTCTGCGCACCCGGACCGCCGTAAGGATTTAGGATCAATGGCGCCTTACCGTTGGCCATCATCGGGCCGCTCTCGGGCAGCAGCAGCGTGCCCAGCAGTTTCGTTTTGCCATCCGCCGCGGTGAACTCTACCGGCTTTGGCGCGATCAGGCCATAGCCTTCCACGCTGCGAGGCTGCCAGAACGCGGTGCAGGAACCATCCGTGGTACACAGCGACATGCGCGGCGGAGTCATCAGCGACGAGTAGGTATCCACGTATGACTTCGTTTTCACCGGCCCGAAATTGACGCCGTGCGTGCCGTCTTCCTTCGAGATGCGGTGAAAGTTTTTGCCATCGAGCCCGACGGCAAACACATTGGCTTGCCGCCAGTCGCCCTCGTTGGCCGTGAAGTACACCAACCCCTGCGCCTCGTCGACACCGTCGATGCTCTCGACCTCCCAGTCGCCGTGGGTCAGTTGCGTCACCAGCTTGGCTTCATCCGCCAGTGGGTTTTGCTTGTCGAACTGGTAGAGGTAGATGTGATAATGGCCATCGCGCCAACTCGTCCACAGGAAACGGTCGCCCGACGAAAGCAGCTCGAAGTCCACCTCGGGATGCATGTCGATCCACACATCGGTGGTCTCTGTGAGTACGCGGCGAGACTTGCCGCTTTGCACGTCGATGAAGTAAATGTCCAGGCGCGTTTGCAGGCGATTCAGAGCCATCGCCCACAACAGCCCGTCGTGCACCCATCCGAAGCGCGGTATGAGTGAGTTGGGATCATTGCCCAGCGCCAGATCGCCCTCTTTCCCTCCGCCCGCCGAAATCCACTTCACCTTGCCGCCGTTCGACCCCACGACGCCAATGCGCACACCGGGATTCGGATCGCCCGCTTTGGGGTACTTCTCCATGTCCACAGTTGGATGCGTGGGAATCCAGTCCACAATGGGATACGTGGGCACTTCCTTTTCGTTCATCTGCAGGAAGGCGATCGACTTGCCGTCGGGCGACCAGAAGTAGTTGCTGCGGGAGTAAAGCTCTTCCAGATAGACCCAATCCACTTCTCCGTTCAGCAAGCTGTCACTGCCGTCTCGAGTGACCGCGTCTTCCTGGCCGCGCTTGATGTCGCGGACGTAGAGATCATGCTTGCGCACGTAGGCCAGCCGCGCGCCGTCAGGAGAGAACTTCGGATCGCTGGCTGCGTCGGCGCTGGAAGTCACCTGCACCGCCGTGCCGGAATCAATACTGTAAAACCAGAGCTGTCCCAGCGAGTCGAACAGCAGATGCTTGGAGTCGGGCGACCAGTGGTACGCCGCACGCGTAGCGTTGCGAGTTTTCCTTCTGGCGCCCGTCTTTCACCGAACTGGTAGAGGGCACCAGCGAACCAAGCTTGTCGCTCGATACCAGGACTGCGGGCTTCCCGGTCGCCAGATCGATGTAATACAACGCGCCATGGTCGCCGCTGTCATCGCGCTGCACATACGAAACCTTGGTGCCGTCTGGGCTCCACTTCACGTTCTCGGGAGCTCGCCCGAGTACTCCACCATCGGCATAGATTGCTTCGATGGTTAGTTTCTGACCGCTGTGAGCAGATGCCGATTCCTGGGCAAAGACCAGCGAAGTCATCAGCAGGATTGGCAGTAGTAGGGCGGCGAGTCTAAGTTTCACAGGTGCTCCGGGGCGTGAATTGCCATCGGGCAAAAGTGTATATCAGCGGTGCTCCTGGGGACTAAGGTGCATCAGCCACGCACCCTGTGCGGGTTTCCTGCGTGCTAGAATCCATGCAGGTTCCCTCAAGGCGTAATGACCTCCGACCTGCAAAATCTCATCGAGCTCCAGAAAATTGACGCGCACATCGCCGCCTTGCGCGCCGAAGTCGCAGCACTTCCCAAGCACGTAGCGGAGATCGAGAAGAAGCTGGCTGGCTCCAAGGCCAGGGTCGAGTCCGCTGTGGCTGCGGCAAAAGCCGATGAATCCAGCCGCAAGAAGCACGAATCCGACATCCAGGACCAGCAGCAGAAGATCAGCAAGTATCGCGATCAGTCTCTGAACGTGAAGACCAACCACGAATACAAGGCCTTGATGGACGAGATCAAGTTCGCCGAGGACAAGATCGCGGCCTCCGAGGACAAGATTTTGGAAATCATGGTCGCCGCTGACTCCCGCAAGGAAGAGTTGAAAAAAGCGGAAACCGTGCTCAAGGCCGATACTGCCGAAAACGACCGCGAGAAGGAAGAAGCCCGCAAACGCACTGCTGTCGACGAGGCAGAGCTTGCGGAGCTGACCACGCAGCGCAATGCGCTGCGCGCCGGGGTCAGCGAAGACGTGCTCCGCCATTACGATCACGTTCTCAAGGTGAGGGGTACCGCGCTGGCTGCAGTGTATGACAACGAGCAGTGCGGCGCGTGCAACGTGATGCTTCGTCCGCAAGTCTTCCAGGAGGTCATGACCAATGAAAAATTCATGACCTGCGATTACTGCAGGCGCATATTGTATTACGTTCCGCCCCCGCCCAAGCCTGAAGAAGAGAAGGCCGCGAAGACGCCGACCGCAGTCACTCCAGACGAGAGCGCGCCTTCTCCGGACGAAACCGCTTCCAACTGATATCGCAAAAGTAAGGGCAGAGCCGAAGCTGCGCCCATGCCGGTACCCGTGACAACACTTAGCGGGAGGGTACCGCCTCCGCCGCTTCTTGGTGCGTCGCCTCGAAACGCAACTTGCTGGCGCCCTTCTCGACATCGACCTTCACGCGATCCCCATGCAGAACCTCGCCGTCGAGAATCTTGATGGCCAGCGGGTCCTGCACCAGCCGCTGGATCGACCGTTTCAGCGGACGCGCCCCGTACGCTGCGTCGTAGCCCTCGGTGAAGATCAGTTCCTTCGCCTTCGGAGTGAGGTCTAACGTGATCTTCCGCGCCGCCAGCAGGTTCTGCAGGTCGCGCAGCCGCAGATCGACGATCTTCACCAGCTGTTCCTTGCCCAGCGGGTTGAAGAAGATGATGTCATCCACCCGGTTCAGAAACTCCGGCTTGAAGTGGGCGCGCAGGGCTTCCATCACCTGTTCGTGCGCTTCGTCCTGCTTGTCCGGATTTGCGCCCGCCTGCTGCAAGTATGCCGACCCAATGTTCGACGTCATGATCAGGATCGTGTTCTTGAAGTCCACATGGCGTCCCTTGCCGTCGGTCAGGCGGCCGTCATCCATGATCTGCAGGAAGACGTTGAATACGTCGGGATGCGCCTTCTCGATCTCGTCGAACAGCACCACCGCATACGGACGCCGCCTCACCGCCTCGGTCAACTGTCCGCCTTCGTCGTAGCCCACGTAGCCCGGAGGGGCGCCGATCAGCCGCGAAACCGAGTGCTTCTCCATGTACTCCGACATGTCGATGCGAATCATGGCGTGCTCGTCGTCGAAGAGGAACTCCGCCAGCGCCCGCGCCAGCTCGGTCTTTCCCACGCCTGTCGGTCCTAAGAAAATGAACGAGCCGATCGGCCGGCGCGGATCGCTCAGGCCCGCACGCGACCGCCGGATTGCATTCGCCACGCGCGACAGCGCATCGTCCTGTCCGACCACGCGCTCCCGCAGGCGGTCTTCCATCGTCACGAGCTTCTGCACTTCGCCTTCGAGCATCTTCGACACTGGAATGCCGGTCCACTTGCTCACGATCTTGGCGACGTCTTCCTCGTCCACTTCTTCCTTGAGCATGCGCGACTGCTTGCCGTCCATCTGGGCGCTGAGCTGCTTGATCTCGGCTTCGAGCTTCGGCAACTCGCCGTACTGCAACTTCGCGGCACGCTCGAATTCGCCCTTACGCGTCGCTTCCTGGATGTCGAGCTTGAGCTTCTCGAGGTGCTCTTTCTTGGCGCGCACACTAGCAATGGACTCCTTCTCCTGCTTCCATCGCGCCTTTAGGGCATTGGCGTCTTCCTTGATGTGCGCCAGCTCTTTCTCTACCGCCGCCAGCCGCTCGCGCGAGTTGGCGTCGTCTTCACGCTTTAGAGCCTGGCGTTCGATCTCGAGTTGCGTTGCGCGCCGTTCTAGCTGGTCGATCTCCGTAGGCATCGAGTCGATCTGAATGCGCAGCGAAGCCGCCGCTTCGTCGATCAGGTCGATGGCCTTGTCAGGCAGAAATCGGTCCGAGATGTAGCGGTGCGACAGTGTCGCAGCCGCCACAATGGCCGAATCCTTGATGCGAACGCCGTGATGCACTTCGTACTTCTCGCGCAGCCCGCGCAAAATGGCGATGGTGTCCTCCACGTTGGGCTCGCCCACGAACACGATCTGGAAGCGACGCTCCAGCGCGGCGTCTTTCTCGATGTACTTTCGGTACTCATTCAGCGTGGTTGCGCCAATGGCCCGCAGCTCGCCGCGCGCCAGCGCCGGCTTCAGCATATTCGAGGCGTCAATCGAGCCCTCGGCCGCGCCCGCGCCCACCAGCGTGTGCAGCTCGTCGATGAACAGGATGATCTTCCCTTCCGACTGCTCGATCTCCTTCAGCACCGCCTTCAGGCGGTCTTCGAATTCGCCACGATACTTTGCGCCCGCCAACATAGCGCCCAGGTCAAGCGAGACTACCCGCTTGTTCTTCAACTGCTCGGGCACGTCGCCGGAGATGATGCGCTGCGCCAGGCCTTCGACGATGGCGGTCTTACCTACGCCCGGCTCCCCAATGAGGACTGGATTGTTCTTTGTACGGCGCGAAAGCACCTGCACCACGCGGCGCACTTCTTCGTCTCGGCCTATCACCGGGTCGAGCTTGCCCTTCTTGGCCAGCTCCGTCAGGTCGCGGGCATAACGCTCCAGCGCCTGGTACTTCGCCTCGGGATTCTGGTCCGTGACTTTCTGATTGCCGCGCACTGTAGTCAGCGCGCGAAGGATGTTGTCATACGTCGCGCCCGCTTTGGCGAGGATCTCCTGTGCAGAGTCCTTTTTCAACTTGGTCATCGCCAGCAACAGGTGTTCGGTGGAGACGAACTCATCCTTGAAGTTCGCCGCCTCCTTGAAGGCATTCTCCAGCAGCTGATTGGCTGCGTTGGAGAGTGACGCCTGCGCGGCGCCTCCGCCCGAGACCTTGGGCAGCTTGTCGATCGCCGCCATGGTCTGCGACTGCACGGATTGCACCGGCAAGCCCACCCGTTCCAGCAGCGGAGCGACAATGCCCTCGCGATCCTCCAACAGCGCCGCCAGAATGTGCACTGGCTGCAGCTCAGGATTGCCGTGCTCGCTGGCGAGATCGTTCGCCCGCTGCACGGCTTCCTGCGCTTTAACAGTTAGCTTGTCCCATCGAATTGCCATAAAAACTCCAGTGGTTAGTGGCTAGTGGCTAGAAAAGCCATGCCCCAGTCTTTCCTTGTGCCGCCTTCCGTTCTTGGTGACAGCTTTTTTGCCAACGCGCCAATTTTAGACCCGCCGGCGGAGTGCGTGGGCAAACGAAAAGGGAGGGGACCTTTTGTTCCGCCTCCCTTTCGACTTGTGCGAGATCATGCCTGCGCTTGCCTCCGGCACCGAGGCCGTCCAAGGCCGGTTAGTTCTTATTGACCAGGGCGCTGCCGATGTTCACTTTGATCTGCTTGGGCTTGGCTTCGGCGCGCTTGCCCAGCGTTACCTTCAGGACACCATTGCTGTAATCGGCAGCGATGTCCTCGGTGTTCACCGTGCTCGGCAGCGTGAACGAGCGGACGAAGCTGCCGTAGCGGCGCTCCACCCGGCGGAAGTTCTCTTCCTTCTCTTCCTTTTCAATTTTGCGCTCGCCGCTGACGGTCAGGACGTTGTTCTCGACCTTCACGTCCAGGTCCTTCTCTTCGATTCCGGGCACCTCCAGTTTGAGCTGGATGCCGTGCTCGTCTTCGTAGATGTCCACCGGGGGCACAAACGCACCCGCGGTCAGCGACTCTTCACGTCCGCCGGCGACCTGCTCATCGAACAGGCGATTCAGCCGGCCCTGCAGGGTATTCAACTCACGGAAGGGTGTCCAACGAGTTATAACAGTCATTATAATCAGCCTCCAAAACGAGTTTGAAATGTCGTGGCCGTGCAGCCACTCACGGTCATAGATGCTACGTTAGCGCAAACGAAGCATAAAATCTTAGTGTATTACTGTCACATCAAGAAATAAGACACTACTGCGGCTTGCTAACTTGCAATTAAGTCTATTTTATTCAGCTATTTGCGCGATAACGCACTTAAGATAATGGGTCTCTGGAACACCCACTAAGGAAGGATGATCGATGGCTGCGCCCCGTTTTTGTAGGATTCTCACCCTGCGTCCGGCATCGGCGGCTGCCCCAGACAGCATCTCCAGGAACTCCCCCTCGCCCACATGGAACGAACAGGAGCATGTGATCAGCACCCCGCCGGGCCGTAACATCTTGAGGGCACGAAGGTTAAGTTCCTTGTAGCCGCGGATGGCGGTCTCTACCGCCTTCTTGTTCTTGGCGAATGCCGGGGGGTCGAGGACGATGGTGTCGTACTGGCGTCCGGCGGTTGAGTAGTCCTTGAGCAGGTCAAAGGCATTGGCGTCGAGCCACTCGACTTCGCCGCAAACGTGAGAGTCCCGGTTAAGTTGCTCATTCTGCTCGGCTACCTCGAGCGCGGGGCGCGAGGAGTCCACTGCGGTCACCGCCGAGCAAACCCGCGCCAGGTGCAGGGCAAAGCCTCCCTGGTAGGTGAAGCAATCGAGAGCCTCGCCGTGGGCATAGCGGGCGGCGGCGGCGTAGTTCTCGCGCTGATCCAGGAAAGCCCCAGTCTTCTGGCCGGCGAGCGCGTCGAAGTGGAAACGGACGCCGTTGAACTGGAAGCAGGTCGAGGCCTTGTCACCAAAAGCGAACGACGACTCGCTCTTGGGAAGCTGCTCCAGCTCCCGGATGTGGGGATCCACGCGGTCAAGCAGGCTGGCTTCTGGGAAGTGCTCTCGCAGCGCCGACACCACCGTTTGGCGCACACCCTGCCGGTCAAACGCCTGGGTCAAGAACTGCATAACCAGCAGGTCGTTGTACTTGTCCACGATGAAGCCGGGCAGCAGGTCAGCTTCGCTGAAAATGACGCGGTAGGAGTCGCTGTCGCGCACGTTTTCTTTGCGGAACGCGGCTGCCAAGTCGATTCTCTCGCGAAGCAGCGGCAGGAGTTCACCCGCGCCGATGACCTTCGAAGTTAATAAGCGGATGGCGATCTGCGATGAGCTGCTGTAGAGAGCGGAGCCGAGGGGGCGTCCTCGCTCATCGCGAACGTGAACGAGTGCTCCAGGCGGAATTCCCTCAGCCTGCAGAACGTCAGAGCGATAAACCCAAAGATGTCCGCCCTTCAGCCGCTGTGCGCCCCGGCTGCTTGCCGTAATCACTGGGATGGCATCGTCGAGTGACACGGCCGGAGTCAGTCCTCGCCCACGCGGAGAACGGCGAGAAAAGCCTCTTGAGGGATGTCCACGCGCCCGATGCGCTTCATGCGTTTCTTACCTTCTTTTTGCTTCTCGAGCAATTTGCGCTTACGGCTGATGTCGCCGCCGTAGCACTTGGCAATGACGTTCTTGCGCATCGCAGCCACGGTTTCTCGTGCGATGACCTTGGCGCCGATGGCGGCTTGGATGGCCACTTCGAACATCTGGCGCGGGATCAGCTCGCGCATCTTCGACACCAGGGCGCGGCCGCGGTCGTAGGCGAAGTCTTTGTGCACGATGATGGACAGCGCGTCCACCGGTTCACCGCCGACAAGGATATCGAGCTTCCACATCGGAGAGTCCCAAGTCCCGGTGAGGTGGTAGTCAAGAGAAGCGTAGCCTCGCGATACCGATTTCAGCTTGTCGTAGAAGTCCATCACGATTTCGTTGAGCGGCAACTCGTAGGTCAGCATGACGCGGGTGGAGCTGACGTACTCAAACGCCTTCTGTTTGCCGCGCTTATCTTCGACCAGCTTGAGTATGCCGCCGACGTATTCCTCATTGGTGAGGATCGTGGCGGTAATGATGGGCTCCTCGATTTTGTCGATGAGCGTGGGATCGGGCCAGCGCGACGGATTGTCTACCTCAAGGACGCTGCCATCGGTGAGGGTGATCTTGTAGCGCACGCTGGGTGCGGTGGTAATCAAGTCGAGGTCGTATTCTCGCTCCAGCCGCTCCTGGATGATCTCCATGTGCAGCAGCCCAAGGAAGCCGCAACGAAAGCCGAAGCCAAGTGCGGCGGAGCTTTCCGGCTCGAAGAAAAACGACGCGTCGTTGAGCCGGAGTTTCTCGAGGGCCTCACGCAACAGGGTATGCTCGTGGGCATCCACCGTGTAGAGCCCCGCGAAGACCATCGGCTTCAATTCCTCGAAACCAGGCAACGGCTCGAGCGCGGGATGGACATCGTCGGTGATGGTATCGCCGATGCCGGTGTCCGCGACGTTCTTTATGTTGGCGACGAGAAAGCCGACTTCGCCGGCGCTCAGCATATCCACTTCGACCGGCTTTGGGGTGAGTACACCCAGGGTTTCCACGTCGAAGGTGTTTCCGTTAGCCATTAGGCGAATGCGCTGCCCCTTGCGGATAGTGCCTTCGACAATGCGGGCGAGGACCACCACTCCGCGATAGGGATCGAACCAGGAGTCGAACATGAGCGCCTGCAAGCGATGGCTGGCCTTGCCCTTGGGCGGCGGGACCTTCTGTACGATGGCTTCAAGTATCTCGGGAACGCCCACACCGGTCTTGGCGCTGATGGCCAGTGCGTGCGAAGCGTCGAGGCCCACGGCGCTTTCAATCATCTCTTTAGTGCGTTCGATGTCGGCGCTGGGGAGGTCGATTTTGTTGATGACTGGAATGATCTCAAGCCCGTTGTTGATAGCGATATAAGAGTTGGCCAGCGTCTGTGCTTCGACGCCCTGCGAGGCGTCAACGACGAGCAATGCCCCTTCGCAAGAAGCCAGCGAGCGCGACACCTCATAGCTGAAGTCGACGTGGCCGGGGGTGTCGATGAGATTGAGCTGGTAGGTTTTTCCGTCGTGCGCGGGATACATCATACGCACCGAGTGCGCTTTGATGGTGATGCCGCGTTCCCGCTCCAAGTCCATCGCGTCGAGCACCTGGGCTTGCATCTCGCGCGCCGTTAGCGAGCCGGTAAGCTCCAGCAGGCGGTCGGCCAGCGTGCTCTTGCCGTGGTCAATATGGGCAATAATCGCGAAATTTCGGATGAGTGAAGGGTCCATCGGCGCGCCAGAGGGGCTATCTCAATTCTAGCAGGGTATGGCGGCATCGAACGCCGTGAGAGCTCGCCGCCAATCGCCGTTGCCCGTTAGAATCGACCTGCATGTCCCTGATTCTCGCGTCTGCTTCGCCACGCCGCTCCGAGTTGTTACGGAATGCAGGTATCCCGTTCGTGGTTGAACCGGCGCATGTTCCTGAACGGCTGATGCCCGACGAGCGACCATTGGCTTACGCTCAGCGTCTGGCCTGCGACAAAGCCCGAGCAGTTTTCGCGCGCTACCCCGACAATGTGGTACTGGGGGCCGACACGGTCGTGGTGGCCGATGACCAATTGTTGGAGAAACCGCAGAGCGATGCCGATGCGGTTCGGATGTTGGGGCTGCTTTCCGGCCGCGTGCACCAGGTCATCACCGGAGTTTGTCTGCTCGCGCCGGGCTATGAGAAGACAGAGGTGGAGATCACCGAAGTTCAGTTTGGTGCACTGACTGAAGAAGACATTGCTGCATATATCGCAACGCGTGAGCCGATGGATAAGGCGGGCGCGTATGCGATCCAAGGCATTGCATCCCGCTGGGTGGAGCGCATCGATGGCTGTTATTTCAATGTGGTGGGATTGCCCATTCCGCGGGTGTACCGGATGTTGAGAAAGCTCGAGGCGCAGACAGGGATACGACTCGGCTGAGCATCGGGCAGATACACGAACGCGGAGTTCCCTTAGTGGGGCAACTCCGCGTGAACTTGACGTTGTTATTTCTTTTCTTCGGTCGAGGTCGAGGATGAGGTCGTGGTGCTGGACGCGCCCTCGCTCATTGAAGACTTGAAGTTTCTGATGCCTTCGCCCAAGCCTTTTCCCAGTTCACCCAACTTCTTGGGGCCAAAAATGAGCAGGGCAATAAACACGATGACCGCCAACTCGGGCAGACCGATCTTTCCACCAAACATAATTCCTCCGGTCGAACAGCCCGGTCAATCTGCTGCTAGGCACAATCGGGTAGCGGGCTTCTGATTGAAATTCTAGGCCTTTAGTAAGGGCGCGTCAAAAGAGTTTGGGCATTGGGTCATGCCCCTTTCGTGGCGTTACGGCAGCGTCAAGTCACACCGCCCCAATCAGCTCGGCCAGCAAAGCCGCCCGGCGTGGAAGCTCTGCCGCTATGACATGCTCATGCCGGGCATGCGCCCCGTCACCCACGGCACCCAGTCCATCGAGAGTAGGAACTCCAATGCCAGCCGTGAAGTTCCCGTCAGAGCCTCCGCCGACGGAAATCTCGGCAAGCGGGAATCCGAGCTCGCCGGCGATCTTCTGGGCGGTCGCGAACAGCGCCGCCACCGCTTTCGTGCGCTCCAGTGGAGGCCGATTCACCCCTCCGGAGATCTCCAACTTGCAATTGAGGTTCACGGGTTTGAGCGCTCTGACTTTGCGTTCCATCACAGGCCCATCGGCTTTCTTACCAATACGCAGGTCCACCTCTGCCACAGCCTCGCCAGCGACGACGTTGGTGCGAGTGCCTCCACGGATGACGCCGACGTTCATCGTAATGCCGCGCTTCAGATCGGTCAGGCGAGCGATGGCGTGAATCTGGTGCGCCAACTCTTGAATCGCGCTGTGCCCCTTTTCGAAGTCGAGCCCGGCATGTGACGCCTGTCCAGTGACCTTCATGACGAAGTCTCCCACGCCCTTGCGCGCCGTTTTCAGAGCCCCGCCCTGTCCGGCGGGTTCGCAGACCAGGGCCGCCGCGCATTGGCTGGCTAATTTCTCGGTGAGCGCGCGTGAGCTGTCGCTGCCGATCTCTTCGTCCGAGACCAGCCATACCATCACCGGACGCGGTAGCCCGCCTGCGATCTCGCGTAGTGCGCGCAGGGCGTACACCATCTGCACAATGCCGCTCTTCATGTCGAAGACGCCGGGCCCGGAGAGCTTGCCGGCCTGCTCGCGCCAGGGCATGGTCTTCAGCGTTCCGAGGTCATATACGGTGTCGTAGTGGCCCAGCAGCAGGACCGGCTTCTGCCCTTTCGGGCCCGCAAAATCCACCTGCAGATGATTGCCCGCGGCTTTCTGGCGATGCACTTTCACTTTGCCCCCGAGGCCGTGAAACTGCCTGGCGAGGTACTCGCAGAGCGCGTCGCACGCCGCCTTGTCGTGCGTGGGCGATTCGCGCGTCACCAGCTCGCGAACCTCGGCCACCATTTCATGCTGGTGCGCGTTCAGCCAGCGCAGTACCTCGTTCAACTCAGACCTCGAAATTGCAGGTTGTGTGTTCCTCATAGTGAAATCCATACCTCGCGTCGCCGCAGTGGATGCGTCCGTGTACTGGCACTTCGAAATGTATAATCGGGAGTCTTGCGAGACAAGCTTATGACCTACACCGCGAACCCCGCGCCTGCCGAAACCGCTGCGTCTTCGGGCTTCGACATTCAGGAGATCCTGAAGATACTGCCCCACCGCTACCCGTTTCTGCTGATTGACAGGGTGACGGAACTGGTGCGCACCAAGCGTATTGTGGCCCTCAAGAATGTCACCGTCAACGAACCGTATTTTGTCGGGCACTTTCCGGCCGGACCAATCATGCCGGGGGTGCTCGTGGTGGAAGCCATGGCGCAAGCCGGGGGCGTGCTATTGCTGACCGAGTTCCCCGACCGGGAGCACAAGCTGCTGCTATTTACCGGCATCGAGCGCGCCAAATTCCGGCGGCCGGTGACACCGGGCGACCAACTCCGTATCGAGGTGGACGTACTGGTATGGCGAGGCAATGCAGGTCGGATGCAGGGCAAGGCCTACATCGGCGAAAAGGTGGCATGCGAGGCCGTTATCACCTGTCGGTTACTCGACCGCCGCAGGACGAAGCCCGAGCCAGCCGCCGAGGCTGACAAGGCGTAACGCAGGCATGAGCATCCATCCCACGGCCATCGTTAATTCTGCTGCGAAAGTCCCGGCTTCGTGCGAAATCGGCGCGTATTGCGTGGTGGCCGCCGGAGTGGAGTTGGGCGAGAACTGCAAGCTGCATTCGCATGTCGTGCTGGGCGAGCCATCGAAATTCGGCTCGGACAACGAGATATTTTCATTTGCCGTAGTCGGCGGCGATCCGCAGGACATCACTTACAACGACGAGCCAACGCGATTGGAAGTGGGCGACCGCAACATCATCCGCGAATACGTGAGCATCAGCCGCGGCACCACGAAGGGCGGCGGCACCACGCGCATCGGTAACGACACGCTCATCATGGCCTATACCCACGTTGGCCACGACAGCGTCATTGGCGACCATGTCATGCTGATCAACGGCGCGACTCTGGCCGGACACGTCACGGTGGAAGAATGGGCGGTCGTGGGCGCTCTCTGCCCGGTGCATCAGTATGTGCGCATTGGAGCACACGCCTATGTTGGCGGGGGGACGACGATCACGCAGGATGTGTTGCCGTATTCGATGACCAGCGCGGAGCGGGATACCCACGCCTTCATGCTGAATAAAGTCGGCCTGCAACGACGCGGATTTTCTGCCGAGCGCATCATGCATCTGCACCATGCCTTTAAGGTGCTGCTGGCGTCGAAGCTGAACACCTCGCAGGCGTTGGAGAAGCTCCGGTGCGAGGGCGAGCTTGGCGAGGACGTCGAAATGCTGGTTCGCTTTATCGAGATGTCACAGCGGGGTGTGATCAAGTAGCTGGCAATCGGCGCCACCGGCTGGCAACATTAGAGCGACATGGACGCTTTGACTCCACAGCGCATTGGTCTGATTGCGGGCAACGGAAGGTTTCCTTTTCTTGTCCTCGACGCGGCGCGCTCGGAAGGCATGGAAGTGGTCGTGGCTGCGATTAAGGAAGAAGCCGCGCCCGAGATCGAAACTCACGGCGCAGCCTCCGTCCACTGGCTGTCGATGGGTGAGCTCTCGAAGCTGATCGAAACCTTTCAGCGCGAGGGCGTCACCCGCGCCGTCATGGCCGGACAGGTAAAGCACAAGCAGATTTTCAGCAGTGTCAAGCCCGACTGGCGGTTGGCCAAGGTTCTGCTCGGACTCGCCACCCGCAATACCGACTCGCTAATCGGCGCCATCGCCAAGGTGCTGGAGTCGGAAGGCATCCACCTGGTGAGCTCCACTGCGCTGCTCGAACCCATGCTGGCCGACGACGGAGTGATGACGAGCCGCGGGCCAACCGACAACGAACAAACCAGCATCACCTACGGACGCGCCGTGGCGCAGCACTTGTCGCGCTTCGATATCGGACAGACGGTGGTTGTCGCTGAGGCGGCGTGCATCGCGGTCGAGGCCATGGAAGGCACCGACGCGACCATTCTGCGGGCCGGCGAGCTGATGAAATCTCCCTCGCTCGGCAAAGAGCCTTCGACGCTCAGCCGCGCCCTGACCGTCATCAAAGTAGCCAAGACCAACCAGGACATGCGCTTTGACGTGCCGGTTGTCGGCATGAGGACTATCGAAACCATGAAGCAGGCAGGCGCAACGTGCCTGGCGCTGGATGCCGGGCGTTGCCTCATCTTCGACAAGGCGGCGGTTTTGGCGGCTGCCAATGCAGCAGGCATCTGCATCGTGGCCGAGAAGCCGGTCAGCCACATTCCGGGCCACAGCGCCTAGCCGTGTTTTGCGTCGCGGCGCACCCATGCGCGACAATCCCTTCATGCCTGAAATCAATGGCCCCCTCAGAGTTGGCGTCGTCGGAACGGGAGCCTTCGGCCGAAACCACGCCCGCGTTTATCGGGACCTGCAAGCCGAAGCGGCACTGAATGTCCAGTTCGTTGGCGTGGTGGACGCCGACGAAGCGCGGGCCAAGACCGTCGCCGCTGAGTTCGCCACCAGTGCGTTTGGTTCGGTTGCCGAACTGCTAGCCGCCGGAGTGGACGCCGTGTCGGTCGCCGTGCCGACCAGCGCGCATCTTGCTGTTGCCGGCGAACTGATGCAAGGCGGAGCCGATGTGCTGATCGAGAAGCCGCTAGCTACCTCGCTGGCCGAAGCCGACAAACTCCAAAGTATCGCTGAGCGGAATAACCGCGTCGCGCAGGTGGGTCACCTCGAGCGCTTCAACCCGGCCGTCCGCGCCACGCTTCCCCTGCTGACCAATCCGATGTTCTTCGAGGTGCACCGTCTTAGTGTCTTCAGTCCGCGTTCGCTGGACGTGGACGTGGTGCTCGACCTGATGATCCACGACCTCGACATCGTGCTGACTATGGCGCGGTCGCGAGTGAAGGAAGTCCGCGCGGTTGGACTGCCCGTCCTGTCGAAGAAGGTAGACATCGCTAACGTGCGGCTCGAATTCGAGTCGGGATGTGTAGCCAACTTCACCGCCAGCCGCGTCAGCACTGAGCGCGTACGCAAGGTGCGTTTTTTCCAGCCGCGACAGTACGTGTCGCTCGACTTCTCGCGCCAGGACGTGCTGGTTTTGACCGTGGGCGAAGATTCCAGCGCGAATGTCGATGACGATCCGTTCAATCCCGCCGGCGTGGTTGCCAGCGCGTTGCCCGGCATCACGCCGTTTAAGCCGACAGTTGAGCGGGTGGAGCCGTTGCGTGCAGAACTGCTGAGCTTCCTCAACGCCGTGCGCAGGCGAAGCACTCCCGAGGTCTCGCTGGAGCAGGGGCGAAACGCGCTGGCTGTGGCGCTGCAGATCGTCGATGCTATCGGCGAGCACAGCCAGAGGGCCCATCTGGAGGCATTGACGGGCGGCGTAAGCTAGTCCTAGGCTAGCCTTCATCCGTAATGTCCGACGACCTGGTCACCATCGCGACGTTCTTGAACATAGGGGAAGCCAAGCTTGCCCAGGGAAAGCTGTCGTCTGCGGGCATTGATGCCTCGGTGCGTGACGAGCATGCCATGAATCTGCACATCGGCATGGCCATGTGGGGGATCAAGCTGCAGGTACCTGATCATCAGGTGGTGCGGGCGCTGGAAGTGCTGGACGATTTTCGTCCGGATCCTGAGGAAGACGATTCCGATTTCGAAGTTGTCGCGTGCTGCCCGGAGTGCGAATCGCTGGAAATTCGCCGTGTGGCGGAATCGAACCCGCATCAAATAGCGTTGTGGTCGGCGGCCATCCCGTTTCCTGAGGCGTCAGCGGCCAAGAAAGAGCACTGGCGTTGCCTGACCTGCGGACATCAGTGGGAAGAGGAGGGAGAATAGGTTTCTTTCGTCCCGCCTCCCGCCATGCGAAAATAGAGTCTCCACCCCCGAGCTGCCATGAGCCCAATCGAATCAGCTAAGTTCGACAGCACTGCTCCCGCCGAAATCACTCCTCAACTGCTGCGCGATCACGGTATTACACCTGATGAGTACCAACGCATCCTGAAGTCGATGGGACGTGTACCGACGCTGACCGAGTTGGGCATCTTCAGCGTGATGTGGAGCGAGCACTGTTCCTACAAATCGTCGCGGGTTTACCTGAAGCGACTGCCGACGCGCAGCAAGCTCGTGGTGCAGGGCCCGGGCGAAAATGCGGGCATCATCGACATCGGCGATGGCTGGGCGTGCGCCTTCAAGATCGAGTCGCACAATCACCCTTCGTTTATCGAGCCGTTCCAGGGCGCTACTACGGGCGTGGGTGGCATCCTGCGTGACATCTTCACCATGGGCGCGCGCCCGGTGGCGGTGATGGATTCGCTGCGGTTCGGGCCGATTACGGCGCAGCCAGGCATGGATAAGGCCACGCTGCACAAGAACCACTCGGTCATGGAAGGCGTGGTCAGCGGCGTCGCCTCGTACGGCAACTGCTTTGGAGTGCCAAACGTCGGCGGCGAAGTAAAGTTTGAGAGCTGTTACAACGGCAATCCGCTGGTTAACGCCTTTGCTCTGGGCCTGGTGAAGCGCGACCAGATCTTCTACGCCAAGGCGTCGGGCGAAGGCAATCCGGTGATTTACGTTGGCTCGAAGACCGGCCGCGATGGTATTCACGGCGCGACTATGGCGAGCGAGGAGTTCAGCGAGGAGTCCGAGGCCAAGCGGCCGAACGTGCAGGTGGGCGACCCATTCCTCGAGAAGCTCTTGTTGGAAGCCTGTCTGGAGGCCATGCTGACGGGCGCGATCGTCGGCATTCAGGACATGGGTGCCGCCGGATTGACGTGCTCGACCTGCGAAATGGGCGGGCGCGGGGGCGTGGGCCTTGAGATCGAACTCGACCTGGTGCCGCAACGCGATACTGGCATGACTCCCTACGAGATCATGCTGAGCGAGTCGCAGGAGCGCATGCTGCTGGTCGCCGAAAAGGGCCGCGAGCACGAAGTCTTCCGCGTCTTCGAGAAATGGGGACTCGATGCTGTCTCTATCGGCCGGGTCATTCCTGAATCGACCATGCGCGTGCTGGAACACGGCAAAGTGGTCGCCCAGATTCCGAACGAGGCTCTGACAGATGAGGCCCCGCTGTACAACCGGCCGCTGGAGCGCTGGGAGCCACCGGTCCCGCGTGAGATGCCGGAAAGCGTGCGGCTGGGCGCGAAAAACGACCTGACGGACGACCTGAAAAGGTTGCTGGCGAGCTCGAACATCTGCGATAAGCACTGGGTGTACGAACAGTACGACTCCATGGTGCAGACCAACACGGTCGAGGGGCCGGGGCGCGAGGCGGGTGTGATCCGGGTAAAGGGGACGAACCGCGCACTGGCGATGGCGCTCGATGGCAATGGTCGCTGGTGTTATCTCGATCCCAAGCTGGGCGCCATGCATGCGGTGGCCGAGTCGGCGCGTAACGTAGCCTGCTCTGGAGCGACACCGATCGCGGCGACGAATTGCCTGAACTTCGGTAACCCCGAGAAGCCGCACATTATGTGGCAGTTCTCGCAGACGATCGATGGCATCACGAGGGCCTGCGAGGAGCTGGAGACGCCAATTACCGGCGGAAATGTCAGCTTCTACAACGAAACCCTGGGCGAGGGAATTTATCCGACGCCCGTGATTGGCATCGTAGGCATTCTGGAAGATGTGAAGAAGGCCGTGGGACCGGACTTTGAGGCAGCGGGGCACACACTGGTCCTGTTGAGCGGCTCGGAGCCGGGGGATGCGGCCGACGCTGAGGCCGAGTTCGGTTCGTCGGAGTATGCCAAGGAGGTGGTGGGTCAATTGTGGGGCTTCCCGCCAGCACTGGAGCTGGAGAAGGAAGCGGCGCTGCAGAAAGCCATCGTCCAGCTGATCGACGAGGAGCTGGTCGTCTCGGCCAAGGACTGCACCGAAGGCGGGCTGGCTGTCACGGTAGCGGAATGCGGATTCGCCAAGGGCATCGGGGCGCGAGTGGATGTGGCCTCGGGAGGCTTGACGGCGGAGTTCGTCCTGTTCGGCGAGGATGCCAGCCGGGTCGTTATTTCCTGCGACCCGAAAAACGTGGAGCGAATCCAACAAGTAGCGGTACAATTTGCCCTCTCAGCAGAAGTCATCGGCAACACGGTCCCTGAAAGTGTGGAAATTCGGGTGGACGGCAAGGTGTCGGCATCCGCGTCGGTGTCAGAGCTGAAGAAGGTGTGGGCCGGCGCGCTTGAGGCGGCGCTGCACACGGAGATCGAGGAGCCAGAGGTTTCCGGTGCGGCGTGAAAAAGTTCACGGTTTCAACGTTACGCAAGTGAACCGGGCAATAGGTGAGCGATGTTAATTCAGTCTGACAAACTGCACGAGGAGTGCGGCGTAGCCGCGATCTACGGCCACCCCGAAGCCTCCAAGCTCGCCTACCTCAGCCTCTATGCATTGCAACATCGTGGGCAGGAGTCGGCGGGCATCGCTTCAGCCAACGGAAATCACATCGAGCTGCACAAGGCCATGGGCCTGGTTTCCGACATCTTTACCGCTGAGACCCTGGCTCGCGTTCCCGGATCGCTGGCCATCGGGCACACGCGCTACTCGACCACCGGAGACTCGGCGTTGCTGAATGCGCAGCCCATCCGAGTGGAGTGCAGCAAGGGCAAGATCGCGCTGGCACACAACGGAAACATCACGAATGCCCGCGAGATCCGCTCCCAACTGGAGCGACAGGGCTCCATTTTCCAGACGACCAGCGATACCGAAGTCGTCGTCCACCTGATTGCTCGTTCGAAGGAAGATACGCTGGCGGCGGCAATGATCGATTCGCTGCGTCGCATCGAGGGTGCGTTCTCTCTGGTCATGTTGACGCCCGACCGCATCTTTGCCGCGCGCGATCCTCGCGGTTTTCGGCCGCTGGTGATGGGCCGCGTTCCGGCGCAGTCGGAGCACCACAAGGACGCGATCGTTTTTGCCTCCGAGACCTGCGCCTTCGACCTTATCGGGGCAGTGTACGAGCGTGAAGTCAGGCCAGGCGAACTGATCATTGTCGGTCCGGAAGGCGTTCATTCGCGCTTCTACGCTACGCAGCAACCCTTGTCGAGCTGTGTCTTCGAGCACGTGTACTTTTCCCGGCCCGACAGCACGGTGTTCGGCCGCTCGGTCCAACAATCACGCGATGCCATGGGACGCCAACTCGCGATGGAGTCGCCAGTGGACGCCGACATCGTGATCCCCGTACCCGACTCGGGGGTAACCGCGGCCATGGGCTTTTCGCGTGAGAGCGGCATTCCCATCCAGTTCGGCCTCATCCGTAACCACTATGTCGGGCGCACGTTCATTGAGCCGGAGCAGCGGGTCCGCGACTTCGGTGTCCGTCTGAAGCTGAATCCGGTGCGCCACGTGATTGAGGGCAAGCGCGTGGTGCTGATCGACGATTCCATCGTGCGCGGCACCACCAGCCGCAAGATAGTTCGCATGGTGCGCGATGCGGGTGCGAAGGAAGTACACATGCGCATCTCGTGTCCGCCAACGATTTCTTCGTGCTACTACGGTGTGGACACTCCATCAAAGAACCAGCTCATCGCCGCCAATAAGTCCGTGGAAGAGATTCGCGAGTACATTCATGCGGATTCGCTGGCGTACCTCTCCCTCGAAGGGTTGCGCAAGGCCGCGGGCGAGGGTGAAGAGGTGAAGTATTGCACCGCCTGCTATACCGGCAAGTATCCAACGCGACTCGTGGATGTCGAAGACATCAAGCGCGCATCGGAGCCGACACCGGAGCTGGTGGCCGGGGACTAATTCCGGACTCCAGATTCCGATGCGTCGCTAGAAATCACGATGCCAGCCTTTTCCCTCAGGCGTCTTGGTGTTGTATAACACAAATACGTAAATTTATTGTTCACGACTCTTTAGAATCAATGAGTTGGCAGGAATTTCGTTCGCAACCCATTGATAGATATGTATGTTGCACGTATCCATCTCTGCGCGTGGGAGTTAGAGGCCTGTAATTTCGCTTTTTGTTCTCCTAGCGGTCGGCCAGGGGCCCTAGCAGTCCAAAATTCCTCGAGTTGTCAAAGAGCAGTGTCGTCCGCAGAATGGATGCGGAGCGGCAAGACGCACCAATCCGTCGCCTCACATTACATTTGATCGCACGTCACATAAACGGCGCGCTAGGACACCAGTCACGGGGCTGCGTGATAGCAGGGTGAGTGTTTCCCTATGTTTGCCCAGGCTTGCTTCCGCGCCAACATTTCGGAACTCGCACCGCGGATTTTTCCAGCCCGGTTCGTCAGTCTGAGCTCTCCGGCACCACTGCGTAAACATTGGGGGCCAGCTGAAGATGGCGGGGCCTGGTTCCCCAGTCAACCTGCTCAACTGGGCCGACGAGAAACACCCATGAGGCAGTGCCGATCAGTGCGACGGCGGTCGTAAGGGCGAGCGCCCAGAAGAAGCTTCCGGTGCGTCCGAGAAGGAAGCCCGTGACTACCGGCACCACCACTCCGGCGAGATTGCCAAAACCATTTTGAAAACCCACCCAGCGTCCCGCCGCGTGAGGTCCGGCGAGCCTCTGGGAAATCGCAAATACATTCGAGGAGCTCGCCCCGAAGAACGCCAGGCTCGTCCACAGCAGCGCGACGCAGGCGGTCGGCCCGGCAATCGCGCACAGGCCAAGCAAAATGCCGCATACGGCGATCATTCCGCCGGTAAACGTCTTCCTGACCAGCGTGGGAGTTCCTCCCGCCATGATCCAGAGATCAGAGAGCCATCCCGACAGAGTTGCGGACCCGGCGCTAATCAAGTAGCCCGCGCCGCCGATCCTGGCCATGGAGGCCATGGAGAAATGCTGTTCATGGACCAGGTAGTAGGGCAGCCACGTAAGCAGGAAATAGTTGACGTAGTTGCTGCACCACAAGCCAATGCAGCATCCCCATGCCGAGCGCAAGCGCAAGAATTCCAGCAGGCTGGGCGCGCCGGTTGCGTCTGCGGGGGGAACCACATTGGTCTTCGGCATCCATTTGAGCCACGCCGGCAGCCACAGCAGGCTTACCAGGCCGAGCACGATGAAGAACGGACGCCAGCCGAAACGCGCCATCAGCGTGCCGCCCAGCAGCATGCCGAAGCCGGGGCCCAGTGATAGCCCCGCCATGACTACCGAGTTGGCTAGACCGCGATGCTCTTCGGAATAGTTGAGAGCGATGATCTTCGAGTAGGCGGGGAAGGAGACGGCCTCGCCGACGCCGACAACCAGCCGCAGCAGGAAGAGCACGGCGAAGGCATGGACCAGCCCGGTTGCTGCGGTTGCGAGGGACCACACGAAGAAACATGCGGCCAGCAACCAGTAGACGTTCAGCCGATCCACCAGCCAGCCATAGACGGGCTGCAGACAGGCGTAGGTCCAAAAGAATGCCGACAGCAGGAAGCCCAATTGCGCCGGACGGATGCCGAGTTCGTCCTTCAACAGCGGAGCGGCGATGGAGAGATTGCCGCGGTCGATGTAATTGATGAAGACCGAGATTCCAATCAGGATGAGAAGGCCCACCAGAGGACCAGTAAGCGAATGGCTCTTCAGCACTCTTTTGGTTGGCATGAATGTCAGGGCATTGTGCGCGAGGCAGCAGGATATTGCAAGCGATATCGCGGGTGTATCTCGTCCACGAGTTCCCGGGATAACCGATGACGCAGAAGATTGCGAAGATGTCGCGCGGCCTACGCTGGGACGAGTTTCTTGCGCACGTCCTGAATATAGTGATCAGTCATACCGGCGATGTAGTCGCAGACAACACGGACCAGCTTCTCGTGTGCGATTTTTTCTTGGTAGCTGGGCGGCAGTGCCTCGGGATGGGCGACGAGATAATCGAACGTTTCGGTCACAAGTTTCTCGGCTTTAAGTTTCTCCGGCTGCAGCGGCTTGCTCTCGTACAGCGCTTTGTATAGGAACGCTTTGGCCTCACGGCGTTCCTGCTCGACCTCTACACTGAAAGCGGCCAATCGTTCGGGGTATCCGACGCACGCCTTCGACGCTGGTCACGCCGGATTGTGCTACGCGTGATCTCGTGCTCTCGATCAGGTCGGTCACGAAGCGGTTGAGCATCCGCTTCAGCGCCTCGTTGAACTTTAGCTTGTCGGGCGCATCTGGATACTTCGCCTCCATCTCCACAAAGTATCGCTCGAAGGCGCGCACATTCTTTCGAATATCATCCAGCTTCAGCAGCTTCGCCTCGAAGCCGTCGTCGAGGTCGGCAGTGGTGTAGGCGATCTCGTCGGTCAGGTCGATGAGTTGGGCTTCCAGCGGAGGCCGGAGATCGAGCAGGTACTCGGCAAGCTCCGGATGGTCGGAGACGGTGTAATCGTGCGAGTGCTTAATGATGCCCTCGCGCACTTCGAAGGTGAGGTTGAGGCCACGGAACTCAGCGTAACGCAGCTCGAAGTCTTCGACGATGCGTAGCGCCTGCAGGTTGTGGTCGAAGTAGTCGCCGTAACGCTGCATGAGGGTGTCGAGGGCGCGCTCGCCAGCATGGCCAAAGGGGGGATGCCCGATGTCGTGCACCAGCGCCAGGGCTTCGACGAGATCAACGTTGAGATCGAGTGCAGCAGCAATGGTGCGCGATATCTGCGCGACTTCCATCGTGTGCGTCAGGCGGGTGCGAAAGTGGTCGGAGTAGCGGCGGGTGAAGACCTGCGTCTTGTTCTCGAGCCGCCGAAAGGCGCGGGAGTGAATGATGCGATCGCGGTCGCGCTGAAAGGCAGTGCGATACGGGTGGGTAGGCTCAGGATGACGGCGCCCGCGGGAGTCTTCAACGCGAACTGCGTGCGGAGCGAGCATGGGGAGAGTGTAGCGAAACAAGTCTCGCTTATCGAGTATCAAGCAACAACGAAGTCAACCGCAGATTACCAGCGAGGCAGTCCAAACAGAGAATCCTGAATCCATCTACAGGTTACTCTTTGCCCGTATTCTGCTTGGCCAGTTTTACCTTGGCGGATTCGAGGTCTTTCTGCACCTTGGCGACTTCGTCGGTATCCACCTCGGCGGGGACAGTTTTGTTCCACTCTTCCAGCGCACGCTGCCAGTGGGTGGTCGCCAGCTTGAGGCGGCCAGTCTTCTGGTAGAGGTCGCCGAGGTGGGCTTGCACCGTCGGGTCACTGCCGATTTTTTCCGAGGCGAGGCGCAGGTTCTGCTCCGCTAGCTCGTAGTTGCCCATTTTGTAATAGGCCCAACCGAGCGAGTCGAGGTACGCGCCGTTCTGCGGATCAAGCGCCACGGCGCGACGGATGAATCCGAGGGCTTCTTCCAGCCGCGTGCCACGGTCGGCCAGCATATAGCCGAGATAATTCAGCGCCTGAGCATTCTTGGGATCGGCAGCGATCACGGTACGGAACTGTTCCTCGGCGAGGTCGTACTTTTTCTGGCGCTCGTAGATGGAACCGGCGACAAAATCGGCGTACTCCTTGTCGTCGGGCTTGATAGAGAGATCCCGCGCCTTGTTGATGCTAGCCTCGGCCTGGGGCCAATCCTTAACGCGGCTGTACATCTGGGCGAGCGCGATATAGATGTCGCGGTCATCCCCCGTTCCCTTGAGCATCAGCTTGACCTGCGCGATCGCCCCGGCGGAGTCGCCCATGTCGGCGCGCTGAGATGCGGCCACCAACTGCATTGGGCGGTCATTGGGGAACCTCTTGGCTGCCTCTTCGGCGGTGGCGGTGGCCTGCTGCCACTGCTTCTGGTCGCGGTAGGTTTCGATGATTTCCTGATAGCCGCGAATGGCATTCTCATCACCGAGGTCGAACATACGGCGGAAGGTGTCAACAGCGAGTTGCGGCTTGTTGGAATCGCGGTAAATCGAGCCGAGGCGCTCGAGGAAGATGGCGCGGTTGCTTTGCTCGGAGGGATCGTACTGTCCGTTGACGTGCTCGGTCTTCTGCAGCAACTGGTTCAGGATGACAATGGCATCGTCGTACTTGCCTTGGGCCTGGTCAATCACCGCGACGTTAAACTTTACTTCGAGCGAATCGGGCACCAACGCGCTGGCCTTCTTCAGGCTGTCGCTGGCCTCATCGTACTTGCCGCTGCGGCGGTAAATCTCGGCCATACGCATGTAGGTCTGAGCGTCCGACGGGTCGGCTTCAACGATTACTTTGAACTGGGCGAGGGCGGCCTCGGTCTGTCCGTCGTTGAGCAGGTTCTGGGCCAGACCGCGGACGGAGTCGAGGTTATCGTGATCGAGGTCCACGGACTTCTGGTAGGCCTCGATGGCTTTCTTGTAGGCCTTGCTCTGCTCGTAGGTGTAGCCGAGGGCAGCGTAGAGCTTCGACGAACGCGAAGCCTCGGGGAAGGCATTCAGCACTTCCAGGGCGCGCGAAGTATCGCCCTCTTCGTTGTAGAGAATCGACAGCGCAGTGACTGCCTCTTCGGAGGTCGGCTGCACCTGAACTGCCGTCTTGAATTCGCTTTCGGCCTTCACCAGGTCGTTGTTTAGGCGGTACAGGCGGCCGAGCAAGAGGCGGTCTTCCACGCTCTTGGGATCGAGGCGGACGATGTCCTGATACTGCTCGATGGCGAGCTTGAGGATCTCCTCAGACTGGGTACCGGCCTGCATGTCGCCAAGCGAGCGGAGATAGATGCGGCCCAGCAGGCGGTGCGCATCGAGGTTGTCGCCATCGCGCTTGAGGATGTCCTGGGCCTCGAGCACAGCGTCTTTGATGCGCCCGCTACGGGCGTAGAGTTCGGCCAGGCCGGCGTTGAGGTACTCAGAGGTCGGGTCGTTCTGGATGGCCAGCCGATACTCGTCAACCGCCTTATTGGCGTACTCGGAGCGGCCATACATATTGACCATCTCCTCGTAAATATGGGCCATCGCGAAGTGATAGTAGGCCGCGGCCTTGTCGGGCGCCGTGGCCGGCGCCGGAGATGCGGCCGATTGCACGTCAGTTACACCGGATGCAGGCTTGTCTTGCGCCAGGGTGCCGAGCGAAAAGGCAATGAGGAGCGTCAGGACGATAAGAGCAGTGCGAGTTAGCTTCATTCTGTAAGACCAGCCGTCATTTTCCATTGGATGTCGCGAGGCAGCGGGGGGCTTCCTCTATTTTAGCGGTTTGCGGCCAAGCGTGGGTAAATGTTGGATGTCGTCCGCATCTGACGTGAGTGGTCACCCATGGGTTAACCCAGATTCCGGTTGGACGTCGCGGTGGGAGAAAGGTTAAAACGTTACAACGACGGGAGAATTCAAGATGGAGACATTGCACTACTCTCACTTGGCGTCGCCGGTGGGTCCACTGCTGGCAGGAGTTACCGATAAGGGCCTCGCGGTGCTCTCGTTCGGAGAAGTACTTCCGCAGAAACTTGCGGGACAGATCCATCAAGTGCGAGGCCTCCGATGCTTTGACCGCAGATATTCGGCGGGAGCTTGAGGAGTACTTTGCCGGGAGACGGCGCGAATTCACCGTGCCGCTCGATCTGAGGGGCACGGAGTTTCAGAGGCGGTGTTGGGACGAGTTGTTGCGGATTCCCTTTGGTGAGACCCGCAGCTATGCGGAGATCGCACGGGCGGTGGGAAGCCCTAATGGCTATCGCGCCGTGGGTCAGGCGAATCACCACAATCCGGTGGCAATCGTAGTGCCATGCCACCGCGTTCTGGCGGGAGGCAGGGAACTCGGCGGGTATGGAGGCGGACTGCCGACCAAAGCGTTTCTGCTGCGGTTGGAGGGCGCGTCGTTCCGCGATGATCTTGGCGCAAATCATACGCAATCAGTTCTCGGATTCACGTAGATGCAGCCTCCATTTCTGGGGTAGCGGCCAGCAGAGTGCGGGTGTATTCGTGCCGCGGTGCGCTGACGATCTGCTCGGTGCTGCCAACCTCGACCAATTCCCCTTGCTTCATCACTGCGATTCGGGTTGCCAGATAGCGCACCACCGGCAGGGAGTGCGAGATGAACAGGTAGGTGAGATGAAAGTCGCGCTGCAGTTGCCGTAAGAGGTTGACGATCTGCGCGCCAACGCTGACGTCGAGTGCGGAGACCGGTTCGTCGGCGACGATGAATCGGGGCCGGAGCATGAGGGCGCGGGCGATTCCAATGCGCTGGCGCTGGCCTCCGCTGAATTCGTGCGGATAGCGACTCAGGGCGGACTCATCGAGGCCCACGGCGCGCAGCATTTCTGTAGCGCGGGTGCGGCGGGCGGCGCGGCCGTCGCCGCTGTGGATGAGTATCGGCTCGCTGATGACCTGCTCGACGGTCATTCGCGGATCGAGCGAGCCGTAAGGGTCTTGAAAGATGATCTGCATATCGCGGCGGAGGCGGCGCAACTCTGCACCTTTTGCCGCCAGGACGTCGATGCCGTCGAAGCGAATGCTGCCGGAATCGGGCTCAATCAGCCGCAGCAGCATGCGCCCGAAGGTGCTTTTGCCGGAGCCGGATTCGCCGACTAGCCCTACGGTTTCGCCAGGTTCGATGGCCAGCGATACATCGTTCACTGCCCGAACTTCGCGGGTGGAAGGAGCGCCGAAGGCGTTTTGGCCCGAGGCAAAGGTCTTCACTAGATTTTCGGCCTGGACTAACGGCATGAGGGCGATGGTAACAAATCGCGAGAGCGAACTTCTGGTCGAGAAAAGCAGATCGGTACAACCTCGGGATTCTTAGTTTTTACCTTTCACCACAATTCTTTTCGTACAGATTCAAGCGTCTTTCTATAGCCCGGCTGCCCGGGCTCAGGGCTTGCCCTTGACGGGGCCTTTGCCGGAAGCCTCGGTGGAGGCGTTTTGAGGGGCTTCGCCGATGGGGGTCCAACCGGCGGAAGTCGGAGTGCAGTTCCCGGCATCGCATACCTTGAAGTCGGTCACGGGGTGCAGTTCCCACACGGAAGCGCGCCAGCAGGCGGCCTTGCTGGTGTCTTTGGCGCAGTCCTGGCCAGCGACAAAGTGCTCGTTATCGACCATGAGCTGCCCGTAAACGCGGACCTGCTTGCCCAGCTGGTCTTCTACGGCCTTGCTGGTCCAGCCTTCGTTCGAAAGGTCGCGATAGTGGGGAGTCATTTCAACGATCATCGACTCCTTCTTGATATTGTCGCGGTCATCCTTGGTGAGCGGCTTTTTGGTGCGGATTTTTTCGGCGAGATCGGGGTCGAAGCCAATGAAGATATGGAAGTCAACGTTGGATTCGTCGCCGGTAAGCTGGCAGTTGCTGCTCTCCGCGCCCTCGACCTTGATGTCGTAGAGATAGCCGACGACACCGAAAATCTGGCCCTCGCCGAGAGCCCTCAAGGCATCCTCGTTGTCACCGTGATTGCCCTTGCCCAAGCCCGCCGGAATTTTGCCTTCGAGATCGAGGACCTCCTGCAGTGAGGTGATGACCTTCGCGGGCTGCATCGTGGACCACTGCGTCTGGTTCTTCATGAGGTTGAGCCAGGGATCATAGGCGCTGCCGCTGATGGTGCATCCGGTGGGGTACTCGCTGTGACAGGCGCGGAAGTCTTCAATGCCTTCCTCGCATTTGACCGCGACAACCGCACCCGGAGTGGCGGAAGGACCGGTAGTTATGGCGGGTTTGCCGCCGGGAAGCAAGGCGCCGCCGAGCAGGGCAATGGCCAATGGAATGGCGGGCCCCACGGTGCGCGCCAAACTGGCGGGGGCGCTCTTTTTCGAAGTGGTCGTTCTTTTTGTTTGCGGCATGGCTACACCTCAACATCAGTCGGCGAATAGGCCTGTTATAAGGCCGCTACAGCGGACCAAGTTCCCACGTCTAGCTCTGGGTTCCGGTGGCCTGCTGAGCCTGGGCCGCCGCCTGTTGCGCGGTCGCCGCGTGCACCGCGGCCTGGCCCGCAGCTGCCTGCGCAGCGGCTACGGCATCATCGACATCGCTGCTACCTTCGGCAGCTTGCGTCGTGGGCTGGGGCTGGCTGTAGGAAATCCCCTTGCCGACAGCGTAGGTGCTGGCGCTGATGCCGAGCAGGGTCAGGATGCCGTTGGGAATCTCGGGGAATTTCATGCCGGCTTCGGCGATCTCGAAGAGGCCGAAAGCAATGACGAAGGTGAAGATCAACAACTGAAAGCGTGACATGCTGGCGGAGCCGTCAGCTTCGCTGAGCAAGTATTTCAGGTTGATCTGTTTGGTCCAGATCTGGTAGAGGATGGTGAACCCCAACAGACCGAGGAACAAGCAAAGGACAAAACCGCCCACTTGAGCCATCGTCATGATTTTTCTCCTAGTTGCTGTGCTGCTTTGAAGGTGCTCCACGCCTTGTGGAGGACGTAGATGCCGCTGCTGCCGCCCATCAGATAGAGCCAGTTGTTGTCGATGTCGGGCATGGTGCCGGGGGGTGCCTGTGCCACTTGCGCCAGGTAGTGAGAGGCCGCGGCCAAAGTGGCCAAGAGAAGCTGGACACGCTCGGGACTTGTCTGCCGGGAGCCGACTTTGCGATGGAAGACGCCCTGCAGATTGATCTGGCGGGTGAGGAGTTGAAAGGCGACAACCACCGCCAGCAGGAACAGAAAGCCGACTGCTTCGAAGTGCATGATTCGAATCGGCGAGAGCATGGGGGCCTCAACGTCTGTCGCAGGACAGTAACAGACAACGCAGGCGGTTACAACAAATTTCTGGGGGAGGCGGGTGGGGTGACTAGTTGCAGACAGTAGGAGGGATATTCGGTGGAAATTCCGTTTGCGTGCCCCTTTGTTTTCAATGGGCTGGGAGGAAATTGTTTGTAAGCCGTTCATTTTATTGATGGTTATCGCTATCCAATTGAGGGCGTGGGAGTTAGCGGCGCACGAAAGATAAGTGTGACGCCCGCTACGCGGGCTCGGGGTCCCAAGAATGGCCGTGTCCGCGCACTTACGCGCACGGCTCACACAAATTCTGCCGCAAGCGGCTCGGTTACGTACGAACGCGCCGGCGTTCTGGGTTGCACGAGGGCCGTCGGAGCACACTTGGACTACGGCGATCTGAGATTCAGTTCGCATCACTCTCACTCCGAATTGTTGTACCGAAACCGGTGCTGGTGCCGGTGCCGGGTCAGGCGGTGGCTTCCTCCGTGGGGGCGATGGTTTCGCCAGTCGCAACCGAAGCTGGAGGTTTTCTCTCGGCGAGTTTTTGTTCGGCGAGGCGTTCGGCGGCAAGGCGCAGGTTTTTCTCCAGCGCGATGGCGGCATAACGCTTGCGGCCGGTGACGATGTGGCGGCGGTGACGGTTGCGCTGCTGCTGCTTGTAGCGCTCGATGGCGGCGTCCATGCCCTGGGTCTGCTGGATCTCGCGAAGTTCGGCGAGCTCGGGGGTCTCGGGGTAGTCGGCGCGGATGGTGTGCTCGGGACAGCCCGGGCCGTGCTTGCAGTAGTCAACGGTGGGCATGGGAGAACAGGTGTCAGTCGCCGGTCGCCAGTTGTCGGTAGGGGATGAGCCGCCCGCGCGGTGTGGCGAGACGAAGGGGTCCTCCGACTCGTCGGTCGCCGCGGCGACCTCCTCGCTCAGGATGACACTTCCAGGGAAGGCGGCTTCCGGCCGGAGGTTGAGATCGAGGTCGTTGGGGAGGCCGTAGGTGACGGTGAGGTTGACGGGTCCCACCCTGTCGCCAAAGCCGGGCGACAAGGGTGGGGCACCCGCGGATGCGGAGTGGTAAGGGCTGGCGGGCCACTTGTCGGCCTTGAGCAGGTTGCGGGAGGCGAGGTTGAGCACGCGAATGAGGCGGTCGGCGCGCTTGAGTTCGATCATGTCGGCGGCGAGTGCCTCGGAGAGTTGGGTGAGCGCCGATTGCACGGCGTGCATGGATTCGAGTGGTGGGAGCGTCAGGTCGAAGCGCTCGCCGCGGGCGCGGTACTGGGCCATGCGCATGAGCCGGGCACGGTGGTCGAGGTGGTAGAAGCAAAGGTTTCGATCAGTGACGGCGGCGGAGTTGCATAGGTTGCCGTCGTCGTGGATGAAGGTACAAGTGCGGAATTCCATGGCGCTCCTCAAAAACAGTTGTCAGTTGCCAGTGGTCAGTTGTCAGAAAAACGGCTGCCCCCGGGCATAGGTGTCCAACTCTGAGGGTACGAAGAAGTCAAGTGGGATGGAAGAGATTTCAGGGGTGTTGATGTTACGAAGGTAACCAGGATTCTTCCCGTTTTGGGAACGTAGTGGCCGGTGAATCCATATTTGGCGAGGCAGGGAGCGCGTCGGGATGCGGAACGAAAAGCCCCACATTTGCCAAAAGAAGGCAAATATGGGCCACCCTATTCCCGCTTCGCGTTACTAACGCGCAGCATTAGTATTGTATGGCGTGATCAAGAGTTGTCGAGACGAGGAAACGGCATATGCCCCGGCAGAAACGAAAAACGATAGCGGCGCATCCTGGCGAGATTTTGCGCACTGAGTTCATGGAGCCCATGGGAATTACGGCTTATCAATTGGCCAAGGCGCTTCACCTTCCCGGCGTCTACGAGATCGTGCGCAGGCAGCGGGCCATCAGCGCTGATGTCGCCCTTCGGTTGGGAAAGTACTTTGGCATGACGCCGCAGTTCTGGATGAATCTTCAGACGGACTACGATCTACGAATCGCAGCTACCACCGCCCCGCTGAAAAAGATCAAGACTCGCAAAGCGGCCTAAAAAGGTGGCGGCGGCCCAGGTTAGCGGCCAAAAGCGGGCCGCGAACCTGGGGCACCTTCAAGAGGATTTTTGAATCAGACGGACGGTTGACCGGGGCAGCAGCCGTCGCACGCGTTATCCCTCATGAGTGGAAGTCAAGAGCCCCACCCCGCCAAAAGAAGGCGGGATGGGCCACCCGGGGGCCGCTTGAATGGGGCACACGACGTATGTGGGCTATCTGGCTGCCTTAATAGTTTTGACTGCCTGGGCCGCCTTCTGGCTGAGGGTTTTATTGATGGTGTTGATGTCGCGCTGGACGTTCAGGACGGCGCGCATCACGTCTGCCAGCAGCACATCGCTTCCGCCTTCGTCGGGCTTGACGGTTGGCGGTGGCGCGGGCGGCGGGCCGGCCACGGCGATAGAGGTGGGTGCGACTCCACCAGTGCCGCCATTGGGATCGGGATCGAGGACGCGGCCGTAATTGCGCAGTATCTCGATCAAGACTCCGGGCGACTTTTTCAAATCAATCGAGTTGCCGTACTTTTTGGCGATTTCGTTGACCACATCTAACTGGCGTTTCGGTAATGCCATGGGATTCACCTCATTGTTTGATGGTTGGAATGGAGACTAAGAGACGCGAAAAATCTTCTGCCTTTGCCAGGTGACGAGGGTTGTCTTCTTGCCTTTGAGCAAGGGTGTGGCGGAGTGAATCATTCTGCAATCACATTCGCCGTCGGGGAAGAGGTTGTTCCAGATGAGAAGGCGGCCAGCGCGCGCGTCGATGTGGGTGTCAACGGCGCGGAAGTGGGTGCCACCACCCTTCTGTGGAGTGTTCAAGTAAAGGAGAAAAGTAAGAAGGCGCTCGCCGGCGAAATGCTGGCCCCAATATCCGGCATCGAGGTGGTAGTCGAACATGCCGTTGCGACAGTAGTCGGTAGCCTGCCAGTGTTCGAGATGAGAGGGGGCGACGCCGAACCGCTTTTGAATGCGGGACTCGATGTTGGCGAGTATGGCCTTGAGTTCGGGGCTAAACCACTCCTGGTGAGCGGTGTTGCTGATGCGACGATCGGTGAGGATGTTGAGGTACTCGCCGTCGGGCTGGCGCTGGTAGGTGAGGCTGGGCTGCCAGTAGGCGGAGGCGAGTTCGTCGAGGATGAGGTTGCACTCGGATGGAGAGAGAAAGCGGTCGAAATAGAAAATGCCGTTGCCGGCGGAAGTGCGGATGGGGCGCGGTTGACGAGCGGGTGATGCCTTCACCGTGATACTACGCTGCGTGCTGAGTGCCCCCACGTTTCGGCTCCTTGGGTTGACAGTGCTGGACATTATGTCCGTTGGCGGGGAAATGGGCAAGGGGGACGCGGGAGGGCCGGGTGGGAAGTGAGGTCCGGCAGACGACCGGACGTCGGACGGTCGGCCGGGTGGAAATTTCACTTGACTGGAAAGGCGGTTAAGGTACACTTCTCGACCATGCCCAGCATAGTGATCAGCGTGAATGGCGAACTTCGTAGCGCGTTTGCACCGGTACCGGATGGAGATGCGCACGCGTCTCCGTATGCGGCGGTGGCGCTTGGCCAGCCGGTGGTGGTGGAGTACCGGCGGATATCCCTGAAGAACCCCGGTAAGGCGCAGCGGCGGCTGATGGTGAGCACCTACTTCAAGGCGCAAGAGGAGAAGAATGCGTCGGCGGAAGCGGTCAGCTATTTTTCGCCGACGGCAGTGTTCTCGAGCGACGGGCGGTTCGAGCTCGTGGATTTCGGCGGGAAGGACTATGGGCATCCGCTGTGCTATTACACGCGGGCGTTTGCGGGAGAGACGCTGCGACTGACGGTGTATCCGTCGGAACTGCACAAGCTGGATAACAACGTGGTGAAGGCGCTCAGCTCATCGGTAGGAGTGATTGGGGGCTTGCCGATGTTCGCGCAGTTCCTGCCATACCTGACGCTGGCGAAGGCGGGAGTCAACGTGTTTGCGGCGCTGGTCAACATTTTTCACCACGATGACGTGTATGCGAGCGTCTCGTGCGATCTGCACTTCGCGCAACCCGACGCGCGCATTCTGCAGAGCGGGCGGTTCGCGTGCGTGCCGGACATCGATGAAAACAATGTGGTGACGGACGACACGCTGCTGGGACATTACCGGCTGACGCCGGAGAGCTTGCTGGTGACGAACACGGACGGGAAGGAGTTTCCGGGATCGTATTTCGTGATTGCCGTGGATGCGGTGGAACGCAAGCCGTATGAGAAGTTCGACTATTACCAGGGAGCGGCCGCACTGCTGGAGATGACCAACCGCGGCGGGAACCTGGCGGACATCTTGAACCAGGTGTCGTCGTATGGCGCCAGCTTCAACGACATGGAGACGGTGAAACGGCTGGAAGCGCTGCGTCCGAAGGCGGCCGACCCGGCGACGCAGAAAGAGGCGAGCGCGCTGTTCCAGTCGCTGAGTTCGGACATGAAGCTGATTTACCAGGACCGGTTCAATAAGGTCTTTCCGGTGACGCTGCCGGTGGGGTCGTAGGCGGGTTCGTGCGGGTTCGTACGCGCTCAAGTTTTGCGGAAGAGTCGATCGACCTGGGCGCGCGGAATCGGGCGGCGGCGCGGTGGCCGTCTCCGGCTGAATGTGGTCAAAACGATACAGTCAGGGACTCTGCGCCTCCGTATTGTGGAGGAGAGGGCGTACCTGCCTCATGAGGAGAATCCATGGCCAATTCAGACGTCGAAGTTCCTGAGACACCGGCGGTAGTTGAGAGCGCAAAGCCAAAGGCAAAGCAGAGCACGAGTTCAAGCCGCGCAGCCGATAAGCGTGCCCAAGCGCTACTCGCGAAGAAGAAGAAGAAACGTGCCGCACACCGGGTTGCGCTGAGAAGGTCGAATACCGGCGGATAGCCGGATGGCTAGCGGCGTGGGTGTCAGTCGTGCAGACCAGGTTCGCCAATGAAACATCGCATCGTCCACTTGGTTCAGAAATATGTGTTGAACCCGCCTATCAAGCTGCTGTTTGCGATGGGGGTGGTGCTGCCGGGATACGCTCTGCTGGAAACAACGGGCCGCAAGACGGGAAAGCCGCGCCGCACTCCGGTGGGCGACGGGCTGGTGGGCAAGCAGTTCTGGATCGTGGCGGAGCACGGCGAGAAAGCCGGGTACGTTCGGAATATAGCGGGTAATCCGCGGGTGCGCGTGAAATTGCGCGATGGGATAAGGGCCCGGTGGTACACCGGGACAGCCCATGTGCTTTCCGAAGATGATCCACGCGAGCGGCAACGTTGGCTTGCGAACCAGGTGCCGAGCAGCGCCAGCAATGCCAGAGCGGTACGCTTCTTCGGGACGGAACTGCTCACGGTGCGGGTTGACCTGGACGGCTGATTGCAGAGTGGAACAGGTCTATTCCTCGCTCGTGTTTCATGCAGCGCTGAAGCGGTTGTTACAAAAGGCTGGCGCGCCTCCGGCACTCCGATGAAATCTCGTACTCTACCCAGCACTCCGTCCGCCGCGGCGGACTGCGTGCTGGGCTAGATTATTTCGCGCCTCCGGCGCTCGCATTCCTTGCGATTGCGCCAACCGACAACCACTATTCGGCCCGCAGCGCCTTCATGGGATCGATGCTGGCCGCGTTGCGGGCTGGAATCAAACTGGCGGCCAGCGCCACCAAGGTCACGGCGACGAGTGCGCCCACAAACGTCAGCGGGTCGTTCGGACCTACACCGAAGAGCATGGAGCGCAGCAGGCGTGAGGTTAGAAAGGCGATCGGCAATCCGACGCCGACTCCCATAGCGGCAACCACCAAACTCTCGCGCAAGATCATGCGCAGTACCTGTTCGCGTTGTGCGCCCAGCGCGAGGCGAACGCCGATCTCGACCGTGCGGTTATTGACCCGGTAGGCCAGGGTTCCATAAAGACCGGTTGCGACCAGCAGCCCAGCCAACAATCCGAAGAACGCCGACAGTTTCGAGAGCAAGCGCTGGCGCGAGATGGACTCCTCAAACTGTGCCTGCTGCGCCATCGGTTTTAGCAAAGGTAGGTTGGGGTCAATGTCGCGCACCGCCTTGGCCACCATGGGCAGCATCGCCATGGGATCGCCTTCGACATGCATCTCGACGTTCATCTGCCCTACGCCGCCTCCGCCCACTTGTGTGTAGGGAGTCCAAGTCATCGGGATGTCCTTCTCATCCAGTGCCGTGTACTTGTTGTTGCCGACGACGCCGACAATCGTTCTCTCGTGCGGTGCAGTCCCAACGTGGTGTCCCAGGGGATTCTGGTTGGCCAGGTAGCGCTCGGCGAAGGTCTTGTTAATCACCACCACCCGTTGCGAATCAGCCGTGTCCGACTCGGTAATGCCGCGACCCTCGAGCACCGGAATTCCCATCACGTGGAAGAAGTCGGGACCGACATCATTGCTGCGCAAGGGAGCGAACTTCCCGGTGGTGGTGTGGGGATTGGCGCCGTCGACGACGGCCGCATCGTTATTGCTCCATCCCGCGCCCGGACGATTGTCGACCAGAGAGACGGACTCGACTCCGGGCAGAGGCCGAAGCCGCGCCAACAGCGTCTGGTAGAAATGCACCGTCTCCAGGTTGGAGCGCAGTCCCTGAGGATTGATGCCGAATACCAGCAGTCCCTGGGTGCGCATGCCGAGCGGCACATTCTCCAGGTTGCGCAGGGTGCGCAACAACAGTCCAGCAGCCACCAACAGCACAATGCACATTGCCATCTGCGAGGCGACGAGGATGCGACCGAAGCGGGATTTGTGCTGGTCCTGGGTGGCCGCAGCTCCCGAACTTTTCAACGCCAACCCGTTGGGAACCGACAATGCGCTGCGCAGCGGAGCCAGCCCGAAAACCAGAGCAGCCAGCGCCAGGATGCCGAGAGTAAAGAACAGGACGGAGCGATCGGGTTGCAGGCTGGTCTCCATTTGCGACCACGCAGCCAGCATCCGAGTAGCAGGGGCTGCAAAGCTCCAGGCTAAAACTCCGCCCGCGATTACCAGCAGCAGGCTCTCAGTGAGCAGTTGGCGAAACAGATCGATGCGCCCCGCACCGATTGCCAGACGCAAACTGAACTCGCGCTGGCGAGACTGGTTGCGGGCAATCAGCAGCAGAGCGACGTTGGTGCACGCGATCAGCAGCACCAGCGCAACCAGGCTCATCAACGAGTAGAGTGGCCGTTGATAATCTCCGGCGAGCTCGTCGAGCCCTCTGGCCGGAGTCAGCGAAAGCAGCGGCTTCTCCTCGCCCGGCTTCGGTGGAGCGATACCGGTGTAAGCTGCGTTCTGAAACTGCGGCCGCAACCGGGAGACAGCCTGTTGCGGGGTTACGCCCGGAGCCAGCCGCCCGGTCAGCAACAGGCACCACCAGTCTGGCAGGCCGTAAAACGTCTTGCCGCCATTGCCGGAGTCGCCCCACGCGTTGAGGTCCACGCGATTTTGCAGCGGTACCCAGAAATCGGTGTCGCCGGTGCCTCTTTGCAATCCCGTGAAGCCGGCAGCCGACACCCCGATAATGGTCAGCGGCACGCCTTTCACGTATAGCGTCTGGCCCAGGACCTCGGGGTCGCGCGCGAAGCGGCGGGTCCAGAAGTCATAACTCAAGACCACCACTTGCGCATGGCTAGTCTCGTCTTGCAGCGTGAAACCGCGGCCGCGCGCCAGTTGCACGCCCAATCCGGAAAAGAAATTACCGCTCACGATCTCGCCTGCGGCGACCTCCGGCTCCGTGCCGTAGCGAATGCTGACTTTACCAACTGCCAGCGGCGCAGCGGCAATCAGGTCGGAGAAAACGTCGTGCCGCTGCCGCAGCTGTTCGAATGCCGGATACGCAAACGAGGTCTCATCATCGCCAGTGTTACTGGTATGGTTTGGCCGTCCGGTGACGCGAAGGTTGTAAACCCGGCCCGGTTCTGGCACCGGCAACGAGCGCAGCAGCACCGCGTTCATCACGCTGAACACCGCCGTATTGGCGCCAATGCCGATCGCCAGGGTGAGTATCGCGGTCAAGGCGAATCCGGGCGACTTGCGCAACTGCCGCACAGCGTAGCGGAGATCGTTCATCAGAGTGTGCATGGTGTAGCCTTCCGTGAAGCAGAGCGGTCCCTACTGGAAGGTGCACGCGTCAAGCCACTTAACGATTCGGCAATTCAATGACTTACCCGAGGTTTGATCAAGCTGGGTGTTCGGATGGCGGAAGGAATGTCCGCAATCGAACAGGAGCGCATTTCCGGGCTGACCGGCTGCCCGTCGATAAGAAGCAGGAGTCAGGGATATGTGCGCTACCGGGCTTGTGGCTAACGGCGACGAAAAGCCCCACCCCGCCAAAAGAAGGCGGGATGGGCCACCCTCTGATGTAAGTTTCTGTTTTTCAATAAGTTGACGGGGTGGGCCACCCGCCGCTGAATTGATTGAGTGCTCTCGCCTCCCGCATGGGGCGGGAGGTTCGCATAGGAAAATCATGGTGGCCTGTAGGGCCCGAATCGATGGTTGGTGGAACGCAGTGAGTTTCACCGGAAGATGATTCAAGCGAGTTCTCCAGTGGTCTTGGTCCTCAACCGTGCTGGCGAAGAAGCGGTGCTCACGCACCGCCTCAGGTGGAGTGTCGCTTGACAACGCCTTCGACCTTATCGAGGGGCACCCTCGTGAAGGTTCTTGGGCTGAACGGAGGGCTACCTGGGCCACGCTCCATGTCAATAACAGGTAGGTATATATACCTACCTGTTTTTTAGAAATAGATCAACCAACATCGTTCCCCTTCAGCGTCTTCCAAACAAATGCCCCATACTGCGCATTGGTTGTAGGTATATATACCTACAACCAATGCGGATGAATGGGAAACCATATCAGCTGAATTGCTATCATTACCGCATGCCTGCTAACGACCCTCCAATGAAGTTCGAAGAGATACGTCGCCTTATCATTACGGCATTGTTCGCCGACGACACGCTCTCAGAACAACTCGTACTCAAAGGCGGAAACGCCCTAACCATTGTGCACAAAATTGGAGACAGAACCTCTCTCGATCTGGACTTCTCAATGGCGGAAGATTTTTCCGATCTCGACGCGGCGAAACAAAGAATCTTCGCAACGCTAAGGGACCGGTTAGATTCCGCGGGATATGTCCTTATTGACGAGCGACTCGAAGTGAAGCCTGATCTAAGGGGAGCGGAGGACACAAAGCCTTGGTGGGGAGGTTACGAACTCAAGTTCAAATTGATTGCACGAGAAAAATACGATCGATTGCGCGGAGTCCCCAAGAAACTGAGTTCGAACGCGCTCGTCACCGGCCTACGACAAGAGCGAACCTTCAAGGTGGACTTGAGTAAGCACGAATTCACCGACGGAAAGATGCAATACGAACTGGATGACTACATCATCTACGTTTACACGCCTGAGATGATCGCTGTTGAAAAGCTGCGCGCAATTTGCCAGCAGATGACTGAGTACCCACACAAAGGCAATCGGAAACCCCGCGCCCGCGATTTCTTTGACATATGCATGATAATTACGAAACTACAGATCGACTTGACTACTGCAGAAAACATATCGCTACTTGAGAACATATTCGGGGCGAAAGAGGTTTCCCTATCTCTCCTGGAGAATGTGAGTGCGTATCGTGAGTTACACAGGCAGGACTGGGAGGACGTGCGTGCATCAGTGGGGCAAGAAACTAAAGAATTCGACTTCTACTTCGACTTCGTACTGGAGCAGATTTCGCGGCTAAAACCCTTTCGGGTAGAAAATTCGCCAGTCTGAGTCGTATTCGCGTTCGCGAATGTCGTATGTAAGATAGAAGTCGAAGTTGAATCCCATGTCTCTGAAACGCGAGTACTGCTTCGATTCGTATCCAGCACGTTGCAAGTAAAATCCAATCGCTTGATGGTACGGATATACGTATGCGAGGCGACGCAGCGTCGCCATGAGAGTGGCTATCGAGACCCGTTCTTTTGCACGCCCATAGGCCTCAAGGACCTGGTAAACGCCCCCTGCGTAAGCAGGCCTCACAGCAATGTCAATCAGGGTTCTCTCAAGCTTAGTCGCTGAAACGCTCTCAGTTTCGTTGATGGGGATCGACCCTACCTCCAAGCTTCCCGTGTTCTTGCCGCTCAGAACTAGGTAGCGGCTGTCTTCAAAGCGATAAATAAATGTTGACTGTCGCTGGGGCCTGCTGAATGCAAGGTCAATGCCTCTTTGAGAGAGCAACCCGCGCGGTGTCGGTTTCGCAGATTGTTCCTTATTGACGTAAAACACATTCGGAAGTTGGTCTGTAAGTGCGTGCAGGAATACAGCTGTTCCGTGGGAATAATACGCTCCCGTGATGAGGAACGAACCCAACGTCAATGGCGACACACTTCCCCATGAGTAACGGGTTATTGGGCGGGCCGTTTCATGACTCTCCGACTCGAGATAAACGAATTGGAATTTAGTGTTATCGAGCAGAAAATCGATGAATTTCTTGACGGTCGTTCCCTCGGAGAGCCGCCAAACCTGGCGGCGCTCGACGAGAATTTTTGCGAGCTCCGAATAGGTGTAGATCCGTTGGGTCGATTGCTCGAAATAACGGGAGATGTCCGAATGCGCGATTTTTAAAAAAGATGGACGCCCAGGTGACATGAACTATACCAGTAGGTATATATACCTACTGGTATTCTCAATGTCAACTGCTTTCACGTAGTGTTTTCAGTGATCTACTGGCCGGAGCGCATATTCACATGAAGTATTGAGGTATATATACCTCAATGCTTCATGGATTATTTCTGAATATCAAATGCGATTCGCCGTCTTGATTCCCTACAGCGGTATGTTCCCGTGCTTTTTGGGAGGGTTTTTGTCGCGCTTGTTTTCTAGCATGTCCAGGGCTTGGATCAGTTTGCTGCGGGTGTCGCTTGGGCGGATGACGGCGTCTAGGTAGCCGCGCTCGGCGGCTACGTAGGGATTGGCGAAGCGGTCGCGGAACTCCTCGATTTTGGCGGCGCGCTCGGTGTCGGGGTTGTCGGACTTTTCCAGCTCACGCTTATAGACGATGTTGACTGCGCCTTCGGGGCCCATGACCGCGATTTCGGCGGTGGGCCAGGCGTAGTTCACGTCGGTGCGAATGTGCTTGGAGGCCATGACGCAATAGGCTCCGCCGTAGGCCTTGCGGGTGATGACGGTGATTTTGGGCACGGTGGCTTCGGAGAAGGCGTAGAGCAGCTTGGCGCCGTGGGTGATGATGCCGCCGTACTCCTGCTGGGTGCCGGGGAGGAAGCCGGGCACGTCTTCGAAGGTGATGAGCGGGATGTTGAAGCAGTCGCAGAAGCGCACGAAGCGCGCGGCCTTGAGGCTGGCGCTGATGTCGAGGACTCCGGCGAGGAAGTTGGGCTGGTTGGCGACGATGCCGACGGGCTTGCCGTTGAGGCGGGCGAATCCGATGACGATGTTTTTGGCGTAGTGCTCGTGGACTTCGAAGAAGTACTGGTCGTCAACGACGTGGGTGATGACGTCTTTGATGTCGTAGGGCAGGTTGGACTCGGTGGGGACGAGGGTGTCGAGGGCTTCGTCGGCGCGATCGATGGGATCGGTGCAGGCCTTGCGCGGCGGGTCTTCGAGATTGTTCGAGGGCATGAAGCTGAAGAGCTCGCGGATCATGCTGAGACATTCGGCGTCGTCGTGGGCGAGGAAGTGGGCGACGCCGGACTTGGCGTTGTGGGTCATGGCTCCGCCGAGCTCGTCTTTGGTGACCTCTTCGTGAGTGACGGCCTTGATGACGTCGGGGCCGGTGATGAACATGTAGGAGGTGTTCTCGACCATCAGGATGAAGTCGGTGATGGCGGGGGAGTAGACGGCTCCTCCGGCGCAGGGGCCCATGATGGCGGAGATTTGCGGGACGACGCCGGAGGCGAGGGTGTTGCGCAGGAAGATGTCGGCGTATCCGGCGAGGGACATGACGCCTTCCTGGATGCGGGCTCCGCCGGAGTCGTTGAGGCCGATGACGGGAGCGCCGACGCGCATGGCGGTGTCCATGATCTTGACGATTTTGGCGGCGTTGGTCTCGGAGAGCGAGCCGCCGAAGACGGTGAAGTCCTGGGCGAAGACGAAGACGAGACGGCCTTCGATGCGTCCGTAGCCGGTGACGAAGCCGTCGCCGAAGACCTTTTGCTGGTCCATGCCGAAGTCGGTGCAGCGGTGGGTGACGAGCTTGTCGGTCTCTTCAAAGGTGCCTTCGTCGAGAAGGAACTCGATGCGCTCGCGGGCGGACATCTTGCCTTGCTTGCGTTGCGCTGCGACGCGGGCTTCGCCTCCGCCGGCTTCGGCGAGGGAGTCGCGACGCTTGAGTTCGGTGAGTTTTTCTTCGAGGTTCATGCGGGGGATTATAAAGTGCCGGGCAGCGGGGGAATGTGACGGGTGAACAATCAGCGGCTAGTGGCTAGTGGATAGTGGATAGAAAAGGCGGGCGGGGACCGGTCGAGCGGGCACCCGGTAGCAGCGAGTAGCCAGTCACTTTCATTGCTCTCCAGGACCACGACGGCCATGGCCATTCCCTTGGTATGAGTGAGGGAGAGGTGGGAACGCGCCGCACCGAGCTTGGCGAAAAACTCTCCTGCCCGACCATGAAACGCGACGGTGGGTCTTCCTCCGGGTAGCCTCTGCACTTCGATATCCTGCCAGCGCACGCCGTGGCTCCAGCCGGTTCCGATAGCTTTCATGCCGGCTTCTTTGGCGGCAAAGCGGGCGGCGTAGCGCTCCGCCTTGTTGGCCTTCGATTCGCAGTAGCGGATCTCTTCCGCGGTGAATACCCGCTCAGTGAACCGGCGACCGAAGCGCGCGATGCTGGCGGCGATGCGGTCCACTTCGGCGATGTCGATGCCGGTACCTACGATCATTGGGTTACTTAGCGCCTCCCGGGCCCGGATAGCGGACGAGCGAACATGGCACTACTATCGTGAAATACGGTCGCTATCCGCATGATTTTACATATACTTGCGGAAATTACAACGCCGGAGATGCAATCCCCCACGAAAATGCTTGGGCTTTGCGGCATACACTGCTATGATGAAATTGCTCGATTGATCGACGTTGTACGCAGCAGTTCCTGCCTCGCAGCATCCCTGCCGCTTCACAATCCGTTCGAATCGTAGCTACATCAATTTCGAAGGAACAAGTAACACCATGGAACAAGGAACAGTTAAGTGGTTCAATGACGCAAAGGGCTACGGCTTCATTAGCCGTCAGAACGGCGAAGACGTTTTCGTTCACTACTCTGCCATCCAGGCCGGCGGATTCCGCAGCCTCCAGGAAGGTCAGACCGTTCAGTTCAACGTCGTCAAGGGCCCCAAGGGCTGGCAGGCCGAGAACGTTCAGGCTGTCTAACAACTCGAGCGAAAATTCGGGAAAAAGCGGTCCGCTCTGCGGGCCGCTTTTCTTTTGCTGACAACCTCTATACCCCAGCCGCCGCCACGCCGGTGTAGTACCGCTGCGTTCGCGGCAACTTCGCCGCGACGCCCAGCAGGAAGAAAAACGCCGTCGACAGCAGGCAGATCACCAGCCGCGTCCGCGCGAGGGGCAGCGGAGCCAGCGCCATGAACTTGCCCAGCCGCCACGCTCCCCAGTTCACGACTTGGGTCGGAACCACCGTCCAGATCGCGATGTAGAACCACGCGCGTTCCGCGCCTTCGCCGAAGCAATCGCGCTTGGCCCGCGGCGTCAGGTTCAGCACTGTGCCCAGCACCACCGCCAGCGCCAGCGGATAGTAGCCGTACTGATACATCGCCTTCAGCATCCACTGTCCGGTGACGGCAGCCACGACCATGCCCGCCAGGTTCAGCGTAAACGGCACGATGATGTCGATCCACGCGGCGGTGTAGCATACGACCCGATACGAGAGGTTCGGCTGATGCACGCCGTAATAATGGATGTAAGGCCGCTCTTCGCAGCCCGGCATGCGGCCCAGCCATCCGCGCCAGAAAACAACCGCCATGACCGCGGCCAGCCATATCCAATGGCGACGGTCGGGCCCGTGCGTGTACAGGTCATAGGTCAGCGGCCATCCCGGCAGCACCCAGAACACCCATATCCAGATGGGCGTGTGCAAGACGCGGTAATACCCCTTGTTCTTTTCGCGGAAGACAGCCTTTTTCATACGTGTTTTCGAGGATAGCGGGAGCGGCGCGCACCGCGCAAACAGCATGTCGCGCTATTAGGGAAAGATAGAAGATCGCGATGAAACATCGCCGACCATGGACCGAATCCGCCGCGCCGCGCAGATGCCTGCGCGGCGAACGACGTTAGCTTCAGTTGCGCGATCGGGTTGTTGTGAGATAAGGCATGACTACGCCCGGTGTTTGCGCCGAATGGCTCCGATACCCGCCATTAGTCCGGTACCGAGCAGCAACAGTGAGGTTGGTTCCGGGACGGTGCTGTATGTCACATCGTCCATGACGAAGGTGTCAGGTTCCGGAGATAACACCTCCACCGATGTAACCAATCCGGAATAACCGGACGCCAGGAAGGCGGGCACGTCCGTCGGCGCCAGCGTGTTTGACGTCCATACCAGGTTTGCGCCGTTGAAGAGATTGAACGTAACGGTGGCATCCGGGTATCCCGCAAACCACGCTCCCAGAAAGACCTCGCCCGCCGGGTTCACGAAGCTAAAGGTGTCCTGGGGAAATACCGCAACATTTAAGTCATACACTCGGCTCGGCGGTGAACTCGGGTTGTAGGGTGGTTGCGCCGAATCGTAATACGTCCAATTTCCACTCCAATTGATGCCGCCATATCCATCCGGCACCAGGCCCTCGCCTGTGAGGTCATCAAAGTTAACCACAACGGTTCCAGCACTGGCGGTCACCGCGACGAGCAGCACGAGCAGACTGACGATTGCTATTTTTCGCACTCACTTCCCCCTCTTCAAAAGCACTTGGCTTGGAATTCCCGGTTATCTCGCAACAGCCCTGCAACTATACACCGATCTTGAACGCCGGGTGGCCTATCCTACCGCCCGTTTTTGGCGATAGGGTGGGAGCCGTCGCGGCATATCTGCAAGTGCCTGAAGAAACTCTCCCCAGATTTGTCATCCTGAGCGGAGGCGTCGTCCGCCGCGGCGGACGACGCCGGAGTCGAAGGCCCCCTCCCTCGCGAGAACTCTGGGTGACGGAGCGACGCAGGACGCAGAGATGGAGGACGCTGGTCCTTACAGCAACATCCCGCCGTCATACGCCAGCTTCCCGTCCACTAACCGTGCTTCCGCCATCAACTTGTGCAGACGCGCCTCCCGCTTCTCATCATCGATATGCAGAACGCGATGCACGTGTGCTGTCAGGTAGTCGCTCACCAGCATGCGATGACAATGAAACCACATTCGCTCAGCACACATGATCGCCGTCCTACCTCGATCATCCGATTGACTTGTCATCCCGAGCGGAGCGACCGCAGGGAGCGCAGTCGAGGGACCTGCATTCCCTTCGGCGATCTCCAGCAGCTTCGCAATGCCCTGCCCGAACTCCTCGGTCATCATGTAGTCCGCATAATTGCGAAACGAGTCATCGCGCAGCGCGATGTTAGGCGAATCGTCGCGCATCTTCTTCCGACGCCCGCCCAACTCTTTCATCCACGCGTACGCGATGCCCGCTTTCGGCAACTCCTGCTCCAGTGATTCTCGATTGAAGTGCGGCAGCCTTCGCGACATCGGGAACGCGCGAATATCGACCAGCGTCGTGATTCCATGGCCTCGCATCGCAGCCACAAGTTCCTCCAGCGTGCGTGTCGAATGTCCGATGGTGTAAATCGTTGCCAAGAAGTTACTGGAAGTTTGAAATTGGGTGCCCCATCCTTTCGCGTTCTTTGCGAAAGGGTGGGATATAAATCTTTAGGGACCGATGCTCGCCACCGCCGCCACAAGTACCTCATCCTTCTCCGGTTCCACCGTCCGCAAATCCATCACCACGCGCCCAGTCATCCACGCGCGCAATCATCGGCGTCTCCCACTCTCGCAACTTCCTCGCAATCTCATCCGCTCCCGATCTCCTTCGACGACACCGCCACCGCCTCGGCTCGCCAGCGTCGCCCCCGGAGCCGACCCGCCCCCAATCACCGACCGCGTCTCCACCACTTCCACCTTCAGCCGCGGCGCGCTGATGTGCAGCTTGCGCATCATGTGTTGAGCCCGCTCGTCGAGCTGCTGTTCTGTCAGCCGCATCATGCGCAGAGCCGGAACCGAGTCGTAGTCCTCGCGCAAATACGCCAGCAGCGTGGCTTCCAGCGCGGCATAAAACATCTTGTCCACGCGCAACGCGCGAAACAGCGGATTCTTTCTCACCTTTGCGACCAACTCCGGCGCGCCGCTGATGAGCCCCGCCTGCGGACCGCCCAGCAGCTTGTCGCCGCTGAAGGTCACTACGTCGACGCCTGCGCGCAAGCTGGCCGCGATTGTGGGCTCGCCGCGCACGCCGACCGACGGCAAATCGAAAATATCGCCGCTGCCCAGGTCCTCCATCACCGGAATCCCGCGCCTGCGCCCCAGTGCCGTCAACTCTTCCAGTGACGGCTGCTCGGTGAACCCCGTAATCTCGAAGTTCGACCGATGCACCCGCAGCAGCAGCTTCGTCCGCTCGTTGATCGCCTGTTCGTAGTCCGCGATGCGCGTGCGGTTGGTCGTTCCCACCTCGCGCAGCACCGCGCCTGATTTCGCCATCACATCGGGAATGCGAAACGACCCGCCGATCTCCACCAGCTCGCCGCGCGACACGATGACCTCGCCGCCCTCGGCCAGCGCGTTCAGAGTGAGAAACACCGCCGCGGCGTTGTTGTTCACCACGATGGTCGCTACTTCGCGTCCCACGTCGCCGAACACCTTTGCGAACAAGCGATCCACGTGTACGTCGCGTTTGCCGCGTTCGCCGGTCGCCAGGTCCATTTCGATGTTGGAGTACCCTCGCGCCACTTCCGCCACGTGCCGCAGCGCCTCACCACTCAACGGAGCCCGCCCGAGGTTGGTGTGCAGAATCACGCCCGTGGCATTGATGACCGGCCGCAAAGAGTACGCCATTGTCGCCTGTAGCCTGCGCGCGATATCGGAAGGAGCCGCCTCCACCGCCGACGCAATCTCCGCCTCCGTCATCGATCCCGCGCCAATCCGCGTCCGCAGTTCATCGAGCACGCCGCGCGCCGCCGCCATGGTCGCCGCACGCCCCTCGCGCCCGGCAATCAACTGCATCGCCTCGTCGCGCAGCAACTCATCCACTGACGGCAACAGGCGAAATAACTCGGAGTTTGAGGGAGTTACCATTCAGGAATATGGAGCTTCGCACTTTCGATTGCTTCGCTTTTCATGTCTTCCGATCAAATTCGCGGAAAAGCACGTCTTTGGGGAGAAGCGCACCCCAGCAAGACTCTGTATGTATCATGTGCAGTTGAGGCCGCCTCACGATATTTGCAAAAAGACGCGTCACGGCAATTGGCACGTCGGAAACGAGGAAACTTGACGGAAACGCGTAAGAAGCACACCGGTGAAGTGAAGCCTGCTCCACGCTGTGCCTGCGAGTGCAAAGCTTGTGACATCGGCATTCATTGCGGTCGCAAGCCGGATTGCGAGCACCCAGTTTGCAGTTCTAAGCCGTCTGGTAGGAAGTAGTCGGCTGCGCCTGTTTGCTCGGGAGGTGCCGCTTTTGCTCCTTCGCCACCCACTCGACAAATAACGCCTCAAACTCTTCTCGAGTGTAAACGCCTTTGCCTATGAGCAAAGTGTTCATCGCATAAATGGTTGCTTTGAACGAATCATCTCGCGACGCAAGATTGAGAGCATCTTCAAACGACATCGCTTCCCCCGAAGAGTTCGTAGACTGCAGATATTTAACCACACGGACGGTCGCCGCGCCGAGAAGATTTGCTCAGACGAGTGATTGCTGAAGCTGAGTCATAAAGCTCACCCTACCTCCACCAGCCCATACCTTCGATTCCAATGAGCCCGCAAATGCATCACCGCGTTCGCGATTTCCTGCTGTGAAATCTGCGCATTTGGACCTTCCAGAACGCATCGCGCCTGCTTTCGTGCCAGCTCCAGCACATCGCGATCACGAAGCAAATTGGCGACGCGAAAATTCGGCATCCCCGCCTGCTTGGTGCCAAAGAACTCTCCCGGCCCGCGCAGTTGCAAGTCTAGCTCGGCGATCTCGAAGCCGTTCTGCGTGCGCACCATAGCATCCAACCGCTCCTCCGCCTCCGGAGAAACCTTGCCGCCGGTCATCAGCACGCAATACGACTGCGCCGCCCCGCGCCCAATCCGCCCGCGCAACTGGTGCATCTGAGACAGGCCAAACCGCTCCGCGTGTTCCACGACCATCACGGTCGCATTCGGAACGTCCACGCCAACCTCGATGACCGTCGTCGCGACCAGCACGTCGATTGCGCCGCGCTGAAACGCCGCCATGGTTGCATCTTTGTCATCGGCGCTCATCCGGCCGTGCAACAACCCGAGGCGCAGTCCCGCCAAATCTCTTCTTGCGCAGCTGGTCATGCATCTTGATGGCGGCCTTGAGTTCACCTTCCATCGCCCCTTCGTCAATCACCGGATACACGACGTACGCCTGCCGCCCCGCTTTGACCTGCTTGCGCACAAACTCCCAAACTTTTTCCGCTGCGTCATCACCCACGCGCGTGGTCTTGATCGGCGTGCGCCCGGGCGGCAGCTCGTCCAGTGTGCTTGTGTCAAGGTCGCCATACAGCGTGAGCGCCAGCGTTCGCGGAATCGGTGTCGCCGTCATCACCAGCACGTCCGGTTCCGCGTCGCCCGGTTTCTTCATCAGACGGAATCGCTGCATCACGCCGAACCGATGCTGCTCGTCCACAATCACCAGCCCCAACTTGTCGAACTCTACCGACTCCTGGATCAGCGCGTGCGTTCCAATCACCAGTTGCGCATTCCCCTGCGCAATGTGATGGCGAGTCTGCTTCTTGCGACCGGCGTCCTGCGATCCCGTCAGCAGCACGATGCGATACCCCGCCTGCTCCAGTATCTTCCTCGCCGACAAGTAATGTTGCGTCGCCAGAATTTCCGTGGGGGCCATCAGCGCCACCTGGTAGCCGTTCTCAATGGCGATGACGGCCGCCTCGAACGCGACGATGGTCTTGCCCGACCCGACATCCCCTTGCAGCAGTCGCCGCATGGGCGCAGGCTGCTTCATGTCATCGACGATTTCTTTCAGGACGCGCTTCTGCGCCGCCGTCGGATGAAACGGTAGTATCTTTTTTACCGCCGCGCGTGCCTGGTCGTTGATTTGGAAGCTCACGCCAGTTTGTGCCCGCATCTTGCGCCGCTTCAATTCCAAGCCGAGCTCCAAGAAGAACAGCTCCTCGAAGATCAGCCGGAAGAGTGCGGGTGTCCGCGCCGCTTGCAGCTTCGCCAAACTCTCGCCGACCTCGGGCCAGTGCGCCTGCCAGAACGCCGCCTTGCGATCGATCAGCCCCATCTGCCCGCGCACGATTCGCGGAATCGCATCCGGCAGCTCGCCCTCCATCTGCTCAAGCATCCCATGAATGATGCGCCGAAACCATCGCGCCGTCAGCTTTCCCTTGCCCGCCGACTCGTAAATCGGAACGATGCGTCCAGTCTCCAGTGTCTGCCACTTGCGCTGTTCTTCTTCGGGCAGCGCGCCGCGCTCAATCGGATCGTCCAAGATTTCAAACTGTGGTTGCATGATCTGCAACCGATCCTCCCCGCGGGTGGTCGCTTCAACTTTGCCGTACAGCGCCACCAGTTGTCCGGCGCGAAACTTGTCTTGCAGGTATGCCGCATTGAACCAGATGCACTTCAGCGTGGTTCGCCCCTCGCCGACCGTCATCTCGAAAAGAGGCATGCGCCGGGTGCGGAACAGCGCCGACGTGCGCACCGTAGCGATCACGCTCGCCATCTCTCCTGCTCGTAGTTCGTTGAGGCCCCGCGGATTCAGCCGGTCTTCGTAGCGAAATGGCAGGTAATAGAGCAGGTCTTCGACCGTCGCGATGCCTTTCTCCAGCAGCATCTCGGCGATGCGCGGGCCAATGCCCTTCACATACTGCACGTTGGTCGAGAGTTCCAGCACAGTGCGATGGTAAATCAGCAGCAGTCGCCAGTAGTCAGTTACCAGTTGCCAGTCTATTCTTTAGTGTTGTCATCCTGAGCGGAGGACGCGCGCTATCGGCGCGTGTCCGAGTCGAAGGACCTGCTGTTCGTTCCCGTCACAAGCACTCTCGGTACCCCATCCTGTCGCCCATCCTTGAGAAAGGGTAGGTAAACCTTCCGAGTGGCGCTATAATCCGCCCGAATCAACGCGGCGCGACCGAGGCGAGCCGGCTCAAGATGCATTTCTTGATTCGAGTTCGATCCGTGTCATCCGTGTAAATCCGTGGTCGCTCTTGTATTTCGAAACTTGAAACTCGAAACTAGCTCCATGCTCCCCCGCCTCCTTAAGCAACTCGCCGCCGTCGTCCTCGGCAGCGTGCTCTATTTCTTCGTCCTCATGCCGCACCTGCCTCCGGCTGCGCGCCATGAACCTTTCCGTCTGGACTGGGGCCTGCTCGTCAACGCCTGGGTCTGCCTCGTCCTTTACGGCCTGCTGGAACTCATCTTCCGGCGCAGGAAGTAGCCCCAGCGAAATCTGTGCACTCTCTACGCGCGACAAAAAAACGGGGAGCCTTTCGGCTCCCCAGTGCGCTCGTCGTCGTTTTGCTGTCCGGCTTACAACTGTTTCGGATTGCTTCCCTTGAGAATCTCCTGCCACTCGTGCTTTTCCTGCTCCCACTCTTTCTTGAACTCTTCCATCTGCTTCTGCATCTCAGGTTGCATCTGCTTCCACTGCTGCTCGAAGTCACGCGCCGTGGCCGCCCACTCCCGCGCCGCCGGTTTCATGCTATCGGCCATCTCGCGCGCTTGCCGTTGGAGCTCCGGAGTCATCTTCTCCAGTTCCTTGCGCATCTCTTCCGACTGCTTGCGCATTATCACGGCCTGCTTGCGCATTTCCTCCGCCTGTTTCTTCATCTCGGGAGTCACGCTGCGCCCCGCTTTTTCCGCCTGCTTGCGCATCTCCTCGGCCTGCCGGCCCAGATCCCGCGCCTGCTTCTCCATCTCCGGAGTGAGCGCCGCCGCCGATTGTGCCTGACGATGGATCTCGTCCATCTGCTGGGGATCGAGTTGCGCCAGCGTCGTCAGCTGCTGCGTCTCCCGGTCGAGTTCCGGGCCCAGCGTTTGCATCTCGGCGTTCATCGCCTGCATGTCCTGATCAAATGAATCCCAAGGATCGGGCTGCAGCTGCGATGTGCTCTCCGGAACGGTCATCTGCAGCGTTTGCGGTCGCTTGTCGCGCACGATGGACAGCGACAGCTTGCCGCCTTGCGCCTTCAGCGCCCGCTTCCAATCCTGCATGTCGTGGATGGTTTCGCTGTTGACCTTCACCACCACGTCGCCCGCCTTCAGGCCGGCGGCCGCGCCCGGACTGCCCCTGTCGACCGAACGCACCAGCACGCCCTCGTTGGGCGCAACGCCGAAGAACTCGCCCAGCTGCGTACTCAACGGCTCCACGAGGACCCCGCTGCGTGCCATCATCGGCGCATAGCCATGCACATCGAACGGCGGCATCGCCATCGGAGGCAGCGGCATCGTCCTTCCGACCGGGCTCATCGGCGGCGCCGGTGGCGCCATGGCCATCTGCTTCCAGTCTCCAAGCTTCACTTTCATGTCCTGGCTGTGCCCGCCCCGCCAAACCGTCAGCGTCACGGTGCTGCCCGGAGCGCTGCCCTGAATCAGCGACGCAAACTGGTCGGGCCCGCTCACCGGCTTACCGTTGAAACCCGTAACGATGTCTCCGCCCTTCAGTCCCGCCCGGCACGCCGGGCCGTCCTGATCGACATTAGCGATTGCCGTACCGCCCGTCAGGTGCAACGCCGACGCCGTCTCTGGAGAAACGCCCTCCACCATCACGCCCAGGTATGCCCGGTCGGCTGGCGCTCCTGTGCCCGGCGGCGCGGCCGCAAATGCTGGTGCCGCCACAGTCATGCCCAGCACTAGAGTCAAACTCGCGAAGTGTTTCGCAATACCACTCATAGCTCTACCTCAACTACCTATTGTTGCAACTTCCGGAAATCGATCTGCCCAATGGTTGTCCGCACTCGCAGGATCGGCCCGCCGCCATTCAACGGTCCCTCGGCAAACATCGACTTCGGTCCAAACTGTCCGCCTTCGGACGTAATCGCCAGTCCGGGGAATTCAGAAGTGATTCCCGATCCGTTCGCCATCTCAGTCGCGGCATGCACATTCACGCCCATATCGCGCGGAAGGTACGCCACGACGTTGCCCATCGTCGTATGTAAATACGAATCGCGAAACTTTGTACCCACAAACTGCACCGTAATGGTGCCCGTACCTGTCTCCACGTACGCGCCTTGGCCAAGCTTCCACAGCTCTACCATGCCGCCGCCCGTAATCACCTTGACGTAGCCCTGCGCGCTGCCCAGCCGCACGCTTCCGCCACCGGTCTCGGCCGTCACCGGGCCCATCACGTCGCCGAAGTTCAGGTTGCCGCCGCCGGAGTTTGCCCGCAGGCCGCCATTACACCGGCCCACTTCGATGTTGCCCGCACTCGTCTCGACCGTGGTCGGTCCAGCCGTTCCGATCTTCACTCTTCCGCCGCCGGTCTTCACCGTCAACTGCCCGCTCACGCGGTCCACCGTCACCGGGCCGCCAGCGCTTTCCAGGTAAAGATCGGCATTGACGCTGCCGACATCCATGCTTCCGCCGCCACTGATGACCGAGGTCGCCCCGCCCAGGTCAGCCAGCCTCACGCTTCCGCCGCCGGTCGTGCCCGTCACCGTGCCCTGGATCGAACTCAGCGACAACGGTCCACCGCGGGTTTCCGCCCGTACAATCTGCGTCAGGCGCGGAATCTGCACGGCAAAATCTGCCGCCAGGCGGTTGACGCCCCGGCCCATCACGTGGCCTTCCAGCACCACCACGTCGCCGATCTTGCTGGCGGTGACGCGTAACTGCTCAAACTGCTTTCGCGCCGCCGCTTCCGAATCCGCCGACGAGCGCTTGCGGACTACGTAGGTCACCTGTGTCGCGCTGCCCTGTACTTGCAGCGATCCCAGGTCGGTCAGCGCCCGGAACTCCCGCGCCGCCGGGAGCGTGCCCGTGGTCTCTTCCACCCACACGTTGCCGTCGCGAAACACCCGCGCCGTCTGCGCCCACAGCGGAACTCCCAGCATGGTCACGATGGCAGCAGCCGCCACCTTCCGCCGCATCGCGTTGGCTGTCCTCAATCTCGTCCCAACTATCATGGCGCTCGTCAGTACACCGTCGGCATGGCAGCCAGGACGCGTTTCGATTCCCCGCGCACATAGTCACTCGGGTCGTCTTTCGCCAGTTGTTCGAACGCCATGCGTACGCTACTGTCGGTCTTCACCGGCTCCAGAGCGTGCAATGCTCCGCTGCGCACGCCAAGGTTGCTGTCGTTCAGCAGCGCATCCAGCACCGCGTTTCGCACCCGAATGTCTTCTTTGACGTACGCCGCCAAAGCCCTTCCAGCGAATGCAGCCGCACTCCCGGATTGCTGTCATATCGCAGGGCATAGGTCAGTGTCTCGCGCACCCGCGCATCGTCCATCTTGTCCATCAGGGCGTCTACCGAATTGAGCCGCACTCCAGAATTCTCGTTGCTCTTGGCCGCATACAGCAACAGGTCCTGCACCTTCGGATCGCTCGCCGAGCCCTGCACCATGCCCGGAGCCACGCGGTCGTACTGTACCTTCACCTGGTTCGTGGTGGGGTCCTTCTCGATCGACGTCACTCCGCTGATCGCCGCGCTCGTGAAGCTATCCGTGCGTGCGGAACGACAGTGTTGTGCCGCATTGACTGATACATCGCGCCCAGTCCGCCGCCGAAGCCCACCATGAAGATCACCATGGCCAGCGCCGGCGAGAAGCGCACCTGCCTCAACCACGCGGTCGGATCGAATGCCAGCCGCTGGTACCACGCCTGTTGCGGACGCTCGTGCTCCAGCGCCTCCTGCAGCCGCATGCGTGACGCCGCCAGAAAGCTCGCCGTCGGCTCCGCTACCGGCACCGCATTCATCTGCGCCTGGAACTCTCTCTGCTCGGCCAGCTCCGCCGCGCAATCCGCGCACCGCGCCACATGCTGCTCCAGCTCATGCCGGGCGTCATCGGCCAGCTCACCGTACAAGTGGAGCGTAATGTTCTCTCGTACCCATTCGCAATTCATACTTCCATCCTTCAATCTTCAACTACCTGAACTCTCGGTGCCCCTCGTTGCCGTCTCTTGGCGACAGGTTGGGGTCATGATCTCGTATCCTTCAACGCGGCCCGCAATTTCTGCGTCCCGCGGAACAGCGTGTTCTTTGCCGTCTCTTCCGTCGTATTCAAAATCTCGCCAATCGTGCGCAGCTTCAATCCCTGATAATGCTTCATCTCGAAGACCATTCTCTCGCGAGGGGTCAGCTTTTCCAGCGCCTTGGCGATGCGCTTGCCCAACTCGCGCCGCATCAGATCTTTCTCCGGACTTGCTCCCGACCGCACATCCGCGACCTGGTCGAGCATGTCGAAGCTCTCGCCGTCCGAATCCGTGATCACGCCCGACTCTTCCTTGCGCACCTGCCGTTTGCGCAGGTGGTCGAGGCACAGGTTGGTCACGATGCGGTAAATCCACGTGTAAAACGAGCACTCGAAGCGGAAGCTCCCGATGTTCCGGTACGCCTTCAGAAACGCTTCCTGGTAGATGTCCTGCGCGTCCTGCTCGGAGCGAGTCATATGAAACGCCAGCCGCAGCACCGGCCCATCATACTGACGCACCAGTTCCTCGAACGCCGCCTGGTTGCCGCGCTGGGCTTCCCGGATCAGCTCCGCGTCGTTCATCCGCCTTTGGCTTTGCTCGGCCGTGCCTCGTCCTTCCGAGGATGCGATGGTAGGCGCCGCGCTTGCCCTGTTCGGAGTGCCGATCGAGGCCGGGCCCGGACCCACCGTCAGTGCAATCGCTACCGCCTCGGCTGCCATGCTGATTCCCGCCCGTCTCCCAATTGCAGACTCAATTGACTTCCCTGCAATTAGATAGACGAGCTACGACGGCATCCGTAAGCGGTCATTATAGTGGTCAGGGGCTCCTCGTCTGGATCTCGCGCCCTGTCCCCTTTTGGATGTACGTTCTTGCCGCTCAGCAGGTTCCGGCCCTGCCCGGCGGCGGCCCGCCGTCGCGGGCCGAACGTGGCATTTATATTCCGGCAATTACGGGGAGTTCCTCCCTTGTGACATGCGTCATAGGCCCATCTTGTCTGAACTGTGATCATGCTACTAACATCACTCCCAATTCCATTTGTCGCGAACCGCCACTTGACCGATTACACCGGTTCGCGGGTAGGAAAACTTAAGATGAAACGAATCTTGCCGTTGTCCCTAACCCTGTTTTTTTTGTTGAGCTTGTCGGCGTTCGCGCAGGATACGCAGCAAAACCTGACGCTCGTCGTAGCCGGCCAGCCCGGCCAATTTCCCATTGTCGTGATGAACGGCAAGTCTTATGTGGATATCGACGCACTGGCACGCCTCACGAACAGTTCGGTCAGTATCAAGGGGAATCAAGTTATCTTGACCCCGGCAGGTTCGGTCCCGAGTACGCTGGCGGCGGACCACGAGCCTTCCGCCTCTACCGCGCAGCTAAAGCTCGTCGCCGAGAGACAGCCAGTGGCTCCCGAGCCTGAGGAGCCCGCCGCGCAGGCAAAACCGTCCGCTGCCGAGCCAAAACCCGACGCCGCCTCAGAGGCAGAGCGCACGGCTGCCCTCGCCAAGGCCGCGCAGAACCCGGTGGCTGACATGATCAGCTTCCCCCTCCAGAACAACACCAACTTCGGTGTAGGGCCGAATCAACGGGTTCAAGACGTGCTGAACTTTCAGCCAGTCATCCCGCTGCACTTGAACGCAAAGTGGAACCTGATCACCCGCACCATCCTGCCTATCGTCTGGCAGCCTAACTCGGCGCAGCCCAACGGTCAGGGCTGGTACGGCCTCGGGGACTTGAATCCCAGCCTCTTCTTCTCTCCCGCCAAGCCCGGCAAAGTGATCTGGGGAGTAGGACCAGCGATCGTTCTTCCCACCGCTACCGCGCCCGAGTTAGGCCAGGGCAAAGTCAGCGCCGGCCCGGGTGTCGTTGTCCTCTCCACTCCCGGTCACTGGGTCATCGGAGCTCTCGCCAACAACGTCTGGTCGTTTGCCGGTACGGGCAGCCGTCCGCCGGTCAATCAGTTCCTCTTGCAGTACTTCCTTAACTACAACATGAAGAAGGGATGGTACGTCACCACGGCGCCCATCATCACCGCCGACTGGCGAGCCAGCAGCGGCAATGCCCTGACCCTGCCTTTCGGTGGCGGCTTCGGCCGAATCATGAAGATTGGATTCCAGCCCGTCAACCTCCAGCTGCAGTTCTTCGGCAACGCCAAGTATCCGGCGGGAACATCGCCCTGGGGCATGCGGTTCCAAATTGCTTTCCTGTATCCCAAGTTCTCCAAGGCGCAGGAGGAGGAAATGCTTAAGATGAAGCTTGAACAGCTGGAAAAGGAGCAACAGCAGGGAGCTCCGCTCAAGAAGTGACGGGCGTGCTACCGGCTTTGCATCATTTCATTGCCGCCGCGCCGTGAGACATAAACAGAGGATTCATCTGGCGGGTGCTGCAGTATCAGGAGATCTTGAAATGAAAAAACGTCTGGCATTACTTTCATCACTTTTCGTAGTCCTCGTAGTCGCTGGTTGCAGCAATAACCCAACACCAGCCGCTCCAGCTGCAGGCCAACCGGCGGTGACGACTGCTGCTGCCGATCCTTTGCCATCCTGGAACGATGGCCCGGCGAAGCAAGCCATCCTCGACTTCGTCAAAACCACCACCGACAAGACGAGCCCCAAGTTCGTCGCGCCCGAAGATCGCATTGCCACCTTCGACCAGGACGGCACGACCTGGGTCGAGCAGCCCATGTATTCGCAAGTACTTTTCGCACTGGATCGGGTGGGCGAGATGGCGCCGCAGCATCCGGAATGGAAGACCAAGATGCCGTTCAAGGCCATCGTTACGGGCGACAAAGAGGCCATGTCGAAGTTCAACCTGAAAGACCTCGAAGCGATCCTCGCCGTGACCTCGACGGGCATGACCGCGGAAGAGTTCCCGCCGATCGTGAAGGACTGGATGGCCAAGGCGAAGCATCCCAAGTTCGACAGGCCTTATCAGGAGATGGTGTACCAGCCGATGCTGGAGGTAATGAAGTATCTGCGCGAAAACGGCTACCGCACCTACATCGTGACCGGCGGTGGACAAGCCTTCGTCCGCAGCTATGCGCAGCCTGTGTACGGCATCCCGCCGGAACAGATCATAGGTTCGGCCCTCGATACTCAGTACCAATTCAACAAGGAAGGACAGGGCGTGCTGATGCGCGATCCGAAGCTGCTGCTGAATAACAACAATGGCGGCAAGGCGGAAGACATCTATCTGTTCATCGGGAAGCATCCCAAGGCGGCTTTTGGAAACTCGACTGGCGACCAGCAGATGCTGGAGTACACCCAGGCGGATGGCGGCGCTTCGCTCGAAATGCTGGTGCTACATGACGACGCCACGCGCGAATTCGCCTACGGCCCGGCAGCGGGATTGCCGGAATCCAAAGTCGGCACCTTTACGCAAGCGCTGTACGACGAGGCCAAGACCAAAGGTTGGACCGTCATCAGCATGAAGAACGACTGGAAGCAGATATTTTCCTGGCAGAAGTGATTCGTCTGGCGTCTCGTTGGGTGCTCCGCCGTATCACCTGTTATTGGGGTAACGTGCGCCCCTGGTTTCCCAAAATGAGAGAAGGCTAGCCCGAAGACTAGCCTTCTAAGTCTTTCATCAAGAATTAGGTACAGGGAGAGCTACGCTTCCGCGGGAGCCTCTTCCGCTGCCGGAGCCGCTTCTTCCACGGCGTCCTTCTTCACCACGGCCTTCACGTTGACCGTGACTTCGCGGTGCAGCTTTACCGGCACGTCGAACTCGCCCACGGTCTTCAGCGGCACGTCGAGCACGATCTTGCGGCGGTCGATGGTAAAGCCCTTGGCTTCCAGCGCATGCGCGATGTCCGACGACGTGACCGAGCCGAACAACTGCTCCTTTTCGCCCGACTTGCGGGTGAACTCCAGCACCACGCCGTTGAGCTGCTTGCCCAGTTCCTCGGCGCTGCCCTTTTCCTTAGCCGACTTGCGCACCGACGCGGCCTTCATTTGCTCGATGACGGCCTTGTTGCCGGCGGTCGCTTCAATCGCCAGCTTGTGCGGGATCAGGTAGTTGCGGCCGTAGCCTTCGGCGACTTTCACCACGTCGCCCCGCTGGCCCAGCTTAATGATGTCTTCTTTCAGAATGACTTCCATGTTCGAACTCCGTTTGCGGCTTCGCCGCATGCTGTCAGCCGTTGGCTATCAGCTATCAGTTAAAGTCGTCCCACAACGTGGGAAGCTCGCGGTCCGCTGGCCAACCAGCCGCAGACCACGGGCTGCTATCTGCTGGCGAACGGCAGCAGCGCGATGTTGCGCGCCTGCTTGATGGCGTCGGCCACGCGACGCTGATGCGGCGTACACACGCCGGTCAACCGCCGCGGCACGATCTTGCCCGACTCGGCCACGAACTGCCCGAGCAGCCGCACGTCTTTGTAGTTCACCGTGTCGATCTTTTCCACGCAGAACTTGCATACCTTCTTGCGGCGGAAAAACTTCCGTCCGCCTTCGCGCGGGCCGCCGGGACCACCGCCGGGACGTCCGCCGGGCCGCGGGCCACGCGGGCCGCGATCGCCTCCACCACCACCGCCGCCTTCGGGGCGCGAGCTGGGCGCGGAGCTGGTGGTGCTGCTGCTGCCTTCACTGGCGGCCACTGGAGCTGCCGTGTTTGTCGTTTCGTCTGCCATGTTTCTCCTTCGGGCCGTCACAGGCCCTCAATCTTCTATGTGTCGTGCTGAGCGCAGATTTCATGCGGCCGTAACTGCACGCGTCTGAGTCGAAGAACCTGCGCGATCCGCCGCTGCTCCGTCAGAAACTACGCGCTGGCTGGAGCCGACTCCGCCGGCTCTGCCGCTGCCACAGGCTCGGCTGCTGCCGCCGCGGCCGCTGCTGCTTCCGCCGCCGCCGCCCGCGTGCCCTTGCCGCGCACCTTGGTGTCGCGAATGGCCTTGATCTTGGCCACGCGCTTCTGCTCTTCGTCCACGCGCACGGTGATGAACTTGATCACCGGCTCGGTGACGCGCAGCCGACGCTCGATTTCCTTCACCATGGCGCCGTCGCCCTCGAGGGTCATCAGCACGTAGATGCCGTCCTGGAACTTGCGCACCAGGTACGCCAGCCGGCGCTTGCCCATGCGTTCCACACTTTTCACCGTGCCGCCGGCAGTGCCGACCTGGCTCTCCAGGTTGGCCACCAGCTTGTCCTGCTCTTCTTCGATCATGTCGGGACGCACGATGAACATCAATTCGTAAATACGTTGCATTCGTTTTTCTCCTGCAGAAAGCAACTAGCGACTAGCAATTAGCAACTAGCTCAAACTGCCTGTAACTTTCAAATTCATCGAACTTCGTTGAGCGGCCTCAACTCGAAGTTGTGGCGCCAACCTGGAACTTGTTTCCAAAAACCTTTACCAAAACCAGTTCTTAGCTAACTGCTAGTTGCTAATCGCCAGTTGCTTCTTCTTCCGCCTTGCGGTTGAAGCTGTTCATCGCCGCTTGCACACCTTCCGCGAGGATGACCTTTACCGCTTCGGCCGCCGTATCCAGCACCTGGTCCACCGCCGGATACTGCGCCTTCTTAAACTGCGACAGCACATACCGCGCGCCGTCTGCCACCGGATGGTCCGGAGCGACGCCCATGCGGATGCGCGTAAACTCCTGCGTACCGAGGGCGTCGATCACCGACTCCACGCCGTTGTGCCCTGCCGAGCGGCCCCGCGGCCTGACCCGCAGCGCGCCAAACGGCAAATCCAACTCGTCGTACAACAGAACCAGATCGCTGGCCGGCTGCGCTTCGTACTTCTCGACCAACTCGCGCACCGACATGCCGCTCAGGTTCATGAAGGTTTCCGGCTTGGCCAGCACGAACTCCTGATCGCCAATCCGTGCCCTCGCCGTCTGGGCGCGGCAGTGGCGGTTGTTCACCACCACGCCGCACTGTTCGGCGATGCGATCCACCGCCAGAAACCCAAGGTTGTGCGGAGTGAACTGGTATTCGATGCCCGGATTGCCGAGCCCGACAATCAGTTTCACGCCGCCTACTTCTTCTTCTCGGACTTCTCTGCCTTCTTGTCGGCCTTGTCGTCCTTGTCGCCGGCAGCTTCGCCTTCGGCGTCCTGCTTGCCCTTCTTGATAACTTCGGGCTCGGCAGTTGTCGCCGCGGCTTCGGCACCCTCGACCGGCGTTGCCACAACAACTTCTTTCACCGCGGTCACGTGGGCGATTGCCTGGCCCGCGTCGGTGATGACCTTGACCTTGTCGCTGTGCGGCAGGTCGGATACGCGGATGGTCTCGCCGAATTGCAGCTTGCTGACATCGCCTTCGATGTTGGCCGGAATGTCGGCAGGCAAGCACTCGATCTCGATCTCGCGCACCATCTGTTCGAGGATGCCGCCCTGGATTTTCACGCCAGGCGCTTCGCCCTTGAGCACGACCGGAACGCTGACGCGCAGCAACACGTCCATGGCAATGCGCTTGAGGTCCACGTGCAGCAGGACGCCCTTGACCGGGTCCGCCTGCCAGTCCACGATCATCGCCTTGCCCGCGTCGCCGCCGGCGCTAAGGTCAAAAATCGAGTTGTGTCCCGTTTCCGAGCCCAGGATGCGCTTCATCTGCTTGGGATCGACAGAGATGGTGATGGGTGCGAGGCCCGCTCCGTAGAGCACAGCCGGGATAAGTCCTTCGCGACGCAGGCGGCGGGCATCATTCTTATTGCCGCCCTGACGCGACCGGGTTTCGATGTTCTTTTCGGTTACTGTAGCCATAATCTCGTTTCCTTTACAAAAACAGTCTGCTGACCGACGACTCTTCGTGAATCGACTCGATGGCCGCCGCGATGAGTCCCGCGATCGACAACTGCTCGATCTTGGGTTCGTTGCGGGCCGCCTCGGTCAGCGGGATGGTGTTGGTCACAACCACCTTGACCAACCCGGATTGCGAAATTCTCTCGATGGCCGGGCCCGACAAAACAGGATGCGTGGCACAGGCATATACCTGCTTCGCCCCGGCATCGAGCAGCGCCTGGCAGGTTTTCACCAGCGTTCCGGCGGTATCGATAATGTCGTCGAGGATGACGCAGTTGCGGCCTTCCACATCGCCGATCACGTGCATCACCTCGGTCACGTTCATGTTCGTGCGGCGCTTGTCCACGATGGCCAGCGCCGATTCCATCTTCTTCGCGAAAAAGCGCGCGCGCTCCACGCCACCGGCGTCCGGCGAAACCACCGTCAACTCGGGAAGCTTCAAGTCCCTGAAATGCCCGACCAGCACCGGCGATGCGAACAGATGGTCCACAGGAATATTGAAAAAACCCTGAATCTGTGGCGCGTGCAGATCGACTACCAGCGCGCGGTCTGCACCTGCGGTGGTCAGCAGGTCAGCCACCAGCTTTGAACTGATGGGCACGCGCGGCTTGTCTTTGCGGTCTTGCCGGGCGTAGCCGAAATACGGAACCACCACGGTGATACGCCGCGCCGAAGCGCGTTTCAACGCATCGATCAGCAGCAGCAATTGCATCAGGTGCAGGTCCACCGGGTCGCATGTTGGCTGCACCAGGAAGACATCGGCGCCGCGCACGTTCTCCAGAATCTGCACGTAGGTCTCGCCGTCGGAGAAGCGGGTAATGTACGTCTGCCCCAGCGGCATACCCAGCTTTTCGCAGACTTCCTTGGCTAGCGCGTCGTTGGCCGTGCCGGAGAAGACCTTCCACTTGTCGTCGCCGCGCTGCCTCACCTGCTTGGGCTTGGGATCGCTGGCTGCCGACTGCTTCTTGTCTGCAGGCTGCGCGACTACCGAAGCGATTTCGCTCGTGGCGGCCGCTGCTTGGACTGCGCCGGTTTTTATCCCTGCTGCTTCCATCGTCTCCACACCCCGCTAAACCTGGTTGGATTACAAGCTGGGTGACCCTACGATTCGCGAGTGCTCCGCGCTTCTCGCTCTTCGCCTTGCGCTTACAACCTCGAACCGCTGCAAACCTGAAAGACCGCGCTCGTGACTATCCACTACCCACAGACCACTATCCACTGATCTGGCTGGGCGGCTAGGATTCGAACCTAGACAAGTGCCTCCAAAGGGCACTGTCCTACCATTAGACGACCGCCCAAGAAAGAAGCTGTCAGCTATCAGCCGTCAGCCTACAAAAAGCCGCTTCCAATATTCGTTCCGAGTCACCGTTCTCGTAGCCACTGCCGCGTGTCCTGCGGCCCGCATGCGTTCGGCGGCGGCGTTCGCCCCGCTGGCCGAATCGAACAGGCCATACAGGGTCGAGCCGGAGCCGGAAAGCGACGCAAACCGCGCGCCTTCACGCTGCAAAACACTCTTAACCTCACGTAACTCGGGATACTCAGGAAAGACGACGCGTTCGAAGTCGTTTTCGATCCCGGTTCGGACAAGGTCGAGAAGAGGTGTCTCGGCCCGGTCCCCGCCCAACGCGGGAACACCGGATGCTGGCCCATCCGCAGGCCAAGCCTGCGAACGGTAAGACTCGCTCAACCAGGGATACTGCGTCTGATCGAACTTTTTAATTGTACCTGTGCCCGTGGAAGCGGTCAACGCGGACTCTCCCATGCCATAGCCTGCTTCGTTGATTACCTCTTCCAAGACAGCCAGCTCGAAGAGCGTGTCCCATTTGGCGAACGCTTTGGGCGTAGAGACCCCCAACGCAGGCGTCACCACCACTAGCGGCATCTCCGGAAGGTCTTGCAAGGCATAGACTTCCTGCCCGCGATCGACCCCTAACACGGTCCCGCCGATGAGAAAGAGGTTCAAGTCGCTGCCCACCTCGGCGGCGATTCGGTGCCTGTCCTGTTCGGTAAGGCTGATCCCCAGCGCGCGCTGCAGTCCCAGCATGGCCGCCACGGCATTCGACGATGCCGCGCCCATGCCACCCTGCACCGGCAGCTGCTTCTCGATGGTGATGACGACTTTGCTGCGCTTGCCCGCAGTCATGAGTACGCGCTCGGCGATCTTGTAACACGTGTTCGTCGCGTCACAGGGCACGCGCGGATCGTCGCAGCGAATCTCGATGCCGTCGCCTTCGGTTACTTCGATACCAACAATGTCATGCAGTGCAATCGTCTGATAGATGGTGCGAAGCTCGTGAAAGCCGTCGGCGCGCGGCGGGCCTATCTTCAGGCCGAAGTTGATTTTCGCGAAGGAGCGGATGGATATGGACACGTTAAACCAGTGGCTAGTGTAAAGCAGAGGCAATAAGCGGTTTGGCATGCGCGTTGGGGGCGACGTTTACGGATGCGACATTTGGCGCTATCATAAGCGACATAATGGTTAACGAGCTTCGAGCTGTGGTTAAGGAATTGGGCGGGGAACGAACGGTCGGCCGTCCCGTGGCTAGCGACCGCGATCTGCGCGAGGCGATCCGCGAAGGCTTTCGTCCGGCAGTGGTAGAGGAGTTAATGCGCACCTCTGGGCTGACGCTGAAGGAGCTTGCCGGCGCCCTTGACCTGTCACCGCGAAGCTTGCAGCGCCGCCGGACCGGAGGCCGGCTGGCGAGGTACGAATCCGACAGGCTCTATCGTCTCGCTCGGATTGTGGCTGTGGCCAACGAGTATCTCGGTGACCGCGAGCGCGCTCTGCGTTGGCTCAAGCGTCCCAATCGCGCTCTCGGCGGCATCGCGCCCGTTGCAGCCATTGATACCGAGCTCGGCGCTCGCCAGGTGGAGAACATCCTCGGCCGCATCGCCTACGGCGGTATTAGTTGAGCCTGGTTTATCGGGTAATGCGTAAGGCTTTCGCCCGCGCACCGTTCGACGGCGAAGGTTCGTATCGTTTCGGAGGCCGCTGGTCGAGCCCCGGAGTCCGGCTCAGCTACGCCTCGGAGCACCAGTCACTCGCAATGCTGGAGTATTTCGTACACCTTGATAAAGACGACCCTCCCACCGACGTGGTGCTGGCGATTGCGGAAGTGCCCGACGATCTGGGCCTTGAGCGAGTGGAAGTGAACGACCTGCCCGACAACTGGCGCGACCCAGCCGCACCACCTGAATTGGCGCGATTCGGGGATGAATTCGCTTTGCGGGCCGAGAGCTGCGTGCTGATGGTGCCTTCCGTACTGGCGCCCGGCGAGAATAATTGCCTGATCAATCCCGCACATCCCGAGTTCGCAAGGGTCGTCGTCCGCGCGACGGAACCCCTGCGCTATGATTCGCGGATGTTCGCCAAGCCTCGACCCGCCGGAAAAAAGAAACGCTAGAGAGGTCGTCTCCGGGCGTGGGCTGACGAGCCGCGAAAGCAAACCAGAATAATCAGCAAACCCTTCACTGGCGCCGTGGAGATCTCATCCCGCCCGGTCGCGGGTGTACATCAGCACCAGCGACCGCTGGGCGAACGGCATGATACACCAGGGCGGCCGTCATGCCGAGCGCGAGGCCTCCGTTGATGTGATGAATCAGCAGGAACGGCGAGAGGGCCCACAACAGGTCCAGCGCAAGCAGCGCGGGAAAGAGCCGGTTGAACTTCGCTTGCAACTGCTCAAAGTCAAACGCTACCGCCGCCAACAGGTACAGCCGCACCGGAATGAGCACCACCGCCGTCGTCACCAACAGGATGGTGAGGAGCGCCGGGGAGAGCGGCCGTGCGTCGGCAAAGATCTCCTCGATCTCCGGAATGTTGGCCAGCGCTCCGAGGTAAAACGTCAGGTACATCGCCTGCGTGAGGAAAAGCAAAATCCGCACCAGATTGCGAGGGGCGGTGGGTAAATCGTGAGGCGCGGTGAGAAGTTGGCGGGAAGGCGTCTCCGCAGTGTCGTCCTGTCAGCGCGATTTCAGCAGGACGCTGTTGCGGGCGGCTCCGCGGACACCGCGGCCATCGGCGCCGCAAGCGTTACTGGCGCAATGAAGCGGTAGCCCCGGCCGGGGATCGTCTCCACGTGTCGGGGCTGGGCGGCCGAATCGCTGAGGGCTTCGCGTAATTTATTGATCGCTGTGTTCAGGCCGTGGTCAAAGTCGACGATGGTGTCGTCGCCCCAAAGGCGCTGCCGCATTTGCTCGCGGGTGACCAGTTCTCCCGGACGTTCCAGCAGCATCACCAGCACCTGAACGGGCTGCGCGTGCAACTTGATGCGGATTCCAAACTTCCGCAGTTCACCCGTGGCCTCATCGAGTTCGAAGGGCCCGAAGCGGAATACGCGAGTTGCAGTCTGGTGCGGCATCGGCACGGTTCAGTTTAGCCGTCCGGCCCCTGGCGTATCCACCCGGGAGTTCGGCGGTCGCAGCCGTTCCGCCTGGGCGAGCGGCAAGACCGACGCTGTCGCGCCGACGGACTCGATTCATGCAACTCACAATTATTCAGTCACTTAGGCGATGATGTGCAAATGAGAAAGGTTTGAGGCGTCATGTATTGCGCGATACCGTCTTACTAGCGCACGCTCAATCTTCAAGGTGCTCGATGGGACTGATATTTCCGCACGGCAGCGATCATTGTGGTGCTGACGGTGCCCTGCTCTTCGGCTCGGCTTAGCGCTCCGGCGCGGCAAGCCTTCGACGCGTACGCCGCCACCGTGGAGAAACGCCTGGCCCAGCAGCACGCGAACCCACAAACCTACCTCGCCACCTTCGATGTGGCGACCAACCGGGCCGACGCGGAACGCGAACTCCGCAGCGGCTCATTGCAAATGGAGCCCGTCAACGGAGGCACCCGCCCGGTGAATGGCGGACTGCTGCACCACTGGCGCGGAGTGGCGTTTGTGCCAGGCGGCCATGCCGCCGACATGCTGGCGCTGCTGCGCGATTACGGCCGGCTGTCTACGTACTACGCGCCCGAGGTCGAGTCGTCGCGCCTGGTGACCGGCGGCGGCGGAGTTGCGACCGTCGCCATGCGCTTCAAGAAGCAAGTCGTAGTTCCGATCGTCCTCGACGCCGAATACGACGTGCGCAACGGGCTCACCGGCACAAGTGCGGGCTACAGCGTTTCGCGCAGCACGCACATTTGGGAGATCGAGCTTCCGGGCACGTCGCACGAGCGCCGGATGACCGAGGGCGACGATGACGGCTTCCTGTGGCGGCTGAATACCTACTGGAGTTTCGTCGAGGTACCGGGCGGCCTGTTCATCGAGTGCGAGGCGATTTCGCTGACGCGCGATGTGCCCGCCGGCCTGGGCTGGCTGGTCGCGCCGGTGATTGAAGACATGCCGCGCGATTCTCTGAAATTCACACTTACCGCAACCCGCAATGCGCTGAGTTCAGCCGCAGTGAAAGGCGCACATCAATGAATCATGAATGTGAGGTCCACATGGAGGAAGCTATCATTGCCGACAGGCGATCAGACCGGGTTCGTGAACCCATTGCGCGTACACAAGGCGCTGACCGCCGACATCGAAAAGCGCGCGCTGGTGTGGATGGCTGAGCGCACGCCGGCGGCCATTAACTCCGACCACCTGACCGGCTTGGGATTCGTAGCGCAACTGCTGGCGGGGGCAAGTTACGCGCTGGCATCGCGCGGCGCATGGGCACTGGTGCTGGCCAGTTTCTTTCTGGCGCTCAATTGGCTGGGCGACAGCCTCGACGGCACCCTGGCGCGCGTTCGCCGGCAACAGCGCCCGCGCTATGGCTTTTACGTGGACCACATGGCAGACACCTTCGGCGCGCTGGCGCTGATGGCGGGATCTGGCGTGTTCGGGCTACATACACTGGCAGGTCGCGGCGGGCATGCTGACGTGCTTCTTCGTGCTCTCCATCGAGAGCTACCTCACCACGTACACCATGGGGCACTTCCATCTTTCGCAAGGGCTATTCGGGCCGACGGAAATTCGCATGCTGCTGATCGTGGGCAATGCCGTGCTGATGGTGAATCCGATTGCCGACATCGCAGGCCACCATTTTCTGGTGTTCGATATCGGCGGCGCGGTGGCCATCGTTGGGATGACCTATATGGCTGTGGCGGCGACAGTGCGACACATTGCGGTGTTGTACCGCGAGGACAGGGTCGAGGAGTTAGCGCCGCACTCTTGGAACGCCGCGTCCAGTAGAATTCCGTATGCCCGATGCCGCCTCTTTTGAAGAGCTTTGGTTTGACCGCAACGGCAGCCGCTTGCACGCAGTAGCCGCCGGGCCTGCTGATGGGCCGCTGGTCATCCTGCTGCACGGCTTTCCGGAGTTCTGGTATTCCTGGCGCAAGCAGATTGGTCCGCTGGCCGAAGCGGGCTACCGCGTGGTGGCGCCCGACCAGCGCGGCTACAACCTGAGCAGCAAGCCGCCGGAAATCGCTGATTATGCAGTCGGCAATCTAGTGGCCGACGTGATTGCCATTGCCGATCAGCTCGGTCATGACAAGTTCTGTCTAGCCGGACACGATTGGGGCGCGGCGGTGGCATGGACGACGGCGCTGCAGTTTCCCGAGCGGCTGAAGAAGCTCGCGATTCTCAACGTCCCCCATCCGGCGGTCTTCACACGCACCGTCCGCAGCAATCCGCGCCAGATGCGGCGCAGTTGGTACATGGCGTTCTTTCAGTTGCCGCGCCTGCCCGAGTGGCGCTTCTCGTCGAATAACTTCGCCGCGGGAGTGAGGGCTCTGGTCGCCAGCAGCCGTCCGGGGACTTTCACCGCCGACGACCTCGACGAATACCGCAACGCCTGGGCAAACCCCGGCGCCGTGACCGCGATGCTCAACTGGTACCGCGCGTTCTTCCGCGCCAGACCGACGCTGCCGCGCTGACTTGCAGGTGCATGTGCCAACGCGCATCCTGTGGGGCCAGCGCGACATCTTCCTGCTGCCCGAGATGGCGCAGGAGAGCGTCGAGTATTGCGACTCAGTCGAGCTCACTTACTTTCCCGATGCCACCCACTGGCTGCAGCATGAAGAGCCGGAGGCGGTAAACGCGGCGCTGATTAACTTCTTCGGAAAATAGACAAGAAAAACGGCCGCGAATTGCGCAGAAGAACGCGGATCTAATCCGTGTCATCCATGCAAATCCGCGGCCGCTTTGTTCTTTGGGCGTCTTAGTTTCTGCTTCTGAACTTCGTCAGCAGACGCAGCATCTCAAGGTACAGCCAAACCAGCGTGACCATAAGCGCGAAAGCGCTGTACCACTCCATGTACTTGGGAGCGTTGTAGCGCGCGCCCTGCTCGATCAGATCGAAGTCGAGCACCAGGTTGAGCGCCGCGATGCCCACCACCAGCAGGCTGAATCCGATGCCGATGGGCGAGCCGCTGTTGATGGCATGAAACGAAATGCCGAAGAAACTCAGCACGAACTGCGCCAGGTAAAACAGCGCGATGCCGCCCGTGGCCGCCACCACCCCGATGCGGAACTTGTCATTCACCTTGATCAGGCCGGAGCGGTACACCACCAGCATGGCCACCAGCGTGCCGAACGTCAGCATCACCGCCTGGATCGCGATGCCCTTGTACTTCAGCTCAAACATGGCAGAGATGCCGCCAAGCAGCGCGCCTTCGGCGAGCGCGTACAGCGGCGCGGTAACGCCCGCCCACTCTTTCTTGAATATCGTGACCAGCGCCAAAATGAAGCCGCCAATACCGCCGATCAGAAGCATGGGTGCAACCGACGCGGGGTCTCCCGTGGCAAAGAAGCGGTTCCACGTCCACGCCGCCGACGCCACGCACAACACCATCAGGATGCCGGCCTTGTTCACCGCTCCCGAGATGGTCATCGAGTCGCCGGTCGCGCCGGCAAGGTCGCGGAACGTGTCCTGCCCCAGCGCAGGATTGGAAGTCTTCATCAAGTCAGCCATGCAAAGTTCTCCTTGGGTTCTGTTGTTAGATGAATACGGGTTCGAGGGCGATGCTGCGAGCGACTGCGCCTCGCTCATAATACGCGGTTTCCGCACTGCAACGCATGCAACGGCCAGCGTCATGATATGTACCTAGAGTGGGTACGAACGCACCCATATTGGGTACATCGAGCAAGTAGACGCTTAGAACAGCGTCTCCTGCCCGGCGATCGGCATCGCCCCCGGACGTTTGATCCCGAAATGCTGATACGCCAGATGAGTGGCCACGCGGCCCCGCTGCGTCCGATCCAGAAATCCTATCTGGATGAGGAATGGCTCGTAGATTTCCTCGATGGCATCGGCCTCTTCGGCGAGTGATGCCGCCAGCGTATTCAAGCCCACCGGGCCGCCCTGGTACTTCTCGATGATGGTGAGCAGCAGCTTGCGATCGATTTCGTCGAAGCCGTGGCGATCGACCTCCAGCATCTCCAGCGCTGCCTGCGCCGTTGGCTTGTCGATCTTGCCCGTGCCCTTCACCTGTGCGTAGTCGCGCACTCGGCGCAGCAGGCGGTTGGCGATGCGCGGTGTGCCGCGGCAGCGACTCGCGATTTCGATGGCGGCGGGCTCGTCGATCTCGACGTTGAGAATATCCGCCGAACGCTCCAGGATGACCTTGAGATCGGCATGGGTGTAGAACTCCAGCCGCAACACGATGCCGAAGCGCGAGCGCAGCGGCGCTGACAGCAGTCCCGCGCGCGTGGTGGCGCCGATGAAGCTGAACGGCTTTACGTCCATGGTGTGCGTCCGCGCCGACGGCCCCTGCCCGATGATGATGTCGAGCTTGTAATCCTCCAGCGCCGAGTAGAGCAGTTCCTCCAGCGCGGGCTGCATGCGGTGCACTTCGTCGATGAACAGCACCTGCTTCTCGCGCAGGTTGGTCAGGATCGCCGTCAGGTCGCCCTTGATCTGCAGCGTCGGCCCCGAGGTCTGCTGAAACGCCGCGCCCAGTTCGTTGGCGATGATGTTGGCCAGCGTTGTTTTGCCCAGCCCCGGCGGCCCGTAGAGCAAAACGTGGTCCAGCGCCTCGCCACGCGACTTCGCGGCTTGAATGGCGATTTCCAGGTTGTTCTTGACCTTGTCCTGCCCGATGAATTCGCGCAGCCGTTGCGGACGCAGCTTCAGCTCGAACGACGCATCATCATCGAGCGGCGCCGCCGACACAATGCGCTCGCGATCCAGGCTGTCCTTGGGAAAAACCACGATGGGGCGATGGTAAAGCGAAAGCAAGTGCGAAGCAACCGACCGAGTAGCTATGCGCTCTTTGCCCGCTTCGCGACGTAGTGTTGGTCGAGTGCCTGCCGCACCAGCGTTTTGATCACTGCCTGGCGGCTAATGTTCAGGTCTGCGGCAGCTTGGTCCAGCTCCGCCACCATCGAAGCCGTGAGGTCGACATTCACTCGTTGAATGGGCTGTACCATGCGGCCGTTTGCCTTGAAGAACGCGGCCACGCTCTCGCCCTTCTCCGCCTTCCGGGCAATTTGTTCCGCTGAAAACGGCTTGGTGGATTCACGAGTTTTCTTCATAAAGTCGAACCTCTTCTTTCGTTGATTTCCACAGAGTGACCAAGTGTAGGACCTCGCCCTCTTCGTCTTCCCGCACCTCAAAGATCACCGAATACAACCGGTCTCCCACCCACCCAATAGCGCGGTACTGCTCGGGACCGTCGGAGCGCTGGTCAAGCCAGTAGGGTCGCTCGAACATCGCTTTCGCTTCTTCAAACCCGATGCCGCGCCTTGGGTTCGCTCTCAATCGTCGGCTCTTGCGGACATCGAAGCTGAACCGCATAAGTATAACTGTTATACCAGAATCGCGTATGACAAATCCAAGGGTCAGGTCAGCGCAATGCGACGATTGAGTCCTGTCTCCGTGAAGCCCATAATGAGCCAGGCCGCGCAAGCATCTGGCGTTCGACATCGAAACGTGCAAGATCATTCCGCAATTTGGCCGGCGAATTACTCGTCCACCGCCGATTTGCCACGCGGCTGGGGTGCGACGGGCCGCGGCGCGCACGAACCTCCGCAATCGCCGATAACCTCGGGTCAGGCAGCCAACCCGGCCGTTCACAAAAAAGTGAATCTGCTTTTTCCGCAGCGCTTCTAAGCTGACAAGAGTTTCACTAACCGGGGTAGTACAACAATTCAGCGAATAAGGATGCTCACCATGGTTCTTGGCATGAGTCTGTCTACCTTCACCCTTCTCCACGTCATCATCAGCCTGGCGGGAATCGGCGCGGGATTCGTCGTCGTGTACGGGCTGCTCAACGGCAAACGGCTCGACGGCTGGACCGCGATCTTCCTGACCACTACGGTCCTGACCAGCGTCACCGGCTTCCTGTTTCCGTTCGAGAAGCTGCTGCCCTCGCACATCGTGGGCTGCATTTCGCTGGTGGTGTTGGCCATCGCGATCTGGGCGCGATACGGAGGACGTCTCGCCGGCGCCTCGCGCTGGATCTACGTCGTGACCGCTGCCATCGCTCTCTATTTGAACTGCTTCGTCGCGGTCGTGCAGGCCTTCTTAAAAATACCGGCTCTGCATGCCCTCGCTCCTACCGGGAGCGAGCCGCCGTTCCTGGTCGCTCAGTGTGTGGTCCTTGCGGTCTTTGTCTGGCTAACCTGGCGGGCGGCAAAACGCTTTCACGTGCTCCCGGAACGTCCCCGTACCACGTCATCGGCCTAATTTCACCGCGGCGAGTTCTCTGTGCGCGGCAATCCTGCGCGCTTGAAATGCCGCGCCCCGATTCCCAACGCCGGAAATCACACCGGCATAGCTGAGGAGAACGACCAATGCCTACCATCACCACGAAAGACGGAACCGAGATTTACTACAAGGACTGGGGCACCGGACAACCCATCGTATTCAGTCACGGCTGGCCCCTTACCGCCGATGACTGGAACTCGCAGATGCTGTTTTTCGGCGAACGCGGCTATCGGGTCATCGCGCATGACCGGCGCGGACACGGCCGTTCGACGCAAACCTGGGACGGCAACGAGATGGACACCTACGCCGACGACCTCGCAGCGCTCACCGAAAAGCTCGACCTGAAGAGCGCGATTCATGTCGGTCATTCCACCGGAGGCGGCGAAGTTGCCCGCTACATCGGGCGGCATGGCAGCAAGCGTGTCGCCAAAGCCGTCTTGATCAGTGCTGTGCCGCCGTTGATGCTGAAGACTGACAAGAATCCTATGGGCGCGCCGATGTCGGTCTTCGACGACCTGCGCACACAATACGTCGCGAACCGGGCGCAGTTCTATTGGGACATCACGCTCCCGTTCTACGGCTACAACCGTGCCTGGCGCCAAAATCTCCGAGGGCATCCGGAAGAATTGGTGGCTGCAAGGCACGATGGGAGGAATGAAGGCAGGCTACGACTGCATCAAGGCCTTCTCGGAGACGGACTTTACCGAGGATCTTAAGAAGTTCGACGTGCCAACCCTCGTTCTGCACGGCGACGACGATCAGATTGTGCCCATCGCGGCAGCAGGCCTGCTGTCGGCGAAGATTGTGAAGGGTGCCAAGCTGAAGGTGTATCCGGGTTATCCGCACGGAATGCCTACAACCCACCACGATCAGATCAATGCCGATTTGCTGGCGTTCATCAAGGGAGAGGCAATCAGCTCAGCGGCGTGATGGGGTCTTCCGCGATACATGTGTGAGGGAGGCAGGCTCCACGATGGGGCTCCTGCCGCCCTCATGTCAGTCTCGAGCTACACGTGTCCTGACATTCAGTCCGCCCGCAAGTATCATTTCGTCATCATCATGAAGAACCTCGGCATACTGCTCTCCGGGCGCGGCTCGAACTTCGAAGCCATCGCCGACAACGTCGCGTCTCGCAAGCTCGACGCCAACATTGCCGTCGTCATCTCCAACCGAGCGGACGCGCCCGGCATCGAGTCAGCGCAGCGGCGTGGGTTGAAGGCGCTGATCATCCCGTCGAAGGGCGTACCGCGCGAGCAGCACGACGGCGCTGTCGCGTCAGCCTTGCAGGAGCGCCAGGTCGATCTCGTCGTCCTTGCGGGGTACATGCGCCTGCTTTCGCCGTGGTTCGTCGGGCAATTCCCCAACCGCATCCTCAACATTCATCCGTCGCTACTGCCGGCCTTTCCCGGCCTCGACGCGCAGACACAGGCCTTCGACTACGGAGTAAAGGTCTCCGGCTGCACCGTTCACTTCGTGGACGCCGATCTCGACCACGGGGCGATCATTCTGCAGAAAGCCGTGCCTGTACTCGACAGCGACGACGACCACACCCTGGCCGCGCGCATCCTCGAGCAGGAGCACATCGCCTACAGCGAGGCGATCCGGATCGTGTTGGAGGGCAAGTACCAGCTCGTGGGACGCCGCGTAATCTTGTTGTCTTGATCGATCATGCAAGGCGCACCGAAACTTGCCGATATACAAATCGAGGCGCCATGACCACGAAGCGGATGTCGGTGAAAAGGTTCTGCGACGAGTGCCTGGAAGTGTTCGACGAAGTGTACGAAACCGGATGCAAATACCTGATCACCAGGAACGGACGAGGCGTCATCAAAGTCGTTCGCTTCGAGCCTCTCGATTTGCCGAAGAACAAGCCGCAAAATCGCAACAACAAGAAGAAACGCTAGAGCGATCAGGCAACCAGCGGTCAACGTTGATGCGGCTGGTGCGCGTCCCCCTACATCTCGTAGTGCAGCAGCGAGTACACGTCGTAGTCTTTCAGCTTGTCCCGGCCTTTCAGGCCGTCGAGTTCCACCACAAAGCCCAGACCGCAGATTTCTCCGCCCAGCGACTTCACCATCTCCGCCGCTGCGCGCGCCGTGCCTCCGGTCGCCAGCAAATCGTCGCAGATGAGCACGCGCTGACCCGGCGCAATCGCGTCCTTGTGGATCTCCAGCGTGTCGGTGCCGTACTCCAGGTCGTAGGTCCACTTCAGCGTTTCCGCCGGAAGCTTCTTCGGCTTGCGCACCGGAACGAAACCGGCGTTGAGGCGATAGGCCAGCGCGGGGCCAAAGATGAAGCCACGCGCCTCGATGCCCAGCACCAGGTCGATGTTCTTGTTGATGTAGTACTCGGTGAGAGCGTCAATCAGCCGCGCAAAGCCCTTGCGGTCCTTCAGCAGCGTGGTGATGTCGTAAAACAGAATGCCCGGCTTGGGAAAATCGGGAACTTCGCGGATAAGGCTCTTGAGATCGTTGCAGTTGGCTGCGACAGACGACATTGGCTAGACGGCTCCTTCGATACCGAATGATATTTTGTCAAGAAACGGTGCCGGTGACACCGCGACTTCATCCACCCGCGCGGCCCGCGGACCCTCGCGCAGACGGCCGTGCAGCGCGCTCAACTGCTGACGCGTTCCGGTCGCCATGACTTCCACACGTCCGTCTTCGCGGTTGCGCACCCACCCGGCGATGCCGAGCGTCGCTGCCTCGCGCTCCACGTACCAGCGGAAGCCGACGCCCTGTACGCGTCCGGATACCAGGTACCGGCGGGTTTCTCGATCATCACTCATAGGGCAAGGTTCAAGATAAACGTGGCGCAGAACAGGCGCAACCACCGAATCCGCCGCCGGCTACTGCGGTCAGCTCGCGATCCCCCAAACTGTGCCGGGCTCAGCCTGGCTGAAACCTCCCTGACCCGCGGAAATCCGCCCTGACTCGCTTTTGCATTCCCCCCCATTAGTGGTATTGTGATAAGGCCGCTTCTGCGCCCCCCGATGTGCGGGAAAACTCAAACGTCTAGAAACACAATGGAGGACTGAATCGCTATGCTATTCACCAAGAAAACTTTGATGTGTTTGCTCGTCTCCACGGTTCTCGTGCTCGTCACCCTGCCTGTCTGGGGTGCCAGCAAGTCCGACGATGAACAAACCCTCCGCAACGCCGCCACTGTCTTGCAGGCCATGCTTTCGAGCAAGGACATTCCGCCCAGTGTCCTGCAAAAGGCCGATTGCATCATAATCCTTCCCAGCGTGAAGAAATTCGCCTTCGGCGTTGGCGGGACAGGTGGGCGCGGCCCCATGTCGTGCCGTGAGAGCGGCTACACCGGCAAGTGGTCTCCGCCGGCGATGTACAGCATCGGCGGCGCCAGTGCCGGCTTCCAGGTCGGTGGCAAGGCCAGCGACATCGTGATCGCCATTATGGCGCCCGGTGCCGTGGATAAGGTGCTGAACAGCAAGGTGAAGGTAGGCACCGATGTCAGCGCGGCTGCTGGTCCTGGCGCATCAGCCGGTACCATGGGCAATTCGGCCGACATGCTGACCTATTCCCGCTCATCGGGAGCCTTCGCGGGTGCTTCCATCGACGGCTCTTCACTGGAGCCGGATAGCGACGCCAACCAGCGGCTTTACAACAAAGCAGTTACCGCGAAGCAAATCGTGGCTGGCGATGTGAAGTCCACCACGGCGGGAGTGTCCCTTGTTTCCCTGCTCGATACCAAGGCCGGCACGCACGTTAAGTAGGTAGCTCCGCGGCCCCCATGGGGCAACGCGCTGCTGCACCAGACTACTTCGGAGGATGCCCAGTTAAGCCGGGTATCCTCCGAATTTTTTGGTTTGATTCACTCGCCTGAGATGCTGCTAGCCGGACTTGGCCGAACCGGCACCAGCCGCAGCCACGCCGGCGACTACTTTTGCTTAGGCGACACCTTATTCATCATGTCGACCAGCAACTTAGCCGAAGCCGGGACCGGAACATCGCCCCGGATGATCTCTATGGCATCCACCGTCTTGCCATAGAGTTCCTGGTCAGCCTTGTTATCAGCGCCCATCGACGCGCCACCCAATGACGCTCCCGCGAACAATCCTTTCGTCTGCGAGTAGGTCAGGATATCGATCTTCGGATCGCTGAAGCCCGCGGCTTGCGCCCCTGAGGGTCCTGCCGCTGCGGTGGCGTCCGAGCCCAGCTTAATCTTGCCCGTGAGGACCTTGTCCGCGCCATTCTGGCTCATCACCAGCAGCACATAATCGGTTTCGGTGGTGCCTAATTGGGCGCCGAGACTGCTGGTATCGAGGGTGTACATGACCGGTGCTCCCCAGTTTCCGTTCATGGTTTTGCCGTTGCGGCAGAGCAGCACGCCGCGGCCGTAACTTACTCCCAGTCCGACGCCCACTTTCTTCACGCCGGGGTAGACCAGCACGCAATCCGCCTTATCGAGCAGACTTCTGGGTATTCCATTGGGTTTGTCGAGAATGTTGGTAAGAACCCCGGTTGACTCGGAGATCCGCTTGTCAATCTTGCTTTGCGCAACGGCAGACATCGCCACGGTGAGGCACAGTGCAATCAGCAGCAGCTTCTTCATGTGAGATACCTTTCTGCGATCGCTCGTCTTCGAAACCCAATCCGGCGCCGACAATCAGAGCCAATAGGGAGTTGGCCTTGCGGGACTCGCGAATCTAGCGTGCGAATTGTACCGCGGTAGTTGGCAAATTGGTAGCAAAATTGAACACCACCAGCGCGACGTTCGAAGCTTTCTCCCTCACGCTCGCGATAGGTAGGCCCCTTCCGACGTGTCCACCCGGATCTTGTCGCCTTCGTTGATAAACGGCGGAACGTAAACCACCAGTCCGGTCTCCGTCTTGGCCGGCTTGGTCACGCTGCTGGCGGTGGCCGATTTCAAACCGGGCTCGGTTTCGATGATCGTGAGGTCCACGGTCTGGGGCAGTTCAACTCCCACCGGCTTGTCGTCGTAGAATTCGACCGAAATCTGCAGGTTCGGCGTCAGGTATTCGACCGCATCGCCGAGCACATCTTTGCCCAGGTGGAGCTGCTCGTAATTCTCCGTGTTCATGAAGACGTGGTTCTCGCCATCCTGGTACAGGTACTCCATCTGCACTTGGTCCACGGTGATCTTCTCGATGGCGTCGCTGGAGCGGAAGCGGTGCTCGAACATGGCTCCGGTGCGCAAGTTGCGCAGCTTGGCCTGGATGAACGCGCGCAAGTTGCCCGGGGTGCGGTGCTCCACGCTGAATACCGAGTGCAGGTCGTTATTGTGCTTGATGACCATGCCGGGACGCATTTGTGTGGCTGGAATTGCCATGGGTAAAACTCCTTCAAGTCTTGGGAGGAACCCGGCGCGAGACGCTGGATTCAACAGGTAAACACTTGATTTTACACGGCCAGCATGTCTGTTGGGAAATCGCCGATGACGCTGAAGCCGCCACTGGCGCCGGGCTTCCGCCAACGCGCAACGCGGCAATTGCTGCCGAGTTAGATAGGCAGCCATTGCCGGGTTCGACGCCTGATTGCCCACTCGCTCCGCCGCGACCCGGTCGCTAGGTGCCTCAGTCGACGGGTGATACACAGCCCGCCGCCCTTGGTATATCGCTTGCACACTACCGCTGCGTTAGCCGCGCCTAATCTTGGGCGCGCGATGGCCGATAAGATTCAACAACCCGACGTCACAGTCACCAAGGAGGCGACCATGTCCGTAGCAGGAATTTTAAGTAGCGCCGCGTTCAACATCAGCGCGCAGGTCTTCCAGAATCGCATGCAAAAATCGAAGCAGGAGTTCCAGCAGCTTGGGACCGACCTGCAGTCCGGCAACCTGTCGGCCGCGCAGGCCGATTTTGCCACCCTTCAAAAGATGCAGCCGCAGCCGTCCCAAAGCTCCTCGGCGCAAAGCGGCACCAGCGTCTCGCAAGACATGACCCAGCTGTCCGCTGACCTCAAGGCGGGCAACACAACCGCAGCACAGCAGGACTTTACCCAGCTGCAGAAAGACATTCAATCGCAGCCGCCCACCACGCACCACCATCATCATCACCACAGCCAAAGCGACAGCAGCACTGACAGCGCAACCAGCCAGCTATTCAGCCAGTTGGGGACGGCTCTGCAGTCGGGCAACCTGTCGGCGGCTCAGCAGGCATACTCGTCCATGTTGCAGCAGTTCCAGCAGTTCGCCGCGGCGGGCGTCTCAGGCAGCACCACCGCGCGCCAGCGCCCTCTCGGTCAGTGCCTAGCCGGCAAAACTCGGCGGCAGCGGGGGCGCCTGTCGCCGCCATTCGCCGTCAATTCGGGTTACCATAATAGGCAGAGGAATCTGCCATGACCGATGATCCGAACGAGTTCGTCACCGAAGGCGACTACGAGCCTTCCGGCCGTAACACTGCCGCCCTGGGATTTGCGCTCCTGCTGATCGGCTTTGCCGCTGGGGCCATTGCCGCCGCACTCATGACGCCCAAGACCGGCAAGCAAATGCGCCGCGAACTGAAGCGCAAGGCCGGCGATCTGCGCGAGCGCGTCGAAGACTGGAGCGACCAGGCAGGAGACTGGGTGGACAAAGGTTCCGGCCTGGCCGACAAGGCGCAGGAATGGGCTGGAGCTGCGAAAGACCGGGTCGCACCCCTGGCCAAGAAGTTCCGCAGCTAGCTTCCCGGCCTGACGAATTGCATCCACGAAAAAGCGGAGCCGGATTCGGCTCCGCAATTCTTGTGAATCGTTGCTTTTGAATCAGGCTGACAGGCGACGGCGCACCGCGCCAACAACCGCCAGAAGTCCCGACCCAAGCATGATCAGGCTAGAGGGTTCCGGGACTGCCGAGGACGTACCGATTACGCCCATCGAGAAATTGGCGGGAGTGAGGTAGTCGGTAGCAGGATTGAAATAACCCCCGAAATCGACGCTAGTAAAGAACGAATTGTTCCCTGTACCGCAAGGCGTCCCGACACAATTCGCTCCTGATGTGGTGGAAACAAACGATACTCCCGCAATTGACGGCGCAACCATTAGCCAATACGTACCTGGCCCAAGCACGATATTGGGCAAATCTACCGCAATGGTGTACTCAGTCAGGCCGAAACCACTGTTGCCCGTAGCTGTTTGGGAGAATCCCACTCCATAAGCCCCATAAACCAAAGTCCCGGGGTTGTATGCTGATACGCCCGAGCGAATCTCTACGTCTGCCGAATATCCGTAAGGGAAATTCATCAAGTTGTTCGAGAAGGCGCCGGTCAGCGTCCAGCTTCCGCCGGAAACCGTGAAGTCGTCATAAACATACGCCACGGAGAGTGACTCGCTGCCCTGGTTGACAAGTCCGTTTACGCCGTCAAAATCGCCGTTGTACCAAAGAGTGACGTCGGCATAGAGTGGAGACGCAACCACGGCCAGAAGGAGCAGAAACACCAGTTTTTTCACGTTGATCCTTTCGAGTAGGTGCCGAATGGCTGTCGTGCAAGGGAACAGTCGTAGCACCATGTCCAACATCTGCAGCCTTGGCAGTGTGAATGGCAATAGCGTGCCGGTCAATAGCACTTTAGTGACAATAGACTCCTCGTAGCACTCGGCGCGCGCTCAAGAAAAAGCCCAATTCGTCAGCTTAATTAGCAACCGAGGACGAAATTGGGCTCCAATTCGTGCCGTCTGGGCCCGGCTTACTTCGCCGAACCACTCAGGCAAGTCGACATAAACGCCTTGCGATCGTCGCCCTTCAAATTCTTCGCTGTCGCTTCCTTGTTGCACGACTTCATCTTTTCCTGCTGCGACAGCGGAACCCCGGCCGCGCTTAGGCATTGCGACATGAACTTCTGGCGGTCGTCGCCGGTAAGGTTCTTCGTCTTGGCCTGCGCGTTGCAGTCCTTCATCTTCTGTTGCTGGGCCTGCTGCGCCGGGCTGGGCTGTTTGGTGGTGTCCTGCGCCATGGCGGGCATGGCAATAGCGGCGAGCATGACAAGAGCGAGCACGATCGAAATCTTGCGTTGCAGCATGGGACGTCCTCTTTCGCGATTGGATTGGCCCGGGACGCCCTAAGGGGAGACTTCCCGAAGCGCAGCGATTGTACAACGATTTTCTTCGGGGTACGAGCGGTACTTCGAAACCTGCCAGGCGGGCAGGCGCGGAATCTATTGTGCCGCCGTCTTGAGCTGACGGCTGAAAGCTGACAGCGAATGGCTAACTCAGTACAGCCGGAAGTTCACTTCCACGTTGATCATCACCGGTACCGCCTGCCCATCTTTGTGCGCCGGATCGAACTTCCACTGCTTCACGGCTTCGATGGCCTTCTCGTCAAGGCCCATGCCCAGCGAGCGTTGCACGCGAATCTGCTGCGGGCGCCCATTGGCATCCACCACCAGCCACAGCACAACCGTTCCCTGGTATTTGGCCTTGCGGGCTTCTTCTGAATACTCCGGATCGGGAGCGTACAGCGCTTTGGGAGCGCTCACGCCACCGCCGACACGATAGGCTCCGCCGCCATAGCCGCCGCCGTGTCCGGGGCCTACACCCGGCCCTCTCCCGGAACCAACGCCGCCGCCATAGCCGCTGCCGATCCCGCCTCCGGCTCCAGTGCCGTTCGACGGCGGCCCCAAGACCTTGGACAGCGGATCGCCGAGCTCACCCTGCGTAGGCAGCTTGATTTGCGGCGGAACCACCACCGACGGATCGACGACCAGCTTCGGATTCTCGTTACGCACCACGATGGCCGGGGGCACGATTTGATCTTTGGACAGCTTGGGCAGCGCGCCCTTGGGAGCGTTCAGCTTGTCGCGGTCTCCGCCGCCGCCGCCGCCGCCCGCTTTGGTCTTCGAGACCGGCAGTGGGATGTACGGGCTGATGTCGGTCACCAGTCCTACGACCTGCTGCTTGATTTCATCCTTGTGCTCGTTCACCCACAAGCCCGACCAGATGACCAGTCCCGCCGCCACCATGTGCAGAATGAACGAATAAACGAACGTGTCCTTCCGCTGCGGGTACAGGCCCCGCCCTTCGCCAAACAACGTGGGAAGGATGTCGTGGCGTTCCTCAACAACAGGGGGCTTTTGGGGCTCCGTTTTGGTCAAAACCGGGGTGGACATTTCCTACCTACAGTATAGCCCTTGAAAAGAACCCAAGGCTTCCTAAAAAGTAGTACGTAACAGACGGCCTTCCGGTTTACGATTAGACGCGCAGAGGAGGCGATTTGTCACCCGATTTGTGAACAACAAAATGACAACTCACGCCGGCACAATCACCTGCAACGCCTCGCGCTCCACCTCCAACTCCACGTTCTCGGTCGGCCCTCAGCCCGCGCGAAATCCGCTTGTCCGAGATTTCTCCGCGGCCGTGGCGGAATTCTACCGCCATCAGGATGCCGCCGGCCCTTTCAACGCCTTTCCGCAATACGGGCAAACCACATAGTCCCGGTCCACCGCCTGTCCACACGACCCGCACGACGGCGCCAGTTCGCACCCGCACTTCGCGCAGAAATGGAAGCCCCTCTCAACCCGGTCCCCGCACTGCGGGCAATACTGGATCAGCGGCTTCCGCAGCAGAAAGTACACCAGCGGTCCCAGGCCGTTGAAGAACAGAACCACCACCAGCGTCCAGCCCAACTGACTCATGTCGCGCCGCTTCGCGTCCTGGTTCACGTAGCCGACCAAGAGGAAGTAGATCGACAGCAACGTTCCAGTCAGCACCATCAGTGCCACTCGTCCCGCGAACGGCGGCGCATGGCGGTCGTGTTCTGGCATGTAAACAATAAATGCGCAGAACATTGCGATATATGACAACGCGACAAACAGGTACAGGAACTTCGGAATAATCGCGAATTCTTCGCTGAAAGTGGTTTTTCGCTGGGTCATTGCATCCCTCTCTGACGATCTTTGATAAACAACTGCATCAAACTTCCTTCGAATCTCGACTCGGGAAACGCCACCAGCATTACTCCGAGAAATATAGTCGGCAGCAGCCAGAACGCCACCAGTCCCGGTCCCACAATCACCGATGGCAGGCTGAATCGCTCCACCATCCACCCGCCTACCTTCCACCACGCCCAAGCCGACATCGTGGAAACCACCATCCCCATCGCAAATGAGATCGCGATCAGGAACCGGCGCGCATCGCGCTCCCGCAACTGGTCTGCGCGGGCGTGCACGCGCGCCTTGGTTGCCTCCACCAGCGATGACGAAGCCATCACCGGTAACGATCGCAGCGCCTGCTCGGCATCGCTCATCGCCAGCTCAAATCCCGCGCACTCCGCGCACTCGTCCAGGTGCAACTCCAGCCAGCTGGGCATCGCTCGTCCGTGATCCCCTCGACATCACGCTGCGTAATCAACTCCATCGCTCGCTCGTGACCGTTCATTGCGCGTCTCCTCTCAGCGCCGGACGCAGCGCCTGCACCCCGCGATACAGCCGTGTCTTCACCGTGGCCAGCGGAATGCCGACCAGCTTCGCTATCTCTTCCAATTTCATTTGCTCCTGGAACCGCAGCACCAGCACCTCGCGAAAGATCGGCGAGAGCGTGTCGAGCGCGGCCTTAATTCGCTGTTTGTCTTCCGACGCCGCAGCGTTGTCATACGGCGAAGGCCCATTCGCCACCGGCTCAAACGGCACCGCGTCTTCCGTGTCCCGCATCTCGTCCAAACTGTGCGGAACCTTTTTCCGCAGATGATCGATCGCGACGTTGTGCGCGATCGTCATCAGCCAGGTCGAGAAGCGGCTCTTCCCGTCGTACTGGTGGCCCTTCTCCAGCACCCGTATCCACGTTTCCTGGAAGAGGTCTTCCGCCGTGGCCTGGTTGTGCGTCATGTGCGCCAGGTAGCGCAGCAGGCGATGCTGATACTGCTCGATGAGGGCGTCCAGAACCTCCGGATCGCGCCGGCGCAGGCCTTGCGCGATTTGGGCTTCTTCCGTTTCCATCGTCATCAGCGTACTGAATGCGGCGGCGACCATACTACCGGGATATACGGGCCCGGGCGGGAAAAAGACTCAGGGCCGGGGCCTGACCACCTATGAGCATTGTGACATTTTCAGGAGAATTCAATGCACGATTAGCCGAACTTATAACTTCTTCCCATTCTGGAACTTAGGCCGCACTGTTGCGTTTTTGAGGGATTGACAGGTAGGAATTACGCGGGATGCGCGGTCATGGAAACACGAAACTCGTGCACACTATTTCCGTATGAAAAAAGTTACTCTCAGCGCCGACGAAGACCTTATCGAGCAGGCCCGCCTCGTCGCGCGTGCGCAGCACACCACCTTGAATGCCGCCTTCCGCGAATGGCTCGCGCAATTCACGGCGCAGGCGGGAACCAGCGAAGAGGTGGACGCCTTAATGGGCCGCCTACATCACGTCAACGCGGGTCGCCGTTTCACCCGGGACGAAATGAATGAGCGCTAGGTTCTTCCTCGACACCAACGTCTTCGTCTAGCCCTTTGTCGTTCGCAAGCCCTAATTCGCTGGCGGAGGTGGCTGTGGCTTGGGCGGAAACTCTAATGCCTCTTTGGTGGTCAGCTCGACCGGCAAAGCATTATCGGATTTTACAAAGTAGATTTCCTTCGGGTCTTCGCTGTAGCCGTTCGGCACCTCGGCAGTGGGTGTGGGATGAAGCCAGACGTCGCTTAGGCTCACTGCCGCGCGCATTTTAGCTGGTATAACAGAGTTCGCCGGAATCGGCAGCCAGGGCGCGTCCAGTTTTACCCTTCCGCGCAATCGCAGGGTGTCACCAGGTTCAAGCGCAACCATGGTCGATGGTTTTGCGGAACTCCCATAGAGCAAAAGATTACCGCCAAGGTAGGTGTTGCCATCTTTTGGGGAGTGAAAGATAAGAACTACTTCGAGTGTTTTGTATCGCAGCTCTTTAGGACGACCGTCCACAATATCGGACCATTCGATGCAGCGGGGCAGTCGCATCTCTTTTGTGCTCTTGTTCGTTATGTTTACTTCGTACTCATATGTTTGACCAATCGGCAGGGTGTTGCCACTGATAAGAGACAAGCTAATGTGCAGAGTGTCCGTGTCGGCGCCCCTGCCTCCTCCCCCGCCTCTCTGCACGTTGTAATCGCCATGGGTTGGATCAGTGCCTCTCGTCTCGATGTCGGTGACTGTCTGCGCTAAGACGCTGCATGCAGCTACCATCAGTGCGACAAGGAGCACGCCAACATCTACGCCCCACCTTATTCGTGCAGAATCTCGCATGTCCGTATTATGTCCTCGATCTTCATGCCGAAACGACGAAATCCTGTAGTGGAAAGCGAGTCTGCGATGGGTGACGAAAACCCCCGCCCAACCAACAGAAGGTTGGACGGGGCACCCGCGTGAGACTTTGGCCGGTCCACCCCCACGACCAAATGAATGAGCGTCAGGATACCTTCGACCGGAGACCCGTCATGTCCCGGTTTGCCTCTGTCCCTTACTCCGCCGCATACAGCCTAATGATCCGCTCGATGCCGCGCTGACACACCGCACAGAACTTTTCGTACCGGGTGAACATCATGCAGTTCTCCTGCGAACGGTAGTATCCGCGAGCCTCGTAGTTCGCGCCTTCGAACGCGCCAACGCGATTGGAATACTGGTCCGTCCCCAGCAGCTCGTCCACGTGTTTCTTCTCTTTCTCGAACAGGGCATTCATCTCCGACTCAGGACGGTTCTCGGCCCGGAGCTTGCGCCGCTCGGCCTGTATGTCGTGCTCGTAGGCTTCGAATTCCGCCTTGTGCCAGGGCGTGGGCACCGGCGTGCCGGCGACGACCAGGTCTTTCCACTTCAGCATCTCCGGATCGAGCAAGGCCGTAACATTCGGTTCCCACGGCTCAATGCGTTGCGCTTGCGCCTCATAGGCCACGTCAGAGGTGTAGTACTCGTCGGCCAGTCCGGCGAAGTGATGGCCGAACTCATGAACGAAGAGGTAGGGCGCCCATTGATTGTCGATCGCGACCGTGGCGTAGAGGTTGAAGATGCCGCCTCCGCCATAGGTGCCGGAATTCGCCAGGATCTCGATGAACTCATAGGGTGCGAACGACGCCACTTCGCGCAGCGCAGGATTGTTCGTGGTCATCAGGTAGCGCTCGCTGCCGAAGGTGTCGTACGAGGCTCCGACCGGCGAGTCGCGATAGATGCCGGTGGACGGGCGCGCAATCCCCGACTCCGCCGCCGCCGGACACAGCCCCCAGACATTGAAGTCCTTGCGATGTTCCTTAAACGGCGAGCGCGAGAACAGGATTTCCAGCGCGCGTTTGGCGTCTTTCTCGAACTTGCCGCGTTCGGTCGCGGTGTAGCCATCACCCAGCATCAGCAAATTGACCTTGGTTTGTGGCTCGCCCATTTTCTGCAGCGTCAGCAGCGGGCCCGGTGACGGCGGCTTAGCTCGGTCGATGAACTTGTCTTTGGGATCGACGGTCGTCGTCCAGACTTCATGGAAGTCCACCTCTTTCCCCTCTCGCCGTTCTTTCAACACGATCTTTACCTTGGCGCTGGGCGCGGGAAAGCGCAGCGACTCCGAAAACGTGCGGTTCAGCTTCTTCGCCTCTTCCGTGTCAGCCCACTCGCTGAAGATGGAGCCGAATCCCCGCGAGTACAGCAGCTTGTCGCTGGCGGCGTCGTGCACCTCAAAGAAGTAGTTCCCCAGGTTGGTGTCGTCGACGGTCTTTGCCATATTGCCCGGCCACGGCAGAGGTTCGATCACGACACGGTCAAAGCTGAATGTCTCGGTGGTAGCGTTGCCGGTGTGGTAATAGTCCAGGCGCATGGTGGGCGGCTGGACAGCGTTGGCTGACAGAGACAAGCGAAGCGACGAAAAGCAGGACGGATAGAAAAGACGAAGTTTTCATGGGCATTTCTTGGGTGAGAATGGTCTTTGCGATTGTAGTCGCTCTACCAGCGAGTGTCCGGGGCTGTCCCACCCTTGCCTCTGGTTTTACCTCGTATTCCTCAGTGCCTCGGTGTCTCTGTGGTAGACGTCTCTTTTGCCTTCTGCCCATCTCTTCCGTGCGTCCCGTGTATCTCGTCGTGAACCCATCTTCTCCCAGCCCGTGCCCCAGGTTCGCGCCCGTCCTTTGGGCGCTAACCTGGGCGAAACCGCTTCCTTCCTGATTTACAATCATCTATTCGTCATACGGCAAAATAACTTTCTGTAGAACGGAGCACCTAAATGGCTGACACCATTTACGACGTGGCCATCATCGGCAGCGGGCCGGCTGGATACACCGCCGCCATTCGCGCTGGACAGCTTGGGCTTTCCGCCGCCTTGATCGAAAAAGACCCCTACCTCGGCGGTACTTGCTTGCACGTCGGCTGCATCCCCACTAAGTCTCTGCTTTTCAATGCGGAAGTGTACGACCACGTGAAGGAAGGCGACTCGCTTGGCATCGAGAACCTCGGCGGCGCCACGCTCAACTGGGGAACCATCCAGAAGCGCAAGCAGGGCATCGTCGACAAGCACGCCAAAGGCCTCCAGTTCCTGATGAAAAAGAACAAAGTGACCGTCATCGAAGGCTATGGCAAGCTCACCGGCCCGGCCAAAGGCGGCATCCACACCGTCGAAGTCGAAGGAAAAAACGGCAAGTCCACTGTCAGCGCGAAGAACCTGATTCTCTCCACTGGCTCGGTTGCTCGCATGTTGCCCGGCCTCAAAGCCGACGACCGCATCCTGAGCAACATTGAAGTCCTTAGCCTCGACAACATACCCAAGTCGCTGATCGTGATCGGCTCAGGCGCTGTCGGCGTCGAGTTCGCTAGTATCTACAAGTCGTTCGGCACCGACGTGACGATCCTCGAAATGCTGCCCCGCTACGTACCGGTTGAGGACGAGGACATCTCCAAGGAACTGATGCGCCTTTACCGCAAGCGCGCCATCAACGGCTTCGTCAACGCCAAGGTCGAAACCGTCGAGCGCACCAAAGACGGTGTCGCCGTGACCTTCACGGTTGACGGCAAGCAGCAGAAGCTCGAGGCCGACAAAGTTCTGATTGCCGTCGGCCGCGCTCCCCGCACCGAGAACGTCGGTCTCGACAAGACCAAGATCGAAGTCGAGCGCGGCTTCGTGAAAACCAACGAGTTCATGCAGCACCGCCGAGCCCGGCATCTACGCCATCGGCGACATCGCCATGGGCTATCCGCAGCTGGCCCACGCCGGAGCGATGGAAGGCATTGTCGCCGTCACCCACATGGCGGGCAAGCCGGCGAAGCCCATCAATAAGCTGCGCATTCCCAACGCCACCTACTGCCATCCCGAAATCGGCAGCGTTGGCCTGACGGAAGCCAAGGCCAAGGAACTCGGCTACGACGTCAAGGTCGGGTAAGTTCCCCTTCACCGCCAACTCGCGCGCCAGCATCGTCGGGCTCGCACGACGGCTTCGTCAAGATCGTCACCGACACCGCAGCACGGCGAGATCCTAGGCGTCCACATCATCGGCCCCACCGCGACCGAATTGATCGCCGAGTCAGTAGTGCGCTTTGGAGATGGAGTGCACCGCGGAAGATTTGGCCAACATCATCCACGCGCATCCCACATTGTCAGAGGCGATGCTCGATGCCGCGAACGCCGTGTTCGGCATGCCGATCAACACATAGAGGGATTTGTCATCACGAGCGAAGCGAGGGATCTGTTTTTCGCCGCGTCAGCGTGGATGTTTTTCATTTGCAACACTCAATAGCCTGCGAGGAGTCTGCTTCATGACCGACCGCAAATCTGCTGTCCTTTGTCTGCTGCTGTGTTGCACGCTCGAAATGATCTTGCCGCTCTCGGTGTCTGGCCAGGACAAGTGCGTTCCGCCGCAATCCGACACCAGCTTTATCGACGCACATGGCACCGCTCACATCACCCGTGTGGTTCCCGTGCCCGATACGTTGAGTCCCGAAGCCCAGAAAGTCGTCGCCGCCGGGGTCCCCGACGCAAGCAATCCCGAAAGTCTCACCCAGCGCCGCGCCATGGCCTCTGCCTGGCAGGTGAACGGCGGCGAGCAGATGCGCAAGACCTACCCGGTGAACATCGCAGAAGACAAGATCGCCGGTATCCCGGTACGAATCGTGACTCCGCTGACGATCCCTCCAGACAAGCAGAATCGCGTGCTGATCAACCTTCACGGAGGAGGCTTCAACGCTGACTGGGGATCGACGATTGAGACAATCCCCGTCGCGAATCTCACCCAAACCAAGGTGGTTGCGGTGCTGTATTCGCTGGCTCCCGAGCATCCGTTTCCTACCGCGCTGAATGAAGCTGTGGCGGTCTACAAGGAACTGCTGAAGACCTACAAGCCGCAGAACATCGGCATTTACGGCACCTCGGCTGGCGCAATCCTTACCGGCGAAGTCGCGGCCGAGCTTCGCAAGCAGGGACTCCCGATGCCCGCCGCGCTCGGCATCTTCTCCGGCAGCGGCGACTTCAGCAAAGTCGGCGACTCGAGGGCGATGTACGCGCTCGCGGGGTTTGTCAGGGCCGCTCAGTCCGCCGACCGAGAAGCCCGACGACCAGTTACACCGGAACCACCCCTCTGAACGATCCGGTATTGTCGCCGATCTATGCCGATCTCAAGGGCTTTCCCCCGACGCTTTTCCTCACCAGCGGACGCGACCTGCTGCTCAGCAACACGGTGACCCTGCAGCGCGCCTTTGTTCATGCCGGAGTCAACGCGCAACTAGTAGTCTTCGACGGCCTCTGGCACGCCTTCTGGAACGAATGGAACCTGCCCGAATCGCAAGAGGCGCACCACCTGATGGCCGACTTCTTCAATCGTGAGCTGGGCAAATAACAAAGCCGCGGATTCTGGTCCGCGGCTTGCATACTTCGATGTAGGTTCGTTCTAAGCCGGCTTTTGCGGCGGCTTCTGCGCTTGGTTCTGTGCCGGGTTCTTCAGCACGTCGATCGCTTTCTTCAACTGATCGTCAGGCGCAGCCTTCTTGTCCTTCTCTTCCTGCTTCTCGTCGGGTTGAGTGTTCTCGTCCTCGTCGGGAACCAGTACGTCGTCGGAATTATCGGCCACCAGGATGTTCGGCGTGATCGCCGTGTCCTGCAGCGCCTTGCCCGACGGCGAGTAATACTTGGCCACCGACAGCATCAGTGCCGATCCGTCCTGCATCTCGATGACTTTCTGGATCGAGCCCGAACCGAATGTCTTGTCGCCGATGACATCGCCGCGGGCGTTCTCCATGATCGCTGCCGCCACGATCTCGGCCGGCCCTGCGGTTCCGCGATTCACCAGCACCACCAGCGGCAAGCTGGGGGCAATCGCCTTCTCGGGGTCGGCGTTGAACGTCTGCTTGGGATACTTCTGCCCCTGCAGGTACGAGATCATGCCGTGATTCAGGAACAGGTTCGCCGTGGCGATGCCTTCGTCCTCGTCACCGCTGCCCGAGTTGCGCAGGTCCAGGACCAGCTTCTTGGCCCCGTTCTTCTCCAGCTCTTTCACCTTGGCGGCGACTTCCGCCGAACGTCCCTTGGGAAAGTCATCCACCTTGATATAGCCGATACCGTCGTCCAGCATTTTGGCGCTGACCGCGGGGTCCGCCACAATCTCTCGAGTAATGGGCAGCTTGTCCGGGGTCGCCTTGCGCGGACGCACCACCGACACGTTGATCACGGAGCCCGGCTGTCCAGCGAGGATACCGTCAATTTCCGCCAGCGACATGTCGCGCGTGCTCTTACCCTCGATCGCTTCGATAACGTCGCCGCTGTCCATTCCCGCCTTGTCGGCAGGCCCGCCCGGAATCACGGAAACCACCACCGCGTAACCGAAGCGCTTCGACAAAGTTGCGCCGATACTCGCTTTTCCTTCGTTCTTGCGCTGCTTGTAGTCCTTGTACTCGGTCGGGTCGAGGTAGCTGGAATTTGCGTCCAGCGACTCCAGCAGCCCGTGCAGGGCGCCGTTGGTGACGGCCGTGACATTCGGGTCTTCCACGTATTCCGTCCGAATGCGCGACAGCACCTCGCTGTACACCTCGATCTGCTTGTAGGAATCTTCGTTGGTGGTGCTGGCCTTAACCCCTAATCCACCGGCTACAACCAGCGTAGCCATTAGAAAAGAAAGGCCGAGAACGACGAACTTGGTAGTCTTTGACATGATGGATTGCTAGTTCGCTGGAAGGTCAGGCAGTTGCGATCCCTGCCCGGAGCTGCTTCCCCCGATTATACATATGCTTGGATGACCGCCTCATCGCCCGGATGCGGGAAATCCGCCGACTGCCGAACGCATCCCGAGCCGCTTATCCTTCAGCCGTTGGACGCGGCCCGACGCGAAAGGTACTTCCGGGTGTCGTTTGGCCGCTCGGTTATGCCGAAGTCGTGATGGCTCTGTGACTTGACTCACAGGGTGCCGAGCGGCCATCCCTGATATATTCCAGAGTTCGCCCGATTGCGGGCTCGCACGAAATCGCTTCCCGAATTGGAACTCGTCATCATGCCTTTGAACTTCGATCAGTCCCGCGCGCTACAGAAACGTGCCGAAAAGCTCATCCCCGGAGGGGTAAACTCCCCCGTCCGCGCCTTCCGCTCGGTCGGCGGAGAGCCGCCCTTCCTAGTACGAGGCGAAGGCGCCTATGTATGGGACGCCGACGGCAACCGCTACATCGACTACGTCGGCTCGTGGGGCCCGCTCATCCTCGGCCATTCCGTGCCCGACGTGATTGACGCCATTGTCCACGCAGCGCGCAAAGGCACCAGCTTCGGAGCCTCAACTCCTACCGAGGCCGACCTGGCCGCACTGGTGACCGAGGCTTTCCCGGCAGTCGAGAAAGTTCGCTTCGTCAGCTCAGGCACCGAGGCGACGATGTCGGCCATCCGGCTGGCGCGCGCCTATACGAACCGCAAGTACATCATGAAATTCGAGGGATGCTACCACGGTCACAGCGACGCCCTGTTGGTCAAAGCAGGTTCGGGCGTGGCCACGCTCGGAATTCCCGGTTCGGCAGGCGTGCCCGAGGAGTTCGTCCAGTTCACGCTGGCTCTGCCGTATAACGATGTTCCCGCCGTGCACGAGGCGTTCGCCAAGTACAAAGACCAGATTGCCTGCGTCATCGTCGAGCCGGTGGTTGGCAACATGGGATGCGTGCCGCCAAAGCCCGGATACCTGCAAGCCCTGCGAGTCATCACCGAGCGCGAAGGGTCGGTACTCATTCTCGACGAGGTGATGACCGGGTTCCGCCTCGCTTTCGGCGGAGCATCCGAGCTCTACAACATCAAGGCCGACCTGGTGACCATGGGCAAGATCATCGGCGGAGGCCTGCCCGTCGGAGCTTACGGCGGCCCGGCAAAGATCATGGACATGGTCGCCCCGCTGGGGCCGGTCTATCAGGCGGGAACGCTCAGCGGCAACCCGCTGGCGATGGCGGCAGGCATCACCATGCTGTCGCAGCTCAAGCAGAACCGCCAGCAGTACTACCGCCAGCTCGACGAATTTGCAGGGAATCTGGTGGCGGGCGTGCTCGAAGCCGCTAAAGCCGCGGGTGTCGCGATGACGGCCAACCGCGTCGGCTCGATGTTCACGTTCTTCTTCACCGACAAGACCGTCAGCGACTGGGACACCGCCGCCACCAGCGACACCGCCAAGTTCGGCCGCTTCCACAATGCCATGCTGAACGCCGGAATCTGGCTGCCTCCATCACAATTCGAGGCCGCATTCCTCAGCGTGGCGCACACGCCCAAGGACATCGAGAAGACCGTCGCCGCAGCAAGAGATGCGCTGAAGCTGGTTTAGAGTTTGTGGCAGGCCTGACGTTTTAGAACTCGCCGCGCATTTAGGGATCGACCGGGTTCCTGCGCTCGACGACCATGGCATCTTCGGCGTAGGGCGGCAGTTTCTCGAAGAATTTCGAATCGCATTGGAAGGTCGCTTCCAGCACTTCATTGGAATAGGCGCGCAACCCGCCGGTATATCCGATGTCCTCGGGATTCGCCCGGTCGAAGAAGATCAGAAAGCGAACTTCCTCCGCGCCGATATTCTCGATATGGTGCGGATAGGAGCGCGGAATGAAATACATGTCGCCGGGGCTCAGCTCATAGGTATCCACCTTGGCGTCCGGGCTCAGCACGGTCATGCGGGCACGGCCGGCGAGGACGTAACCCATCTCCGCGGTGCGCGGATGCCAGTGTGGCTCGCGCATACCCTTATCGCTGAGCTGCAGGGAAAACATGGAAACGCCTTCGAGGATCGGCCAGAACATCTTCTTGGCCGTTTTGGCCAAACCATCTTTGGTCGCGATGGGGGGCGCCATGGTCTCGACGGCAAACTTGTGCTGATTGGGGAAGCTCGCCTGAAAAGGCACTGCCGCAGGTTGCTGGCGCACTCCGAAGACGACGGGTTCCGGAGATTTTCGCAGCCCGTCAAAAGCCTCGCTTGGCAGATTGAAAGCGTTTCCCAGCACGCTGTTGCTCATGCATCCGACGGCGGCTGAAATGCCGAAGTCCTCCGGCTGCTCGTGGGAGAAGGCAATAATGAATTCCGCCTCGGAATTGCCGGTGTTCTCGATGTGATGAAGGTAGCCGGAGGGCACGAAAAACATCTCGCCCGCGGCAATTGCAAACGTGTCGTGAAGGCTGCCGTTGCTGAAGATGGTCACCAGCGACTCTCCCCGCACACAATACGTCAACTCGTGTGCATTGGGGTGCCAGTGTGGCTCGCGAAAGCCCAAGGATCGCAACACCACCCGGTAAAGTGACAAGCCGCGGAGAATCGGGAAAATGGAGGCATCGACCGCAGCCCTGCTGCCGCCGGGAAGCTCATCCTGTGGATTGAGATTGCGAACGGAGAAGACGTGAGGAGAGTTTGTCATGTTTGGTCCGTGTCACCTTTTTCGTGAGTCGGTGGTCTCGGGCAGCTCGATCACGCGCTGGCGTATGCTGCATCGCCTTACCAGGAATTTGGCCGGTATAGCTCCGTCAATGTCTTGCGAGAGCACATTCTTCATGCGTCTGAGCAAGGTGACGCAAACCATAACATACTTCGACTTCTTCAATAGCACGATCACACCCACTCTCAAGAGGGGAACTCGAGACTGGCCGCGCGCCCCCATCCTTGTTGCGCATTTTGCGAAAGGATGGGAATTCAGACATTCCAAATGCGAATGAGTTCGCAGTCAAGCTGCGCTACCTGCACCGAAATCCCGTGAAGCGCGGCCTGGTGACGGATGCAGGCGACTGGCGCTGGAGCAGCTTCCGGCACTATGCTTTCCGTGAGATGGGCGTGGTGGAGATTGAATCGGAATGGACGGCGAGAGATCGTGAACTGGCATTCAAAGGCGGCGCGCCCCGGGTATTCCTGCTCCCAGGTTAGCGTCCAAAAGAGGGACGCGAACCTGCGGCACCCGGCAGTTCTGCGGGCAGTATAAAGACTCGGTGGATCAGTAGCCAAAACCGAGTTCGGGTGCAGGAATTCCCACGACCGAGTGCGCAGCCCGAGGCGTACGCCTGGTCGTTATTTGATGGGCGCGCAGAAACAGAGGTTGTTGCCGTCTGGATCGGTCACCGCAAACTCTCGCAGTCCCCACGTTTGATCCACTGGCGCAGTGTGAATCGGAGAGTCAGGACGCTGGGTGGTATCCAGTCCCCGCGAGCGAAACGTCGTGTATCGCTCATCCGCGTCGTCGACAAACACACGATTGACAGAGCCGAAGACACCATCCCCTGCATGGCGTGAGAGCTGCAGCTCGGCGCCATCGCGAACCAGGTCAATGACTCCGTTGGCCATCTCCTGGTCTTCGTGTCCGGGCCACTTGCATTCGAAGTCGAGAACCCCGGTGTAGAACAGCAAGGATCGTCGCAAATCACCAGACTTGATTACGGGCACAATTTTCATGACAGTCGTCCGAACACCAGACCCGTAGCATACTCTGATGGGTGAACCGGCGGGAACCATGCGGACGGGGCAGTTGCTTATCGAAATACGGCTACATTCTCACCATTTGAGAACCGAACGCAGCCCTGAATGACGGGTGAGCAGTCGCCATCTCACAGGGAATCGACCTCACTTTTGGGGCACCGCAGTCACCTCGATCTGAAACTGGTGTTTGCTGCTGGGGTCTTCTGAGCTGAATACGATGGTTGGCTTGTTGATCGGCACGAGGACCGCCTCCTCCACGCGCATCTGGCGAATCGGCGGCATGTTCACGTTACTCACGTCGGGAGACAGCGACGACAGGTCCGCTTTCAGGCGCAATTGCAGCGCTCCGCCTGCGTCTTCTGGCCGGACATCGAGGTTGAAGCCCACGTCAACGTAGTTGCTACCAGCGGGGACCTTGGTGCCAGCCCGCAGACTCCACCAGTCGCGACCTTCGGCGACGCCCGCAGCGGCCACGCCGAGGCTGTAAGAACGCTGGCTCAGCACCTTGCCCTGATCGGACTCCCGCACCACGAAGTCGAGGCGGTAGTAGTGGACCGTGGGAACTCGTTTCGCCGTTTCGGTTGGCGGCTGGGGCGACTCATTCTGTTGAGCGACTGCAGTGGTTGTCACGGTGCCAAGTAAGACGAGGGTTACGAAAAGTGCCAGTCGTTTCAGCATTAGTTGTCTCCGTTCAGATTCGCTTCGGAAGGAAGCGGTTGAATGTTGAGAGGCGCGATTGCGATGGGTTGATCTGCCTGCGCGATCGCCCGCAAGGCGTCAGGATGGGTTTGCGCCAGCGCCAGCAACTGGCGCTCATCGCGAGTCAACGGCGGCGGCAGGTGAGCGAAATTATCGCCGCGATTCGCGATGGCTGTTACTGGCGACTGTCGTGAAGTCGAGGTGAGCACGCGGTTGCCAGCGTTCCGCGCCGATTCTGCCGGAGGCTCGCGCCGTGATGGGGGAGCCGAACGCGGTGTTTCTGCGGCTGGCTGCGTCCGCGGAGATACATCGAGGTTGCGCGTTGCAGCCACGCGCGGTGCAGCGGGAACTTGCGGTCGCAACCCAAGCCACGCGGCAAATGCCAGGGTCGCCGCGCACGCCGCAACCGTTGCCCATTTCCACCAGGCAATCTGGCGTTGCTGCGGCTGGAGATGGAGCCGCTGGAGCGTGCGCGCTTCCAGCGCGGCGAGGGGTTCGGCGTCGCGATACTCGCTGAGCGTGTCGTCGAGAAGGCTGTCGAGATGTTCGTCGTGGCTCATGGTTTCGCTTCCATCACTGACAGTTTGTCTTTCAGTACTTGCCGAGCGCGCATAACTCGTCCGCGCACGGAGGATTCGGGAATGCCGAGGATTTCGCCGATCTGGCGGGAGTTCAGCTCTTCGAGGGCGGAGAGCACCAGCGGATGGCGGAGATCTTCCGGAAGTGCAGCGATGAGGCGGTGGACGCGGTCGATTTGTTGCTGGTGCATGGCATGGCGTTCGGCATCGGGCTCGCGCGCGGGAAGCTCAAATTCCGCGATGTCCAGGCCTTCCGGCTTACGCGAGCGATCGAGGGCCAGGCGAAAGGCGATGGTGGCCAGCCAAGCCTTAAGATCGCGAACGCCGCGGGTCCCTTTGCCATACACCCTCAGGAAGACTTCCTGCACTACATCTTCGGCGTCATGGGGATTGCGCAGCACTCCGTAGGCGACCTTGAACACGAACCGGGCGTGCTGGCGAACCACGAGTTCGAGGTCCGTGAGCCCGTCTGCGGCGTCGAGCACCGAGGTCTCCTGTGTGAAGATTGCGAAACTGGCTTGATTCGCCGCCATTGTATTCGCGAGCGGCACAGTCGCCGTTCTCATCAGCTAAGACGGGCGACGCGGGGGAAGTGTTTGGATTTCTTTTGAAGCGCGCACCTGCCTGGTAGAAAGCCGGGTGCGGGATTGTTGAAAATCACAACAGAAACTGCACTGCTTGCGATGCAATTTGCGCTCGGTGAAATCGTTGTGTGCAAGAAGTGAATTTGTTGCTTGCAAAGTGGTTAACCCAACTTGTTATAATCACCCACTTGGGTGATTGGCATCACACCCGATCAGTTCGTAAGCTCACAACTTCTCGAAACGGGCGCTGAATAGGGTAATCGGCGCCGCATCCGCAAAACTGGATAGCTTCGTACATGGCACAAATTTTTCATCGTAGTGCGAACAGCCTCTCGCGTCTGTCGATGTTGGGAGCATTGCTAGTGGTGACAGCGCTGCTGGGGGTGGCGTGGGAGATGCAACGCGCGCCGTATGTCACCTATCAGGGAGTGCGCCAGGCGCAGCCGGTGCCGTTCAGCCACCAGCACCACAATGCCGGATTGGGCATCGATTGCCGCTACTGCCACACTTCGGTGGAGCAGTCGAGCTATGCCGGGATTCCTCCCACCAAGACCTGCATGAACTGCCATTCGCAGATCTGGACGAATGCGGCGCTGCTGGAGCCGGTGAGGGAGAGCTACCGGACGGGCAAGGCCATTATGTGGACGAAGGTCAATTACCTGCCGGATTACGTGTACTTCAACCACAGCATTCACGTGAACAAAGGCGTGGGATGCGCCACTTGCCACGGGCCGGTCAACAAGATGCCGCTGATGTACCAGGAATCGTCGATGCGAATGGAGTGGTGCCTGGAATGTCATCGCGCGCCGGAGAAGTTCCTGCGGCCGCGCGACCAGGTGTTCAACATGAATTACCAGGAGCCGTCAACGCTGCATCCGGTGCAGTTGGCGGATGGGACGAAGTACACCGACCAGACGGAGTTGGGGACGGCGCTGAAAGAGCAGTACAAGGTCAGGACGGTGCAAGACATTACGAGTTGCAATACTTGTCACCGCTAGTGAAGCGAGTTTGGCCTCGCGGGCTGAAGCCCGCTCGGCAATCAAGAAATCGACAAGGGCCGATTGGCACGACTGAAGTCGTGCCCTGACGCAAAAGGCCGGGCAACGAGATTCGTGGCAGCCGCCAGGGGCGGAGCCAGAGTGAAGAGCGAACAGAGATTGGGTAACGGAACCGACGACACGATGGAAAACGAGAAGCAGCAGAAGGCCGAGGCGGTTTGTCCCAGCAAGCTGGGACTGGCGGAGGTGCGCGACAAGTTGGGACGCGCCAAGAGCGGTCCGCAGTACTGGCGGAGCCTGGAAGAGCTGGCGCAGTCCGACGGCTTTTTCGAGATGGTGCACCGTGAGTTTCCGCGGCAGGCGTCGGTGTGGCCAGAGGGAGCGTCGCGGCGCGATTTCATGAAGCTGATGACGGCTTCGATGGCGCTGGCGGGGCTGTCGGCATGCGTGAAGCAACCGGTGGAGCCCATCGTCCCGTACGTGCGCCAGCCGGAACCGATTACGCTGGGGATTCCGCTGTTCTTTGCCAGTGCGATGCCGTTTGGCGGGTATGCCACGCCGGTGCTGGTGGAGAGCCATGAAGGGCGTCCGACGAAGGTTGAGGGTAATCCGGACCATCCGGCGGGCGTGGGCAGCGACGTGTACGCGCAGGCATCGATCCTGGACATGTACGATCCGGACCGCTCGCAGACCATCACGTTTGAGGGTGGCACGCGGTCCTGGAGCGACTACGTAGCGGCGATCAAGGGGCCGCTGAATTCGCAGACTGCCGTGAAGGGTGCGGGGCTGCGCATCCTGACGCGGACCGTGAGTTCGCCGACTCTGGCGACACAGTTGAATGCGGTGCTGTCGGCCTATCCGGAAGCGAAGTGGGTGCAGTACGATCCGCTGTCGCGCGACAACGTGCGAGCGGGCGCGCAGATGGCCTTCGGGCAGTACGTGGAGACCCGTTACGCGCTGGATAAGGCGGAGACGATCCTGTCGCTGGACGGGGACTTCCTGTCGAGCGGGTATCCGGGATTCGTCATGTATGCGCGGCAATTCTCGTCGCGGCGCAAGCCTGAGTTGAGGGAGAAGATGTCGCGGTTCTACATGGTGGAGAGCACTCCCACCAATACCGGCGGCAAGGCGGACCATCGCCTGCCGGTGCGGGCATCGGAGATTGAGCAGGTGGCGCGGGCCATCGCGGCAGGGCTGGGCGTGGGCAGCGGCACGGCCAAGCCGGAGCAGCAGAAGTTCGTTGCAGCGCTGGTGAAAGACCTGCAGGCGCACAAGGGCGCGGCGGTCGTCATTGCCGGCGATAACCAGCCGCCGGCGGTGCATGCCCTCGCGCACGCCATGAACGCGGCGCTGGGCGCGGTAGGCAGCACAGTGATCTACACCGATCCGGTGGAAGCGAAGCCGCAAGACCAGACCGCGGCGCTGAAGGAACTCGTCGGAGACATGAATGCGGGGAAGGTGGATATGCTGCTGATGGTGGGCGGCAATCCGGTGTATGACGCTCCCGCAGACCTGAAGTTTGCCGACGCACTGGGCAGAGTGCAGTTGCGTGTGCAGCACAGCGCCTACCAGAACGAGACGACCGATTTCGTGCATTGGCACATCAACGCGACACACTACCTGGAGCAGTGGGGCGATGCGCGCACGATTGATGGAACGGCGACGCTGGTGCAGCCGCTGATCGCTCCGCTGTACGACGGCAAGAGCGAGTACGAGTTTGTGGAGGCGCTGACGGGTTCGGCGTCTGCGACAGGCTACGACATTGTCCGCAAGTACTGGCAGGGCAAGCTAACGGGCGACTTCGAGCCTGCGTGGCGCAAGGCGCTGCATGACGGTTTTGTAGCGGGAACGGCGTATTCCGCGAAAGCGGTCGCGGCCAAGGGCGCGCCAGCAGCGGCGAGCGCAAGCAGCACAGGGGCGCTGGAAGTGATGTTCCGGCGTGATCCCACGGTGTACGACGGCACGTACGCGAACAACGCATGGCTGCAGGAAACGCCAAAGCCGATGACGCAGATCTGCTGGGACAATGCGGTGCAGATCAGCGTGAAGACGGCGGACAAGCTCGGCCTCAAGTCAGAAGACATCGTTGAGATCGACATGAACGGGCGCAAGGTGCGGGGCGGGGTATGGCACACGCCGGGGCATCCCGACGACGCGGTGACGGTATTCCTGGGTTACGGACGCACCAAGGCCGGACGCGTTGGCAACGATGTGGGCTTCAACGGCTACACCCTGCGCGCCAGCGACGGCCTGTACTTCGCGGGCGGCAAAATTGCCAAGGTCGGAGACGGCTACGGATTTGCCAATCCGCAGGGCTGGCAGTACATCGACCAGTCGGGAATACCCGGCGCAGAAGACATGGGCGACCGGCACATCGTGCGCAAGGCGACGCTGGAAGACTTCATCCAGCATCCCGATTTTGCCAAAGAGCAGGGCGAAGCGCCGCCGCCGGAGTTCACGCTCTACACGAATTACAAGTACACGGAAGCCAAGTGGGGCATGGCCATTGACATGAACTCGTGCGTCGGATGCAAGACGTGCGTGGTGGCCTGCCAGGCGGAGAACAACATTCCGGTGGTCGGCAAGGAGCAAGTCATGCGCGGCCGCCACATGAACTGGCTGCGAGTGGACGTGTACTACGAGGGCGGAACGGAGAATCCGTCGGCGTATTACCAGCCGATTCCGTGCCAGCAGTGCGAGAACGCGCCGTGCGAAGTGGTTTGCCCGGTGGGTGCGACCGTGCACTCGACGGAAGGCTTGAACGACATGGTCTACAACCGCTGCGTGGGCACGCGCTACTGCTCGAACAACTGTCCTTACAAGGTGCGGCGGTTCAACTTCCTGTTGTGGCAAGACTGGGACACGCCGCAGTACAAGATGATGCGCAATCCGGAAGTGAGCATCCGCAGCCGCGGCGTGATGGAGAAGTGCACCTACTGCGTGCAGCGCATCACCCACGGACGCATCACGGCGGAGAAGGAAAACCGTCCAGTGGCGGATGGCGAGATCGTCACGGCGTGCCAGCAGGCGTGCCCGGCGGGAGCGATCACGTTTGGCAACCTGAACGATCCGAAGAGCAAAGTCGCGCAGTTGAGGGCCGACGGGCGCAATTACGGATTGCTGGATGATTTGAATACGCGTCCTCGCACCACGTACATGGCGGTGGTGTTGAACCCGAATCCTGAACTTGAACAGTCGGAGCGGAGCTAGATGGCTGGAGCAGAGGGAAATAACGTGGCGGTGCTTGAAGAACCGCCGGTGATAGGCCCGGGCCAGACGTTTGACACGGTCACGGACACGATCACCGATGCGGTCTTGAAGCGGCCGATCGGCTTGGGCTGGCTGGCCGGCCTGGCGGTTGGGATGGGGCTGCTGGCCTTGCTGGGCATGGCGGTGACCTACCTGCTGCTGCGCGGCGTGGGCATCTGGGGCATCGAGATTCCGGTGGCCTGGGGCTTCGCCATCATCAACTTCGTGTGGTGGATCGGTATTGGTCACGCGGGCACGCTGATTTCGGCCATCCTGCTGCTGTTCAAGCAGACCTGGCGCAATTCGATCAATCGTTTTGCCGAGGCCATGACGCTGTTCGCGGTGGCCTGCGCGGGCATGTTCCCGCTGCTGCACATGGGCCGTCCGTGGCTGGGCTACTGGATGTTCCCGTATCCCAACTCGATGGGAGTGTGGCCGCAGTTCCGCAGCCCGCTGGTCTGGGACGTGTTCGCAGTCTCGACGTACGCGACGATTTCCGCGGTGTTCTGGTTCGTGGGACTGGTGCCGGACTTTGCAACCATGCGCGAAGAGGCGACGCATCCGTTTGCCAAGAAGGTTTACGGCATGCTGTCTCTGGGCTGGCGCGGTTCGGCGCGTCACTGGAACCGCTACGAGTCGCTGTACATCCTGCTGGCCGGGATTTCGACACCGCTAGTGCTCTCGGTGCACACGGTGGTCAGCTTTGATTTCGCGATCGCCATCGTGCCCGGATGGCACACCACGATCTTCCCGCCTTACTTTGTGGCGGGCGCGATCTATTCGGGCTTCGCGATGGTGCTGGTTCTGGCGATTCCGATCCGCAAGTACTACGGGCTGGAAGACATGATCACCATGCGCCACCTGCAGAACTCGGCAAAGATCATGCTGGCGACTGGATTGATCGTAGCTTACGGCTACTTCTTCGAGACCTTCGTGGCGCTTTACAGCGGATCGACCTACGAGCGGTTCATGATCCACAACCGCTGGTTCGGGCCCTACGCGGTGTTGTACTGGTGTCTCATTTTGTTCAACATCCTGATCCCGCAGGTGCTGTGGTGGCCGAAGATACGGGCGAGTACGGCGTGGCTGTTCGGAGTTTCGCTGGTGGTGCTGGTGGGCATGTGGCTGGAGCGCTTCGTGATCATCGTGACCAGCCTGCACCGCGACTACCTGCCGTCTTCTTGGGGCCATTATGTTCCGACGCGCTGGGACTGGGCGACCTACCTGGGAACGATTGGGCTGTTCACAGCAGCGATCTTCATTTTCATCCGCATCGTGCCGGCCATCTCGATTTTTGAAATGCGTATGCTGTTGCCGCAGTCGGAGGTGAAGGAATGAGCCACGCGACGACGGCCCCGAGCATTTACGGATTAGTGGCGGAGTTCGACACTCCCACCGAGCTGGTGAAAGGCCTGCAAGGCGGCGTACGCCGAGGGCTATCGCGAGATGGACGCGTACAGTCCATTTCCGATTGAGGAAGCCAGCGAGGCGATCGGGTTTCACAAGTCGGCGGTGCCGCTGGTGGTGCTGACGGGCGGAATTCTGGGTGGAGTTTCAGGCTTCATGCTGCAGTACTGGATCAACGTCATTGCGTATCCGCTGAACATTGGAGGCAAGCCGTTCAACTCGTGGCCGGCGTTTATCGTGCCGACGTTCGAGATGACCATCTTGTTCGCGGGGTTGGCGGGCGTGTTCGGAATGTTCGCGCTGAACGGGTTGCCGCAGCCGTACCATCCGTTGTTCCATGTCGAGCAGTTTTCGAAGGTGACTCGGAACCGCTTCTTCCTGTGCGTGGAAGCCGTCGATCCAAAGTTTGATTTGGCAGGCACCCAACAATTCATGGAACGACTGAAGCCGCTATCGATTTCGGAGGTGCCGCATTAATCGGCCAGTTCAATTCGATTCACGGCAGCCGGCAGGGCGGGTTCGTCCCATGGTGGCACTGTTGCTGGCAACGGCAGCGGTGCTGATCCTGGCGGGATGCCGCGCCGACATGCAGAACCAGCCCTATCAGCGTCCGCTGCAGGAGAGCGATTTCTATGCCGACAAGCGCTCGGCGCGCCCCCTGGTGGAAGGCACGGTGTCGCGCGGCAACGAACGCGCCGATGCGTACTTCTACACCGGCAAGATCGGTGCAGAAGACGGCAATTACATGCCGTTTCCGGTGACGGCGGAGGTGCTGCAGCGTGGCCAGCAACGCTTCAATATTTACTGCTCGCCCTGCCACGGCGAGGCGGGAGACGGCAACGGAATGATCGTGCAGCGCGGACTGAAGCGGCCTCCTTCGTATCACAACGAGCGGCTGCGCAAGGCGCCCATCGGATACTTCTTCGACGTGATGACCAACGGATTCGGTGCGATGCTGGATTACTCGCAGCAGGTGAAACCAGAAGACCGCTGGGCGATTGCGGCCTACATTCGGGCGCTGCAGCTCAGCCAGGGTGCGACGCGCGCAGATGTTCCCGCCGGGCAGCCTGTGGCGGCCACTCCGCCGAAGGGCGTGGTGATTGAGGCTCCTTATGACACCCAAGGGGCAACGCCGCCCGATGCCGCGGCGGCCGCGGGAGGCAAGCAATGAGCCAGCCCGAGGTGCAGATGCAGCAGGCGAATTACGCGGTCCCGGCCGAAGCTTCGGGCTGGGAGAAGAAGTGGTTTGTGGTCGGTGTGGTGGCAGCGCTGGCGACGGTGGCGGGATTCTTCCTGCAGCCGGAGCAATTATTGCGCGGCTACCTGATCGGGTACATGCTGTGGCTGGGATTGAGCCTCGGCTGCATGGCGCTGCTGATGGTGCAGCATTTGTCGGGCGGTTTGTGGGGCTTGTCAATCCGGCGCATTCTGGAGGCGGCGAGCAAAGGCATTCCTCTGATGCTCGTGCTGTTTCTGCCCATAGTCCTGGGCCGGCATTTTTTGTACGGGTGGATGAACGGCGACGGAGTGAGCGACCGCAATGCCTGGTACCTGAACATGCCGTTCTGGTGGCTGCGGCAGGCGATTTATTTCGGCTCGTGGCTGTTCATGATGTACGTGCTCAACAAGCGCTCGGCGCTGCAGGATGAGCCGGCGGCGGTGGGACATCAGCCGAAATTTCAGTTGTTCAGCGGTGTCGGGTCGTTGGTGTATGCGCTGACAATTTCGTTCGCGGCCGTGGATTGGGTGATGTCGCTCGACCCGCACTGGGGATCGACCATCTACGGACTGATCTTCGTGGCCGGCGAGGGCCTGTCGGGGCTGGCGTTCTGCATCATCGTGCTGACGGTATTGACCCGCTACAGCCCGCTGCGCGAAATCATCAAGGCAGAACAGTTTCATGACCTCGGCAAGCTGATGCTGGCGTTCGTAATGCTGTTCGCGTACTTCTCGTTCTCGCAGTGGTTGATTATCTGGGCGGGCAACCTGCCGGAAGAGATCAGCTTCTACCTGAACCGCATTCGCGGCGGCTGGGGCGTGGTGGCGCTGATCATCATCCTGTTCCACTTCGCGTTGCCGTTTGCACTGTTGCTGTCGCGAGATCTCAAGCGTGACGGCCGCCGCATGTTCTGGCTGGCGGTGATGTTGATGTTCATGCGACTGGTGGACATCTACTGGTACGTGGTGCCGAACTTCGCCCACGCGCGCGGACAATTTTACTTCAGCCCGTGGTACCTGGTGGCTCCAATAGCGCTGGGCGGCCTGTGGCTGGGGTACTTCTTCCATAATCTGCGGCAGCGGCCGATCTTGCCGCCGTATGAACCGCAGATGGGCAGCTTGTTGCACCAGGGGTCGGGACATGGCCACTAATCACGACGAATACGATCTGCTGAAAAACCCGGCGGTGGATTACGACCGCAGCGACCTGAGTCCCAAGGGCATCCTGGTGTTTTTGGTGGGACTGCTGGTGGCGGGGATGTTCGTCGAGCTGGTGATCTGGGGAATGTTCCACTTCCTGTCGCGCAGCCCATTCTTCGCCAAGGGTAACCAAAGTCCGATGGCGGTGACGAAACCGCTGTCGTCGGCGAAGGTGGAAGGCGTTGACTTCGAAAACGCGCCGCACCTGAACCCGGAAAAGTTTCCGGAGCCGCGCTTGCAGACGGACGACGTAGTCGAGATGAAGGCGCTACTGGATTCAGAGCACCAGAAGCTGTACCCGAAGGAAGCGTTTGTGGACCAGAATGGCACGGTGCATCTGCCGATCAACGAGGCGATGAAGCTGATCGCCGAGCGTGGTTTGGCAGTGAAGCCGGCTGGAGCAGCGGCCCCGGCATCGCAGAAAGCGCCTGCAGCTGAAAAAGTGGCCCCTGCAGCCAAGGAAACGACGCAGCAGTGACGGTAGAAAGTTTATGAACACGGTAGTGGCGAAGACGATGGGAGTGTTGGTGCTTTTGACGGCGATGGCCGTTGCGCAGCCGCCGTCTTCGTTTATGCGCGATGCCAGCAAGCCGGCGTCGCAGGTGAGTCCCGACGATCTGAAGAACATCGGGATCGACCAGCGACTGGACCAGCAGCTGCCGCTTGATTTGCAGTTCAAGGACGAAGCAGGCAAGACAGTGCGGCTGGGTGACTACTTTAAGTCAGGACGTCCGGTGATCCTGAACCTGGTGTATTACACCTGTCCGATGTTGTGCGGCGAGGAGCTGGCAGGGCTGTCAAGCGCGCTGGGCGTGTTGAAGTTCACGCCGGGCAATGAGTATGAGGTGGTGACGGTCAGCTTTAATCCGGACGATACGCCGGAGGCGGCAACGGCCAAGAAAAAGATTTACATCGACCGGATGAACGAGCGCCTGGCAACGAAGACTGACGGCGCCGGATGGCATTTCCTGACCGGGCAGCAGGCCGAGATCCAGCAGTTGGCGGATGCGGTGGGCTTTCACTACAAGCGCGACGCGCGGACCGGGCAGTTCATCCACTCGGCGGCGATTATGATCGCGACGCCGCAAGGTCGCCTGGCCCAGTATTACTACGGGGTGGAGTATTCGCCCAAGGATTTGCGCCTCGGTTTGATCGAGGCGTCACGCAACAAGATTGGCAACATGGTGGACCAGATCACGCTGTACTGCTATCACTACGACCCGACGAGCGGGCGATACGGCGCGGTGGTCACCAACATCCTGCGATTGGGCGGAGCGGCCACGCTGCTGGTGCTGGGCGGATTCCTGATCGTGATGTACCGACGTGAACCTCATGATTCCCGGAAGGGAGCAGGACGGGCCTAAGAGATTATGTGGAAGAACTTGCCACTGTTTCCCGAGCAAGCGTCATCGATCGCCTCCCAGGTGGACGGGCTGTACTTCTTCCTGGTGGCGGTATCGGTATTCTTTACGCTGCTTATTTTCGCGCTGGTGTTCGTATTCGCGGTGAAGTACCGCCATTCGGTGCACGCCAAGTCGGAGCACATTGAGGGCTCGCTGCCGCTGGAGCTGACGTGGACGCTCATCCCGCTGGGCATCACCATGATTTTCTTTGCCTGGGGAGCGCTGATTTACTTCCAGGAAGCGCGTCCACCGCGGGGTGCGATGGAAGTTTACGCCGTGGGCAAGCAGTGGATGTGGAAGTTCGAGCACGATACCGGACAGCGCGAAATCGACGCGCTTGCACGTACCGCTGGGCCGCGACGTGAAGATGATCATGAGTTCGCAGGACGTGATTCACAGCTTCTACGTGCCGGCGTTCCGCATCAAGCAAGACGTATTGCCAGGGCGCTTCACGACGACTTGGTTCCGACCGACGAAGGTGGGAACGTATCACCTGTTTTGCGCCGAATACTGCGGCACGGAGCACTCGGGCATGATTGGCGAAGTGGTGGTGATGGAGCCCACCGCGTACCAGGCCTGGCTGGCCAACGGGGGCGCGACCACGACCATGTCGGCGAACGGCAAGGAACTGTTCAGCCAGTTGGGCTGTGCGACCTGCCACCGTTCCGACGGTACCCAGGGACGCGGACCAACGCTGGCCGGAATTTTCGGCAAGACCGTGCAGTTGAATGATGGGCGCACCGTGACGGCGGATGAAAACTATGTGCGCGAATCCATCTTGAACCCGCAGGCGAAAATCGTGGCGGGCTTCCAGCCGATCATGCCGACGTTCCAGGGGCAGGTGACGGAAGAGAGCCTGGGAGCGCTGGTGAGTTACGTGAAGTCATTGTCGCAACCGCAGCAGAAGGCCGAGGGCGGCGCGCCGCAGCCGGCCGCGGCGGGCGAAAGCAATTAGGTGTTCAACCCCGAAGGTGCATGAAATGGCAACTGCAGTACAGGCAACCGTCGAACGCGAAAACTACCTGAACAATGGCTACAGCCTGAAGTCGTGGCTGCTGACCAAAGACCACAAGCGCATCGCGATCCTGTATTTGATTTCGATCACTGCGATGTTCTTTGTGGGCGGGTTCTTCGCCATGCTGATCCGACTGGAGCTGTTGACGCCGGCCGGCGACCTGGTTTCCTCCGACACATACAACAAGCTGTTCACCATGCACGGCATCGCGATGATTTTCTTCTTCCTGATTCCGTCGGTGCCGGCCGTGCTGGGGAACTTCCTGATTCCGCTGATGATCGGCGCCAAGGACCTCGCGTTTCCCAAGCTCAACCTGGCGAGCTGGTACATCTTCATGACCGGCGCCATCTTCGCGTTGACATCGATGCTGCTGGGCGGAGTCGATACGGGCTGGACGTTCTACACGCCGTTCAGCACCTCGTACTCCAACACTCATGTGATCGGAACAGCGCTGGGCGTCTTCATCGCCGGGTTTGCCTCTATTTTTACCGGGCTGAACTTCATCGTCACCATTCACCGCATGCGCGCGCCGGGCATGAGCTGGAACCGGCTGCCGTTGTTCTGTTGGTCGAACTACGCAGCCAGCGTAATCATGGTTCTGGGAACGCCGGTGGTGGCCATTACCATCCTGCTGGTGGCGCTGGAACGGCTGTTCAACATCGGAGTTTTCAACCCGGCGCTGGGCGGCGATCCGTTGCTGTTCCAGCACCTGTTCTGGTTCTACTCGCATCCCGCGGTGTACATCATGATCCTGCCGGGAATGGGCGTGATCAGCGAGATCGTAGCCTGCTTCTCGCGCAAGCGTGTGTTCGGTTACGAGTTCGTGGCCCTGGCGTCGATCTCAATCGCCGTGCTGGGCTTCCTGGTCTGGGCGCACCACATGTTTGTTGCCGGAATTTCCGTCTACGCGGCGCTGGTGTTTTCCCTGCTGAGTTATTTTGTGGCAATTCCGTCGGCGGTGAAGATCTTCAACTGGACGGCGACGCTCTACAAAGGTTCCATACGATACGACACGCCAATGTTGTACGCCTTTGGTTTTATCGGGCTGTTTACTATAGGCGGGCTGACGGGAGTGTTCCTGTCGTCGTTGGGCATAGACGTGCATGTCACCGACACCTATTTCGTGGTCGCGCACTTCCACTACGTGATGGTCGGCGGCATGGTGCTGGCCTACATGGCGGGCCTGCATTTCTGGTGGCCGAAGATCACGGGCAAGCTGTATCCCGAGGGATGGGCGAAGCTCTCTGCCCTACTCGTCTTTGTGGGCTTCAACCTGACTTTCTTCCCGCAGTTCATCCTGGGCTACATGGGGATGCCGCGACGCTACCACGCGTATCCACCGGAGTTCCAGGTGCTCAACGTACTATCGACGGCGGGAGCGTCGGTGCTCGCGGTCGGTTTCGTGTTGCCCATGATCTATTTCATGTGGTCGCTGCGTTACGGCAAGGATGCCGGGCCGAATCCATGGAACGCCGTGGGACTGGAATGGATGACGCCGTCGCCGCCGCCCACGCATAACTTTGACGAAACGCCGGTCGTGACCTGGGAAGCCTACGACTACGAGCACCAAGAGGAGGTCACCGTTGGCCGCTAGCGATATCGAAATCGCTGAACACAACCTGCAGCACCACTTCGCCGACATGGACCAGCAGCGCGAATCGTCCACGTTTGGCATGTGGCTGTTTCTGGTGACGGAGATCATGTTCTTCGGCGGCCTGTTCTGCGCCTACCTGGTGTACCGGGCGACCTACTACCAGGCGTTCGTGGAAGGCAGCCAGACCATGAACATCTGGCTGGGAGCGACCAACACGGCGGTGCTGATCTGCAGTTCGCTCAGCATGGCGCTCGCGGTTCGCTGCGCGCAGACCGACCAGCGCAAGTTGATGATCGTGCTCCTGATTGTCACAATGATTTTTGGCGCGGCCTTCCTGGGTATCAAGGGCGTGGAGTACCACGAGCACTGGACCAACCATCAGTTCCCGGGGCCGAACTTCCAGTTTGAGGGCGCGGAAGCAGCCGGAGTGAATCCGCAAAACGTCCAGATTTACTTCTCGCTGTACTGGGCGATGACCGGATTACACGCACTGCACATGATCATCGGCATCGGCTTGGTCACGTGGATCACCATCTCGGGTGCGCGGGGGCGGTATAGCGCAGATTATTATTCGCCGGTGGAAAACGTCGGCCTGTACTGGCACTTTGTGGATTTAGTCTGGATTTACCTGTTCCCACTGCTCTACCTGATCAGTAAGAAACACGGGGGCTAAGCGAGGAAGCATGGCATCGGAAGAACATCGGCAACACGTCATACCGGGTAGCATATACGTCGCCATCTGGGCCACCCTGATGGTCCTGACCGGACTGACGGTCTTCGCGTCGTTCCTCGAACTGGGCGACTGGAATATCGTGCTGGCCTTGGTAATCGCGACCATCAAGGGCACGCTGGTAATGCTGTTTTTCATGCACCTGTACTACAGCTCGAAGTTAACCAAGATCACCATGGTTGCTGCGCTGTTTTTCCTGTTCCTGCTCCTCGCCCTGAGCATGACCGACTATCTGACACGCAGCTGGATCACCAATCCCATGCACTAGCAGTGGAGTTTTGAAACGGCGCTCCGCGCAATGCGGAGCGCTTTCTTTTGCCCGGAGGCTGAATTACGGAGCGTCATAGAAATAACCCTGGCGGGCGTGCACCCGCAGGGATGCTTCGCCTTCCATTTCGATTTTCAGCGCATGGAATCCCGGGCTTGGCGCGGCCGGCTGAAAGGAAACCGAGTACTGCGTCCGCATCTGCTGCTCCATCGCCGTGAAGATGGCGGGGAAGTCTTTTTCACCATTGGCCAGGAAGAACTGGCCTCCAGTCGCATCCGCCAGCCGCCTAAGCGTGCTGTCGCCGGTAGACTGGACGTGGCCGGGATGCACGGACAAGGCGAAGATCTGGACTTCATGGCGTTGGGCCGCATAAATCGCGTCGGCCAGGGAATGCAGACTGCCGGTATCGTTGCCGTCGCTGATCAAAACCAGGATGCGCTGCGCGAAGCCGTCATCGGTTGATTGAGGAAACTGGTCCTGGCAGACCCGGTACAGACCGTCGTAGAGATACGTCGCAAATCCGAATTGCTGAACTCTCGCCAAGGCCTGGCTGAGCGCGTCGCGATCACCCGTCGTAGCCTGCCATTGTCGAACTTCGTTGCTGAACGCGAAGAGCGCCGCCCGATCCGACTGAGGATGCAGGACGTGCCGGACAAAAAACAGAGCGGCCTGGCGCTGGCGGGCGGCGCTCTTCTGTACGGAATCACTCACATCGAGCAAGATGCCGACTTGCAACGGCAGATCGTCGAGCCGGGAGAAGTCCCGGATCTGCTCCACGGCGTCGCGATTATCGAGGATGCGGAAGTCGCTTCTGGTCAGCGACTGCAAGAGGCGTCCGCGGCCATCGGCAACCGTGAACTGAATGCGAACCTCGGGAACGGTGTGACGGATGGTATAGCCCGGCAGCACGGCCTTGGCGATTGTCCACGAACTGGCACCTGGCCCGAGGCTCAAGGCACTCGATTCTGCGGTCGGCTGTGGAGGGCTGGCCTCAGGAGGCGCCGAAACCGGACGCGCAGCCGTCGATGCGGCAACCGCAAGCAGCGTCCCAAGGAGCGTAACGTTGAGTAATTTTCGCAGCACATTGGATTCATCGGCGGAGCAGAAGAGGCCTTGAGTGGTGCGGTTGGGCGGCCTGTCGGGACGGAGCCGCATAGCCAATTAGGGCGGCGAGGCAGGAAACCATCTTGTCAAACGGCGGTGCGAGCATTCATCGTACGTTCATCATCCTGTAACAGCTAGGGCTGTAACGTTGAAGGCATCATGCTAGGACAAGAGAGCTCTGCCAACAGCGTCGGCTACAATACAGCCGTGAAACAGACAATTTTCGCCGTCGAAGACGATTCCGACATTTCCCGGCTGGTCCGGCACCATCTGGAGTCCGCCGGGTATGGCGTGCGGGCGTTTCCCACCGCTTCCGGCGTCATCGCCGACGCCGAAAAGCAACCCCCGGCCATGTTCCTGCTCGATATCATGTTGCCCGGTGGAGATGGCCTGGAGTTGTGCCGGCGGATCCGGCAGACGCCGGCGCTGGCCATGATCCCGGTGATCTTTCTCACGGCCAAGGCCACCGAGGCCGACAAGGTGATTGGCCTCGAACTGGGCGCCGACGATTACATTCCCAAGCCGTTCAGCCCAAGGGAACTGGTGGCGCGGGTGCGGGCCGTGCTGCGCCGGTTTGAGCGGCCGCTGGCTCCCGCCATCGTAAAAGCGGGTGACATCGAGATCGACAGCGGCGGGATGACGCTGACCGTGCGCGGGACGTTGACCCAGACCACGGCAACAGAGTTTCGCCTGCTGGAATACCTGGCGCGGCATCCGGGCCGGGTGTTCACCCGCGATCAACTGCTCGACGCCGTTTGGCGCGACACGCACTACGTGACCCCGCGCTCGGTGGACGTTTATGTCCGGCGCATCCGTGAGAAGATCGAAGCGAATCCCGACGAGCCCCGTTATTTGAAGACGGTGCGCGGAGCCGGGTATCGCTTCGAGGTCCCGAAACCGTGAAGAGCCGCATTTTTCTTAAGCTGTTCGCTGCGTCCCTGATTTTGATCGCAGCCTGCATGCTTACGATGAATGTGTTGATTCAACGGGCCTGGGAAGGGATGTTGCGGAGCGAGATTGAAAACTCCATGCGGGAGAAGACGCTGTTGCTGGCCTCTCGCATTTCAAGCACACCTCCCGATCAACGAGTGCAAATCATTCACCAGGCGGCCGCCGATGCCGCTGCCCGCGCCACCCTCATTGCTAGCGACGGCACCGTTCTGGCCGATTCAGAAGCCAACTCGGCGGAGATGGAAAACCACGCCAACCGTCCAGAGATCATCGCAGCGTTGGGCGGCAAGGTGGGTTCATCGACTCGATCGAGTCACACGCTCGGCGTGCCGTTCTTGTACGAGGCGGCGCCTGTGCCCGGAGGCGTGGTGCGACTCGCGTATCGCCTTTCCGCGATCGACGAGGTCAACCGCCAGGTGCGCAATAGCCTGCTGAAAGCCTCGGCTGTTGCTACTCTCCTGGCGATGGTACTGGCATTCATGGCCACGCAATCGATTGGGCGTCGGCTGGTGCGGATCACATCCTTTGCAGAGCGCGTCGCAGCCGGCGATTTGTCGGCGCGGATCGAGGAGGAGTCGAGCGACGAGATCGCGCACGTAGCCTCGGCGCTCGACAAGACGGCACGCAAGCTGGAAGAGGGCTTCGAGGCGGTGGAGTCCAGCCGCCAAACCCTGGAGACGCTGCTGAACTCGATGCAGGAGCCGGTGATAGCGGTGGCAGAAGACGGCCGCGTTTTGTGGGCCAATCAGCGCATGGAACGGCTGCTGCCCAGCGGCGTTCGTCGAGGTGAGCCACTGGTGCAGTCGGCGCGGGACCCGGCGATCCTCAGCGCCGTACAAGAGGCCTTGGAGTCGCGCGACATCGTAACCGCACGGGCGGCGAAGATCTTCAGCGGACGCGTCTTCGACCTGACCGCTGCGCCCATGCCGGGTGGCGGCGCTGTGGCCGTGATGCACGACCAGACCGAGATCGAGCGGGTGGAGAAGACCCGGCGTGACTTCATCGCCAACGTCTCCCACGAGTTGCGCACGCCCCTGACCTCGATTCAAGGTTACGCAGAGACCGTGCTGGACAATGAGCAACTCAGTGATACGGCGCGCGAGTTTCTGGAAGTCATCCGCAAGAATGCGGTCCGCATGGCACGCCTCACCGAAGACCTGCTGGTGCTGGCGCGGGTGGAATCGGGAGAGCGGAACTTCCAACGCGAGTCCACCACGCCGCAGGAATTGCTGGACGAGTCGGTGCAGACCTTCCAGGAAATAGCCGACAGCCGTGGTGTCGAACTGGCGGTGATGAACACCGCCACATCCACCGTGTCCGTGGATAGGGACGCGATTCACCAGGTGTTCGGCAACCTAATCGACAATGCAATGAAGTACGGAGGGGAGGGGCACAAGGTCCTGCTGGGCGCCTGCGAAAGGGAAGATGGCGTGCAGTTCTTTGTGCGCGATTTTGGGTCGGGCATTTCTAGCGAGCACTTGCCGAGGCTGTTTGAACGCTTTTACCGGGTGGACAAGGCCCGGTCGAGGGAGTCAGGCGGAACCGGCCTGGGACTGGCCATTGCCAAGCACGTGGTGAAGGCGCATGGCGGCGCAATCAAGGCCGAAAGCGAACTCAATCACGGTTCGACGTTTTATTTTACCCTGCCGCGTGATTCGGTGGCCGTCAGAGGATGAGCCGAGCAGGATTGGACGATCTGACTTGCGATTGGAACGCTGGCTGACCGGGGCGATGCGATTGCCGCCCAAAGGAAGGTAGAGAGGACCATGGACTCGGCTGAATCCACGCCCATCCCCACCCCGGACGAAATCTGCGCCCACCTGGAGCAGCAGACACTGATCGCTTGCCAGGTGGCCCGCATCGCCGCCGGCATCGTGGCTGAAGGCATCGCCACCGGCGTGACTTCGTTGTTGGAAGGGGTGCGCCAGCGGGAAAAGGAACTCGACACGCTCGACCGCGAGATCGACCAGGGCGTCACCTCGGTCATCACGAAGGTTACGGAAGATAAGGCGCGAGGACTGCTGGCCTGCCTGAAGTTCATGATCGGACTGGAGCGCGTGGGAGATCTGCTGCTCAATTGCAGTAACCGGGCCTCGGCGGTGGGCAGCCGCGTCGAGCTACAGGACATTCGAGACCTTACGCTGATGGCCTCTCGTCTGGAGAAGATGCTGGGCGACGTGCACGACGCCTTCCGCCAGCGCGATCTCAACCGAGCGCTCGCGGTGTTGCGGGCGGATGCCGAGATGGACCGGCTGCGAAATCTGGTTTTCATCCGCCATCTGGAACATCACGACAACACCCCACGCGCGGAGTCGTTTCACGTGCTGTTCATGACTCAATCGCTGGAACGCGCCGGAGACCACGCCAAGAATCTCGCCGAAGAAGTCTGCCACCTGGTGAGCGGCCATACCGTACGACATGTGCTGCGCTCGTACGACAAGCCGGTGGAGCAGATGTTCATCGACGACCTGAGGCGCAAACACAACGCCCAGTGATGCTCCTGCGATAGCGGTTGCCGGCAGCGCGTTAGTCGGCTTCAGTTCCCTCGGCCGTCCAATGCTGGGAACTAAGAGCATTATTTTTCAATTAGTTACTGGCCTCTCGCGCCACTTTCGTGGACTTTATCCTCCTTTTCACCGCACTGTAACTACGCTGTAACAATCGCAGCGTAGAAACGTGAAGGCTGTCATTAGGAGGAACCACGTGATTCGTTCCCTTCAGGTTCTTTTTTGCATTATTGCGTTCACCCTCGGCGTCACGGCGCAAACGCAGTTAAATGGGGCTGGCGCCACCTTCCCATACCCAATGTATTCCAAGTGGTTCAACGAGTATCACAACCTGCATTCAGACATACAGATCAATTACCAGTCGATTGGCAGCGGCGGCGGCATCCGCCAGGTCACCGCGGGCACCGTGGACTTCGGCGCCAGCGACGGCCCCATGACCGACGAGCAGATCGCACAATCGAAGGTCAAATTGTTGCACGTTCCCACCGTGCTGGGTTCAGTTGTGCCTGCCTATAACATTCCCGGCGTTTCCCAGGAAGTGAAGTTCACCCCCGAGATTCTTGCCGGCATCTTCATGGGCAAGATTTCCAATTGGAGTGATCCGGCGATCGCCAAAGCGAACCCCGACATCAAGTTTCCCAGCCAGGGTATTACCGTGGTCCATCGCTCCGACGGCAGCGGCACAACCTACGTCTGGACCGACTACCTATCGAAGATTAGTCCGGAGTGGCAGGGCACGACTGGTAAGGGCACGTCAGTGAAGTGGCCGGTCGGTGTCGGCGGTAAAGGCAACGAAGGTGTGGCGGGGATGATTCGAAACCTTCCCGGCTCGCTCGGCTACATTGAGCTGATCTATGCCGTGCAAAACAAGATTCCTTACGGCAGCGTGAAGAACTCATCCGGCCAGTTCATCAAGGCCAGCCTCGAAAGCACCACGGCAGCTGCCGCGGGCGTGAAGATGCCGGCAGATTTCCGGGTCTCCATCACCAACTCCCCGGCCAAGACGGCATATCCCATTGCGAGTTTCACGTGGCTGCTGGTTCCGACCAATCCGGCGGACAAGAATAAGGGCAAGATCCTGAAAGATTTTCTGTTCTGGATGCTGGACCAGGGCCAAACCATGACTCAGGCCTTGTCATACGCTCCACTCCCCAAGGAAGTTGTGGAGAAGGAAAAGGCCGCCATTAACCAGCAGTTGCACTAATCCGGGCTAGGTTTCGACGACCACGGCCAACTTCGCTCTGTGCGTGGTCGGCCTTTTCGAATCCACAAATGCTCGATTGGAATGAGAGAAATGTCCGGTACCCACGACGAGGCCAACTCGCCAGAACAAGTCGAGAGTGCGCAAAATCCAGGCACGGCCATCCCTGCGCTGGCGAATACCGCAAAGCATCGGGCCGACCCTGCAGCCGCGTCGGTACTGGAAAGAATCCGCCATTCGCATCCCCGCAGCAGCCGCATTCCGGACGCTGTGTTCGGAGCGCTGATTCTGTTTACTGCGGTGTCGGTGTTCGCGATCGTAATGTTCGTGGCCTGGGAGCTCTTTGACAAGTCAAGACCGTCCTTGCATCAGTTCGGATTCAGTTTCTTCTATGGGCATGACTGGGACCCGGTCAACGACCAGTACGGCGCCATGCCGTTCATTTACGGGACGTTGGTTTCGTCCTTCCTCGCTCTCTTGATCGCGGTCCCCTTGTCGATCGGCGTCGCGGTCTATGTCACCGAGATGTGCCCGGTTCGCTTGCGGGCCATCATTTCCTTCCTCGTCGAATTGCTGGCTGCGATCCCCAGCGTTATCTATGGACTGTGGGGAATCTTCGTACTGGCGCCTCTGCTGCGCGTCTATGTAGAACCGTTTCTCGCCAGGACACTCGGCTGGACCGGGTTCTTTGACGGGCCGATGTATGGGCTTGGAATGCTGGCTGCCGGAATCATTATGTCCATCATGGTGATTCCGATCATCGCCTCGATCACCCGCGAAGTACTGACCGCAGTACCCCAGAACCAGCGCGAAGCGGTCTTGGCGCTCGGTGCAACCCGCTGGGAGATGATCCGCATGGGCGTGCTCCGCAACGCCCGCATCGGCATCGTCGGCGGAATCATTTTGGGTCTGGGCCGCGCGCTGGGCGAAACCATGGCGGTCACCATGGTCATCGGCAATCGACCTGAAGTTTCGAAGTCGCTGTTCGCCCCCGGCTACACCATGGCCAGCGTTCTGGCCAATGAATTCACCGAAGCGACCGGCGACCTTTATCTCAGCGCCTTGGTGGAAATCGGGCTGGCCCTGTTTCTGGTAACGCTCATCGTCAATGCGCTGGCCCGGCTGCTGGTATGGAGCATCACTGGCGGAACGTCAGGGAGGGCCCGTGCCTGAGCTGCCCCATGCCGCGGTGACAAAGCCGATGAGTCTCTATCGGCGCGCCATGAACCAGGCCGCCACCTGGTTTGCGCTAGGCGCTGCCGTTCTTGTAATTCTTCCCCTCGTTGCCATCTTCATTTACCTGCTGATTAAGGGAGCAGGATCGGTCAATCTGTCGTTCCTGACTCAAACCCCCAAGCCTCCCGGCGAGTTGGGCGGCGGCATGGCGAATGGCATCGTCGGTACCGGCCTGATCTTGGCAGTCGCGAGTGTTTTGGGGGTTCCGATGGGCATTGGTTGCGGCATTTACCTCGCGGAATACGGACAGGGGCGGTTCGGTGATCTCGTACGCTTCACCGCTGATGTGCTGAACGGAGTTCCCTCCATCGTAATCGGTATCGCCGTGTACGGGCTGATCGTCCTCCAGCAAAAACACTTCTCCGCATTTTCTGGCGGAGTCGCTCTGGGGATCATGATGATTCCCACAATCGCCCGTGCGACCGAAGAAATGCTGCTCATGGTTCCCAACAACGTGCGCGAGGCGGCCTTCGGGTTGGGCATCCCCAAGTGGCGCACCACCTTGTCGATTACCTTGCGGACTGCCTCTGCTGGAGTGATCACCGGGTGCATGCTGGCGTTCGCTCGTGTTGCCGGCGAGACGGCCCCCTTGCTGTTTACTGCCTTTGGCAACCAGTTCTGGAACTTTAAGCTCAACCAGCCAACGGCCGCCCTTTCTCTGCAGGTCTTTACCTATGCCATTTCGCCCTACGACGATTGGCACAAGCAGGCTTGGGCGGGCGCGCTGATTCTGATTGTCCTGATTGTGGCGGCAGTCGCGGCGGTACGCCTTGTCACCAGCCGTGGAATGTTGAAGGGAGCGTCCTAGCCAGTATGGGAGTCGGCATTGAAGTCAAAGGGCTGAACGCGTGGTACGGCAAGAACCTGTCGCTCAAGTCGATCGACATGTCGGTGGCGGCCAACCATGTCACGGCGGTGATCGGGCCGTCGGGCTGCGGCAAGAGCACGTTCGTGCGCTGCCTGAACCGTATGCATGAGACCATCCCCGACGCCCGCGCCGAAGGCATGGTCAAGGTTGGCGAGATGGAAGTCTATGGTCCTGGTCAGGACCCGGTGGAAATCCGTCGCCGCATCGGCATGGTCTTCCAGAAGCCCAATCCGTTTCCCACCATGTCGATCTACGACAACGTCGCCGCGGGCCTGCGGCTCAACGGCTTTCGCAATCGCAAACAGATGGACGAACTCGTCGAGCGCTCGCTGAAACTCTCCGCCTTGTGGGACGAAGTGAAAGACTCGCTGCACAAGAAATCGGGCGCGAGCCTCTCCGGCGGACAGCAGCAGCGCCTGTGCATCGCCCGCTCGCTGGCCGTGGAACCGGAAGTCCTCCTGATGGACGAGCCGGCCTCGGCGCTCGACCCGATCTCGACCAGCAAGATCGAAGAGCTGATTTACCAGCTCAAACAACACTACACAGTGGTCATCGTCACGCATAATATGCAGCAGGCGGCGCGCGTTGCCGAGTTCACGGGGTTCTTCCTCATGGGCAGCCTGATCGAGTACGACAAGACCGAAAAAATCTTTACCACCCCCGCTGACAAGCGGACGGAAGACTACATCACAGGCAGGTTCGGATGACACGAAGCCGCTTTCAACAGGGACTGGACGAACTCAGGGACAAACTGCTGCGCATGGGCGGCCTCGCAGAGCAGGCCATCGAGCGCGCCGCTGAGGCTTATCGCACTCGCGATGCCAAGTACTGCCAGATGGTGCTGGCCGGAGAAGCCGACATCAACCAGTTCGAGCGCGAAATCGACGAGCTGGCTCTGGACCTGCTGGCCATGCAACAGCCCATGGCCGTTGACTTGCGCTTCATCATGGCCGTCGTGAAAATCAACGCCGACTTGGAGCGTGTCGGTGACCAGGCGGTGAACATCGCGCAGCGGGTGCTCGACCTCGTGAGTGAGCCCGAGGTGCAGCTACCTGTGGACATCCAGCGCATGGCAGACAGCGTCAGCACCATGGTGCAGCGCTCGTTGGAGGCGTTCCTCGACGGCAAGGCCGAAGTCGCGGAGGCCGTGCTGCAAATGGACAACGTAGTGGACCGCATGAAGGACGAGGCATTCGTCGTCCTCGTACAGAAGATGATCAACGACCCGCACACCACGCGGGCAGCGCTCAACGTCCTGCTGATCGCGCGCAATCTGGAGCGTATCGCCGATCACGCCACCAACATCGCCGAGGATGTGATTTTCTGGGTGCGTGGCGCCGATGTGCGCCACGGCGGAGCGCACTACCCGGTGTAACTCCGCACGACATTGCCGCGAGTATTCACCATGCGCCATCGGGATTTTCCGGTGGCGCGTTGTTTCTTGAATTTGCGCTACAAAAAAGCGTCCCAGCCGCCACGCGGCAACGGCTGGGACCGCACCGAGAGGAACAAATCAGGAGACCCAACTACTGGTCTCTATCGGACGAATGCGGCGAAGCATTAGAGCAAGTTTCACTCTGGCTTGAATTGGGTGAAGCAATCTCTTCCACCGTGCGGGAACCGGCTCCCCCGGATCCCGGCACGGAGTCGTCGCCACGGTATCTCACGCTATGGCGGGAGTATAGTGGAGGGGAATTGCTAGCTTCCTGTCGGTCTTCCAGGGAGGTTTCCGATGAATGTTTCGGGGCAGTTTGCCACGGGCATAGCGACTCTGATTTCGCTGGGCTTCCTCACCGTGGACTATTTGTTTCACCATTCCCACGTGACGCCATTCTTTCTCTATTCTTGGATGGTTCTGTATTTTCTTTTCGCCATGGTAGTCATGTTTGGCGCAAACATTGCGTTCCAAATTGCTACCCCTCGATGGTCGTCGCCATCCCGGGCTGTACGATACACCAAACTCATCGGGCCCTCGGCGATCAGTGCCCTCGTGCTATGGCTTGCGTTTTGGCGCCAGCACGCCTTCTTGTGGATTGTTTTCGCCCTCGCTCTGACCTCCCTCTTCTGGGTTCGATTCCGGAGGGGCCCTATAGCGCTTTAGTCACTGTCGGCCGGTGGCCCACATATTCTCGATTTTGGGATACGTGGGGTCGTTTCAACTGCCTGTTGCCCCTCGTTCGCGCGGCGCCCATGGGCTCTAATTCGAGTGAGAAGCTGAGATACACTGAACTGTGATTTATGAGTGGAATGCGGCGAAGGCAAGAGGCCAACCTCCGGAAGCACGCTGCATCCTTTGAAGAGGCAGCGACGGTCTTCCTCGACCCGATGGCCTTGACCTTTTCCGATCCCGATCATTCCCTTGCAGAGGATCGGGAGATCACGATTGGCAATACCGGTGTCCAACGGGTCGTATTAGTGTCACATTGCCAGCGCGGAGAACGCACGCGGATTATCAGCGCTCGAAAGGCCACCCGGAATGAGCGTAAGCAATATGAAGAAGGCATCAGCAAATAAACGCAACGACGACTTACGCCCGGAGTACGATCTCACACGGCTCGCCGGAGGCGTTCGCGGCAAATACTATCGGCAAGCTATCGCGGGGACCAACTTGGTTTTGATCGAGCCTGAACTCACTCATGTTTTCCGCGACTCGGAATCCGTGAACCGTGCATTGCGACTCCTGGTGAATACCGCAGAAGCTGCCGCAGCTCCCGCCAAAAGTCGGCGCCGTACGCCCAAAAAATCCGGTACCTCAGGTTCGCGCCCCGCTGTTGGGCGCTAACCCTGTGGGTGGCCCACACATATTCCTTCTTCTGGAATATGTGGGATTGTTTGAGCTTCCAATCAGGCGTTCTCGCTGTTCAAACGGCGGAGCCGTGACGCGCTGTTAGGCGTGCGCGTAAGCGCACGCTACGCACCCGAAAGATGATTCCCTGCCGCGGAGCGGCGCTTTTCAATCGTGGGTGCCCCACCCTTGTCGCCGCAGGCGACAGGGTGGGACGAACACCACCCAGTTCCTCTACCTCCACGCGTCAGGGCACGACCTTGTCGTGCCGATCACCAAGTACGCGGTCGGGCTTTGGCCCCTGTAGACAAAACGGTGGAAGCACCACGCTTTAGCGTGGTGATGAATGCGCCTCTTAACCTCACGGGCTTTAGCCTTGGCGTGACTGCTTTCCACCGGCCTCATGGACACGCAACGCGGTATTCGTGAGCGATTACGTACGAGATGGCCTGTTTGCGACAGCTATCACAAGACTTCCGAAATTAGTCACCTGCGTTCAGGGCCGAGGAGGTTTCGTCTTTCCCCGAATCCACTTGTCGGTTCCTGCCGTCGTATCTACCGCTTTCTCCAGGCGTTCGACTACCTCGGGCATCCCTACTTCAATCCCAGCGTAGTCTGTAACTGTTTTCGTCTGCCCATCAATGGTTATCGACGTAATCACCGTTGGTAGGTCGGTCGCTCCCATCTCGTACTTGTCGTTCAACGAAAAATAATCTGCTTGGCGAAATCTCTCCAGAAGGGCAGCCACTTGCTGCTTTGAGATTTCCGCTTGTTGCGTTCCTGTCATCGCGACCCCGTGCTCGCCATGAAAAATAACCGCCCCGTCTCCTCTGATCTCCACCGAGTATGCCGGACAACCACCGCAATACCATGTCGGCCGCTCCAAGCTAAACCGAAGACTGCTCCAATCCTTCACCTCGGGAAACGGGACTTTTGGCCCCCAACGTTCCTCCGGTACTATCTCCACGAAATCTGCAAAGGAAACACGGGCCGGCTCTCCTGCCTTCAAGAAGGGCTTGAAACGACGTCCCATTTCGATCATCTCTGCCTGTCCGTAGAACTCCCGTGGACCATCAATAGCCTGGGCGGACTCAACACGCCCGTTCGGGGTCACGCTCACTTGCAACGAAACCTCAGGGCCAAAACCGTGGTGTGAGAGATTGGCATGGATAAAGCCACGCGGTTCCAACCAATGGGCGTGCACCACATCCGGAGGAACAGCCGCCTCACCTCCTCGCGCAGCCAAAAGCACAACGGGAACGCAAATTTGCACCGTCACCGACAGGAGCCGCCTCGAGATTGTTCTCGTGAATTGCGTCTCTCTCACATGAACCTCCTGACCAGTTGGGATATGTCACTCGATCTACTCCCAGTCTAAGAGAGTACGTCACATGCGAATGCGATACCTTTCGTGAAGCGCCCATTTCGTAAGCAACCTCGCCGTTCCCGGTCTCTTACCTTTTTTCCTCTGTGCCTCTGTGGTGAAGTCACCCTTTTTCCCATTTCGGGAAATTTGGTTACCTTCGTAACGTCGCCCTTCATTTTTTTCTCGATTCTTCTTCGCCGCAGCCCCTACCCTGAATGTTTGACCCCGCGGAGGTCTCTATGAACGCGCACCTGATCATCCGTCTCTGCCGCCATATTTTTTCCGACGGCCACCACTGCTACGGCCCCGCCGTTCGCGGACGCTCCTGCTGCCGCCATCATCTCGACGCCCGCGCCCGTCTCCACAACATGGCCCGTGCTCGGCGCCTCGCCTGCATTCCTCGGATTCGTGTCCCCACGAACCGGCGCGACCTCGCCCTGAACCGCGCTGAAGTCCACCGCGTCATAAACTCCGGCGCGGTCGATTTCGCCACCGCCCGCTTGATGCTTTGGGCCATGGATCTCACTGCCGCCGCTCTCCCTAAAGAACGTGGAACCCGCCGGAGCCGTACCAATAACTCCAATGTTTCCTATTACGTACCGATAAAGCCTTTATTTTCCCGAAGCTGCGCCAAAAATCCATCACAAGTCATTGAAAATACAAGTCGGGGAGGGGAGGGGGGTACACATCCGAAAATGCTCGAGTCTTCCGCTCTTCGCGACCAGCCACTGTCGCGGTACACTCGATTGCCATGATGCCTCTTTCACGCCGTCGCTTTCTGCAAGCTGGTACAACCGCCGCCGTTGCCGCCGCAGTGGTTCCATTGGCCTCGGCAGAAGAATGTAAGGCAACCTTGCCGCCTTCGATCGCCGCCTTGAAATCGTGGAAGGACCAGGCCGTCCCCATCACGGTCGAGGAGCGCAAGGCGCGAGTGGAGCGCGCCCGCGAGTTGATGGTGCAGAACAAGCTGCAGGCCATCGCCGTCGCCGCCGGAAGTTCGCTGCCGTATTACAGCGGAGTTCACTGGTGGACCAGCGAGCGCTTCTTCGCCATGATTCTGCCGGCGAAAGGCAACGCGTTCTTCGTCTGTCCGGCGTTTGAGGAAGGCCGCGCGCGCGAGCAAATTTCGATGGGCCCTTTCGGCGCCAACGCCGAGGTCCTCGTCTGGCAGGAGAACGAGGACCCTTACTTGCGGGTGGCTCAAGGGTTGAAAGACCTCGGCATTACCTCCGGCGTGCTCGGTATTGAGGAGAAGACGTCGTACGTATTTAGCAACGGGATGGCATTGCATCTACCCGCTATGCAGACCGCCAGTGCGACGCCCGTCACGGCCGGTTGCCGCATGATCAAGAGCGAGCACGAGATCAGCCTGATGCGGTTGGCCGCAAAGGTTTCAATCACCGCCTACGAGGCAGCCTATCTGGCATTGCATGACGGCATGACGCAGGACGAGTTCTCGTCGCTGGTCGAAACGGCGCACAGCAAGCTGGGCTTCCATGGCGGGGCCGAGGTGCAGGTCGGGCCGTATTCAGCAGCCCCGCACGGCTCCATCGCGCCACAGAAGATCACAGAAGGCCAGATCGTTCTGATGGACGGCGGCTGCAGCGTGGAAGGTTACGCCTCCGATATCAGCCGGACGTTTGTGCTGGGCAAGCCCACCGACAAGATGAAGCAGGTCTTCGATATCGTGTACCGGGCGCAGAGTGCGGCCGTTAACACTGCACGGCCGGGTTTGCCCTGCGAAGCCGTGGATGCCGCGGCGCGCAAAGTGGTGATCGATGGCGGCTACGGCCCGGGCTTCAAGTACTTCACCCATCGCGTGGGTCACGGCATGGGGTTGGACGGGCATGAATGGCCGTACCTGGTGCCGGGCAACACGCTGCCCTTGCAGGCCAACATGACGTTCAGCGACGAGCCCGGTATCTACATCCCGGGCGAGTTCGGGGTACGCATCGAGGATGACATGCATATCACCGCTGATGGCGCGGAGTTGTTCACGCCGCGCAGTCCTTCGCTCGAGCATCCCTTCGGTCATGGATAAGCGTCGGAGCGCCGGCCGGTTCAAAACGGGAATCCAGCCACAAAAACTCAAAACTCATCTCGACTTCTGCGCCGCGGCGAGGTTAGCTTTAGCTATCGCTGACGAAATTTCGAAACCCAGCGACTGTGAACCTCTGCGATTTGTGCTGTCGATCCGCCAATCCGGTCATGATGCGCAGAGGAACACAAAGAGACAAAGTTTACGGGGGCCCTGTGGCGACGAAACGCAAGTCCAATGGCGAGCACGAAGTCTACGAACGGCAGGCGGTGATCTGCAAGGCCTTCGCCAACCCCACCCGCTTGCAGTTGATGGAGATGTTGACGCGCGGCGAGCGCTGGGCCGCGGAACTGCAGGAAGGCCTGGGAATCTCCAAAGCAAATCTCTCGCAGCACCTGGCCATTCTGCGCGCGGCCGGCGTGGTGTCCACGCACCGCGAAGGCAAGCAGTTGCACTGTGGTATTGCCATGCCCGAGGTCAAGCAGGCCATCGGTGTGATCCGCAGCATGTTGAAGGCGCAGGGCAAGGAAAGCTCGCCGCTGGTCGTAAGCTGGCGGTCCGTCGTACCAGTTACACTGATGAGCGATGGCACGCGCCAGTATCCTGGAATATCTGGAAAATTTTCGCCAGCACGCCGGAGAAACGGCCTACGTTTTTCGGCGCGGCTACCGCGTCCAACGCTGGAGCTACGGCGAGGTGCTGCGCGAGTCGTATCGCTTTGCGCATGCTTTAGAGTCGCGCGGCATCGGCCACAGCGACAAGGTAATCGTTTGGGGCGAAAACTGCGCCGAATGGGTCGTCGCCTTCTTTGGCTGCCTGCTGCGCGGAGCAGTTGTAGTTCCTATCGACAAGATCGCCGCCCCCGACTTCGCCACTCGGGTAGCCGAACAAGTAGATGCAAAGCTGTGCGTCGGCGCGCCGCAGCATCTCGTTCCCGGCCTTGCCCACCTTAATCTGGACGCGCTGAGCCAAGCGATAGCCGAGTACTCCGCTGAGCCGATCGTTCCCCAAGCCAAGCGCGATGACATTGCGGAGATTGTCTTTACCTCAGGAACCACGGCCGAGCCGCGCGGAGTGGTGATTACGCACGGCAACATCCTGGCAAACCTTGAGCCACTGGAGCGCCAGATTGCCGGATACCTGAAGTACGAGCGCATCTTCCATCCGCTGCGATTCCTCAACCTGCTGCCGCTCGGCCACGTCTTCGGACAGTTTCTAGGCATCTTCCTGCCACAATTGCTGGCCGGAACGGTGCTCTTTCAGGACACGCTTAATCCGAGCGAGGTCATCCGCACCATCAAAGAAGAACGAGTTTCGGTCGTGGTTGCAGTGCCGCGGCTGATGGAATCGCTGAAGGACAAGATCGAACGCGACATGGAAGCAGAAGGGCGGACGCACTGGCTCCATCGCCAGATGGAAGCCGCCAAAGACGATCACTTCACGAAGCGCTGGTGGCGCTTCCGCAAGATCCATAGCCAGTTCGGCTGGAAGTTCTGGGCGTTTATCTCGGGTGGTGCGGCGCTGGATGCCGAGACGGAAGAGTTCTGGCGCCGCCTGAGCTTTGTGGTGATTCAGGGCTACGGGCTCACGGAGACGACCTCGCTGATCTCGCTCAATCATCCCTTCAAGACCGGCAAGCGGTCGATCGGCAAGGTGTTGGAAGGTCGCGAGATGAAGCTCGACGAAACCGGCGAGATTCTCGTGCGAGGCGCCAATGTAGCCGCTGGGTACTGGCAGGGCAAGGAACTGAAACCGGTGCTGGGTGCAGACGGCTGGTTCCGCACCGGCGATCTGGGCGCGCTCGATGCCGACGGCAATCTCTACTTCAAGGGCCGGAAGAAGAACGTCATCGTCAATCGCGAGGGAATGAACATCTACCCAGACGACCTCGAGGCGGCGTTGCGTCAGCAGCCTGAGGTGCGCGATTGCGTAGTCGTCGGGTTAGAAGAGGGTGGCAATGCCGAACCAGTTGCTGCGCTCTTGTTGCGCGATGCTGCAGCAAGTCCCGCAGCAATTGTGGCGGCGGCCAACCAGCAGCTGGCAGAGTTTCAGCGAATGAGGCGCTGGCTGGTTTGGCCTGATCAGGATTTCCCGCGTACTCCGACTCAGAAGCCGAAGCTCGGGGTCATTCAACAGGCGGTGCAGCAGCAGTTTGCTCCATCGTCCGCCGCGGCAGTTGCGCAAGGTGGTTTGGAGGAGCTGATCGGACGCATTACAGGTCGTACGACCGGCTCGCTTGCCGCCGACGCCAAGCTTGAGGGCGACCTCAATCTGAGTTCGATGGACCGCGTCGAGTTGATGAGCGCATTGGAAGACCGCTACCAGGTCGATCTCAGCGAGGCCAACTTTGCGCAGGTCAGCACCGTGGGCGAACTGGAGCGTATGCTGAATGAGCCGCAGCGAGCGCAGCAGAGCGGGTACCGCTATCCGCGCTGGGCGCAGCGCTGGCCGGTCCGCTGGATTCGCAACTTCTTCTACTACACGCTGTCGCTTCCGGCGACCCTGATCATGGCGCACCCAACGATTGTGGGCCGCGAAAACCTTGCGGGGATCGAGGGGCCGGTGCTGATAACCTGCAATCACGTCACCTACATCGACGTGGGCTTCGTGCTGATCGCCATGCCGGCGCGTATTCGCAATCGGCTCGCCGTCGGAATGCTGGGAGAGCGCTTGTGGAGCATGTGGAGACCTCCAGCAACGCTGAATATTTTCGCTCGGTGGTGGCAGCAGGCCGGATATTACCTCGTGGTGGCGCTGTTCGATGTGTTTCCCCTGCCGCAACAGTCGGGAGTGCGGGAGAGCTTCGCCTTTGCCGGAGAGTCCGTGGACCGCGGCTACAGCGTGGTCGTGTTCCCCGAAGGCCGCCGGACTGGGGACGGACGGCCGTCCCCGTTTCGATCCGGTGTCGGTATGCTGGCCCAAAAGCTCAATGTACCGGTAGTTCCCCTGCGCATTGACGGGCTTTTTGAGTTGAAAGAATCAGGCCGCAAGATCGCCCGCCGCGGCGAGCTTAAAGTGATGATTGGAAAGCCTTTACGCTTGCCGCCAGAAACCCCCGCAGAAGAAATTACCCGCCGGTTGGAGAGCGTCACTTGGGACTTGTGACGCGCCTCATAGCACTCACCTAGCACGAAGTGATACGAATATTCGTTTTGCCAATCTCGGCAAATTCGCCTTTGCCTGCGTAGGCGAGTTTCTTGTGTTTGGCGCGGAGGAATTCGCATGCGCGAAGCGGTGCAGAAGCTCTGGCCTGAGCTGGAATGGATTCAGGACGCAGGGCTGCGCGAGAAAGTCACGAAGACTTGGGAACTCGCGCTGGAGCGCAGTCCGCTAACGGCCGACGACCTCAATCGCATCCCTTTCACTCTGCTGGTACCGAATTGCCCCGCCACCTTCATGGAGCACAAGCGCTGCGTGGTACACATCGCGCGCAAGGCCGCCGAGAGCATGACGGAATTCATGGGCAACGCGCTGCCTATCGATCACGACACGGTGATCGCGGGAGCGATCCTGGCCGATGTCGGTAAGCTCCTGGAGTACGAAAAGGCTGACGGCAAGATCCGCCAGAGCAAGGGCGGCGAGATGCTGCGGCATCCCTTCACCGGCGTGGCGCTGGCGATGGAGTGCGGCGTGCCCGATACGGTCTGTCACATCATCGCAGCACATGCTGCCGAGGGCGACCTGGTCAAGCGCACCACTGAGGCTTATATCGTTCATCATGCCGACTTCATGGCTTATCTGCCCTTCAAGAACTTGGGCAAGTAAAGAGAGGATTCTTATGGCCACCATTACAACGCCCGCACCGGCCAAGGCTGCCGCCCAGTCCACTATCACCGCGACGATGTCGCAATGGGCGGCGGGAGTAAAGTTCGCCGATCTCACGCAGGACGCGATCTACCAAGCGAAGCGCTTCCTGCTCGACAGCGTGGGTTGCGCACTCGGCGGCTATCAGCAGCATGACGTGGTCATCGCTCTCGAAGTGCTGAACGAGATTGCCGGCCCCGGCAAGGCGACCGTCATCGGCACGGGCAAGCAGATGGACGCGGTGTCGGCGTCCCTGGCCAATGCGCTGATGATTCGCTGCATGGACTACAACGACATCTACTGGAAGCAGGACCCGTCGCATCCGTCCGACATCTTTCCGGCTGCGATGGCATGCTGCGAGCGCGCCGGCGGCGATGGACGCGAGTTGATCGTTGGCCTGGTGCTGGGCCACGAGTTCGAGATGCGGCTGTGCGAGGCGGCGTTTCCTGGAGTTCGCGAGCGCGGCTGGCACCACGCCACGCTGACAGCCTTTGTCTCCCCGATCGTTGCTGCTCGCATGCTGCACCTTGGCTGGGAGCAGATGCAGCATGCCATCGGCATCAGCGCAAGTGCACGCGCCACTTTGGGCGCGGTGACCGCCGGCAAGCTGACGATGATGAAGAACACGGTCGACCCGATGGCGACGCAGAGTGGCGTACTTGCGGCGTTGCTGGCCGAGAAGGGCTATACCGGCCCCGAACATGTGCTCGACGGTAAAGAAGGCCTCACGTATTGCTTCGGCCCGGAGTGGAAGCTAAACATTCTCACCGACGGTTTGGGCGAATCGTGGCGCATCACACAATGTGGGATGAAAGCGTTCCCGACCGAGGCACTGACTCATACGCCGATTTCTGCGGTGCTGGCGCTGGTGAAAGACAACGACCTGAAGCCAAATGATGTCGCCAAGGTATGCATCCGCACTACCGCGCGGGGCGCCGATATTCTCAGCGATCCTAGCAAGTACGATCCACACACCAAGGAAACGGCTGACCACTCACTACCCTACGTCGTCGCGGCGGCAATCGCCGAACGCCAGGTGACGCCGCTGCAATTCACCATGGAGAAGATCATGGACCCGATTATTCGGGAGCAGCTCAACAAGATTGTCGTCGTGGCTGATCCCGAGATCGAGAGGGTCTTTCCGGCGTTGCAGCGAGTGGTAGCGACCATTCAGACCACGGATGGCCGCGAGTTCAGCGAACAACTCGACTATCCCAAGGGCGATCCGCGCAATCCCCTGACGGACAAGGAAGTAAAAGAGAAGTTCGAGGCGCTGGCCGGGCCAGTCATGACCCCTGAGGCGCGCCGCAAGGCCATTGAGGCGATTTGGGCGCTGGAGAAGCAAGGCAGCGTGACGAAGTTGGTGCGCCTTTTCAAGGCTGACCGCTAGCAGGAGCCAAAGCGATGGGACAGACGATTGTCGAGAAGATTTCGCAGGCCCACATGGCCGAAGGCCCGTGCCGACCACTACGCGCGGGTGATTTCCTCTCGATCCGGCCAGACCATGTAATGACCCACGACAACACTTCCGCAGTGATGAAGAAGTTCAAGGCCATCGGTGCCAAGAGCGTCCACGATCCCGCGCAGCCAGTGTTTACCGCCGACCACGACATCCAGAACACGGAAGAGTCGAACCTGGCGAAGTACCGCAGCACGGAGGCATTTGCTGCGCAGCATGGCATCGACTTCTACCCGCCGGGCACAGGCATCGGCCACCAGATCATGGTGGAGCGAGGCTACGTGCTTCCGGGAGACTTTGTCGTGGCGTCAGATTCGCACTCCAACATGTACGGCGCGCTGGGCGCCGTCGGAACCCCGGTAGTGCGCACCGACGCAGCCGCGATCTGGGCGACGGGCGAATTTTGGTGGCAGATTCCGCGCACCATTCAGGTCGTGCTCGACGGCAAACTGGCACCTGGAGTGACCGGCAAAGACGTAATAATCACTCTCTGCGGCCTCTACGACCACGAAGAAGTGCTCAATGCCGCGATCGAATTCTCTGGGCCCGGTGTGGCCTCGCTCAGCATGGATGCCCGCCTGAGTATCGCCAATATGACCACGGAGTGGGGCGCGCTGGTGGGCTGGTTCCCGACGGACGCGGTGACGCTGTCCTACATTGAGGGACGCGGTCGCGAGCTGCGGGCGCAGGACATAACGCGAATTTCCGAAGGGCGCATGGAAGAATTTCGCGCCAATCCGCCGGCGCCCGATGTGAACGCAGCGTATGCAGGGCGGATCGTGCTCGATCTGGCCGACGTTACGCCACACGTCTCGGGCCCCGACACGGTACAGGTGATGCAGTCGGTAGCAGAGATCAAAAAACAGAAAGTCGCGATCCAAAAAGCCTATCTGGTTTCCTGCGCGAATTCGCGCCTCGAGGACCTGGCGGCTGCCGCTGAGGTGCTCAAGGGGAAAAAGGTCGCACCGACCGTCAACTTCTATCTCGCAGCAGCGAGCCGCTCGGTGCAGCACGACGCAGAGAAGAACGGCATCTGGCAAACGCTGCTCGCAGCCGGAGCTCAGCCGCTGCCACCGGGCTGCGGACCGTGTATCGGTCTCGGCACTGGTCTGCTAGAAGCAGGCGAGGTCGGCATCTCGGCTACCAATCGCAACTTCAAGGGCCGCATGGGATCTCGCGATGCCAAGTGCTATCTCGCAAGTCCCGAGCTCGTAGCCGCGTCAGCGGTCGCGGGCTACATCTGCGGCCCTATTTTGACGGTGAATCGTGAGGTCAAGAAGCAGTTCGAGCTGTTTGCCGTGACTCCAGGTGGAGAGCAGGTCGAGATTCTCGAGGGCTTCCCCCGCAGTCTGAAGGGCCGTTTGATATTCCTGCCGCAAGACAACCTCAACACCGATGGCATCTACAGCAAGGACTACACGTACCGCGAAGACATGACGCCGGAGATGATGGCGAGAGTGGTCATGGAGAACTACGATCCAACTTTCAGCGCGCGCATGCAGGTGGGCGACGTAGTAGTCGGCGGTTTGAACTTCGGTACCGGCTCCAGCCGCGAGCAGGCAGTAACGGCGTTGAAGTGCGCGGGCATTCCCCTGGTCATCGCGGGCAGCTTCTCACAAACCTACCTGCGCAACGCCTTTAACAATGGCTTTCTTTGCATCGAGGTGCCGGAGCTGGTAAGCCACCTTCGCGCAAAGCTGGCGGGAGCAATCGCAAGCAGGGAGAAAACCATCATTCCCGGCGATTGCGTCGAGGTCAATTTCGCGTCCGGCACGATTCGTTATGGCGGCGAAGAATTTGCATTTCCAGCGCTAGGCTCGGTGCCACAGTCGCTGGTGATCGCCGGCGGCGTCGAAAACCTCGTTAGCGCCAGACTTGGGCTTAACAAGGTCGAAGAAGTGGTTTAGAGAGTCCCACATCGTGGGATAGCAATGTATTGAGGAGTTCGTCATCATGGCAAAACATACAGTCGTAATCATGCCGGGGGACGGCATTGGCAACCAGGTTCTTCCCGAGGCGATTCGCGTGCTCGATGCTGTGGGTTTTGAAGCCACCTACGTGCACGCCGACATCGGATGGGAGTGTTGGCGCAACCAAGGCAACGCATTGCCCCAGCGCACCATCGACTTGCTGCAGCAGCACAAAGTTGGGTTGTTCGGCGCGATCACCTCGAAGCCGAAGAAGGAAACCGAGGCTGATCTCATACCCGGACTGAAGGGCAAGGGCCTGCAGTACTTCAGCCCGATTGTCTCCATGAGGCAGCTTTTCAACCTCGATATCTGCATGCGGCCCTGCTCGTCATTTCCGGGCAACCCGCTCAACTTTATCCGCAAGCGCCCAGACGGCGGGTATGAAGAGCCGAAGGTACACGTCGTCGTCTTCCGCCAGAACACCGAGGGACTTTACGCTGGTGTTGAGTGGACCAACCCACCGCAGCCGGTGCGCGATGCCCTTGCGACTCACTCCAAATTCAAACCGTTCGGCAAGGTAGCTGGTCAGGACTTGGCGGTTTCCGTACGAATCATCACCAGGCCGGCCGCCCGGCGCATCTGCGAGGCGGCGTTCCAGTACGCCCGCAAGTTCGGCTACAAGTCGGTGACCATCTGCGAGAAGCCCAATGTGCTGCGCGAAACCTCCGGCATGATGGAAGAGGTCGCCAAGCAAGTTCAGAAGCAGTACAGCGAGATCGCGCTAAGGTCTACCAACATCGACGCGCAGACCATGTGGCTCACCAAGAACCCCGAGGAATACGGCGTCATCGTCGCCAGCAACCTGTTCGGCGACGTGATTAGCGATGCCTTTGCAGGCTTGGTTGGCGGCCTTGGCTTTGCCGCCTCAGGCAACATCGGTGACGAGGTCGCGGTCTTTGAGCCGACGCACGGCTCGGCGCCGAAATATGCCGAGCTGAATCCGCCGATTGTGAATCCCCTTGCGATGATCCTGTCGGCGGCAATGATGCTCGACCATGTCGGCGAGAACGACAAGGCGACGAAGATTCGTGCGGCTATTGCTGCCGTGGTAGCCGAGGGCAGGGTGCGCACCTACGACATGATGCGCATTCCCGGTGGCGCCAAGTCGATCGCGCAGGGTGCGGCGTCAACCACCGAGATCGCCGGCGCGATTCTGGCGAACTTAGCCGTCAGAGTGGAGAAGGAATATGCCGGCAGCAGCCGAAGCTAGCAAGCGGAAATGCGGGGAAGCGGGGCGCTCGGGCGGTGACGTGCGCTCTGACTTGCATGTCATCGTGGAAGGGCGCTCCAGTGGTGGTATCGAGGTCGATCTGCAATCGCGGGTGGCGCTCTACTATGGCAACCGCATCCGCCAGCAGGTGCGTGACGTCGTGCGCACGCTCGATGTCGAGCATGCGCACATTAGCGTGATTGACGAAGGCGCGCTGCCGTTCGTAATCTCTGCCCGGGTTGAAGTAGCTGTCAATCGTGCGGGACTCGGTTTAGCGAAGGTGTCGCTACCCGATCCAGTTTTTTTGCCTGCGGCCTCCGCAAAAGACCGCCTGCGCCGCTCCCGGTTGTATTTGCCCGGCAACGAGCCGAAGTATTTCGTCAATGCCGGTCTCCACGGACCCGATGTAGTCATCCTCGACCTTGAGGACTCGGTCCACCACGCCGAGAAAGACGCTGCGCGGTTGCTAGTTCGCAATGCGCTTCGTGCGGTGGATTTCGGCGCGGCGGAGCGCATGGTGCGCATCAACCAATTGCCGCTGGGTCTTGCTGATCTGGAAGAGATCGTCCCCCAATTGCCTGATCTTATCCTCGTCCCGAAGGTCGAAACAGCGGCGCAGATCGCCGAAGTCGACGCTGCCATCGTGCACATCTCGAGCCAGCAAGGTATCGTCCGACCCATCTGGCTGATGCCGATTCTCGAATCCGCGCTCGGCATTGAGAACGCCTTTGCTATCGCCACCGGCTCTGAACGCATCGTTGCGCTCACCATCGGTCTTGAGGACTACACCGCCGATCTCGGAGTGGCTAAAACCACCACCGGCAGCGAGTCGCTCTATGCCCGTCAGCGGGTGGTCAACGCCGCGCACGCAGCGCATGTGCAGGCCATCGACTCCGTATACGGCGACGTGTCCGACATGGACGGGCTGGAACGCTGGGGCGAAGCTTCGCGCGCCATGGGATTCGAGGGTATGGGTTGCATTCATCCCATGCAGATCGAAGTCATCCATCGCGCCTTCGCTCCGTCTGCGGCGGAACTGGAGAAGGCGCTGAGAATCGTCGCCGCTTTCGAAGAGGCGCAGGCTCAAGGGCTCGGCGTCGTTAGCCTCGGTTCCAAAATGATCGATGCACCCGTGGTGCATCGCGCCGTCAAACTTGTAAATCGCGCGCGGCGGATGGGTCTCATTCCAGACCATTGAGGGAGATCAGCCATGAGCGCCATCGTAACCTCCGAACTCGTGACCAACGCAGCCGGCCGTCGCGTTCCATCTGTCGTCAACGGTCGCGAGCAAACGCCCTACGCCGGCGTGGACGGACATCGCCCCGGCGGCAACAAGTACGGCCCGCCAATTCGCACTAACAGCGACTATCCGCGCAACGGCGACAAGCGCGTACCTGATCTTGAAACGGCGCTCCGTCTCTGCGGTCTCCGCGACGGCATGACCATCAGCAGCCATCATCACCTGCGCAATGGCGACCGCGTCGCCTTGACCACGCTGCAGACCGCAGCCCGCGTGGGTGCGAAAGACCTCATGTGGTTCCCCAGCGCATCGTTCCCTTGCCACGAGCCGGTGATCGATCTGATGAAGTCCGGCGTGGTGCATCACATCGAGGGGAGCATGAACGGCCCCCTCGGCGACTTCTGCTCCCACGGCAACATGCGCGGCATGGGCGTTCTGCGGTCGCATGGGGGACGGTGGCAGGCAGTCCAGGACGGCGAAGTCCACATCGACATCGCTGTGATCGCTGCGCCCACCGCCGACTTCTTCGGCAATTCCGACGGCGCACATGGCAAGTCGGCCTGCGGCTCGCTGGGCTTCGCGCTTACCGATTCCCTCTATGCCGATCGTGTCATCGTCGTTACCGATAACCTCGTGCCGTTCCCGTGTATTCCGTGGCAGATTCAGGGCAACAACGTGGATTACGTCGTCGAAGTCGATTCCATTGGCGACCCCTCGAAGATCGTCAGCGGGACAACGCAGATTACGCGGAGCCCTGACCGGTTGCGCATCTCACATCTGGTGGCGCAGTTTCTGCGCGATAGCGGTATCATGCGGGACGGGTTCTCCTTCCAAGCCGGGGCCGGTGGAGTGGCGCTGGCCTTTGTCGATTACCTCGCCCGCATGATGAAGGAAGCAGGCGTGAAGGCCAGCTTCGTGCGTGGAGGTTCCACCAAGTATCTCGTTGAAATGCTGAAAGAAGGACTGACCGGCTACATCCTCGACGGGCAGACCTTTGATCTCGATGCCGTTGAGTCGATCGCCAGCGATCCGCGGCATATACCTACCTCTCCTTTCACGTCATACAACTTTCACGGGAAGGGAAACTTTGCCTCCATCGTGGATGCCTGCGTGCTGGGTGCAACCGAGGTGGACGTCAACTTCAACGCCAACGTGGTCACCCACTCCGACGGGCGCCTGATGCACGGCATTGGCGGCTGGCAGAACTGCCTGTTCGCCGGATGCACGATTCTCGCGGTGCCTTCCTTCCGCGATCGCATTCCGGTGATCGTGGAGGAGGTCACCACCCTCACGGGTCCGGGCGAGCTGATCGATGTCGTCGTGACCGAGCGGGGAATTGCGATTAACCCCAAGCGCCAGGACCTGCTTAATGCCGTCAGGGGCAAAGGACTACCGATCCGCACCATCGAGGACATAAAAGCAGAGGTCGAGCAGATTTGCGGCGGTACGCCCTCGAAGCCGCGACTCGGTGACAAGCCGGTTGCGGTCGTGAAGTGGGTCGATGGCACCGTGCTCGATACCGTATGGCAGGTGCTGGAAGACAACCCCTACGCCGGCAAGGCGGCTGGAGGCGAGTAGCTCCGACGGTCGCGCGCAGCCTTCGTTCACGAAGTCACTGGAAAATCGACTCCCCTGTGGTCTAATGGCAACGGCGTGACTGCGGGAGCGAATCACGCCTGCACGTGCGGAGGGCCGAAATGGAAGAGCGTGATTTCTTTGACGAGCGGCAAGAGACCAAAAAGGCGACCATGACCTGTCCGCACTGCCACCAGGCTGGCGAATACGACCTGGGATGGTTTGTCCGCACAAAGAAGAAGCAGTTGCCGGGAAGGGCCGACGAGCGCGACCGCGCCAAGTTCGCCAAAGCGCAATCCTACATGGTGAGGCGGGACGACAAAGTGTCCTGCAAGAACCTGCGCTGCCGGAAGCAGTTTGAGGTGACGAGCGTGCAGTCGGTGGCGTTCCTCGACTGAAACCACCCTCGATAACGCGCGAAAAACCCGAAAAAACAAATTCCACGTTCATTTGGAATCAATGGCTTAGGGGAAATTTTTTCGTATGCAATTCATTCTTATGGTAGTTATTCGTATCTATGTGAGCGCGTGAGACTTAGCGGCTAGCTTTCGGTACCTGTTTAGCGGATTTCGTCCCGAAATGGGAATTGTCAAAGAGCAAAAACGCACGCGCCTAGGCGCGGGGCGGCCGGGGACACATATCCCTATGCCCCTCAGTCCGGTTGTATGCGGAGAACGGCCTAACCCGCAAGGGAAATCAGTGGTTCGAAAAAACTAAAGTAACCAGATCGTTCCAATTTGGGATTGGAAGTGGGACGTCAGCCTCTTTGCCAAGGGAGGCGAACAGGTTGAAGCAACTCGCTTGAGTCCCGTAGGTCCTCTGAAGCTCGTGCGTTAGACTCGCTGGGTCTGGATGATGCATGAACCGCACTGAACACATCTTGCTGGTTGGTGCCCTGCTCTTCGCCGGAGTGGGTGGAGTTTGGTGCCAGAACTCGACAGCCGCTGGTGTTTCGACCGCGAAGTTGGCGGCTCAGCTGCCGTGGGTGTATTCGCAGGTCTATGGCACGTCGCCGTTGCATACGACGGTGGCGGAGCTAAAAACGGCAGGTGCGACCGTACTGCCCAAGTCGGCCATGAGTTCGTTGTGGAGGCAAGGAGTCGCGGACCAGGACCTCTCGCCGCGAAGCTGGATGTTTCCGGTTTACGTTTCGACGGCGGCCGACCCCGTGAGGACCTTTCGCTGCACCAAGTGGGGAGCCTGCAATGCCGACGGGCAGCAGATCCACGTGCCTGCGGGCGCGTTGCCGGAAATGCAGTCCGACGGGCACATCGGCATCATCGACACCGAACTGAACCTCGAGATAGACGGTTGGCAATGTGAGGTCCGCGCAGCAATCGTCAACTGTTCGTGGGGAGGCAAGTATGAGCTCGGCGGCGACGGCCTGGGCAACGGCGGGTCGAACGCCGTACACGCCGGATTCGCGGCCGGGCTGTTTGTCATCACGGCACAAGAGTTAGTAGACGGAAAAATCGAACACGCTCTCGGGCTGTTGGCGCACTGCCTGAGCGATCCTACGGTTTATCCTGCCGATCGAAAGAACGGGACCGATGCGTCCTGTCACGGAAAAGGAGCACCATCGTACGGCAACCTGCTGCATTTGACTTGGACGCCGGAGAAGATTGCTGCAAGTGGTTACTCGCAGCCGTGCAAGACGATTCTCGTCGCGCTGGCGACTTATGGGGCGTACACCGTGGATACGGGCAACGGCGGGCTGGCACTGCTGACGCAACACCAGTTCAGTTATCTTGCGTTGAACCAACCAAACCCTTGGGCCCAAACGATTCTGCCGGCACTGGCTGCCCGGAACGACGCCAAGGGTACATGGTGGAACTCGTGCCTTAACAGGCTGGGGGCGGGAGACTTAGAGCTGTTGGAGATTGCCCGATAGCCGGGACAGGCCTGGCTGCGCCCAGCTGCTTGGACTTAGCGTTTGCGACGAACTTTGCACGGCCGTCGTCCCTAGCGACCGGTGAAATCGATAGGACTTCCAACTTCGCACAGAATCAGGGCATCGGACTGAAGGCCCTTTCCGCCCTATAATCGTCCTCTACAGCCATGTCTCAATCTTCGCAACCGTTCGGTAAGCAGCAGCGTCCGCCCGACGAACTGACGGCCAAAGTCGCTCCGGTAATGGATCGCGTCGACCGCTTCTGGGCACGTGTAACCGAGGGCATGCACGTCAACGAACTCTGGAAGTCGTTTTTGACGGATGCCCGCTCCAGCTACCGGCTGTATTCCAAAGACGTGGATGCCGAGCGCGTGGCAGGAGTATCCAAAGGCAAACATTTTATTCAACTGGTGGGGAAGTTTTTTTGGGCGGTGCTGGAGAAGCTGACGCCTGCTCGGCGAGTACTGCTCCTGATAGCGATTGCGCTGATTCTCTTCCCCGGGGGGGAGGCGACCTGGCATGGCGAAGCCGGGAACGTCAGCTACAGCCTGAACACCCACTTCTACGGCGGGCTGCTGATGTTCCTGCTGCTGGTGCTGGAGGTGGGTGACCGGGTAGTGATGAAGCGCGATCTGCAGATCGCGAAGGAAATCCAGACCTGGCTGCTGCCGGCAAGTCCGCCCGCGATTCCCGGGCTGGAGATTGCATTCTCGACCCGACCGGCCAACACGGTGGCGGGCGACTATTATGACGTCTTTCCCCGGGGTGGTGCGGATTCGGGGGAATCGAAGTGGGTTTTTGCCATGGCCGACGTGGCGGGAAAGAGCATTCCCGCGGCGCTGCTGATGGCGACGATCCAAGCCAGCCTGAAGACGCTGGCGGCAACTCCGTCGAGTCTGGCCGACTTGGTGGGCAGGATGAATCAATATGCCTGCAGCAACAGCCAGGAGGGGCGACGATTCACGACGGCGTTTCTGGCCGAGTACGACCCGGCAACGCGCGCCCTGACCTACGTGAACGCCGGGCACAACCCTCCAATCCTGCGGCGTCAATCGGGCGCGCTGGAACGGCTGGAGGAGGGAGGCATACCGCTGGGTATCCTCGAGCGGGCTCCTTACGCGGCCGGTTCGACCGTCTTACAGTGCGGCGACTGGCTGGTTGTTTTCACCGATGGAGTGGTGGAAGCGGAGAACATAAACGGCGATGAGTACGGCGAGGAGCGGTTGATGTTCATGGTGCACACCGGCGCGAAGTTAACTCCGGGGCAATTGCTGCAAAGCCTTACCGCCGATCTCGACCGCTTTGTGGCCGGAGCGCCGCAGCATGATGACATCACGTGCATGCTGGTGAAAGTGCAGTAGCCAGTCGCCGGTCGCCAGTGGGCAGTAAGGAACTAGCGGGTTGCACTCAGCACTTAACGCTGAACCCCCTGTCTGCGCCGGCCGAAAGCCGATTATTATTCGACTGCCTTTTTCAGCAACGCAATGACTGCCGAGAGATTAGGCAGGAGTTCGCTGGGAAATCCGTGGCGGGCCTGCAAGTACTCCGGGTCGTTGTAAGTGAGCGACACGTTTCCTTCGGCGTCTGCGGCTATGAGGGCCTTAAGAGGCAGGTCGATGGCCACCGTTGGAGCGGCCTGCATGAGTGGAGTGCCGCCTTTAGGACTGCCGAAGATAAGCAGCTTGGTGGGGCGCATGGTGAGCCCAGCCTTCTCGGCTTCTCCGCTATGGTCAACACGGGCAAAGATCTTGATGCCACGCTCGTTGAGAAGCGCTTCCAGGCGTTCCACGGTGTCATCGACGGAATGCGCGCTTGCCAAGGTAATCAGACCGTTGTGAGGTGAAGCCGGCATAGGACCTCCTACTGCGAAATCTGCGTGGCGTGGGGCCGTGCTGAACGCTGCGAATGTAGATGTAAGGACGTGGGCGACCGCCGCAGAAATAGATACCGGCGATTCCGTACTATAGGGGAGAGATGACTTCCATGGTTTGGGATGCAGTGATTTTCGATTACGGAGGCGTGCTCTGCTACGCTCCATCGCGGCAGGACGTGGCGCGATACGCTCACAGCAGCGGCCTGGATGAAGCGACATTCTTGCAGTTGTATTCCGAAACGCGTGAGTATTACGGACGGGCAGCGGCCGGGTACGAAGCACACTGGCAGCGAAAGGCGAGCGCCGCCGGGTTGGAGATCTCCGAGACAGCGGTGAAGGAATTCATCGCCAACGAGTCGGACCTGTGGACACGGCCGAATCCCGACACGCTGGCGCTCGCCCGCGAGGTAAAGGCGGCGGGGCACAAGATCGCGATTCTTTCGAACATGACCTTCGAATTGCTCAAGATTCTGGAGGGCAAGTTCGACTGGCTGGGAGAATTCGATGTTCGCGTGTGGTCGTGCGAACACGGCTGTGCCAAGCCCGACGAATCGATTTATCGCACTTGTGTCAGCGGACTGGGTTGCGAGCCGGGACGTGCATTGTTCCTCGATGACCGTGTGCAGAACGTGGAAGCGGCGCGGCAGATCGGAATTGAGGCGCATGTCTTCGAGTCAGCCGAGCAGGCGCGGGCGGTGGTTGAGAGTGGGGCAGGTTCCTCATAGCAAAACGTGCGGCGGGCGAAAGAAGTTGCCGCGGGCCGGTTGCGGTGGCACTCTTAGCGCATGCCGGAAATAGACGACGCAGAAGCGATGAGTCCGCCGGTTTCTGCCGTGCGGCAAATTTTCCGGCACCACCTGGTGTACGGAGCGTTTCGCAGCTTTCTGAGGCACAACGGTATTACGGCTGCGGCGGCGTTGGCATATTACTTTCTGCTGTCCCTGTTGCCCTTTCTGATCTTTCTGGCGAGCGCGCTGGCGCTGCTGCCGGTTCCGCACCTGGCGGCACGCATGGTGCAACTGGCCTCGCATTTCGTTCCGGCACAGACGATGCCGATGGTGGACAGCATGATGAAGTCAACCATGCACACCAACAATGGGTTGCTATCGGCGGGATTTGTACTGGCGGCGATCGCAGCGTCGAACGGCATCGCGGTGATGATTATGGCGCTGGACACGACTTACGAATCGGTGGAAAAGATGAGCTTCTGGACAAGCCGGGTCCGGGCCCTCTACATCACAGGGGCAGTGGGCGGGATGACGGCGGTGGCGCTGGCGGCGATGCTGCTGGGTCCGCACTTTGGAAGGGAGCTGGCGCGGGAGTTCGACGTCAGCGACACGTTTGTCTCGGTGTGGCCGGTATTGCGGTACATTCTGGCGATCAGCTGCGCGCTGGCGTCAATCGAGGTGCTGTACTTCCTGGGCCCCAGACGCAAGCACTCGTTAGGGCAGCAGATGCCGGGCTCGATTTTCGCGGTGCTGGTATGGATCGCCAGTAGCGCGCTGCTGGGCATCTACCTGCGGAGCTTTTCGTACATGAACGCCATGTACGGGACGCTAGCTTCGTTTATTGTCTTCATGATCTGGATGCAGATTACGGCAGCGGCGATCCTGCTGGGAGCGGAGCTGAATGTGCAGTTGGAGCGCACAAAAACGGCAGGCAAGCTGGAGCCAACGGCGGCGACAGAATGATTTCGTTTTGAGCGCAAGGGGCGGATAGCGGGCCGCCTTTCCACGCGCTACCTTGACAACATGCAATCCGAGACACAGTGGCAGCAGGTGATGACTCGCGACGCGCGGCAAGACGGCCGGTTCGTGTTTGCGGTACGGACGACCGGGATTTACTGCCGGCCGTCGTGCCCCAGCCGGCGTCCGCGGCGGGATTCGGTGGAATTCTTCGCTGATCCGCAGCAAGCCGAACGGGCGGGCTATCGCGCGTGCTTGCGCTGCAAGCCGACGGAGATTTCGGCGCAGGCGCAGACGGTGACGCGAGCCCGGCGGTTGCTCGACGAAGCTGACGGAGTGATGACCCTGGCGGAGTTGAGCCGGCGCGTCGGCGTGAGTCCGTTTCACCTGCAACGGCTGTTTAAGCGAGCTACCGGGCTGAGCCCGCGCGAGTATCAGTCAGCGCGGCGCATGCAGCAGGTCAAACACGGATTGCGCCAAGGAGACGACGTGACAACAGCACTCTATGATGCGGGCTTCGGCTCGCCCAGCCGTCTTTATGAGAAGGCCGGTCAGCAACTAGGCATGACTCCCGGGGCGTATCGGCGGGGCGGGGCCGGGATGACAATTCGGTATGCCATCGTTCCATCGCCGCTGGGACGATTGTTGGTGGCGGCGACGGCTCGCGGGATGTGCGCGGTGAGGTTTGGCGAGAGCGCGGGCGAGTTGGAGCGCGAACTACGCTCAGAGTTCAGCGCGGCTGAGATTCATCGCGACGAGGCGGCGCTCAAGCCGTACCTGCAGCCGTTGCTGGCCAGCCTGCGGGGCGCGGAGGTCGCGATGGAATTGCCGCTCGACGTTCGGGCCACGGCGTTTCAGAAGAGAGTGTGGGAGGCGTTGCGCGAGATTCCGGCGGGAGAAACCCGCAGCTACACTGACGTGGCGCAGACGATCGGCGCGCCGAAAGCCGTGCGGGCGGTGGCACGAGCGTGCGCGAGCAACCCGGTGGCGCTGGCTGTGCCCTGCCATCGGGTGGTGCGGAGCGATGGTGAACTGGCGGGTTATCGCTGGGGGCTCGAGCGTAAGAAAAAGCTGCTAGAGCAAGAGCGGCGCGAGTCGTGAACGCCGGCTGACACGAATCTGCGCGGAGTTGTTTCCAATTCACGCGCGAGCATCGTTCCCATTTTGGAAACGGTGCTCGCGTTTCCTTTCCTATCCTCAAGCTGGTCAGTTATACTCGCCTGTTTCACGAGGGGCGGTGGAGAGCCACTGTTTCCCGGAAGCAATGATTCCGAAATAATCCAATTGGTTTGTGGCGGCTGCCGTTGGTTGCCACGCAAGTAGCGCCGGCTCAAAGAGTTAGGGCCAGACTGAAGGAGTGCAGGGTGAAAATCCTGGTGTGCATGAAGCAGGTCCCGCAGAAAGACGCTCCGTTGAAGCTGAACGAGAGCGGAACCTGGATTCGCGAGGACGTTTCCTACGAAGTCAACGAACCCGACGCGTACGCGCTGGAAGAAGCGCTACGTCAGAAGGAGAAACACGGCGGGGAAGTGGTGGTCATCACCAGCGGCCCGGCGCGCGCGCAGCAGGTGCTGCGCGAGGGTTTGGCGAAGGGCGCCGACCGCGCCATTCATCTCGAGGGCGACGCGTTTGTCGGCCTCGACGCCTATAACACGGCCAAGGCTTTTGCAGCCGTGGTGAAAGACGAGAACTTCGACCTAGTCTTCACCGGGCTGCAATCGGACGACTACGGCTTCGCGCAAACTGGCGTGGTGCTGGCCGAGCTTCTGGGGTGGTCGCACGCGACCATCATCATGCAGATTGAGAAGACGGATGCGGGTATCCGGGTGAAGCGCGAGTTGGAGGCGGGCTATTTCCAGTTTGTGGACATGCCGTTGCCGGCGGTGCTGACGATTCAGTCGGGCATCAACAAGCTGCGGTATGCGACGCTGATCGGCATCAAGCAGGCGAAGATGAAGCCGATGAAGAAGGTCACCATTGACGAAGTGAAGTCGGCGCTCAGTGACAATCTGCAGAAGATCGAGAAGCTGTACATTCCGCAGAAGACGAAGAAGACGGAAGTGATTGAAGGGCCGCCGGCGGAGGTCGCCAAGAAGCTGGTGGACAAGCTGCGGAATGAAGTACATGTGCTGTAAACAAGCGGCCGCCGATCGATGGCCGCGGAACTGGTATCTCGCAGGCAGGAGGCGGTGATGCCATCAAACGAAGAAGCTCGGGAAAGCGGAAGAGCCTACATGGTGATTGGCTGGCTCCTGGTGCTGTTTGCGCTGCTGGTGGTGTTTTTTGAGCCGGCAGCCGTCAGGCTGGGACAATCGCGCTTCGGCATTATCGCGGGGGCGATGGTCATCGTTGGGCTGCTGCTGAACATCTACGGTTATCGATTGCGAAGACGCAGCTTCTAGTTGCGGGGCTGGGTCATCGCGTGGCGCGCGGCTTACCGCGCGCGAAGCAGTGAGGGAATGACTTGCGCCGTCACGCCATGTGCCGGCGGACGCGGAACGACGCGAAGAAACGGACTGAAATGGCTGACACGATTCTGGTGGTAGTGGAACAGCGGGAAGGCAAGCTGAACCGGGTTTCCTGGGAAACTTTGGCGGGCGCGCAGGAGGTTGCAGCCCAGACGGGCTGGATGCTGGAGGCAGCGGTAGTCGGCAGTGGCATCGGCGCGGTTGCGGCCGAGGTTGCGGCCAAGAAAGTGAGCAAGGTGTATGCGATCGAGTCGGCTAAACTCGAGGCCTACACGCCAGACGGCTTTGTGGCAGTGCTGAAGAGTTTTATCGAGCAGAAGCAGCCCAAGCTGGTGCTGATGCCGCATACGTATCAGGTGCGCGACTTTGCTCCCAAGCTAGCTACGGCGCTGGGACGGGCACTGGTGTGCGATGCGATCGGATTCAAGTACGAGGGAGGGAAGCTGCTGTTTACCCGTCCCAATGTTTCAGGGGAAGTTTGTCGCCGACGTCTCGTTTGGGGGAGAGGCGCCGTACTTTGCGACCTTCCAGTCAGGGGCATATCGAGGCGACAAGGTAGAAGAGGGTGCGGCGGCTGCACCGGTGGAAACGGTCAATGTGGAGATCGGCGAAGGGGTGATTCGGAACAAGCCGGAAGCGCCCTTCAAAGAAGCCAAGCAGGCGGTGGACCTGACGCAGGCGGAAATCATCGTCTCGGTCGGCCGCGGCATCAAGGAGCAGAAGAACATCGAACTGGCGCAACAACTGGCGACAGCGCTGGGCGGGGAGATTGCGGCGTCGCGTCCGATTTGCGATTCGGGCTGGTTGCCGATGGACCGCCAGGTCGGGTCGTCGGGCCAGACGGTTGCGCCGAAGCTCTACCTCGCACTGGGGATCAGCGGAGCGATTCAGCACGTCGTGGGGATGAAGGGCTCGCGGAGCATCATCGCGATCAACAAGGATTCGGAAGCGCCGATCTTTGAGATTGCCGACATCGCGGTGGTCGGCAACCTATTTGATATCGTGCCGCCGCTGATCGAGGAAGTGAAGAAGGCCAAGGGCGTCTAGTTCGGGCTGGTTTCGCCAGATCGAGGGTGCGCGGCAGTTCGCGCCCGCTTAGCAAGCTTACTCGCTCGTCCATTTTTCTGCTCGAGGCAGGAAGGCCCTTAGATGATTGTTTTTCGCACACCACTCCCCAACGTCGAGCGTCCACAGATGGAGGCGGACGTCGTGATCGTCGGCGGCGGTCCCGCCGGCATGGCCTGTGCGTTGCGGTTGTCGCAATTGATCGACGAGCACAACTCCAAGAACCCCGACGATCAGCTTTCCAAAGAAAATATCTATGTTCTGGAGAAGGCGCGCGAGATCGGGGCACACTGTCTTTCCGGTGCCCTGCTTGATCCGCGATCGATGCTGGAGTTGCTGCCGGATTTCGAGAATGAAGCTCCGCTCGATGCTGCGGTAGTGAAAGAAGCGGTGTATTACTTCACTCGCAACGGCCAGTTCAAGTTGCCGGTGACGCCGCCGCCGCTGCGCGATCATGGCAATTACGTCATCTCGCTCAACCGATTTGTGAAGTGGCTGGGTAGCAAGGTGGAAGAGGCCGGCATTACCGTTTTCACCGGATTTGCCGGCTCCGAGCTGCTGTTTGAGAAGGGTCGCGTCCTGGGCGTTCGCACCGAGGACAAAGGCGTGGACAAGAATGGCGAGCGGAAGTCGAACTTCGAGCCCGGGTACGACCTGAAAGCTAAGGTGGTGATCCTCGCCGAGGGCAGTCGAGGCTCGCTTACCAAGCAACTGATTGGGCGCTTCCTGCTGGACCACGAGCGCAATCCGCAGACCTACGGCATCGGCGTCAAAGAGCTGTGGGAGCTGCCGCCGGGCAGAATCGCTGCCGGCGAGGTCATCTACACGATGGGCTATCCGCTGACGTTCAACGAATATGGCGGCGCCTGGATTTATGGATCGCGGGAAAACCTCGTCTCGCTCGGATTTGTGACGGGTCTGGATTACGCCGATCCCCGTATCGATCCGCAGCGCGTCTTGCAGGAATTCAAGAAGCACCCTTTTGTCGCCAAGCTGCTCGCAGGCGGCAAGATGGTGCGCTACGGCGCAAAGTCGCTGCCATACGGAGGCTGGTGGTGCATTCCGCCGGTTGCCGGCGACGGCTGGATGATCCTCGGCGATTCGGCGGGCTTTCTGAATTCGCAGCGGCTTAAGGGCATCCATTTGGCGATCAAGAGCGGGATGCTGGGAGCGGAGACAGCTTTCGATGCGATGACGCGGAACGATTTTTCGCTGGAAGTCCTCGCGAAATTTCAGGAGAGAGTGGAGAAGAGCTGGATCAAGGAAGAACTCTGGCCGGTGCGCAATTTCCATCAGGGCTTCGACAGCGGTTTTGTGGCGGGAATGTTCAACGCCGGCGTTCAGCAGGTTACCGGCGGTCGCGGCCTGAGGGCGCGCTACAGCAACCATGCGGGACACGAGCGCATGAAGCCTCTATCGGAGCTAGCACCCGACGGCGGCGCCGAAGCCCACATCATCGATGCTGCCAAAGGTGACGGCAAGCTTACATTCGACAAGCTGACCGATGTGTACTATTCCGGAACGAAACACGAAGAAGACCAGCCGGCGCACCTGGTCATTGGTGATACGAACATCTGCAACGAGCGGTGCGTGAAAGAGTTCGGCAACCCCTGCAAGAATTTCTGCCCTGCGAGCGTATACGAGATGGTCGAGGCCGGGGACACACCGGGAGGATTGCAGATCCACTTGAACGCCTCAAACTGCGTGCACTGCAAGACCTGCGACATCATGGACCCGTACCAGATCATCACCTGGGTCCCGCCTGAGGGCGGGGGCGGACCGAACTACGAGGGGATGTAAACGACGCGATCTCATCCGATAAGCCGTTTGAAAATAACGCAATGCAATTACTCCACAGATAATCTTGCGATGATGGACTCAAGTTTGTGCAAACCCGCCGCGATTTCCACAGGTTCTTGCAGTGACCCCGCTCACAAACGCTATAGAATTTTTCTTCACAGCCTATAAACAATTCGTTAATGAAACTTCGACGCTACGTTGATAGCCTATTAGGTAGTTTGTCGGGGCATTTGGAAACTTCCGGTTCTTCATTTCTTCAACATCGATACAAGTCGCTAAGGAGCAGACCATCATGGGTACTACGCTTGGCCAGGTGAATACCGCGCCATCACGGTTGATTCGTCGTGTTGTCATTTTTCTGTCTTGTTTTCTGACTGCGCTTCTGTTGAGCGCGCCTATTTTCGCCCAGTCCACCACAGACGGCGCCATTGGCGGTACGGTGTTCGACCAGCACGATGCCGCCGTGGCTGGCGCGGCGGTGGTGGTACGCAACAACGGCACCAACGCCGAATTTAAGCAGACCACAAACGAATCCGGCTACTTTCGCGTGACGGGACTGACGCCTGCGACGTACAGCGTGACCATCACCGCGCCCGGGTTCTCCGGTTACGAGGCGAAGGACGTCATCGTTACCGTGGGCCGCGTGACGGAGTTGTCGCCCAAACTCGGCGTGGCCGGCACGGTCGAGAGAGTCGTGGTCACAGGTGAAGCGCCAGACGTCAACACTGTGTCGCCGGATTTTGCTCCCTCTCTGAACCAGGTGGCCATCCAGAACCTGCCCATCAACGGTGGACGCTGGTCCGATTTCACCGTGCTCACGCCGGGGGTCAACAACAACCTCAGCGGCTTTGGTCTAGTCAGCTTCCGCGGTATCAGCACGCTGCTGAACAACAACACCATCGATGGCGCCGACAACAATCAGGCGTTCTTCTCGGAAGAACGCGGCCGTACGCGCGCCGGTTACTCCTCGCCCAAGATCGCGGTGCAGGAATTTCAAGTCAACACTTCCGACTACTCGGCTGAATACGGGCGCGCGGCCGGCGGCGTGGTGAACACGGTCACTAAGAGCGGCACCAACCAGTGGCATGGCGACGGCTATTTCTACGATCGCGACAGCGCCTGGGCATCGACCAACAAGTACACCACCCTCACCACACAGACGTCGCCGGGCGTGTTTGTGACTTCGCCTTTCAAGCCGTTGGACATCCGCAAGATTTGGGGCGGTGATGTTGGCGGCCCGATCATCAAAGACAAGCTGTTCTTCTACATTGCGTACGACAACTACGGACGCAACTTCCCGGGCACCGCCGTGGCGACGAGTCCTTCCGCATTCTTTGCGCCTCCGACCACGGCCACCCTTGCCACCCTTGCCGCTCGCCTGGGAGTCTCGCCCGCGCAGGCGCAGACCGACTACAACAACGGACTCAACGGACTGCTGACCATGCTCGGCCCGGTTGCGCGTACCGGAAACCAGAACATCACATTGCCGAAGATCGACTGGGTGATCAACGACAAGAACACCTTTTCAGGACTGGTAAACCGGATGCGGTGGTCTTCGCCGGCAGGTATCCAGACGCAGTCGAGCAACACCTACGGCATTGCCAGTTTTGGCAACGACTACGTCAACGACACCTGGATCATTACCAAGCTCAATTCACTTCTCACAACGCACATTTCGAACCAGCTCCGCTATCAGTGGGGCAACGACAACGAGTGGGAGTACAACCAGGTCCCAACTCCTTACGAACAGAACACACTGGTGGCGCCGCAGGGATACGTGAACCCGCTCGGCCTGCCGCCGCAAATCAGCATCACCAACGGATTCAACTTCGGCGTGCAGAGCTTCCTGAATCGTCCCCGGTATCCCGACGAAACCCGTAACCAGATCGCGGATACGGTTACTTGGATCAAGGGCAAGCACACATTCAAGTTCGGCGGCGACTACAACCACGTGAACGACAACACCGCCAACCTGCGCTACCAGTACGGCGCGTTCAGCTACAGCAGTCTGTTGAACTACTTCTCGGACCTGTACAAACCGAACACCTGCGGCACTGCGGCCAAGCCGACGCCGTGCTACTCCAGCTACACCCAGGCCTTTGGCCCGCTGGGTGCGACCTTCAACACCAACGACCAGGCGTATTTTGCAGAGGACCAGTGGAAGGTGAGCCCGCGCTTGACGCTGGATTTAGGGTTGCGCTACGAATACGAGGGACTGCCGAATCCCTACCTGGTCAATACATTGGCGCCGCAGACCGCAAACCGTCCAGCAGATAAGAACAACTGGGGCCCGCGCGTGGGATTTGCCTACGACGTGTTCGGCGACGGTACGACCTCAATCCGCGGCGGATGGGGCATGTACTACGGTCGCATCATCAACTCGGCCATCTACAACGCCCTGCTCAACACGGGCGTATCGGCGGGGCAGTTGCAGTACAGCTTTACGGGCTCGCAGGGCGGTCCGTTGTTCCCGGAAATCATCAACCCGGCCACTCCTCCCTCAGGGACGATCAAGCCGAGTATCGTATACTTCGACCACAACTTCCAGGCTCCCGAAATTCAGCAAATTGACTTTATTTTCGAGCGCCAGTTGGGCTGGAACACCACGCTGTCTCTCAGCTACCTGGGAAGCCTGGGCCGGCACCTGCCCGACTTCGTCGACACCAACCTGACCACGACGCCGACGACGATCAAATACACGGTGATCGATCCCAAACACGCCGGTCCGATCCAAGAGGCGACTCTGACGGGCTTGCTTTTCAACTCGCGTCCCAACGCCAGCTTCGGTTCGATGACCGATATCTTCAGCGGCGTCAACTCGAGCTACAACGCCTTTGCGGCGCAGTTGAACCACAACATGAGCCACAACGTGCAATTCAGCGCCAACTATACGTGGGCGCACTCGATTGACTTTGGACAAAACGAGTCAACCTTCACTGACACCAACGACCTGCTGAACCCGTACTGCTTGAAGTGCGAATACGGCAACTCGAACTTCGATGTCCGCCAGCGCTTCACGGCCAATGCCGTAATCGACGCCTGGTGGAACGTGAAGGGCTGGGCTGGCTATCTCGCCAACGGATGGGAACTGGCGCCGATCTTCCAGGCGCAGACGGGGCTGCCGTACTCGCTGGTGACCAGCGGTTCGGCACCCGGCGGGGCCAGCGGCGCTATCAATGGCTCGGGTGGTGCGACGCGTCTGCTGGAGACGGGCCGCAATACCTACCGCTATCCCAGTACCTACGTGGTCGATCTTCGGCTGTCGAAGAACTTCAAAATCGCCGAGAGGGTGAACGTCCAGGTGCTGGGCGAAGCGTTCAACCTGGCCAATCACTTGAATGTAACCGGGATCAACAACACCGGCTACATCATTGGCGGAACCACGGCCGCTCCCACGCTCACCTATAACAGCCCGTTTGGCACGGTCACGAATGCAGACAGCAACTTCGTGTATTCGACGCGCCAGATTCAGATTGGCGCCAAGCTGAGCTTCTAGTTTGGTTTCGCTGGTTTTACGGAATGCGCGTCCCGGCTCAATCGCCGGGACGCATTTTTGTTGGCGTCGTTTCGGCTTCTTTGTGCGTCTATAATGCGAGGTACTGTTTCCGACCACCGTGGCCTACCGGGAAACCCAGGGCTACGGCGGCGGTGTTCCGCGTAAGCGGGACCGAGGGTGTGGAGGGAAACGTCCACGCCTCCCGTGCTTGGAAAGGAAACGACCGGCCGCGCACCCGCGTGTCCGTTCTGCCCGCCTTCCCGCGCATCGAAACGGCGATTGAACAGGAACTGATCTTGCCGTTAATCGACAAATACGGCCGCGACATTCACGACCTGCGGATCTCCGTCACCGACCGCTGCAACTACAAGTGTGTCTATTGCCGGTCAGGGAACGACGGGCCGGCGTTCCCTGAGATGCCGATCGCCGACTACCTGCGGATGGTGCGGGTTTTTGTGGGTCTGGGGATCACAAAGGTCCGCCTGACGGGCGGGGAACCGCTGCTGCGCCGGGGCCTCGTCGAGATGGTCCAGGAACTCGGCCGTATGCGCACGCTGGCGGGCAAGCCGCTCGACATTGCCATTACGACCAACGGGCATTTACTGGCTGAACTGGCGCAACCCCTGGCCGATGCCGGGCTATCGCGCGTGACGGTGTCGATGGACGCGGTCGAGCCGCAGCATTTTGCGCGGATTACCCGCGTCCCCAATGGCTACGAACGGGTGCTGGCGGGCATTCGTGCCGCACAGGGCGCCGGACTGAACCCGGTGAAGGTGAACTGTGTCCTCCTGCGAGGGTTTAATGATGACCAGATTATGGGGTTCGGACGCTTCGCCCGCGAAGAAAGCGTGGTGGTGCGATTTATCGAGTTCATGCCGCTAGAGGAAGACCGCGTGTGGTCGCCGGAGATCGTGATCACGCTGGATGAGATCGTCCGCCGTATGGCAGATTTCATGCCGCTGCGCGAGATCGAGCACCAGCGCAGCGAAACCGCGAGGCGCTATGTCTTCGAAGACGGTGTGGGCGAGATCGGAATTATCGCGCCGGTCTCGCAGCCGTTTTGCGGGCAATGCAGCCGGATTCGCGTGACCTCCGACGGCAAGATCCGCACCTGTCTGTTCTCGGTGCGCGAGCACGACCTCGGCGGACTCATGGCCACCGGTGCCAGCGACGGCGAGATGGCTGAGTTCATTCGGCGAGCGGTGGACCAGAAGGAAGCCCGGCACCACATTGGTGAGCCGGGCTTTGTGCCGGCCTCGCGGACCATGGTGCACATCGGCGGGTAAGGGGGTCGGCGGCCCGCTAAGTCCGGTACTTGCAGAAACTTGAAACTAGCGCGAGAATATTCATTGGTCCCTGGTGGCAGCGTTGGTTAGAGAATTCGGCCGCGTCGAGGTGACGCGGTTCTCATTTTTGTAACAAACGGAGCAACTGGGGCATCTATTGTGTTGTAAGAGAAGCGTCAACTGGGGCTTCAACATCCCCGTCGGTCGGGTCCGCCAAGGCGGATAGTGGATCGACTGGAGCCGCAGGTCAGCTTTCAACATCCCCGTTCCGGGGCGGGTCGTTCCGCAACAGCGGAGCCGTGCGGCCGGGACTGAAGGCAGAGACATTAACGTGGCAACAGCACCGATTACGAGAAGCGGTATCGTGCTCGCTTGAAAACTATCTCGTACTCCCCGACCATTCCATGGACGAGCGGATTCGGGAGGCGAAAGAGGCCCTGGGACGCGATTGCGTCATCCTCGGCCACCACTACCAGCGCGATGAAGTTGTGCGTTTTGCCGACTATCGCGGCGATTCCTACAAGCTGTCGCAGATGGCGGCGCAGGCTGACGGCCGCTACATCGTGTTCTGCGGCGTGCATTTCATGGCGGAAAGCGCGGACATCCTGGCGCATGACGGGCAGTCGGTGGTCCTGCCTGACCTTAACGCCGGATGCTCCATGGCCGACATGGCTGAGATCGGGCAAGTTGAAGATGCGTGGGAGCAGTTCGTCAACCTCGGCTTGACCCACGACGAAGGCCGCGGCATCACGCCTATCACGTACATGAACTCCACCGCTGCGATCAAGGCATTCTGCGGCGAGCGTGGCGGCATGGTCTGTACCTCGTCGAACGCCAAAAGCGCCTTCGATTGGGCGTTCCGCCGCAACGAGAAGCTGTTCTTCCTCCCCGACCAGCATTTGGGGCGCAACACTGGCTTCGCCCGCGGTATTCCGCTCGATGAAATGGTGGTGTGGGATCCGTACCAGTTGCAGGGCGGCCTTAGCGCCGATCGCCTGCGCAAGGCGAAGGTCATTTTGTGGAAGGGCCACTGCTCAGTGCACCAGCGGTTTCTGCCCGAGCACGTGGACAGAGTCCGCGCCACCTATCCTGGCATGGAGGTTATCGTTCATCCCGAGTGCCGCTGGGAGGTCTGCCAGAAGGCCGACGGCATCGGCTCGACGGACTATCTCATCAAAAAGGTGAAAGACGCGCCTGCGGGAAGCGCCTTCGCCATCGGCACGGAAATTCACTTGATCAACCGGCTGGCCAAGGAGTACCCGACTAAGCACGTCATTACTTTGGACGATTCGGGCTGCCTGTGTACTACCATGTTCCGCATCACGCCGCAGCACCTATGCTGGGCGCTGGAGAACCTGGTGGAGGGCCGAGTGGTCAATCCGATCAAGGTAAAAGACAGCGTCAAGACCTGGGCACGGGTTGCGCTTGATAGAATGTTAGAAATCCAGTGATGATTCGCACCCGCCAACGCAGGCGTCCCCGGGAAAAGTACTTGCGGCGCATTCCGCGCTATTGGTCCGATTTGCGGGAATACCGCCGCCGTGAGATCGTCCGCCACAAGGCTGACGATCCGCAAGAAATCGGCCAGACAGCGACTGATACCGAAATGCCACGTACTTTTACACTCGCGGAAGCCGAGAGTCTGTTGCCGGTCCTGGAATCGCTGCTGCGCTCGGCCATGCAGGCCAAGGCCCTCATCGAAGAAGTCGACGCCGAACTGGAATCGCTCAAGAGCCGCATCTTCCTGAACGGCGGGACGTCCGTCAATATCCTCGCGGTCAGCCGAAGGAAGGACGAGCGCGAGAAAGCTATCCAGCGGGCCAAAGATGCTGTTGCAGAAATCGATGCCGCCGGCGTGCAGGTGAAAGACCTCGACATCGGCCTGCTCGACTTCCCGTGCGTCGTGGGCGAAGAAGTCATCCTGCTGTGCTGGAAGCTGGGCGAGCAGGGCATCACTCATTGGCACAGCACCAGCGAAGGTTTCGCCGGACGCAAGCCCATCGACGAGCGCATCATTCGGGACCAGAAGAAGAGCAACTAGGTCTGGCGATACGCGCTCGCGTGCTGTTCGCCGTTTGGCGTGAGCCGAACTCTCCCGCATAATCTGAAGCAGCCTCATGATTCAACTTTCCTCAGCCGGAAAACGGTTCGGCCCCAAACTGCTGTTTGAAAACCTGAACTGGCTCATCACGCCCAACGACAAAGTCGGCCTGGTCGGCGCAAACGGGACCGGGAAGTCCACGCTGCTGAAGATGCTGGGCGGCCTGGAGTCGCTTGATTACGGCGCCCTGACCTGCGCCAAGCACACAACGTTCGGGTACTTGCCGCAGGACGGCCTCCGCCTCGAAGGGCGCACCGTTTTCGACGAGTGCATCTCGGTCTTCAGCGACCTGCAATCGATGGAGCGCGAGATGGAGGAGTTGGCCCACAAGATGGGCGAGCTCGATCCGGCATCGCGAGAATATGAGCAGGTGGCCGATCGCTTCCACGAAATTTCGAGCCACTTCCGCGTCCATGACGGCTACGCGCTCGATGCGCAGGTCGGCACGGTGCTCGACGGCCTCGGCTTTCGCAAGGAAGACTGGACGCGCTACACGGAAGAATTCTCCGGCGGCTGGCAGATGCGCATCGCGCTGGCCAAGCTGCTGTTGTCGAAGCCGAACCTGCTGCTGCTCGACGAGCCGACGAACCATCTCGATCTTGAAACCCGCAACTGGCTGGAGGAATACCTGCTGCAGTACCCGTTCGCCTACGTCTTGATCTCGCATGATCGCTACTTTCTCGACGTGACGGTCGATCGCATCATCGAAATCTGGAACAAGGGTGTGCACTTCTACAGCGGCAATTACGAAAAGTATCTGGCGCAGAAGCAGGAGCGCCGCGACTCGCTGGTGGCCGCGTATAAAAACCAGCGCGATCGCATCGAGCAGCTGGAAGCGTTCATCAATCGCTTCCGCGCCCAGGCTACCAAGGCCAAGCAGGTGCAGAGCCGCATCAAGGAACTGGAAAAGATCGAGCGCATCGAGGTGCCGCAGGACGAGAAGACGATCCACTTCAGTTTTCCGCAGCCCAATCCCAGCGGACGCACAGTCGTGGAATGTGAAGATGTCGCGAAGAGCTACGGCCCGAAGGACGTATTCAGTAACGTCAGTTTCACCATCCAGCGTGGAGACCGCATTGCGCTGGTGGGCGTCAATGGCGCTGGCAAGTCCACGCTCATCAAGTTGCTGGCGGGCACCGAGCCGCTGACCGAGGGAACGCTGAAACTCGGCCACAACGTCGAACCCGACTATTTTGCGCAGGACCAGTACAAGGAGCTTGACCCGGCCAGCCGCATGCTCGATGACCTGTCCGACGTCGCGCCGCAGAAAACCATGACCGAGCTGCGCGGACTGCTGGGCAGCTTCCTGTTTTCCGAAGACGACGTATTCAAGCCCATCGGCGTGCTCTCGGGTGGCGAGCGCAACCGTTATGCGCTGGCGCGCATGCTGCTGCATCCGTCAAACTTCCTGCTGCTCGACGAGCCCACCAACCACCTCGACATGCGCGCCAAAGACGTGCTGCTCGAGGCGCTGGAGAAATACAACGGCACGGTGGTCTTCGTCTCGCACGACCGCTACTTCATCGACAAGCTGGCCACGCGCATCTTCGAGGTTGGCGGCGGCAAGGTGGAGGTCTTTCCCGGAAATTACGAAGACTATCTCTGGCGGAAGCAGCGCGCGGCCGAGGGCGATGACGTCACCGTCGCGAGCAGCAAGAACAATCCCACATTGTCAGATGTGCCGGGATACGTCTCTCCTCAGGACGAGCCGCGAAAGCGCATGAACCCGATCAAGATGAAACAACTGCAGGACCGCTGCCAGCAGCTGGAGAGCGAGATTGGGGAGTTTGAAGAGAGGATCGCCGATTGCGAGTTGCGGCTACAGTCGTTTGTCAGCGCCGAGGAAACCCAGCGGCTGGTCGAACTGCTCGCCCGGAGTCAGTCCGATCACGCCAAACGGATGAAAGAATGGGAAGAGATGTCCAGCGTATTGGAATCCGAGGGCTGAGCTGTCGTAAGCGTTCGAACTCCAGGACTTTCACTGGCAGACGGCATCCAATTCTTTCATCGGCTTAGGCGGCACCGGCGGGTACTTCATGTGCTTCGTCTCGATCATCTGCTCCAGCAGCGTGCCTCCATACTTCAGTCCGGCATTCGGATTGCTCTGATACGCTGGATCGCTTTCGGCCTCATCCAAAGTCACGAAGCGGAAGCCCTTCTGCCTCAGCAAATCGAGCAACTGCGGCAGCATCACGGTCTGAAAGCCCCCGAGGTGCAGCAGGAAGACGTATTTCACGTCGCGCCCAAACAACATCTGCGACATTTGCTGGTCGAGCTCGATATATTCTTTCGCGGTGTTGAGGTAACTCGACTTCAGCCACTCGATGGACTTCTGGTCGTTCTTGGCGGCACATCGCGCGTAGGGAGCGTTCCACGCATAGTCCTCAAAATCCAGAGTCACCTGCGCCACGCGGTAGCCGTGGTCTTTCAGGTAAGCGCGCACAGCGTCACGCTTCTCGAGCGTATCGCCCTCCCACAAATACGGATACCGGAACCAGTGCCAGTCTTCCTTGCCCATCAGCGAGCGCAGGACCGGCTCATTAGCGGCGATGTCTTTCTCGAACGCTTCCACTGTGTTGTCGGTGAGGCTCATGTGCGTGTAGGTATGATTGCCGAGCATAAAACCCGCTTTCCGCCACTCTTCCAACACCGCACGGTCTTCCGGAACCTGTTCGAGTTTCACCGCATTGATGAAGCCGTAAACCTGCGGGGCGTTCGCCGCCTTCAACGTCGCGATGATGTCCTTCGCCAGGTCGAGCCGCGTCATTCCCGGCGGCAGTGGGCCATGAGCGGGTAGGTCGTCGAACGTGAGCGCCACTTCCTGCGCGACGAGAGAGGCCGGCAGCGAGATCAGCAGCGCAGCCAACGTAACGAACAGCGTGCACCTGCGAGCCAGGCTTCTCATGCTCACGGCTTCTTCCCCTCCACCCACTCCGGCTTAAAGTCGGCGTTCGCCAGCCACGTCACTGGCCCGATCATCGAAGCGATCGCTTGGTCCATGTGCTGGAAGTCGATTTTGTCCACGCGTGTCGGTGGGTTGGTGATAGTCGGCATGCAAGCCGTAGCTTGACACCGTCTGCGCGATGATGCCCTTCTGCGCCAGTGCATAGTTGTCGGAGCGCGTGAAGAATTTTTCGGACGGACGCGGATCGCCCACCAGCTTCGCGCCATGCTCTGCCAACTCCGGCCCCAGGTTCGTGCGTTCCCATCCGGTGAGCCAGAGCTCGTCAGGCTTCAGCTTGGGATCGGGCCGCCCGATCATTTCGAACTCCAGGTTGGCCACGACATCTTTCAGCGGGAAAGTCGGATTCTGCAGGAAGTAGCGCGCCCCGACTAAACCCGCCTCCTCGCTACCCCAAAGCGCCACGACGATCGTGCGCTTGGGCTGTGGTTCTTTGGCCAGCACACGCGCCAACTCCATTACTGCGACAGTCCCCGACGCATCATCGTCCGCGCCGTAATAGGTCTTGTCGCCCTTGACGCCGAGATGGTCGAGATGCGCGCTCAGCAGGACCACCTGCTCCTCGTCGGTCGTGCCTTCTATCTTGCCCACCACATTCCAGGTGTTCGTGGACTTCCAAGGTGAAGTCTCGGCATGAAGCTTCACGGTCGCGCCGTCCGGCTCCGCCCACAATGCGTCAAAGGTTTGCTGATTGGCCAGCACCAAAGCAGCGCGCGGTATTGGCTCATCGTTCCCGACAACTTGCGGCATCTGCGGTGGCTGCTTCGCAAGCGTGTCAAACATGCGCTGCGAATACGCCGACGCAGCAACGATCACCATCGCCGCCTTGCTGCTGCGGTAGGGCGCCAGCACGCCGCGGGCGTCCTCCACCGATGTGCCGGGCTTCAGTTTGATCACGACAGCGGCTCCGGGTGCTACTTCACCGGGCGACACCTTCGCCTTGTTCAGGTCGATCTTGTGCAGCGGCGCTGAAATTTCCGGCTGCGATAGGCCGGTCATAACGATCTGCTGGCCGTGCGTCAGCACCGGCGGCTTTGCGTCGGTTCCTTCTCCAGCTTCAATGGTTAGCGTCGGGTTGCCGATAACGTTGCGCGATCGCAACGTTCCCGTCTGGACAAAGTGCCCGTCGCCGGCCGCAGGCGAAAGTCCATACGACTTCAGCTTGTCGGCGATGTACTCGGCGGCGCGATGCTCGTCTTCGGTCCCGCTACCGCGCCCGTGCAGCTCGGGGCCGGCGAGATAACTCAAATTGCTCTGCACGCAACTGGCACACAGCGGCGTTGCCGTGGCATCGCGCACCACTGGCCGATGCGAATGGACAGCGGAACGCGAAGCCGTGGAGTCCGCCGGAGCAGGCGCCGTGGTTTGCGCCAGTAAGGGCAGTCCCACCAGTAGCGTCGTAAATAAGGCAAGCCTTCGATCGAGTTTCAAACAGGTTCTCTCACTGAGGAGTTGATTAGGTCTCAGATGCTGATCCATCCCGCCCGGATCGCCAGCAGGCTTACTACGCCCACCACAATCCAAAGCAGCACGCCCTGAATCAACGGACGTGGGCCGACCTTGCGCAGCGCCGCCGGTGACAGCGTGGCTCCGATCAGGAATAGCGTAAACACCAGCATGAGTTTCCCCGCCTGGCTCAATAACCGATAGACGGGCAAACCAGCCAGTAGATAGGTATTCGCCATCGCCGCCAGGCAGAACAACAGGATGAACCACGGCCACTGGATGCGCGTCTTGCTGCCCGTCTTGACCGCGGTGGCAATGGTGATCGGCACGATCCACAGTGCGCGCGCCAGTTTCACGGTTGTGCCCGTCGCCAGAGCCACAGCGCCGTACTTCGCGCAGGCGCCGACTACGGAGCTGGTGTCATGAATCGCCAGTGCAGCCCACAGTCCGAACTGGGTTTGGGAAAGGTTCAGCGCGTTTCCGATGGCGGGAAAAGTGAGCAGGGCAATCGAGTTCAACATGAAAACCGTGCCCAGCGACACTGACATTTCGTCTTCGGTCGCCCCAATAACGGGGCCTACGGCTGCGATGGCGCTGCCACCGCAGATGGCGGTGCCCGTCGAAATCAGGAACGCCGCACGGCGATCGACCGCGAGTAGGCGGGCAAGCACCGTTCCCACCGTTAGGGCAAAGGCAATCCCTATTGCGGTGTACAGGAAGCCGCCGCGCCCAGCGCGCAGCACCTGCTGCAGGTTCATGCCGAAGCCCAGCCCGACTACCGCAGCTTGCAATAAGTACTTGGAAACCTGCCGCGACTCCCCCGGATAGGGATGAGTGGCAATCGCGCCAAAAACCAAGCCCGCTGCCAGAGCGAGAGGAGGAGAAGCCCAAGGCGTCAAACAAAAAGCCAACCCGGCAACAAACAGGATTTTTGATCGCATGAATGAGTAGTGAAGCAGGCGAACCTGCATTTTACAGGTTTACGGCTCGCGCCTTCCGGCGAGCGGGCAATAAAATGGGCTTGTTGCCAAAGAGCGGTGACGATTCCCTGGCATCAAGCCCATTCGATCCTGAAGTGGATCGGAGGTGATATCTAATCGTAGCGCTCCCTGTGGAAATGTCAAGGACAAAGAGCGATAAATTATTGATTTTTATGGCGGTTGCGGGCGCTGCTGCTCAATTTACAAGTCGCTGAAAACACGCCGGATGGAGGATTGCCAGCGGCCCTTGTTTCGGTTTTGGGAATCGTCACTATTGTCTCTGGGGCCGAGTACGTCGCGAGGCAGGGGAGAATTCCGTCAGCCGACCGTCCGGTCATCCAAAGGCCTCGACTCTGCCGGCGTTGCTCACCGACTCGGCGCCGGGACGATGTGTCGCTTCAGCCGGCGCGCGGAACGACCAAGAAACTCCCTGGGAACGCGAAATTGCTGCCACACAAAAAGCCACCATCGACGGTTTTTACGAGGCTAGAGGTGCAGAACGGTAGAGTGTCAGTCACCTCAAAACCGATGGATCGACCCGCGTTCGGGGAAGTTCGTTGACACCGGATTGAAGCGTCTGGTAACTTTTTTAGTTAACCAGTTTTCCTGGCGCCCCCTGTATCTCTTCAGCCGCGGGAATTCAAGAAACAGGCATGGATCCACTTCTCAGACAAGTAGGAGATTTACTGTTCGGCGCAGTTCCGACTGCGACGATGTTCCTCCTGCTCTATGCTCTCTACACCGCACTAGTCGGTAAGCCCTTGGGTAAAGTGTTGGATGAGCGGCGTCAGCGGACAGAGGGAGCGGTTCTGAAGGCCCGCGCCGATATCGCCGCCGCCGAATCCAAGACCCACGATTACGAGCAGCGCCTTCGCGATGCGCGCCTGGTCATCTTCAAGGCGCAGGAAGCCCGTCGCCAGGCGGCGCAGAAAGCCCGCGCTACCGCCGTAGCCGAGGCCCGTGAGCGCGCCCAGCAACAGGTTCGTGAAGCCCGTATCGCCATCGAGCAGGACATGGCAAGCGCCCGGCAATCGCTGCAAAGCGAATCCGAATCACTTGCGTCGGAAATCATCCGCACCATCCTCAAGCCGGCGGGCGCGGTAGGCAGCGCGTCATGAAGCGATATTTCCTGAACCGGTTTGCCCTGGCTCTGATGCTGGCATGTCTCGCTGCCGGCGTAGTTGTTGCCCAGGAGCACGCCAAGGAGCCTGCCCAGCGCAACCTCAGGCCTCAACCCAACAAGCTCAGCAGCCTCCGGTCAATCCAGATACTGCAGCCAGTCAGGAACTGGTGAAAGAGTCGAAAGCGGCCGAGGGTGCGGAAGAAGGCCACGAAGAGAACGCCGAGTTCAAATACTCGGCGATGGTGGCGAAACTGGGCCGCTAGGTTGGGTTGGGGCCGCACGGCATGTACTGGGTGTCGATGGCCGCCAATTTTGCTCGTGCTTGGGTGGGTTTTTCTGGATGCTGCTGAAGTCGTTTTAATGCTGCCGCAGATGTTCCGCGACCGCACCAACACCATCCAGAAAGCCCTGAAAGAAGCACAGGCCGCCAGCGCCGAAGCGACCGCCCGGTTGAGTGCGATTGAGGCACGGCTGGAGAAACTGGATCGGAAGTCGTGAGAGATTAAGACCAGCGCCGAGCGCGAGGCGGTTGCCGAAGAAGAGCGCATCCGCGCCACTGCCGAAGAAGACAAGCACAAAGTCGTCTCCGCCGCGGAGGCCGAGATTACCGCCATCGCGCGCAGCGCCCGCCACGACCTGAAGAGTTTTGCTGCCTCGCTGGCTGTGGACATCGCATCCCGCAAGATTAAAGTTGACGACAACACCGACCAGGCGCTGGTCCGCCAGTTTGTGGGCCACCTGGGAAAGGACGGTGAGTAGCGATGGCCGCGATTGCCAGTCGATACGCCCGCGCCCTGGTGGAGGTTGTCCTCGAGAAGAAGATTGACCCTGCCACTGCCGTCCAGCAGGTGCGCGACATGGTCGCCACCGTCGAAGGCAGCAGCGAGTTGCGCATGGTGTGGGAGTCGCCGGCGATCCCGGCGGAGAGCAAGCGGGCAGTCCTTGACTCCGTCGCCGGACAGTCGGCTCTGTTGAAGCCCATCCGCAATTTCTTCGCGGTGCTCATCGATCACGGCCGCATTCCCATGATGGCGCAAATTGCCCGCCAGTTTGAGACCGAGCTGAATACGCAACTCGGCTTCGTGGAGGCCGGCATCACCAGTTCCCGCGAACTCTCGACGGATGAGAAACAAGGACTGGAGTCGCAGGTGGAGCGCATGACCGGGAAAAAAGTTCGCGCCAAATATGACACCAATCCTGAGCTGCTTGGCGGAGCGATGGTGCGCGTGGGCAGCACGATTTACGACGGCTCCGTGCGCGGGCAGTTGCAGAGATTGAAAGAGCAGTTGGCGAATTCGTAGCAGGTTGGAACACAGGTTTCTTAGCAGTAACAGGTAATCCCAATAACACGTCGATGAAGTGGCTGCTTCGTCGTTACTGACAACTGGCCACTAGTCACTGACAACTGGATTCTTATGGCTCAGATCAAGGCAGACGAGATTACTAAGCTCATCCGCGAGCAAATCGACAATTACGAAACCAAGATTGCCGTGGATGAAGTCGGCACTGTAATGTCGGTGGGCGACGGTATCGCCCGCGTGTACGGGCTCGAAAAGGTCATGGCCGGCGAACTTCTGGACTTCCCGCATGGCGTGGCCGGTCTGGCCATGAACCTGGAAGAAGACCAGGTCGGCACTGTGTTGCTGGGCGACTACACCGAGATCCAGGAAGGCGACGAGGTCAAGCGCACCGGCAAGATCATGAGCGTGCCTGTGGGCGACGCCATGATTGGCCGCGTGGTCAACGGCCTGGGCCAACCGATCGACGACAAGGGCCCCATCGCCACCGACAAATTCAACGAAGTCGAGCGCATCGCTCCCGGAGTGATCGCGCGCCAGCCCGTAAGAGAGCCGATGGCCACCGGACTCAAGGCCATCGACTCCATGATTCCTATCGGCCGCGGACAGCGCGAGCTGATCATTGGCGACCGCCAGACCGGCAAGACCGCCGTCGCCCTCGACACCATCATCAACAGCCGCGGCCGCGACCTGATCTGCATCTACTGCGCAATCGGCCAGAAGCGCTCTTCCGTCGCCCAGGTGGTCAAGACGCTGGAAGATTTCGGCGCGATGGAGTACACCATCGTTGTCTCCGCATCGGCCTCCGATCCGGCGCCGATGCAGTACATCGCTCCGTACGCAGCCTGCGCCATCGGCGAGTACTTCCGCGACAGCGGCCGCCACGCGCTCTGCATCTATGACGATCTTTCCAAGCACGCCGTGGCGTATCGCGAAATTTCGCTGCTGCTGCGCCGTCCGCCGGGCCGCGAAGCCTACCCTGGTGACGTGTTCTATCTTCACTCGCGCCTGTTGGAGCGCGCCGCCAAGCTGAACAATGAACTCGGCGGAGGCTCGCTGACCGCGCTGCCAATCATCGAGACGCAGGCCGGTGACGTTTCGGCCTACATTCCGACTAACGTCATCTCCATTACCGACGGCCAGATCTATCTGGAAACCGATCTGTTCAACTCTGGTGTCCGCCCCGCCGTCAATGTCGGACTCTCTGTCAGCCGCGTGGGCGGCAGCGCCCAGATCAAGGCCATGCGGCAGGTTGCCGGAACCCTTCGCCTCGACCTCGCACAGTATCGCGAACTGGCGGCGTTCTCGCAGTTTGGCAGCGATCTCGACAAGGCCACGCAGGCACAGCTCGCCCGCGGCAAGCGCCTCACCGAGATTCTGAAGCAGGGCCAGTACGCGCCGCTGTCGTTTGCGAAGCAAATTCTACTGCTCTTCGCCGGTACACAGGGTATGCTCGACGACTTGGAAGTCGGGGATCTACGCGACTTTGAGAAGGGCCTCTACGCCTACGTGGACACCGTGAACCCGGGTGTTCTGCGCGCTATCGAGGAGAAGAAGATTCTCGATGACGACCTCCGCGCCGACCTGACCAAGACTATCAACGAGTACAAGGACCGCTTTGCGGCCGACCGCGTTGCGGCCCAGGCGAACGCTTAAACCATCATGGCAAACGTACTCGATCTTCGGCGACGCATCCGCAGCGTGAAGAACACGCGGCAGATCACGAAGGCTATGAAGATGGTCTCGGCGGCCAAGCTGCGCCGCGCCCAGGAACGCGCCCTGGCGTCGCGCCCCTTCGCGCAGATGTTGACCAACGTTTTGCAGTCAGTGGTGAGCCGCTCCGAGTTGTTTGATCCCGAGACCGGATTGCCGCTGCATCCGCTATTGCGTGAAACCCGTCCCGAAAAGACGGTGCTCATCATCATCGTCACCGGTGACCGCGGACTGGCTGGTGCGTTCAACTCCAACGTGCTGAAAGCGCCGATGCGGTTTACCGAATACCTGCACGACAAGAACATCGACGTGGTCGCCATCGGGCGCAAAGGCCGCGACTTCATGCGCCGCCGCTTCCCAATGGCCAAGTCGGAGAGCGAGGAGCGCGCGGGACGGGTCCAGGTCGTCGGCGAATACGTAAATGTGCTGGCCAAGGTGGATTTTGACGAAGTCGAGGAAATCGCCAACAAGGTCATCCGGCGCTACGAGCGCGAAGAGATTGACGGCGTGTACCTCATCTTCAACGAGTTCAAGTCGGTGATCTCGCAACGCGTCATCGTGCAGCGGATTCTTCCCGTTCAGGAAATCGGACGCCGTGAAGTCACGCAGGTGGAAGAGCTTTCCGCCGAGTCGCGCGAGCGCATGGGCGAAGCGGCGAAGTCGGCCGGCGTCAGTTTGCAGGCTCCCGATACCACCGAAATCGACCGCGAAGCCGTGAAATTCGCCACCGCGCCGGTGGATTACATCTACGAGCAGCCTCCGGGCGAGTTGCTTACCGACATACTGCCGCGATACGTCGCGAACCAGATTTATTCGAGCTTGTTGGAATCGGTGGCAGCCGAGCACGCGGCCCGCATGACCGCCATGGATTCGGCCACCAACAACGCCAACGACGTGATTGACTCGCTCACGCTGACCCTCAACCGGGTCCGCCAGGCGGCCATCACGAAAGAGATTATTGAGATCGTAAGCGGCGCTGCCGCGCTGTAGCGGAGTTCTATTAATTAAACACTTCTAGCCAATAGCCAGAAGTGAAGAGTAAAGAGCGAAATCATGCCTGAGAATATTGGACACGTTATTCAAATTGCTGGCCCTGCGGTGGACGTGCAGTTCGCCGAACATGCCCTGCCACCCATTTACTCCGCGCTGCGCGTGATCGACGAGGGCTTCACCGTTCCCGCGCCAGTCAACGTAATCCTCGAAGTGCAGCAGCAACTCGGCGAAGGCCGCGTGCGCTGTGTGGCCATGGAGCCCACCGACGGCATGGTGCGCGGCATGAAAGCCATCGACCTCGGCGGCCCCATTACCGTTCCTGTGGGCAAGGGAACCCTGGGGCGCGTGCTCAACGTGATCGGCGAACCCGTGGACAAGCTGGGTCCGGTGCCCTGCGAGAAGCGCATGCCCATTCATCGCGCGGCACCGCGTTTCGATGAGCAGTCCACCCGTGCCGAAATGTTTGAGACCGGCGTCAAGGTCATCGACCTCATCCAACCCTTCCTGAAGGGCGGCAAGATCGGCCTGTTCGGCGGTGCCGGTGTCGGCAAAACCGTCGTCATCATGGAGCTCATCAACAACGTCGCGCTGCAGCACGGCGGATTCTCCGTGTTCGCCGGCGTCGGTGAGCGTACCCGCGAAGGCAACGATCTCTGGCTCGAAATGCAGGAGTCCGGCGTAGTCAATATCAAGGAGCCCGAGAAGTCGAAAGCCGCACTGATCTACGGCCAGATGACCGAGCCCCCCGGAGCCCGTCTGCGCGTGGCCCTGACCGGCCTCACCGTCGCCGAGTACTTTCGCGACGAAGAAGGTTCCGACACGCTGCTCTTCATCGACAACATCTTCCGCTTCACGCAGGCCGGTTCGGAAGTCTCCACGCTACTGGGCCGTATGCCCTCTGCTGTGGGATACCAGCCCAACCTCGCCAGCGAAATGGGCGAGCTGCAGGAGCGCATCACTTCGACGAAGAATGGCTCCGTCACCTCGGTGCAGGCTGTGTACGTGCCCGCCGACGACTTGACCGATCCAGCTCCGGCGACAACCTTCGCTCACCTCGACGCCACCACGGTGCTGTCGCGCCAGATCGCTGAGTTGGGCATCTATCCGGCGGTTGATCCGCTAGCTTCGACTTCGCGCATTCTCGATCCGCGCATTGTCGGCGAGAAGCACTACAACACCGCGCAAGCTGTGAAGCAGGTGCTGCAGAGCTACAAGGACCTGCAGGACATTATCGCCATCCTCGGCATCGACGAGCTCAGTGAAGACCAGAAGCTCACCGTGTCGCGCGCCCGCAAGATCCAGCGCTTCTTCTCCCAGCCTTTCCATGTCGCCGAGCAGTTCACCGGCGTCAAGGGCAAGTATGTGAAAGTCGAAGACACGGTGCGCAGCTTCCAGGAAATCATCGACGGCAAGCACGATGACATCCCCGAGCAGGCGTTCTTCCTCAAGGGCGGTATCGAAGAGGTGCTCGAAGCGGCCGAGAAGATGAAGGCCACGGCATAACCGACATGGCTGACACGCTCCAACTCGAGATCGTCACGCCCGATAAAATGCTGGTGCGTGAGCCCGTCGACGAAGTGCAGATTCCGGGCAAGGCCGGCGACATTGGCGTATTGCCCGGGCACGCGCCTCTTATCACCGAGTTGACCATCGGCGAACTTGCCTACAACCAGGGTGGCAAGACCGAGCATCTCTCTGTGGCATGGGGATTCGCCGAAGTCCTGCCCGACAAGGTCACCATCCTGGCGCAGACCGCCGAACGGGCCCAGGACATCGACGTAAAGCGCGCTACCACCGCGAAGGATCGCGCAGAAGCGGCGCTGAAGAATCCCGCTCCGGATCTTGACTACGATGCGACCTTGAACGCCATCAAACGCGCTGAGGTCCGCCTGAAAGTCGCGCTCTACGCCAGCGGCGTGACGACGTCCCACTAGGAAGATCTGAATCAAACAACGCGCCGGACGCCCTCCGGCGCGTTTAGTTTTTCTATTCACTAACCACTAGCCACTGTTTAGAACCGTATCGCTTTCGCCACCTCGACCGCGTCGATCTTTCGCAGGTCCTGCAACACGGCCTCACTCACAGTGCCGTCCACCTGCACCACGGCAACGGCTCGGCGCGGCTCCTGGGCGCCTTCGGCGCGGCCCAGCGAGAAATTGGCAATGTTGACGTTGTGTTCCCCCAGCACCGTTCCCACGCGTCCGATCACGCCCGGCACGTCGCGGTTACGCAGATAGATGATGTTGCCCTGTAATGGCGCCTCGACGTCGATCTCATCAATACGCAGCAGCCGCGGCGAGCTGCCATGCAACACGGTCCCAAGCACCGCGCGCGTCTGCTGGTGCGTCTTCAGGCTCACCGTCAACGCATTGATCGCCGACCCGCGCGGAGTGGGTGCGTTCTTGTGTTCGTTCACCCGGATGCCCCGCTCTTCAGCGATCGAGCGGGCGTTCACCAGGTTCGCCTTCTCGTGCGCCATCTGGTTGAGTATGCCCGCGACGGCGGCATTTCGGATGAGGTCCGTCTTCCACTCCGACAGATCGCCGCCGTAGGCGATGGTGATTTCCTCCACGCCGTTCTCGCCCGACTGCGCCAGGAACGTCCCCAGCCGCTCCGCCAGTCCGATGTAAGGCAACATCTCCTCATATTCCTCAAATGTCACCGAGGGCACGTTAACCGCATTCTGGATCACGCCCTTGAGGAGGTACTCGCGCACCTGCATCGCGATCTGCACGCCTACTGCGTCCTGCGCCTCGTTGGTCGAGCCGGCAATGTGCGGCGTGAGAATCACATTCGGCTTGCCGTGATATGCCGACTCCTTCAGCGGCTCGTCCCGAAATACATCCAGGGCCGCGCCACCGAGTTGGCCCGACTCAAGTGCCGCCACTACGGCCGCATCGTCCAGCAACTCGCCGCGCGCGCAGTTCACTAGTCGTGTGCCCTTTTTCATCTTGGCCAGAGTGGCGGCGCTGATCATTCCCTGCGTTTGCGGTGTCAGTCCGACATGCAGCGTGATGTAATCCGACTGCGCGAATAGCTCCTCCAGCGGAACCAGCGTGATTTGCAACTGCTGTGCCAGGCTGGCCGCCACGAACGGATCGTGCGCGATGACCTTCATCCCGAACGACTGCGCCCGCTTGGCGACCTCCATGCCGACCTTGCCGAGGCCCACGATCCCCAGCGTCTTGGCGCGCAGCTCCGTGCCTTGCAGCGACTTCTTCTCCCACTTGCCGGCGTGCGTGGTCGAGTCGGCGCGCGTCAGGTGACGCGCCAACGCCAGCATCAGCGCCAGCGTGTGCTCAGCCACGGCGATGGCGTTGCCGCCCGGCGTATTCATCACCGCGATACCGCGCTTGGTGGCCGCGTCGAGGTCGATGTTGTCCACGCCCACGCCCGCGCGCCCGATGACGCGCAGCTTCGGTGCCTTGTCCATCATCGCGGCATCAACAAACACCGCCGAGCGCACTAATAGCGCGTCAGCGTCGGCCAGCTCAGCCGCAAGTGCATCTTTTTCAGGCGAGACCACAACCCAATCCGATTGTTCTTTGAATACCGCGAGAGATGAGGGTGCAACCTTTTCAGCAATGACGATTTTCATAGGAGGCCTCGGGAATATAAGTTCGAACGAGTGCTGGGTGGAGCACCACTTGAGAGGTGCAACTGAAACCCATCCGGTTATTTTGGAAGGGCGCGGCTTGAGCCGCGCCGACAGTATCTTCTTTTATTGGATCCGCCGCGCGGTCCCGCACTGCGGGACCGTGCGGCACTGACAACTGACAACCGGCCACTGGCGACTAGTTACGCCTTCACCGCCGCGAACTGCTCGGCGTACGTCTCCTGCACCGCCTTGACACCTGCTCCCAATTCGAATCGGTGTCCCGGAGCCACCTGCAGCAGCACTTGCTCAAGCGCGCCAATCACCCCGATCGCATCGAGATAGTCGTAATAGCCGAGGTGCGCGATGCGGATCATCTTGCCCTTCATCTCGCCCTGGCCATTGGCCACTACCATGGCGAAGCGCTCGCGGAATTCCTTCACCAGCGCGCTCGAATCCACGCCCGCTGGCGCGAGTACCGCCGTCACCGCGGCTGCCGGGCACGTCGGCGCGAATAACTCCAAACCCAGCGCCTTCACGCCCGCCCGCACGATATGCGCCGAGGTCTCGGCGCTGTCAATCAGCGCATCGCGTCCCGCCGCCAGGTCGCCCTTCCCTGCCTTGCGAATGAAATCCAGCGACGCCAGCAGGCCCGCAATCAGCGCCGTCGCCGGCGTAAACGCCGACTCGCCCTTTGCCGCCGATTTCCGCTCTTTGCGTAGGTCGAAGTAGTAGCGCGGGTTCTTGGTCGTCTCCATCCGCTGCCACGCCCGATCGCTCACGCTGATAAACGCCAGCCCCGGCGGAATCATCACCGCCTTCTGCGATCCACCGATGAGCACATCGATGCCCCACGCGTCAGGGTCGAAATGGGTCGTACCCAGCCCGGTGATGGCGTCCACCACCAGTAGCGTGTCGGTTCCCTTCAGCAGCGAGGCCACGCCCTTCACGTCGTGCCGCGCGCCGGTCGAGGTCTCCGTACCCTGCATATAGAGCACGCTTCGCGCCGTCCAGCTTCGATTTCACTTCGTTCAAGATCAAACGTCTGCCCATACGGAGCGGAGATCAATTCGATCTGGCATCCAAACGCTTTGGCGATATCGCGCCACCGTTCGCCGAACTTGCCTGCCGTCAGGACGACGACCTTGTCGCCGGGCGAGGTCAGGTTCGACACCGACGCTTCCATCGCGCCGCTGCCCGAAGCCGCCAGGATCAGTACGTCGTTCTGCGTGTTGAAGAACACCTTGAGATCGGCCAGCGCGCGGGTGAAAATCTCCTTGAACTCCGCCGTGCGGTGATGCATGTCCGCCGCGGCAATCGCCTGTTGCGCTGCTGGAAGAAGGGGAGTCGGTCCGGGAGTAAAAAGACGGGTCTTACGTAACATGGCTGCCACCTTGGCTCGTAGGGATTCCGGCTCAAGCGAAAGTCGCGCCGGACATCCATGATATAGCGTCGCCCTGTGGACGAGCCACTATAATTGCCTTATGAGCCTCTCCGAACAGGTGCAGAAAGACATGATCGCCGCCATGAAGGCGACACGAGGAATTGCGCCTCTCCACCCTCCGCATGATGAAATCCGCATTGAAAAATAAGGAGATCGACAAGCGCGCACCGCTCGATGAAAAAGAAGAGCTGCAGGTCTTCAGCACCATGATCAAGCAGCGCAAAGACTCGGTCGAGGCCTTCGAAAAAGGCAACCGCCCCGAGCTGGCGAAGACGAGAATCCGACGAGATCGCCATCATCGAAACCTATATGCCTAAGTCACTTGGCGAGGAGGAGATTGTCGCTGCGGTCAAGGCCACGATCGCCGAAATGGGCTCGCCCACCATGAAAGACATGGGCACTGTGATGAAAAACGCTATGGCGAAATTCGCTGGCGCCCGCGTCGACGGCAAACTCGTCAGCGAAACCGTGAAGAAAGAGCTGGCGGGAAAGTAGTGACTCTGCGGTTGTAACCTGAATGATTCGAATGACTTATCAAGCCACCGTCGATCAGCTCTACGCCCTTGGGCACGAGCTGGCAGCCACTCCTTCGCACAAGTTTGACCTCGCCTATGTGCGCGAGATGCTGGCCGCCCTGGGCAATCCGGAGCGGCGATTCCCCAGCGTGCTGATCGCCGGAACTAACGGCAAAGGTTCCACGGGCTCAACACTTTACAGCATCCTGCGCGCCGCCGGATACAAGACTGCGCTTTACACTTCGCCGCACCTGGTCCGCATCAACGAGCGCATCCGCGTTAATGGCGAAGCCATTGCAGATGTTGAGTTTAGCGAGATTTACGAGCGAGTCGAGCGCACCGCGCAAGAGCTGCTGCACGCCGGCAGGCTCCCTTGGCATCCCAGTTTTTTCGAGATGCTGACGGTCATGGCGTTCGAGTACTTTGCGAGCGTAAGTGTTGATATTGCAGTACTTGAAGTGGGCATGGGAGGCCGGCTCGACGCCACCAACGTGGTTGACCCGCTGATCTCCGTCATCACCGACATCTCGCTCGACCATCAGAGGTATCTTGGTGATTCCATTGGGGAAATTGCCCGCGAAAAGGCAGGAATTATCCGCCGGAATGGGCTGGTCGTCACGCTCCCGCAGCATCCCGCGGCCAACGATGTGATTGGAAACACGATACTTGAGCGCAACGCGACGGGAGTCAGCGCGGTGCAGTACACGCCTCCCGTTTCCCCCGGCGCAGCCGAGTATCTTGCCGCGCAAGTCACGCCCGGAGCCGGACGTAACCGCTACCCGCTCAATGTGATGGGTGAGGAGATTGTGGTAGATTCGCCACTCGTGGGGCGGCACCAGTTCCGCAATATTGCGCTGGCGATCGCTTCTGCTGAAGAACTGGGGCGGTTTGGCTTCCACGTCACGGCTAAGCAGATCGAGCAAGGGATCCGCCAGACCCATTGGCCGGGGCGATTCCAGGTGATTCCGGGGACGGAAATACCCCATAGTTATAACGATTGTTATAATGTAATTTTGGATGTCGCGCACAACCCGGCCGGAGCATGGGCACTCCGCTCGGCGATCTCTGAGACTTTCCCGGATCGGGAAATTACCCTGGTCTTTGCCGCTATGCGAGACAAGGCCGTCCAGGAGATGGCCGAGATTCTGTTCCCTCTCGCGGCCAGGGTGGTTGTTACGCAAATCGACAATCCTCGCGCTGCCTCGGCCGAAGAATTACAGCAAGCGGGGTTGCGCACCGGCGCCGAGATTGTCTTAATGGCAAACACCGCCGCCGCGCTCTCTCGCGCCTTCGAACTCACGCCGGCTGACGGCCTTGTGGTCGTGACCGGTTCGATCTTCCTGGTTGGCGAGGCGATGCAGGTTCTGGGGATACCGGCTTAACCATGACCACTTTCGATCCGAGCGAAGAGCGAACAGCGAATGGCGGGTTCTTCTCCCGCCTGCGCTCCTACGTCATCTTCGTTCCGCTGATCTATCTCTACACGGCGGTCATGGGCAGCCTCTCGCTGTTGTCGTCGTTCGTCGATCGCGACGGACGCATGCAGCACTGGTTCGCCGTGCACTGGGCGCGCATGATCCTCGCGACGGGCGGCGTACGCGTGCGCGTCGAGGGCGCTGAGCACATCGACCCCGCGCAGCCGGCGGTTTACACGGCCAACCATCTTTCGGCGCTCGATATTCCGGTGCTGTATTCCTGCATTCCCGGACAGTTCCGCATCATGGCCAAGCGCGAGCTGTTCAGCTACCCCTTCATGGGATGGCACCTGACGCGCTCCGGCCAGATTCCGATTGAACAGGGCGACGCCCGCGCCTCGCTGCGCGGACTCAACCGCGCCAGCGAATCGCTGCGCCACGGCATGCCGCTGGCCATCTTTCCCGAGGGAGGCCGCGCCCACGACGGCCACATGCAGCCTTTCATGGCGGGCGCGTTTTACATGGCCATCAAGGCGCAGGCGCCGGTTGTGCCCATCGTTCTCATCGGCAACTACGAGTTGCTGCCCATTAACAGCTTTCATCTGCACCCCGGTCGGGTGCGGATGATTATTTGCGAGCCGATTCCCACCACGGGCATGGTCCCGCGCCAGATGAACGAACTCTCCGACCGCGTGCGCAAGGTGATGTTCGACACGTATTACGCGCACGGCGAGTTGGCCGCTCCCGAGGTTGCCGCCGAGGCGAACGTAAGACACCGAGGCCGTCTGATGAAGCCCCGCATCGCCATCCCGATTCCCAACTCCAGCGATTCGAGCTACGTGATGCGCGCCTTGCCGCAATACGAGCACGCCGTCCGCGAGGCGGGAGGCGACCCCGTCATCATCGATGTGACCGCCCCGTCGAACGTGGTCGCGCAAAGGGTCAAGACCTGCGACGGCGTCCTGCTTCCCGGCAGCCCCGCCGATGTCGACCCCGAAAAGTATGGCGCGCAAAAGCACGACAAGACCGCCGCTCCCGACCCCCAGCGTGACAACGCCGACGAGCTTCTGCTGCAGGACGCCTACAACATGCGCAAGCCCATCTTCGGCATCTGCTACGGCCTGCAATCGCTGAACGTGTGGCGGACCGGCACGCTCGAGCAGCACCTGACCACCGGCATGGATCACGATCCAGCCCGCACGGTGGTCAAAGCGCACGAGGTGGAGATCGATCCTGAATCAAGGTTGGCGGAGGTTTTGCGTTTCGCCGGGTCGATCAAGGAAGGCGAAGAGCCGGTGCTCACGGTCAACTCCAGCCATCATCAAGCCGCCGACATTCTCGGTGACGGCCTGCGCCTGGTCGCTTGGTGCCCCAACGATCACGTCAAAGAGGCAATCGAAGGAACGGCCAGCGACCACTTCGTCCTTTGCGTCCAGTGGCATCCTGAGCGCACTTACGAGAGCGACCCGGCGTCACGAGCGATGTTTCACGCTTTCATCAAAGCCGCCGCCGAGTGGCACAAGCAACTCCCGCTCAAGCAGCAGGACTTTGAGTCGCTGCCGGGGAAACATTAAGCGCGGCACAATCCGCACTCAACGGCAGCGGGCCGTCGAAACCATCCTCATAAGAGTCCTACTCACTCGGAACGGTAGTTAATCGGCGGCTTCTGGTCCGCGGGAATCGCCGTGTAGTAGCTCTTGCCCGCCGTTTGCTTGGCGAAATCGGCCTTCGCGGCCTGCACCAGCGCAGGGTCGGTGAACACGTCGAGCCCGGTGAGCGCGAGTGCCTTCGCCGCCACCACCATGCCCTGCTGCCCGATGCTCATGCCGGAAGTAGCGGCCGCCTGCCAGGTGTGGGCTGCGGTACCCGGGACCCACGTTGCCGCGGAGAACCCGATGGTTGGCACGTTCCAGCTCACGTCGCCCACGTCGGTCGAGGCCGCCGGCTGATTGGGATCGAACTTGCGCAGCGGCTCAATCTCGTTGGTCGTGTCGAGGCTCGGCACGCTGTCCGTCTTGAACGTCTTCTGCAACTCCAGCGCGAACTTCTGCTGCTCGGCGTCCATCTTGTAGCCGCCCACTTCCTGCAGGTTCTTCTGCGCCACCGCGGCGAGCGGGTCATTGGGAATGATGTTGGCGTCGCTTCCAATGCCTTTCACTTCCAGCGTGGTTCCCGTCATCAGCGCCGCGCCCTTGGCGATGTTCTGGATCCACTCCCACACGTCTTTCAACGTCGTGTTGAACGGGCTCCGCGCCATCAGGTCCATCTGTGCGAGGTCGGGTACGATATTCGGCGCCACGCCGCCCTTCGAAATGATGTAGTGGATGCGCGTGTTGCTGGGCACGTGCTCCCGCATGAACTCCACGCCGTTGCCCATCAGCATCACGGCATCCAGCGCAGAGCGGCCGCGGTCCGGAGCCATCGCCGCATGCGCCGCCACACCGTGAAACGTGAACTTGGCCGAGACCACTGCCAACTGGCCGCCGTTGGCCACCGCGTTGCTCGCGGCCGGATGCCACTGCAGCACCACGTCCACGTCCTTGAACGCGCCGTCGCGCACCATGTACACCTTGCCCGACCCGCCCTCTTCCGCCGGAGTGCCGTAGTAACGCAGTGTACCGGCGATGTGGTGCGCCTCCATGTACTGCTTCAGCGCAACCGCCGCCAGCGCCGCGCCCGACCCCAGCAGGTTGTGGCCGCAACCGTGTCCCGGCGCGCCCGCCATCACCGGATCGCGCGTCGGCTCCGGCTGCTGCGACAGTCCGGGCAGCGCGTCAAACTCGCCCAGGATGCCGACCACCGGCTTGCCCTCGCCATAGCTGGCGATGAACGCAGTCGGCTCGTTGGCCACGCCCGCCTGCACCTTGAAGCCGGCTGCCTTCAACTGCTCCTGCAGCAGGTCAGAGCTTTTCGTCTCGTGATAGCCCAGCTCGGCGTAGTCCCAGATCTGCTTCGAGACCTGCTGCCAGTGGGCGGCATCCTTGTCCACCAGTTGCAGCAGTTGTGCATGGGCGCCAGCGGCAGGCTGGGCCGCTGCCGCGATGGTCAACATCGCCGCCATACTTAGCGGCACAAAGAGCTTAAAGGACAAAGAGCGGCAAGACTTCGGCATCGGCAAACTCCTCACGCGCAGGATACGAGTTAGGCTGTGAAATAGCATCGAGTTGAGAAAACATGATACAGGGATGCCAACGAAGCCCGCGAAAATCGTGCGCGGCGTGGGTTGGCAATCGGTTGGTAATAATGTGGCGTGAGCAGGACAATTATGTCGGCAATTCGCAACCGGATTGTCGTCCCGGCAATTCTCCTTTACACTTTGCAGCGATGATCGCGCCGCAGCTATTGTCAACTCTTGCCTTATTCATGTGTCTCTCACCAGTCTCGGGTGCGGCCCAAGCAGTTCAGCGTTGTGATGAAGAACGCGTGACTTATAAGGCGTCCCGGCCCTCGGAGTCGCAATTTCGGATGGAGAAGGTCGCATCCACCATGAAGCCACTCGGAGCAGCTTTGGATAAATCGCCGCAGGGAACCCGGTGGATTAGTCGGAGCCGCCCGGATTATACAAAGAACGGTCCGTGGAGTACGGCCATTCTTGTCAGCGACCATCAAGGAGCAATCCTGAAGCTTACTTTTCCGGACCATGCAAGCGGGGGTGTCCAGTCAGATTGGTTGAATGAGAAGCTTCTCTTTCTGCGGGTGTGGTTAGGGCGGATTGTCTCACTCGACCTGATTGTCGATGTAGAGAAAGGATCCTTGTTCTATTCCGAAGAAGCAAACTACGTCGATTTCATTGAGCCGTGTGAATAAGTACCACTATCGATTTCGAAACACGCCATTTCACACTCACCGCGACAGCCTCCCGCCCAGTCGGGCCGCTAGGCTGACGCCGCTTGCGCCCCTGCCTCGCTTGGTACCCCCCGCCCCCATCAATTACCCTTATCTCTTATGCTTGACCTCGCGTTTGTCCGCAACAACCTGCCCTTTGTCGAAGAGAAGCTGCGCCAGCGCGGCATGGATCCCGCCGTCGTCCTGAGGACTTCCACGCGATTGATGCCCACCGCCGCACCGCCATCACCGAATCGGAAACCACCAAGGCGCGGCGCAACAAGCTGACCGAGGAATTCCAGCAGCTCCGCAAGGCGCAGCAGGACACCGCCGCCAATCTCGAAGAACAGAAGGCACTCAAGGCCAAGAGCGAGACGGCCGAAAAGCAGGCGGCCGATTACGACGCGCAGTTGCGCGACATCCTCACCGGCATCCCGAACATTCCTAGCGACACTGTTCCCATCGGCCATTCCGCCGACGACAACGTCGAAGTTCGCCGCTGGGGTGCGCCGCCGCGGTTCGACTTCACCCCCAAGCCGCACTGGGAGCTGGGCGAGAGCCTAGGCATCCTCGACCTGGAACGCGCAACCAAGATCACCGGCGCGCGCTTCGCCGTTTATTGGGACCTGGGCGCCCGCCTCGAACGCGCCCTGATGAACTTCATGCTCGACCAGCACACCCGCGAGCACGGCTACACCGAAGTCTTTCCGCCGCTTATGGTCAACGCCGACTCCATGTACGGCACCGGCCAGCTGCCCAAGTTCGAAGCCGACCTCTTCAAGGTTCCCTTCAACGACCGCAACTTCTACCTGATCCCGACGGCCGAAGTCCCGGTGACGAATCTCTACCGCGACGAAACCCTCGATGCCGCCCGCCTGCCGATTTGTCTTACCGCGTTCACGCCGTGCTTTCGGAGCGAGGCCGGATCATACGGCAAAGACGTGCGCGGCATCATCCGTCAGCACCAGTTCCAGAAGGTCGAGCTGGTCAAGTTCACCCGGCCCGAGCAGTCTTACGAAGAACATGACAAGTTGACTGCCGACGCCGAGCAAATCCTGCAGAAGCTCGGGCTGCACTACCGTACTGTCGTGCTTTGCACCGGTGACATGGGATTCTCCGCCGCCAAGACCTACGACATCGAAGTGTGGCTGCCGGGACAAGGACTCTTCCGCGAGATTTCTTCCTGCTCGAACTTCGAGGCATTCCAGGCGCGACGGGCGAACATCCGCTATCGCCCCGAAGGCGCGAAGAAGTCGGAGTTCGTACACACGCTGAATGGCAGCGGCCTGGCGATTGGCCGCACCTGGGTTGCGATCGTGGAGAACTACCAGCAGGCCGACGGCAGCGTCATCATTCCCGAAGTTCTGCGGCCATACGTGGGCACCGACCGCATCACGCCGCGCAAATTGTAGAGAGGAATCCCCGGCGGTTACTCGCCGGTGATTTTCACCCGCAGATCTTCGGGAATCTTTTGCTGGATGCTCTCCGGCAGCTTGTCGAGCCCCAGGCGCGCACCGCTCATGGCCGCGTCCATTACCACCGTCGGAGCGGGCGTGGCGATTGCCACCAGTAGCCACAGCAGCATCGAAAGCAGAAAGCCTCCGAGCGCTCCGATCTCCAGCCAGAAGGCGTGTTCGGGATGGAAGTAACGAATCACCCCGTACGCCAGCAGGAACACGATCATCGACCCGGACGCCAGTACGAGCAAACCAATATCGATGCCGCGGTGCAGGCGCTGCCGCGAGTGGCAGTAAGGGCACTCGGCGAGGTGCGTTTCGTAGTCGCCCCGCATCTCCGGAGCCAAGCCCGAAATGTCATAGCGCCATCCGGCAAGAATTTTGCCGATGACGCGATCAGTACACTCTGCCATGTTGGAAGTCCTGCATCCGGAGGGCGTTGCTGCGCCGCCCGTCGGGGCCCAGCCTACAGTCGAATTGCCGGAAGCGGTTCATGTTGTGCCGCAAGCATCACTCGATTGCTGACGAAATTCCGCTGCTCGCCCAACGCGCGCTCTGCCGTCATCCGCGCAATTTCGGGGTGGTTGTTGTGCTCCGAAAGGTGCGCCAGGATGAGGTATTCCGCACCTCCATCATAGTCCGTCGTTAAAAAATCCGCGAGTGCGTCGTTCGACAAGTGGCCCACCCGGCTCATCACCCGCTGCTTCACCGCCCACGGATACGGCCCCCCGCGCAGCATCTCCAGATCGTGGTTCGACTCGATCATCAGGATCTGGCAGCCGTGGATGTGGTGCTTCACGCTGGCCGGCATATAGCCCAGGTCGGTACACACCGCGACCTTGATGCCTTCGCTGCGGAACGTGAACCCCACCGGGTCCACGGCGTCGTGCGGAATAGTGAACGGCGTCACCGTCACGTCGCCGATGTCGAACGCGCGTCCCGCCTCAAACGTCTCCAGTCGCTCCAGCGTGATGCGGTTGCCGGAGCTGTCGCGAGCATAGCGGCAATAAAACTCGTGCGTCGCGCCGGTCATGTACACCGGAACTTTCAGCTTCTTGGCCAGCACGTTCAGTCCGGCGACGTGGTCGCTGTGTTCGTGCGTGATGAGGATGGCGTCGATGCCGCTGGCGGTCTCGCCGCAGAGCGCGACCCGCCGCAGCAGTTCGCGGCACGACAGTCCCGCGTCCACCAGCAGGCGCGTTCTTCCCGTGGAGATAAGAGTGCAGTTGCCCTTGCTGCCGCTCGCCAGCACTGTCATCGCAACTGCCATGAAGCCGAGCATAACCGGAACCGCGTCGACATGGTAGTAACCAGCTGGTAACTTGAACCGTCATGCGGGCGTCGCCAGAGATTTCGCCCCAGTTTTTCACAGCTATTTTCTGTGGCGCACACCTTATGCACAGCCGCCGTCGTTTTGCGCTTGAGACTGTCACCGTCCTGCAATATCGTTGCCCGCAATCAGGCACGAGCTTGATGCACACCGCAGTTGCGGCGATGCGCAATGGATCGGGAAACAATGCGTCGAGCGGAAGCCAGCAAGCTTTGTTCGGCGCCGCTACAGGGAGCGTAGATCGTCTGCGCCGCCCTTGGCACTCGCAACCATTGCGCCGCCGAACCGGCCAGTTCGAGATCAGGATGCGTTTTGTGCAGGCAATCCGCGGCGGCCATGTCGCGCGGAAAATCCCCTTGTCTGCACGGCAACAAGCGCATTCCGCGCCATGCACGTCGGCGCCCGGCTGGCTTGTTTGCTCTGGCGAGCGGAGATTGCGGAGCCTGCGTCCAACAGTGCTGGAGCCGTGCCTCATCGTGCGGTCCGTGGGTGGCTGGCCCGCGGACCGCACTTCTTTTTGCGCGAAACCTCTTAGGTCATCACCTCTGACGCGGTTACCTGACACTCCAGATTCCCCGGCGAGATTTCATCTGCTTTTCCGCAAAATCCACACTATGCTTATGCCGCTGGATGAGGGTAAGGTGAAGTTGTTGCACCATTTGTGCAACAAAAACGGGGGTGCAGAAACACCCCCGAACAACAATGAAAAACAAACAAGCGAAGCATAGCACGCAAACGAGTGGAAGCGAGAACTTTGTCATAATGGACAACGGTCAACGCTTCTACTTGTGGGTGATTGGAATCGCACCGTCGAGCAAGACGATCACGAGCGGTGACAATTCCTTGACGAAACATTAACCCTCTCCTGCGTGGCCTTCAAGAAGGGGTCACGCAGGTTTTTACCAAGATTTCTCCCACCTTCAACAGCATTTCCAAAAGAATCATTGTCTTTGTGGCGTCAGAGTTCTTGAAACTGTGCGACGCCGTGCGTACGCTCATATCACCCTCCCATGCCCACCACCGACTACAGTCTCGAACGCGGACTTCCCGCCAGCCTTGAAGCCGAGCGCTCCATCCTCGGCGCCATCCTGCTCGACAGCCTGATCTTCGACCAGGCCGCCGAACTTTCGCCCGACGACTTCTCCCTCGACGGACACCGCCGCATCTTCTCCCGCATGCGCGACTTGCAAGACACCGGCCGTCCCGTCGACATGATCACCCTCGCCGAAGAGCTCGACCGCCGCAAAGAGGTCGAAGCCGTTGGCGGCATCGCCTACCTCTCGTCGCTCATCGACGGCGTCCCCGAGCGCCCCAGCATCGAGCACTACGTGCGCATCGTGCGCAACAAGGCGCAACTGCGCGGGCTCATCCATGTGGCGCAGACCGCCATCGCGCAGGCCATCGAGAACTCCGAAGACGCCGAAGACGTCATCAACATCGCCGAGCAGGGCATCTTCGCCCTTTCCGAAAACCGCCTCGGCCAGGGCCTCACCGACATCCCTACCATCGTCAAGGGTTCCTTCGGCTCGCTCGACGAACTCTACGCCCGCGGACAGGAAGTCACCGGCCTCGCCACCCATTTCACCCAGCTCGACAAGATGACCAGCGGCTTCCAGCCCTCCGACCTCGTCATCATCGCCGCGCGCCCCTCGATGGGCAAAACCTCGCTGGCCATGAACATCGCCGAAAACTCCGCCGTTGACGACGGCAAGGTAGTCGGCGTCTTCTCGCTCGAAATGTCGAAGGAAGCGCTGCTGATGCGCATGCTGGCCTCCTACGCCCGCGTGGACTCGCACAAGCTGCGCACCGGCTTCATCGGCCGCGACGACATGGAGAAGCTCACCTTCGCCATGGAGCGCCTCATGCAGGCCAAGCTCTTCATCGATGACACCCCCGGCATCTCCGTCACCGAAATGCGCTCCAAGGCGCGCCGCCTCAAGCAGCAGGAAGGCCGGCTCGACCTCGTCATCGTGGACTACCTGCAGCTCATGTCGGCCGTCGCCATCGGCGGCAAGCGCTTCGAGAACCGCACCCAGGAAGTGTCGGCCATCTCGCGCGGCCTCAAGGCCGTGGCCAAGGAGCTGAAGGTCCCGGTGGTGGCGCTCTCGCAGTTGAGCCGCGCTCCCGAAAGCCGCGGCGGCGACCATCGTCCGCAACTCTCCGACCTGCGCGAATCCGGCTCCATCGAGCAAGACGCCGACGTCGTCGCCTTCATCTTCCGCGAAGAGGTCTATAAAAAGGACGACCCCGACCTCGAAGGCCTAGCCGAACTCATCATCGCCAAACAGCGCAACGGCCCCACCGGCCTCATCAAGCTGGCCTTCAAGCACTCCTCAACGCGGTTCGAAAACCTCGCTGGCGAGGGTGAGTACATCCAGTGAGGTGCCCTTGGGATGCACGTGTAGCAAGTTTCGCCTAATGTTCGCCCGCAAAATCGCCTTAAAGGGCGAATAAAAATCGAAATCTGAGCTACAATTGTGAGCTAGTCTGCTCGTCGAGAGGTTTAGCAGCGGTCGTGAAAAGAGAAACGCGAATGTCATTGCGGCGCACTTCGCTGTGGAATATAAATAGGGGAAATCATGAGTACGTCTATTCGGGACAGGGATGCGTTCGACGCAGTTGTAGGCCAACCAGATAACAAGCAGGGCGCCATTGAGGACCTCCTGCGGGTTAACTCTTACTATCGGAAATACCCTTGGCCTAAGCCGTTCAATTCCACTATCCACGCACTACGTCTGGGCGACGCGCGGGACCTCTCCGCGATTCCAGCAGAGAGCGTCCATCTGATCGTGACGTCTCCTCCATATTGGACGCTGAAGGAGTACTGCGCTCACGAATCTCAGCTCGGTGCAATAGAGAATTACGAACGATTCCTCTCGGAGCTGGATAGTGTTTGGAGGGAGTGCCACCGTGTGCTCGCTCCCGGAGGGCGAATTTGTTGCGTGGTAGGTGATATTTGCGTGCCTCGCAAGAAACACGGAAGACATCTTGTTATGCCGCTACACGCTGACATCTCTGTAAGAACGCGGCGATTTGGGTTCGATTCCTTAACTCCGATCCTGTGGTTCAAGATCGCCAACGGAGTGACTGAAGCCGAGGGCAACGGCGCAGGCTTTTACGGCAAGCCCTATCAACCCGGTGCAATTGTAAAAAACGACTTCGAGTATGTCTTGTTTCTACGTAAGGGCGGAACCTACCGCTCTCCCGTTCCAATGCAAAAAGCGCTATCGATGTTGACGAAAGAAGAGATGAAGGCGTGGCTGCGGACCGCGTGGGCAGACATCAAGGGAGAATCGACGCGCAACGGCCATCCGGCTCCTTATCCCGTTCGACTGGCTGAGCGATTGATAAGACTCTTCTCGTTTGCCGGGGACACAGTTCTCGATCCGTTTGTTGGAACCGGAACAACTAGTCTCGCGGCTATAAATGCCGGTCGCAACAGTATTGGACTCGATATCGAGCCCAGTTACTTAAGGATGGCCAAGGTGCGCCTTGCTAGAGCCGTTCTCGGTGGGACAGAACCCCAGCTTACGACCGCAACGATCGACCTGGGCGCCGAAATCGGATGACCGCAGCCGATTACAGACTTCTTTCGGCATTTCGCGGACTCTTTGATGGCAAAACCTACATGCATCGTGACTCGAGTCTCGGTGACTATGTGGCCTCCTGCCTGTATGAGGACCTTTACCAACTGGGAAAATCCGCCAGACTACGTTCCCGAATTGAACGGGCGAGTCGCGTCGTTAATGCGCAGAACAAGACGGTTGGAATCACTAGGAGGCGTGGCGACGGAACTTTCGGGGAGTTGGTACCTGCAGCAGTCGCAATAACAGACCAAGGATTTATTGTGTCTAGGGGGCCCGTTGCGACAATTGAAATTGGAGCTGAAACGAAAATTCTCGCGAAAGCAATGATCAAGCAAATCGATCGTGTTATCGGCGACTTGATCCGCCAGACCCAGGAGTTTCGGAAACGAGGGGGCAATCCAATTTGCGTCGGGTTAGTGGGCGTGAACTTCTCTGACCGATACACATCATTCGAAGGTGAGCGCGATTTTCCGACAGACGGAAAGAAATATAAACATCCAATCCAGGAAGCTGCAGATGCCGTTAGCCGCTTGCAACAGAATGCCGCGGGTCATTTTGACGAGTTTCAACTCATTCGGTTCACAGCCACAAATGAGCCTCCGTTTCCTTTCGGCTGGGTTAATGAGCCGATGACGGTTATGGAGTATTCGGCACTTCTCACCAGAATCTCTCGCGAGTACGACCGTCGCTTTCAGTGACCCACTTGGGCGGGTGGCAGGTGCCCAGCTTCGCGCCCGTCCGTTGGGCGCTAACCTTTCTGGTGGCTCGCCCCGTCAACCTATTGATAAGAATGAACTTACATGAGGGCGGGTGGCCCATCCCGCCTTCTTTTGGCGGGATGGGGATTTTCGTTGGTACAAACCACCCACCGTCGTCAGCCCAAGGCGGGCGGCCGCCAGCTCAAATTAGCTTTCAACTCCAGCGCTCACTTTTCTTATCTTCCGAAATTGGCTAATTCTCACTGTACCGTGCTCCGGGAAGATCGCCTCGATTCGTAGGACGCCACCCATCGCTCGTACCATTGAATCCAATGTGCTCACGTACATGTCAGCGCGTCGCTCCATCTTTGAAATTGACGACTGCTTCACGTGGAGGGTCTTGGCCAGGTGCTCTTGTGTCAGGCTAAGCGCCTCCCTGAGCTCGTCAAGCGCCATTTCGCTCTTGTAAAGTTGCGCCTTCTTATGGGAGCGCTCGCGCGACTCTGCGGACATCTTTGCCCGGAGTTCTGAAAACTTATTTGCCATCTCGCTCCTCCTTCGCTAGTTCTTCAAGGTGCTCATCAAACAGTGCGTCCGCTTGCGGTACAAACTCGTCATACCAGCCGGGGTTGCCGCTCTTGTCACCGCCAATGAGTAAAATCGCAGTGCGTTTCGGGTTGAAGGCATACAGTATGCGCAACTGGGATGCACCGGCACGTCCACGCAACTCCTTCATGTTCGAGTGTTTTGAGGTCACAATCACGTCAGAATGCGGCCGGGGCAAGGTTGGCCCGTGTTCCTCAAGCAGCTCGACCTTGGCGTTGACTTCCTCCTGCTCTTCGATATTGAGGGAGTTCCACCACGCCCCAAACTAGTCCGTGAATTCGACTTCCCATTCCACAGAGTGAATATAGCCTGCGTGGAATATTATGTCAAGCGCCGAATCCGGGTTGGCCGATCCTCATTTTCGTTGACCCTCCGACGCGCACCCAAACCGAGGCCCGCATGGCCGACATATCCAGGCCGAGTGTTTCACCTCGATTGCACTGGCAACGGGCCTCCGTCGGCGGCGTATGCTACTTCCATGGATTTTCAGTGCACTGCTGTTTTCCGGCACGTCCCTGAGGGCTACATCGCGTTTGTCGAGGAACTCCCGGGCGCGAACACGCAAGGCGCAACCCTCGAAGAGGCCCGCGTCAACCTGCAGGAGGCCGTCACGCTGGTTCTTGAAGCCAATCGAACGCTCGCCGAGGAAGCGGTCTCGGGTCAGGACGTAATTCGAGAAACCTTCAAGGTCGGTGCGTGAAGCGTCGGCTGCTCGTTCATCACCTTGAGCAGCACGGCTGCGAGTTGCTACGCGAGGGTTCCAACCATTCCATCTACGTGAACCGCGCTGCGGGCAAGACCTCCGGCCAGTGGCCCATCCAGTCAACCTATTGATAAAAAGAAACTCACATGAGAGGGTGCCCCATCCCGCCTTCTTTTGGCGGGGTGGGGATTTTCGTTAGTTCAAGCCGCGGACCGTCGTCGCCCCAGGCGCCCTCAAAACGCCTCCGGCCACCTCTGCGCCGCGTGATACACGGCGAGGATCACGACGCGGGCCTTCTCGATGGCATAGGCCACGAGGAAGGGCGTATTCGCCACCACCAACTTCCGCGTGCCCGGAACCCGTCCCGCACGGCCTGACACGGGGAACGCGGCAAGCTGTTGCACGCTGCTCACGATTTGCTGCACCACCCGTCCGGCGACGCTCTCGCTGTTGGAGAGGGCGATGTAGTCGTGGGCCTGGTCGAGTTGGCGCGTCGCCTGCTCGGTCCACTCGATCATCGGCTGGCGCGACCGGTCTTCTTGAGCCGCGCCACCACTTCGTTATGACTGACCACCCGGCCTTTGCGCATCTCCGTGAGCCCCTGGCGAACCAGCGCGTCCTGATAGGCGTGCAGCTCGATGTAGTTGCTGATGGCCTCGTTGATCAGGTAGCTGCGCGGGCGGTCCTGCGCCGCCGCCAGTTCGTCAAGCTCGTCGATTTTGGCCGCATCCGCCCGAAAGCTGATGGTCTTTTCCGTGCCGCTCATAATACCCTGACGATAACACGTATTATTTCGTATTCCAAGATATGGGTGATTTAAAGTTCCCCAGTCATCACAGCTTGCAAATGCCCCGCTCCAGCCAAAAGAAGGCTAGAACAGCGCACCCAGGTCAGTTAGTTCGTTCGATGAATCGTCCGCCTGCTTAACATCACTCGTAGCGCAGCGCCTGCATCGGGTCGAGTTGCGCGGCGCGGCGTGCGGGTAGGTAGCTGGCAAGCGCGCTGATCGCCAGAAGAACGGCAGCCACCAACACCAGCGTCGCCAAGTCCCAGGGCTTCACGCCGAAGAGGACGCTGCGCAAGAAGTATCCGGCGAGTACGGCTCCGGCGACACCGCCGGCGACACCGATGGCTGCGAGCCGCATGCCGTTGGCGAGCACGAGGCGCAGTACGTCTGCGCGCGGCGACCCCAGCGCCATGCGGACGCCGATCTCGCGGGTGCGCAGGCTCACCGAGTACGACACCACGCCGTACAAACCGATCACGCCAAGCAGCAGCGCCGACACGGCGAAAATGCTGACGAGTCGCGCCGGGTAGCGGTGCATCATCGCCACGGGAGATTGGGCGATCAGGTCTTCCATCGTCTGCATCTGGAAGAGCACGATGCCGGGATCGACCTGGTGGACCGCGTTTTCCAAGGCCGGCCGAAGTGCCGCCTCGTCCAGGTCAGAGCGCACGACCACGGCGAAGATGGTGTCGGGACCCTGAGCGAAAGGGGAATAGATCGCGGGCTTGTCAGCATCGTTGAGTTCGCCTTCGTGCACGTCGGCGACCACACCGACCACCTGCCGCGGCTTCTCTGTCGGGCTGTAGGTGAAAACGATTTCCTTGCCGACAGGATCGACGTTGCCAAACGCAATTTTCGCCAGCGTCTGGTTGATCATGACGACCTTGGGGGCGTTGGCGTTATCACGCTCGGTGAAGTAACGTCCGCCGTGGAGCCTTGCCTGCAAGGTGGAGAAGTATCCGGGATCGATGTCGCGACTGTTGGCTTCATAGGCCAACGGCGTCAGGGGCGCGCCGACAACGCGGAAGAGGCTGGTATTGCCTCCGACGATGGGCGGAGTGCTGGTTGCACCAACAGACGTTACCCCCGGCACGGCGCGAAGGGCATCGATTAATTTGTCGTGCAGCAAGTTCGCTTGCGCGTCTTCGTCATAGCGCTTGCTGTCGGGAAATATGTAGAATGTGGTCAGGCGGCTCACGTTGAATCCGGTATCGACGTTGAGCAAGCGGTAGAGGCTTTTCAACAGCAGTCCCGAGCCGACGAGCAGAACGGCGGAGATGGCCACTTCGGCCACGACCAGAAGCGAGCCAACTTTTTTCCATGAGCCGGAAACGGACTGCTGGCCGCCTTCTTTCAGCGCATTGTTGGCCGGAGCGGACAAGCGCAGCGCGGGCGGCAGCGAAAACAGGAGGGCCGTCAGCAGACCGAGGCCCGCGGCGAACAGGAGAATGCGCGGGTCGATGGAGGCGTCGCGGAAGTAAGGAACGCTTTGCAGCATCGGTGCGGGGAGTGTGTCGATCATCCATCGAGTGGCGAGCATCGCGAAGATGATGCCTGCAAAAGTGCCTGCCAAGGCCAGCAGCGCACCTTCGACGAGGAGTTGGCGAACGACTCTCCAGCGCTGCGCGCCGAGGGCGGAACGGATGGCGAACTCTTTGGCGCGCGTCGCGGAGCGAGCCAGCAGAAGGTTCGCAATGTTGGCGCAGGCAATCAGCAGAAGCAGCCCGACCGCCGCCAGCAGCACAACGAGGATGGGCTTAACTTGTCCGGTAATCAGCTCGCTCAGAGGAACGACGACGGTGCGCAGCTCCTTGTTCGACTCGGGATATTGCTTCTCGAGGTTGGCGGCAAGCGTGTTCATCATGCTCTGCGACTGAGCGAGCGAGACACCGGGCTTGAGGCGTCCAATGGGATGGAGCCAGTGCAGGTTGCGTCGCGTCTGCATCCCGCCGGAGGCACGCAGGGTGACGTACACGTCGGTGTCGCCCATGGGCGCGAAGTGAAAGCCTTTCGGCAATACACCGACGATGGTCCGCGGCGTGCTGTTTAGCGTCATGGACTGGCCGATGACGTCGCGCCTGCCACCGTAGTGACGCTGCCAGAATCCGTAGGACAAAACCACATAGGGCGGCGCGGAGGCAAGGTCTTCGCCGGCCTGAAACACGCGCCCAAGAGCAGGGGAAATACCCAGGGTCTGGAAGAAGTTGTCGCTGACTGCGCCGGCTGGGACCATCTGCGGCCCGCCGGATTCAGCCAGGATTGCGTTGCCACCGCCGCTGTAGGCTGCCATGGATGAGAACGCCTGATTCTGTCGCTTCCAGTCGAGGTAATCAGGGTAGGAAGCTTCAAAGCGCGACGAGACCTCGGACTGGCGGGAGTCCCAAATCTTCACAAGTTGTTGCGGGTCACGGTACGGGAGCGGACGTAGCAAGGCAGCGTCGATGAACGTAAAAATGGTGACGTTGGCTCCAATGGCCAGGGTGAGCACCAGCATGGCCATGATGGTGAAGCTCGGACGGCGCAGCAGCACGCGCACGCCGTACTCGATGTCCTGCCTGAGACCGTTCATTTCGTCCCCCAATCTACCGAGAGCTGAAGTCCGCAGGCGTGCGCAATTGGCGCACCCCTCGGGCGATTGCCGTCTTAGACTCAGGACACGGTCCGACGTTTGCAGCCTACTTGCTGCGGATGGCTGAAGTATTTCTCGCAGAGGTAGCTTCGCCGGCGTGTCCCGCTACCTCGGAGTACGCAGTCAACTCGAATGGAGTTCCGTATTTCGTGCTTGCGAAGGCGCCTTAAGTGCGTAGTCGGTGCCTGACAAAGCATTTGTTCACCAAGACCCAAGGATGGGCTATTATGTGAGGCTCCGGATGGCACACCGAAGTTCCGGTATCGAAACCAAAATCTCAAAAGGCGGGCTGAGGCAATGAAAAAGTGCGGAGCGTTATGGTCAGTCGTGTTGATCTTATCGGTACTGAGTTTCGCCGGAGTTGCACAGGCCGGGCTGGTAGTCTTTGCAACTGGATTTTCTTTGCCTGAGAGCATCACACTTGTGCCCGCGGGATACGGTTCCTTGGGCGGCAACTACTTCATCCCCGACCCCGGTATTGGCAGCTTGGGCTTGGGCAACATCGATTACCTGCCGATCACTGGCGGTACAGCCACAGTCTTTGTGACGATTCCCGGCCAAGCTCCCGTGCGACCGTTGGGCGGAGTATTCCTGCCGAGCAACTTCGGTGCTTGGGGCGGTCAGTATCTTGCTGTGGGTCAAAACGGGAGCCAGGCGCTTGCCGTTGCGATTGCGAGCGATGGGACGGTGACGCCAGTGACCAGCCAACCGGGCACTCAGTTTGTGTCGCCGGTACTGGCTCCGTCTGGTTTTGGATCGGTAGCTGGACAGGTGCTGGTGACGGACAACGACGGCACGGTAAGAGCGATTGATCAGTCCGGTAACCTGACATTGTTCGCCACAGTGCCGGGCACCCGCCTGTTTGGCGCGGCCTTGGCGCCACAGGGCTTTGGGGCCTTTGGAGGAGACTTGCTGGTGACCGACGCGGGCAGCGGCAACGTTTATGCGATTGACGCCCAGGGAAACGCGAGCCTGTTTGCGGCGGTTTCGCTGGGTCTAAACCAGCCTGGACTAAGGCAGATGACATTTGCGCCGAACGGTTTCGGTACCTATGGAGGAGACCTTGTCCTATCGATTTCGGGGAGCGGCGCAGGAGGCGGAACCTTTGGGGCGGTCGTGGTGCTGGATGCGAACGGAAATGAAGTCGCCCAATTGATTGTCGGGACTCAAGTGGACGCGTTCGATCCGCGCGGGCTCTACTTTGCGGACAACCAAACGCTGCTCATCAGTTCGTCAGATCCGATTTACCTGACAACACCGCAAGACTTTCAGCCGATCCCCGAACCGGCGACGCTGTTGATGTTGGGAAGCGGGATGATCGGTTTGTGGTTCAAGCGCCGGCAGTAGGGCTAGCGCTGCTTTGTCGCAAATCAGGATCCGGCAAGGAAGCTGATCGATAGACTGCCTTTTACACAAACGGCGTTCGGCTGGTAGGTATTTTCGGGCGGATCGAACATGGGATAGAAGTAGGTGCTGACTCCGTTGGTGCAATTGGGTGTGCCGGTGGCGCAGGTCGCATTCGGGTTGCCACACTTGCTGGGGTAATTTTCCGGACCGTACGCGCTGCTGGTTGGTCCCTGGCAGGTATAAACCGGCTCTGCCGGATTGCCACTGCACGCCAGGGTCACCGGCAGATTGTACGAAGCGCCTCCGGTGTTGGCGCACTGATTCTGTTTCCAGAGAGCGTCGGTGCAGGTTGAGGGGATGACGCTGATGTCATACCAGACGCAGGCAGCGCCGGAATTGAAACAGCCCGCGTTGCTGGCCGCCTCGAAGTTGGTCTCGACCATGGTCAGGTGCTGCGCTCTGGGCGTTCATACAGTCGGCTGGTGCCGCGTTCGTGGCGGCGCAGAACCGGGACGAGCTACTGGCAGTGTCCACCGACGCGGTACAAGTCTGTCCAGCGTTGATTTTTGTGTAGGCTGCGTTGGCGCCCTTGCCGGTGTTGAGACACCCGCTGCCGGATGAGTTCCACGTGATGGTACCTGGAGCGTGGTTCAGCGTGGTGAAGCTCACATAGATGGGGACGGCCTGGCTATTCACAATGCTCACGGTGACGGTGTCTGCCAGCGCCACTGAAGACACGCCAAGCAGCAGCAAAAGGACAACAAACTTTCCATTGAAAATACCCCGGCAACGATTCATCGCTTATCCCCTTCGATGTCCAGCGACAAATCATAGCCTGCTTCTGCGACAAAGGCGACAAGAGTTTTGGGCACTGGCCCTGCGGTGACCGTTCGCGCCGGCGGATGCGCTCTCGATCCTCTCTCGAATAGGAATCTGAAAGCGGATGTCCGTCCCGGTCGTTGTTGCGGGCGGTGCGTTTCGCGAAGTCGAATCGCTCGCTAGTCCGTGTCGGAATTCGGCTGCGCAGGTTTCTTGTGAAACACGTGGTAAGTGACGGCGTCCCAGGCGTTGTGGATGCCGACGAAGAGCAGCAGCAGCGCAGTGGCGGCGACTGCGAACAATGCCTCGTGCAGGTGGGTAGAAGCTTCGAATGCCGACACCGCCAACGTTGCGTAGGCTGCGAGTGGCAGAACGGCGTGAAATAACCAGTCTTCAAACTCGGGACGGTAGAGGGTCTGGTTCTGCATGCGCCACGCTACCGCCGTGGCGTAAATCACCCCGGCCAGCCCCACCAAGCCGTAAAAAGCGGCGACGGAGGCGATGCCGTTCCAGGGAGCGCTGAGGGCGGCTGCCAACAGCAGCACCGTTCCCAAATGAACGATGGTGGGTGTGGCAAAAGCCTGCCCAGCTTGGGCGGCATCTCCTTTGATCGGCATGTCGGAGATGAGAGTGATGACAACGAACTGTAAGCCAATCAGCGCACCGGCCGACGAGCCGACGATCACGTAGAAGTTTTGCCATCCAGCGAGTGCGGTCATATGGGTGACCTCAAATCTGCAACAGGAGTCAGTTCAGGCCCAAGCTTGCATTTCGCTACGCAAGCGAGCAACGTCGCGCGAGGGCGCGCTGCCGAAGAAGCGGCTGTATTCCCGACTGAACTGCGAGGCGCTGAGATACCCAACCTGTTGGCTCGCGGTGCCAGCGTCCATCATGGCAGACAGCATGAGCCGTCGCGCCTCCTGCAGGCGCAGCACTTTTTGATAGTGCAGCGGGCTCATCGAGGTGACGGACTTAAAGTGTTCATGGAAAGAGGACGCGCTCATGTCTACAAGCTTGGCCAAGTCTTTGACTTTCATCGGCTGCGAGTAGTTGGCGCGCAGCCATGAAATCGCCCGGGCGATTCGTTGCACGCTCGATTCGGCGAAGCCCATTTGCGCCACACGGACTCCGATGGGACTGCGCAGTAGCCGGATCAGGATCTCGTCCACGATGAGCGGGCCGAGAAGTTCAGCATCGCCCGGCCGCGCCAGACATTCGATCAGCCGGACCGAGGCGTTCACGATGTCGGCGTCCATGGGCGCGATGTAAACCGCGCGCCTCTCCTGTGCTGGAGGCACGCCTTGCGGAAAGACCTTCAACACCAACTCGGCGATCTTGTGGGGATCGATGTCGAGCCGGAGAGACAAGTAAGGTTCGGACTGGCTGGCCCGCGTGACCTGGGCCGCGACGGGCAGCGCGACGGAGTAAACCAGCATCCGGGATGCGTCGTACTCAAAGACCTCGTCGCCGACGATGACGGTCTTCGCTCCCTGCGCGACGATGGAAAGGCACGGCAACTGTAGGGCATGTACGCACTGCTTGTTGGTTCGCGCAAAGCGGCTCACTCGCAATTCAGGGATGGCTAACTCAAAACTCCCGTCGTGCGGCGCATAAGCTGCAATCAAGCGCGCGAGCTTGCTTGAGTCTGGTTCGCCTGGGCCCTGAGCGTTCCGGGCCGACCGAGTAGGCGAATTTACGCTGGTGATGGTCATTGCTTTGGTCCATCTCCCGTCTTGTTCATCCAGACGCGCCACGTGACCGGCCCGGCTTGCTTGTTCGAGATCGGGATGCCTTCCAACTTGAGGGCCAGCTTGATCTGACCGTGATGATAGCCCTCATGCCAGATCATGTGCTGCAGGAACAGGATCGGGTGGTCGTAGTGAAGGTTCATTTCTTCGCGTTTCTCAACCTTGCTCTTTACCGCATCTCGCACCGCTTTGGCACTTTCTGTCAGCATTTGCGCGATGCGTCCGGTGTCGCGTTCCGCCGCCCATTCTTCCTTCGCCATCGCAATAGCGAATTCGGGAGCGTCTTCGGAGACGAACACAAGTCGTACGTAATGAATGTGTGTGAACATCTCCGCTACGGATGGGCTGCCCTCCATCGCCCTGACTTCTAGCCCGCCTGCCGGTATGGCACCCAGCAGGTTCACCAGGATGGTGTTGTTGCGGTCCCACGAGTCGAGCAGGGCGTCGAGAAGAGTATTGTCTGCCGCGTTCGACATGGGCACGCTCCATTCCTTACTGCAGATTTCGCTACAAATGACCCATGCAGACGCCCCAGGAGCGACCCGCTTACGCTTTCAGCACTGCCTGCACGTAAGCAGGTTTCATCGGAATCCGCCGCATGGCCTTTCCGGTCGCATCATGCAGGGCCGCTGCGATGGCCGACGACGCCAGTGCATTCGGCGCTTCCGAGCCACCTCCGTAAGTGCCGACCTTCGGATTGTTGAGCAGCACAACCTTGATCTCCGGTATGTCCGACATGGTTGGGATGGGATAAGTGATCCAGTCATCCTGGATGATTCTGCTCTCGTCGAACAGCACCTCGTCGAACAGCGCGTTGCCGATTCCCATCACCACGCCGCCTTCGACCTGCCGCTTCAGTTGCGCCGGGTTGATGACGATGCCGGGATCAACCGCCATGGTGCACTTCTCCACCACAATCGCTCCTGTGCTGGGAGTCACTGCAATATGGCAGATGCAGGCCCAGTAAGTTCCACTGCGGAACATCAGCGAAACGCCGCGCCCTCGCACCGCGGTTGCGCCAGTGAATACAGCATCGTGACGCGGCGACGGACGCGTGTCCCACCCGGAAGCATCACGCGCAGCTTTCAGCACGTTGATGGCGCGCTCTTCCGTCGCATTGTCGATACGGAACTGGATGGCATCGACGCCCGCGAGCGCTGCTGCCTCGCTGATCGCCAGCTCGCGCGGGTAATTCTGCTGGAACTGTGCCGGAGTGCGCATGCTGTGGTCGCGAAGGCCGACGGCAAGGGGTGACGCTTTCTGGCCCACCTGGAACGTGCCGTGGCCGCGCTCCATGACATTCGCGACGGAAGCGTACACCCAGGGATCTTCGATATGGTTTGCCGTGGAAGTGATGAAATCATTGTGGACGTCAGGAGCCGGCATGGTGGGCAGCCCGGCGATCACCGCACCGATCGGCCGGTCATCCTGCATGGCGGGCATGTAGTGGTCGGCTTCGTACGCCGCGATCCTGCCCTTGTCGTCCACGGCAACCTGTATCTCGGAAAACGCAGCGGGCGATTGCGTGGACCACTGGATGTCGTCGGCGCGCATCCACTGCACGCGCACCGGCTTGCCGACCGCCTTCGACAACAGGACCGCTTCGTCTTCGGCGCCAGCGTTTCCGCCGTTCGATCTCCCATAGTGGCCGGGGCCCGGATAAGCATGCACGATCACATGGTCCGGGGTGGTGCTGAGCATCATGGCAATCTCGCCCCGCAGCTCCTGCGGATTCTGGTTGTGCGTGTAGATGTGCACCGTGCCGTCGGGCTTCACATCGGCGACAGCCATCGTCGGGCCGATGGGCGCATGCTTCATATATGGAAATTGATAGGTGGCGGAAAGCTTCTTGTGAGCCGAGGCAAGCGCTGCTGCCGCGTCGCCTTTCGCCGCATCGCTTTTCTGTACGGGCGTAGCGGTCCAATCAGCCTCCGTCCGGAGATACTCGTGCAGTTTCGCGGTACCCGGCAGGCCCTTCCACTCTGTCCACTTCGTGTCCTTGGAAACTTGCTGTGCTGCCTGGATCGCCTCCCACTCTGTGGGAGCAACCACTCCGACGAGATTGCCCTTCACGATGACCTGCGAGTTTGGGAACTTCGTCTTGTCCAGTTGACCGGCCGACACCAGCGTCGAGCCCAGCGTCTTGGGATGCACCGTGCGCGCGTGCAACATGCCCGGGAGACGCACATCCGTCGCCCAGGTTTCTTTCGCCGCGACCTTCGAAGCAGTGACAGAATTCTTGAACGACTTGCCGATGACCTTGTACTCACTTACTGGCTTCATCGGGGGATTGCCCTCAACCGTCAGCCCCATGATGCTGGTGAGGTCTCCCGACACTGGAATTGTGAGCTTCAACTGTTGACCCTTGACGAGGTCGCCGTACGAAATGCTCTTGCCGCCGCCGCCGGAGACGATGCCGTCTGCCACAGAAAGCTTGTCTTTCGCTACGCCGAGCTTCTCCGACGCCAGATCGAGCAGGGCCTGGTAGGTATAGGCCGCCACCTTGCGGATATTCGGCATTCCCCGGCTAAGGAAATCGAACGCGCCACTGCCGTCCGGCGTTACATCGGTGCTTCCCTGGACGACGGTGGTGATCGCTTCGAAGGGAACGCTCATCTCCTCGGCCACAATCTGCCGGTAGGCGGTAAAGGTCGTCCCCTGGCCGAAGTCGTTCTTCCCAGTGCGAATCAGTACCGTGTTGTCCGGGTGAATCTCGATCCACGAGCTCGGGAGGCTGGGATCGAGCGAGTTCTTCATCACCGCTGTCTTCGCGGCATCGGCTTTCAGCAGTCCCGGGCCTACCAGGCTGAACCCGACGACGAGCACACCGCCAGCCTTCACGAATTGGCGTCGGGTAAGAGTTGCTCCGTAGACGTTTCCGGGCTTTTCGCTCATGGTCGCCATCGCCTACCTCCCCTTCGCCATGAGCGTGGCGGCGTGTTGCACGGCCTCAATGATCGCTGTGTAGGTACCGCAGCGGCACAGGTTAGGCGACACTCCGGAAGTGGTGAATGCCTCTTTGATTTGCGTGAGCGTCGGATTCGCGTTGCTTTCGAGCAGCTCGGTCGCCTTAATCATCATTCCGTTCTGGCAAAATCCGCACTGCGGAGTCTGCTCCTCGATCCATGCCTGCTGCACGGGGTGAAGAGTGTGCTTCGCTGCCTCCGCCGAAAGCCCCTTTTGTTTGGCCCACCGCGCGGGCAGACCTTCCAGCGTCGTGATTTCCTGATTGGGAGCGACGTCGGAAAGCGACGTAATGCAGGAACGAACTTCCTTGCCGTCGATTAGAACGGAACAGGCGCCGCACTGCGCCAGCCCGCAGCCGAATTGCGGACCGATCAGCTCAAGCTCGTTTCGCAAGACGTAGAGCAATGGAGTGTCGCCCGGTGCGTGCACCTGACGCTTAGTCCCGTTTACCGTAATCGTAGCCATTGAGAGCTCCCTTCAAGAGCCGATCTGAGCGAGAACCGCCACATCGAACTTCGAGTAGTACTTCTTCACGTCCGCCCCGTACTTGGCGCGGAACTTCTCCACCGCCGACGATACCTGCAAGTTGTCAGTGATTGTAACAACCGTAAATTCAGACTGTGTGCCGCGCGCATCGATCCGGATCGACGGATTCTTAAGTACGTTTTTGTACCACTGCGTATCCGATCCCTGTACCGGCAGCAGGTAGAGCCGATCCTCCTCGAAGACAAACCACACCGGGATTGATATGGTGCGGCCTGAGGTTCGCCCTATGACACTGATCGTGATTTCGCGATAGCGCGAAAGCCGGTTTCGCAGATCATCGTTTGGCGTTGGCTTGTCGTGCATCCCGCATCCTTTACTTCGCGACGCTGTATTGTTCGTCGCTGACGTGCTCCATCCATTCCACAGCCTTACCGTCGAGCTTTTCCTGAATGGCGATGTGGGTCATGGCGGTTGTCGGCGCAGCGCCATGCCAGTGCTTCTCAGCAGGAGGAATCCAAACGACATCGCCCGGCCGAATTTCTTCGATCGGGCCGCCCCAGCGCTGCACCCGTCCACACCCCGCTGTGACAATGAGCGTCTGGCCCAGCGGATGCGTGTGCCATGCCGTCCGTGCACTCGGCTCGAATGTCACGCTGGCGCCGGCAACCAGTGCCGGCTCCGGCGCCCGAAACAGCGGATCGATCCTCACCGTGCCGGTAAACCAGTCGGAGGGGCCTTTTTCGGACGGTTGCGAGCCAACTCTCTTGATATCCATCTGGTGAACTCCTTTCGCGACTTAGTAGTGCTCCCAAGTGACAGACCAGTGCTCTTCGGGCCGGGCCGACCGGATGACCAAATGCCCCTCTACGGTGAAGTCGTAGACGCGAGGAAGGTCGTTGCCGACAAGGAGACCGCGCGTAACCGATCCCTGCACATGATGGATCACCGTGTGCTTCGCTTCATCTACGTCGTAGCTTCCGAACGAGGCCTCGTACCCATCCAGGACGTACTCATTGGATTGGGCATTTGCCGACTTGGGATACATGAGTTGCACTGACATGTGGCCGTCATGCGTGTAAATCAGCATACCGATCGGCTGAGGGAACTCTGTGGGCTTCCCATCCGGTCCTGGTATATCGATGTGCACAAGATGCCACGCTCCAACCAATCGCTCCCGGACGCCGCCATTTCCGCCACGGTCCTGGCCGGACAGCGCCATCACTGTCATGCCGATTAACAAAGACAGTATGCCGAGCGAAAGCAGTTTCTTCATGATCGGCTCCTCGCCATTGGTGTCGCGCGCTTACAGCCCGACCATCTTCATCAGTTTTTCGGGATAACGATCGCCCTGCACCGCAATCTGCGACGCGGCGTCGTTGATCTCGCGCAGGTCGTCGGCCGTCAGCTCGACCGACACCGCTCCGATGTTCTCTTCCAAACGATGCAGCTTGGTGGTGCCGGGAATCGGAACAATCCATGGTTTTTGCGCCAGCACCCAGGCGAGCGCGATCTGTGCGGGGGTAGCTTTCTTCCGTTCCGCGATTGCGCCGATCAAATCAACCAGCGCCTGGTTCGCCTTGCGTGCTTCTGGAGTAAAACGTGGCAGGGTGCTGCGGAAGTCCGTGCTCTCCAGCGTCGTCGATGCATCGATCTTGCCGGTCAGGAAGCCCTTGCCCAGAGGGCTGTAGGCCACCAGGCCAATGCCGAGCTCTTCGATGGTCGGCAGGATCTCCTTCTCGTGGTCCCGGAACCACAGCGAGTATTCACTCTGCAGCGCCGTCACCGGCTGCACCGCATGCGCACGGCGAATGGTTTGCGCCCCGGCTTCCGACAGTCCGAAGTGCTTCACCTTGCCGGCCGCGATGAGGTCCTTCACCGCTCCGGCCACGTCTTCGATGGGCGTGTTCGGATCGACGCGGTGCTGGTAGTACAGATCGATGACGTCGGTCTTCAGCCGCTTGAGCGAGCCCTCAATCGCCCGCTTGATGTGCTCCGGCCGGCTAGTCACGCCTGCCGCTCCCGGCTTGTTATCCGGGCCGCTCAAGTCGAAGCCGAACTTGGTGGCAATCACCACCTTGTCGCGATACGGAGCAAGCGCGTCACCAACCAGCTCTTCGTTGGTGAACGGTCCGTACACTTCAGCGGTGTCGAAGAACGTGATGCCGCGGTCCACGGCGGCATGGAGAAGTTCGGTCATCTCCTTCTTGTCTTTGGGCGGTCCGTACGAAAAGCTCATTCCCATGCAGCCGAGGCCGATGGCCGAGACTTCCAGATTGCTCTTACCAAGTTTGCGTGTCTGCATTGCTGCTCCTAATGAACCGATGATTTCGGCGACGGAAGACGTGATTACTAACGCGACCCTCGTTGCTTGATGGTTCAGTATCATCCGGCCGCGCCCCGGGTGTTTGCCCGTTCGGATGAAGTTCTTGCCTAATCCTACGAGGTAACGCAATTCGGCGGGAGACCCATTGGCCTCTCGACCTGCGCCCCACTCACACCGCTATCCTCGCCATTCAATGCCAAGTCCAATGTTGTCAGTGGCATTGGCTGCATGCTGCGGCCTTCCGTCCGGTATCCTGAAAGCAGCATGAAAGAGTCTTACCGCCGCTGGATGCACGACTGGGAAACCCGCATGACCTCGCGCGACAACAACCGCGTGGTGCGTCCGTTTGAGTGGGGCAATGAATTCGTACAGCGCTGGCCCGTTGTCGGTGACCTGCAACCGCCGGCCAACGCCGACGACACGGCGGCGAACCTGGCGTTTTGGACGACAGTCAACGACCGGGCCATCGCCAACAGTGACGACTTCTACGCCTACAAAGTTCCTACAGACTTCCGCGTGGAGCGCCGGCGCGTCGAGCTCTTCCACACCGGCAGCGAGCCGCCCAAGAAGCAGCTGAAAGAATCGTACGGACAGTTCCTGCGCTTCACCTCGGCCGTCGAGTCGCCGTATCCCGAGAACAACCTGATGAATGCGCGCTGGTTTCCCGCGAAAGGGCACCGTGCCGTCATCGTCATGCCGCAGTGGAACGCCGACGCCATCAGCCACAACGGCCTGTGCCAGATCTTCAATATGCTGGGCATCTCGGCGTTGCGTATGAGCATGCCGTACCACGATATTCGCCGCCCCAACGGACTGACCCGCGCCGACTACGCGGTCTCGGCCAACATCGGACGCACCATTGACTCCGTGCGGCAAGGCATCGCCGACATTCGCTCATGCCTCGACTGGCTGCAACAGCGCGGTTACACCAAGCTCGGACTGGTCGGCACCAGCCTGGGCTCGTGCTATGCGTTCATTGCCGCGGCGCACGACCCGCGCATCAGCGTGAACGTCTTCAATCACGCCTCCACCACGTTTGGCGATGTGGTATGGACGGGGCAGTCCACCCGCCACATCCGGCAGAGCATGGAGAGCCTGCTCACGCACGACGATTTGCGGAACGCATGGCTGTCGATCAGCCCCATCGTGTACTTCGACAAGTTCAAGCGCCATCCCAAGAAGTCGCTGATGATTTACGGCCGCTATGACCTGACCTTCCTGCCGGAGTTCTCGATCCAGGCCGCCAGCGAGTTTCTTAAGCGCGGGCTGGACACCACCGTGAAGGCACTACCCTGCGGCCACTACTCTCTCGGCGAAACGCCCTACAAATACATGGACGCCTGGCACATCTCGCGCTTCCTGGCCAAGGCGTTTGCGGGGTAGAAGCAAGCTCTACCACTGAGACACAGAGACACTGAGTTTTTGGATTTAAGACCTCGGTGCTACACAGCTGTGACAGCGCTAACAACCCCTTTTTTGCAGCCGTGACCGCCGAACACACAGCGTTTTATGAATTAATCCGTCTCTGTGCCTCAGTGTCTCTGTGGTGAAATCCCTTCTTATCTGTCTATCACTTCCCGCGCTACAATGTTGGCTTAGCACCATGCGAGGTCCTCATCATGCCCACTAATCCCCGGGAACTTCCCGTCTCTGAAATCGATCCGCAGATCGCGGAAGCCATAGCCAACGAAGAGCGCCGCCAGCACGAAGGCCTCGAGCTCATCGCCTCCGAGAACTTCGTCAGCGAGGCCGTACTCGAAGCCGCCGGCTCGGTCTTCACCAACAAGTACGCCGAAGGCTATCCCGGCAAGCGCTATTACGGCGGATGCGAGTTTGCCGACGTGGTCGAGAACCTGGCACGCGATCGCGCCAAGCAACTCTTCGGAGCCGAGCACGCGAACGTGCAGCCGCACTCCGGCTCAACCGCCAACATGGCCGCCTATTCAGCGCTGATCAAGCCCGGCGACACCATCCTCGGCCTCAACCTCGCGCACGGCGGACACCTCACGCACGGGCATCCCCTGAACTTCTCGGGCAAGACCTACAAGATTGTTCCGTACGGCGTGACCAAGGAAACCGAGACCATCGACTACGACGAAGTCGAGAAGCTGGCGGTCGAGCATAAGCCGCAGATGATCATCGGCGGCGGCAGCGCCTATCCCCGCATCATCGACTTCGCGCGCATGCGCCAGATCGCCGATAAAGTTGGCGCGTTCTATCTCGTGGACATGGCGCATTTCGCCGGACTCGTTGCCGGCGGCGCGCATCCTTCGCCCGTGCCGCACTGCCACGTCGTCACCACCACTACACATAAGACGCTGCGTGGCCCCCGTGCCGGCCTGATTCTCTCCAAACAAGAGCACGCTGCCGCCATCGACAAAGTGGTCTTCCCCGGCATGCAGGGCGGACCGCTGGTACACATCATCGCGGCGAAAGCCATCTGCTTCCACGAAGCGCTGCAGCCCGACTTCAAGGACTACGCTCGCCAGGTCGTCGCCAACGCGAAGGTCGTCGCGCAAACCCTCGCCGACGAAGGCTTCCGTATCATCTCTGGCGGCACCGACACCCACCTCATGCTGATCGACGTCTTCGCCAAGGGCATGTTCGGCAGCGAAGCCGAGAACGCGTTGCACGACGCCGGCATTACGGTGAACAAGAACGCGATTCCGTTCGACACCAATCCGCCGATGAAGCCCAGCGGCATCCGCATCGGCACGCCAGCGCTCACCACGCGCGGCATGAAAGAACCCGAGATGCGTCAGGTTGGCAAGTTCATCGCCGAAGCCCTGAACAATCGCACTGACAAGGCGGTACTGAACAAGATTCGCGGCGAAGTACTGGAGCTGGCCGAGCAGTTCCCGCTGTACGCCTCGCGCCGGGCGAAGCACCTCGAAGCGGTGAAAGCTTAACCCTCTCATCCCAACGATCCATGGCCGGAGTCGCAAGCTCCGGCCATGCTGTTTAGCGTAATCACTGATCCGCGGCGCATGCCGGTTTACACTAAACTGTGCGCGTTGCCATCGACATCCGGCGGATCAACGAATTCGGCGTGGGCACTTACACTCGCAACGCCATCCGCACCCTCGCGCGCCTCGACCACACTACCGAATACTTTTTGCTCGGCATCCCCGGCAAGCTCGGCGACATCGAGTCCCTTCCGCCCAATTTCATCACGGTCCCGACGCATCCCAACGAATTCTCACTGCAGAGCTATTTCGAGCTCAACCGCATTCTGCGCCACCACAAGGTTGACCTGCTGCACGTGCCGCATCTGTTCTGGAAGCCGCAGTCCGTGCCATGCCCTTATGTGGTGACGGTGCACGACCTGCTCGACCACCTTTACAAGGTCAACAGCGCGTCGTGGATCAAGCGCTCGCTGCACTTCGAGTTCACCAAGCGGGTGTTGCACCACGCCGCGCGCATCTTCGCTGTTTCGAATTTCTCCAAGAAAGACACCGAGCGCCTGTTTCAGGTGCCGGGCGAAAAAATCGAGGTCATCTACAACGCACTCGATGACCGCTTTCGCCAGGGACACGCCACCGATGCCGACCGCAAGCTCATCGCCGAACGCTATCAGGTGAGGTATCCCTTCCTGCTTTACGCCGGACGCATCAGTCCGCACAAGAACGTAGTGCGCATCATCGAGGCATTTGCGGCGCTGAAGGCCGAGCTGACCAAAGATTCCCAATATCCCGACCTGAAGTTAATCATCATCGGCGACGAACTCTCCAAGCACCCTGACCTGCGCCGCGCCGTGATCAAGACCCGCATGCAGAACGACGTCCGCTTCCTCGGATTCGTGCCCATCGGCGTGCTGCGCATCTTTTACGATCTGGCCAAAGTGTTCGTCTTCCCCTCGCTGTACGAGGGCTTCGGCCTGCCTCCGCTGGAAGCCATGGCGCACGGCACGCCGGTGGTCACCAGCAACACATCGTCAATTCCCGAGGTCGTGGGCAATGCCGCGGTCATGGTCAACCCCGAAAACGTTTTTGAGATCATGCACGCGCTGCACCGGGTACTCTGCGACCAGGCGGTGCGCGAGAAACTCAAAGCTCGCGGGGCGGTGCAGGCGCAGCGGTTTTCGTGGGACAACAGCGTGCGTCGCATGCTCGAGGTCTACCACGAGGTCGTGCAGCAGTAAGCGGATCGACGGAGCGCTCGCAACGAATATTCATCAACAATAACCACTTTCGTGCCATTGCAACTGTGGCGTGGGCGATTAGACTGGTGTCCCCCTCGATTTGCGCGCGGGTGAGGCAACCAGAACTGCTTGTGCGCGCGCGGTCGCCATTCGTCCAGTCTAAGATTCTAAGGAGCCGTATCATGAACGAGATCGTGCAGACGTTATCTCAGAAATTCAACCTATCGCCCGAGATGTCGCAGCAGATCGTCAGCTTCATTCTCGAACAAGTCAAAGGCAAACTCCCCGAAGGCATCGCGCAACACCTGGACGGGATCGTCGCGTCGGGCTCGGGCAACAGCCCCGCCAGTGCGGAGGGTCTGATGGACACCGTCAAGAACCTGGCAGGCGGCCTGTTCAATAAGTCGTAACCAGCATCCGTTGGACTGCCGGCGATCGGCCCGCAGAGAGGTTCTCTCGGGGCGGCTGTGTGCCGTTTCCATGTGATGAACGCAATACAACTGCAAAGGAGCGTGTATGTTACATCTTCTGTGGACGGCCCTGATCGGCTTGATCGTGGGTGCAATCGCCAAATTCATCATGCCCGGCAAAGATCCGGGCGGCATCTGGATCACCATGTTGATCGGCGTCGCCGGATCGTTTCTCGGCACTTGGCTGGGCCAAATGGTTGGCCATTACGAGCCGGGACAATCGGCTGGCTTCCTGATGTCGCTGGTCGGGGCCCTGATTTTGCTGGGAATCTACCACTTGTACAAACGCATGACCGCGTCGTAGACGCGGGACGGCTTGCGAACAAGAAAACGGGAGCATCGCGCTCCCGTTTTTTCATTTTGTAGCTGCTGGACCTGTAAGTTGAGCCGTTATGCGGGCGTCCAAGCCCGCGGGCGAAATCCTGAGCGAAGTCGAAGGACCTCGATTGCAAAAAATGTAGCTGCTGGACCTGTAAGCCGAATTCTGTCTGCCGCTCTTTCTCGTCGAGGACTTCTTCTGGGTGCCCCATCCTTTCCCTTCTTTTGGGAAAGGGTGGGATCGAGAACCTCGACGACAAAGAGCGGCAGGGCGATCATTCCTCTAGGCCGCACATTGCTGTACGGCTCCAGCGACCTACCCGGAAGTTGTGGCGCACCGAGCCGGCACGCTCCCGCCAAGCGGAATCCTCCCCTATTTGGTCTTGCTCCGTGTGGGGTTTTCCCTGCCACCGCCATTACTGGCAGCGCGGTGCGCTCTTACCGCACCATTTCACCCTTACCCCGATTGCTCGGGGCGGTATATTTTCTGTGGCACTTTCCGTAAACGGCCCTTAAAGGCCGCCCCCCGGACGTTATCCGGCACACCGCTCTACGGAGTTCGGACTTTCCTCTCCCGAAGCCGCGCAGCATGGACTTACGCCCACCGTCCGCAGCCCCGGCAGCGATCACCCGGCCCAGCAGCTAACACAACCATTATAGATTGGCGCGCGGGGAACTCTGGCGGGACAGTACCCCCCTCCCCCTACATTCCACTAAATTCCTGAAAACAAAGGGTTTGTACAATCGATTCCGCGCAAAATATTCCAATCAAAGGGCTTGCGGGTAAATTCGTGCAAACAAATAACTTACCCAACGTCCTTTGGTGGCGGACTCTGCTGAGAAGACGCCTACCTCCAAGCTGAGAAAGAGCATCGGTGGCCCATCTGGCTTGCAGACAGGGCCGAGAGACACAAATACCTCGCCTCACGGAGATAGATTCATGCGTCAGGACCTGAATCGCAAGGGCGTGCGACACACGAGCGTGTGATAAGGGCGCGAAACGGAACGGGTGAATTATAGACACTTGGAAGTTCGTACTGGACCCGCGCCTGGTTCGCCTGGCATCCTGGACCGGCATGCCAGCGTACTATCGAGCGCCACTGAGCAAGTTCGTCACCGATCCTCCCACATCGATCATCGGTGAACTAACACTCGAAAATGGTAGGGCTCAATTCCCTCTGGCACCCGAAGCCGTTGAAGCTTGGCGGTTACAGCTTCCGCCTCTGGTTTCTAGATGCCATCAACTCATTGCAGGAATACCCGGAGCGGCGAATTTCGAGATTCTCCTGGAATACCCCATCCCTCGGGTTGGCAAACGCATCGACGCAGTCATCCTGATGCACGACGTTATCGTTGCGGTTGAGACTAAAACCGGCCTTTCCGCCACAACGGCGGAGCGACAAGTCGACGACTACGCAATCAATCTAGCGTGCTTCCACGAGCCGAGCGCCAAGCGAACCATCGTACCAATGGTCGTTTCGGACGGGCACGTTGCGAGCGCAGGGTCTCGACCGTTCGCTGACGATGTCGTTCGGCCGTGCCGACGTGCGACCACGGCCACAGTGGGCGAAATGCTACTTAGGATCACTCACGAAGAGTGCCATTTTGACCGGCCGGCCATCGACGCTGCAGCATGGGATGCTGGCATTTTCCACCCGATTCCGCCAATTATCGATGCTGCCGTACGGTTGTACTCAGACAACGAAGTTTTTGAGATTGGCCACGCTGCCGCGGCCAGAGAAGACCTCAACAAGGCGACAGACTCGCTAACCAAAATCGTGCGCAGCGCCAAGGATACCGGCGACAAGGCTATCTGTTTCATTACCGGGGTCCCCGGCTCTGGCAAGACCCTCGTCGGGTTGAATGCAGTCCACCATCAGGACCTACGAGATACCGCATCGTTCTTGTCCGGCAACGGTCCCTTGGTCAAAATCCTTCGAGAGGCATTGATCCGAGACGACATTCGCCGGCCTAGGGCAGACGGTGCGAGACGAACGAGGAGGGCAGCGGAAACGGCGGTGCAGTCATTTATCCAAAGCGTTCATCGATTTGCCGACGATCACTACAAAGCTTAAGCTCCAACGCCAGCGCAGAGGGTACTCGTTTTCGATGAGGCTCAGCGAGCGTGGGACGCGAAGCAGAACCAGCGGGCACATCGGCAACCGGTATCAGAAGCTCAGATGATGCTGGACGTAATGAACCGACACGACGGATGGGCAGTTCTGGTTTGTCTAATCGGCGGTGGACAAGAGATCAATCGCGGCGAGGCGGGCTTAGCCGAATGGGGCGCGGCTCTCAGAAAATTCGAATCCTGGAAGGTCTATGCATCGCCCGAAGTTCTTGGCGACGTGTCAGGCGGTCCGTTCTCACTATTCGTCCAGCACGACCCGAATCCCAATCGGATAGCGAACGTTGCTGATTTTCACCTGACTTCAAGTACCCGCTCCATAAGGTCATCCGAGATATCCGCGTGGGTTGATGCCGTTCTTCGTGGAGATTCCTCGTCGGCAAGTCACAGTTTCGGCGACGACTCGAGTCCTCCGATCCTTTCCAGAGATCTTTCTCAAGTTCGCCAGTGGCTACGAGAGAGACGCCGAGGTCTTACAAGGGCTGGTTTGGTTGCGAGTTCCGGGTCAGCCAGACTCCGGCCAGATGGTCTGGAAACATCGTTCGACTTCCACCAGCGCTTCGAATGGGAGAGATGGTTTCTCGATCGCGATTCGTGCGAGGAGCCAGACTGCGACCACAAATACTGTAGAGATGTTCGCTCGTCATCCAAACTTGAGGTAGCTGCTACACAGTTCGAAATTCAAGGATTGGAGCTTGATTGGATTGGCCTCTGCTGGGGCGAGGATCTACTTTGGAACGGGTGTGAGTGGCGGAGTTCCAATTTCAATGGGAAGACCTGGAAACTGGGAAGCGACCCACAGAAGCATAAGTATCGAGTCAACGGCTACCGAGTGCTGCTCACCAGGGCGCGGCAGGGGATGATCATTTACGTTCCCAAGCCTGACAAATCAGACTCGTCGCGCCTTCACGACGACCTCGACTTGACCGCGGAATTCTTGATCAAGTGCGGCGCGGTAGCGTTGTAGGCGCACCGCTGCAAGGTATGGCTCCTATAGCACCGCTAGATCGCATGCAACGACGGTTGACAAGAGCGACACTTCAAACCACACTGGTCGCCCCACACAGCTCGATGGGCGAGGCGTTCGAGGTTCGAGCGGTCTAATTCTCCTGTCTGCAGCTTCAAGATCGCGTCGGCGTATTTTTCGATTGCGTGTAGCCATTCGAACGAATACGTGTCGTCGGTCTCTTCTTGGCTTTTGGCTCGTAGTTCTTGCTTCGTGAATTCTTCGGCAGCGTCAATGCACAAACTCCAAATTCCCGGAAGTCCGGGGATTGTGCGGTAGAATGCCGCGTAATCGGAGGAGCGGTGAACGAGAGCCGTTATTGCTACCGCATTCTGCAGCAAGCTCCGTGAAGAATCTTGGGATTCGGTGGTCAAACTTGGTGAGCTCATTCGGTCTCTACTCCCTGTCAATCTCTTCTAGGCCGCCGCACTCGCCGCGCCGCTGGACTTGAACTCGTCACCGAAATCCTATGGCACAGAGGCTCGCCAAACCCCCAGTGGCATATTGATGGAAGCGAGAGCGGCTTCCACTTCCGCGAGCCAACCTTCGTACGTCACCAGCGTGGTTTCCATAACGCCATACTAGCCGCCTATGCGAGAACTGAGAGCGAAGATCGGGTACGTTTCTCGTCTCCAATTCTCATCTTGGGCCGGATTCCAACCCTTCCCACTCTAGCTCGGCAGGCTCTCCGGCTTCGCTCCCGGCGCCTTCCCATTTCGGGACAACTTGGTTACCAAAGTTTCCCCAACCCCCATTTTTTCCGTGACACCATCCCCTCCCACTCGCTATATACACACTGGCGGATAGTTCGGCGCGGGCGTATGTGCCGCGAGCGACACCACACCATAGGGGGCGGTGATAGTAACTAGTAAGTAAATTATTCCGGGTCCGCAGCTCTTTGACAAAACGGCTAAAAAGCCATGCTAAGTGCCGCTTCTACTATTACTTGCGAATAAGTCAGTTGTAATGCCGAGGATGCACGCGAGCCGATATATAACTATTTGATTCTAAATAGTCGCGAGGGGAGGGGGTACGAGTTTATAAGTGGTTAATGTATTGCTGGAAGCACCGGCGGGTTTCTACCCCTTCGCCGCGTCCTTGGCGGCTTGCATCACGCTCTTGGCCATGCGCTTTTCCCCGGCCCAGTACAGGCTGATTTCGTGGCCGTCGGGGTCGTTGAGGTAGGCGTGTCGCCAGCCCCATTCCATCATGCGCGGCATCTTGGTGATGTAGAAGCCCTTGCGCATGAGTCGCTGGCAGAAGTCGTCAAGGTCGCGGACTTCGAAGTAGAGGCGCACGCCCTCACTGACGAGCGACGCGCTCGGCCCGGCCTGATGCAGCGCGATGGTGCCGTCTCCACCGGGAGCGCGCAAGCGGGCATAGACGGGCGTGCCGTCGTAGCGGAAGTCTTCGATGAGCTTGAAGCCCAGGAGGTCGCGATAGAAGCCGAGAGCGCGGTTGACGTCCTTAACGTAGATCATGGCGTGATTGAAGGTGAGGCGGCCGTCGACGCGGACCGCGACTGGCGCGGAGGCGCGCGGTGCGGGCTTGGCTGGCTTGGTTTTCAGAGGAGCTTTTTTCGCGGGAGCTTTGGCAGTCTTGGCCTTCGCAGCAGGCTTGGCGGGTTTCGCAGCGCGGCGTGCGGTCGTCTTTTTTGCCGCTTTCTTCGCAGCCTTCTTGGACATATCGGCCACCTCGTCTCTTGCGAACTAAACGGCGCAAGTATGTTGGGCGGCCGCAGTGAAAGTCAAGCAGCGCGGACTAAAGTCCGCGAGGAGGAAGTAGAGAGAGCGGGCGGAACGCCAACCTAAAGGTCGGCTCTACCCGATCATTTCGCTGGACAGTTGCAGTACTTCTCCAGCCAATTGAGCTCTTCGCGCACTTTGATTTTGCCGTGCCACGGATTTTCGCTGAGATTGTGGCCTTCGTCGGGAAAGATCAGCAGCGAACTGGGAACGCCGAGCGTGTGCAGCGCGTGCTCCAGCAGATAATCCTCGGCTACGGCAACGCGAATGTCATCGCCACCGGCGACGATGTGAGTCGGCGTCTTGACCTTGTTGAACTGGAAGATAGCGGCTTCGTCGATGTAGTTTTGCTTGGCTTTCGGGTCCCACATCATGCCGCCGAGAAAGAACGCGTCGTCGAACGTAGTGTCGTCGTTGCCCCAGTTGCCGATGTGTTCCACCGCGCCCGCGCCAGTGACTGCAGCCTTGAACTCATTGGTCTGGGTGATGAGCCAATTAGTCATGTATCCGCCGTAGCTGTAGCCGCCGATGGTCATCTGCTTGGGATTGGCGATGCCTTCCTTCACCAGCTCGGCGACGCCGCTGAGTATGTCGCGTCCCGGAGCCGAGACGATCTTGGGCACGATGGCCAGTGCGAACTTGTCGCCGTAGCCCGCCGAGCCGCGATAGTTGGGACGGAAAACGAGCCATCCTTGGCTCGCGGCGTACATTCCCCAGTTGTACCAGTCGGCGCCGAAGTAGTTGCCGTCGGCGTCCATCGGGCCGCCGTGGATCAGCACGAAGAGCCGCAGGTTCCTGGCCTCGAACTTGCCCGGCGGATAGAGCAAGTAGCCTTCCACGGGCGTGCCGTCGTCGGAGGTCCAGCGAAAGGGCTTGCCCTTCGGAAGGTCGCGCTCGGTGAAGAGCTTGTTGAAGGACGTGATGGGCTTAGCAGTGTTGAGCTGGGCTATGCTTTCGGCGAGGTAAACCTCGGTAGGCTTGTCGACTTCCGAGTAGAGAAAGGCAATCCGTGCCGAGTTGGCCGCAGTCTCGACGTGAGCGTAAGCGCCGGACCAGCCGTTGAGCTTCTGGAACGGTGCCTGGGGCGAGGATTGCTGGTAGAGCGCGGTGGAGGTGCCGAGCATTCCCGGAGCGAGCAGCTCTGGCTTGGCGGTCAGCGCATACTGCGTGACTGCGCCGTGGAATGCGGCTGCCCAGCGGACGGGCTGGCCGGTGGCGACGTTCACCGAGTATACCCGGGGCTGCAGATCGAGATAGCTGCCTTCCACGGAACCCTGCTCGACGGTGAAGAACACGCTCTTACCGTCGAGCGACCATTGCACGTCGCCTTCGACCGCCTCGTTTTTCGTCAGTTGCCGCGGGGCATTTTGTGGAACGGACTTGCTGGAGTCGGCGACATAGATCTCGATTTCCTTCAGGCCTTCGAAGCGTTGCGAAATGCTGTCGGTCGAATACGCCAGTTGGTTGCCGTCGGGCGAGACGGCCATGCTTTTCACGCGATAGGGCGAAGTCACGACGGCCTGAGCTCCGGGAGTCTCGCCGGTCTCCTGGTCGTGCGTCCTTCTTCTTGTCCTTCTTGCTCTTCTTAGTCTCCTGGGTGCCGAGCTCGATTTGGCGCTTCAGGGCCTCGGCGACGGCGATGCGCGAGACCACGTCGCCGCGCTCCTGCTCGCGATAGCGGACGACGTCCTTCCATTGTTCCTTGCGTTCGTCCTTTTGCTCTTCGTGCTCAAAGGCTGCCGAGTGGCGAAGTACAGGGTCTTGGAGTCGGGGCTCCAGGCAAAGGTGTGCACATCTTCTGCTCCGCGAGTGACTGGAAACGCTTCGCCGCCGCTGACGGGAATGAGGTAGACGTGGACGGCGCCTTTCTTGTCGGCCTTGTCATCGTTATCGTCGGCGGCAGAGTCGTCGGTGTCGCGGTCGGAGAGGAAGGCGATCCACTGTCCGTCGGGAGACCACTTGGGGTCGGAGTCGTGACCGGATTGCGTCAGCGGGATGAGCGCGCCGTTGCTGTCGCGCCAGAGCCAGAGGTCTTCGCGGAAGCGTTGAGCGTTCCAGTCGGCGCGGCTGGTGGCGATGGCGACCATGTGTCCGTCGGGCGAGAGCGCAATGGCGGTGAAGTCTACGGCGCTGAAGAACTCATCGAGGGTCAAGCGTGGCTTGGCGCTGGAGGCGAGCGAATTCGGTGCATCAAATAGTGCGGCTGATATCAACAAGAGGCAGAGCGCAGGAAACAACTGAAGCTTGGTTAGGGATTTGATGCGTGCGTGAGAAGAACTTTGAGGGAACATGAGCACCCACGGGCAGGATTAATAGTCGGCTGATTATAACGAGCAGGAATGAGGCCCTCCAAACACTTGACGAGTTGGGCCGAGGCAGGGCATCACAAGCGGTAGTGTTGCTGGTCACTGCATCGTGGCGACAAACCGCGCTAAGAATGGTGCGGACCCACGGTTTCGAGTGGGAGGTGCCATTATGATTGGCGTATTTCCGGTAGTTTTATTCATCATTGGCGCAGTAGTGCTGGTAGGACTTCCTATCGGATTCAGCTTACAGAGTTATTTTCGCAATCGCGGTCGGCGGAGCGTGGTTTGTCCGGAGAACCGGCAGCCGGTCACTGTCGAGATGGACAACAAGTATGCTCTTCAGACCGCGTTGCGTGGCGAGGAGCACGAACGGTTGCAGTCGTGCTCGCGATGGCCGGAAAAGAGCGATTGCGGACAGGAGTGCCTGGCGCAGGTCGATCCGACGCCCGAGAATATCGAGCGGCTGCTGCAGAAGTGGTACCAAGGCAAGACTTGTGCCATCTGCGACCGGGCGCTGACTCCTGCGGACTGGCGCCGCAGCCGACTGGCGTTGCTCAACGAAAAGCAGAAGCTGTTTGAGCTGCGCCACATGCATCTGGACGAGATTCCTTCGGTGCTGGACCAGATGGCGCCACTGTGCTGGAACTGCCATCAGGAAGAACGAGTGCGGCAGGCCGCGCCGCCTCGCATACTCAAAGGAGACCGGAGGAAGTTCGGCACGGCGAGCGGCGAATGAACGCCGGCCTTGGCGCGGCTGCCTCGAAACTGCGCCGGTAGAACTGATCTCGGGGAACGCGCCTGCGTTCCCGGTTTTTTCTGCGCCGGGCTGGCGGCGCGGGCGCGGAGTAGAATTCGGCTTATCCACGGAGAGCACCCAATGAGAAGACTGCTTCTTGCCTTCGTAATGCTGAGCGTCCCATTTGCGGGCTGGTGCCAGACGCCGCCTCCGGGAAGCGCGAAGCCCGCGAAAGCTCCGCCAGTTTCGCCATATGCCGGATACGCCGGCGACTGGGTCGCGGTCCTCGACGGAAAGGTGTGGCTGCTCTTGCAACTTGACCTGCACGGCGACAAGCTCACAGGCTGGCTCACGCACCCGCACGATCTTGAGGTGAATGACGAGGGCGGGCTGAGGTCGGTCAGCGAGGAAACGGTCAAAGAGACAATTACGGACGCCGCGCTGAATCCCGATGGACTGTTGCTGACCGTGAGGTACGGGGATGAAAAGGAACCCGACCACTACATGATGCGGCTGACAGAGCCGGGGAAAGAGGCTGAACTCAAGATGGTTGCCATGAACATGCCACCGGGGATGCCCAAACCCAAGCCTTGGAAGCTGATGAAGTTTCCTGCCAGCAGTGCGCCGGCGCCGCACTGACGTCGCGACACTCCTAGCGCAATTCCAACAGGACGCCGGCGATCAACAAGACCAATCCTGCCGAGAGCGATGCCCACATTACCAGCGGCAGCTTGCTGTGCGGATTCACCGTTCGGAAATTACGAAGCAGCGCGCTACCCGACAACGGGACTTGATTTGCGGGCCGAGCGTCGCTGGCTCGCATCATGAGAATGGCGCGGAGAGCTACTCCGAAAAGGGCAAGCAGGAAGCCCACAACGACAAGCCAATCAGCCTTGGTATTCATGACCGGTCTCACCCCCGGGGAAGTGCCGCGGCAGCAGTTTACTCGCAAATCAAGGCCGCCGTAAGTGATTTCCACCGGAAAAATGCAGGGACGGCGCGAGCGGACGCGGCTACGGAGACAGGCGCCACCGGCGGGGCGAACGCGCCTCCTACTGGGCAGCGAACAGGATGTAATGGCTCGCGGCTCCCATGAAGAAGAGCATGGGGAACGAGAGCCAGAAATTGATTCGCGAGCTAAGGAAGGCCAGCCGCGCCACCTTGGGAAATTCAGCGGGCATGGCTTCGCCGCGGGCCGCAGCTTCCGACCAGCGGATCATTTTCTTGTGCATGCGCCAGACTATGCCCCAGACGTTCAACATCATGAACCAGCCCAGGCCGCCGCCGATGCCGATGGTGAGGGCGCGGTTGGTCTCCCAGCCATGCTGGTTGAGACCGAGGAACAGGTACGACGCGACGATTACGATGGCGAAGACCAGCACAGCGAGGACCGGGCCTTTACGCAGAACCTCGGCGGGCGACATGAGGAGACCCATTTCGACGGCGAATGCTAGCGTCCAGATGATGAAGAAGCTGCCGGTCATCATGCCGCCCGAGGCCGGCTCTCCGGACGCAACGGCATTGCGGACGTCGGTGCCGACGATGTGCATCCAGTACGCGATGCCGGCGAGCACGGTGACGACGGAGCTCCAGCGGAACCACCACAGGGCCCGGTGCATAAGTTTGGGGACTACAAGAGCCTTGGTTTGGGGATCGAGTTCATGCAGGAACGGGGCGCTGATCAGGTTGAGGTAGTAAAGCAAGCCGACCCAGAAGATGCCTGCAACCGTATGGATCCAGCGCAACAACATGAGGACTAGAACGGAGCCGCCGAGAAACTGAATCTGCGGAGGGGTGAGCAAAGCAAGCAAAGATTGCGGCATGAGGTATCTCCCTGGGACGAGGCGATTGGTTCAAAAATCGCCAGCGGCCGGACAGAGGCATTGGTCCGGCGTCCACTAGAATACCCTGCGAAGTGCGGGTTTTAGTTGAAATTGCGCTGCCAGCGAACTATCGTTAGATTGCTGGATTTTACCCTCCCGAAGGCGGCATCCTGTGGCCGGCGGCGGGAGAGGCTGTTACCAACGGACTGGGAAACCGAAAGGGGCCACCGTTTCCGAGACCGAGGTAGTTTTTTGTAAGTTGCAAGGAGGACCATCCATGGAAAGCAAGCCAGCACAGAACATTCAGGATTCCTTTCTCAATACGGCTCGCAAGGACAAGTCGGTCATCACCATCTACCTGTTAAGCGGTGTAAAACTGACGGGCCGCATTCGCTCCTTCGACAAGTACTCGGTCGTGCTGGACACGAACAATCAGGAGCAACTGATCTTCAAGCACGCGATCTCCACGGTGGTCATGTCACGTCCCCACGTACCCGAGCGGCACTCCGAGCCCCGGGCTGGCGGGGAAACATCGTCTTCTGCCGTGTCGCCTGCCGCGCCGCATCCGGCGGAGAGTTAACGTATTCCTCACGCTGGCGGCATGAATTTCCGACGCTGACGACGGCTCGTGGCGTAATCGAGGCGGCGAGCCGGAACGCGTGTTTCTGGTGGGAGTCGAGTTTCTTTCGCGCGGCCCGAGCGGTCGCAATGCTCGAAAACCAACGGCCGACAGTCGGGCAGCGGACGGGAATGGCGAAGCGGTTGCCAATGACCGGCGCCTGCCGGCCGGCAAAGTTCCGCCCAGTGCCCGGGCCGCCCGCACCGTGGCCGACACCCGGCTGCATGCTACCGAAGTCGAACATCGAACATTTTCGGCTGACGAGTCGATGGCGGAATTGCGCGAGCTGGCCACAAGCGCCGGCGCAGTCATCGCGGGCGAGATGCAGCAGCGGCGCCAGCGGCCCGACTCGGCAACACTGATCGGCAGCGGTAAGGTCGTCGAGTTGCAGGGCGCCGTGGTATCAGTTGACCCGGAGCTGGTCATCTTTGACTACGAGCTGACGCCGTCGCAGCAGCGCAACCTGGAGCGCGAACTGCATGTGCGCGTGATCGATCGCACTCAACTCATTCTGGATATTTTCGCGCGCCATGCCCGCACCAGAGAAGGTCAATTGCAGGTGGAGCTGGCCCAGTTGGACTACTTGCTGCCACGCCTGGCGGGACGGGGCGTGGAGATGTCCCAACTGGGCGGCGGTATCGGTACCCGAGGACCCGGCGAGACCCAGCTCGAGACCGACCGGCGCAAGATTTATCGGCGCATCCGGCACGTGAAGGAGCAGCTGGAGAACGTGCGGCGCATCCGTGGCCAGCAGCGCCAGCGCCGCGAGTCGGTACCAGTGGCAGTAGTGGCGATGGTGGGCTACACGAACGCGGGCAAGTCGACGCTGTTCAACGCGCTGACGCGCGCGGGCGTGCTGGAAAGTTCACGCATGTTTGCCACGCTCGACCCAACCTTGCGAAACGTGAAATTGCCCTCAAAGCGTGAGGTGTTGCTGTCTGACACGGTAGGATTTATCCGCCACTTGCCGCATACGCTGGTGTCCGCGTTTCGCGCCACGCTAGAGGAAGTGCAGCGGGCAACGCTGTTGTTGCACGTGGCCGACGTCACCAGTCCGACGGCTGACGAGCAGCAGGCCCAGGTGGAGGAAGTCTTGCGCGAACTCGAGGTGCAGGACAAACCGCGCCTCTACGTGATGAACAAGATGGATCTGTTGCCGGCGGAAAAGCGCGAGGGCCTGACGGACTCGGCAAACGTGGTCTATGTATCGGCTGCAAAGGGTTTGGGTATTGACCGGCTACTGCAGAGGATTGACGAGTTGATGGAGCAAGACCCGGTACGGCAGGTGTGGTTGGTGGTGCCGCAGTCGGAGGGTAAGGCGCTGGCGATGCTGGACGCGAAAGCCGTTGTGCTTTCCCGTAAGTATCTCGAAGGGCTAGTCGAACTCGAAGTGCAGGCGCCGGCTTCGGTGCTGCGGCAGGTTAGGGAATTCCTTCGCACTTGAGCTATTTTTCCGCGAACATTTTGACGGCCGCCACCAGCATGACAATGGCGAAAATCCTTCGCAGCACGGGGTCGGAGAGCTGTTGGGCCCAGGCGCCTCGTAATAGACAACAATCAGAACACCCAGTGCGATCATGATGGCCACGCCGACTTCCACGTGTCCAGCCCGGTAGTACTCACAAATGCCAGTAGTCCAGTGGGCGGGAGCAGCACCGCCAGCGAAGTGCCCGGTGCGGTGTGCTGGTCGAGCTTAAACATGTAGGAAAGGGCGGGAACGATAATGAGCCCGCCTCCGACGCCGATCATTCCTGCGAGTACTCCGGCGGCACGGCCGAAGGCTAATCCGTCCAGCAGGCGAGTGTTCATCCAGTCCTCCGATGCGATGCAGGGCTCAGAAATAACAAGATACGCAGCGCATGAGTGAGGATAATGAACAGTCGCTAGGCGGCTAGACGAGGCGCACGGCGGAGCCGGCGTCGGCCTGTTCGTGGGCGTGATAGCTGGAACGAACCAGCGGGCCGGATTCGACGTGCCTGAAGCCCATGTTGAGCGATTCGTCTTTCAACATGCGGAATTCGTCAGGAGTGTAGAGTCGCGCCACTGGCAGATGATCTTTCGAAGGTCGCAGATACTGGCCGATGGTCAGGATATCGACCCTGCGGGCGGCGAGGTCGCGAAACACGCCCAGCAGTTCTTCGGTGCTTTCGCCCAATCCGACCATGACGCCGGTCTTGGTAGGGATGGCTGGGTTCATCATCTTTCGCTTGTTCGAGCAGGCGCAGAGTGCGGTCGTAACGCGCGCCGGAGCGGGCCACGCGATACAAACGCGGAACGGTTTCGGTGTTGTGGTTCAGGATGTCGGGCCGTGCATCCATGACGATACGCAGCGGCTCATCCAGACCCTGGAAATCCGGAATCAGCACCTCGACCCGGCAGTCCGGCATGCGTTTGCGGATCTCGGCTATGGTGTTGGCGAAAACCGTTGCGCCGCCTACGTTGTCGTCGTCGCGGTTGACGCTGGTGACGACGGCGAACTTAAGACCGAGTTTCTCAACGGCTTCGGCCACGCGCTGCGGCTCGTCGAAATCGATGGCATCAGGGCGGCCCTTGGGCACGGCACAGAAACCGCAGCGCCGCGTGCAAACGTTCCCCAGCAGCATGAAGGTCGCGGTGCGGTGGTTCCAGCACTCTCCGATGTTGGGGCAATGCGCCGACTCGCAAACAGTGTGCAGGTCGAGCTTGCGCGCCAATGTCTTCAAGTCGTGATAGTTCTCGCCCATGGGCGCGCGGGCCTTCAGCCACTCTGGCTTGGGGGCCGACTTGCGGGGCGCGACATCGATTTGGATGAGGTCGGGAGCGGTAGCCATGGGCTGTAACCATTGTACGATGCGCACTGGCGCGGGAAGGTCGCAGATGCCGCTAGAGAGTGTGCAGGTAGGCCAGCAAGTCGGCCAGTTGCTGCGGCGAAATCTTTTGCTGGAAGCCCGGCATCTTAGAGCGGCCCATCAGAATAATGTCAGTAACACGGTCATCATTGGCGGGGATTCCGCTCGACATGAACTGCTTCTTGAAAAGTCCGTGCATGCTGGGGCCGCGCAGGTTGCGGGTACTATAGGCGTAATGGCATTCGGCGCAGCGGGCGTCGTAGACGCGGCGGCCCATGGCCTGCTGCGGAGTCAGTCCTAATTCGGCGTCGGTTTTGCGCGGTTCGGCATCGCACCCGGCCAGAATTCCCAGCAACATTATGATGAGGGTGATGAGAGCGAGCCTGGAGTTCAAGACAACCTTCCCGAGGTAATCGTCAACAACGCCGGTACAACAACGGGTCAACGGCAAGAGTTAGAATACACCCGACATGAAGGTGCGGCTCAAGCGAGTGTACGACGCACCCGCAGCCGATGACGGCGCGCGAGTGCTGGTGGACCGGCTGTGGCCGCGCGGCCTGACCAAGGTCGCAGCGGCGCTCGATGTCTGGCTGAAAGACGTCGCGCCGTCGAACGAATTGCGCCAGTGGTATCACGCTCGTCCGGAGCAATGGAGCGAGTTCCGCAAGCGGTACCTGCGCGAACTGAGAAGCGATGCGGCCCACGCTGCACTGCAGCAGCTTTACGACATGGCGCGAAAGCGCGAGGGGCTCACGTTGCTATTCGCATCGAGAAATGTGGAGCGGAACAATGCGCTGGTGCTGAAGCAATTGCTTGATGGCGAGCGCAAGCCGCCGACGGGAACCGGGCCTGCGCGGCCGTCGCCGCCGGGCGCGCCCGCGCAACTCGCAGACGCTAATGCCCATCGGTGACGATCTTCTCGACGATGCGGTCGATGGTTTCCAGAGCTTTCTTGTTCGTCAGATTGTGGTTGTTGCCGAGGATAGAGAAAGCCACGGTTTCGCCAGTTATGGTCGTAGCGTAACCGGAAAGCGCGTTTACGTGGTTAAGGGAGCCTGTTTTGGCGCGGACAGCTCCCTTTGCCGGTGGCGTCTTGAGGCGGTCGGCCAGCGAGCCATCGACGCCGGAAACCGGAAGCGTATCGGCAAACAACGTCCCCCACGGCTGGTGAAAGGCGAATTGCAGCAGCTGCACGATGGCGGCAGGCGTCACAAGGTTTTCGCGCGATAGTCCAGAGCCGTCGTAGAAAGCGAACTGGTCGGGGTTGATACCAGCGTTGGTCAAGAAGCCTCGCATGACCTCCAGCCCACCCTCGATCGAGCCGGATGTGCCCTTTTCCTTGCCTAGCAGCCGCAACGCAAGCTCGGCGTGGAGGTTCTGGCTGACCTTGTTGATGACCCTCAAATCATCCGCGATCGGTCCCGATTCGTGACTGGCCAGCACCGTGAGTCCGGGCCCAATGTGCGAGGTCGATTCGCTGCCTCCGCCGGAAGCAATGGAGGTAACACTGAAGGTTTGCATGGAAGCGAGCTCAGTGTGGCGAGTGCGGGAGCGGCCGTAAATGGTGACACCACGCTGTTCCAGCAATTGGCGGAAAAGCTTGGCCGTGAAGTCGGCGGGGTCGTCAATCGCCAGCGACTCGCTGGCGCCAGCGTCGTCGAGGGGAATGTTCCCCCACATTGAAATCTGGTTTGAACCCGGCTCGCGATTGATGTAAATCTTGTGCGGTCCGGTGCCCTGAGGCGTGGTCATGACGCGGTTGTCGATGCGGTAGTAGTCGGGAAAAGGCGCGATGTTGAGGAAGGCGCGCTCGCCCGGCCGGTCCGCCGGCAGGATGTTGACGAACAGAACGTTGTCGTTGACGGTGAGGGCCGAGACTGGAGCTCCCCACTCCCAGGCTAGGTCGTCCTGTGACCAGCCATCGCCATAACGCTCGAAGACGTAGTACGAGTCGTCGGCCACAACGTCACCGTCGATGTACTTAAGGCCCTTGGTCACCAGCTGGTCGGCCAGGTCGATCAAGACCTGGATAGGCGGCGTCTTGCGCTCGGTATGCAGATTGTAGGGTAGCGTTCGCCCGGAGAGGTTGGGGTCACCGCGACCTACGACGACAAGGTCGGAATTCAGGCGGCCGTACTTGTCCACCGTGCCCAGGCTTTCGATCGTGGTCTTGAAGCGGTAATCAGGGCCGATGAGGGCGAGGGCCGCTGCGGTTGTGAATAGCTTGGTATTGGAAGCCGGCGTGAAGAGCTTGTTCTCGTTCAGCGCATAGAGTCGGTTGCCGGTGTCGACTGAAACCACGTCGATGCCCCAGAAGCCGCGTGAAACATCAGGCTCGCTGAGGATCTGGTCAATCGCCCGAGTAAGGCGTTTGCCATCGTCGGCAGGCTTGCCGGGATGCTTGGCGCCGGGCGCTGCGAAGGCGTGCGCAGCCATCACCAGCAGCAGAACGATTGGAACGGCTTGGCGGACCCGGTACATAGGACTGCAGGCAGGTACCCTCGAATTCTAGCACCGGAGGCCCAGTACTCATTTCAGCTTCCGACGCCACACCGTACAATCGCAGAATGCGCGACACGTTTCACTGGCGGCTTCGCTCGCGTGCGCTGGAACTGGGCGTGCGGACCGCGGTCATGGGCGTGGTGAATGTAACGCCGGACTCGTTTTCCGACGGGGGAGCGTTTCTGGACCCGCAGCGGGCGGTGGCGCACGCACTTCAGTTGCTGGAAGAAGGCGCTGACATTCTCGACATTGGCGGCGAATCCACACGTCCGGGTACTCAGGTAGCGCCCGATAGCTCGGTTGAACGGTCGGCTGTGACCGAGGAGGAAGAGCTGCGGCGAGTCATGCCAGTTGTCGAAGGAGTGCTGAGCGCGCGGCCAGACGCGATTGTTTCCATCGATACTTACAAGTCGGGAGTGGCGCGGCGAGCGATAGCGGCGGGGGCGGAGATCGTCAACGACGTCAGCGCTCTGCAGTGGGACACAGCCATGGCGAGGACCTGCGCTGAGTTGCATTGCGGCGTGGTGCTAATGCATACCCGCGGGAAGCCGGCGGAGTGGCGTAAGCTGCCGCCGGAGGCCGACATCGCATCGCTAGTGGCCCACGACCTGGCGAATCGCGCACAAATTGCGCTGGATAGCGGGGTCAAGCGCCAGCGCATTGCACTCGATCCCGGATTCGGCTTCGGCAAGAACTTCGAGGAGAACTTTCCGCTGCTGGCGAACCTGAGGCCGTTGCAGCGGCTGGGATTTCCGATTCTGGCGGGGACGTCGCGCAAATCGTTCATCGGGCGAAGTATCGGCCGGCGTCTCGGCGGAGACGACGCGGCTGTTGGCGACCGGTTGTATGGTTCGCTGGCCGCGATGGTGGCGAGTATCCTGCAAGGGGCGCATATCGTTCGCGTGCATGATGTCAGGCAAGCGGTGGAGGCGGCTGCGATTGCCGACGAAGTACTGGCAGCGGGGAAGTGAGCTTTCCACCGTCTCGTGGGCATCGATCACTACGTCATCCGCAAGATCATCGTTCCAACGCGTCAAAACAGGGTTTCTCCGAAAATGAGTACGCTCGAAGCTTTAAGTTCCAATCCCCGCGTCACCGTTCGTCGCCCTGGCGCACCTGCTGAGGGCAGCCGTTGCGTCGTGTATTGGATGCAACGCGCGCAGCGCGCGCTGGATAATCCGGCACTCGATATCGCGGTGGAAGCCGCGAATGCATTGCAGCAGCCGGTGGTCATTTTCTTCGCGCCCGTGCCGTACTATCCGGATGCGAACCTGCGGCACTTCGCATTTCTAGCGCAGGGCATTCCGGACATCGCCCGGCACGCGCGGGAGCGCGGCATCGGATTCGTGCTGCGGCGCTATCCTGACCACTCGCTGCTGGATTTTTGCGACGAGGTTCAAGCCTCGCTGGTGGTCGGCGACGAAAATCCGCTGCGCGAGCCGCGCCGCTGGCGCGAGCATGCCGCCAAAAAGCTGACTGTGCCGCTGTGGACGGTCGATGCGGACGTGATCGTTCCGTCGAAGCTGCTGGAAAAAGAGCAGTATGCCGCGCGCATCATTCGTCCACGTCTGCAGCAGCGGCTGGAGCAATTCCTGCCGCTGGCAGGAAATCCGCATGCGAAAGTCCAGTGGCAGCGTCCCGCCGGAGCGGCGTTCCGGCACGACGAGGCGACCACCGACATCACCGCTGGATGGAAGAACCTCGACCGCTCGGTGGGCCCCGTCGATTCGTTTCGTGGAGGCACGAACGAAGCACTCCGGCTGCTCGACGAATTTGTGAAACACAAGCTCGCTACCTATCCTGAAAACCACGGCAAGCCCGAGGTCGATGGCACGTCGCGACTGTCGCCGTATCTGCACTTCGGACAGATCGGGCCGCACACGGTAATGCACGCCGTGCTAAAGGCAGACGCGCCACAGGCGGCGAAAGACGACTACATCAACCAGGTGCTGACGTGGCGCGAGCTGGCCATCAACTTCGTGCATTTCAATCCACTGTACGACTCCATCGAGTGCGCGCCAGACTGGGCACACAGAACGCTGGCGGCGCATGCAGGTGATCCCCGGCCGGTGCTCTACACGCGCGAGCAATTCGAGTCTGCCCAGACGCATGACGAGCTGTGGAACGCCGCCCAGCTACAAATGCTGCACGCAGGATGGATGCACAACTACATGCGCATGTACTGGGCGAAAAAAATCCTGGAATGGAGTCCGTCACCCGCCGTGGCGTGGCAGACTGCGCTGTACCTGAACGACAAGTACTTTCTCGACGGACGCGATTCCGACGGGTACGCCGGGGTGGCCTGGGCGATTGGCGGGAAGTTTGACCGGCCATGGTTCGACCGTCCGATTTTCGGGACCATTCGCTGGATGTCGGGCGACGCGGCGAGAAAGAAGTTTGACGCCGACCGGTATATCCGGCAGATGCAGGAACTGGCTGGGCAGACCGCGTACCCCCCTCCCCCTACGCTCTTTTAGAATCAGCGACTTCCATGACAAAATCAGTGCAGCTTCGGGATTCTATTGAGCTTACGCGTACTTAATAGATTTCAAAGAACTTAGCCGACTGTCGATGGTGCTAGCCGGGCCCCTCAGGGCACAAACATCCAGTATTGCTTTTAATACCGCGGGAGGGCGCGAGTCACGAGAAATCAGCAGGGCGAAAAAACTTTAGTAACCAAATTTCCCAAAATGGAAGAACTCGGGGCGGGCTACCTGCCCGCACGCAGGCTGATGAGGAAGACTCCGGCCCAAAGGACAAAGCCGGCGACGCCGACCCACAGGGTGAGGCGGCGGTCGGAGGCGCGGCGCAGGGTGGGCAGCGGCAGAGGCGCTCCCAACGAGCGGTGGAACCACGCGCCGAGCAGTCCAACGAAGCCGATGAGGGCAGTTGCGCCCCGAACAACAGGCCCGCGAGAATGAGGACAAAGCTCAGGCTGAACAACGGTTCGCACCCCAGTGCTTGCCCTAAAGGTAGCTTCGTCAGGCGGGCGCAAGTGCCCACGACGGGTTACAATCCTCCGCAAGTTCCCAACCCAGAGGGTGGAGTTTTTATGCGTCCAATCAGAACTCGTTCGTACTTGATGCTGGCTGGACTTTGTGCGGTCGCCGGCTTCGGTTTGGCCCAGAGTAGCAAGCCAGCGGCAACAGCGGTCCCCCTGCAACAGAAAGCCACCGGCTACCAGGAATTGCTGAGCGGACCTCCGGGGAGCGCGGGCATGAAGTCGGGTCTGGTCGTGCTGGCACCGGGCAAGTCGGTGGGCAAACATAGTACCGACGACCATGAAGAAATGGTCATCGTACTCGAAGGCGCGGGCCAGATGGTGCTGGCCAACGGCACGCGCATGGACATCAGCCCGGCGATTGCTGCCTACTCGCCGCCCGGTACAGAGCACGACGTCGTCAATACGGGCAGCGGATTACTGCGATACGTCTACGTGGTCTCGGACGCAGCGCCCAAACCAAGCCAAATCAAGAAAAAAGGAGCAGACATGAAGCGAGTAACAGGACTGGGCGGAATGTTCTTAAAGGCGAACGATCCCAAGGCGCAGTACGAGTGGTATGAGAAGCACCTCGGCATCAAAGCCAAGGCCGAGGAAGGTGGGGCAATGTTCCACTGGCGCTATGCAGACGACCCGGAGAAGACAGGAATGACGGTGTGGTCCATGTTTCCGCAGAACACGAAGTATTTCGGCACGGGAAGCCAGACACAGATGCTGAATTACATCGTCGATGATCTCGACTCCCTGCTGGAGGCGCTGAAAGCCGAGGGCGTAGCGATCGATCCGAAGGGCATGCAGGAGGAATACGGCAAGTTTGCCTGGATCACCGATCCCGAGGGCAACCGGATCGAGTTGTGGGAGCCGCCGAAGGTGAAGAAGTAGGGAGGGCGGCGAAGGATTAACGGAGGTGCGTTGGCTGCGGACAAGTCGTTGGCGATATGGGGATTTATCGACAGTTATTCTGGGCCAGTTTAGGTTCACTGACGGACCCTCCAGTGTTTGGGTAGCGGAAGGACGAAACGTACGCGCCCGCAAGAGTAGGCCAGCGCACGAACAAGCGGAATTGTGAATAGGGGAAAGCTCCTCATTTCTGCTGCGACGTTATTTGCAGAGCCGAATGACAATGGACCCCAAATGCCATGTCCAGCAGATACAGAAAATCCAAACGCGAACCATAACAACGGAACGACCCACGTCCATTTCGCGGCCTCACTCCGCCAAGTGCGCCACATCCCAAATCCGATTAGAGTCGCACATGCGACACTCACGGCAATTTCCTTCCAGAAAATCGCAGTGACCGTATGAGCCGGGATGATTCTGCCCAGCGTGGCTTCCAGAACAGCTGTCCCAATCACCGCGACGACGACGTTCAGCAGCAGAAGTCCGAAGAAGCGTAGCGCACTCAGAAGTGCCGGAAACAAGGTGAATGTCCTCTCATAACGTAGTCAGTTGTTGATAACAGGCCTTTAGACGCACAATCCTGCGCCGTCCCGGTTGCTTCTGCAATGCCGATTTTCGCCATAGGGAATCGCTGTAATTGATTCTGTCGACAAATGGCGAATCCTCTTTGCCTATCGAAACTACAACAGGGGCTAAAGAGGCTGCTAAAAAAATCCGAAATGCAGGTCCCTCGACTCCGGTCGCTTCGCTCCCTACGCTCGGGACGACAAAAAATAAAGGACTTGTACGGTGCGGCTGAAGCCGCACCCTGATACGAATCATTCGCGCGACAAAAAAGCGGTGCGCCGAGACGCACCGCCTTTTTCCACCAGAAACACTTGCGAAACTCTACTCCGTCCACCGGCGGAAAACAAGACACCCATTGGTGCCGCCGAAACCGAAGGAGTTCGACAGGGCGTAGTCCATCGCGACCTTGCGGGGAGTGTTGGGTACGAAGTCGAGGTCGCAGCCTTCGCCCGGGTGCTCGAGGTTCATGGTCGGAGGAACGATCTGGTCGCGCAAGGCCAGCACGGTGATGCCGGCTTCCAGTCCACCCGCTCCACCCAGCAGATGGCCCGTCATCGACTTTGTCGAACTGACCGCCATCTTGTAAGCGTGCTCGCCAAAGGCGCGCTTGATGGCCATGGCTTCCAACTCGTCGCCGAGCGGCGTGGAGGTGCCGTGGGCGTTGACGTAGCCGACCTGCGTGGGCTCAATTCCGGCATCGCGCATGGCGTTGCGCATCACGCGGAATCCGCCTTCGCCATTTTCCGCGGGTTGAGTGATGTGGTTGGCATCGGCGCTCATGCCGTAGCCCGAAACTTCAGCGAGAATCTTCGCGCCGCGCTGCTTGGCATGCTCCAGCTCTTCCAGAAGGAGGATTCCGGCGCCTTCGCCGATGACGAAACCGTCGCGGTCCTTGTCCCAGGGACGGCTGGCATGGTGAGGGTCGTCATTGCGGGTGGAGAGCGCACGCATGGCAGCGAACCCGCCAACTCCCATTGGCGTGATTGCGGCTTCGGCTCCGCCAGCGATCATCACGTCGGCATCGCCGTACTTGATGATGCGCGCGGCGTCGCCGATGGAATGAGCGCTCGTCGTACAGGCGGTGCAGGTGGCCTCGTTCGGCCCCTTGGCATTGTGCCGGATGCTCACCTGTCCGGCCGCGAGATTCACAATGGCAGCGGGGATAAAGAAAGGAGAGATTTTGCGCGGGCCGCCGTTGAGCAGGTTGGAGTGCTCGCGTTCGATGACGTCGAACCCGCCGATGCCAGAGCCGATATCGACACCGGTACGCTCGGCCATCTCCTCGTTCTCGACCTTGTAATTGGCGGACTTCAGCGCCTCGTCCGCGGCGGCAATCGCGAGATGAATGAAGCGTCCCATCTTGCGCGCTTCTTTCTTCTCTACGTATTGCAGCGGATCGAAGTTCTTGACCTCGGCGGCAATCCGGCAGGCAAACAGCGAAGCGTCGAAACCAGTGATCTGGTCCACGCCGCTCTTGCCGGCGAGTAACGCCTGCCAGACGTCGTCTGCGTTGTTGCCAACGCCGCAAATCAGCCCGACTCCCGTGACGACCACGCGACGAGCCAAGCTAATTTCCTTTCGCGTGGGCGTTGATGTAGTCGACCGCGTCTTTGACGGTGCGTATTTTCTCAGCCTGTTCGTCGGGGATCTCGATGCTGAAGGCCTCTTCGAAGGCCATGACCAGTTCGACGGTGTCGAGCGAATCGGCTCCCAAGTCGTCGACGAACGACGCGTTGGCAGTAACTTCGGCCTCGTCAACGCCCAACTGCTCCACGATAATCTGTTTAACCCGTTCTTCTACCGATGCCATAAAATGTGCCAGCTCCTTTTCGCATCGCCGTGGTTGCTGGCGAATTGCGCTATGACGCAGCCTGCTGCGAGGGCGGTTATTTTGCCTTGGCGTGCGCTTCGATGTACGAAACGGCGTCCTGCACGGTGCGGATCTTCTCCGCCTCCTCGTCAGGAATTTCGACTTCGAAGGCCTCTTCAAAGGCCATGACCAGCTCGACGGTGTCGAGCGAATCGGCGCCGAGGTCGTCGACGAAAGAAGCCTTGGCGGTGACTTCGGCTTCGTCCACGCCCAACTGTTCCACGATGATCTGTTTTACCCGTTCTTCCACTGATGCCATGGGTTGGTTCTCCTGGTGTCCGCCGCGGCGGACGACGCAAACTGGTAAGTGTACTGACTGGCGGGAATCCCTGTAAAGAAATACGATTCCCCCACAGAAGACCGTGCAGCCGCACCGCCTCCCTGAGGTCGGGATATTAAGATGCCCGATTCATCCTAAATGTTGAACTTTAGTACGGTCAACGCAGACGAGGCCGCCGGTTTGCAGGGACATAGCGGCGGCCTCACGTGACTTATTGCGGTTTCTGGTACCGGTCCCGCAACTCGGTTTGGCGGTTGACCATCGGGATGTCCTTTCCCTGTATGAAGACCCGCTGTACCACGGTCTTCACATCCAGCGGATCACCGCTGGCCACCACGACATTGGCGGTCTTGCCGACGTCGAGCGAGCCAAGCTGGTCGTCCACGCCCCAGATCTGCGCCGGATAAAGCGTCAGCGCCTTCATCGCTTCGTCATAGGGTAGGCCGAACGCGACGGCGAATCCGGCGGCGTAAGGCAGGTTGCGGACTTGATGGGCGTCGAACGAGGCGAACGCGATTTTCACTCCGAGCTTCGATAATTCGCCGGGCATCTTGTACACGGTGTCGTAACGTTGTGACTCCTTGGGATCGTCGTAGATGGAGCCGAGAATCACGGGTACCTTCCACTGGGCGATCTTGTCGTAGATTGCCTGCGAGTGGGTGAGTCCGTTGAGGATGACGCGCAGCTTGAACTCCTGCGCCAGAGCGTATGCGGTCTCCACGTCATTCGGCTCTTCAGCCTTCACGATGACGGGCTTTTTGCCTTCGAGGTAGGGGAGCAGCGCCTCCAGCTTCAGGTCACGCGAGGGCGGCGAGGGCGGGTTTTCGCCCGCCTTGGTCGCTGCCTTCTTCTTGTTGTATTCCTCCCACTTGGCAGAGTAGCCCTGCGCGTCGGTGAACGCCTGGCGCATCTGGGCGGCCATGCCCATGCGGGTCTGACGGATACGACGCGCTGGCAAACGACTCGTTGCGGCGCTGGCGGCCGGTGAAGTTCAGGGGCATGGCGATGTCGCGAACCAGCAGCATTTGGGAGGCGTCAGCCCCGGCGAGCTGGATGAAGGAATCCTGGCCGGGCAGCGTATCTCGGCTGTCGGGGGCGACAATCGCGTTGGTGATGCCGTTGAAGCGGGCGACAGGAATGAGCGCGGACTCGGCATGGAATGCGTCGGCCACATGCATGTGCGGCATGATCTCGTCGCTGGGTTCGACGAGGTCGTTGGTCATCTTGTCGGCCTCGATTTCGGTGAGGCCGAGGTGGGATTCCGAGTCGATCAGCCCGGGATAGACGGTCATGCCCTTGGCGTCGATAACCTGCGCGTTGGCCGGAACCTTGACTGAGCCAGCCGCGCCCACGGCGGCGATCTTGCCGTTCTCGATGACCAGCACGCCGTTGTCGATCGTGCCATGAGTGATGGTCAACAGCTTGCCGCCAGTGATGGCGATGGGTTTGGTCGGATCCAGCGTCGCGGCTTTGGCGGGAGCGCCGGACTTTTGTTGCGCGGACGGCCGCGACCATCAGAAGGGAAACGAGAAGCGCGATTCGTGCGGTGGTCCTGGTCATCACTCTCCCTCCTGGAAGTTCGGCATGCCGAGGCCGGGAAGGCTGCGGTCGAAATACAAATCGCCGTCGATCCAGACTTTCGTCGGGAACGCCGTAACTCGAGAGCGGATAGCCGTCCCACAGCACGAGGTCGGCGTCCTTGCCAACGTCGATGGAGCCGGTCTTGTCTTCCACGCCCATGATCCACGCCGGATTGATGGTCAGCATTTTCATGGCTTCGTCTTCGGTGGCGCCGCCGTAGCGCATGGTCTTGGCGGCCTCCTGGTTCAGGCGACGCATGTAATCCTCGCTGTCGCTCTTGATGGCGACGCGCACGCCGGCGCGCATGGCGATCACCGCGTTCCACGGGATGGCGTCCCAGGCCTCATACTTGAAGCCCCACCAGTCGGCGAATGTCGCAATGGCGATGTCGTTCTTGGCCAGCGCTTCGGGCACCTTGTAGGCTTCGAGCGCATGATGGAAGGCGCGTATCTTGTAGCCAAACTCGTTGGCGATGGCGATTTCGGTGAGGAACTCGTCGGCGCGGTAGCAGTGGATCTGCACCAGCATCTTGCCCTGCAAGACCTGCACCAGAGCGTCGAGCTTCAGGTCCTTCTTGGGCGGAGTGGCGGTCTTGTCGCCCTTCTTGACCTTCTCGTTGTACTCGTCCCACGTGCGCTGGTAGTCCTTCGCCTGGGTGAAGGCCTCGCGCATCACCTCAAAGTTGCCCATGCGGGTGGAGGGCAACCTGCTTGCGTTCGCCGAAGACGCGCTTGGGATTCTCGCCGCTGGCGAACTTGATGGATTGCGGCGCGCCGGGGAAGAGCATCTGGTCGCGGTCGAGTCCGTACTTGTTCTTGATGACCACAGCCTGGCCGCCGATCATGTCGGCCGAGCCGTGCAGCAGCAGCGATGAGGTGACGCCGCCGGCCAGCGCGCGATAGATCGCCTTGTCGTTGTAATCGAAGGCGTCTTTCATCATCATCTGCGGTACCACGGGGCTGGTGGCTTCATTCACGTCGCCATCGAGCGCCATGTGCGAGTGGGGATCGATGATGCCGGGCGTAACGTACTTGCCTTCGACGTCGATCACCGTCGCTGTCGCAGGGGCGGCAACGGTGGCGCCGAAGGCGACGATCTTGCCGTCTTTCACGTAAACGCTGCCGTGTTCGATGCGGCCGTGGGTTGTGGTCAGCAGCGTCGCGTTCTTGATGACGAACTCGTTCTTGCCGTTGTGCGCGGCTGAATAGCTGGCGGGTTGCTGTGCGGCCGATGTAACGGCCAACACAAGCAGCAACATGAAAAACAGGGGCTGGCGGAGTGCCGCCCGGGCAAACGCAGATGTCATGGGCTCTCCCGACTCTGGCGAACAGGAATTGCTGCATTGTACGAGTTTTGACGCCCAGAAGAAAAACTGGCACCGAACAGCGAACACCGTAGCCACTTGAATTCGTCGTGTGAGACTTTTGCCGCTCGCCTATACTGCGTTTGTAAGCTGGCACCTGACATACGCATCGAATGAAATTTGTGCCCATCACCGATTGGCTGCCCAAGTACCAGCGGGTGAACCTGCGTCCCGACGTAGTTGCCGGCATCGCGCTTGCCGGATTGCTGATTCCCGAAGCCATGGGCTACGCGGGAATTGCGGGGCTGCCGCCGCAGGCAGGCTTGTACGCGACGGTGTTCGGGTTGCTGGCATACGCCATCTTCGGATCGAGCCGCCAGTTGGCGGTGTCGCCAACGTCGGCGTCATCGGCAATTCTGGCGGCAACCGTCGCGCCGCTGGCTGCCGCCGACCCCGGCAAGTTCATGGTGCTGGCTTCGGCGGTCACGCTGGTCTTGGGTGGCCTGTTTTTGCTGGCGGGCATCCTGAAGCTCGGTTTTATCTCGGACTTCATCTCCAAGCCGGTGCTGAAGGGATTTGTGTTCGGCGTGGCTCTCAGCATCATGATCAAGCAGCTGCCGAAACTGCTGGGCATCGCGCCGGGCAAGGGCCATGCGTATGAGCAGCTCCTGCACACTCTTCGTCACCTTGGCGAAGCCAACTTCTGGACTGTAATAACGGGAGTGGCCGCGCTGGCCGTGCTGATCGCCGTCGATCGCTGGCTTCCCAGGATTCCCGGGGCGCTGGTGGTTTTGGTTGCAGGCATCGCTGTTTCAGAGCTTTCGACCTGCACAGCTATGGTGTACACATCGTGGGCACGATTCCCACCGGCCTGCCGATGCCGGGTTTCCCGGTGCTGACCTGGGCCGATTGGCTGCAAGCCGCGCCGGCCGCAGTTGGCCTGGTGCTGGTGCTGTTCGCCGAGTCGATGGGCGCAGCCCGCACTTTCGCCAGCAAGAACGGCTACGAAGTTGACGCCAACCAGGAGTTGCGCGCCCTGGGCCTCGCCAATGCGACTTCCGCCATCTTTCACGGAATGCAGGTGGGAGGCGGGACTTCCGGCACGGCGGCCAATGACGCGAACGGCGCGCAGACGCAGGTTTCAGCGATTGCGGCCGCCTCCGCCGTTGCTCTGACCCTGTTGTTCCTGACTGGCTGGTTCTACCACCTGCCGGAAGCGGTCCTGGCCGCCATCGTGATTCATGCCGTCTGGCACCTGCTGGACTACCGCGCGGTGTGGCGTTTCCGGCTGATTTCGGTCAATGAATTTCGCTCGTCGCTGGCCGCGATCGCAGGGGTCATCGCCCTCGATATCCTTGATGGCCTGCTGCTGGCGGTGATTCTCACATTGATCTTGTTGATGCGCTTCCTGGTCATGCCGCAGGTGGTGGTTTTGGGCCGGCTGCGCGCCACCGGCGAATTCGCAGATATCGAACGCCATCCCGATGCCGAACAATTTCCCGGGGTGCTGATTCTGCGGATCGATCGCATCTGGTTTTTTGCCAACGCCGATGGCATTCGTGACCACGTCAAGCGGCTGATCGGGCAGGCGCCCGCGCCGCTACGCGATGTCATCGTGAACCTGGCGCCCGTTGCCATGATTGACGTCACTGCGATGGAAGTTCTGGGACAACTGCATGCCAGTTCGGTGAAGCATGGCCGCCGTCTCGTCCTGGCGGGCGTGCGCGATCCGGTTCGCGATGCGCTGGAGCGTTCCGGATTGCTCCACATACTTGGCGAGGAAAATATTTTCCGCAGTGTCGCGCAAGCGGTCGCCGCCGTCACCGGTCCGTCGCACGGCGTGTGATACAAACCTGTCATGCGGGCGGTCGTACAGCGCGTGAGCCGGGCGTCGGTGAAGGTCAACGGCGAAGTCACCGGCAAGATTGGCGAGGGACTGCTGATCCTGCTTGGGGTCACCCACTCAGATTCAGAAACCGACGCTGCCTTCCTCGCGGAAAAAGTCGCAGGCCTGCGCATCTTCGAAGACGAGGGCGGCAAGATGAACCGCAGCGTCGGCGATATTGGCGGCGCGGTGCTCGCCGTCTCACAGTTCACCTTGTTCGGCGACGTGCGCAAAGGCAAGCGGCCCTCGTTTGACGAGGCCGCGCGCCCCGAACGCGCCTGCGAGCTCTACGAGTGTTTCGTCGAGCGCACCCGCGCCCTAGGGCTGCCCTGCGAAACCGGGCGCTTCCAGGAAATGATGGAAGTCGAGCTGGTGAATCAGGGGCCGGTTACGATCCTTCTGGATTCGAAGAAGTTGTTCTAGCCGTCCTCACTTTCAAACAACTGCAAACGGGTTTGGGTATGATGCACGATATGGAAACCGCCATTCGGTGCCGCGATTTGAAGAAGACCTACGACGGCAAGGTCGAGGCGGTGCGCGGGCTCGACCTGGCGATCGAGGCCGGCGAGTGTTTCGGCCTGCTGGGACCGAACGGCGCCGGCAAGACCACGACCATCGAAATCCTCGAAGGACTGCTGGAGCCCACGTCGGGCGAGGTCGAGATCCTGGGCATGACCTGGGCAGGCGCACGAACGCGAACTGCGCGAGTTGCTGGGGATCTCCCTGCAGGAGACGCGGCTGGCCGAGAAGTTGACCGTCCGGGAAACGCTGGAGCTGTTCGCCAGCTTCTATCGTCAGCCGCGCCTCGGTGCAGAGCGTACTGGAAGAGATGTCTCTCGACCGAGAAGGCCGATGCCATGGTAGGCAAACTATCTGGCGGACAGAAGCAGCGGCTGGCGGTGGCGACCGCGCTGGTGGGCAATCCGCAGGGTTCTCTTTCTGGATGAGCCGACCACAGGGCTCGACCCGCAAAGCCGCCGTCAGTTGTGGGAGATCGTGCGCCAGTTTCAGCAGCGCCGCGGCACGGTGCTGCTGACCACCCACTACATGGACGAGGCCGAGCGGCTGTGCGACCGGCTGGCCATTATCGATCACGGCAAAATCATCGCCAGCGGAACGCCCGCCGGAGCTGATCGCCGGGCTCAGCGGACATCACGTGGTGGAGTTTGCAATCAACGGTGGCGACGGCGGAGGCGACGAAATGTGGAAGCGGCTGCCGGGCGTGCAGAAGGTGCGGAGCGAAGACGGCCTGTTCTCGCTTGCAGGTGGACGAGCCGCACCACACCATTCCGGCACTGCTCGACGCCGTACAGAAGCAGAACGCGCAACTGGCGCACCTTACCACGCGGCAGGCCAGCCTCGAAGATGTGTTTGTGCACCTCACCGGCCGCCACCTGAGGGAGGAATGATGCGCGCAGCCCGAGCGTTCAGCGTCGTCGCGAGCAATGGCCGCTGGGCCGGGTACCGCGCCCTCCTCGGCGCGCGCATGAAGGAATTGTGGCGCGAGCCAGAAGTTATCTTCTGGGTATTTGTGTTTCCGCTGCTGCTGGCGCTCGGCCTGGGCATTGCTTTCGCGACAAGCCAGCCGACGTTACGCCCATCGCGGTGGTCGACAACTCGCACGCGCAATCGGTGATCGATCTGCTGCAGCGCTCTGCGGCGAAGAACGCCATCCATGCCGACGTGCTCGACGAGAAGGCGGCGCTCGACCGGTTCCGTCTGGGCCAGTACTCGCTGGTCGTGACTTCCGATGGCAGCGGACTGCATTACCGCTACGATCCCGCGCGACCGGAGAGCGTGCTGGCGCGCTCGCAGGTGGACGATGCGCTGCAGACTGCTGCGGGCCGCAACCAGCGCCGCTACAGGCCGAGACCACGCAGAGCAGCGAGCCCGGCGCGCGCTATATCGACTTCCTGATTCCCGGCCTGCTGGGCATGAACCTGATGAACTCCGGCATGTGGGGCATCGGCTTTGCCGTCGTGGACATGCGCCAGCGCAAACTGCTGAAGCGCTTCGTCGCCTCGCCCATGCGGCGCACCGATTTTCTGCTGGCGCTGGGCAGCAGCCGCCTGGTGCTGATGATCATTGAGGTGGCGCTGTTGCTGGGCTTTGGCGTGCTCGCGTTTCACATGCAGGTCGAGGGCTCGCTGCTGGCCATCCTTCTGGTTGCCGCGCTCGGAGCGATTTCTTTCGGCGGCGTCGGCCTGCTCACCGCCAGCCGCGCGCAGAAAATCGAAAGCGTCAGCGGGCTCATCAACCTGGTGATGATGCCGATGTGGATCTTCTCCGGCGTGTTCTTTTCGTATGAGCGCTTCCCGCAGATCATCCAGCCGCTGATCAAGGCGCTGCCGCTGACCGCGCTGAATGACGCGCTGCGCGCCATCATCTTGCAGGGTGCAAGCCTGGGCTCGCAGCGGGCGCCACTAGCTATATTGGCCCTGTGGGGTGGGCTATCGTTCCTTATCGCGCTGAAGTGGTTTCGCTGGAACTGAGAGTTCTTCAGTACTCCGGCTTCGCCGCCATCGCCTCTTGCACGGTGATGCGCCGCTTCTGCCGATACGACGAGGTTGGCCATATGCGCCGCCACGGCCGACTTGTAGCCGATCTCTACCGGTGCGTTTGTCTTCTGGTTGCGCGTTCGAATGCACTCCAGCCAGTTGGCCATGTGGTTCTGCCCGGGCTGATGAACCGGCCATCGGCCGCGCCATTCGGGACGATTGCTCTTTTCCGGGTAGTAGTTGATGCTGCCGGTGTACTTTCCCGTGACCATGTCGGTCGCGCCGCTGACGTGCTCGACGGTGCCGTCGGAACCCAAGAATGCGCTCGCCCAAGTCCATACCGGTTGTTGCTGAACGTGGACTGCCACAGCACGGTCAGATCATTGGGAAACTCGAAGGTCACGGCGATCGTGTCGGGCACCTGGCGCCCGTCTTTCTCCGAATAGACTCCGCCCATCATGTCGGCCGCGTCGGGCAACGGAAGATTCAGCGCGGTCATGATCCACGCGATCTGGTGCACCATGTTCTCGGTGACGTTGCCGCCGGAGAACTCCCAGAACAGCCTCCAGTTGATGAACTGGTTGGCGTCAAACGCTGTCTTCGGACGGTTCACCAGGAACAAGTCCCAGTTCACGTGCGCCGGATTGCAGTCGGCCGGAATCGCGCGGTACCACTGGCCATGCCCATGCGGCGTGTTGCGGCTCATCCACGACTCGACCATCGTGACCTTGCCCAACATTCCCTGCTCGTACCATTTTCGCGCGTCGGCCAGTTCGCCCGAGCTTTCGTGTTGCAGTCCGATCTGCACCACCTGCTTCGATTTCTGCGCGGCCTTGCGGCAGGCCACCGCTTCGGGAATGTCCCATGTCATCGTCTTCTCGCAATAAACGTCTTTGCCGGCGGCAAGCGAGTCGAGGAAATACTTGGCGTGCAGATGCAGCGGCGTCGCGATGATGACCGCGTCGATGTCCTTGCGGTCGAGCAGTCGGCGCGGATCGTCGTACGCCGTCACCGCCGGGCACCAGCGCCTTCACCTGCTCCTGCCGCAACGTGTAAACGTCCGCCACGGCGACACACTCGACCCCCGGCTGCGCCAGTGCATCTTTCAGGTCCTGCATGCCCGCGGTCGCCGGCGCCGATCAGGCCGATGCGGATGCGGTCGTTGGCTCCCAGCATCCGCGAGGGAAAGGCGGCGAGCGCCACTGTACCAGCCGCGAGGCTCAGGAATTCCCGGCGATCCATCGTGAGGTGCCACTCTTCGTTTTTCATGAGAGTGCTCCGGCTTTCTCGAGGTCGGCCTTCATGCCGGCCCAGCTTTGTCGCGACGATTCTTCCAGCGTGCCGCCGCCGTTCCAGTGCGTCTCCAGTGAGACGCCGAGCTTGTAGCCGATCTGTTTGAATGCTCGAAATTGCCCGACCCAGTCAACGATGCCTTTGCCAACCGGCATCCAATCGGACCCTTCACCACCGCTTTTCATCACGACGTCCTTGCAGTGGCAGTGGCCGATGCGGTTTTTGGGCAGCAGGTCCCAGCCATTGGGATAGGGTGGCTCGCCGCGCGCGGCGGCGTTGCCGGGATCCCAGTTCAACTTGAAGTTGGGCGCGGTCACGGCCGCCAAGCGTTTTCGCGGCCTCCGCTGCCGGTGGCGGTGTTGCAGGCAATTCGTTTTCCAGCAGGAAGATGAGTTTGTGCTTCGCCAGCGCGGCGGCGGCTTCGCTGCAGTCTTGCGTTGATGGCCGCGCGATACGGCGCCTGGTCTTCCAGTCGCCAGAAGTCGAAGCCTCGTACTCGGTCGGTCCCGAAGGCTTTTGCCGATTCAATGCATTTTCGATCACCTCGTTCTGCTGATCGTAGGTGAAGTCGGCGTGAAACTGGTCGTGCTTGGGGCTGTACTTCGAGAGTAGGCGCGCCCGGCCAGTCCACTTTGAATAGCGGGCTGGCAATGTCGGTTACGCGCAGGTTGTATTTCTTCAGGATGTCTCTGCGCTTCGCGCGATCTTCGGTGGACGTGAGATTCATCAGGTTCTTGTTCCACAGTCCGCGCATCTCCACCCATTGCATCCCGAACTCGCGCGCGGCGACGAAGCAGGCGTGGTCGAATTCCTGCGAGATTTCGTCGGTAATAACAGCGACGCGGAACGGCGATTTCCATCGGCCGCGTATGGTCGAGTCGGAAGCCTTTGCTCCGCTCGGCAGGCACGTAGCCACGCTGCTGGCGGCCAGTAGTCGGCCGGAGCGCACCAGGAACTGGCGTCGCGTGCTGTGGGACAAGCCAACCTCCACCAGATGCGAGTGGACAGCTAATTGGCGGAAGCGTGTGCGAGTCGAACGCACCAACGACATCGAAGACGCCGTTCGCCGGTTTTGAAGACCGGGAGAGTCACCGGACCCCCTTCGCTTCCGCAGGCCCAAGTTCGGCTGTCGTCATTGTAAACGGCATCTCGCCACCGGTCTCTCCAGCCCGGTCTGCAACCAATTCGCAGCCCCTGCGTCCAATGCAGGTAAACTTTGCTCGGGAGTCTCTCTCCATGGCCAGTCGCAACTTTTCCGTCCTGCAGGTCGACGTCTTCACCAGCCAGCCGCTGGAGGGCAACCAACTCGCTGTATTCCCCGATGCCCGGGGCCTGAACGACGACGAAATGCAGAAGCTGGCCCGTGAGACCAACCTCAGCGAAACCACCTTCATCTTCCCGCGCGACGGCGCAACGTGAACAGAGCGAAGGGCACAAGGTTCGCATCTTCACCGTCAATGAAGAGCTGCCGTTTGCCGGGCACCCGACGCTGGGCACGGCGTGGTGTCTGTATCAGCAGTCGCCTGCCGCGGAGATAGTGCTCGACCTGAAAGTCGGCAAAGTGCCGGTGCGGTTCGAGCAGCGCGAAGGCCAGCTCTTCGGCGAAATGCGACAGGTGGATCCGCAGTTCGGCAAGCTACACGCCCATGCGGAGGTTGCCAGGGTGTTGGGAATCCCAACGTCAGAGCTGGATGAAAATTTGCCGATTCAATCCGTTTCCACCGGTATGTGGTTCACCATGGTGCCCTTCCGCTCACTGGCGACGCTGCAGAACCTGAAGGTAAGCTGGCACCAGATGGAGACCTACTCTGCGCAGTCTGGGCGAGAACAGCTTCTTCTACTTCGTTTGCCGGGAGACGGTGAACCCAAAAGCCACCCTGCACGCCCGCATGATTTTCTATAACGGCGAAGACCCGGCCACCGGTTCCGCCGCCGGATGTTGCGCCGCGTGGGCAGTGCAGAACGGCGTGCTGCGCTCGGACGAGCAGGGGCTAATCGAGCAGGGAATCGAAACCCGGCGCCCAAGTTCCATCTACATTCGCGCCGAAAAGAGCGGCGGCGCCATCACCAATGTGCGTGTCGGTGGGCACGTCGTCCAGATTGTTGATGGAAGAGTAACGGTGTGAATTAGCTGCGGATATTCTGTGCAGGCTGCAACGCATTGACCATCGCGGAGTTTTCGCGTCGCATTCTTCCGTTCGATGTGCATTCATGCTGCATTCACAGTGCTCATTTTTCCGCGACGTTGCACTTGCGATTTGATCTCTGCGGTACTTTACAAGCCTGATGCCCAGCCGTACTATCCGATAGCGCTCTTGCTCTGGCGCTAAAAATTAGAAAAGCTCCTCAGGAATCTGCCGCACCCCGCTCCTCCGATCAGGTTTGCCGGGCGCGTTCAGGCAGCCATTTCCGTGAAGGTGCGACAGGTCGCTTGATGAAGCCCAAACGCACGATACTTTGTGTGGACGAAGATGAACGCTCGCTTTCCATCCAGAAAGTGATGCTGGAGACCCGCGGCTATCGCGTAGTCGCATGTTCCAACCCGGACCTCGCCGTGGCGGCGATGCTGGCCGGAGGAATTGACCTGGTTCTGGCCGACCTTCCGATGCTGAAGCCCGATAACGGCAGGCTGGTGGACCAGCTGAAGTCCATTTCACCCACGACCCCCGCGATTGTCTTCAAGGGCGCCGTCGGCGTTTGTCCGGATGGATTGCTGGCCGACCTATTGCTCTCCCGGTCGAGCTGCAATGCGGCGCAGTTGCTAGATCATATCCGCATCGCGCTGGTCCGAAAACGGGGGCCCAAGCCCGCTATTGAGCGCGGACAAGTCGTCCGCCAGTTTGCTTCGTAGCCGAGGATGAAATCATATCCGCGCATTCCGGTCTTCTGTAGTCTGGCTTCCGCAGCAATGGCAAAAAATCAAATGCCACTCATGCAGGGCACAAGTGGCAGATTGGACATGAGCTTCGGTCAACCAACAGCTACGCGTTTTTGGCGGCGGCTTGGCTTTCTTCTTTCTTTCCGCCCAGCGAATCTTCATCATCTCCGAGATCCTCTTCCGGGCCGCCGGACTCATCGTACGGCGCTTCTTGCCCGAACCCACCGGACGGCCTGGTCCACGTCCCGTCCTGCCACCTTCGAGTGCCTGAATTGCCGCATCGATCCGATCACGTTCAGTCTTTAGATCAGAGAGAATCTGTTGAATATCCATATTCCACCTTTGAGTTAGTTTCGTGCGGCCTTCAGTCTATCAGGCTCAAGTCTAGTGTGGCTAGCCACGACTACGGGTTACTTAATGGGTAATTAATGGCTTCATAACTCACTTTGCATGCGGTTTCGGGTAGGACAGCCACCTTGTAGCGAAATTCCCTTCGCCGGCCGCTCGGCCGCGTTCCTCTAACAGCGCGTCTTGCATGCGAACGGACCGGCTTGTACCGTGGAACGAGCAAGCGATCTGCCGTTCTACTTCAGTCGAGGAAGAAAGTATGTCTCACGAAGACCAGTACCATATGACCCCCGCTCAGTTCCGCCACTACGGTAAGCAGGTAGTGGACTGGGTTGCAGACTATTACGAGCGCATCGAGGGTTTGCCGGTTTTGTCTCTGGCGCAGCCCGGCGAGGTTCGCCAGAAATTGCCTTCTGCGCCTCCGCCTCAGGGCGAGGAGTTCGACCGCCTTCTCGCTGACATGGACCGGATCATCCTGCCGGGCGTTACCCACTGGCAGTCTCCCAAGTTTCATGCCTTCTTTCCGGCTAACGCATCCGGACCGGCTATCTTGGGTGACTTGCTGTCTTCTGCCTTGGGCGTTCAGGGAATGCTGTGGGCTACCAGTCCAGCGTGCACCGAGCTGGAGACCCATGTCCTCGATTGGTTGGTAGGCATGCTTGGCCTGCCCGAGAAGTTTCTCTCGACCAGTAGTGGCGGAGGAGTGATCCAGGATACGGCATCGAACGCGAGCCTCTGTGCCTTACTGGCCGCCCGCGAACGCTCGACCAACTACGCCTCAAACCTCGACGGGCTGACCGGCAAGCTCGTGGCCTACACCTCTACCCAGGCACACTCCTCACTGGAAAAGGCCGCGATGGTCTCGGGCATCGGTCGGAACAATATTCGCCTGGTGGGAGTAGACGAAAACTACGCCATGATTCCGCAGGCTCTCGCCGCCAAAATCGAGCAGGATCGGCGCAGCGGTCTGACACCGTTTTTCGTTTGCGCTACCGTGGGAACTACCTCTTCCAACGCCATGGACCCCCTGCCCGAGATTGCCGAAATCTGCCGCCGCTATGGTCTGTGGTTTCACGTCGATGCAGCGATGTCGGGAACGGCGGCGCTTTGCCCGGAATTCCGCCACTTCCAGAGCGGTGTCGAGCACGCCGATAGCTACTGCTTCAATCCCCACAAATGGATGTTCACCAACTTCGACTGCGACTGTTTCTACGTCGCCGACCGGGCGGCGCTGATCAAGACGCTAAGCATCCTGCCTGAGTACCTGAAGAATCAGGCCACCGAGTCGGGGGCGGTCTTTGACTATCGCGACTGGCAGATTCCGCTGGGCCGCCGTTTCCGCTCGCTGAAACTGTGGTTTGTGATTCGCCACTACGGCGTCGAGGGACTCCAATATCATGTTCGCCAGCATGTCACCATGGCGCAAGAATTTGCGGGGTGGGTGCGTGGAGATGAGCGTTTCGAAGTCGTGGCTCCGGTTCCTCTCAATCTGGTGTGTTTCCGCTATCGCGGCAGCGACGAAGAGAACCAGATTTTGATGGACCGCCTCAACCAGAGCGGTGACCTGTATCTCACGCACACCAAGTTAAGCGGCCGCCTGGTCTTGCGTTTCTGCGTGGGCCAGACCCACACTCAGATGCGGCATGTCGAGTCTGCGTGGCAACGCATTCGCGAAGAGGCGGCGCGACTCCAGGCAGAGCACCTTTAGTCAGCCGTGTTCCCTATAATCGAAGATGATGTATTTCGCATGACTCTCCGGCTCGAAGACATTCAGTGGGACGGCCTGTTTCCAGACCGGCGCCCGCACCCGGTGACAGCTGCGGCGCATTCGCCGCTCTCCATGTGGCCGAGACGTACTCTTAACCGGCGCGGGTGGCTCCATCGGCGCCGCGTTATGTCAGGCCGTGCATCGGCTGCGCCCGCGTATGCTGGCGCTGCTCGATTCTTCGGAGCAAAACCTCTACTACATTCACCGCGAACTCGCCTCGCTGGCAGGTGCAACGACCGTTGTGCCCGTGCTCGGGTCGGTGGCCGACGAACGCAGCGTGCGCGACTTCTTCCGCGCGCTTCCGTCCGCACATTCGTGTACCATGCCGCGGCGCTCAAGCATGTCCCTCTGGGCGAAATGAACCCCTTCGCCGTGATCGAGAACAATGTCTTGGCACCTCGACGCTGGCGACGGTAGCGCGCGAATTCGCCGCCGAACATTTCCTCATGATCTCCACCGACAAGTCGGTGAACCCGCTCAGCATCATGGGCGCTTCGAAGCGGCTTGCCGAAATGCTCCTGCTGGGCATGGACAATCGAACACTCGCATGACCTCGATTCGACTGGGCAATGTGCTGGGCTCGGAGGGGAGTGTGGTGCCGCTCTTCCTCGAACAGATCGCGCGCGGTGGACCGGTCACCGTCGCCGACCCCGAATGTCGAGCGATACTTCCTGTCGGTGGAGGCGACTGTCGGCCGCATTCTGCGCGCCGTGGCGGATGTCCCAACGGACCCGCCGTCGCTGTCCCAGTCATGGGCAAGCCCGTGAAGATTGCCGATCTCGCGCGCTATCTTATCCAGCAGGCTGGCGCGCAAGGTGTTCAACTCGCTTTAGCGGATTGCGTCCCGGCGACAAAATGCAGGAAGAGTTTATTTCGCACTGAACGAGACACGTTGCAGGCGATGCAGCCGACGGGCTGCGATGGGTTCGCAGCCCCTGCTCTGCCATCCCCCAAGCTCGCTGCCGGTTGCTGGAATTCTCTACGCCGCACTCCGACAACGCAACCTTGCCAGCCTGCTCACCGCGATGACCCGTTTAGTCCCCGAGTATGAGCCCAGCGCCTATCTTCGCGAGCAAATCGAAACGGCGGCCAGGTAAATGAAGCGCACTATCGCCGTCGTCACCACTTCTCGAGCGGACTACAGCCATCTCTACTGGCCGTTGCGCGATCTCTCGCGTCACCCGGAAGTCGATCTCAAGCTCATTGCCATGGGCTCGCACCTTTCGCCCGAGTTTGGGGCCACCGTCGGCGAGATCGAGCGCGACGGCTTCGCTATCGCAGCTCGCATCGAGTGCCTGCTCAGCTCCGACACCGATGTCGGCATGGCCAAGACCATCGGAGTCGCCACGCTTAGCCTAGCCGACTGCCTCGGCCAAATGCGCCCCGACCTGCTGCTGCTCATCGCTGACCGCTACGAGATGCTGGCGCCCGCCTCGGTCGCGCTGGCGCTGCGTATTCCCATCGCGCACATCGAGGGCGGAGAGATCAGCGAGGGTGCCATCGATGACGCTGTCCGCAACGCTCTCACCAAGATGGCCCATGTCCACTTCACTTCAACCTTTGCCGCTCGCGAGCGCGTCATCGCCCTCGGCGAAGAGGAATGGCGGGTACACCGCGCTGGTGCGCCCTCGATCGACCACCTGCGACGCGACACGCCGTACACGCGCGAGCAGCTCGAATCGCATCTCCAGATCGACCTGAGCCAGCCGACGGCCGTCGTCGCCTACCATCCTGTGACCATCGCCCGCGACACGACTCGCGAGGCCGCCCAGCTTTTCGCCGCGCTGCTGGAACTTCCCAGCCAGATCGTCTTCTGCTACCCCAACGCCGACGCTGGCAGCCGCGAACTGATCGAGCGAACGCAGGAGTTCGTAAGTCAGAAGCCTGGCACGCGCGTATTCACCAATCTTCCCGCGCTCACCTACTGGAGCCTCCTCCGCAACGTCAGTCTCATGCTCGGAAACTCCTCCAGCGGCATCATGGAGACACCTTCCTTCGCGCTGCCCACTGTCAACATCGGCATGCGGCAGCAGGGAAGAGAGCGTGCCCGCAACATCCTCGACGCCGCGCCCGACAAGACCGACATCCTTGCCAAGGTCGCAACCGCAAGCAGCGAGCAGTTTCGCCAGTCACTTGCAGGAATGGGGAATCCCTACGGCGATGGTCACGCCTCCGAGACGATTGTTGGCATCCTGACCTCAGTGCCATTGGGCGAAGAGCTCCTCGTCAAGAAGAGTCGATAGTCAACGGCAACACTCACCTATATTGGCAGGCTCGCGTGCCGCTCTCCAGTTTCTTATCCGCAACACAATGATCGGAACTAGGCTAGACTAATTTCCCGGAGCCTTTATGGATCCACGCATTGTCGCGATTTCCGGTCCCCTGAAAGGTAAGGAGTTCCACCTTGATGGCGGTCGTGTCTCGATCGGGCGCGACGCTTCGAATACCGTTGCTCCTTCCGACTCCGCCGTCTCCCGCAAGCATTGTGTCGTCGAGTGGACCGACGATCACGCCGAGGTCACCGACCTGGAAAGCCACAATGGCACTCTGGTGAACGGAATTCCGGTAAGCAAACGTGTGCTTGTGCACGGCGATGTGTTGCGCATCGGTCTCTGCGAACTCGTCTATCTCACCGAAAACGTTTCCCCATCCTCCATGGGCCAGGTGTATTCCGGCAAGACCGGGTCGTCCGACATCCTCAAGACCGTCAGGCTGGGAGAATCGCGCAACTGGCTCACCAATCCCACCGATGTGGGCCGAATGGCGCGCGACCTCAACGCTCTGGTCAAGATTTCGCAGACCATCAATTCGATCCGCGACAGCGCCGAGCTGCAACGCCGCCTGCTCGAGTGCATTTTCGAAGTGGCCCCCGCGCAGGTTGGCGCGATACTGCTCATCGACCAGCCGGAAGACGATCCGTCGTCCATCGTCGCTTGCGACCGCGACAGCGGGAAAGCGCCCGCCGTGACCGTCTCCCGTGAAATGGTGCAACGCGCCTTGTGGGAGCAGTCCGCCGTAGTCTCCGAAGAAACCGCCCGATCGCCTTCGCAGAATGCCATCTGCGTGCCTTTGCTCGGAGTGCAACGTACCGTGGGCGTGCTCTACCTCTCGTCGTCGGGAGACGCGCAGAAGTTCGGTGACGACCACATTCACTTCCTGAACTCCGCCGCCAGCATCGCCGCTGTCACTCTCGAGAACCTCTTGGCGCTGGAGTCGCTGCAAGCCGAGAACCGTCGCCTGCGCGCCGAACTCGACCCCCTCGAAGGCATGGTCGGAGACGGCAAGGCCATGCGGCAGCTCGGAGCGATGATCAACAAGGTTGCGCTAGGCGACAGCACCGTGCTCATTCGCGGCGAAAGCGGCACCGGCAAAGAAGTCGTGTCTCGCGCCATTCATGCTGCCAGCCCCCGCGCCGAAAAGCCTTTTGTCGCCATCAACTGCGCCGCCATTCCTGACGCGCTGCTGGAAAGCGAACTCTTCGGCCACGAAAAAGGATCGTTCACCGGCGCCGTGGCGATGAAGAAGGGCAAGCTCGAAGTCGCCGAAGACGGAACCATTCTGCTCGATGAAATCGGCGAGCTGGCTCCCACCATGCAGGCGAAGCTGCTGCGCGTGCTACAACAGCGCGAGTTCGAGCGCGTGGGCGGAACCCGTCCGGTCAAGCTGCACGCCCGCGTTTTAGCTGCCACGAACAAAGACCTCGAGGCCGCCATCAAGAGCGGCGAATTCCGCCAGGACCTCTTCTACCGCCTGAATGTGGTTTCGGTGGCGGTGCCGCCGCTGCGCAAGCACCGCGAAGACATCCCGCTGCTCGCGATTTACTTCGCCACCAAGTATGCGCAGAAGTGCAACCGGCCCTTCAAGGGCATCACATCCGATGCGCGCGCCTTGCTCATGAACTACGACTGGCCGGGCAACATTCGCGAACTGGAGAACGCCATCGAACACGCCATCGTGCTCGGCGCCTCCGACGAAATTCGCCCCGAGGACCTGCCCGAGGCGCTGTTGGAGCAGCCTATCAGCAAGTCAGAGGGCACCAAGTACCATGCGGCCATCAGTGAGCTGAAGAAGCGCCTGATTCGCGATGCCCTCGCCGAAGCCAATGGCAGCTACACCGACGCGGCCAAGATTCTCGGCGTCCACCCCAACTACCTCCACCGCCTCATCCGCAATCTGGAGATGAAAGCCGAGCTACGGGAAGCAGAGAGCGATTAGGAAGACTCCGCCACCGCTCAATTTGATGGTTGAAGAAGAATTATGGGCGCGGGAGATCGAGCAGCACTATGTCCGCACGTTCCTGCACTCGTTCGAGCACAACTTCACGACCATCTGGGGAGACGTCGAAGTCACTGATTTCGAATTCAGGAGCGAAGTTGGTTAACTGCCGCTCGGCACCCGATTCCAAATCGACGAGCCAGAGATTCTTGTGTTGAATCTCCCCTCGCAAAAGTACGAGTGACTGTCCTCCAGACAGGAAGGCCAGGTGTCGCGCTCCGCGGGTCAGGTTGAGGACCGGCAAAGGATGCGGGGCGGCATCGGCCGTCACGGCTTTCACGGAAAATGTTGTGCCGATATCGGCTCCAGAGTAGACGACGAAGCGGCCATCGGGCGCCCATGCGGGATCGACCGAGTATCCCCGGACAAAAGGAGTGGGAGAGCGACTGTCGACCGGCACGCTGAAGAGTTGTGGAATGCCGTGATCGTCGGCGGCCGAAAGTATCGACTTGCCGTCGGGCGCCCATGCCGGATCGCCTTGAAGGTTGAGCGAGTCGGTCACAACCCGCACGTCCGTTCCGTCGGAGCGCATCGAGTACAAGAGCGCTCGCCCGTGTTGACGCACCGAAAAAGCGATGAATGTGCCATCGTGGGAGATAGCCGGTCCGCCAATCGCTTGCGCTCCCTGACCGCTCCACAATTCAGCAGCAGTTCCATTGGCAAACTTCCAGATACTCTCGCTCGTGCCGGTTGCAGAAACATACAGCAGATAATTCGGACCTAGCCGGGGAGAGAAGCCCGTGCTCGTGGTCAGCGAAATGGGAGCTGCCGCGGACGGCTCCGCGGGTGAGGCAGCGACCTGCATGCGCCAGAGGGTCCTCTTCGGAGTCGCGACCGTGACAACCAGACGGCGACCGTCAGCACTGCCTGCAAGCGACGTGTAGCGGTCAGGTCCGGAACTCAAGCGGTGGGGAATGCGGCGCTCGACGTCCATGCTATAAAGCCATAGCCCGGAACCGTCGGCATCGCTGGCGAGGTACAGGAGCGTCCGATCATCCAATAGGACCGGATAACTGATACGCGCATTTTGCCGGCTAATACGTTCCGGAGTCCCGCCGGTCGGAACGATACGCCAGATGTCCATCTTGTCTGGGAGAGAACCCTGCACAAAATAAATGAATGCCGAGTCGGGCGCCCACAGTGGAAAGTGAGAGTGGAGCCCGGAAGGCGCAGTGAAGATGGGTCGGTCTTCCGAGTGACGACCGCCGTCCGCCACGAACAGCGGATCGCCGGGTGCCGGTGTGTGGTACACGAGCCGGGAGCCGTCGTGCGACCAGTCGAACTCGGCCACCCCTTCAAGGTAGGGCCGCGACTCTCCGCCGAGCGTTGGTACCGCCCGAATACTAATGTCGTCGCCGCCCGAAGGGTTTCGCCTGCGGACCCAATAGGTAACGAATGCGCCGTCGGGCGAGAATCCGAGGGTGCGTACGGATGGATTTACGAGTTCCGGCGCGCTGCCGTGGGTCAAGTTATGGAATTGTCCCGAACCAACCTGCGTAACCCAGACATCCATCTGCCCATCGTGGTCCGACAGAAACGCCACGAAATTCCCGTCGCGTGACACCGCTGCGGCCTGCTCTACTCCCCCGAAGTCCGTTACCGTCTGAAATCGAGCGTCCGCGATGGGGTTGCGCCAGAAGTATTCTTTCCACCGCAGCCAGAGGCCCGCGCCAATGGCCAGTGCGATTCCCGCCGCCGCGAGTGGAAGGATAAGCTTCCATCGGGTCCGAGATGTCGAGATCTCAGGTCGCGGCGGCGGTGCAGAGGGATTGACAGTGGGAGCACCATTCTCGTTTTCCTGCGCGACTCGAAGGTTTCGACCGCGTGACCAGGTGTCCAGTTCCTCCCGCGACGCGTAAACCGAGCCCATCCTGTCGTGCAAGTGACGGTGAACGGGCATCGCCTCCCGCTTCTCCCAGCGCTGGACGGTTGTGACGTCGCGGTTGAGGTAGGCCGCGATTTCCTTCCACGAGTCCAGGCGGTCTTCGGGCCGTCTGACCGGCGGCGGTGTGCCAGGGATTGGGTCGCCCATCGTGCTCTTGGTCCCGTTGGTCGTCAGTTATCGCGCGCCCGCGAGCCTGAATTGTATCGCATCACCGCCACGGTGACGGTAAAAGACGGCATTCGACAGCAAAGTACGGGAACGGCGCCGATTCTGCGCATTGCCGCTTGAACCCACCCACCGAAGTATCGGATTGTGTCCGTGCGGTGCACGTCAATCTCGAACTGGAGGACTTTCATGAAGAGCAAAGCTTTTTGGCGGATGACTTACGCCACCATGGTGCTGGTGTTGGCGGCGGATATCGGTGCGGTAGCCCAAAACCCGACACAACTCAGCGGGGTGATTGACGCCTATTCTCCCCAAACCACTACGTCAAGCGGTACCACCGGTCCATATGAGGTCCATGGTCCATGGTCAATGCAATTAGTTGCAGCCTCGACAAACGTGGCCCCGGGCAGGGCGAATTTTACGGCTGCCCTGAACATGGAGCTGTCGGATGGCTGGGTCTTGACCGTAAACGGCGGGAACTTCGATCCCAACGCCAGAGGCGCACATACTCATCATGTCACTTTGACGAGTGCGACCGTCACCTGGATGACGAACGGATTTCAGGTATCCGGTATCGCCACCGTTACGCTCAATGGAAACCCCGCGCCGGTTTCACCCACCCCGCTGGTAATAACTGTCACCGGCGGCAGCAACGTCGAGTATTCGAATATCAGCCTGCTGTTTGGGACCCCGGGCTCCAAGCATTTCGGAACCGAGCCCCTGCCGGGCGTCGTTCAAAGCGCGAAGTAATTCAATCATGGGTGCAGCCAGGTTCCCCGCCGACTGAGATCTCTAATTTGGGTGCCCGTTCTAGCCCGATTTTGGCTAGGGCGGGGCCTTTCTCGTTAGTCTAAGGCCCAGTCTATATCGACCCCGCCCTACCCACCGGTTTCGTACAACCGTGTAAATCCTCCCTGTCAACTCCCCAAAAACGCAACAGTGCAGGCTAGCTCTCTGAAACTTGAGGAGATATAAATCCAGCTAATCGTGAATTTAATTCTTCTGAAAATGCCACAATAAAAGCAGATGGCCAGAGCGAAGTTTCTGGCCATTTTGCTTTGTCTGATTGCCACTTACCGTTAATGGCATAGACGGGGATGGCTTTGGGGCCGGCTATTTTTGCGCCACCGCCAACTCCGGCACTTCCAGCGGAGCGTCCACCGTGCCGATCTGCTGGGTGGTGCGGTCCATGACGCCGATGCGCAGGTTGTAGCGGCCGGGCGGGAGCGAGATGAGCTGGTGCGCGGGAAGTCCGTAGGACATCACGGCGGCGTAGGCGTTGGCTGGCAGGGTGGCGTCGAGCGTATCGGAGGCGTGCGCGACTTCCTTGCCCGAGCTGTCGAAGGCGATCACCATGCAATCAATCTGCGCTCGCTTCTTGCTGTCGGGCTCGTCGGTGAAGTCAATGCCATTGCTGTTGATGATGAAGTTGACCTGGACGTCCTTGCGCTTGTCCGTGGGCAATGCAAGCGAAGCGGTCAGCAGCATCGAAGTCGCGGGCGGCATGCCCGGCTGCAGGGCAGTGCGCAGCGCGGCGGTTCCTACCGCGCCGGCCGTCACCGGAGGAATGCTGTAATAGCCGCGTCGATAAGCCAGCTTCCAATTCTTGTTTGGCACCTGCACCGAAACCCTGTGATAGCCGCCCTCGTCTGCCTTCGGCGGAGTGTAGGCCAGCGTGTAATAAGTTGATCCGTCTTCCAGGCTGCGGTTGATGACGCGCTTCAGGTCGTTGGTATTGACGAAAGCTTCGCCGCCGGTCTGCTGGGCGATGTTCATCATTGTGGTGCGGTCGTTCATCTGGCCGATGGTCTGGGCGGAGATGGTGTTGCCCAGGTTGCTGGCCGACGGGGACACCACCCGCGGCGCCGAGCCCGGCGCCGGATCGTTCATGAACTGCGTCTCCGAGGCCGCCATGGAGACATCGATGCCCTTGGATTGCAGCCCGCGTACATCGACCGGATACACCGCCACGCGCGAGGTTGCCAGCAGTGACGAGGTGGTGCGAATGTCGTCCTCAAAGCTGCGGACGTTGCGGAAGGGATCGTCGGAGGCGGGGTCGGGCTCGATGTCGACCGGGAAGCTGCCCGACAGCCAGATCAGGTTCTTGCGCCCGGGATAGCCGGAGACCGCCCTCGCCATGCCTTTCATCGCAGCCAGCGTGAACAGCGCGCGGTCAGAGTTCTGGAACGCCTCGTGATCGTTGTAGTTCTGCGCGATGCGCGAGGCCTGCCCGTAGGCGAGGGAAGTCGAGTCCACAGCTTGCCCTGGAACCGATGGCGTCGCAATCGCCTGCTGCGCGGTGCTGACGATGCGCCCGATGTCGCGTTCCCGCTGCGCCACGGTGGTCAAGTCCTGCGAGTGCGAGGGCTGGATCATCTCCGCGCGCTGGATCAATTCCTCGGGGTTTTGGGTGAAGCCCTGCACCATCTCGAGCTGGCGGGTGAGCACGAACAACGCCACCGGCTGTCCCTTGGGCAGTGAGCGCAACATTTGCAGCAACTGATTGCGGGCGTAAGACTGGTCGGAGGCCGAAGTATTCAGCAGGTCGAACAAGACGACCGTCCAGCTACTTTGCAATGCGCTTGCCGGCGCGTTGCTGAAGGAATTCGCCGGCGAAGCGGCAGCAGCGGTTTGCGGCACCGGTGTCGCCATGGCGGCCGAGGTTGCGAGCGCCTGCGGCGAGTGCGACTCGAACGCCGCGATGGACTGATGCTTCCCGTCCTGCAGCACCAAGAAGTCCGAGGCCTTCAAGTCCTTTATCGGACGCCCCTGGCCATCGGTGACGACCACGTCAAACTGCACCAGCCGCGCGCTGACGCGGATGGTCGCGCCGGGATTCGGGTTAGCTGCTTGCTGCGCAACCGGAATCATGGGTGGAGCGGTGTTGACGTTCGACGCTACAGTCGCTGGAGCTGTAGGGGGGGCAGGAGCCGGGGCGGCCTGCGCTGGCGCGCTGGCTTCAGCGGATTTCACCATGGGTGGCGGCGGCTCCGCCTTAGCCACTTGCACTTCCGGCGCGGGATGCTTGCTTGCTCCCAGGCCGCGATCCAGGAACAATACATACACGCACAACAGGTTGTAGGTCTGGTTGTAGGCGGCGGGATCGAGGCTCGTCTTTACCGAGTAGGTCCGCACGGTAGTTGCGGGAGGCTCATGTCCGTTACCCGGCAGCACCGTTTGTACCTTCGGAGCAGGCTCGGGCTCAGCGCCGTTCGACTCGTACGCCGGGCGAGTAGATGGTGACGGCGGGAACATGCGCCCGCTCAAAAAACGACGCATTGCTGTTGGGAACCGCGTCGATCGGCTGTGGTTCCGGACGGTATTGCAAGGCGCGCGCGGCGGCGGGAAGTATGCGCGCCATGGCGGTGCCGTTGGAGGCGGGCGCGAACACCGCCCGGGTGCGCCCGAGATGGTCGAGGTCCACCACGCCGCGATATTCGCGGCGCTCGTTGTCGCTCAGACTCTTCCAGAAAAATGCGGCGCCGGCCTGGCTGCTGCCCGATAGTGCGGCGAAGACCATCGTGTGGCGATGGACGGTCGAGTTCATGGACTCGGCCAGCAACGGCAGCATCGCGACGCCGCCCCAGCCTACCGGGCCTTCTTCAGCCCGCCCGTCGTAATCGAGCCGCGCAGTGACGAGGATGGTACCGAAGTCCGTGCCCGGCAGAGTGCAGATGACGTTGGGAAGCGACTGATCGGGTACCTGTTGAACCTGAATGTCGCGCTTGGCGCAACCGGCTTTCTCAAACATGGACTGCAGCCGGGTGACGCGGTCTTCCGGGGTTTGCGGTGGCTCCTGAACGCGCTGTTCCACGACCGTACTATCAAGGCGAAGAAACGTTACATTGTCTGCCAGGCCGGCGCAGGAGAGGAGGAACAAGGCAACCGCGAAATGAGGCCAACGGAGCATGAGCATCCGTACCAACGCCTTGAGGGTAGCACAAGCCAAGGGTGATTGGCGGTGAGATGCAGCTGGTTTCCCTATTGTCTTCTGTAGGCGGAAAAACAAAAGACCCGTCACTTGACGGGTCTTTTGAACTGTGACGCGCTCGAAACTCCGCTGGTTAGCGGCCCGCGCGGACGGTGCGATGCTGCACTGAGGCAGTGCGCGCCTGGGCGCCAGCCCTAGCCGAGTTGGACACGCCGTTCATGACCGGGGTAGCCGCGACCCGAGCAACCTGGATCACACGAGCCATGCCACCTCCGACGTGAATCGCCCGCGCCTGCGCGGTCGAAGTCTGAGCTGCGCTAATCGGCGCAACGGAGGACGGCGACATGCCAGCCCAGAGGGCGGTGATGACGACAGCTCCAGCTACCACCGCGCTGATCGTAAGGACCTGCCGGGTGGTAAGTCCGGAACCCGGGAACACCGGGAATGCCTGCGGAGCAGGCCCCGGGGCCGGAGCCGGAGCGGCAGCGGCCGGAACCGAGCTCGATGTGCCCGCATCCATTTCGGTCGTCTTACCGGCATCGGTAACCATCAGGGCGCCGGTCTTGCTGGTGATAACTATATTGTTATTGAGGCGCGCGATCTCGTAGGTCGCAGCCTTGTCTTTGGGTGTCACGGTGACCTGGGCCGCCTGCGCCGGCAGGCCGTCGTTGGTGCTGACCGCTGCCGTGCCCTTCACCACGTTTACGCCGGTGCTTTCGTAACGCACCGCGGAATACGGGTTGACCGTTACCTTCGAACCGTCGGAGCTCACCGCAGTGGCGGCGGCGCCGGCTGTTTCAATCTTGTCGCCGTTGGCGACGGAGGCCGAGCGGGCTACTTCCTTGCCGTTCAGCATTACGTTGCCCGACGCATAGAGCATGGTGTTGCCGGTCTCAGCCATAAGCATTGCAGCCGGTGTGAGTAGCATCATCGCAATGCTCAAGAATTTGGTTGCGAAACTGGTACGCATAGTTCGTTGGCCTCCAAAGCCTTAGTTCTTGCTAACCCAAATCAATTGATATCACCGTCCGGCGGTTCCCGTTGCATCCGGAACGCCCGACTTCCAGCACGCGGACGGCAATCATTCCCGCTTATGATTCTTGCCGTACAGCCAATGCACGGCAAAATCGATATCGCTAGTGCCTAACCAGCTTATACCAAAAAACAGGTTGACAATGCGAGAAGCAATTGTAACGTACCGCCGGAACTCCGGCCAGCACATTTCTATAGTAACTCTCTGGTTACGATCCAGGCTGTTCCCGATTCGGTCGCGCGAACGGCCGCGGCCGGCTCTCATGACGAGATGTCCCTCCTGCGCGCTTCTGGCTTTTCGCGCGCTCGGTTCAAGCGTAAAATCCGGCACGGCGGTGTCTGTCGCTGCGATATATTGGCATTGCTCCTGTCGCGGCGAAAACGTGGTGCCGCATTCACATCTCCCCGGAGGTTGGCCATGAAACGGATTTCCGAGGTACTGGCTCTGTTGCTGATGGCCGTGACGATGTTTGCCCTGGTTGGATGTTCCCGTCACGACAACAACGAACGCTACATATTAGTTACGGTGAATTCCAAGCTGCCCTATTGGCAGACCGCTGCTGCCGGCCTCGCCAAGGCGGGCGCGCAGTACGGCGTGAAGGTCGATGTGCGCGGCCCCGACACCTACGATCCCGACGCTGAAGTCAAGGATTTCCGCGAGGCCGCAGCCCTCAAGCCCGCCGGCATCCTGGTTTCCGTGGCTGACACCGCCTCCATGCAACCGGCCATCAACGACGCCATTGACGCCGGCATTCCCGTCATCACCGTCGATTCCGACGCTCCTGCCAGCAAGCGCCTGTACTTCATCGGCACCAACAACCTGCAGGCCGGACGCCTGGGCGGACAGCGCATCGTCGACAAGCTTCACGGCAAGGGCAACATTGTGTTCTACACCATGCCGCAAACCAATCTCGACGAGCGGCTCAAGGGCTACAAAGATGTCTTCGCCGACCATCCCGGCATCAAGGTGACCGAAGTCTTCAACATCAAGGGCGATGCCGGCAACGCGTTCGATCGCACCCAGCACTGGCTCACCGAAAAAGGCGTTGACCACGTCGATGCCTTCGTGTGCCTGGAAGCCTCGGCGGGCAAGGACGTGGCCGAAGCGGTCAAGCGCAACAACGCCTCCGACCGCCTCGTCATCGCCATGGATACCGACGAAGCCACGCTGAACCTGGTGAAGAGCGGGGTCATTGACTCGACCATCGCCCAGAAGCCATTCACCATGACCTTCTTTGGGCTCAAGGCGCTGGATGACATTCATCATTATCCTGTCGACTTTAAGAAAGATTACGGGACCGATTCCTTCTCTCCGTTTCCACGCTTTGTGGATACGGGGTGTCGCTTGTCGATAAGGTGAACGTGGACCAGTTCCTGTCGGGCCAGCAGCAGGCGCAGTCGAAGTAGGAAAAAGCAGTTAGCACTTGGCAATTCGCACTTAGCGATGAGTGCCCAAGTAAAATCACAAAGGCCCTCGGAAGGAGAATCTACATGAAAGATTTTCGGGGGCTGAGTGTCTGGCAAAAGGCCCACGCGGTTACGTTAGGGAAGGAGCCCGCATGCTGCGGATGATCGCACTGGTAGCCATTGGATGGATTGTTGGATTGTCCGCGCGCGTCTTGATGCCCGGCAAAGGTCCAATCGGTTTTTGGGCCACCACCGGTGTGGGAGTCGGCGGAGCTTTGATCGCCGTGGTGATTGGCCACTTTGCCGGCTGGTATCATCCCGGCGATGCTCCGGGATTCATCCTTTCGGTGCTGGCCGCGATTATGCTGCTCGCGCTCTGGCGCGTGCTGAAGGGAAAAACCGCGTAACGCTGACTAGCGGCGCGTGATCGCTGTCACCGCAACTGGCCGTTTTCCGCGAATACATTCATACCGTCCTGAAGCCAATGACACGCGTCAGGGCACGGCTTCAGAGGCTGCTGAAAAAGTCGGGAATGCGGGTCCCTCGACTCCGGTCACTTCGTTCCCTCCGCTCGGGATGACAAAAATAAAGGACTTGTTCGGCGCAGCTAAAGCTGTGCCCCTTCAAAGCCGGATCCTGGCTCGGCGGGATGTGCATTCTAACCACTAGCCACTGACCACTAGCCACTGTTTTACTGCTGTCCGCCCTGCTGCGCCCTTGGCTCAATCGGCTCCGGCTCTGACGGAATCGCCGCGGTTTCTGCCAGTAATTCGTGTCCGGCATCATCGAGGGCTGGCCGCACGCTCACATCCACCGACAGCCTTTGTCCCGCATGTCCCTTGTACACGCCGCGAACCGGAGCCACGTCCGAGTAGTCGCGGCCATAAGCGATTCGCACGTGCCGCATCCCTACCGGATTGCCGAGTGTGGGATCCAGAGGCATCCATTCGGCGTCGGGAATGTAAGCTTCCGCCCAGGCATGCGAAGCCTGGCCGCCAATGACCTCTTGCAGCTTGGCCGCCGGATTGTTCTCGTTCTGCGGCACCAGGTATCCCGAAACGTAACGCGCCGGAATGCCCCGCTTGCGCAGCACCCCGAGCAGCAGGTGGGCGAAATCCTGGCATACCCCCGCGCCCATCTTCAGCGAGTCGGCGATCGACGAGTTCACGTGGGTGGCGCCCTTCACGTACTCGAACCGCTGGTGAATCAGGTCGGAAGCGCTCTGCGCGAATCCCGCCACGGTGCCGTCAGACATCATTTCAGCAGCGGAAATCAGCGGAGTCAGCTCCGGCAAATGCGGGATGAACGTACTCTCCGCCATCATGTCGTAGAACTCTTCCTGCAAATCCTCGTGCCGCCCTTGCAGTTCGCTCAACAGCATCCAACTGCTGACGGGCGCCACGTCATGCGTCAGCACCACCGACTCCGCCTGCACGCGGAGTTTGCTGTGCTCGGGTAGCACGTTGACCTGATGTACCCAGTTGCCCAGCGCGTCGCGGTAGGAAAACGCCGGCGCAGTTGGATGGGTCGTCAGCCGGAACGACAGGCAGCTCTGGTTGTCGTCGTGCATCGGACGCAGCCGCACCTCGTTGTAGCTCTCCGACACCGGCCCGTCATACACAAATTCCGTCACGTGCAGCAAGTGAAAGCGGTTCATGCACCGGCTCCATAGTAGAAGTAGCTGCGGGCAATGTCTTCGCCGATTAACCGGCAATTTCCCAGCAGATCGGCGAGATAGCTGTGCAGTCCCTGGCGAAAGACGTCTTGAACCGTGTCATATCGCAGACCCTCCAGGACTCTTCCTGTCAGCCGTTCCGCCTCGTTGGCGTAGGTTCCGGGATTGCTGCCGCTGATGGCGCGCAGACCCGACTGCAATTCCGTAATGCTGAAGCGTATCGAGCGGGGATGCTTGGGATGCAGGATCAGCAGCTCCGCCACGCGTTCCGGCTCAATCGGCGAGTGATACTGGCGCCGGTAAGCCTCATACGCGCCCACCGATTTCAGTACCGCCATCCACTGGTGATTGTCGGCCGTGGCCGACAGCAGCGGCGTTTCCAGCAGCGACTGGAACTGCAAGTCCACCAGACGCGCCGTCATTTCCGCGCGCTCCAGCGACCAGCCGATCTTCAGGAAGTCCCATCCCTCATCGTGCGGCAGGGTGGCGTCGGTCACGCCGAAAAAGCGGTGGCTGCCGAACTTTACCGCGTCGCAGAAGCGGTGCGGCCCGCTGGAAATCTGCTCCGCCGGATCGAACCGCGTGACCGAGTGGTACAGGCCGTTGATGTCTTCCCACATCTCGCGCGAAATGCGGTCGCGGATGGTGCGCGCGTTCTCCCGCGCCTTGGTGATGCACTGCACAATCGAGTTGGGATTGTCCGGGCGAAAGGCCAGGAACTCATACACGGTCTGCGCGTTCGCTTCCTTGTAAAACTGGTAGAAGCGCTCCTGCTCGCCGGCCATGATGATGAGCGGGTCCCAGCGCAGCCGGTACGGAGTGGCCGTCTGCTCCAGCAGCATGTGGTAATTCACGTCGAGGATGCGCGCCGTGTCCTCGGCCCGCTCCATGTAACGCGCCAGCCAGAACAACGAGTCGGCGATGCGCGACAGCATGACGTTGGTCATGCTTCCTCCCGCAGGACCCAGGTGTCTTTGCTGCCACCGCCTTGCGAGGAGTTCACCACCAGCGAGCCCGGTTGCAGCGCCACCCGCGTCAGGCCGCCCGGAATGATGGTCACCGACTGCCCGTCGTACAGGCAGTAAGGACGCAGGTCCACATGCCGTCCCGCCATCTTCTTCGATTCCACGTCGTACGACGGCACCCGCGAGAGTCCCACCACGGGCTGCGCGATGTAGTTGCGCGGGTCTTCCTGGATCTTCTGGCGGAAGATCTTCGATCGTCTTCTTGTCGGACGCCGGGCCGATCAGCATCCCGTAGCCGCCCGACTCGCCCACCGCCTTCACCACCATCTCGGGCAAATGCTCCAGCACGTAGCGCAGGTCGTCAGGGCGGGAACACAGGTACGTTTCCACCGTGCCCAGAATCGGCTCTTCGCCGAGGTAATAGCGGATGAACTCCGGCACGTAGGCGCACACCGCTTTGTCGTCGGCCACGCCATTGCCGACGGCGTTGGCCAGCGCCACGTTGCCGCCTCGATAGGCGCCCATCAGCCCCGGGATGCCCATCAGCGAGTCTGGCCGAAACACCAGCGGATCGAGGTATTCGTCGTCCACGCGGCGATAGATCACGTCCACCCGCTGCAGTCCGTGGATGGTCTTCATGTACACCACGCCGGCATCGACGATGAGGTCGCGGCCTTCCACCAGCTCCACGCCCATCTGCTGCGCCAGAAAGCTGTGCTCGAAGTACGCGCTGTTGTATATGCCCGGCGTGAGCAGCACCACCTGCGCGTGGGCTTCGCCGCGCGGCGACAGCGTGCGCAAAATGCGGCACAGCTCCGTCGGATAGTGATGCACCGGCCGCACTTCATACGACTGGAACGCCTCGGGAAACGTGCGCATCATGACCTGCCGGTTTTCCAGCACGTACGAAACGCCGCTGGGCGTGCGAACGTTGTCTTCCAGCACCAGGAACTCGCCCGTCTTCGAGTCGCGCACCAGGTCGATGCCGCAGATGTGGGTATAAATGCCGCGCGCCACTTCAACGCCGATCATCTCGCGGTGAAAATGCTTGCACGAGTAGATCAGCGAGCGCGGAATCTTCCGCTCTTTCAGGATGCGCTGCTGCCCGTACACGTCCTGCAGAAACAGGTTGAGCGCCACCACCCGCTGCGACAGTCCGCGCTCGACGCGGCTCCAATCCGAGTGCGGCAGGATGCGCGGAATCAGGTCGAACGGGAACAGCCGCTCCGTCCCGCTGCCGTCGCTATACACGGTAAAGGTGATGCCCTGCAGCAGGAACGCGATGTCGGCCAGGTTGCGCCGGTCTTCGAAGTGCGCCGGCGGCATCGAGGCAAGCATCTGAAACAGCTTGGCGTAGTGCGGCCGCGGCTCGCCCGTCGGCAGAAACATCTCGTCGAAGAACGCACCCGGCTCATAGCCTTCAAACAGGCTGCGGAGCCCGGCTTCGGTCGGTGCGCTATTCATGGGTTTCTAACCGTAACAGTTCCCACCGGACGAATGCTAATAAGAACTTTGGATGAGGTCTATCAGGATTTTCACGGTTGCCAAGTTGCTGATTTCAGGGTGGAAGCACCGGGCTTCGGACGGGTGGCCCACAATTGCCTGCCTCCGGCAATTGTGGGATTTGGGGCCTCGTGCCATCCCCGGCACCCCACCCTCTTCCACCATTGTTTCGCAACTGAATCTGGTGTATTTTCCTTCGGATGCCCTCGCCCAAACCGCCCCCAAGTCCGGCCTGTTACAAATGTTTCAGTTTCGGCCAATTTGTCACGTCCGGAGGTGATAGCGGTCACGGACGAAATTCCCGGCCCGGGCGTCAAATACTGTGTTCGCCAGGTTACCGCTTGGCGAAGTCGTGCGCCGAGACTCTCAGTCTCGTGCAGTGTTCAGAAACAAATGAAGCACAGTTCCAGGAGGAACATTTATGACAGTAGGACTCATGCAGCCCGGAATTAAGACTCCGGGCGACTACATCAACGACGTTATGGGCCTGGTGAAAGCCAAGAACCCGGCCGAGCCAGAATTCCACCAGGCCGTGCAGGAAGTCATGGAGTCGTTACGTCTTGTGTTGGAGAGACACCCCGAGTACATCTCGGAGCGGATTCTCGAGCGCATCACGGAACCCGAGCGCGTCCTTATGTTCCGCGTCCCGTGGTTTGACGACCATGGCAACATCCAGGTCAATCGCGGCTTCCGCATCGAGATGAACAGCGCCATCGGCCCCTACAAGGGCGGCCTGCGCTTCCACCCGTCGGTCAACCTCGGCATCCTGAAGTTCCTCGCCTTCGAGCAGGTCTTCAAGAACTCGCTCACCACGCTGCCCATGGGCGGCGGCAAGGGCGGCTCCGATTTCGATCCCAAGGGCAAGAGTGACAACGAAGTCATGCGCTTCTGCCAGAGCTTCATGACCGAACTCTCGCGCCACATCGGTCCTGACACCGACGTGCCCGCCGGCGACATCGGCGTGGGCGGACGCGAAATCGGCTTCCTGTTCGGCCAGTACAAGCGGCTGCGCAACGAATTCGCCGGCGTGCTCACCGGCAAGGGCCTGGCCTGGGGCGGCTCGCTGATTCGTCCCGAAGCCACCGGCTACGGCTGCGTGTATTTCGCCAACGAGATGCTGAAGACGCCGCAAAGACACGCTCGAAGGCAAGCTCTGCCTGGTTTCCGGCAGCGGCAACGTTTCGCAGTACACCGTCGAGAAGCTGCTTGATTTCGGCGCCAAGCCGGTCACGTTCTCCGACTCCGACGGCGTGGTGTACGATCCCGACGGCATCGACCGCGAGAAGCTGGCCTATGTCATGGACCTGAAGAACCTGCGCCGTGGCCGCATCCGCGACTATACGGACCAGTACAAGAAGTCCATCTTCATGCCGACCGACATGAAGCTCGGCTACAACCCGCTGTGGAACATCAAGGCGGATTGCGCGTTCCCGAGCGCCACGCAGAACGAAATCAACGCCAAGGATGCCGCGAACCTCATCAACAACGGCTGCAAGCTGGTTGCCGAGGGCGCGAACATGCCGAGCACGCTCGAAGCCACCAAGCTGTTCCTCGAAGCCGGTCTTCTGTATGGCCCGGCCAAGGCAGCCAATGCCGGTGGCGTCGCCACCTCAGGTCTGGAAATGTCGCAGAACAGCATGCGGCTGAGCTGGACCCGCGAGGAAGTGGACGATCGTCTGCACAAGATCATGATCGCCATCCACAAAAACTGCTACGAGACGGCCGAGATGTACGGCACGCCCGGCAATCTGGTCAACGGCGCCAACATCGGCGGCTTCCTGAAGGTCGCCAATGCCATGCTGGACCAGGGGCTGGTGTAGTTAGCTCTAGATCGGTAGTAACTTCGCGGCGCTCGAAATAGGGCGCCGCTTTTCTTTACGCGGGCTGCCGCCTATCGCGGTCCGCGTTTACGCAGGCCGTACGACAGGCCGATCAGTCCAGTACCCAGCAACAAGAAGCTGGCGGGCTCGGGAGTGGGTTGGTTATTGGACTGCGCCATCAACTCGACATAGCCTCCGGCGTCGCTATAAATGACAACCCACTTCTCCGTGCCATTGTTGAAGATCGCGTTCTGCAGCGAAGCGAACGTGCCGGAGAGTGACCCGGGCCCGAACAACAGGAACTTATAAAACGAACCGACCGCAGGGTCGAAGTTGGGATCGAGCAGGACGTCGAGCGTTCCGTCGAGCACCACCGGTCCGCCATTCACCACCAAAATGGAGAAACCAGTGGCGTCGATGGACTCGCCCAAGGTCCCACTGGCAAGTTGGTAAAAGCCATTGCTCACGGTGACGCTCGCGTCGTGGGTCAGCATTAGAGGCCCGCCATTGCTGATGCTGCCGACACTGAACACGGAGTTGCCGTCGATCGTGATGTTCGCGCCTTGGTTGTAAAACGTGCCGTCGGCTATCAAGGCAGCGGGATCAAGGTAAATATTCGCGCCGTATTGCCCCACAATGTTGGAGTGAACAAGTAGCTGGGAACCTCTGAGGACGGTCAGTGACGCTCCGTTGGCGATTGTCAAGGTTCCGCCTATGGGGTTGTCCTGAATGGTCTGGCCGTTGACGATGGTCACAGTGCCGTAGATGTTGGTGAGTTGGGCGAATGCGCTGGTGCCGTTGACGACGTCAGTGAAGTCGCCCTCGATGTAGTACGTGGAGCCGGCGAGTACGTCAGTGATGCCGCCGGGCTGGTTGGTGAGGTTCAGCACAGCACCCGAGCTCACCCAAACCGTGCCTGTGTTCACCAGGCTCCCGAAGTTGGCGGTAGCATCTCCCCACACCGACAGTGTACCGCTGTTGGTAACGGCTTCCGTGACAGTCAGCGTAGTGTGTCCGCTGCCCCACCCAGCTGACTCCCCAGAAACTTCCACGTCCCCGTTATTATTCAGCAGATCACCGTTGACGTTTACAGTCGAGGCAAAAGCTACCTCAAAGTAACCGAGTTGCCAGGGGACGTGGGTGACGGTAAGAAGGTTGCCGTTAGGTACGATATTCCTGGTCTGGCCGTCTCCCAAGACGAGCTGCCCTTCCACTGACGTCAAATTGGCGAACGGGTCGTTGGGGCCGGCATTGAAGGTGCCGAGAACCACATAACTAGCGAGTCCTGGAATATCGGTGACGTTGAGCTGCGTAGTGAGGTTAAGGGTGGAAAACGGCTCGATATTTAAGTACCCCTGATTATCCAGGCCGCCGGTGATGTTCACTGTCGACACTGTGCCGTAGTTGAGGGTGGTGAGGAGATCACCGATGCTTAACAAACCCGAATTAGTAAGTGTGCCACCAATAGGCGTGATGTTTGTGGTCCGCCCATTCAACAGGGCGAGTGCTCCTTCAATTGAGGTGAGCTGGGCAAAGGGGTCGTTGGGCCCGGCATTGAAGGTACCTTGAAGAAAGTAGTATGAGCTGTAGCCAATATCCGTGACATTGAGCTGGTTGGCCACATTTAAGGTCGTGCCGATCATGACCGACAACGACCCGATATTGACGAGCGTTCCGACGTTGGCCACGTCTCCCGGGCCAGCCAACGTGAGGAAGCCGTTATTGGTCAATGTCCCGCCAATATTCAGCGTGTTACCTCCGGCGCCATAAGACCCTGTCGTGAAGGTATTGTTGTTGAGCAGATTCCCGCTAATGGACGCTGTAGAGCCGCCGCTGATGTCGAATGTTGCGGGGGTACTAATAACATTTAGGAAATCGCCATTAACCTGGAACACCGAGGCGTTATTGAGGAGAATTGTCCCTGCATTCGAGACGGTGTCGGCGGTGATGCTGCTGCCGTAGCCTTGGAAGTTTATTACCCCAGTTTCGCCTACCGACAGCAAGCCAACTGTAAGGCTTTGCGTCAATCCATTGTCTGAAAGCGTTGAGGTAGAGGGATTAGGGCCACTCCCCAGGAAAAGACCGCCGATTGTGGCATTCGAATCCAAGAACACATAATCGTCGGTGCCACTGAAAATCTGGACGCCGTCGGTTGGTCCGGGCAGCCCAGCAGCCCAATTAGTGGGATCGCTCCAGTTGCCTCCGTACGGACCAATCCACCAGTTATTCTGTGCGACGAGGTTTACGGTGAGAACCGCAAAAACGATAAGCAACTGCAACAGACGAGTGGGCTTCATGTTGTCTCCTTTATTCTCGCTGTGGAACGATAGGCGGTTCCGACCAAGTGAGCCGGAAATACCGTCTAATCCACAGCAGTACAGAGATTGTTGTGACAGCTGGCCCGAAAATCGAGGATTAGAAGTGCAATCTCAATTCCACTTACCACAGGCCCAGGGAGAATAATTCGCCGCTTACTATACAACGACTTAAGCGTGGTACTACGGCTTATTGTCGCGGTATATAGCACGATTGGTTACGCAGGCTATCTGTTTGGATAGGCGCGGACAGGAAGGTCGGCTTGGGGTTTAAGCAGCCAGAAGCGGGTACGAGGCGGGCTGCGGCCCGCGCCTTCCTCCGCATCTCCGAAAATCTATACGGCGGGGGTCCCACTCCGCGCCCATTTGCTCTTTCTTCGGGTGATCCATCCCGCCATGCGTTGGCGGGGTGGATTTCTTCGTGCCTCAACCAACCCCGCTCCATACGGCGTGACCTCCACCTTCGCAAGATGCATATTGCGCCCCCACTGAAACGGGACTAACATAGCTCACCTGTGCCACTCCCTGGGTGCTACGGACGCCGCCCATCGTCATCCGTGCGTCTCGCCCAGCCTTCCGGCCGGGGCCCGATGCGATTCACTGTTCCTTGGAGGGAGTATGAACGCAACTCAGAAAGTGCTTACCTTGGTCGCGCTGCTGGCGCTGACCGCCGCCTGTCAAGCAACCGTCATCACTAGCTGGGCCGACGAATTCAGCCTCGTTACCACATTCAACGGGACCCAGACGGTGGGAACCTTCGACGCATCGAACTGTATCCCGCTGGTGTGCAACACCACCAACTTCTATCTCAACGTACCGGTTTCCAATGTGGATTACCAGCAGGTGTATGGGGCAGGCGCCTTTGCCGGTCCCACTTCCATCTCTTCGCTCACCTTCTACTACGATTCCTCAAGAGGCGGAGCCAGCCTGGTCATCGGTGGCACCTATTCTGTGTACCTCTCCACCACTTTGGCTGTCGTCAACGCGCTCGACGGCGTCAACCTGGCGAATAACCGCGGAGCCGACTCGACGTACTTTGGTACCTTCACCGCCGGGACCGACACCAATCCCTCGATCACTGTGACCGGTACGCCGTTTTCGTACGATCCGGCCAACGGGAACTTGCTGATGGAGATCTTCGGCATCGGGCAAGTCGTCACCGGCAATGTCCAGGGAGTCAACGGCTACACCGAGGTCGACGATAATGGCGTTCTTATGAGCCGCGCCGTGGAGTATTCCACCGTCGTACCGGAGCCCGGGACGCTTGCGTTATTGGGTTCAGGCCTCGCGGGTCTTGCAGGCATGGCTCGCCGCAGAACTAGACGATGATTAGCCGAGCAGTTGACGTCCGGGAACGTGAGCCGCTACTTGAGGGACCCCATCCAATTGGCCGAGTTTTGGCCGCTTGAGTGGGGTCGTTTGTTCGTATCGCGACGAGGCGCGCGCGGCCAGCCCGCCTCCCGGCATCTCCGAATAATCTACATGCGCGCCCCATCCGGGCTTTCGTTGCCTGAGCCTGCTCTGATCGAAGTCGAAGAATGGGTCTTTCCCTCTGGTCAACCAAACGCCGCGCCGCGCTCCGCCATCTCCCGATCTCGCATGGCGCTTTTTGTGTTAGCCAGTCCGCGACATGTTTCGTCTTTGCGAGTACCACTGACCCAGGTTCATCGATTTTCTAAAGCATTTCCTGAATCTCCGGCGTCCTGGGGCGCTTCTCATATCAAAGCAGGGCGCGCCGCTAGTGAAAGAAAAACACGTGACCGGTTTTACGAATGGCGAAGAGGAAGAGGTGCACCTCACCAAAGTTGTCCCGTTTCTCGTCGAGGATGAGTTGATGTGGCTGGGAGTCCACCTTCGAGAAATGAGCTGACTGGTAGCCGCTTGCAGTCGTTGATGGCCATCTCGTTACCGGACAAAACCCAGCGTTCTCGACCGTCGCAGCTCAGGCGCTGCTGAAACTCATGAAGGAGTCGGAGTCGTCAATGAACAGCGTACAGATCGAACAAAATATCTATGAGATGCCCCCGCGCGAGGGGATCAGCGTCGCGCAGTTTCTCACCGTCGCCGACATCGAGCGATCGGCCCGCTACTACGAAAAGGTCTTCGGCGCTCGCATTCTGACCTTGGGTGACGGCAACGCCCCTGCGTACCTTCTGCTGGCGAACATCTGGATGATTCTCAACGTTGGAGGCGGGCCGACCCCGGATAAGCCGACCGTGACACTCAGCGTCCCCGACCCGAATCACATCAACAGCTTTATGAATTTCCGCGTTGCGGATATTCAAGCGTGTTACGAACTATGGAAAAGTCGAGGAGCCGAGTTCATTACCGAGCCAATACCCAAGTACGGCGAGATTCGCTGCTACATCCGCGATCCTGACGGCTACATTATCGAGGTCGGACAAAGCACCACTCTCAAGTTCGGATAACGCTCGGCTCGAGTGGGAGACGGATTGAAACGCTTGCGGATGTCCGCTCGGTGCTGGTCCCTTGGCGCGAACCATACAACGCCGCTCAGTCGTACAAGGCCCTAGGTTCAGCCATTAGAAGGAGCATCCTATGAACTTCAGGAGACCACGCACATGACCGCCCCCATCGCGTCGAACACGCTTGGTGTTAACGTCTTCACCGCACCGGGCAAGCCAATGGTCGGCGAGCGGCCAAAGCCCTTCGGCGAGCCGCTCGGCTTTGACCCCATCACGTCGACTTTAATCTTTGGCGAGTACGACGCGGTGCTGGTAGACGCAATGACGACGGTGGCCGAGGCCGAAGCTCTCGCGGATTGGATTGCTCTGCACAACCGCAACTTGGAGACCATCTATATAACGCACGCCCACTTCGACCACTTCTACGGTCTAAGCATTCTGCTCGACCGCTTCCCGGGCGCTCGGGCGATAGCCACGCCCAAGACGGTGAACGCCATGCAGATGTCTTTCACTCCCACAGTGGAGCGGCTAGCCCGCACGCTCTTTCCTGGGCAAGTGGCCACTAAGTTAGTTGCACCCGAGCCCTATGAGAACGACACGTTCACTCTCGAGGGCCACGATTTGCGCATCATCGAGCAGGGCCACACCGATAGCGCCGATACGACGTCTCTACACGTTCCGTCGATCAACCTCGTCGTCGCTGGCGACGTGGTGTACAACCAGTGCCACATGTACGTCGGCGACACCACCCCCGAGAGCCGGAAGAACTGGATCGCGGCGCTAGACCGGTTAGCGGCGCTCAAGCCTGCGATTGTCGTTGCGGGTCACAAGAAGACTGGTGCGCCCGACTCGCCGTCGGCAATCCAGGACACTAAGCGCTATCTGCTGGACTTTGATCGGCTGCAGAAAACCGCGACATCCGACCAGGAGCTGTTCGACCAGATGACGGAGCTGTATCCGGATTGGGTAGCCAATCAGTCGTGGTTGATGTTCGGATTCCCCGGAGCATAACTCACATCAACCGCAGTGGCCCGTCCTTGCGCACTTCGGCGGATGAGCTAGCTCATATTCACGAGAACAGAATTCGATTTCAAAAAGGAGAACAAAATGACAACGAAAGGAAAAGTCTTAGTGCTGGTCTCGAGCGGTCGCGGCTTGCCCTTGAAAGATGGCAAGGTTTATACCGGCGCCGGCTACTACCTCAACGAGCTGACGGTTCCGGTTCGCGCCCTGATGAAGGAGGGCTACGAAATCACCTTCGCCAACCCCAAAGGCAACACGCCGCAAGTGGATGTGCATTCAGAGGTCGCCGATTTCTTCGGCGGGGACGCGGCCAAGCTTCAGGACTATATGTTATTCCGCGACGGCCTGACTGGGCTCAGAGATCCAACTCGTATCGCGGATGTCATCGCATCGGGCCTGGATCAATATGACGCTGTTTTCGTCCCCGGCGGCCATGGCCCGATGATGGACCTGCTCGATGATCCCGACGCGGGCACCGTGCTGAGACACTTTCATGAAACATCCAAGCCTACGGCAGTGCTCTGCCATGGCCCGATTTCACTTCTCTCGGCGCTTCCGAATTCGACGGAATTGGTCGCCGCGCTGTCGGCGGGCGATGCCGCTGGAGCACACGCCAAGGCTCAAGGCTGGATCTATTCCGGATATAAGATGACTATCTTTTCGACAGCGGAAGAGCAGCAGCGGGAACCGCTTGAGATTGGTGGTAAGGTTCTCTTCTACCCCGACTTCGCCTTGAGTACGGCGGGCGGTGACGTAAGTGTGCTCGCTCCATGGACGAGCTACGTCCTTCAGGATCGCGAGTTGATCTCAGGCCAGAACCCGTTCTCTGATGAAGCGCTTCTGAAACTTCTTCTACCGGCACTCGATGCGAAGAAGAAGTCGGTTTCAGCGGCATAAGAATCGGGGCCACCCAGAAAGAGCTAATTGAGTGATGGGACGCGGATTTCAGCGCTGACGGGTGCGGATCGAAGCTCTAAGTTATTAGGATTGTCGCCGGCCATGTGCATTTGCTGCGACGAACGAAGTCGGTGTGACATCGGTTCGTTGCAGCACATTCTACGATGGAGGGACGAGGTATGGATTGGAAACAGTTGGTCCAGTTTGCGCTGCTGGGTAGCAGTGACTTGGAACAATATGCCATCCTGCTGGTACGCGTTTCGATCGGACTGTTCTTCGCCATCTCCGGGGCAAACAAATTGTTTGTCGCCGGCGGCACCAAACCTGTTTACGACACGCTCGCTAAGGCCAAAGTCCCGTTTCCCCAACAGACGGCTTATTTTGTGGCGGGTGTCGAGTTCGTTTGCGGATCCCTGCTGACCGTGGGGTTTCTTTCGAGCCCGGCCTGCGTAGCTTTATTGATCGACATGATTGTCGCCACCCTGACCAGCGCGATTTCCACCTTGCCTAAAGGACTCTCGCCTCTTAGCTGGCTCGACGATTTCCTCTACCTTCCGGAAGTCCTGTACGTGCTCTTCTTTATCTGGCTGATCTGCTCTGGTCCGGGAAAGTTCAGTGTCGATTACTGGCTCGCCGGCAAGCTATTGGGATGATCGATCGACGAAGCAGCTTGTTGCTGGACAAGAGCATGATGGTCATCAGCTGACTCTTTCAACCGCACGACTGGCCCTGAGTCAATGGACGGCTACCCACGTTTGTAGCGCGTCAATCGTCACCCTCCCATGGGCATTTTCAGAATTGCCGACGCAATGTCTTCAACGTTGGTTTCCAGAGCAAAGTGCCCAGTGTCCAGGAATGTCACGACGGCGTTGGGCACGTCTCGCTTGAATGCTTCTGCTCCAGGCGGAACGAAGAAGCTGTCGTTCTTGCCCCATATGGCGAGCAACGGAGGCTGATGCGTCCTGAAATACTGTTGGTAAAGGGGATAGCGTTCGAGGTTGGCTTTGTAATCAAGCTTGAGATCGACCTGTAGGTCCATCATGCCCGGTTGTGCGAGGAGTGCGGCGTCGAGCCAGTAGGCTTCGGGTTCGATTCTGGAGACATCCGGAACTCCTTGGAAGTACGCCTCACGAACACCATCGAGCGACATACGTTCTTTGATCTTGTCACGAATGGCCACCGATGGCTGTTTCCAGTAGGCGCGCAAAGGCGCCCACGGGCCCTCACCCAAGCCTTCTTCGTATGCGTTGCCGTTCTGCGAGATGATCGCGGTGATGCGGCCCGGGTCGGCGACTGCAAGGTTGAATCCGATAGGCGCACCGTAATCGAAGACGTACAGCGCGAAGCGTTGTAATGCCAGCGCCTCGACGAACGCCTGGGTGGTCTCCGTCAATTGTGCGAAGGTGTAGCGATAAGCTTCCCCATCCACCTTGGTAAAGCCAAAGGAAGGCAGGTCAGGAGCAATCAGATGAAAGCGGTTCGCGAGCAGCGGCATCAGGTGCCGGAAGTAGTGCGATGAGTTTGCGAAGCCGTGCAACAACAACAGAACCGGACGACCCTCGAGCCCGGCCTCCCGATAGAACACGGTAACCGGACCGACTTTGACGGTGGAATGCCGGACCTCTGTCACATCCATCTTCCCCTCCGAGTTGAGAGGTACGGCGAATGAATGAGAGCGGGCAAGGGCCGCTGCTCCAATCATCTCCTTAGCTATATGCCTGCGAGCTTCGCTGGATTCGACTATCGCTGTTAGCCATCTGCCCTCTCACATCTTAAGCATTACCGGATCGGGAAGTCACTAGGGCGTTCCGTCGAATCGAATTCCCGGGCGGCTGGCCCACAATTGCCTGAGGTTGCCAAGTATGCGGTGGACGGAGAATCGGACGCGCCGCCCCCGCGCTCACTGTCCCACGTTTCCCAGCAAGAACTCCCGCGTCACCCGAACCACAAACGCCTGATTGTTAATGTAGAAGTAGTGCGGAGCATCGGGCAGCAGATAGACAACCGGCGTCGGCTTGCCCGCATTGGGTTGCTCGAACTTCGCGGTTTCGTCCGCGAACCATTGAACAATGCCCGGCCAATTGGCATCGAATACTTTTTGCTCGTCAGAACTCAGGTACCAGTAGTAAGGTAGCTTTCCCTGAACGGACGGTTTATCGAAAATGCCGAGCCGCGGCGCGTCGATGTTTGCCCAATTTACTTCCGGATTTTGCTTCTCCGCGATGCCCGCAAAAATCGCGTCTGAAACCCATTTCGGTGTCGTGTTATCTGTAATGGCTCCCTTTGCGCCAAACTTCAAACCGGGGCAAGCGGATGCCTCCGGTCTGAGGGTATTCTCCAGCCGCGCCTGGGCGGCTTGGAAAACCTGCACTGATCTTTCGTCCCTGCCTTGCTTGTACGGAACAGGAGGTATCTCGGGAAGTTCGAACCGCTTTGCCAAGTCAAGAGCGTCCAGGTAGACCAATTTCTCTACGTAACTTTTGTACTTCAACCCGAGTTGACTCAACTCCGAACCCGACAGGGAATGTCCGACAAAAACGGCCTTGCTGATACCGAAGTATTTGAGGACTGCGATGTCGTCGTGTGCCCTGGTTTCAACATCATAGCCTTGCTTAGGCTGGCTCGACGGAAGGAATCCGCGGCGGGTAATCCCGATGACGTGAAAATAGTCAGTGAACTGGTAGGCGAACCCATCGTATACATGCGCGTTGTCGCCGTAACCGGTGAGTAGCACCATGGTATCGGGCTTGTCCGCGCCGCCCCAGTCCAACACCTGAAGCAGGACTGCGCTATCGACCGTCACGCACGTTTTCTTGTGCGGAGTGGCGTCGAAACATCCGGCTGGTTGAGGAGAACTTTGCTTCGCGGGCGCGCATGACTCGTTGGACGAGCTTGGTTGAGCAGAGCAAGTCGCGCTGGCCGCGATCAGCAATAGAACTGGAAGGGAAATCTTGACCAGGGCCGCCATCTTCGCCTCCGAAAACATCACATGCGATGTGGATTTAAACAGGGGCCCCTTGTTGGCTTTCGAATGAGAACGATTCTACGCCCCGGCTGGTTGCCGGCATATCCCGTGGTCCACCTGTCCCTGATGTTGGGACGTGTGCGGTTTCCTCCATCCCAGTGGCCCATATCTGCCTTCGGTTGGCAGATGTGGGGCTTCTACAATTCTTCTATCCACTGACCACTGACCACTATCCACTGTTCATCACACCCCACCGTGACCCACGCCCTTTCGCATCCGCCTCCATTGAGCGAAACATTGCTGCGAGGAGGGGGATTTGTGTCTCTTGCCTCGGTCCGCGCCCAGGCGATGGATCGGAATCAGCTCATTGACATTCCGGCCTCCAGCGGTAAGGTTGGTTTCCATCGTCATATTTGTATGGAATGTATGGCAAAAATCTGTCATACTTGTATGTGATGTATGGCAAATTATGGTATGATTTGTATGTATTGTATGACAATTTGGATCAAGAAAAACCTCTTAAATCGCATCTAAACTCTTACGGTTCAAATGGATACGTATAAGTCGTCTGGAATCAATCGATTGCGGACAATTTCTGGCTAACCAGCTGATTCTAAAGAGGCGTGAATAGAAAAATGAAAGAAAAAGCACCCACGACGGAACGAAACCTGCTCCAGGTCCGCCTTACCGAGAACGAAAAGCGCAACATCAAGATGATGGCTGTGGGCCAGGGATTGACCCTGAGGGAGGCGACCCTCGCGGCATTTACCGCCTGGGCGGAAAAGCTTCGCGCCCAGGCTGCGGCTGCCAAAACGGCGAAAGCTGCTGGGGCCAAGTCGAACTAAAGATAATCGGGTAGGCGCCCGCCCGCTCAACCCTCGGGCTGGTATCAGCCGCCGAGCGTTAGCGGTCCAATTGGCCCGACGATTTTCGCCCACAGGTGCGCCGTTTTTCCGCTGGCGACCTCGACGTCAATCCCCAGCGCCTGGAACTCAGTCGCCAGCGCTGGCTGCTCGGGGGTGACCACCGCGAAGCTCTCCAGCGTGCAGCCTTTCGGCGCATCGGTGGACGGATGCACCGTGTCGGCGCTCCACTCGATGAAGAACGGCATCAGCCCGCCGTGGTCGTCTTCGAGGTTGAGCGTCTGCCAGTGCAGCATCTTGCCGTCGGGACGCGCGCGCGACCCCGGAGTCGGTCCGGAGAAAGCCACGCCCGCTTTTTTCCAGCGTTCCGCAACTCCCACAATGTCAGACGTGTGTACCGCCCAATCCACCAGTATCGGCGAGGCAAGTTGTTTCAACATCGCGGGCAATTCCGCGCGGATTTTGGGAACATCCGTCTGCGCCGGATCGGGCGCGATGATTTCCAGGTAATGCAGCGGCCCTAGCGCCAGCAACGCATTCCGAGTCCCGCGTCCGGGATGAACTCCGCCGATAGCTGCGCGAACGCCTGTGTGCTTCTCCACGAACCCGATGCCTTCGTAGAGATCGCTGCAGCCCAGCAGTAGATGATCGAGCATGATGGGTACTTTCTCCGCCGCAAATAAGCTTCGCGGAATCACCGCCGCTGCACTGGCAAGAACTACAAACTCCCGCCGCGTGATCATTCGCTTAAACTGGCCAGCAGCTTCTCTGCCGCTTCACCCGGGTCCTGCGTTGCCACGTTGTCATCCAAAAGGACGAACCGGATCCCAGGATCGATTTGGCGGAGCACGTCTTGCGCCGAGCGGCCGTCCATTGCAAATGCAGTGATCGACAGCACCACAGTTTTGGCCTTCATGGCTTTGAGCAGGATTTTGGCGTCCTCGATTTTACCGGTTGGGAGAGCGTTGTAACCCGCAGTCTGAAGCACTTCTCGCAGTAGCGCCCGCACGTCGCTTGATTCGATCAGGCACAACACGCGCGGCCGCATGTCGCCCTCCTTGCCCTTCGAGTAGCGCGAGCCCAGGTAAGCCGCCGTGATTGCCTCTTCCAGGGAGTCGTACACCTCGAACAGCGAGATCAGATTCGTCATCTTCAGGGTGCGGCGGATCGGTTCCGGCACGGCGCAGAGCTTCAGGTCGCCTTGCTTGGCGCGCGAGGCGTGCATCAGTCGTACTAGCGCGCCCAGTCCGCTGCTGTCGATGAATTCCACCTGGTCGAGCTGCAAAACGACATCGGCATATTTTGCGCGGGTGTCGCCAAAGTACGCGTGCAGGGCATGCACCTCGTTTCCGTTCACGATGCGCCCCTGACACTGCACCACCAGCACATCGCCCACTGGACGGCTTTCGATCCGCAACGCCATTCCGCCTCCAAGTCTCTTGGCCAGCGTACGCTTTGGAGCCGCTGGGTCACGGAAGTTTACACCAACCGTGATACTGAAGTCAGCGTTCATGGTGCAGCGCGCACTGGTCTGCTACTCTCTACACCGATGAATGACGGATACACCGACCTGCCGCCGGGAAAGATCGCCGCTGTAGTGACGTACCTGGAGATGCGGCAACCAGCCCCGCTGACGACTCTCGCGGAGTCGGAGTACCTGGTGCGCCGCATCAGCAAGCCCGAGCTCGACTGGTATCGCGCTCTCTACCGGCGAATCGGGGAGCCGTGGCTGTGGTTCAGCCGGTTGCGAGCCTCCGATGACGAACTTCGCGCCACCCTGGAGGACCCAGCCATCGATATCTTCGTGCTCTCCCGCGCGGGAGAAGACCACGGTCTGCTGGAGTTCGATCGCCGATCGATGCCCGATATCGAGATCGCATTCTTCGGCGTCACGCCTGAGATGGTCGGTAGAGGCGCGGGCCGCACGCTCCTGGCTCATTGCCTGCCACTGGCTTGGGATTACAAGCCGCATCGAGTTTGGCTGCATACTTGCACTTCAGACCATCCGTCGGCGCTGGCGTTCTACAAGAAGTTCGGGTTTGTGCCCTTTAAGCGCGCCATCGAGATTGCCGACGACCCTCGGTTGACCGGCGACCTGCCACCTTCCGCAGCGCCGCATGTGCCGATCCTGTGAAAGCGGATCACGGCTTCACGTAAACCGCTCCGCCTTTCATCACGAAGTTCACCTTCTCCAGTTGCTTCACATCCGCCATCGGATCGCCTGGAACGGCCACGATGTCGGCGAACTTGCCCACTTCCACCGAGCCGATCTTGTCCTGCATGCCCAGCAACTCGGCGGCGGTCATATTGGCAGACCGCAGCGCCTGTGCAGGCGTCATGCCAGACTTCACCATGAGGGGAAACTCCCTCGCCGGGTTGATCTTCCAGTCGAAGCCACCGGCATCGGTGCCGAAAGCGATCTTCACGCCCGCTTTCAGTGCTCGGTTGAATGTTTCCTCGTGGATCTTGACCATATCGAGCCAGACTTTCGCTCCTGTTGCTGCCCGGCCTTCGGCTACATACTCGCCCACAAACAGCGTCGGCACGTAGTAGATTCCCTTTGCCACCATTGTCTTCAGGTCGGCATCGGCAATGTACTGGCCGTGCTCGATGGTGTCGACGCCGGCCTCCACGGAGTTGTGGACGCCGTTCAAGGCTGCCGCATGCGATGCGACCTTATGGCGTTCGCGGTGTGCCTCATCGACGATGGCCTTCAGTTCGTCGAGCGTGAAGGTCGGAATATCGTCGAGCACGCCGTCGGGCCGCACGTAATAGCTGCGGTCGCTGTAAACCTTGACCCAGTCAACGCCGTGCGAGATTTGCTCACGCACCGCTCTGCGTGCATCCTCGGGGCCATCGACTTCCTGCACACCCTTGGGCATCCTTAGCTCCCAGGAATATCCCAGCAGAGGATACGCTCCAGTCACGTCCATGGCGCGTCCAGCTACCTGCATGCGCGGTCCTGGAATGACGCCAGCATTGATCGCCTTCTTGATGTCCACATCGGCGTATCCTGCGCCCTCGGTCTCGAGATCACGGATGGTGGTGAATCCGTACTCAAGGGCGCGCCGTGCCGACACCGTACCCAATATCGTGCGATACGGCGTGGATAACTTCAGCAGTTGCACGTCATAGTCGTCTGCGGTGATATCGCCCTGCAAGAGCACGTGAGTGTGGGTATCGATCAGGCCCGGCAGGCAGACCTCGTGGCTCAGGTCGATGACCTCAGCGCCCGCTTCTGGAGAACCTGCGCTGACAGCTGCGATCTTCTCGCCCTCGACACGCACGGTTATGTTTCGCTGCGGCGCATCGCTCCTGCCGTCATAGAGTGTCCCGCAGCGCAAATAGGTGATCTTTACTGGCGCAGACGGTGTGGTTTGTGCTGTTACCAGCGAGCTCATCATCAATACGACTGCAACCAGGAGTTTCATGATTGGCTCCTCGGTATCTCCGGAGATCTAGCAACAAGTGTTGACTGCGAACTTACGGCTGGCTCGGAACCGGCCGTGTCTTGCAACCCAGCGCCTCCACAGCGCCAGCCACGTTCCTGTATTCCGGCGATGCCTTCACGTTCTCGTGCACCGTGAGGTAAGTGTGCATCAGCAACGGACAGGCTTCGGTCACGCCCAAGCGGGTCACGACTTCGACTGCAAACGCGCTGGGAAATGAAGTGCTCAGACCGTATACCTTCTCCAGAACCACGCCGAGTTCCGGCTTGTGCTTGCGCAGGGTCTCATCCAGCGCCGTTTGTAACTCCTGCTCCTTTTCTGACAGACCTGGAGCAGGAACCGGTGCCGTCTCCTCGGCCGGGCGGTCGCCCCGCCACATGCGCTCCTCAAAATAGAGGAGGTTGCGCACGCAGTCCACCGAGCAACCAGTCTGATAGATAGCGTTGGCCAGGGCCTTTCGCATGGAAAGGCTCTCCGGCGGGAGCATTAGCTCCGAAAGGCGCGATACATGAGCGGCATCTTTGCGGCTGACCAGCGCCTGCAGCGCGGCCAGTCGGACTTCCGGCACCTGCGCGCCCGCTGTCACCACGGCCAGCAGGTCTGCGGAGCGTTGCCCCGAATAGCGAGCCAGTCGCTGCACCGTGTTCACGTCGCCCTTCTTGTCGAGCGCCGACCGGGCCAGAGCGTCGATTCGCGCATTGCGCCATGTAGTGTAGGCAGTTCCCGCCAACAGAATGAGGATGATGGCTATACCAATGCGTGCGGGCCGGAATCCGAAATCGTCCAGAAGTGACATGTCCTGACTCTACGGTATCAGAGAGGCCGCGGTTCGCAGCGTCCTCGCGAGGGGCGTGTCGAGCGGCAACAAGACCCCCGAAGTGGTTCTGGCCAAACCAGCCGGGGGCCGCAAAAACGTTGACTGCAATTGCCCAGAAATTTAAATGCCAAAACCTTAAGCCAAGCTGAACATCGTTCCACGTCACTGCCCGGCGTTCACAGCGCACAGCCACGAAATCCGCCCGGGGATTACTATTTCTCCATGAGTTCCAACCCCGCCGTTGAAGCCGCCATGGAGCGTGAAAAGGTCTTCGAGGCCTTCGAAAACCTCATGCCCTTTCGGGTGCAGGACATCCTGCTGGTGTCGAGCCTGTACGACTCCTTTATCCTCCGCGAAGACGGCCGGCTCAACGAGCTGCTCATCGGCGAGTCTTACGAGCTGAACCTGCAGCATGTACCGCGCATCACGCACGTCAAGACCGGCGCCGAAGCGCTGGAAATGGCGCGATCCGATTCCCGCTTCAACCTGATCGTTACCAACCTCGAAGTCGAGGACATGAGCGCCGCCGAAATAGCCACCGAGGTCAAGCGCGCCGGACTCGACGTGCCCGTGGTAGTGCTGGCCTATGACTACCGCGAGGTCAAGAACTTCGTCGCCCGCACGCCCCACAGTCCTATCGAGCGCATCTTCCTATGGCAAGGCAATGCCCGCATCCTGATCTCCATCATCAAGTACATCGAAGACAAGATGAACGCCGAGCACGACACGGACGTGATGGATGTGCCAGTCATGCTGGTAGTGGAAGACAATATCCGCTACTACTCCTCGTTCCTGCCGGTCATCTACACGGAACTCATTAGCCAGGCCCGTCGGCTCATCAGCGAAGGCCTGAACGTGGCCCATAAGCTGGTCCGCATGAGGGCGCGCCCCAAGATTTTGCTGGCCTCAGACTTCGAAAGCGGTGCGGAGCTGGCGTTGCGTTACCGGCAGAACCTGCTCGGCGTGGTGCTGGACGTGGAATTCCCCCGCCGCGGTCAACTCATGCCGGAAGCCGGATTTGACCTCGCCAGGATGATCCGCAGTGTGGTGCCCGACGTGCCTATTGTGTTGCAGTCCGGGCGCACCGAGTTCATCGCTAAGGCACATGCGGAGGAGTTCGCCTTTCTACAGAAACACTCTCCAACCCTGCTTGGCGACTTGCGCAACTGGTTGATCGACCAGGTGGGTTTCGGCGATTTCGTCTTCCGCCTGCCTGACCGCAAGACCGAAGTGGCGCGCGCCAGCAACCTCGGTGAACTGGAGCAGGCGCTGCGCACGGTGCCTGCCGAGAGCATCTCGTATCATGCTGGGCGCAATCACTTTTCGCACTGGCTGATGGCGCGAACCGAATTTGCCGTCGCGCAGAAGCTACGGCCGCGCAAGGTTTCCGACTTTGCCAGTATCGAAGTGCTGCGTCGCGACTTGATTGAAGCCATCGTTAGCTATCGCCGCGAGCAGAGCCAGACGCTGGTGGGAGACTTCCACCCCGAGATGTTCCAGCCGCAGGACACCTACTTCCTGCGTATCGGCGACGGCTCACTCGGTGGCAAGGCCCGCGGACTGGCCTTCGCCCGCCACCTGCTGCAACCGAAGCACATGCCCCGGCGCTTTTCCGGCGTACACATCTCCGTGCCCAGGACCGTGGTGCTGGCGACCGACACCTTTGACCGCTTCATCGCCGAGAATGAGCTGCATGATTTTGCCATGCGATGCGCCGACGATAACGAAATCGTCGCACGGTTTCTGGCCTCCCCTTTGCCGGCCGACGTGCAGGCCCACCTGCGTGCGTTTCTGGAGAAAGTGACGTTTCCATTGGCGGTGCGCTCGTCCAGCCTGCTGGAAGACTCGCAATACCAGCCGTTCTCCGGCGTTTACGACACATTCATGCTGGGCAATCAAGACCACGACCTTGAGGTTCGCCTGCGGCAACTGAACGAGGCCATTAAGCGCGTTTACGCCTCCACCTTCAGCCAGCATTCCAAGGCCTACGTGCGCGCCACGCCATACCGCCTCGAGGAAGAGAAGATGGCGGTGATGATCCAGCATGTCGTGGGTTCGCCGCACGGGCAGCGGTATTATCCGGAGTTCTCCGGCGTGGTGCGCTCGCGCAACTTTTATCCGATGGAGCCGCAGACGCCGAAAGATGGCTTCGCCGCGGTCGCTCTCGGCATGGGGCGCGCGGTGGTCGGTGGAGGGAAGTGCCTGACCTTCAGCCCGCGCTATCCGCGTCACCTGGTGCAGTTCTCGTCGGTGGAAGACATCCTGACAAATTCACAGACCGAGTTTTGGGCGCTGGAGCTGACGCCGCGAGTGCATCACGAAGATCCTGCCGACGATCTTCGCGAAACTGCGTTCCCCATCCGTGCCGCCGAAGCCGATGGCACGCTGCACATGGTGGCGTCCACGTATTCGGTAGAGAACCACGCTGTGTATGACGGTCTGAGCCGACCCGGCGCACGCATCATCAGCTTTGCACCCATTCTCAAGCACGGATTGTTTCCGCTGCCGAAGATCCTCGACCAGATCATGAGCATCGGTGAAGACGCGATGGGGCGTCCGGTGGAAATCGAGTTTGCGGTGAAGTTGCCGAAGGGTCCCGGCGAGGACGCCGAGTTCGGATTCCTGCAGATGCGTCCGCTGGTGATGTCGCGCGAGGGAGAAGAGCTAAAGATGGGCGAGGTGGAAGCATCGCGACTCATCTGCCAGAGCGCTAAGGTACTGGGACACGGCCGGATTGCGGACTTGAAGGATGTGATCGTGGTGGACTTCAACCGCTTCGAGCGAGCCCGCAGCCACGACGTGGCGCAGAGCGTGGCCCATTTCAACGCGCAGCTCAGTGCCGAAGGCAAGCCGTATGTGCTAATCGGCGTCGGTCGCTGGGGGTCCAACGAGCCGTGGCTCGGGATTCCAGTAACGTGGGACCAGATCGCGGGGGCGCGTGTGATCGTGGAGTCGGGTTTCAAGGATTTCCGCGTCACGCCTTCGCAGGGCAGCCACTTCTTCCAAAACCTGACGGCATTCCGTGTTGGCTACTTTACCGTGAACCCCGACGCCGGCGAGGGCTTCGTCGATTGGGACTGGCTGGCGGAACAATGCGGAACAGAAGATCACGGCTGCGTGCGGCTGTTGCACTTCGAGCGGCCAATCTCGGTGCTGATGGATGGCAAGACCGGTCAGGGGATGATCTTCAAGCCGGAAGCGGCGCAGCGAGATTAGCCGGGCCGCCGCGACGACAGAACTGGCCATCAGGCTGGCCCTACTCGTCCCCAATCACTGTCATCCACTTCCGCACCCGCCACGACTTCACGAGCCCGTGCTGCACATAAGGATCGGCCTTCGCAAACACCTCAGCTGCGGCTGGCGAGTCTCCGCGAAACACGATGACCACTCCATCGACCGGATCGGCAAGCGCGCCGCCCGTCACCATTTCGCCGCGCGCCTGCGACTGCCTGGCCAGCTTGAGATGTTCTGCCCGCAGTGGAGCGCGCCGCTCAATGTAGTCTTCGACAACGTCATAAAACAGGATGTGATGCATGGTGCACCTCGCATCGCAAGCATACCAATCGCTGATCTGATGCGGACATCCGCAATTTCGAAAAGCAGATGTCTCGGTTTACACTGAAAGACGTCGCGCTTCGCAGCGCGCCGTTGTGGGCAACGGCAATGCCAACCTTCCGGGGGCGTTGCGCCAGCAATCTTACACTCCAATCGGGAACGGACTCTTCGAATCTAGATGTGCGGCATCGCCGGTTTTTCACACCTTCGTAAGCCCCTGCCAGCCGGCGTGCTGAACAATGCGGTGGACTCTATCACCCACCGCGGCCCAAACCAAAAGGCCTATTTCGAGTGCGACGAAGTCTCGCTGGGGGCGACCCGACTGGCCATCCTTGACATCGCCGGCGGCGACCAGCCGGTCTTCAGCGACGATTGCGACGCCGTCATTGTTTACAACGGCGAGGTCTTCAACTTTTTCGAGCTGCGCCAAGAGCTGGAGCGCGAGGGTGCCGTCTTCCACTCCCACTGCGACACCGAGGTCATCCTGCAAGCCTACCTGCGCTGGGGAGACGCCTCGTTCGCGCGTCTGCGCGGCATGTTTGCCATCGCCATATGGGTGCAGTCGCGTGGCCGACTGGTGCTGGCCCGCGATCGCATGGGCATCAAGCCGCTGTATTACTTCCAGCAGGACGGCGAAGTGTATTTCGGTTCCGAGTTGAAGTGCATCTTCGCCAATCCCAATGTGCCGCGCCGCATTTCACTCGACGGACTCAACTGCTATCTCAGCCTCAACTATGTGCCCGCGCCGTACACGCTGGTCGAGGGCCTCGTGAAGCTGTTGCCGGGCCATATGCTGGAGTGGAAGAACGGCTTGTGCTCGACCCGCTCGTACCTTCCGCCGAAAGAGAAGCTGCCCGCGCCTGCTTCGATCGAGGCCGCCTGTGAGCAACTCGACGATCTGCTGCAGAAGTCAGTGAAAGAGGAATTGATCTCCGACGTGCCGCTCGGTGTTTGGCTAAGCGGCGGACTTGATTCCTCCACGGTGCTGCATTACGCGAGCCACGCCAGCCCCAATCGCATCCACACGTTTGGCGTGACGTTTCAGGGGCGCTCGTTTGACGAGGGCCGTTACATCCGTGAAGTGAGCCACTACTTCGGCACCGAGCACACCGAGTTCGACTTGAATCCGGAAGCCGAACTCACCGACGCCATTCAGCAGATTGCTTACTACTCTGACGAGCCCAGCGCCGATGCAGGTGCGGTCCCTTTGTGGTTCCTGGCCAAGATGACAGCGCGCGACGTCACGGTGATTCTTACCGGCGAGGGCGGCGACGAACTCTTCGCGGGATACCTCACCTACAAGGCGAATCGCTACAGCGATCTCGCACGTAAGTTCCCGTCGCCGCTGCTCAGGGCCGGGTTCGCCGCCGCTCGCCTGCTGCCGGTCTCTGACGACAAGATCAGCTTCGAGTACAAAGTGAAGCGCTTCCTGCAGGGCTCACTAATGGACCCTGGCCGGGCGCACCTTTTCTGGAATGGCACGTTCTCCGACGAAGAGAAGGAGCGGCTTTTTCACTACGCCGGGTCCGCGCCGCTTGATGGCGTCCTGGCGAACCTGCGCCCGGGTCGGGACATCGGCCGTTTCCTCGAGTTCGATCAGCGCTACTACCTGGCTGACGACATTCTTTACAAGGTGGACCGTATCAGCATGGCGCATTCGCTGGAAGTGCGGCCGCCATTTCTTGACGACCGTATCGTTGACTTCGCGAACAGCCTGCCTGATGATTTCCGGCTGCATGGTTCGGAGTCGAAGTTCGTGCTGCGGCGCCTGATGCAGGACAAGTTGCCGCACTCGGTTCTCCATCGCCCCAAGATCGGCTTCGACATCCCGATCCACGAGTGGTTTCGCGGGGTGCTGCGTCCACTGCTGTTGGAGATTCTCTCGGAAGAAACGGTCACCGCGAGCGGGTTGTTCGAGTGGCGCGTCGTCCGTCGCCTGATTGAGGACCATTTGGAGCGTCGTGCCAACATGGGCTATCACCTTTGGGGCCTGCTGGTGCTTTTCCTGTGGATGAAACGCTGGGACATCGAAACGGCGGTCGGGAAACAGTAAGCTGATCTGCTAGTGAGTACCTGCGCTTTCTCGCCGGTGAACTTTTACGCCGACCGCGATACTCTGCCGCTGTCGTAGAATCTCCACTTGCCCGCTTCTGCCGAATTCGACCGCTTGCGGGTTGTGCTGGTCGAAACACGCAACCCCCTCAATCTCGGCGCCGCTGCGCGCGCCATGAGCAATTTTGGCGCGCTGCACCTGCGGGTGGTGAATCCTTTCGAGCCGTCGTTTCGAGAGGCCCGTAGCGCTGTGGGTCCGGCGGCTGAAATCCTGCAGCGCGCCGAACTATTCAAGACTCTTGCTGACGCCGTCGCCGACTGTGCGCTGGTTGTCGGCACCACGGCGATCCAGCACCGCGAGTCGCAGCACCCGATGCACCGGCTCGACGCAGCCGCCGCGCAAATCAGGCAGCGGCTAACCAGCGCGAAGGTCGCTATTGTCTTCGGCTCCGAGAAGACCGGCCTGAGCAATGCTGATCTCGCTCACTGCCATTGTCTGTTGCATATCCCCACGCGTGAAGAGCACCTCTCGATGAATCTGGGACAAGCGGTGGCAGTCACTCTCTACGAGCTGGCGCGCGAGGCCAAAGCGCTGCCCGAGGCCGAGCAGCAGGAGCCAGCAACCTCCGCCGAACTCGAGCGCCTTACCGCAGTTTTGCTCGAAGCTCTAGAGCAAAGCGGCTATGCGACCCCCGAGACGAAGGCGGCGACCGAGGAAAAAGCCCGCCGCATGATTCGCCGCATGCGTATCAACACCCGCGATGCTGAGGTGCTGCTGGGCATGCTTCGACAGGTTTTGTGGAAGCTCCGGGGCTAGAGCAGTTATGGAGATGGCTGCAGCCTTTCCTACCGTGGGCCAGGGCCAAGGAAATCTTGCTGCTAGCTGAGCCGGCTCGGGGGGTGTTTCTGCGCCGGGGAGCGAGTTCCGGCCGATTCAGAAAACTCGCAGTATTTTGTGTTATCCCTAGCTATAACAGTATATTTCTTGCGGTTAATGGTATTTCTTATCAGCGATTTGTACGAAAAATTGAGATAGCTCGCTAATTGTAATAGAGAACCACTAACCTACATAGCTATATCACTTTCCTGATGACGAGCGCTGCCCGAATCGGGGAAGCAGAAGCCGCTGCGAGGTAATTGAAGCCGGGTTGTCAAAGATCGCAGGAATGTGGGCGCGCTGGGCGCCAAGCCGCAAGGCACACCGATACCGTGCCTCACAGCTATGGTTTATCGCGGCGGGATTGGCAAGTCCAGAGGAATATTCGGTATCCGGAAAACTAAAGTAACCATCGGGTTCCAAAATGGGAATCAGGACATTAGGGGCCGACGGCGCTGGCCGGCGAAAACAGGGTCGTCGCCTCCCCTGTTAAGATTCACGATGGTTCGCCGGAGGAATTCCAGGAATGTTCCGTAGCCGCCTTGGTCAGCTTCTCGCTTTCATTGCAGTTCTTACCTGCACGTTACCGGCAGTCGCACAACAGCCCGACGCCGAGTCGGAAAGCCAATTTCGTTTCCGTTTCGTTGGTCCCAAGGTTGGCAACCGCATCGCAGCGGTAGCAGGCATTCCCGGAGACCCGAGCACTTACTACGCAGGCGCCGCATCAGGCGGCGTGTGGAAATCGACCGATGGCGGCAATCGCTGGACGCCGATCTTTGACAAGCAGCCGGTCGCGGCCATTGGCGCGCTGGCAGTAGCGCCGTCGGATCCCAGCACGGTGTGGGCAGGAACCGGCGAGGCCTGGGTCATCCGCGACAGCGACGTCATGGGCAACGGCATCTACAAGTCCACCGACGCCGGCAAGACCTGGACGAATATGGGGCTGCCGGAGTCGGGTCGCATTGGACGTATCGTCATTCATCCGACGAATCCCGACATCGTTTTTGCCTGTGTTCTGGGGCGCACGACGGGGCCGCAACAGGAGCGCGGAGTGTATCGCACGATCGACGGCGGCCAGCATTGGGAGCGGGTGCTCTTCGCGAATGAGAACGTCGGTTGCTCTGGACTTTCCATGGATGCGAAGAATCCCCGCACGCTGTTCGCGGGTATGTGGCAGGTCGAGATGCACACCTGGGCTGAGCTTAGCGGCGGGCCCGGCAGCGGGATTTACGTGTCGCACGACGGCGGAAGCAAGTGGACCCGAATCGAAGAACACGGCCTGCCGAAATCGCCGATGGGGAAGATCGATGTCGCCGTGGCGCCGACCAACTCAAATCGCGTCTTCGCGCTGATACAGACCAAAGACCAGGGATCGCTCTGGAGGTCCGACGACGGCGGCGACCAGTGGAAGGCTGTCAACCACCAGCGCGCTCTGACCGGTCGCGCGGGCTATTACATTCGAATCGCAGTGTCGCCCGGCAGTGACAATGAAGTCCTGGTGGCCAACAGCTCGTTTCACCAGTCGCTCGACGGTGGCGAGAATTTTCACGAAGTTCGCTGGGGGGGTGACACCCACGACATCTGGTTCGACCCCACCAACCCCGACCGTTTCGTAATTACCGATGACGCCGGGATGATTATCACGACGGTCCATGGCCGCGGCTTCCATCGCGTCACGTTGCCCATTGGCCAGATGTACCATGTCGCCGTCGACAACCAGGTTCCGTACTACTTCTACAGCAACATGCAGGACGACGGAAACCTGCGCGGTCCAAGTGTGCCATTCGATCAACCGGAGGGCGGATGGGACCGCGAGATGGGCGGCTGCGAGTCGGGCTTTACGATTCCCGATACCGTCGACCCCAACATCGTCTGGGCTACCTGCTACGGTGACACGGTCACTCGCTGGGACGCTCGCAACAAGGAGGCGCACTCGGTCAGTCCATGGATGCACACCCTGGACTCGCCTCCCAATGGGCTCAAATATCGCTGCCATTGGACGCCGCCACTGGCGGTCGATCCGTTCGACCACAACACGGTTTATTACGGCTGCCAGGTGATTTTCAAGACCAGCAACGCGGGCGACAGTTGGTCGGTCATCAGCCCTGATCTCTCGACGCAGGACCCGGCGCATCTAGTTCCGTCGGGAGGGATCGTCGGCGATAACCTGGGGCAGTTCTATGGCGAAGTTGTGTTTGCCATCGCTCCGTCGAAAATCCAGAAGGGGCTCATCTGGGCGGGCACCAACGACGGCCAGGTCTGGTACAGCAAGGACGCGGGCGCGAACTGGAACAACGTCACCAAGAACATCAACGGGCTTCCGCCGTGGGGCACGATCACCAGCATCGCACCATCGGCATTCGAAGCCGGCACGGCGTACATCAGCGTTGATTTCCATCTCGTGGACAACCGCGATCCGTTCATCTACAAGACCACCGACATGGGCAAGACGTGGACATCGATCACCGGAAACCTGCCCAAGGACGCCTTGTCGTACGTCAAGACGGTGACCGAGGACCCCAATGCTGCCGGGCTGTTGTTCGCGGGCACCGGCAATGCGCTGTATTACTCGACGGATGACGGTGGGCACTGGACCGCGCTGCAGGAGGGCCTGCCTCACTCGCCCGTAACCTGGGCTGTAGTGCAGAAGGACTTCCACGACCTTGTGGTTTCGACTTACGGTCGCGGACTTTACATTCTCGACGACATCACCCCGCTGGAACATCTCGCCGCCAAACACTCCGATGCGGCGGTTGTGCTGTTCGAGCCGCGCTCGACGTATCGCTTCGTGCGCGCTCCGCAGGCGATGCTCAACTTCTCGCTGAAGGCCAAGCCCAAAGGGCCGGTCGAGCTGGAGGTTCTGAACGCAAATGGCACTGTGATTCGGAAGCTGGAGGCCAAAGGCCAGCCCGGACTGAATCGGGTGAAGTGGGACATGCGTTACGAGTCGCCTCGGCTGGTTGCCCTGCGCACGGCCGCGCCCGACAATCCGCACATCTGGGATGAGCCCCGCTTCCGCGACGCGGACTCGCGTCCGATTACGCACTGGGGAAGCCGGCCCGCTGAGGTTGGTCCGATTGTGGCTCCGGGGAAGTACACGGTGCGCCTGAAGGTTGACGGCCAGTCGTACTCGCAGCCGCTCACGGTCGTGCGCGATCCCAAGGCCCCGGGCACAGACGCGGACATCGACCAGTCGGTCAAGACGCTACTGCAAATCTGCGACAACATTAGCAGCGTGTCCGATACAGTCAACCAGATCGAGTGGCTGCGTAAGCAACTCGAAGTGATCCAGGCCATGCTGCGTCCGCCGAAGAAACATGACCAGGAGAAAGCGGCGTTGGCCGAGGACGGCGACGACTACGACGCGGAGCCTTCATCCGCTGGTCCGCGTTCGCTGAAGGATGCCCAGGCCAAACAGCAGGCGCAACTCCTGCAGGCTGCTGAAGCGATGGACAAGAAGTTGGTAGCCATCGAGCACCGCTTGGTTTCACAGGCGCTTCTGAATAGCGATGACAAGTATTTCGTCGAACCGTATGGACTCTACCTGAACCTGATCTGGCTGAACGCCGAGGTCGGCACCGGCGGCGGTGATGTGGCGGGCGGCGCCGACTTCGCGCCGACGGAAACTCAGCTTGGACTGTTGAAGACGTATGAGGCCGAATTGAATGCGGTCGACGGCGGAGTATCGGAAGCTTCTCGCCGACGACCTTCCCACGCTGAACCACGCATTGGAGAGCAGTAACCATGCGCCTCTCACGGCCGGCGTCGCGGGTGGAACGAAGGAGTGAGCTAGCCGTCAACTTAGTTATGACGTAGTCGCAGTGTAGTCTTGTGCCGCTGAAGCCGGCTCATGCATCAATTACAAATTGTGGACGCCGAGCTGAAGCTCGGCTCTACCCGTCCGCACCACGGCTACAGAACTTCTTTAAGGTCTCAGAATGCAGTGATTCGCGCGGTGAACTGAAACTGCCGGGCGCTCCCCATGTGATTGGTGTCGGGAGCGAACTGCGCTTGTCCCGCGGTGAACACAGGAGACGAGGCATTCCCGAACACGCTGACCGCTTCCGGCCCGAAATTGCGATTGCCCGCGCCGATGATGTTGAAGATGTCCATGAAGAGGTCAAGGTGGCGTCCTTCGCCGTGTAGCGCGAAGTCCTTTACAAAGCGCAGGTCGAGGTTGAAAAACGACGGCTGCCGGTAGCTGTTGCGCGCCACCACCGTATTGTTGACGATGGCGCGATCGTTCCAGTCGTTGCCGTCGTTCTGCGTGTCAAAGCCGATGATGGGCGTGTAGGGCGTTCCCGATCGCGCGATGAAAATCGGATTGATCTTAAAGCCGTGCGGCAGATTGGTGATGGCGCTGAGGTTGAAGCTGTTGCGCACGTCAAACGACGAGTCCGATGCGTCGGCCGACAGGTTGTAGGGATTGAGTCCCGGCACGAGCGTAAAAGGCCCGAGGTTGGAGTTGTTATCGCGGGCGCGCGCCAACGTGTAATTGGCCACCAACTGCGAACGGTGCGGGAAGCTGGAAATTCGCGGTCACCGTCATGCCATCGTACGAAGAATGCGCCGACGATTGATTGATCAGCAGTTGGCCGATGTTGGGATCGGGCCGTTGCGCTGGAAAAATCGGCATTCCGCTCGCGTCATAGGTGGGCGCAAACAAATTCTGGCTGACCATTTGCTGCAGGTCCCAGGTGCTGTTGTGAACGTATCCTGCCGACAGCGAAATCTTTGCGTTCAGTTGCTGCTCGAAGCTCCCCGCCGCCTGAAACGATCGCGGATTACGAAACAGCGAGTTGATTCCCACCACCAACGCTGCTGGTGTTGTTAGCCCGACGGGCGGAGCCGACAGCGGATTGCCATTCGCCACCAGCGCCAGAATCTGCGGGTCGTAGTAGCTGTCAGCCACCACGGTATTCAGCCCATTGTCGGTGAATACACGCTGAAAGTAGGTCGCCGGAGTCGGCGCGTCATAGAGCCCCGCCGACAGACGCACCACGGTGTTGGCCGCTGGATTCCACGCGACGCCCAACCGCGGCTGCCATTGGTTCAGGTCGTTGGGGATATACGACGTAGATGGGATTGCCGCATTGGGATGTGTTGGCTGCGGGTTCCACTGCGCATCCCAGCGCAGGCCGGCCGTGAGCGTCAGCTTCTTCGTGACTGTGAGCTTGGCGTCGGCATACAGCCCCAGCGACTTTACTGCTCCGTTGTAGTTTCCGTCGCCGGTGACGAAGGTTTGTCGATACCGTCTCGGATCGTTGGCCTCGAAATCGGCCAGTGAGTTGAAGTCAAACTGCCCGTTCAGGTTCGCTTCATGCCGCTGCTGCGCGGGGTCGTAGGCGAAGCTGCCGCCGAAGTGCAGAGTGGCGCGGCCTTTGATGATGGTCAGGTCATCGTTGAAGCGGCTGATGTTCGAGGTGTAGGCCCAGTTGGACAGGCTACTGCCACCGAGAACGCCGAAGCCGTTGATGACATACTCGGGCGCAGTCGCGTTCGGCGCCATGGTGCGCTGGTCCTGCGCCCACTGGGCCAGCACCTGGTTCACCATCTGCCCGCCGAACACGGTCGTCAGATTGCCGCGCACCCAATAGCTCGTTCCCGTCAATGCCGAGCTGTTGTCATACGACGCGATGCTGCGGGTGGAGCCGTCATCTACGTTGGTCGCGTGCAGTCGGTTGAAGTCGAATTGCAGATTCAGGGTATTGTTCTGGTTCAGCAGCACGTCAGTCCGCGCAAAGACTGCCGTAGGATTGCTCTTGCCAACAACTTGCTGTTGCAGCGCCGTCAGCGAAGAAGGAACGGTCACACCCGGAGCTTGCGTTTCAAACTGGGTCCAGAAGGGCACATCGAGGTAGTCCTGCTCCATGCCGGCGTAAAAGAACGCGCGGTTCTTCCGGATGGGCCCGCCAACCGAGCCGCCAAATTCGTTCTGCGTGTTGTCGAGAGAATGGCCGAAGGTGTCGGGCGATGTGAACGCCGATGGACGGCCAATGTAGAACGCCTCACCACGATATTTGTTGCTGCCTTCCTTGGTGGCGATGTTGATGAAGCCGGCATTGGTCCCGCCGACTTCGGCCGAGACGCCTGCGTGGACAATCTGGAACTCGCGCACGATGGTCTGCGGAAAGAAGAACGAACCGTCGCCGGCGCCGCGCTGGCCGCCCTGCAGCGGGTCGGTAAAGTCGGCGCCGTCCACTGCCACCGCAAGGGCGTTTGGACGCTGTCCGTCCACTACCAGCCCGGAATTCACCAGCGTTGGCTGCACTCCCGCGGCCAGTTGTCCGAACTGGCTGAAATCGCGATCGCGGTTCGGTAGGTACGTCACGGTCAGCCCTGCCAGCGTGTTGCTCACCTCTGGCGCCTGTTTGTTGATGGCGGGTGGCAGCGTGTTGCCCTCCACCGTTGGCCCGTGAGCTGTCACGGTCACGCCTTGAGACACTGCCGCCACGCCCATTCGGACGTTGACCTCGACGCTCGCGCCCACGCCCAGTGTCACGCGGGCCGGCTTTTTCAGCGTGAAGCCCTGCGCCTTCACCTCGACGGTGTAGGCGCCCGTGGTCAACATGGTCGCGTTATATGCACCATTCTCGTCAGTAACCAGGTTGCGCGAAGAACTGAAGTCCACATTACGGACCGTGACCTGTGCTCCAGCCACGGCATCTCCCTGTGGGTCTGTGACTGTGCCAGAAATGCTGCCCTTTGCAGCTGCTGATTGCGCTACGGCCGCCGCAGCACAGAGCAACATCACCAGGCATGCCATCGTACCCGCGCGGACCAAAGGGAATTTCAGCTGCAATATCGTTCGTCGCATCGTGAGTGTTTGAAAGACTCCTGAACGCTCAGAAGGCTGCGCGCTCTCGTCCGGATTAAAGCGACGAGAACGCCCAGCCGAGTTTTCCTGGCCTTAGAACTGGATGCGCGCCGAGAACTGCATCTGGCGCGGCGGTCCGATGTTAGCCAACCCACCTACGGGCTGACCAAAAGTTGAGACCGGGGTCGCCGTATTGCCGTAGACTCCGTTCCGGCTGAAAGTGTTCAGGTGGTTGAAGGTGTTGAAGGATTCGGCCCGAATATTCAGGTTCATCCGTTCCCCGATCTTGAACCCTTTGGCCAGTGCGAAGTCGAAATCATACAGCGCAGGCGCCCGTCCCCAATCGCGGGGAACAACCGCGCCGTTGATCACCGGCCGATCCGACGTGTTGCCGTCGCCATTGTTGTCGACACCGGTCGTTACGTTATAGGGGAACCCAGAACCCATCTCCGCCACCGCGGAGAACAGGATCTGCCACGGGAACGTGTAAGTGCCGCTTAATGCTGCGCGGTTGGTCTGGTTCAGCAGGCTCGTCGCCTTTTCGCAGACCACCAGGCAAGAGTAGTCGTTGGGGTTCTGCCCGGTGCCGTCCCACTCCACGGTGTTGATGTCGTGCGACCAGGTGTAGCTCAGCAGCATCGACAGCCGACTGGTCAGCTGTTTGTTGAGCTTAACCTGTAGCCCGTCATAGAACGCAGAGCCGGCGTTGGTGTAGGCGAGCACCTGGCGATAACCGTTGTTTACCGGCACTATGGGACGGGTCGCGTTGGCCGCGGCCGCCGAGCGCGTCTGGCCTGGCAACGTGCGCGTGAAGCCGGAAGGCGAATTCAAGTCGACCGGCTGCTCGATGTGAATTGTGTGCGAGCCGATGTAGTCCATCGAGTACAACCAGCCGTGTCCGAAATCGTGCTCGATGCCGAGGTTCCACTGCTGCGTGTAGGGGTTGTAAAACGTGTTCGGACAGAAACGCAACTGACTGACTGGCAGGAACTGGTTCAGGTAATTGCACTGGCCTGCGAGAATCGTGATATCGCGCGCCGGCAGCGCCACTCCCGGAGGAAATCCGGAGATCGGTGAAAACGATGTCGGGAAGCCATAGCCTCCGGGGGCCACCGTGTAAGTAAACACGCCCTGCGGACCACCCAGCGCCGCCGAGGCTTCCAGGTTGGCGCGCTCCTCCGAGTAATAGATTCCATATCCCGCGCGGATCACCGTGTTTGGCTGGATTTGCCATGCCGCGCCAATTCGCGGCGAGAACATAGCGTATTGGTTGGTAAACGTCTGGCCCTCATACCGCAGGCCAAGGTTGAGCGTAAGGTTGGGACGCACCGACCAGTTGTCCTGCACGAACATACCGTACAGAGTTTCCTTTACGTTATAGGTCGCGTTGCCAAACGATTGCGTGAAACTGCTGGCGATCGGTGGCGATCCCTTCGGAAAGCCCGGAGGCGCCAGCGACGGATTGTAAGTCAGCAAGGTCGCTATCGGAATGGTTTCGTACTTCGCATTAATTTGGAATCGCCCGTCAATGTAGCCGCTGCCGAACTCTTGGCCATACCCGCCCGAGGAGGAGTAAATCACATTGAAGCCGGTCCGGATCTGATGATGCCCCTTGGATAAACTGAGCGTGTCACCCCACTCGTATTGGTGGTTGAGCAGGTCGGCCCAACGCGAGTCCCCGTTCGTGTAATAGCCCGAAACGTACTCCTGCGGCGCAGATACCACCGGGATGAACTGCGTGATTGGCGACGCTACCAGCAGTTGGAAGCGGAAATCGTTCACCATCGTGGGCGACACGCGTCCAGTCGTCGGTGAGTGCAGCCTGGTACGTATTGCGGGTGAAGACACGCGCCGCGGTCGGCAGCGTTACGCCGCTGACTGCGTCCTGCGGATTGCTGTCGGAGAAGCGGTCGAGGTTGCCACGCAGCGTCAGCCGGTTGTTGTTCCCAATCATCTGGTCAAGCCGGAACAGGCCCAGCCACTGGCTGAAATCGCCTTCGTACACGGCGCCCGGCGTCACGGGAGACGTGATGACGGCCGCTCGCTGCTGGTCGCTGTACTGCACCGAGGCGAGGAAAAACGTCTTGTCTTTCACGATCGGTCCGGAAACCGTTCCGCTGCCCTGCGCCATCACGTTGTCTGCCGGATGCGTGGTCAGCGGCGTGTTCGCCTGCGTGCCGGCTGGCCGGCCCATCCCCAGGAAGTCGCCGTGCCAGTCGTTGGTGCCCGATTTCGTGACGACGTTCACCGCTGTGCCCGCGTTGCGGCCCCACTCTGCCGAGGTCGCATTGGTGTAAACCGTGAATTCCTGCACCACCGGGAACGGAACTGCGGCGAACATCGTCTGCCGACCCCAACTGTCGTCCGCGTCAGTGTCGTCCAACTGATAGGTCGTCTGACGGCGTCCGTTACCGTTGATGACATAGAGCGTTTCGTTCATGAACAAGTCGCCCGTTGTTTGCGCCGGACGGACCGACGAATTCAGAAGCGGCAAGCTCGATACCTTGTTGCTCAGGACCGGCGTGTCTTCAATTTTCTGCAGGTCGAAGCGCGTTGACACCTGGTTCGACTCGGTGGGCAGCGAACCGGGCGTGCCGTAGACGTCGATAACGGCCTTCTCGCCGGAAACATTCAGCGCAAAATTCAAGGTCGTCACGCTTCCGGCCCGGAGCTGAACGTCGTTCTGCTGCGCCGCTTTAAATTGCGCCGCGGCGACACTGACCGTATATTGTCCGGTCAAAGGGACACCGACGAACGAATAATCGCCAGAGGCATCGGTTTGTGCCGTTCGTTCCCATGAAGTAGCGGGGTTACGCACGGTCACTGTGGCGCCCGCTAGCGCACTGCCGCTCTGATCTTGAACGTGGACTCGAATGGTGCCAAGGTCGGTTTGCGCGGCTAATTGAAGGGTGAGTGACTGGAAAACTAGCAGTACCAGTGACACAAAGAGCAGAACTCGGGAGACAGCAAACTTTTCGGCCATGCCGTACACGTTAAGTGCTAGAAGCGCAGTACTACTATAGATAGTGGACACTTTTTTGGGGCACTGGCACGGAGCAGTTAATCCCTAGATAATGCCTGATCGCTACTATTTGCGACGAGACGCATCTGCCTCTTCCGCGAATTCGATGAGTTTTGTTAGCCGCTGTGCAGCGGGTTGGTGCTAGCGCAGCTGAGGTCAAAACTCCGGGGCATCGAAGACTAGCCCAATCGTCGGCGACAGAAGACGCTGTGGAGGCGCGGGTGGGAATCGAACCCACGCATAAAGGTTTTGCGGACCCCTCCCTTACCACTTGGGTACCGCGCCTCGGGCTGTTCACCCTAACGTGTGCGGGGCGAAAATCCACCGGATTGGCGGGCGCTTCACGACTTGCCAAATCTTCTTCTACCCGCTATGTCGGAATCCGCCACCCTGCAGCGCCGGTGGCTGAACTCATTCCGCTGGAGGAACTATGTCCGCAGTCAAACTGGAAGACGCCCGCCGCGTAATTGCTGCCGCTGAAAAAAAGGCCCAAGCAATCGGGCAGCCAATGAATATTGCCGTGGCCGATGAGGGCGGCAACCTGGTCGCCCACGTCCGCATGGACGGTGCCTGGATCGGCTCGATCGACATCTCGCAGAAGAAGGCTTATACCTCGCGCGCATTCGACATTGCCACCAAGGACCTGGCGACACACTCGCAGTCAGGCGGGCAGTTTTTCGGGATCCACGCCTCCAATGACGGCAAGATCATGATCTTTGCCGGGGGTATTCCCCTGAAGCGCGATGGCAAAGTCGTGGGCGCCATCGGCGTGAGCGGAGGCTCGGGCGAGCAAGACCACGCGGTTGCCGAAGCCGGCGCAGCTGCCTACTAGCAATGCCTAACCCGTTGTGACGGAGACGATCATGTCCCAGGAATTCTTTGCAGCGATTCACGATAACGACCTGGCCCGGGTTGAGCAGATGCTTGCCGCCGATCCCACGCTGGCGCGCGCCCATAACGCAACCGGCGCTTCCGCCATCATGCAGGCACGCTACGAAGGGCGTCACGAGATGGTCGCTCTGCTGCGGAGCAGAGCCGGGGAGCTCGATGTCTTCGAGGCCGCAACGCTGGGCGACATGCCCCGCCTGCGCTGGCTGCTGGAGCAGGACGCCACTCTCGCCAAAGCCTTCAGCGGAGACGGGTTTACCGCTCTTCACCTGGCCACGTTTTTCAGCCAGCCGGAAGCGGCGGAAGAGTTGCTGCGCTGCGGCGCTGACGTGAATGCCGTTGCCACGAACCCAATGAAGGTAGCGGTCATTAACAGCGCTGCAGCCTCGGGTCGCGCCGATTTGGTGAAGCTGGTGCTGCGCGCCGGGGCCGATCCGAACGCCCGGCAGATGATGGGCTACACCGCCCTTCATGCGGCTGCGGCCCGCGACAGCGTCGAAATGGTGCAAGCGTTGCTCGACGCCGGGGCCGATCCGACTTTGGTCAACGACGAAGGCCAGAGCCCGGCCGACAAGGCTGGCCCAGCGGTAGCGGCATTGCTGAATTCGCGGAGCTAGGGGGTCCACCACCGAGGCATCCTTCGGCTGCGTACAGGCAGGCTTCGGACGCGGAGTTTTGTCATTTTTCGCAAAACAAATCGCGCGACTGTTTAGAATCAATGATTTAGGGGGAAACTGTTCGCATGCCATTGATTCTATAGCTAGTTATACGTATCCATGTGTCGGCGTGGGACTTAGCTTCCAATAATGGCGGTTTTGCTGCAAAAAGTTGTCATACTTCACATACTTTACATACGGCTTAACGCCATACTTTACATACTTTGCATACAGGAAAATGACATACTTTACATACAGCCCGCGGCATACTTTCGATCCGCAGGTGCGGGCAGTCGCCAGCTTCTGATTGTCAAAGAGCGACACAATTCTCCCGCCAAGGCGGTAGTGAGAGCCAAGAGACACCAATCCCTTTGGCTCACATAGCCTGTTTTCGCAAATTGGAATCCCGAGCGATAGGACGTAGAACACATGGGCAAGTGATAAGGGAGTCTGAAAAGCACGCAAGGAACTTACACGGATACTACCCACCAGCAGGGATGCAGGTACTGCAGCGGCGAAAACGCCACGGCTTCAAGCCGCACCTAGACACTTAGAGCATAAATCCGTTCCGCTTCAAATCGCATTGGTGCGAACAGAATCTAGTCGGCTTTGAGGCGGGGTGTCGCCATCTCGCGAGCGTGATGGGTGCGCAGGATAATGGTCCCAACGATTACTGCGCACGACAGCAGCAGGACGCGGAACACTCCGGCGTGCAAGGCCGGATCGCCCAGCAGAATGCGAACCAGTCCGAAGGCGGCGCTGGTGGCGCAGAGGGCGAAGTAGAGGCGCTCGCTGGAGTGGGTGGCGTAGCGCAGAAGAACCAGCAGCACCGTGGTCACGATGGTGTAGATGCAAAGCAAAACGATTCCGCCGACAACTTTATCGCCGTGAAGGGAGAAGGCCCTGGCGTGCGACAGGGCGGTTTGGAATGCCGCCACACCGAGGAAGATGACGGTATGGATCAGCGCGATGGCGGCGCGCTTACGGCTGTTGAGGATGGAGAACGAGTACATGAGCTACTTCTTTAATTCAATCATGCCGGAGCGGGGAATATCCAGCAGTGACGGAAGTCACAGGTGGCGGCAGGGAAAGTCAAAAGCTTAGTCAGCCGCGGATCCCGCCACGCGGGACGGATGAACACGGATCAGGAATTGGGGAAAAGACAAAAGGCAACCGCCGATTGCGCGGAGAACGCGGATAAAACTCATTCAAGAATAGAGCCAAGAGCGAACCACGGATAAACACGGATCAGGCTCGGGTCAGTCGTCGAGGGAGAGACCGTATTGCACGGCTCCTTGTACTCCTTCACCACCCCAGCAACTTTCTTAGTTCGACCTCGAAGTCGTCTGCCATTTGCTGCTGCTGGGGTTTGTCGGGATGGGCGTCGCAGGAGCTGCCGGGAAAGTGGCGCGAAGCGAACCATACGACGCGCGGGTCTGTAACTTGCGCTTTCTTCACAGTGGCTTGTACGTATTCGGCAAGCTTCGGATCACTGACGATGGAGCCTTGGGTCAACAAGATCCATGCCTGGGGGTAGTGCTTGCGAACGTTGCGGAGCAGACCAAGGTAGTCGGTGACGAACTCGTCTTCGGGGATTGGGTTGGACTTCTGCAGGTTCCAATCGTTGGTGCCGAGGGAGATGACAACGGCGTCGGGAGTCCAGCCGTCGTCGGTCCATTTGGCGCGCTGAGATTCGTCTTCTGCGGGGATGGAGTAGTTGAAGAATTGCGGAGCCTGCATGTCGCGGTGGCCGAGGTAGTCGCGTACTACGCCGCGGCCGCCGTAGCAGACGAGCTCCGATTGCGCGTCGAGACGGCGGCCCAGCACCATGCCATAGACGTCATAGGCGTTGGCGCTGCGGTGAACGTCTCCGGGACAGACGGGATAGTTGTCGATGCCCTCGCCGCAGGTGACGGAGTCGCCGATGAAGAGGAGCTTGCGCGCGGGCAATGGCGGCGGCGTGACGAGAGATGCGCCGGTGCCGAAGCGAAGTCCGTCGAAGGTGGTGATGCCTTGCCAGGAACCGTTGCGTTTCACGATGGTGACGGTATGCGGGCCGGGGCCGAGGTCGTCGGCGGAGACGGCAATTTCATTCGCGCCTTTGGCGAGGCGATGAATTTGGGGGTTCGTGCCTTCGACGATGGTGGTGATGTAGCCGTCGGCGGAATCGCTCGTCAGCTGCACGACGGCAAGATCTCCGGTGAAGCGGAAGCGGAGAGTGACGCCGGGATACATCATGCGGAGATGCGAAGGGTTGGTGCGATCGACACGGCCGATGATCTGGACGCGGGGGTCGGAGGGAGAGATGGTGTCGGCGGTGGCCGCGAAGGCGGGGATGGCGGCGAGGGCGAGGCACAACAGCAGGAGAGTCTGTTTCATGGAGTAGGAAGATTATGGCAGGTTTTGCGCGGGCAAGAGTCAAATGCAACATCTACCACAGACACACAGAGGCACAGAGAAAAGTTAGGCAAGAATAAAGGAAGGCCAACCGCGGATTGACGCGGATGAACACGGTTAGGAATTTGGCGGGTCTCCCACCCTATCGCAAAAAAGCAGGACGATAAGGATGGGACACGCGGCAGATTATCGCAGGCCTCTTACCAAGTAGGCCTGCGAGAGGGTCTGGACCCAGAGGTAGGCGTAGGCGTCGGCGTCCTTGGCGAACATGATGCCGCCCAAACCGCTGACACCGGTGTTGAGGTCCTCACCGAGCGTCTTCCAAGGCTCCGTCTTGCCGGTGGCGAGGTTCAGGCGAAGGATTTTGGGGTGATTTCTTAGACTGCTGCGATCACGGACATAGAGTGAGCCGCCGTCAGGGGTCCATGCCAATGGAGAGAAGCCAGGCTGGAGGCCGGGAATGGGACGGATGGAGGAGCTATCGAGCGACCAGAATTCGAACTTGCCGTCGGGGCCGACAACGATGTTGGTCTTGCCGTCAGGCGAGAGGTTGGCGCCGGTGACGCCTTCGGGGGTGAGGGGCTTGGAGTCGCCGGTGTTCACATCGATGACGTAGGTGCGGGCACCGTGACCGGGCTCAAAGCCGACCGCGATGAGGCGCTTGCCGTCGGGAAAATAACGAACGCCGGTGTAGCGCACGTTGTCGTGAGTGAGCGCGCGGGATTGTCCGGCACCGGTGGGCACGAGCATGAGGCTTCCGCCCTGAGTGGATTGGGTGATGACCCATTTGTTGTCGGGGGAGAGGGCCTCGCCACGGCCCTCACCGATGCGGACCGGGGGCGAGCCGTCGGTGTCGCGGAAGAACACGGTGTAGTTGGGGCCGCCGCCTTCGCCTTCCTCTTCGAAGACGATCTTCTTGCCATCGCGACTGATGTCCTGCAACTCGGACCAGCCGAACCAGCCGAGTTCGAGCTCGTCTTTGGCGCCCGGGCCCGAGCCGCGGATGTTCACGCGCTGTTGCTGTGAGACGGCGAGAACAACGCTGTTACGCATGTCCTGCAGCCACATGCCGCCGGGCACGTTGGTGATGTCGCGCACCTTGCCGGAGAGAGTGACTCCGCGAAGGTTCTCGGACGAGCCAGTCTTGGCGGAGGTGAACCATATCTCGTCGCCTGAAGGCGACCAAGCCATGCCCTCGATGGAGATCCATCCCGAAGACAGGATCTTCTCCTTGCCGTCGGGTAGGATGACGGCGATGGTGCCCTGATCGTCGCCGACGGAGTTCTGGTGGTCGGAGAAGGCGACGGACTTGCCGTCGGGAGAGATCTTGGGAGTGCTGATCCAGTTGATGCCGTCGAGGAGTACCTTGCCGATGGGATATTCGAGCCGCCAGTGGCGGTTCTCGGGGATGTAGCGGACGACGGCCATGTTCTCGCCGTCGGGAGCCCAGTCGGCATCTTGAACGTTCTCGAGGACTTCGCGAGGCGTTCCGCCGCTCAGGGGGACGCGGGCCATGGTTCCGGCCCGGGCGTAGCCGCGATAGCCGACGCTGTTGAGGCGGATGGCGAGTTCGCCGGTCTTAGAGACAGCCAGCAGCTCCGCTCCCTTGAAGCCAAGATCGCGGGAGCCGTGTTCGTCGGAGCGAACGAGGTAAAGCTGTCGCTCCCCGCCGTCCCACGCAGCGGAGTACACCACGCTGCCATCGGGGGTGAAGCGGGCGTTATCGATAAGTCCGTTGCGGAAGGTGACCTGCTGGTACTCGGGTGGAGCGGTGGAGGCGGTGGAGCGACCGAGCCACCAGCCCAGGCCGAGGATGGCGGCGGCGACCACGATCGCCAGCGCGCCTGCGAGAAGTTTGCGGCGAGAGTCGTGTTGCCGAACTTGTTGCGCCGCGGCCTGCATTCCTGACTTGCTGGAAGTGACGTCGGCCATGGCGTCGAGATCGAAGGCCAGGTCGCCGGCAGAGTGGAAGCGCTGCGCGGGATTCTTCTCGAGGCAATGGCGCACGATGCGCTCAAGGCCGGAGGGAACGTTGCGCGTGGTTTCGGTGAGGTCGGGCGGCTCCTCGTGGAGGATGGCGCTCATGGTGTCGGCTGCGCTTTCGCGGTGGAAGGCGCGCTTGCCGGAGACCATCTCATAGAGGATAGCGCCGAAGGCGAAGATGTCGGACTCGGGGACGGCGGCCTTTCCGCGTACCTGTTCGGGCGACATGTATCCGACGGTGCCCATTACCATGCCGGCTTCGGTGGCGACTTGCACGGTCATGGCGTCATCGGAATCGGTCGCGCCCGGCTGGCGGGTCATCTTGGCCAGTCCGAAGTCGAGAATCTTGACGCGGTCGTCGTTGGTGAGGAAGAGATTTTCGGGCTTGAGGTCGCGATGGATGATGCCCTTTTCGTGGGCGGCGGCGAGTCCGTGGGCCATTTGCACGGCGTAGTTGATGGCTTTGCGTAACGGGACAGGGGCTTTCGAGAGACGCGCGCGCAGGGTCTCGCCTTCGAGGAGTTCGGAGACAACGTAGGTGGTGCCGTCGGCGTCGCCGATGTCGAAGATGGAAAGAATGTTGGGATGGTTCAGCGCAGCGGCGGAGCGGGCTTCCTGCGCGAAACGCTGCAGGCGGTCGTGATCGCTGGCGAATGACGGCGGCAGGATCTTGATAGCGACGGTGCGATCGAGGCGGGAGTCGTGGGCGCGATAGACTTCGCCCATTCCTCCGGCGCCGATGGGCGCAAGAATTTCGTATGGACCTAGACGAGTACCCGTGGCAAGAGGCATAAGAGGTTGGAAGATTCTATCGTACTTGGCGGGGAGGGAAAGCGAATTCGGGGCGGAGTTCAAGGCGACTCGGCGGAATGAGCGGAGCCGTAGTCGTCGGGCCAACCTAGGCAAGAAGCCTGGCTGCATGGGGCGCGTGAAAGGCCACTCTGCGGGAAAGCGGCGGCCTTGACGCACTCCTTATATCTCTATAGAGTATATAGAGACGGGGAGTAAGTCATGGCGACTGTGAATGCAAAACTCAAGGTGGAAGCTGAGCGCAGGGAGGCGGATCCTGTTTTGTTGATGCTCGGGGTTGGGAAGCAACTGTGGGCCAGCGAACCCGGCGACCAGTTCGTGGAACGGCTGCGTTCCGAGGATGTGGCACCACCTCGTTTCGAGGAAGCGCAAGGCGGTGGTGCAGAGAACGTGCCGGAGTCGGTTTGGGGTCGAATCGAGAGCCACCAACGAGAAGAATTCAAGACCGCCACGAAGCTACCGTTCACGTATGAGGTGGAGGGGGCGGGGATTTGGTTTTTTCGGGACGGACGGCGCATCAATCGCAAGCTGACGCGAAGCCAGGTTGACAAGGCCATAGCACGCTGTCCCCTCGCCAGCACAACGGAGATCAAGGACCTGATCGATTACCCGTATTTGTATGCGCTGTTGATTGACCGGCGAATCCGCGGTCAGGCCTGGTAGCGCGATGGCCCGAATCTTCTGGGACACCAATCTCTTTATCTACTTGTTTGAGCACAACGCCGTATGGTCGAGCCGGGTGATTGAGTTCCGAGAACGCATGCTGGCGCGCAGAGACGAACTACTGACCAGTTATCTGACTCTCGGAGAGGCGCTAACTAAGCCGAGAGAATTGGGAAATACGGTGCTCGAAAAGAGTTATCTCAATTTTTTTCTGAATGGTCCGGTAGAGCTTGTTCCGTTCGAGTTGGAGGCGGCAAAGCGGTATGCGGACATTCGTAGCCGAGAGCGGATTCGCCCCGCCGACGCGATTCAACTAGCTTGTGCGGCTGCCGCCGGCGCTGACCTGTTTGTCACGAATGACAACCGGCTCTCAGGAGTGGCAGTACCCGGGATAACGTTCGTCACAGGGATCGAACGCGTACCCTAGCGACTGAGGATGGAGGCGCGGGTGGGAATCGAACCCACGCATAAAGGTTTTGCAGACCTCTCCCTTACCACTTGGGTACCGCGCCGTTTTGTGGAGGTTACAGCTAAAACCCTCGCCCGTGGCGAGGGTGGAAAAATCTGGAGCGGGAGACGGGAGTCGGACCCGCGACTTCGACCTTGGCAAGGTCGCACTCTACCACTGAGTTACTCCCGCTCAGCTTTTTTATTATAACGAAAGTGTGAATGAGGCGGCAAATCGGGGCACGGTCGTCAGGTAGAAAACCATCTACCACAGAGGCACAGAGACACAGAGGAATGTGGGGCAAGAGCGACGACGGGTTGTGGCGAGGACAGATCGTTCTGAAGCGAACGGAAAGGCGTTGACAATCAAAACCACGTCTTGCTTCGGTACTCGCGATAGGCGTCGCCAAAGGCCGCTTCCAGCACTTGCGCTTCGCGGCGCGCCCGTATGGCCTGAGCGACCACCATGACAATGAGCGCGAGCCAGAGCGCCGGCCTCTGCACAACTAGAATGACTCCGATCAGCATGACGACGCCGAATACGTAGATAGGATTGCGAATCTTCGAGTACAGCCCGTGGGTGACAAGCTCATGGGCTTCCGCTTTCACCGAAAACGATTTTCCAAGTTGGTACCTTGCCAGCGCAATGAAGCTGATACCGACCACGGCCAGCACGGTGCCGACATAGCGCATCGTGTTCCACGGAGTGTCCCACCTGAGGAGCACCCACAAGAAAAGGCATGCGCCAAAGACCTGAAGCACGGAGAACATGTGGATGCGTCGAGGTTCCATCGAGCCCCCTTCCCCTTCCAACCGCAGGCACAAAGACGGACGCAAGTCCAAGGCTAAGGCATCGTCACTTCAGTCGTGCTGTGCGCCGGTCCATTGTGGGTCGCGGTCTGGGGTGACGATGGCGCCGTCGCGCATGTGGATGATGCGGTCACCGTACTCGGCGGCTTCGGGATTGTGCGTAATCATCAGGACGGTCTGGCCCAACTCTTTGTTGGACTGGCGCAGCATGTTGAGGACGATCTCGGAGTTCTGGGAATCGAGATTGCCGGTGGGCTCGTCGGCCAGCACGATGGCGGGCTTGTTGACGAGGGCGCGGGCGAGCGCGACGCGCTGCTGCTCGCCTCCACTCATCTCGAAGGGGCGGTGATTCATGCGCTTGTCGATGCCGAGCAAGCGAGTGATGCGCTCAATATGAGCGGGATCATGAACGGCGGAGGCACCGGCGATGTCCTTAGCAATGTCGATGTTACCTTGCGCTGAGAGCGTGGGAAGCAGGTTGAACTTCTGGAAGACGAATCCGATTTTCTGCTTGCGCATGCGGGTGCGGTCGGCGTCGGAGAGCGAGGTGAAGTCAATGCTGTCGATGGAGACGCGGCCGGTATCGGCGTGGGTGAGGCCTCCCAAAATGTAGAAAAGGGTGGACTTGCCGCTGCCTGAGGGGCCGACAATGCTGACGAACTCGCCCTGCTCGACCTGGAGGGAAACGCCGCGTAATGCCTGCACATCGACCTTGCCGATGCGGTAGGTTTTGCGGACATTCTCAGCTTGAATCATTACGGGCATGGGAATCTTTAATCGTACACGATTGGCCTTGGCGTGAAGCCGCTCGGTACGGCAAAACAATCAGGGCGCAAGTGGGGCGAACTCGCCGTCTTTGATGATCCGCAACTGGCAGTAGATAATTGCCCACGCGACGGAATAGAAAGCCAGCGGAAGCACTGCAACAAGTTCATCAATGACGGCCAGTGAAAGACTCGTGGCTGATTGTCCCAAGGCCCTGATCCAAACCATCTCCACGATCTGGTTCAACACCACGCTGATGATCCCGAATACCACCCCCAAGCCAAAAATCGGCCAGCGATGGAAGCGCGTCAGCGCAGCGCTTTGCGAGAGGCTCTCACGCGGCCCAGTTTCTTGCACGGCGCATGCGGCGACCGCGACCGAGTAGACCGTCATCACGATGAACGCGGGGATGATGAGCAACACGAAGCCGGTAAACACAGCCACACCGACGAACAGCGCGGTGAACAGCAGGGGCACCGCCCGCGAGACAACGCGCTGTAGATTGGCGCTTATCGTCGCTGGTTGCCGGTGAAATTTCTGAAAGACACATAGCGTCAACAATGCCTGGCACAGCACGCCAATGAGAATCATCCAGGTAATCGAGAGGACAATGGCAGAGATTCTCGGCGGGTGCCCGGGGTCCAAAAGAACGTGGAACAACGCCAAGTTGGATGGCATGATCAACGCAGTTTCGACAAGCACGATCGAAACAAATAGCCGGGAGTTTTGACTAAACATCTTCCAGGCAGCGCTCCAAACGCTGGACATTTGGAGCTTCGGGATTTCGCGCCAAGACACGCCGAGACCTGAGTTTGTGGTGCTCATAAACCCTCCCTGTCTCACCCCGGATCGAGTCGTGAGCCGAACGCTTTCGGATGGTATCTACAGAATACGGTGAATGTCAGTGATGGTTCTCACGGTCGTGCGTGTCATGAGTAAGGTTGCGGGAGCGGCTAATCCATGCGCAGTCCCATGAACTCGCGGACGCTCTCGCTAACGCTCTCCGCCGAGGGCGGATCGTAGTTCGACAGGACGACGAGTGTGTAGCCGCCGGGCATGTCTGCTTCCAGCACACCGTTTACGCCGGGCGAGCCTCCGGCAATGCCGATACCGCGCATGATGGCGAATGGCTTCCCCGGAGCCACGGGCGCGCCTGCCTCAAACGCGGGGTTGAGGATTTTGCGCTCGTCCACGGCGTTGGCGAATTTCAGGAGGTCATAAGTGGTGGAGTAGCCGCCACCGGCGGAGGAGCCGCGGGCGGGCTGGAGTTCAACGTTCTCGCGCCACGCCACCGACTCCACTAGGCCATGTTTGGTGTAGCCGGTCGCGCGGTTGCTTGTGACCTCATCCATTTCGGAGAAATCAGTGTTTTCCATGCCGAGCGGCAGGAAGATATTTTCGCGGACGTAGTCGTAATAGGACTTGCCGGTGATTTTTTCGATGACCGCGCCCAGCACGACGTATCCGCCGTTGGAGTACTGGCGCTTTGTGCCCGGCTCGAACTGCAGCGGCTCGTTAGCGAACAGCGGAAGATAGTCAGAGATGGTGCGGTACTGGTCTTTCGCCGACTTCGCAAACTTTGGGCCAAAGAAGTCGCCGATGCCCGACTGCATGGTGAGGACCTGCCGCAGAGTGATCTTCTCCGCGGCTTCTTTGTTGGGATAATCGGGCAGGTACTTGATGAGCTTATCGTCGACGGAGGCGATCTTGCCCTGTTGGATGAGTTGGCCGATGGCGATCTTAGTGAAGATCTTGTCGATGGAGCCGAGGTTGAACTTGGTGTCGGTGCGATTGGATGCAGCGTAACTCTTGCTGGCCATGCCGTATGCCTTTTCGAAGATGGGCTTGCCGTCTTTGGCCAGCAGAACCGCGCCGGAAAACTTGTCTTCGGCGACGAGCTTGTCCACGGTCTTGGCCAGGTGCGCGACCAGGTCAGCCTCGTTCACGGGTTTCGGCGGAGCTCCGGGCCCCGGTCCCATCTGCACCTGCGCAGACGCGAGAGTGCACAAACCAAACCACAGCAAAGCCAGCTTCCAGGCCAATCGCATGATCGTTCCTTAAGTATTCTTGAGAATGGTACAACCCGACTCATCGATTGGACGCCGTTTTGCCGGCAGGGTGAGCAAACGCATGGCACGCGGCGGACGGCACGAGTATTTTGTCCGGGGCCGGGGTTTCTTTGTCTAGCCGCGTGAAGCCAGCCGTAGCAGATCAGCAATCTACTTTCCCGCGTCAAATTCGGAGGACATCTCTTGGGCCCCAGCTCTCTTGCCACGCAAAACCTTTACGCCGAAAGTGTGAACCCGCAGTGGGTGCGGCTGCTCGACCTGCTGGGGATGAATGTGCGCTACCAGCGCTGCGAAGGCTGCGAGCTGTTCGCTGAAGACGGCACGCGCTACCTCGACTTCCTCTCGGGTTACTGCGTGCACAACACGGGGCACAACCATCCTTACATCATTGAGGCACTGAAGCAGGAGCTCGACCGCTCGGGCCCGGCGATGCTGCAAAGCCACGTGCCGGAACTGGCGGGTGAACTGGCGCAGCGGCTGTGTGCGCTGGCGGGAGGAGGACTGACGCGCGCGTTCTTCTGCAGCTCTGGCAGTGAAGGCGTGGAGGCGGCCATCAAGTTCTCGCGGGCGGCGACCAAGCGCGATGGGCTGCTGTTCTGCGAAGGCGCATTTCACGGACTTACCTGCGGCGCGCTTTCGCTGATGGACAACCCTTTCTGGAGCGAAGGGTTTGGGCCGATGTTGTCCGGGACGAAAGCGGCGCCGTTCAACGACCTCAACGCACTGGAAGAGCAGCTCAAGACGCGGAAGTATGCCGCGTTTTTTGTCGAGCCGGTGCAGTCGGAGGCGGGCATTCGCGTGGCCGCGCCCGGCTATCTGCGGGAGGCGCAGCAATTATGCCGTCGCTACGGCACGCTGCTGGTGCTCGACGAAGTGCAGACCGGCATGTACCGAACGGGACGATTCCTGGCGGCGCATCACTTCGAGGTGCAGCCTGACATTGTGGTACTGGCCAAGGCGCTGAGCGGCGGGCTCATCCCCGTGGGCGCGGTGTTGATGAAGGAAGAAATCTGCGACGCCGTGTACAGCACTCTGCAGCGGGCCATCGTACACACCTCGACGTTCAGCGAAAACGCGCTGGCCATGCGCGCTGGGCTGGCCACGCTCGACGTGCTGGAAGACGAGAATCTGGGCGCCCGCTGCGTCGAACTCGGCGACCAGTTACGTGAACGGCTGAACGCTGCGCTTGGTGGGTACGAGATGATTGCCGGTACGCCGGGCCTGGGACTTCTCAGCGGCATCGAATTTCGCACGCCCAGCAAACTCACGCTGCGCCTGTCATTGCAGGCGTTTCGCGCCATTCATCCTGCGATGTTCGGTCAGGTGCTGGTAATGCGGCTGTTCCGGCAGCAGCACATACTGACGCAGATGTGCGGCAACAACTTCATGGTGCTGAAGACCGCGCCGCCGCTGGTGGCCAACGAAACTACGTTGAATACGTTTGTGGAGGCCGCCACGCAGGTCGTCGATGAGATGCATAACTCGACGGCGTTCTGGACGGAGTCGCTGACGCTGGCGCGGCGTGCGGTCAACATCGGGTGAGTCAGCGGCAGGGTTGGGCTGCTAATTCGCGGGATGCATCTCTCCCACGGCGGTGATGCTGATCTGCACCGTGTTGGAGACCTTCAGGAAGAGCGTGCTGGGGTTCTTCATGCCCCACTGCTCGTATGGAACGTCGAACTGGGTGTGTCCTTCGAGGTGGCCGCCCTTTACGGTGATGGGCAAAGTCAGCGTAAGCGAATGCGTCGCGCCATGAATCGTGAAGTCACCGGCGACCTGTACGGTTGAACTCTCTTTTCCGGCAACGAACCCGCTGACGTGCTTCGGGGTGAAGACGATCTCCGGATACTTCGCGGTTTCCAGCACGTCCTTCTTCATCTTGGAGTCGCGCATGCCGTTGCCGCTGTTGCCGCTGGCGGCGTCAACGATGATCTGTCCGCTGGCGAGGCCAGTCTGCGGGTCGAACACAATGGTGCCCGATTTCAGAGCGAAGGTTCCCTCGACGGTATGGAGTACGTCGCCAAGCGTCCAGGCGACGCGAGTCTTTGCCGGATCGAGCTTGAGCTGGAGTTGCTGAGCTTGGGCCGCGACGCTCGCCACGAACAGTACGATTGCAGCCAGCAGGAATTGCTTGCGTTTCATGATCTCCCTTGGGTCAGGCGTGGAGGAAGTTCCATCCCAGGCGCAGGGCCTGCGCCAGGCCAAAGTCGAGCGGCGATTTAGCTCCGGTATGGATGGCCAGCATGCTCTCGAAGGCCTCGTGCTGGCGCTCGAGCGCGCGAATCACCCGATGCCGGAAGCGCTCGCGGCCATCCAGCGTGAGCAGAAGCCGCGCCATGTTGCGAGGGGTGCGGGTGATCTGGTTATGTGCGGCTTCGTATTGGTCCATGCGGTTGCGGCGCATCGCCGAGGCCAAGGCCAGAGCCTGTTGAAATGCGATGGACAGTCCTTCGCCGGTGATGGCGTCGACCGAGCCGGCGGCTTCGCCGATCAGGGCGACGTGGCCGTTGAACACGCGGCGCATGCGGCGCGAGGCGGTGACGGCGCCGATGGTTGTGCCGACTATCTCCGCCTCGCGGAGTCGCGCCGCCAGTTTCGTGAACTGCGGCAGAGCCGCATCGAAGCGGGCGGCAAGGTCGCGGGTGATGAACGCCACGCACACTTCGTCGGCGGCGATGGGGGTCACGTACATCTGGCCGCACTTTGCCCAATAGACCTCGACCAGGTCGACCCACGGAGCGATTTTGTAATGGCGGCGAAAGCCGTAGCGCATCTGCACCGCCGGAGTGGGGAACAGTCCGCTCTTGCGGCGGAGCAGTGAGTTCTGTCCGTCGGCACACACCAGCCAACGAAATGGGACGCGCGTGCCATCTACTTCGATGGCATCGCCAGAGGCGCCAGTGACGCGCGCACCCCAGTTCAGCTCGACGCCGAGTTCTGTGGCGTGTTGAACCAGCAGGTCGTGCAGCACTAGTCGCCGTACGCCGAAGCCCGTGCCGGCGCCGGTGAACGTGGCTTCCACTGAATGGTCAGCATCGAGAAACCGAATGCCGCGAAATGCGAAGGCCTGATCCTGTGGAATCGACACGCCCAGGCGCGACAGTGCCTCCAGTCCATCCGGCATAATGCCCTCGCCACAAGCCTTGTCGATGGGAGGATGGGCGCAGTCGAACACGCTGACTTCCAGTCCCGCCTGGCGGGCGGCGATGGCGGCGGCGAGTCCCGCCGGGCCTCCTCCGGCCACAATTACTTCACGCATGAGTCACATCGCTCCACGGAATCACCAGCGCAGCAGCACCAGCTCGGCGCAGAAGCCCGGGCCCATGGCTGCCAGCACACTGTAGCTTCCAGCTGGCGGACGCCGCCGGTTCATGAATTCTTCAAGCACCATCAAGACCGATGCTGACGAAAGATTGCCGGCGCGCGCCAGGCAGTCCCACGAAATCTGCAGAGCGCCGTCAGGCAGGTTGAGAGCTTCGGCGGTGGCTTCCAGCACCTTGGGACCGCCGGTGTGCATGATCCAAGTGCCGATGTCGTCGCGGGTGAGGCCGTTCTCGGCAAGGAATCCGTCCACGTCGTGAGCGAGGTGCTTGCGCACCATTTCGGGGACTTCCATCGAGAGCACGACGCTGAAGCCGTCAGACGAAATGTCCCAGCCCATCACGTCTTCGGTGCCGCGATAGAACGACGAGCAGGTGGCCAGCACCTCGGGGCCGGAGGCTTCGAGTGCCGCGCCGCTAAGGATTACAGCCGCCGCGCCGTCACCGAACAGGCTGGTGGAAATCAGGTTGGCCGCAGACTGGTCGTTGCTCTGCCACGTCAGAGAACACAACTCCACCGAGACCAACACCGCGTTGTGCTCGGGGAAGCCGCGCACATAGTCGGCGGCGCGCGCGATGCCCGCAGCTCCGGCGACGCATCCCAGTCCGAAGATGGGAACGCGTTTGATATCGGGACGCAGGTTCATCCGGTTCATGAGGCGCGCATCGATCGAAGGGGCGGCGATTCCGGTAACCGACACGAAGAAGATGGCGTCGAGATCGGCCTCGCTCAGTCCGGCGCGCGTCAGAGCACGGCACATGGACTGTTCGGCCAGATCCTCGGCGACTTCGATCCAAAGGTTGTTGCGATCGCCCCAGTTGGTGAGCGCCGCATAGCGGTCAAGCGGGAGGGCCAGGTGACGGCCCTCCACGCCAACCCGCGCCAGGAAGCGGCCAAGGTACTCGGGGCGTTCCATGGTGCCGGACCAATGATCCTGTAGAGCCGTGGCGATTTCTTGCTGGGGATAGTAATTCGGCGGAAATGCGCTGGCGACACCGGCAATTCGCATTTGTAGGATGAGCGCCCTTTCCGTGCTTTGTTGTGTTGTAACACGGATATCGGGATAGAGTTGCAAACAGATTGTAAACGTTAGTCGATTCCGGCGCGCGGATTCGCGGCCCGAAGCCTGAACAGCTGGGCGGAGCATTCGCAGTCACTCCCCAGCGGCGGCGTTTCGCGTTACAACGGAGACATGCCGAAATCTCCCGCCGCCCTTCACGCGCAACTGATTGAGCACGCAATCGAGTGGCTGCGCCGCTCGTACAAGTGCGGCATCATTCTGTCGGAGCAGTATTGTGCAACGGGAGAAGTCCCTGACGTCATCGCGTGGAAGGGCCGTTGCAAGTCTGTGCTGGTGGAGTGCAAGGTCTCGCGCGCTGACTTTCTCGCCGACGCCGGCAAACCTTTTCGACAAAAGTCCGAAGAAGGCATGGGAAGCCAGCGGTTCTACATGGCTCCGGCGGGAATGATCCGCACGGAAGAGATGCCGAAACACTGGGGGCTGCTGGAAGTGCGTGGCCGCAGCGCACACATGACGGTGAAGCCCGGCCGGGTCGATCTCCGCACCGAAGTTGGCCTGATGAAAGAGATGAACCTTTTGCTGGCGAGCCTGCGCCGGGTCGAAGTGCGCATCGAGCCGCAGAGTATCACCGACTTCCTGAAGTGGAAGAACCGCCTCGCGGAATACAACGGAGGACGGCTACCGGAAGGCGTCGCTGCTATCGCTAACGAGTCGAACCCACATCAGGCAATCTAACGCTCGTCAAGATCCGCCATCTGCTTATTCTTACTTGCACTTCATGACCTGTCCCGGCTGGCCACGCTTGAGCAGGTACTCGCCCATGCCTTCGCTCTGTGAGCCGGCGGCAATCGTCAGCCTGAGTGTGTCGCCGGTGAGAGTTCCGGAATAGGTGGCCGCCGCAGACGGGTTGCCGTCGCGCATCACCGGGCCCGGGCGTTCGCGAGTGAATGTGCCCTTAACCTTGAAATTACCCTGGGCGTCGGCGGTGAGCGGCAGAAAAATGGTTCCCCGGGCGCAATCGAAGTCAAGAGTCGCCCCTTCCGGGGTTACTTCGAGTTCAACATGTTCTCCGCCCCAGATTGTGCCAGTCGGACCCAGGGACTTGGGTGAAGTTTGCGCCTGGAGGTTGAGACTCAGTGCCCCGACTAGAGCCAAAGCGATAGTCGCCAGCACGTGTCGCCCAAGCGTTCCGCGTTGCTTCATAAGTGGTTTCTCCTTGCCAGAGGTTATACGTTTCGCGCGGGAAGTGGATAGCAGCGCAAGATTGGAGGTCGATTTACGACACTTTGGTGGCGCAGCGAGGTGCCATCTGCATGATATTGCAGAATTCACGATTTTTTCTTTGGCAATCTACTACGATTCGAGTACTATCGGCTTCGGTTGTCCAAAGCCTCATTATCAAGATGGTTATGCGACGCACGCTGGGGGCGTTCTGCTTTCAGTTTTCCCTTGAGTCGTGTGTGACCTTGGCGCGTCGTTTTGCGACGTGCCGGGCTGAGTAATCGGCAAATGGCAACCGACTTCAATTTGATCGCGCCACAAAGGCACAAGAGAGAGGAAACCATGAAGCGTGTCTCCCTGCTTCTGCGGTTCGCGCTAGTAGTGCCCATCGTCCTGTTGTTGAGCACTGGCCTGCTAGCACAATCGACTACTCAAGAGAACGGCAGCACTTCCGCTGCGAAACAAAAGACCGCCAAGACAGTTAAGACGAGTCCCAAAGCGACCAGCCATGGCACGTCGTCAGGCAGCGGCAAGGTGGAAGGCAACCAGGCTGCCGCGCTAGCCCTGGGCAAGCCGAATCCGGCTGACGAGCTCAAGGCCTACCCAATGACGGGGGTGGAAAAAGTTGAACCGGCCGTATTCAACGGCGACGTTCGCGACCTTCCGCAGATTGCGTCGCACGAGCACCCCGAGCTGGACCTGATCGAGCCTCTGGACTACGTGCATGCGAATATTCCTGACAGTATGGCTCCCAAGTTCGCCCCACTCAGGGCACCCTTGGGCCCGATGCCGGCACTTTCCGCGAACTTCTCCGGCATGAGCTATCTCGACAACTATTGCACCGGCGGCCAGTGCGGTAACGGCCACCCGCCTGACACCAACGGCGATGTTGGCTTAAAGCACTACATCGAAGCCATCAATGAAGGCTATGCGATTTACGACAAGGCAACAGGCAACCGTCTGGCCGCCTTCACTGAGGTTTCGCTGTGGGCCAACGCCGGCACGACGCCTTGCACGACGAGCCCCTATGGCGATCCGATCGTGATGTACGATCAGACGGCGGACCGCTGGATCCTCGCCAACCTGGGCTTCAACCTCAGTGGCGGGAACCCGGTTGCGCCTTATATGGAGTGCGTTGCCGTGTCCCAGAGCGGCGACCCGGTCGGTGGCGGCTGGTATCTGTACGCCTTCCGCATCGACCAGTCTCCGGTGCCGACCAATACACTGAATGACTATCCCAAGTTCGGCAACTGGAACGATGGTTGCCTGTACATGAGCTCCAACGGCTTCCTGAATGCTTCGAGCTTCAATGGAGGCATCTTGGCCGGCTTTACCAAGAACCAGATGTACGCCGGCGGAACGGTAAACTGGACGCTGGCCTACTTGTCGGGCAATGCCAACTTTGGCTATGAACCGGCAACCATGCTGGGGAAAGGCAGCAGTCTGCCATCCGCCTCGACCCATGCTTACTATGTCAACGAGTCGAGCACCTCGAACTCGTTCAACGTCAGAACGCTGACGGCAGGCGCTTGCAACGCTGGCGGCACCGTCAGTGCCGCGACCTCGGTCAGTCATGCGACTTACAGCAGCGTGAGCAGCAACATCGTGCCGCAACCGCCCCCGGCCACCAGCTCGAACAATCTGGACAGCCTGGGCAACCGCCTGATGCAGCGAGTGCAGTATCGCAAGGTTGGCACAACGGAGTCGATCTGGGTCAACCACACCACTCGCAACTCCGGCTCGAGCAACACCTCGCCGCAGTGGGGACAGATCAACGTTACTGGCGGCACGGTCAGCTCTACCATCGTGCAGCAGCAGATCTACCGTCCAGACACAACGCTGTACCGTTGGATGGGTAGTCTTGCCGTTGACAATGCCGGGGACATGGCGTTGTGCTACAGCACCTCGAACGCGACCAGTCCCAACTACCCGAGCATGAAGTGCTCTGGCCGTTTGGTAAGCGACACGGTGAACACTTTGCCGCAAGGCGAAACTACCGCCGTCGCCGGCGCGGGCTCAGGCGTCTTCAGCTGCGGTGGATCGGCCTGCGAACGTTGGGGCGACTACAGCTCGATGAGCGTTGATCCGACCGACGATTGCACGTTCTGGCACACCAACGAGTACTACAACAGCCAGGCGAACGGCAGCCTGGGTAACCACCAGACGCAGATCATCGCGTTCAAGTACCCCTCTTGCACTCCGGTCCTGCCGGTTGCCGCGATCCTGAAGTCGCACAGCGGCAACTTCACACAGGGACAGGTGGGCGCGAGCTACTCCATCACGGTCACCAACAATGGGCCGGGCTACATGTCGGGGACGACCACCGTCGCCGACGCGCTGCCTATTCCCTACATGCTGGCGACCGCCATCGGCGGTTCAGGTTGGTCTTGCACGCTCGGGACATTGACCTGCACGCGCAGCGACTCATTGGCGCCGGGCTCGAGCTATCCGGCGATCAACGTCACGGTCAACGTTGCCAGCAACGCTCCCGCACAGGTCACCAACTCGGCGACCGTCAGCGGTGGCGGCACCGGCAGCCCGGCCACCGGCAATGACCCCACCAACATCAATGCGGCGCAGAACGTGTGCGGCACAGTACAGATGACGACGACTGCTAGCCTGGTCAAATTGGGTAACGGTTCGTATCAGGCCACTGTGCTGGTCGTGAACAACGGCACGGGTACGGCGCAGAATGTGCAGCTGACGGCGGCCACGCTTGGCGTCCCCAGCGGCACGCCACTTCCGCAAACCATCGGCAACCTCGTCCCCGGCGGAGGCTTTGCGTTCGCGACGGTCACCTTCCCGTCGTCCGCAGGCACTTCCGGATCGTCGGTCGCAGAGAAGTACACGGGAACCTACACCGCTTGCCCAACCAGCGGAAGCTGGGGTGCTAGCATCAGGGCCACACTGCCGTAGGCGATGAGAGCCCAGAGAAAAGGAAACGAAAAGCGATGAATCGAAAAAAACTACTTACCCCCTCCATGTTGGTACTGACGGCAGCTCTGCTGCTGTCAGTATCGGCGTTCGCGGACTCGGTCACCATTACCCTGGCGAATCCGGTGCAGTGGACTTACGCTCCGAACACGGTAAGCTTCACCGCCACGGTCTCGGCCCCGGGCACGAACGCAGCCGATATTTACCTCAACAGCGACAGCTTCAATGTGGACGCGCCACTGACCGTGGACGATTCCGGGTTCTTCAGCTTCCCGCTCTCTTTGAGTCCGGGAGCGAGCTACACCGGCGTCCTCTTCACGGTGGACGTACCGGGCTCGACCTTGCCGGGATCGTATTACGGGTACTTCCAGATCCTCGGCGGCAGCGACGCCAACGCCCAGAACCCAATCAGCAACGTGGCTGATTTCGAAGTGGACGTGCGTGCCGTGCCTGTTCCTGAGCCCGGCACCATGCTGTTGCTTGGCTCCGGCGGCATCGCGTTGTTTGGAGCGCTGCGCCGCAAACTGCTGTAGTCCGACTGCTTCATTAGTTGTTCGGACGAATTTCCTCCCCGGTGGCCGCAAGCCGCCGGGGATTTTTTTGTGGCGAGACCAAGACGATGGCCTGCTTTCGGCTACCGGGATTGTGAAACCTCATCTCCGGTCTGCTGCCATTCTGCGCCGGGTCAACGTTGGTAGAATCTGGCGGGTCAGTGACACCCGCAGGGTTTGCCCCGCAGTGCTTCACGGCCCTCCCACAGAACGAAGGGAACAATGACGAGGGCGGCTAAGGGATCGGCCCAACGGACATGCCAGAAGCGGTTCACTGCCAACCCCGCCAAGGCAATCAGCGCCAGATAGCCGCACACTCCCGATTGTGCGGCATCTGCCCGCAGGGCCGTGCTGCCAGTCGCGGCAGAGAGCTTACGCTTTTCGCGTGCAAGCCACGGCATCAGAATGGCAGCCGCTCCCAGAATAGCCATGCCTAGCAGCGTCGGGCGGGACTCCCCATAGCCGAGCAGGCTGGCCACCGAGACCGCAGCAATATAAGCCGCCAGGCTGAACAGAAGTCCACCCGCTATTTGAGATGCTCGTAGCTTCGCGCCAGCTTGAAAGGTCCATAACACGACCACTGCGGAAGCCAGCTCAATCGCGCTGTCTCCGCCAAATGCGAGGAGGGCCGGACTGTGCGCCCGCCAGGATGCGACCAGGGCCACCGAAGCCTCCAGCACCATCCATCCGATGGTTAGGTATTGCAACCTGTAGACTTGGCGGACTCGGTGGTCAGCAAGCGCGCTCGAAACAGAAGCCACGGGGAAATTATCCCACTCCGCGGGCAATTGCGAATCGGTAGCGTAGCGGAAGGGTCTCCATTTCGGACTAAGCCGTGACCGGCACCAAACACAGCGGCCGCAAACCGAAGTCTGCGGCCGCTCCAAGACAACTGAGGAACTGCTTACGCGGACTGCTTCCTCGGCGTCCCCTTAATCGCGAAGAACACGATGTACAGGTAGCAGATCGCCGGCAAGATAAACGCGTGATGGATGCCGATGCGGTCGGCGATGATTCCCTGTATCCACGGGATGATCGCGCCGCCCACGATGGCGGTGTTCAGCATGCCGGAGCCTTCGCCCGTCAGCGGGCCCAGGCCTTCGATGCCCAGCGTGAAGATGGTGGGGAACATGATGGAGTTGAAGAAGCCGATGGCGAGAATGCTCACCATTGCAATGTTTCCGTTGGACGCCATCGACAGGCAAACCAGTGCGGCCGCGATGAGAGCATTGGCGGCCAGAACCCGACGCGGGGGCAAATACCGGAGTACTACCGAGCCTATGAACCGGCCCACCATTGCACCAAGCCAATAGACCGAAAGAACTTTGGCGGCGGTTTCCAAGGTCAGGCCGCCAATATTCGGCTCGTGCAGATAATTCACCAGGAAGCTGCCGATGGCGACTTCCGCTCCCACGTAAGTGAAGATGCCGATCGCGCCCATCACGAGGTTGGGATGCTTCCAAATGCTGTCGTCCTTCACGACGGCATGGCCGCCCTCGGCGCTGGTGATGTGTGGCAGCTTGAAGAGGCCGATAACGACCGCCAGCAGTGCCAACGCAACCGCGATTCCGATGTACGGAACCTTCACGGAGGAAGCCTGTTCGATGCGGTACTGCTGCAATTCTGCTGGCAGCATCTTGGCGATTTCTGCCGCCGCCTTCGGAACGGTAGCCAGAATCAACATACCGCCAAACCAGGGCGCAATCGCAGTCCCCAGCGAATTAAACGCCTGCGTCAGGGTGAGACGGGCAGATGCTGTTCTTGCCGGACCCAGCAGCGCCACATACGGATTGGCGGCCACCTGAAGCACGGTGATACCGGCCGCCAGGATGATGAGCGCCGCCAGGAACAGCGGGAACGAGGGCACATTGGCGGCGGGGATAAACAGCAGCGCGCCCACCGCCATGGTCAGCAAACCGGCGACCATCATCGGCTTGTAGCCGACCCGTTCGGTGATGAAGCCCGCCGGAATCGAAAACACCGCGTAGGCCCCGAAGAAAGCCATCTGCACCAGCATGACCTGGGCATAATTCAGGTCGAAGATCGCCTTGAGGTGGGGGATCAGGATGTCGTTCAGGCAGGTCAGGAATCCCCACATGAAGAACAGCGTGGTCACCATGATCAAGGGGCCGCGATAGCTCTGCCCGCTGTCGGTGGCGGTGTAGGTCTGCGAAGACTGCTGTGTTCCGATGGCCATGTTCACCTGTCTGCTGGAATTTGCTGCACGAGTGCGTGCCTTACCTGTTGTTGCGTTACGGAGTCGGTGAATCGTCTTCCGTCGGCACGTTGCGGCGCCGGCTTCTCGAAGCGTCCGAATCTTGTCAGGAATTTCGCGTGCAACCGACCGCCCCCTGCTGCCGCTTTCGTTGCCGGCACCCGCACGAAGACCCAATCCCGAATGCTAGTCGAGGGCGCAAGCAGAAGCAACAGCCAAATCGGTTCTTTTCAGGATTCGCCGGGCTGCTTTTCAGCGAAACACGGAGGCCAGCAGGATCATGTAGAATAGCGCCGACGCACCAGCACGACGATCTCTACCACGAGGACTAACCCGTTTGGTGCGGCGGCTGGCCTTCGACAGCCGCACGGCCGCGCCGATTCCCACTGACAACGGCCAGTATCGCGATGGCGGCGTCGGTGCGCTGACGGTCTTCACTCCGTCAAGAGGATCAAGCGACAGTCGTCCGAATCGACGGGCTGCTGCCGCTGAGGCTCTCCGCGAGTCGCCAACGTCTGCGGTTGGGGTAAAACAGTCGCTGGCTTTGTAGGCGGTATAAGCAAAGTGCGCGCACGGCGCCGACGAACGTCACGGCCGCCGATCACCAACACGAATCGCGTGCCGCGGCTCTGGATAGCAAATGCTCCCGTGATGGCTTACGTGGCACCATGCTTGCATTCTCTCACTTCCAGGTTCGGCGCAGCGGATGTGCCTCAGTGTTGAACACGACTTTGTTCAGGTCAAGTGTCGTTTTGGGAGCGTATAGCAGATAGAGGTATTTCAAAGTTTCGGCGAGGAAGAAGCTCTCCATTGCGTCTTTCTTTTCCATGGTGACTACGCTACTGAGCGCCGCGAAACCCGCGTCGGTGCGGCAGTTCTTCACCAGCGCGTCGTAATAGGTCTGCCCCATCTGCAGGTCCTGCGGATTGCCGGTAAAGAAATACAGATAGTAGGTGGACTCGATGATCTCGGGGCGTAACTCGTACTTGGGGATCATTGCCTTCATTGTGGAGTAGTCGAAACTCTCCGGTTCAATGCCGTAGGCAGTCCACATTTTGTAGCAGGAATCGAGCAGCCTTTGCGCGCGATTGGTGTCGCCAGACAACGCCAGCACTGCCGGGAAAAAGGCATCCAGCGCGCCGAATTCCGTCGCCGTTCGCTTGCCAGTGTTCATGTCAGCGTGGCCGTACCACAAGCCGTTGTGAGATTCGTCAGCAAGATACTGATTGATGGGGGCGATGCTCGTCTTCCACATGCGCAGGCAGTCTTCGTCGCCGAACAGCCGCCACGCCTTGAACAGGTACTCGTAGTAGGAGTCGATGCCGCCGCTGATATGCGAGTCGGTATCGGTCCACTTGCCGTTCTCTACGTTGATGCCGCCACCGACCAGTCCGATGGCCGAACGCCGGTTGTAAACCTCCACCAGCGCACGCTTGGCCTTGTCGTAGTACACCGGCTTGCCGGTCAGCTTGCTCAGGGTGCCGAACTCCAGCAGCAGCGTGCCGGCTTCGGCGGGGTTGGTCTCAACCCCGCGCACTGCGCCGGTCTTCAGATTCACGAACACGTAGGGCAGGCCCGTCGGAGAGTTGAACGCAGGCAGCAGCCGCTTCCCGAGATCGTCGGCCAGCGCCAGCAAACGCTTGTCGCCGGTCAGCTGATAGCTGCTGAGCAGGCCGCCCAGCATGCGAATCGTAATCTCAAAGTTCTTGACGTAGATGTCCTGGTCAAACGATAGCTTCGTCGCGATGAGCTCGCGCGCCTCGGCGGCCTGCTCGGTCAGCCCCATCAGGACGAGGGTGTCGAGCGCGTCCACTGGCGTCATGTAGAGCGAGGTGCCGTACCAGTCCTTGAACCCTTTGCTCAGCGGACGCAGTTCGTCGTGTCCCCAGGCATATTGCCGGTAGCCCTGCCAGGCGTGCAGCAGTTGGCCGCGCACGTTCGCCGCCATCTCGGCCTTGCGGGCATCGGACCATGCGGGAGGAGCCGCGGCGGTCGGTGCTGCATTCGAAGTTGGCTTTGTAGAGTTCGATTGCGCCTGCGAGCCGAGTGCAGCCAGCATGAGCATGCAGACCGCCAGCAGAACTCCGCGATTGCCGCGCCTGCTCATAGCCGTCCTCTAGTTCTCGCTTTGGCCGATGGAATCCAGGGTCTCGCGCATACGCCGCACCGCTTCGCGGTCCACGCACTCGTACGACGGCGACGGCACCCCCGGAATGCTGCCGAAACGGATCGGCGAATTCGACATCGACGGGTCGCAGCGCGCCGAGAACGCCGTAAGGTGCACTTGTGTATACCCCGTCGCAGCCAACAATTGTCCGACGTTGTGCGCGCGAATTCCTCCACCGGGAAGAATTTCGATGCGGCCTGCGGCCCGCGCCAACAATTCTTGCAGCCGCTCTCGTCCATCCAGGGCCGTCTTCTTTTGTCCGGCTGTGAGCACGCGGGTGAAGCCGAGTTCAATGAGCGCATCAAGCGCAGCCGCGGCGTCAGGCACGGCGTCAAACGCGCGATGGAAAACCGTCTGCTTGCCGTTGGCGATCTCCACCAGCTTGCCGCAGCGAGCCGTATCCACGCTGCCGTTGGCGTGCAGACATCCGAAGACGATGCCGTCGGCGCCATGCTCCACCAGCAGCGCGGCATCGCAACGCATGGTGGCGAATTCCTCGTCGGAATAGCAGAAGCCTCCGGCGCGTGGGCGCACCATCGCCATCAGCGGAATACGGACGCGCTTCCTGGCCTCGATCAGCGTACCCAGCGATGGCGTCAGTCCGCCGGTGGTGATGGCCGCGCACAACTCGATGCGGTCAGCGCCGCCGCCCTCGGCGGCCACGCAGTCGGTCACGGTTGAGGCGATGATTTCCAGCAGAATGCGGGCCAAGCGTGCTCCTCGTCGCCATTTACGATAGACCCTGCAGGAGTTGAGTCGAGCGCGGCCGGCGAAAAATCGAGGCACTCCGTTTCCCCAAGTGTTAGGCTGGCGACGATGAAAAAGCTGCTAATGGTCGTTGTTGTTCTCGGCCTGCTCGCCATGGCCGCTCGCCTCGTGGGACCGTCCATTCTGGATCGCTCGCAGAACCATACGTTGCAATCTGGGCCGTACCAAGTTTCCGCCGAGGCCGAGGCGCTGCACAAAACGCTGCTGGTCGCCGACATGCACGCCGACTCGCTTTTGTGGGGGCGCGACTTGCTCAAGGCCAGCAAGGAAGGCCACATCGATTTGCCTCGCCTGATCGAGGGCAATGTCGGCATCCAGGCATTCACCGTGTTCTCGACCGTTCCGCGCGGCATCAATATCGACCGCAACGAAGACACCACCGACTTGGTGCCCTACATCGGCGTCCTGGAGGGCTGGCCGCTCAAAACGTCTGGGCAGCCCCAAGCAGGTCGCGCTGTACCAGGCCGGGCGGCTGCAGAAGTTTGTAGAACAATCTAACGGCCAGATGATGCTGCTGCGTACCCGCAGGCGATCTGGCAAACTTTCTGAAGCAACGCCAGCAGGGCTCCCACATTGTGGCAGCTCTGCTGGGCACGGAAGGCGCGCAGCCGCTGGAGGGGAAGATCGAGAACCTCGATGCGCTCTACAACGCCGGCTTTCGCATGATGTCGCCCGCGCACTTTACCGACACTGCCGTGGGCGGTTCGGCCGCGGGAGCGGCCAAGGGCGGACTCACCCCGCTGGGCCGCGAATGGGTGAAGCAAATGGAAGCGCGGGGCATGCTGATCGACGTTTCGCACTCCTCGGCCGACACGCTGCGCGACGTGACCGCGATGGCCACCAAGCCGATCGTCGTGTCGCACACCGGCGTGAAGGGCGTGTGTAACAACAACCGCAATCTCACCGATGACCAACTGCGCGCAGTGGCCGCCACCGGAGGCGTGATCGGCGTGGGCTTTTGGGACGTCGCCTCCTGCGGCACCGACGCCGCTGCTATCGCGCGCGCCATCCGCTACACCGTGGGCGTGGTCGGAGCCGAACATGTTGGGCTGGGCTCCGACTTCGATGGCGCGGTCACCGAGCCGTTCGATTCCAGCGGCATGGCGCTGATCACCGCAGGCGCTGCTGCAGCAGGGCATGTCAGAACACGACATCCGGCTGGTGATGGGCGAGAACGTGGCGCGGGTGTTGTCGCAGGTGCTGCCGGAACCGTAGGCGCCTAGTCGCTGTGCTGCGCCCACGCGCTTGAGCTGATCGCTTCGCGTGCCTTGATCTCGTCCCACCGCACCCACGCGATATAAAGCCACGATCACTATGTTGATCAGCAGGATCGTCCAATGGAAGAGGTTAGGCCGCCTCACCAGTTTGTACACTTCGTACGGAAGGTAAATCGCGCCCGAGATGATGGCCAGCCACTCCGCCCACACCCGTTGCCGCCAAAGTCCGTACGATTCGATGAAGCGAAGGGTCGAATAGACCGTGGCGATCGTCAGCACGGTCAGCACGTCTGCATCCATCATTCTTCCCGCCAGGCGCATTACCACGTGCGAAATCCGCAGATTGGGATTCGACGTGGAAAAAGTACAGCAGGTTTCCGGCGACGGCATCCAGATCGATGTTGTGGCGGATGATCTCAAAAAAGCCGAAGGCCGCCAGCAACACGAGCACGCCCTTGGCCGCTTCCAGCACGGCCACCGTTCGCAGGCCGCGATGGTGGTCGCGGTGCCCGGGCTGTACTCCGACGTTGTGGGAGCTGGTCATCTCGGCGGACGCGGCGCGCTCGTACTGTCCAGCGGCGCGGCCTGTTGAAGAGTCTAACCCGAAACTGCACGCGGCCTGCGTGGAATTCTGACTGTCATGCTCATGCCTGGGCCTCGACGGCGCCATTAGTGCAATTTTACGTACTCGTAATCCACGGGGTTGTTGTTGATGCCGCGATCGGGAGGGGCGATCCATGCCGCCATCTTGCCCGGCTGGTTTACGCCCTGCATCAGGCTGAGGATGAACGCCTGGTCGCTCTCGCTGGGTAGCCACTCCTGCTTGTGGTTTGCAAACTGTTCGGCGGTGATGGGCACGCCCTCGGGCGTGGTCGGCACGCCCGCCCAGTTGCCAATGCTTCGGCGGAAGCGGGTGCTGGGCAGCGTCAGCCGGATTGTCTGTCCTGCCTTCTCGATCACGCGGTTCCAGCGCTTCACGCCGATCTCGCAATCTCGCACGTAGGAGCTGCGCGTGACTTCGTTCATGGCATTGCGCATCGGGATCTGCTCGCTCTTGGCGCCGCCGCTGCCATCGGGCAGTTGCAGTTCGTAGAATTGCTCGCTCGCGATGTGGTCATCGTACTGCGACTCGTCCGGACGCCCCTTCAAACCGTTGGCGAAGTACGACGCGGCGTTCGAAGACGTCTCGGAGCCGAACAAATCGAGCGACGAGGTGAACCAGAAGTTCAGGTAGCGCTGCATCGTCGGCAAATCAATCGCCCCGGCGTTGCGGATGGCCGCGGGATCGTCTGTGTTCAGTTCCTGCATGACCTCAAGCGAGCGCCGCACCACGCGGTTGATGCCGGTGTCGCCCACGAACATGTGGTGCGCTTCTTCGGTCAGCATGAACTGGCAGGTGCGCGCCAGCGGATCGAAACTCGATTCGGCCAGTGACTTGAGCTGAAACTTGCCATCGCGATCGGTGAAGTAGGTGAACATGAAAAAGCTGAGCCAGTCGCGAATAGGCTCGTTAAACGTGCCCAGAATGCGCGGCTTGTTGGCGTCGCCGGAGTGGCGCTCCAGCAGTTCTTCGGCTTCTTCGCGGCCGTCGCGGCCAAAGTAGGCGTGCAGCAGATACACCATCGCCCATAGGTGGCGGCCTTCTTCGACGTTTACCTGGAACAGATTGCGCAGGTCATAGAGCGAAGGCGCGGTGTGTCCCAGCATGCGTTGCTGCTCAACTGAGGCGGGCTCGGTGTCGCCTTGGGTGACGATCAGCCTCCGCAATGTCGCGCGGTATTCGCCGGGAATCTGCTGCCACACTTCCTGCCCGAAGCTGTCGCCGAAGCCGATGCGCCGGTTGGGATCGCGTTCGTTGAGAAAGATGCCCCAGCGATATTCCGGCATACGCACGTAACCGTACGTTGCCCAACCCTTGGCGTCCACCGAGGTCGCAGTGCGCAGGTACACGTCGGCGACTTGGAAATCTTTCGGGCCGAGTTCCTCCCACCACTTGAGGAACTCCGGTTGCCAGTGCTCCAGCGCGCGCTGCAAGGTGCGGTTCGAGCCGAGATCAACATTGTTCGGTATGCGGTCCTGATAATTGATGCTCATTACACTCTCTCCCAGTTGAACCGCGCCTTCGACCCACTTCCGAACAGCTTCAGCGCGCCGTGTTCGCCGGTGGAATTCGGACGGATGAACACCCAGTTCTGCCACGCCGACAGGCGGCCGAAGACTTTTGTCTCCAGCGTTTCCTCGCCCGCGAAGCGCAGACTGGCCTCCATGCCGGTGAGCGCGTCGGGCGACAGCGAAGCACGCTCCTCGATGGCGAGGCGCACCTCATCTTCCCAATCGAGATCGTCAGGAGCGAAGGTGACGAGGCCAAGTTCGAGCGCCTCTTCCGGGCCAAGCAATTTGTTTTTCTTTTCCAGCAACGCATCGAGCGTCTCGGCGTTGCCGTCAAAGCGCGATTCCAGGCGGTAGCTGTCATTCACCGCGGGCAGCAGGCCGAAGTTGAATTCGTCGAGTGCAATCTTCGGCGACTCGTCCGCTTCCGGCAGCGCCAGCATGTAGCTGCGGTCGGCTGCCAGCGCGAGTTCTAAGAGCACACCCGCAAAGCATGAGCCCGGCTCAAGAATGGCGTACATACTGCGCGAGGTAACGTCGAGCCGCGCCAGCGTACGCCGCAGCATGCCGATGGTTTCGCGCACCAGCCAGTCGTGTCGATGCTGCAACATCGCCGCATCGCTGGCCAGCACGGCCTCGATACTCCCGGTCGATTTCAGCAGCACCAGCCCGAGTTCCAGCTCGTTCGTCCGCAGCATCAGGATGGCGTCGTCGAGCTCGCGCGCCATCTGAAGAGGCCACCAGCGGTCGCCCGCGCTGTGAATTTCGTCAATGGTTGCCGGCTGACCTGCCCTCGGGTGCCCGCACCGTCAGCGTGGCTGTACGCGCCGCGCGATCGAACGTTGCATCGACATACTGGTAGTGATAACCGTCCTCGTCGATGGTGCGCTGCAGCGGATTCAGCTTGATGCCCTTCGCATTCGCGGGACGCGACGACTCCTGCCACCAGCTTCTCCGTCCGCGCGCGAACCAGTTCGGCGAACTTCGCCGGAGGCGCGATCTCATCCACCAACCCCCACTGCTTAGCGCGCTCGCCCTTCACGCCGTCGGGATTGGTGCAGAACACGTCGGCAAGATCGTGGCGCACTTTGCGCTTGTCCACCAGCCGGGTCAGCCCGCCCGTGCCGGGCAGCACGCCCAGCAGTGGGACCTCGGGCAAGCTCACTGCGCTGGAGCGGTCATCGACCAGCAGGATTTCGTCGCACGCCAGGGCAAGTTCGTAGCCGCCTCCGGCACAGGTTCCATTGACAGCGGCCAGAAACTTCAACCCGTCGTGAAGGCTCGAGTCCTCCATGCCATTGCGCGTCTCGTTGGTGAACTTGCAGAAGTTCACCTTCCACGCATGCGACGACGTTCCCAGCATATAAATATTGGCGCCCGCGCAGAACATCCGCTCGCGCGCGCTGGTCAGCACAACGCACGCCACTTCGGGATGCTCGAAGCGGATGCGTTGCAAAATGTCGTGCAGTTCGATGTCCACGCCGAGGTCGTAGGAGTTGAGCTTTAACTTGTAGCCGGGGCGCAGTCCGCCGTCTTCGTCCACGTTCATGGCCAAGCGTGGCCACGCGGCGGTCGATGGTCAGCCGCCAATGGCGATATTCTCCTATCGGCCACGTCGAACGTGACACACTCCGAATCATTCACTTTGAGCATGTGTAACAACTCTCCTCAGACGGGCGGCTCGGGATGCCGCGCGGCACAGCCTGGGTTACGGGACCCCACATAGAGTAATTGCATTATAGTGCAGCAACGACTATTAAATGGCTATATTGTGCAAAATCTTAGACGACTGCGGTGGCCGTCACCAGCGCTGCCAATTGCGTCATGATCTCGTCCACACTTGCTCCGCTGGTCTCCAGCACGGCGTCGGCTTTGCCGTAGAGCGAGTGGCGCGCCTCGAGGATACGCCGCAGGTCTTCCATTGCCTCTTGATTGTCAGCCATGGGGCGCATGTCGCCCTGCGCGACTACGCGCTGCATGTGGTCCTCCGGAGTGGCTTTGAGCCACACCGTGTAACAGGTGGTCAGCAGGCGTTCGAAGGTTGCAGGCTCCGAAACCAGGCTACCGCCAGTGGCCAGAACAAAGCGCGGATGCTGCTCGATGACGGCGTCGAGGCACCGCCTCTCCAGACGGCGAAACCCACCCTGGCCATAGAGATCGAAGATCGGTGCCGAGAGGGATGCCGGCTTCCTGCTCGATGCGCCGGCGAAGTTCAAAAAACGGCACGCCTAGATGTTCAGCGAGCTTCGCGCCTAAAGTCGATTTGCCTGCGCCGCGCAGCCCGATCAGTGCGATCCGCTCGCGCCGTACGGCCTGGTCCACGCCGGCAAACTGCTGTACCAGCAATTGCCTGGCCTGCAGCAGATCGGCCGCCGACAGCCGACGGAGAAATTCCGTGGTATGAACGAAGTCGACCGAGGGCTCAGTGCCGTCGAGGATGAGCGCCTCGAGCCGGATGTCGAGCGCGCCTGCGATGTCACGCAGCAACAGGATGGAAATGTTGCCCTGGCCACTTTCCAGTTGCGCCAGGTAGCGCTCCGAGACGCCGGAGTCGCGCGCCAGGATTTTGCGCGTCATTCCGCGGCTGGCGCGGGCCGCGCGTACGCGGTCTCCCAGTTTCTTAAGGAAGCCGGCATCAGCAGAGGCATCGTGATTGGCGGCCAAACGCGAAGGAGCTTCGTTCTCACCTGACATGACGGACCACACTACTTTTCATGCTGCAATCAGCGATGCGGCGAGTTGGAGACATTATACTTCCTCTCCCGCCCGTATAATACGGCGAATGCGTGGTGGCAGGTGAGGAGCACTTTGGTGGACGGATTGATCCAAATCGGGGGATTCGTGGCGTGGCGCTGAGCCTCGCTATCCTCGTTGGCACGATGACCGGCACCGCCGAAATGGTGGCGCAGGAAGTGCAGACTGCGCTGGAAGCGGCAGGTCATGCGGCCACAATCCGCATGATGGATGACCTCGACGCCGCTGTTTTCGCGGAAGGCGGCGTGTTTCTGATTTGCACTTCTACCTACGGACAGGGAGACGTTCCAGACAATGCGCAGGAGTTTATCGCCAGCCTGGAAAGGGACCGGCCTGGCTTGTCAGGTGTGACCTACGGCTTGATTGCCTTGGGTGACCGGACCTATAAAGATACGTTTTGCGAGGGCGGCATTCGATTCGACACGCTGCTGACGGAGTTAGGCGCGCGCCGCGTGGGCGAGATCCTGAAGCATGATGCCAGCTCGGGTACGCTGCCGGAGGAAATCGCCGCGCAGTGGATTGTGCCCTGGGCCGAATCGGTGGAAGAGGCCGGTCAACCGCAATGACCTCTACCATCACCAGTGGACTCGCCGAAGTCATAGTTAACGGCCATCGCCTCGAAACGCTCAGGCTCGCGCCGCGTGACCCCGAGGCGCCAACCATAGTCATGCTGCACGAGGGGCTGGGTTCCGTCGCGCTGTGGAAGGACTTCCCCCACGCACTGGCTGAGCGCACCGGCTGTGGTGTGCTGGTGTATTCGCGCTATGGTCATGGCAACTCAGAGAAGCAAGCGGAGAAGCGCCCGGTCAGCTTCATGCATCGCGAGGGCGAGGTAGTGCTGCCCGAACTGCTCGACAAGATGGAAATCGCGCAGCCCATCTTACTGGGCCATAGCGACGGCGGCTCCATTGCGCTCATTTTCGCGGGAAAGTATCCCGAACGTACTCGCGCTTTGATTCTCGAAGCGCCCCACGTGTTCGTCGAAGAGTTCGGACTGGCCAGCATTCGCGCCGCGAAGGGCGCATTCGAGACCACCGACTTCCGCGCCAAGCTCGGGCGCTATCACGCACACGTGGACGAGACCTTCCGGGCGTGGAACGACATCTGGCTCGACCCCGAGTTTCCCGCGTGGAACATCGAGTCGCACCTCGACGCGATTCGCTGCCCGGTGCTCTGTATTCAGGGTGAGCAGGACGAATACGGCACGCGCGCGCAAGTGGACACAATCGTTGCGAAGGTTCCGGGTGCGGAGCTCGTGATGTTCCCCAACTGCGGACACTCGCCGCACCGAGATCAGCGTGAAGCCACACTGGCAAAGATGGCGGAGTTTGTGGGGAGACTCACAAGCAAACCGCAGATTGCCGCGGATAACACGGATCTGTTCTTGATTTCTGAAAGCTGACGGCTGAGAGCTAACAGCGAAGAGCGAAAGGCGGACGCCATGGCGGAATGGGTAAACACCTTCAAGGGCGCGGTGCTGGCCTCGGAGTACGACTTCACCAGCCATATGAATTCGCAGATGTACGTCTCGCGCTTCGACCAGGCGACGTGGTTCTTGCTGCGCGCTATTGGCGTGACGCCGGCATCCATCAAGCAGGAAAACCTGCGCATCGCCATCGTGCGCCAGAACTATCAATACCTCGAAGAATTGCGGGGCGGCGAACTGGTCGAGATCAAGAGCGGCTTCGTGGCGGTTGGCGAAAAGTACTTTCGCTTCCTGCACCAGATGTTCAACGCCGAGAGCGGGCGCATGATCGCCACCTGCGACAGCGTGGCCGTGCTCGCCAGCCTCGAAACCGGCAAGAGCGTCGCCGCTCACCGCCGGAGCTGCAGGATAAAGCGAAGCAATACCTCGTCACGCCCAACGCCCCACTGGACGAGGGGATTGCATGACCTGTCCGGCAAAATTAGCACATTGACCGCGCGTCCGCCGTTCCAGCATAATCAGTCGCATGGGTGTTGGAGTTCACCCTTAACCGCCCCGCCATCCGGCGGGGAAGATGACTCCTACCAGGGTCCGCTTGGGGGAGTCGTGCCTGCCGTTACCCTCATCCGCTCCCAACAAGTCTGTTGAGCCCGTTGGGTTGTCAGTAAGCAGCAACCTAAGCTTCGTCCGCCTTTGGCGAATAAGGTGGGCAGACGAACGGACAGGAACAACATAGTGCATAAATATCTTCTGGTCGGCATGGGCGGTTTCGCGGGAGCCATCGCGCGTTACTGGGTGGACACTTGGTCACCCAGCGCATGGGTCTGCGCTTTCCTTATGGCACGTTTCTCATCAACGTCAGCGGATGCTTCCTCATCGGCTTCTTCATGTACCTGCTGGCTGAGCGCGGCGTGCTCGATGCCCACTGGCTCTACGTTATCGTTATCGGCTTCATTGGCGCCTACACGACGTTCTCGACCTTCGAGTATGAAACCATGCGCGCGCTGCAGGACGGCCAGCTTGGCATTGGCCTGCTGTATTTGGGCTCCAGCATTCTGGTGGGCTTCGTAATGGTGTGGGTGGGAGCCAAGGCAGCGGAGCTTTTGCCGTAGAGCGAAATTCGTACGGACTTTCCACCGCGGCACTTGGGCGCTAAGATTGCATCATGCCCGAAGAGAGCAAGACCAAACCCGCCCCCCGAAGCCGCTGAGCACATTACCGAAGCCAACGCCGCCTGACCGCCTTGCGAAAATACGCGACAAGCATCCTGACCTAGAGGCCGCCATCGAGCGGCTCGAGCTGGCGCTGAGCGTCCTCACCACCAAAACGGGCGGAATGCTGTAGCTAGCTGAACAGCAACTCTTTCGCGCGTTGCGACGCCTTCACCACGGCCTTGATCAGCGTGACGCGCAGGCCGCCCTCTTCCAGTTCGAGAATCCCATCCACCGTGCAGCCCGCCGGCGTTGCGACTGCGTCTTTCAGGAGCGCCGGATGGTCGCCGGTTTCGAGCATCATCTTGGCCGAGCCCATCACGGTCTGCCCCGCCAGCTTCATGGCGATATCGCGCGGCAGTCCGACCTTCACGCCACCTTCCGCTAGCGATTCCAGAATCATAAAGACGTACGCCGGGCCGCTGGCTGACAGGCCGGTGACGGCGTCCATGTGCTTCTCATCCACACGAATCGTCTCGCCTACGGTGTCGAACAACCGGTGCACTACTTCGAGATCGCTGGGCTTCACCGCAGTGCCGCAGCAAAACGCGGTCATGCCCGCGCCCACGCGCGAAGGCGTGTTCGGCATCGCCCGTACCACCGGAATCTTTGCCGCAATGCGCTGCTCGATGTACGACGTCGGCACCGAGGCCGCAATGGAAATCACCAGCTGGTCCTCGCGCAGCGCCGGCCTGATCTCTTCCACCACCTCGCCCAGCACCTGCGGTTTGATGCACAGGAGGATCACGTCCGCGTTCTTGATCGCGGCTCGGTTGTCGGTGGACACGGCGACGCCATACTTGGCTGCGAGCGCATTCACGCGCTCTGCATGGCCCACCGTGGCGACGATGTCTTCAGGCTTGGCGACGTTCTGGCTGCAAAACGCCTGCAGCAGGATGCCGCCCATCTTCCCGAGTCCGAGGATGGCGAGGCGCGGTGGTTGAGCGGATGAGGGCACGATTCATGTCCCGTCGTAAAGAATTCCGGCTGTCCGGTGTATGAGCGATTGTAAATTGCGCTGCTCACAAGCGGAAACGTCTGCCGTAAACTGGAGTTTCAAACATTCGACATAAAAGGAGCATTAATGAAGTTCGAAGTGCGCTTGCTCGCCATCGTCCTCGCCATCTCAACTGTCGCCTGTCTTGCCCAGGGGCAGTCAACCGCGGTCAAAGATCCCAAAGCGCAAGCCTGGTCCGTTCTCTACACCGGCCTAGCAGACAGCAGCGTTGACAAGCGCACCACCGCGGTTCAGGTCCTCGGACTCTTGCAAGACGACCCCAAAGCGACCGAAGCCGCGCTCAAGGCGTTGAAAGACGACAAGCCCGAAGTGCGCGCCGCCGCTGCCCAGTCGCTCGGCGACATGAAGGCCAGGAGCGCCATCCCGCAATTGATAGAAATGGTGAACGACAAAGAACCCTCCGTGATCATCGCCGCAGCCCATTCCATCATCGCCTTGGGCGATAACCGCGGCTACAACGTGTACTATGCGATCCTCACCGGCGAGCGCAAGAGCGGCACCAGCCTCATGGACGAGCAGAAGAAGATGCTCAGCGATCCCAAAAAGATGGCGCAATTCGGATTCGAGCAGGGCATCGGCTTCATTCCATTCGCCGGACTCGGTTACGGCGCGTTTAAGATCATCACGAAAGACAACACCTCGCCCGTGCTGGCCGCAGCCGCGATTACGCTCGCCAAAGATCCCGACCCCAAGAGCGGCCAGGCGCTGGCCGATACCGCGAGCACCAACAAAAGCTGGATCGTGCGCGCAGCGGCACTGAACGCCATCGCCCTGCGGGGCGAGACCTCGCTGTTGCCTTCCGCCGAATCACAACTGCAAGACCCGAAGGACGAAGTGCAGTACTCGGCTGCAGCGGCCGTGATTCGCCTGACCGACTTGAGCTCGCGTCGCGCGCCCGCACGCAAAGCCGCAACCAAGCCTGCGCCGAAAAAGAAGTAACTCGATGTTGAACAGCAAACACCGCAGCGCCGTCTTGTTTCTGCTGGCAGCGCTGTTTTCCGGAACCGCCGCCGCCCAGCAATTTCCTCATCTGCAGGAAGAGAGCCTCGCGGGCGCGCAAATCATTCTGCCCGACTCCGTCGCTGGGAAAGTCGCGGTGCTGGTATTGGGCTTCTCGCATGGGTCCAGCAAGCCGACGGGCGAGTGGGCGAAGCGCGCGCACGACGACTTCGGCAACCGCCCTGGCTTCGTGCTCTACCAACTCGCCGTCATCGAAGCCGCGCCCCGCTTCATGCGGGGCATGATCATCTCGGGCATGAAGAAGGGTACTGCCGACGCTCAGCTTGCGTCCGTCGTTCCCGTGGTGCACCAGGAAGACGCGCTCAAGAAGCTGGTGAACTTCAACGCCTCCGACGACGCCTACATTGTGGTCCTCGACCGCAGCGGCAACGTGGTTTACCAGACCCACGGCGAGTCGCTCGATCCCGGCTACTCCCAGTTGCGTGCTAAGCTCGCAGCGTTGCTGCAGTAACACTACGATTCGACCCATCCACCTCCCCCGAAAAGGCGAGTTACACGCCTCGCATCGTGCTATATAATCACCCTCCTTGCACGGTTCCAGCTCGTTCTGCGAAATCCGAAACACCTAATTCCGGAGGTCTCCCCTTGACCCGCCAATTGGCTGTCGCTGCTCTCACGCTTGCCTTGCTGCAACCCGGCTTCGCTGCCAACTCCGCGTCCGCCAATCTTGACGGCTATTCTCCCGCGCACTCCGCCGCCGAACGCGACTGGGAGAGCGAAGTTCCGCGCCATTCCCGACCCCAAGCTCCTGCGCGACAACATGCAGCGCCTCAGCGCGCGCCCCCACAACGTCGGCTCGCCCTACGACAAGGACAACGCCGAGTGGATGCTCGCCAAGTTCAAGGAATTCGGCTTCGACGCGCACATCGAGACCTTCTATGTGCTCTTTCCTACGCCGAAAGAGCGCAAGCTCGAGATGCTCGAGCCCACGAAGTTCACCGCCAAGCTGCAAGAGCCGCCGATCGCTGTCGATCCCACGTCGTCGCAGACCGCCGAGCAGCTGCCCACCTACAACGCCTACTCCAAAGACGGCGACGTCACCGGCCCGCTCGTCTATGTGAACTACGGCGTGCGCGAAGACTACGAACAGCTGGAGCGCATGGGCGTCTCGGTCAAGGGAGCCATCGTCATCGCCCGCTACGGCGGCGCGTGGCGCGGCATCAAGCCCAAGGTCGCCGCCGAGCACGGCGCGGTCGGCTGCATCATCTACTCCGACCCGCGCGACGACGGCTTCTTCGAGGGCCAGCATTATCCCGACGGCCCGTTCCGTCCCTCCGACGGCGTGCAGCGCGGCAGCGTCATGGACACCGACTATCCCGGCGATCCGCTCACGCCCGGCGTACGGCGCGACCAAAGACGCCAAGCGCCTCGACATCTCCGAAGCCAAAACCATCACTACCATTCCGGTGCTGCCCATTTCCTACGGCGACGCGCAGCCGCTGCTCGCGGCGCTCGCCGGACAGGTGGTTCCCGAAAGCTGGCGCGGCGCGCTGCCCATCACCTATCACGTCGGCCCCGGCCCGGCGAAAGTGCATCTGGTGATGAAGTCGAACTGGGACATCAAGCCCATCTACGATGTCATCGCCAAAATTCCCGGCAGCGAGACGCCCGACGAGTGGGTCATTCGCGGCAACCATCACGACGCCTGGGTCAACGGCGCGGAAGACCCGATCTCGGGGATGACAGCCGTGCTGGAAGAGGCGCGCTCGCTCGGCGAACTGCTGAAGCAGGGATGGAAGCCCAAGCGGACGATCATCTACTGCGCCTGGGACGGCGAAGAACCCGGACTTCTCGGCTCCACCGAGTGGGTCGAAGAGCACGGCGCTGAGCTGAACCAGCACGCTGTGGTGTACATCAACTCCGACTCGAACGCGCGCGGCTTCTTGTACGCTTCGGGCTCGCACACCCTCGAGCCCATGGTCAACGCCGTAGCCCGCGACGTGCTCGATCCCGAGACCAAGCTCAGCGTGCAGCGCCGCGCGCAGTTGCGCCGCATCGCCGGCGCCCAGAAGCCCGAAGACCGCGAATCCGCTCGTGGCAATGACTTGCGTATCGGCGCGCTCGGTGACGGCAGCGATTACGCTTCCTTCCTCGACCACGCCGGAGTGGCCTCGCTCAACATCGGCTTCGGCGGCGAGTCGCAGGGCGGCATCTATCACTCCATCTACGACGATTTCTACTGGTACACCCACTTCGGCGATCCCGACTTCGTCTACGAACGCGCGCTCTCGCAACTCGGCGGCACCATGGTCATGCGCATGGCCGACGCCGACCTGCTGCCCTTCGATCCCTCGACTTCGGCCGACACCGTCAGCCGCTATGTGAAGCGAGCTGAAGACCGAGCTGAAAGAAAAGCAGGACAAGGTCCACGAGCGCAACCGCCAGATCGAAGAAGGCGTGTTCACCGCCACCGCCGATCCGACGAAGCAATACGTCCCTCCGGCGAAAGAGCAGATGCCGCCCTTCCTGAACTTTGCCCCGCTGGAGAACGGCGTCGCCGCCTACGAGCGCGCCGCCCACCGCTACAAGGCGGCCTATTCGAAGCTCGCCGAGGCCAATCCCACAGTGTGGGACGTCACCTGAATTGCAGACCGATCAACCAGCAGCTCATCCAGACCGAGCGCACCTTCACGACCACCGAAGGACTGAAAGAGCGTCCCTGGTTCAAGCACCAGATCTACGCCCCCGGCGCCTACACCGGCTACGGCGTCAAGACCATCCCCGCCGTCCGCGAAATGATGGAAGAAGACAAGTGGCAAGACGCCGACAATGGCTCCGTCATCGCTGGCGGTGTGCTGATGAAGCAAGCTGCACTGGTCGACTCCATCGCCGCAGAATTGGAGAAAGTAGTAGGTAATACACCACCAGCAACCAAGACAGCGAAGAAACACGGGCGGGCGGAAGAGGGGCAGATCAGCGGAAGGTAGCCAGGACTGAAGTCACTTTTGGAGGATAATGGTGCCATGACCGGAATTCAGTTCGTCACTGACGCCAAGGGCCGCAAGGTCGCGGTCTTAATTGACCTTAAGAAGCACGGAGCCCGGCTCGAAGACTTATGGGACGGCCTTGTCTCCGAATCGCGCCGCAAAGAGAAGGGCATTCCGCTGTCGAAAGTCAAGGCCGACCTCATCAAGCACGGACGCCTTCGTGGCTAATTACGCTGTCGAGACTAAGCCTTCCGCTCGGAAGGACTCGATGTGCTCCCCAGCCACGTCCTGTCACGCGTTGTCCGCAAGATATAGTCCTTGGGCGATAATCCTAGGCCTGAGGGATACAAGAAGCTCAAGGGATACAAAGACGTTTGGCGCATTCGAGTAGGCGACTGGCGAGTGGTGCATATCATTGACGACGCCGTAAGAATCGTCAGCGTGACCCGGATTGCACACCGCCGCGAAGTGTACGAATAAGACATCCGTGGACGCCTAAACTACTGCTTCTCGTAAAAATAAGTGGCGTGGGTCTTGGTCTTCTTCTTGCCGTCCTTCGAGAAGGTGAAGTACGTCATCTCCAGCGTGCGGCTCTTGCCGTCCTTGGCCACCTTGATTTTGCCATTACTCACCGTCGTGTCGCCCTTCATGTTGGCGAATAGCAAAAGGTGGTTCTTGGTCTTATAGGCGCGATAGGTTGCATTCGGATCGCCCGTCACTGGATACGGTTTCGCGTCGAACTTGCCGGTCCACTCGGTATGGGCCGGTTGGCCCGCAGCATCGACGCCATCGGTGGTGATCTTGGTGTCGCTGCCCGCGGCGGAATACACCACGGTCTCATTCTTCCCCACGCCCGCGGGAATCGTGGACTTTGCTTCATTGAGCTTCCACGTACCGATTCTGGCATCCTGGGCAAAGCTGACGGCGAGGGCAAGCATACACAACGAAAAGGTCACGACGATAGAGCGCGTTTTCATGAAGTCTCCTGTTTGGATGTAAGCAGTAGAACACCGGCCGAGCGCGCGATTCAAGCGAGTGCCCCAGGTACGCGCCGTGCTTTTCGCGGCAAACCTGAATACGACGCCTTCTGCGCTACTCCCCCGTCAACGCCCTATACTGTGCCTTCGTCAGCGGCACGACCGACAGCCGCCCAATCTTCACCAGCGGCGACTCGGCAAACAGCTTGTTTGCCTTGATCTGTTCCAGCGACACCGGCTTCGCGAGCGCCGTGCCCACTTTGATCTTCACCACTGGCTTCTTGGGATCGGCAGCATCAACCGACACCACCGTCGCAGTCCCAACCGCGATGCTCCGCCCGCCGGTTTCGTAGATGACGAGCCTCGCGCCAGCCTGCATCTCGCGCAGGTGTTTCACGGCCGTGGGATTGCTGACGCCGTCCCATGTGGTCGTCTTGTCGCGCAACAAATCTTCGAACGAGTATTCCGAGGGTTCCGTCTTGAGCAGGTAGTCGAGAGGCATGCGCCTATGGTCGCACGTCCCCACCCTGTCCGCAAAAGACGCGGACAAGGATGGGTTCCCGTGGAGCGAACGAGCGTGCTATTTGTAGGTGACGTTACTGCGGAGCAGTACGTCGCGGTGAGCTGTGTAGTCGATCATGGAACCCATGGCCGGTCCCCGCAGCGGATTAGCCTTGGCCGTTTCGCGCAGCGCCGCATTGACCTTGTCGAGGCCTTCTGCGTTCGAGCACACGTAGTAAATCATGAACATTCCCGGCGCTTCAGTGTGGATAACTTCGGTGTCGATCTCCCATTCATAGATTGTGCCGTCAGCCAGCAATTTCTCCATCAGCGGCCCGACAACGTTCTTGGAAATCAGCGCGACCGCGTCATCCGGTGCGTCTGCCTTCAGCCGGTACATGGAACCATGTCCATACAGCCCCTTCCACGTGCCCGGCTTCCAGTTGTAATACCGGCTGACGTAGACGTTGTCCCAGTGTTTGGTAGCGCTGTCGAGTACCGAAGACGTGGAGTTTCCCGACTTGTAGAACTGATCCAGTACGTTCATCAGTCCGGCCATCGACATCGAAGACCACCAATCGTCATGCGTCTCGCCGTCGCTCTGATGGACCAGAATCTGGTCGTCGCCGTATCCGATCAGACTTCCTGCTGCCAGCGCCTTGTCCAGAATCGGCAGGTCGGCGGCGTAGGACTTGTCCATCTCGCCCCACTGCGCCCGCGGGATGGCCCAGTTCGAGACGTACGAGTACATCGGCGGCTTCTCTTTCACGTCTGTTTGCGCGCTCAATGGCAGCGCCAAAGTCCCTACCGTCACCAGCGCGCAAAGTACGACCACGATTCTCAATGTTTTGTTTCCCATTCGTTGAATCCTCCAAGGATATTTTGAAGCCGTCGTTTTAATCCGCACGCGCTGGGAGGGGCACACACGTCCCCATTGCAGTGCGTCGTTCGTACTGCCTGTATCAGCTTTGAATTCAAAGGATGAGGGAGTATGTGTCGGATTGCTACTGAACGCAATTGGCGCAAGGTGGTCGCTTGCGTGCCCACCTCGGTGCTATTGCAATAATTGACGAAGCTCGGTACACATCGTGCGCGCCCGCGGGCCCCTGCCCTAACGGTCGAATCCCTGCCACGCAGTAAAGACCTCTGCCCCGAAGGCAGCAGCCAGGGCAGTCACGTGCGGGCCTGGGTAACCGTAGACTTCCATGCGGACGGGAGTGGCGACCATGATCAGCTCTGGAACGTACTGCGTTACCGCAGGTCCGTCGAAGTGCGCGGCGATGGCGGTCATGTCGATGTAGCCCTCGACCAGGCGGCAGCGCTTGCGGTCGGCGCTGAGCACAAAGTGGTAGGCCAGCGTGCCGGGCTCCTGCTCGCTCACACCGACCATCTGTTGCGCGATGACCTCGAATTCCTCCAGTTTTCCTTCGTGGATCTCGAAGTCCACTAGCAGTCGTATTCGGTCCGTGCTCATTGCTGTCTCCTTGGTGGGTGGAGTGGCATGAGGCGAACGGCTCGTTCAAGCCAGAAACCCGCGCTTGAACGGGACGTCCAAGAACTGTGTGCCAGACGAATTTCTACTGCTTGTCGTAGACGAACTTCGCCTTGTACGTCTTGCCGTCGGGTCCCTTGCCGTCGGCTTCCAGGGTGCGGCTCTTGCCATCCTTGGCGAGTTCAACCTTGGCCTTGGTCACCGACTTTCCGTCCTTCAGGTTGTCGATCTCGAGAGTGCGGTCACCTTTTGCAGTGACGGCGCGCGCATCATAGGCTGACGTGCCGGTGACAGGATACGGCTTGCCGTCGAACTTGCCGGTCCACTCTGAGTGCGTCGGCTTGGCCGGAGCTGCCCACGCCGTCGGTGGTGACTTTCGTCATGCCGCCAGAAGCGGCGGAGTATACCACCGTGGTGTTCTTGGGAGCACCGGCAGGGATCGTCGACTTGGCCTCATTCAGCTTCCAAGTCCCCATGTTCGGGTTTTCAGCGGCATAGGCCGCGGAGGCGACGATGAGCAGGCAAAGCATGGCTGTAAACGAAATGGCACGGGTCTTCATGTGGGTCTCCTGATTGGGTTGAGTAGCGGGTACTAGGGTGCTGGTGCTGTGGCAGCATAACCGAGGCGTCTGCGGCATGCAAGGCAATTCGCCGCCGGGCGTATCATGAGTGTGGCTGCTTGCCGCCAAACCGACGGAGGCAGAAGGCACATTCATAAGCGTAGGTTTGAGCAGGAGGGACGCATGAAACAGGTGGCGCGAAAAGTCGTGCGGGTTGTGCCGTTTGTCATCATTGCGCTGGCGTTTGGCGCGACGGCCGTCGGCCAGGCAGCGGCACCGGCGCCAGCACCGGCGGCACAGCCGGCGCCGTTCGATAACCGCATTTTTGCCGATTGCGACAAGCTAGTACACGTGAAGCGCGTCAAGGTGGGCGACACCGTGACGGCGCACCTCACGGCCGCCGCGAAGTTGCGCGACGGTACCGAGTTACCCAAAGGCAGCAAGCTGATTGGCACCATCACCGAGATCAAGGTCAAGTCCGACAAGGAAGGGCCCTCCAAGCTGGGGCTGCTATTCGACAAGGCTTTGCCCAAAGACGGCAAGGAGATCCCGGTCCAACTGGCGCTGGTGACGGTGGCCCCGCACAACCAGCAGAACAGTATCGACACGCTGTCAGGCGGAAATCCGATGTCGAGCACGAATCGCGTGTCCGCCGGCACCGCAAACGCGACCTTGAACCAAAAGACTACCGAAGGCGAGGCATTGAGTCGCGGCCTCGGCGCGCGTGCCCCTGCCTCCAACACCAATGTAAACGAATCCGCGCTGGAGCCGGGAAAGTCCTACCTGCCCGACGTTGTGCTGGCATCGTACTCGATGGGCACGCCAGGAACCATCCTGGAATCCAAGTCGGGCTCGGTTTACATCGATTCCGGCGTGCGGATGATGTTCCTGCAGCCCTAGTCCAAGCCGGTGGAGAAAAAAGGCCGGAGCGGAAGCTCCGGCCTTTTTCTGTCCCACGGTGTAGGAGATCGGGTCAGACGTTGAACTTGCGCCGGGCGATTCCGACCAAGCCCAGCAATCCGGAGCCAAACATTACCAGCGTGCCCGGCTCGGGAACCGCCGATCCGGCGTTAAAGGTCGTGACCAGTGCGCCTTCAGTTGCGCCAACGCAGGTGCCGTTGGTGAGGCAATACGCGCGGAGCGTGTCGGTGCCAGTGTAGTCAGCCTCATTGAAGCCGTTTCCCGCTCCGTTGGCAACATTGTCCTGGGTGTCAACCACGATCTCCAGAATCAGGTCGCCCTGTGACGGGTCGTAGGTGAAATTGATCCCTTGAAGCGTGAGCACCGGCCCGTACACGGCACCGCCGGCAGGAACCGGTGCGGTCCCAAGGTACGTCGATGCGCCATTGTAGTTGCTGGCGAGATTGCTGGAAAGCCCCAAGCCCACAGCAGAGTAGCCCCAGTAGAAACTGTAGTTTCCGCCAAGGATCGTGTCATTGCCACCGAACACCGAAGCGAAGTACCACGAGATGGTACTGATGTTCAAGGGTCCGCTGAACTTCGCGGAGTTATACGCCTGTTGGTAGTCGATCGAGACACCGGAACTGGTGCCGGTGTCATTGCACATGAACGGATAGCAGTTGCCACTGTCAAAGTTGCCGACCGTAACACTCGCGTGCAGCATCAAGGTCATCGACAACAGCGCAACAAGAGTAATCAATTTCAAAGTCGTCTTCAATTCATCCTCCGAATGGAAATGGTGCCGGTTAACAGATGCAGCTGGATGGCCGCAGGACAGGTCAAAAACTCTGCGCCTCGGATTGCAGGCCGATATGCGCAGAAGAGTAGCTGCACTTTAAGCTCCGTTTCGGAAGTGCAATTCGGCTAATTATTTCAATAAGTTAGAGAATATTGGACGCCCCACCTGTGCAGAAGTTTGCATATGTTGCCAAATGTTTTCCCAAATTGAAACGGCCATATAGCTCTAAAGTGGTATAAGACTCGCCCGCCCCAAGCTGCCACACCTTCGCAAGCACGCTAATTCCTTATCGAACTACCCAACACCCTAAAGACCGATGTTAGAAAACGGCTCGGCCTGGTGAAAGCCGGGACGATCCTGGTGGACGAACTCGCCAGCGTGCTCCAGAGCGTGTACGGATTGTCGGCCAAAGATGCGGCAGCCAATCTGACGAGAGCGTTCAAGCTATGACGGTTAGAATGACTGTGCCACGCGGGCAGAGAAACTAAGCGGACGGATAAGCCCGACCGTCTATGTCCCACGATGTGGTACATATCGCTTCCCAATCAACTCAATCAACTAGGGCGATGACGTCGATTTCCACCAGCACATCTTTGGGCAGCCGGGCCACCTCGACGGTGGAGCGGGCAGGCGGCTCGGTGGAGAAGTGCCGTCCGTATACTTCGTTCATGGCCGCGAAATCATTCATGCTTTTCAGGAACACCGTGGTCTTTACGACGCGCGACAAGGATGTCCCGGCGGCCTCCAGAATCGCCGAAATATTTTGCAGCACTCGCTCAGTCTGTGCGGCGACCTCACCCGTGATGAGCTGTTGCGTGGAAGGATCCAGCGGGATCTGACCGGAGAGAAACACCAGTCCGTTGGCCTTGATGGCCTGGGAATAAGGACCGATCGCTTTCGGTCCGCAGTCGGTAGCAATCACAGTGCGCATGACATCTCCTGAGGATGAAAGTGAGATTGTCGCACACGGCGGTCTGGAGGTATTTTCGGTTTTGGGTATTTATGAAAGTAGTACTATCACTTTCCAAATGTAAAGCGCAGATTTTACAGGTCAACATATATGAACACCTCAGTCACGCCGAAGTCATTGAAATAGCAAACGGATAAATTCCTAAAAGTGGTGTATAACTATGGCCCTTATATGCTAAGTTCAGACTTCAAGTTGCAGAACGGGAATGCACAGCGCGGCTAGTTCAGAAAACAGACTCGTGCATGTGCCGAGTCTTCCGGTTTTCGGCGGCTCTTTCCGCCTTTGCCCCCAAGCAACGCCACTGACCGAAAAACTATCAGATAGCTCATTGCTCAGGGCCGTGACGAGCTGGATGACGTTGCTGATTTGGAAATAGCGAACTGTAGAATGGCCTGTGGGGCCGACGAAGGCCTTCCGCGGAGCGCTGCAAGCATGGACATTACGTGGGTGACCGACCAAATCGCGGTCGGTGGGGGCATCTGGAACGAGCGGAACATGATCGAAGTAGTGACGGCGGGGATTACCCACATTATCGACATGCAAATTGAGTTTGACGACACCCGGCTGGCTGAACCCTACGGGCTGAAAGTTCTGTGGAACCCGACTGACGATGACTTTCAGCCGAAACCAGCAGAGATGTTCCAGCGAGGCGTGGATTTCGCGCTCGACGCGCTACAGGCCGCGGATGCCAAGATATTCATTCATTGCGCCGCGGGAGTCCACCGTGCGCCGATGATGGCGCTGGCGGTCTTGCGAGCGTCGGGATTTTCGCTGGAAGATGCGATGCAACGAATCGAAGAACGGCGCGCCGTGGTCGACTTTGCCGATGTATACGTACGAAGCGTGGAAGCGTTCATGGAAATCTACGGTCAGCAGGCTGCCGGTCGACGGTAATCCGTCGTCGGTGGAGTCTTGCCCGCTTCGCAGGTGGGGTTAAGAACGGCAACGGGGGAGGCCGGGGGAGTCCGGCGTGGAACAAGGAAAAGGAAAGGTACACGATATGCGCAACGCATTCCGCCCGGTGGGGCGGTTTTTTTGTTTGGTGGCATGGTTGGCGGCGTGGGCGATGGCGCAGACGAGTGGCCCGGCGATGACGCAAGTCACGGACACGGTGTATCGCGCAGACGGAGCGGCGGCGAAAGGAATAGTGCTGATCTCGTGGCCGGGGTTCACCACGGCCGACGGGAAGGCCGTTGTGGCGGGCGCACTGAGTGTGCTACTAGGCAGCGGCGGCGCGTTTACGGCGAGCCTGGCGCCCGATACCGGAGCTCAGCCTGCAGGCGTGTACTACAAGGTGATTTACCAGTTAGCCGGACAGGAACCTTCGACCGAGTACTGGGTGGTTCCAGCTACCGGATCGACGACAATTGGCGCGGTGCGGGCCAAACTGCAGCCGCCGACGATAGCGGCACAGGTTCTGACGCGAGATGTGGCAGACACGAATTACGTGCACGTTAACGGAGACCAGACGATGAAGGGCGTGGTGACGTTCGCGAGTTCGCCGTCGGTGCCGACACCACAGAACCCCGGCGATGCGGCCAACAAAGGGTATGTGGATTCGGTCACAGCCGGCATGAGCAACCTTGCTTCTCCACCGCCGATCGGAGGCACTACACCAAATGCAGGGACGTTCACCACGCTGAACAGGATCATCAACCCGACCGCATATGCAGGAAATGACTTGGGGATGAAGATCAACGCGGCGATCGCAGCCAACAATTGCGGAAACGGAATTGTCTCGTGCTCGCTGGAATTGCCGCCGGGAGCGCAGTTATCTTACTCGACAACGATTGCGCTTCCGCAGGACACGCGGTTGGCGTGCATCCCCAAAGCGCAGAACTCGCAATATGCAACGCTGAACTATACAGGCAACGGCCACGCGATCGATTTGACGGGAGAGTCGGCGTCCATCGACGGCTGCGACTTGAACATTGGTGCATCGGCCACCGAGGGCATCCATCAGGCGTCGCTCTATACGCGGGTGGACAACGTATCGCTCAACGGAGGTGGAAGCAGCACGATCATGCACCATATCACGGGGTCGAATATCGCGTACGTGTCTAACGAGAAGATATGGAACCTTACCGGCACCGGCGTGCAGGTCGACAACAGCATCGACGTCTATCTCAGGACCATGAGCGTGTACGGTGCGATTGCCAACGGACTGACCGAGCAGACGTCGCAGTCGCTGGTGGTTGAATCCGGCGTAGGTGGCTTGCAGGTGACAGATTGGTCGGGCGGAGGCGCGGGGCTTCATGGTTTGGTGATTCGCAACACCGTGAACCAGAGAGCCGGGGGTCCGACGTGGCTTAACTTCTACAACTTTGTGTCTGATTGTTCGGCGGGCGGCGACGGGTGGTTGTTTGACTCGAGCCTGGGGGCCAATCAGATTGGGGCCACGTTCGTGGATTCGTGGTCGGCTGGCGCAGGACAAGACTGCAGTCAAACGACGATGACCAACCCAGATGCGGTTGGCATCCACATTTCTGGGGGCAGCGGCATCCATATTGTCGGTGGTGGAAAAATCCGCGCCAACGCCAATCACGGAGTTTTGATTGACGGAGCGGGGCTGAAGGACATCGAGATTGCGAACAACCAATTCACGGCGAATGGCTTCGCTGCGGATTTTCAAATGAGTCGCGCCTACTCTTTGTTGAACAGCTATATCAGGCCGCAGACCAACAATGCAGGAATCTATCTTTATAAACTGATGGGCGCAGGAACCTCGGGGGCCCCCTTGCCGGCGTGGTGTCAGACGCTCAATTGCACCACGACGACGGGAACGACGACGTGGCAGAACGTCGGAACCGCGGCTGAGGCAGACGGAATCTACGTTCCTACCTATGTTGTGCAACTCAATATTCATGACAACAAAGTAGGCAACACTCCGGAATCAGGCGGCATCCTGCAGTGGGGGGTCCGAGTTGATCAAGACGACCCAGGTTCTCTGATTCATGACAACACCGTGAACGACACGGCGCAAGGTGCGGTAAAGACTCCGTCCGGCATCCTAAGCAACCTGGCCGTTCACGACAACGCGAATGCGGCGGGCAACCAGGTCGCGCAGCAATTTTCCATCGGGCCGCTGTCGTGGAAGTTGCCAACGGGTTCAAACCAGGGGCCTTCGGTGATTCCCAACACCACCGGTTCGGGTTCCTACATCATGGGGTTCGGCAATAACGTTAGCTGGAACGGGACGAGTTTTACGACCCTGACGGATACGGCGAGCAACGGGGCGAGCTTGATGGGGATGAACTATGGGTTGGGGGCGTTCACGTTTTATGTGGTCCCCACCAACACTCCATCGTCGGGGCAAACGATTTCGCCGTTGTCAATGAGCAGCTATCTCAGGGCGACGATTGACTCGAACGGAATCAACGGCACGTTGGGAGCCACGACGCCATTTAATGCGACGGTGAACAACCTGACGGTGAACGGGAACTGCACGGGCTGCGGGAGTGGGGGCAATGTGAACCTGGGGGCGCCGCCGGCGATCGGGAACGTGACACCAAATGCAGGAACATTTACGACCCTGCAGGCGGATGACTTGAGCAGCAAGAACTTTCCGGTCATCGACGTTCGGGCCTGGGGAGCAATCGGGGACGGTAAGTTCATTCCTGACAACTGTTCGATGACGGCGGGGTCGAACGTGGTGACGTGTTCGGGTACATCGGCGAGTGCGCCGTTTGTGGCGACGGCCCCGCCGTTTTCGGCGAGCGATGTGGGGAAGACGTTCTGGATGCCGGGGGCGGGGAATGCGGGAGCGAACAACTATCTGGTGGCAACAGTTGCCAACTATGTAAGTGCCTCGCAGGTGAAGTTGTCAGCCAATGCATTGAATACGGTGGCGCGCTCGAGCGCTACGTATGGGCATGACAACTATGCCGCGCTGTGCGCGGTTTCGAATTGCACGAGCGCGACGGTGCCGAACAACTGGTATGCCTGGCCGCGCAATGGGAAGCAGATCCATGTGCCAGCCGGAATGTACCTGACCTCGCATCCTTTATATGTACGCAACGGAGACATGTGGTGGGGCGACGGGGAAACGGCCAGCAACCTAAGGTTAATGAGCGCCACGAATGACTTGTTCGTAATGTGCGTGGACGGAAATGCGAGCGCAGGAACGGACACGTGTACGGGCGACCAGTTCAGCGCGGGCGCGTCGCAGACGTTTACGGTGAAGGGTTTCTTCCTCAGCAACGGCACGATGAACGCGGACATGACGCACGGTCCGACCGGGATTTACGTTCCGCCGGAGGCGTCGGCATACAAATTGGTGGACAACTGGTTCGACACCTCGAGTACGGGAATCTTCGTCAACAAGGGAAACGGCGGGATCATCCAAAACGCGCTTTGCGACTTCTCCGTCCTTTTATATTGCTTTGCGATGGACGGCGGAGTGAGTGGTGATGGAGGCGGGGCGAGCGGGGAATATGGCGCCAACAATTTTGCGACGCAGATCCTCAACCTTAATTCGTGGGGACAGGCCACGGCGGTGGGGTTGCACGGGGTGGGGAACGTGGAGATCAGCGGACTGCAGAGTTTGTTCGGAACTTCGGAAGACCTGCTGATCGGGCAATTGATAGGAAGGGGAGCGCAGTCGGCGGAATCGTCGCGGCGGATCTCGGTACACGACAGTTTCTTTCAACGGAGCTGGACGCAAAGTCCGGGCAACCCTAACAGCACGATGCTGGACATCCGCGAGGACTGCGTGAGCTGCAGCATTGTGAGCAACACTTTTGCCAACAGCTATAAGTACGACATCACGGTTTTCCAGAACTCGCCGTTGTTGAACGTGGATGGGCTGCTGATTGCGAACAACCAATTCAAAGACAGCCAGCAACAGACGCAAGCGGGTTCGGGATATGCGTCGATCTACCTGGGGAATGTGGGCAATGCCGGGCAGGTGACGATCGCCAACAACCATTGGGAGAACATCGGCAGCGTTGCCCTGTGGACCAACCAGAGCGTCAATCTGCTGGGGAATACCTGCCACAGTCCGTTGCTGCGGTCGACGATATTCAATGCCACGCTCTCGGCCAAGGCGTGCTGGTATTTTTCGGACGGCGCGGTGAAATCAGTGGCGCGGGACAACGTAACGGATTCGACGAGCTACGGGGCCGTCGGGATCGCGACGGCGGGCGGGCACGGGGCGACGCTGGATTCCAGCGGAAACCGCTCGCCGTTTGCGACTTGCGACGTGTGCGTGACGGATGCCGTGGGAAACACGGTCACAACATTGAATGAGCGAGCGTCGAACGATGGCGCGAGTGGCACGGGAGCCTACGCGGCGGTGACGGCGGGGAGTGCGGTCAATGCCGTGAACGGATACCAGGTGGGCGGAACGACGGTGATTGATTCCTCACGCAACGCGACGGTGAACAATCTGACGGTAAACGGAACGTGCAACGGATGCGGCTTGAGCAGCAACGGATATGGGTATCTGGTGAGCAAGTACGCGAGCATCCAGGCGGCGATTGATGCGGCCTATAACAACGGAAGCGTGCAGGGCAAGGTGGTTGATGACCGGACCTCGGCCTACAGCGGGGCAGGGTTCTACATTCCGGATTCGGTGGAGGTGGAGCTGGCGCCGGTGCCGTACACGTTCACGGGGACGGTGACGCACAACAATGGCAATAACAATGTTGCGGCGGCCATCGTGGTGGAACAGGGCGCGCATCTCAAGGGACGGAGCACGTCGAGCAATCACGGGACGGTGGTGGGGGTGTCACCAGGATTTGCGGGCGACATTATTGCGACCACGAGTGAGGGCACGGGCATCGGCACGGCGGCGCAGTGGTGGCACTGGGGATCGATCGGCAACCTTAATATAAGCGGCGCGAACCAGACCTCGGGACGGTGCCTGGTGGTGGAGAACATGGGCGAGACGTCGCGGGTGGAGAACATCGAGGCGCGCTCGTGTTACGGAAACAATATCGAGATCATTGGGGCCTCGGCGACGCAATCGTCGATACGGAACATAACAACGATGCGGTCGCAGACGGCGAGCGGCATCCGCTTCACCAACCTGGCAGGCGTGGGGAAAGTGGATGGGCTGAGCGGCGATTGCAATCCAACGGCGTTGGTGTCGGTACAGGAGAACGCGGCGGGATCGCTGACGATCCTGGGATTGAAGGCGGAGGGCGAGGCGTCGATTTGCACGGGCACGGTGCAAGACCCGGTGGTACTGCTGGATGGGCTGGCCGGATTTAACGATCAGGTGCGGATCATTGGCGGATATGCGTTTGGGACGGCACAGGCGAATTTCGCGAAGTTTATCAACGCGGGAAACGCAATCCTGGAAACCGAGGGGCTGTACATCACCGGCTACAGCAATATGTTGAGCGACACGGTGCGGTCGGTGACGGTGCCGCTTTTGAGCAGCACGAGCAAGCAACCTTTCTATTACGAGCCGGGCGGCACGACGTTTGCGAACCAGGCGTTCACGTTTACGCCGGGAACGTTTATTCAAGGCGGGAGTTCGGCGCTGACGGAGATTTTCGGGTCCAGTACGGACGGCAGCAGCATGATCGCGGCGCAAGGGAACGGCGACGGGACGAGCTACTTCACGGGCGGATTGAAGATCGGGATCCCGAACCGGACACAGTTTGGGCAGCCTCCGGAGATGATGGCGAGGATGGGGTCGCGGTTCCTCGGGGTGGGCCAAGGATACGACACGAATACTTGGGTGTTTGTGCCCATCTGGAAGACGGGCGACACGAGCAACCGGTGGATTGGAGAGCCGAACCAGCGATGGCCTGAGGTTTATGCAGCGGACGTGAATGCGACGACGGCGACGGTGGGAACGCTGAATGTGACGAGTTGCGTGGGGTGCGGGAGCGCATCGGCCTGGGGCAGTATCGGCGGCGCGCTGAGCAGCCAGGCGGACCTGCAGACGGCGCTTGCGGGCAAGCAGAACGCGCTGGGGTACACGCCGCTGAATCCGGCGAACAACTTATCAGATGTGGCGAATTTGGCGACGGCGAAGGCCAACCTTGGGTTGCCGGGGGCGGCTTCCACGGTGCCCGTGATGGACGGCACGGGCGCCGTGGGAGCGAGTGCGAGCTATGCGCGGGCGGACCACGTGCATCCGACGGACACGTCGCGAGTGGCGACGAGCACGACGGTGAATGGGCACCCTTTGACGGGGAACGTGACGGTGACAGCGGGTGACGTAGGAGCGCCGCACAGCCTATCGATTCAAGGGCCGACGGTGGCAGTGACAGGGACAGGTTCGATGACGGCGCTGTATAGCGTGACGATTCCGGCGGGGACGTTCTCGGCGGGGACGGGGATACGATGCGTGGCGAGATCGCGGCATACCACGGGGAGCGGCAGCGTGAGCATGGCGTGGAAGCTGGGGAGCACGACGTACAACTATCCGAGCACGTACACGACGGGCTCGACCGGAGGCGATGCGTCGATCGAAATTTTCACGTTCTCGTCGCTGACGGCGGAGACGGTGAACATTCCGTGGGCGTCGTTTGGGGGAACGACGGAGAGTCCGTACACGGGTTTGGCGTGGAGTGAGAACGTGAGTGGGGCGACGACGCTGCAGTTCCAGTTCAATGTTGCGGCCACGGACAAGTTGACGGGGGACAGTTTTTATTGCGGGACGATTCAGTGAGAAGCAGCTAGCAACTAGCAATTAGCAATTAGCTAAGAACACAAATCGAGTGTGGTACAGGCGCGCGTGACGGAGAGTTTCACGGATCTGACATTGTGGGGGTTAAAGGGACCCACCCTATCGCCAAAAGACGGCGATAAGGGTGGGGCACCCGGAACCCCATCATGTCAGACAGAGTGGGACCCAGAGTAGATTGCGCGTGCAATTGGCCGGCGGAAGAGCCCTCCGGTCCCACCCTTTCGCAAAAAACGCGAAAGGATGGGGCACCCACAGGGATGGTCATTCCGGCGGTTTTGTTGTATTTGCGGGGCGCCCAAGGCGGGTGCTGCCCCAACTTCGAAGAAAGTGGCTAGTGGCTAGTGGATAGTGGATAGCGCCTGAGACCAGGCCATTCACTGGCACAAGAGTCGCCCACGAGCGGAATTCCGGGGCTTCGCAGGAATCGGAAGGTACGGGGTTTCCGAGTTCGGAGGGATGGCCAGTCCCCGCAGTGTGGCGCCCATTTTTCAGGGGTGAACGATGAGCGCAACAGAAGCAGTTGAGATGGAACTGGGCAGAAACGAGGAGAGCGAACAGGGAAAGACAAGTTGTCAGTTGGAAAACGCAGGTGTCGTATGTGGGGAGGCGAATGACGCGAGCGGGGCGAAAAGCAGGTCCCTCGACTCCGGTCGCTTCGCTTCCTGCGCTCGGGATGACAAACCTGAGGGGGTGACGGACGATGGCGAAACGGAGCTGACGGAAGAGGAAGCCGACAAATTAAGCGCATTCATACAACAGGATCCGCATGACGAAGGGGAGCTGACGGCGCGGGAAAAACGGCTGCTGGCCAAACGCAAGTCGATCGAGGACCACATTGCAACCATGGCCCGGTATGGCGAGCTGCCTGGACCTTCCCAAGAAGTGCATTTGGATGCAGGAGGACGGACGCAGGTACAAGCTGGCGCCACGCGAGGCCCTGATGCGGTCATGGTTGAAGATCAGGAACCGGAACGGGCGGCTGCAAAGCTTGCGGGTGAACGCGGTACAGCGGGAGTACGCGCAAACCGCGGCGAAACGGAATATTGTGCTGAAGGCGAGGCAGATGGGGATCTCGACGTGGGTGGCGGCGAGATTCTTTTTGAGCACGATTACACGGCCCGGCACTTTGACAGTGCAGGTGGCGCACGACCAGAGGCGGCGGAGGAGATCTTCCGCATGGTGCACAGGTTCGTGGAGAACCTGCCACGACCTGAAGCGGGTGCTGAGGCGGTCGAGGTCAAACCGGAGGCAGTTGGTGTTTCCGGGGCTGGACAGCGAGTATCGCGTGGAGACCGCGGGTGAGAACGCTGGACGCGGACTGACGATCCAGAACCTGCACTGCTCGGAGGTGGCACGGTGGGGAGCGAATGCCGCGGAAGTACTGGCATCGCTGCGGGCCGCCGTGCCGCCTGGTGGGGAAATTGTGCTGGAGTCGACGGCGAACGGAATGGGCGGATGTTTCTATCGCGAGTGGCAGAGGCGCGAGCGAGACGGGGTATGTGCGGCATTTTTTTCCTTGGTGGATGGATGCGGGATACCGGGTTACAGGGAAGGCAGCAGAGGAGTTGCTGGAGTTCCGCGAAGTGCGGAGGAGCGGCGGCTGGTGGAGAGGTTCGGGCTGGACCTGGAGCAGATTGCCTTCCGGCGGCAGATGAGGAACAACTTTGGCGTGCGGGCGGCCGAGGAGTTCGCCGAAGATTCGGCGACCTGCTTTCTGGCCAGCGGCTCGAGCGGTGTTTGATACGGCGAAGATCGAGGCACGGATGCACGAGCTGAGCGGCTCCGCTGGAGAGCAGGGAAAACGGACGCATCCTGGTGTGGCTGCCACCGGCGGTGGGCCGGAAGTACATCCTGGGGGTGGATGCAGCAGGCGGGGGTGCGGGCGGAGATTACGCCTGCGTGCAGGTGATTGATCGGGCGAGTGGTCATGCAGTGCGCAGAGCTTTACGGACACTACACGCCGGAGGAGCTGGCGGGGCAGGCAGCGAAGCTGGGCCGGGAATATAACGGCGCGCTGATGGTGGTGGAGCGGAACAATCATGGGCACGCGGTGCTGGCAATGCTGGAACGGGTGGAGCAATACGAGCCGCTGTATCGGAAACGGGTATGCGGGCTGGGTGACGACCGTGCTGACGCGTCCGACGATGCTGGAGCGCTTGGCGGCGGTCCTGGTGGCGAGTCCGGAGCTGTTCCAGAGCCGGAGATTGCTGGAGGAGTGCCGGAGCTTTGTGCGCGGTGCGGATGGACGGATGGCAGCGGCGGAGGGTGCACATGATGACGCGATCATGGCGATGGCGATGGCGCTGGCGGTGCGGGACGGGGGATAGGGCGTAGATCCGCGCATGCGTAATAACTGGAATCGCTGTAGGGAGTGGATAGAGGTTGGTTCGCACCTTAGCGTCGAACGGCACGACACGAAGGTGGGGCACCCGATCTGCAGTAGCCGACCTGAGTGCGCGGCGCAGATGTCGTAATGAGAAGGGTGCGGATACATGGTACGGTGGGGAGGGGAAGCGGGTTAGAGTATAACTCTGGGCAAGTGATAGGCGGATGATAGGTCTGCCGGGGGGAGGCTTGGCGGTTAGCGGCGGTACAGCACGTGAGAAGGATGCGGGGCGGAGCGCAGAGCCACTTGATGCGCTGCTCCGATGGGCACTTCTACGTGGTGAAGTTTCAAGATAATCCGCAGCATACGCGGGTGCTGGCCAATGAGATGCTGGCGACACGGCTGGCGCAAGACGCTCGGGCTGCCAGTGCCGGCGACGGAGGTGGTGGAGGTGCATCCTGGCTGATCGAGCATACCCCGGAGCTGAGATTCGAGTTGTGCGGACGGCTCGAAGATGTGCACGCCGGGACTGCAGTTCGGCTCGCGCTTCGTGGTTCCGCCGATGCAGGGGCTGATTTATGACTACCTGCCAGAGCATCTGCTGGACCGGGTGCGGAACCTGGGGGAATTTGCCGGCATGCTGGCGCTGGACAAGTGGACGTGCAACGCGAACGGGCGGCAGGCGGCGTTCTGGAAGAAGAGGCGGGAGCGGAAGTTTACGGTATCTTCATCGACCAGGGATATTGCTTCAATGCGGGAGAGTGGTCGTTTCCGGATTCGCCGCTGCGGGGAGTGTTTGCGGCAGAACGATGTGTATGCGAGGTGACGGGCTGGGAGAGCTTTGAGCCGTGGCTGAGCAAGATCGAGGCGTTTCCGGAGAGTTCGGTGTGGGCGCTGGCGGAGGAGATTCCGCCGGAGTGGTACGGGGGAGAAGCGGAGGAGTTGGAGAAGTTGCTGAAGAAGTTGCTGGAGCGGCGAGGGAGGGTGCGGGAGTTGATTGAGGGTTTCAGGAAGTCATCAAGGAGCCCGTTCATTAATTGGCATGAGGTCGTGAATTAGCTTTTATGAGTGGGTTAGAGAACCATCGAAGGAAGCGCGAATTCGGATTGTCGAGGTCAAAGGGGTCCTTCGACTTCGGCGCTTCGCGCCTGCGCTCAGGATGACAAATCGTAAGGCACTAGAAGCTCCTTGCTAATTGCTGACATGGCTGAGTACAGACACTGCGAGTTTTATTTGCTGCGGTATGTGCCGGACGCGGTGAAGGACGAGTTCGTCAATTTGGGCGTGGTGCTGCTGGAGACTGGCGCGGGCGACGGTGTGTTTACCGACGTGCGGTTTACGCGGGATTGGCGGCGGGTGCGGTGTTTGGATCCGGATGTAGATGTCGAGTTGCTGGAAGGGTTTGAGGGCGAGTTGCGGCGGATGCTGCAGTCGAGGGCGGCGGAGGTCATTAATTATAGGGGGCCGATGTCGCGGCGGAATTGGTTGCTGCGGTTGCTGGAAGAAGGGATGTCGGGCGCGCTGCAGATTACGCCGGCGAAGGCGGTGTTGACGGAGGATCCGTCGGCGGAGTTGGGAGTGCTGGCGCGGGCGTATCTGGAGTCGGCGGGGCGCCAGGGCGAGCGGCGGGCACAGAGCGGGCGTCGGATGATTTATGCGGCGATGCGCGAGGCGTTTGAGGGCGCGGGAGTTTGGGCGCTGGGGCGACGCGATATTGCGCTGGCGAGTTATGGAGCGAAGGGCGATCCGCTGAAGATTGATTTTGGGTACAGGCCGAATGGAGTGATTAAGATGTTCCAGGCGGTGTCGCTAGAGACGGACGTGGATGCGGCTAAAGTGCTGGCGTTCAGCTATCCCACATTGAGGGATGGGCTGCGACGGGCGGAGAATGTTAGGAGCGATTTGACGGCAGTGGTGGAAGACGGCTTGAATCGCGGGGATGAGGCGATTGGGTTTGCGCTAGCGACGCTGGCGGCGAGCGAGATTCGCGTGGCGGCGGTGAGCGAGATGCCGGCGTATGCGGAGCGGGCGAGGGTGGAGATGGGAATCAGTGGATAGTGGTTAGTGGATAGAAAGTAAGGGAATTCAGCAGGCGCTCCGAGAGGGGCGCTTTTCTATTGGAAGAGAGAACTCATGGACATGAGAAGCGGGTGGAGCGGCGCGTTGCGCCGGGCGGCTGGAGTAAGGATGGTGGGCGGGTTGAAGCGGGTCATGGAGGTGGGAGAAAAGCAGGTCCCTCGACTCGTCGCTTCGCTCCTTGCTCGGGATGACAAACCTATTACGGATGGCTTGGAAGTCGCGATGCAGGCGGCAACGGAGAGCGCAACAGGAATAGAGACTGCACGTCGGACGGTGCCTCTGCCATCCATTTTGACTTCGGGGGCACCCACGCTGATGCGTGCCGGAGTCATGCCCAAACCGTCGCCCGCAAATTTGCGGCGGTTTGCGGAGATGCCGATTGCGCGGCGGGCGATCAACATTGTGAAAGATCGCGTGGCCGGGATGCATTGGAGGATTGAACCGAAGAAGAGTTTCCAGTTTCGAGTTTCGAGTGTCGAGTCGGAAAATCAAAAGACCCACTCAAGCAAAACCGGCTTGAGTGGGGCACCCGACGTTACACATTCCGGATCCCACATATCCGAAAAGACGGGATATGTGGGCCACCCATCGGATTATGCGCTGACTGTGGACGAGCGGATTGCGGTGTTGACGGAGAACTTCGAGGCGCCGAATCCGGAAGACTCGTTCCGGTCGATGATCGAGCAGGTGCTGGAAGACGTGCTGGTGGGTGGGTTTGGAGCGATTGAGCTGGATTTGACGGGCGATGCGCAGCGTCCGCTGGTGCTGTGGCCGGTGGATGGGGCGAGCATCCGCATCAAGAGCGATTGGAATGGGAACCCGGCGTCGCCGCGGTATGTGCAGACGACAGGACAGTTCATGCCGAACGCGGAGATCACGCTGGCGGATGAGGAGCTTTCTTATATACGGCTGAATCCGAGGACGCACACACCGTTTGGATTGGGAAAGTTGGAGGTGGCGTTCGAGACGATTCACGAGTTCCTGGGAGCGCATCGTTATGCGGCGCGGTTGGCGAGCAACACCGTAGTGCAGTACGCACTGTGGCTGCAGAATTTGACGCCGCAGCATCACGAGCGGCTGATTCGGTGGTGGCAGGACGAGATCGAGGGGACGGGGAAGGTCCCGATTTTGTCGGTGGAGTCGAAGCCGGAGGTGCTGCGATTTGGGGCGGGGACGGATGCGGACCTGCGGCTAGAGTGGCAAGAATTCCTGATTCGCATGATTGCGGATGCGTTTGATTTGCCTCCGATGATGCTGGGGCTGGAGCAGGATGTGAATCGCAATACGGCGACAACGCAGAGTGACGATGCGTTTCGCACGGCGGTGGTTCCGGTGGCGCGGCTGGTGGCCGAGCACCTGACGCGAGACGTGATCAGCAAGCGGCTGGGATGGAATGATCTGCAGTTCGTGTTCACCGACGTTGACGCCCCGAATGAGCTGGAGCAGGCGCAGATCCAGCAGATCTTGATTGGATGCGGCGTGCTGACGGTGAACGAAGTGAGACGGATGAAGGGACTGCCGCCGCTGGGCAGTTGCAAGTCGCCAGTTGTCAGTGGTCAGTGAAGAGGAACCGCAGGTTGGCGCCCAAAGGTGGGCGGGAACCTGGGCCCCTAGCCCTCAGGATGACAAAAGAGGTGAAGGAAATTGCGAAGTGATGTTGAATTGGAGGCGATGGGGCTGGCGATGCCGGAGGTGGAAGGGCATCCGAACCGGCTGCCGTTTGAAGGAGTGCTAACGCTGGTGGCGGTTCCCTCGAGGCGGGCGCCGAGCGGGGCGCAGTCGCATCGGGTGATGCTGACGCGACGGGCGACGGAGGCGGCGCTGCCGTCGTTGTTGGGGATGGCGTTGGATTACGCACCGGCGCTAAATGCGCACGATCAGCGAAGAAAGATCGGCGTAATTACCGGGGCGGAGATGGTTGCGCTGAAGCCGGGAAGCGCGGACCCGGCGGCACAGGTCACGGTGAGCGGGTTTCTGTATGAACACGATTTTCCGGACGTTGTGGAAACGCTGCGGGCCGGGCAGCAAAGGCTGGGGATGTCGTACGAAATCACGGCAACGGAGATTGTTGGGACAGCTTCGCCGATCTGGGTGGTGACGGAGTTTACGTTTCTTGGCGCGGCTGTGCTGCAACGGGAGAAGGCAGCATATCCGGAGACGAGGTTTGTGATCAGCAACTAGCACTTAGCAATTAGTAAAGCGCAACTAGCAAGGAGCAGGAAGCCTCTGGCGCCACTGGCGCGGTTGGGGCATCAGCACGGAAGTGGGAAGCTTGAGATTCAGCGGCGGGAAGGATGCCGCAATTCAGGAGAGGAGAAGCATGGAGCAGGCAAGCGAGACAAACACTTCGGCAATGCCGGACATTGCGGGAAAGCTGGCGGAGGCCACCCAGGCGATGGCGGAGGCACTGCACAACATCAACGCTCAGTTTGAAGGGCTGCACGCCAAGATCGACCGCATCGTGGCAGCAGTAGAGGAGGACGGCCCGGAGAGCAAACAGGAGGACGTGTCGATGCAGAGCAAGCTGGCGACCGCCGAGAAGGCCAACACCGACTTGAAGGCGCAGGCGGCACAGGCGCGGCGGAAGACGCTATCGCCGATGGTGACAACCCTGCTGGCGAAGGAGGGAGTCGAGGGGGACGCGCTGATTGAGACGCCTGTGCTGGAGAAGGCGCTGAGCGGACTGAGCATCGAGCAGCGGATTGCGGTGAAAGCGGAACTGGCGAGGGCGGGGGTGCTGGTGTAAAGGCAGTGGGTCGTGGCTAGTGGATAGTTACACCACGCGAGTCAAGTTGAGCTGACTTGAAACGGGCGCGGGGAAATGCAGGTCCCTCCGCTCCGCCGTCCCGCAGGGCGGGACGGCTCCGGTCGGGATGACAAACGAACACTAGCAGTCAGGACAGGCGATGTCGGCGGCAGAAGTAGTCTGACATTGTGAGACAACAACGATTGGAACCAGATGGCGGTCCCGCTGGCGGGACCGCCTTTTCTTTGGGAAAGGGAAACATGAAAGCACAATTCGTGAACTTGCAGGCTGCCGCCGACTTTATGGGGCCGGGGGCGATCGAGGTTGACCGCTACCAGACGGAAATCACCGACATCGTGCAGCGGCGCGGGGTGTTCGGGCAGCGCGTCAAGAGCGTACCGGCGACGGGGCATCCGTCACGGTTCTTCGAGGAGACGGCGATCCCGTCGCCGACCGCGGCCAATGCGTTCGTTGATCCGCGAGCGATCGTGCCGACGCTGGTGGCGCCGACGCGGGCGGAACGCAGCGTTCCGTTGAAGTGCCTGGTGAGCCAGATCAACTACAACCTGTTTGACCTGGAGGTTGGAGCGCAGCAGAGCCAGTTCGCATACCTGCAGGCGAAGGACCTGGCGGACTCGGTGGAAGGCCTGATGCGGACGCACGATGTTTCGTTGTGGAACGGCAACGACACGTCGCTGAGTTCTCCGACGACCACGCAGTACTACGGTGCGGCGCAGCAGATCAACGACGGCGGCAACCTGCTGACCATCCACACGACGGACAGCATCGTGGACGGGCTGAAATCGACGGTGGCGCAGATGGTGGCCAACTCGAGCTTCGAGGTGCGGCCGACTGCGATTTACGCCAACCCGGTGCTGCTCGACCTGATCGACCGGGAGATGAAGCAGGAGTTCAACGTGGTGTTGTCGAGCACAGACGTGTCGGCGGGGCTGAAGGTGAAGTCCCTGTCCACGCAAGCTGGCGAACTGCCACTGATTCCGGAATGGTCTCTGCCGTACACCGGGATTCCGGGGAGCGGGTCGGCGGTGCTGCCGTGTTACATCGTGTCGGAAGACATGATTGAGTACCACTGGCTGACCAGCCCGACGCCGCGAGTGTTCCAGCTGGGCACGCCGAGTTCGCTGGCGTCGCAGATGGTGGTGGTGAAGTTCGGCGGCGTGGTGGTGAAGGGCGCAAGTTACGCACACTACAAAGTAGTGGTGAACCGGTAGAGTCCGGAGAACCCAGTGGGCTTCGCGCGCGACCAGGTTGCAAACGATCCCTGTATTCGCGGCGAAGGGTCCACAGGCCACGGGTGTGCGTGGGGACGGCGGAGGCCGTCCCCTTATCGCTTTTAGACTTCAGCTCTTAGCTCTCAGTTGGCAAGTGTGAGCTCTTCGGGCTGCGGCGGCCTAAGACGACACAAGGTTGGAAGGAAACAAGCATGAACTATCTAGCGGTTGAGGAATACGAGAATTATGGAATCGAGGCAAGCACTTCGGCGTCGTGGGTGGCGGCGGCTTCTTCGATGATCGACGCGCACTGCCGGCGAACGACGCTGGGCGCGTCACAGTATGTGGAGCGGCTCCGACTGACGCCGGGACGCAACAGTGTGCAGCTCACGTACCTTCCGCTGACGACGCTGCAGGGGCAGAACTCGCCGATCATAGCGGCGCGAGGGCGGTACGCCAAGCCGCGCAGGGGCGATGATCTGACAACGTGGGACATGGCGCAAGAGGTGGCGGCGGCGTTCGGCCTGCCGGGGACTTGGGTCAATCTCGACGTGAGCCAGATGGACTCACGCGCCGAGACGGGCGAAGTGTCGTGGATGGGCAATCCGCTGGGGCTGCAATTCCAGGAGGTCGAAATCACCTATACGGCTGGGCTGGGCACGATCCCCGACCCAGTGAAGTTTGCGTGCGCTCAGATCGTACGCAACGCACAGGCAACGCCGGCTCTGAACGTGCGGGCCACCACATTGAACTCAATGCACCTTGAATACTTCGCGGGCACGCTGGTGGACGGGAGCGTGCAGGCGATGCTGGCGCCTTACGTGGCGCAGAAAGTTGGTTGATATGGCAACCGTAGCAGCCCCCCTGGGACCGATCGCCGGACGCGCGATGGTGGCACAGCGGGCGGCAGAAGCAATGTTGCGCTCGCTGGGCGCAACCCGGATCACGTTGCGAGTGGCGGACCCGACAGCAGATAGCACCGCCAGCGAGTTGGGCCTGGCAAGCGCGGGATTCGAGGACGTGACGCTGTATCCCGTGGTAGTGCGAAGCGCGGCGATGGCGGCGAACGAGACCGTCAAGGTCGAGGTGCTGGTGAGCGCGACGGCAGCGTTGGCTGCGGCGACAGCACGCGGGATCGACGATGTTGCAACGTGGCTGCTGGAGGGTCACGGCGTGCTTTACCACAACAAGGTGCTTCACATCGACAGCGTCGTCGTCGACCACTTTGCGGGATCGGAATACCTGTACCACATTCTCGCTTCGGAGTAATAGAGCTATGCAAGCAGCCAAGGACAGTTTTTATCTGACATTGCGGGACCGGCTGGCGGCGTCGTATCCAGACCGAACGATCACGGTGGGCGCAGGAACGCGGCCGGCGATTGTCGTGGTGGAGAACGACCAGCCGAGCGTGACGGCGCGCCAGCACGAGGCGTTCTACATGGAGTGGGGCGAAGCGCGACCGGTGAGTCCGGCCATCAGCACACTGATGGCGATGACGTGTACGTTTTCGTTCGCGAGCGCGGGGACCGAGCAAAACGGCGGGCTGGACCGCGGGCGGGTGCTCGGAGAACTGGATTCCGAGATGCTCGGCATTTGCACGCCGACCGTGGCGCGCAAGAGCGACAACACAGGCGCGACTCCAGTCGATCTCGGGTCCAACATCTTCTGGACGGCCCCGCTGATTCGTTCGCAAAAGGCAGCCCCGAACTGCGTGGCGCACGAGGGAAGTCTCACGGTCTATTTCTATCCCGAGGTGAACCAGGCATGAGCAGCAATCCTTATGCAAAGGTGTCGCAGATGTGGCCGCTGGCGGAAGCGGTGCGCGCGTATGTTGCGCCCGTTAACCGGAACGCGGAAAGCAGCGTGGCGTTCGATCCCGCGTCACAAGGCGAGTTTGATCTGGATCTGCCGCCACAGCCGTTCTTGGACCTGGGATGGATCGAAAACTTTCGGCGGACGTCGGCGACCCAGTACCAGCCGCTGCGAACCGGGCCAGACAGCAAGCTGACGACGCAGTTTCGAGCGGACTTTGATGCGGGCGTGGAGTTCGATCTTCCGAATTGGGGCAAGCTGCAAATGGCGCTGGCGGGGGGCGGGCAACAAATCAATGTGCTGGCCACCTCGATTGCAAGCGCTCCGCAGAGCTCAGGGGGAATCCCGATTCCGGCGGTCTATGTGCAGGATGGCGGCTCGGTCATCGAGCTGCCGCTGGCAGCGGATGCGCTAGCGAACTTCGAGATAGGCGACATGGTGGCGGTGGATTCGGATTACAGCGGACAGGCGGGTTACATCGGATCGGGGCCGGCGGGAGCTTTCCTGGCGGCCGCGCTCGATGCGGCATCGCATGTGGACCTGGTGCGGCGGGTGACTTTCAATGTTTCGCGAGTGTCGAACAAGTCTGCGACGTCGCTGATCCTGGGGCAGAAGCTGATTGGCGGGATGCAGACCGGGATGGGCGTGCAGAAAGTCGCAGCGCTGCTGGACCGCGAAGGCGGGAGCTACTTCCAGGAGTGGGCGGCGCTGTTTGTGGTGGTGGGTGGCACCGGCGGAAGAGCTTGCTACTACTACCCGCGGATGCAGGCGGCGGCGAGCGCGGGCGAGACGCAGAAGAGCGTGGAAGGCCCGCTGTTCTCGAACATGCTGCACGCGAAGCTGCGCGCAATGCCGAGCACCGATCCCAATGACGGGGAGACGGTGCTGTGCTACCGGAGTTACTTTCCCGCGAAGAATGCCAAGGTTTAGGGGCTTGGCATAGAAGGCCGGAATTCCTGGAGACACGGGGCGACAGATAATTATGAAACTGCTTATCGACAATCACGACGGTTGGGGAGCGCAGGACTACACCGCCAATCTTGATGCGGCAAACCTGCCAGCAGTGAAGCGGCGGCTGAACATGGCGGCGGAGATGCGGGCCAGTGTGGCTTCGGCGGATGCCGGGTTTCGCGTGCCTGCTAGCGGAGCGCGAGTGACGCTGCAGCGGGACGATGGCGGCAAGCTGTTTACGGGATACCTGACCGCGGCTCCGGTGCGGGAGTTCCTGGGTCAGGGGCAGGCGGGCACAGTGTGGCGATATTGGCTGACCGCGCTCGATGACAGTTGGCTGCTAAACCACAACGCGCCCACCGCGCGGATTCCATTTACGTATCGCACGGCGGGTGGTGCGCTGCGAACCATTACCAACGATGTGCTGCCGGGAGTGCTGGACGTGTCGGGCGTACAGGACCTCGGATACCTGCATCAATATGTAGCGAGCTCACAGCGAACGTGGACGGAGCATGCGCAGGACCTGGCGACGAGGGAGCGGGCGCGCTATCGGGCGCATGACGGAAAGCTGGTGTTTGAGCCGGTCGGGGCGCAGGGGTTCGTGGTGGACGAACAGGATGCACAGTTCTCGCCCGTAGGGCTGACGCTGTCGCAGCCCGACCGAATGAATAATGACATGACCGTGGTCGGGGAGCTGGAACCTACGACCTACGTACGCGATTACTTCATCGGGGACAACACGACGCTGGGGTTCTACCTATCACGGACACCGTTTGGGCGGGCGAGCGTGACGCTGGTTGAGGAAGAGTACGCCGAGCCGAGCCTTTCTCCCACATTGTGGTACGTAACTGATCCGAACGGGAAGGTGGCGGTATCGGGCGGGCAATTGCATATCAATGGTGGACCGGCGGAGGTTGGACTGGCCGAAACGATCGAGCTGGCCGGCGGCGTGCGCATCCAACATGGGCAAGTGACGTTCACAGCGGCCTCGAGCGGTACGCTGGGAGGAATCTACAACGGGACGGTGGGCGATGGAAGCTGCGTTGCAGGGTTCCGAGTCACGCCGAACGGCAATAACAGCAATATCCAGGCGCTGATCAACGGGGCGGCGGCAGGGACCACCGTGACGACTCAAGCGGGGCACCAATACGCTCTGTCGACGCAGTTGTTCGTGAATGAGGCGCACCGAGTGGACGAGGGGTATTGTTCGTCGGTCAACGGCGGTGGACATGGACGCGGCGGCGACACGATCGCGGCCACGATGCGGGTGGTGCTGACGGTACACGATGTCGATCCGAACAGCCCGGGGACGCTGGCGTTGCCTGCGACGGTGCTGTTCGACGACGTGCTGGCGACGACCCCGGCCTTTGCGCGGTATGCGCTGGCTAGCGGGGCGAACCTGCAGATCCAAGTTGCGTACACCTGTGTGGAACAGATAGCGGACGTCGAGGTGCGCAGCATGATTCCGGGGCAGGGATTTCGCACTCGACTTGCAGGGGCGCTGAGTGACGGCGGCGAGTGTTACATCTCGACGGCGGGCGAGTTGCACTTCTATCCTCCGTATCCGCCGCAGGCGAATGAGCAGATCGTGGTGTCGTACCGGGCGAGTGCTCGCGCCATTGCGCGAGTGCAGGACATGAACAGCATCGCGTTGCACAACTCGGGAGCGGACAAGGGACGGAGAAGCGTGGTACGGCGGATGAGCGTGCCGACGGCGCCAACGTCAATCGACTGTGAAAACGCGGCGCTGGCGCTGCTGGACGACACAACCCAACAAGCTTGGGAAGGGGAATACCGGATCGGCAGCGAGAGTTTGACGGCCGACGATGTGTGGCCTGGTGATTCGGTGCAGGTGGCGGCTCCGTCGCGGAGCGCCAACTTTACGGCCATCGTGCGCGAAGTCGACATACAAGTGACGTCAGCGGCGGAGGACTTCTCGGAGTACCGAATCGCCTTCGCCAACGATGCGGCGGGGTTGCTGGGATCGCGGTTCGCGAAGATGACGCTGCCCGACCCGCTGCCGACAGCGTTGACCACGAGCGGTCCGTCGACGGCGATGTATCTGGCATCACTGACTGGCGTGACGGTGACAGACGTGATCGCCACTGAAATTACGGTGGACACGGGCACGTCGCCGCCGACGGGCGGCGGGTTCGAAGTCCGGCGCTCGGATGGCGGCTGGGGAGCGTCGGGCGACGGGAACCTGGTTGGGCGATACACAACGCAGGGCATCGTGCTGCCGCGGCTATCTCGCGTGCAGGAGTATGCGCTGCGGCAATTCGACAATTCTGCGCCGGCGAAGTATTCGAGACAGACGGCGCTAGTACACGTGGACTATCCGTTGTAGGCGAAGCGGCGTGCAGCGGGCGGGACTATCCATTCAACTTCGTTCATACAAACTTAGAGGAGAAGACAATGAACTTTTTTACGAAACTGTTGCAGGGGATCGCTTTTGTGCCCGCCATCGTGAATGGCGTAGAGGGCTTGTTCGGCAAGAAGTCAGGTGCGGACAAGAAGAATGCCGCGCTGACGTTGGCGCTGAACAGCATCCAGGCGACGGACGCGATCGCGGGGAAAGACATCGTGGATTCGGGCAAGTTCCAGGATGGGCTGGGTAAGGTGATCGACGGCGTGGTGGCGTGCCTGAATGCGTCGTCGTGGTCGAAGACAAAGACGTCGTAAGGAAGGGACCTCCCAGGTTAGCGCCCATAACGGGCGCGAACCTGGGGCACTCGAAGTTGCCGGTTGAGGACCGCGGGAGCTATGCCGTATCGTGAATATATTGAGGTAAGAAGCAGGATGAGACGGGTTTTGATGCTGGCGCTTGTGCGCGGCCAGCCTGTGCGTGGGACCAGCGGCGCAAGAGACTGCGCAGCCGCCCGCGGCGAGCAAGGGCACCACCGTGATTGGTTGTTTGACCGGCCCGGATGCGGACGATCACTATACGCTGACCAGCATGCAGCACCGGCTAGGGGTCGAGGTGGTGGGCGGAGACGAACTGAAGAAGGGCGCGGGCGCGAAAGTGAAATTGACGGGATCGTGGGAGCCGCTGCCCGGCCCGGAAGGAAAGAAAGGCGATGCAACGCGGCGGTTCAAGGCGACGGAGATGACGCTGATGGAGGAGAAATGCCAGGTGCCTGCCGCGGTCACTCCGGAAAGCAAGAAGAAGCAGGAGCAGCAGAAGAAGCAACAACAACTGCAACCGCAGCAACCGCAGTAACGCCGCTCGGGGCGATGGTCAGCGGCGATCCTTTCCTTTCTTGTATAGGATGAACAGTGCCTCGACGAGGACGTCCACCGCGATGGGCGCCCTCGTTGCGGATATAAGTGTCAGCCGGTCGACGCTATTTTCCCGCCAGCAACTGTTGCGACAGGTAGGGGCCGAGGCCCATCTCCTTGATGGAATGGATTTGCGCTTCGAGGAAGTCGGCGTGGCGCTCCTCGTCGTGCAACAAGCTCTCGAACAAGTCCTTGGAGCCGGCGTCGGCCGCCTCGCTGCAAATCCTGGCGGAATCGTTATACATCTTGATGGCGCCGTCTTCGTCGCCCAAATCGATCTCCAACTGCTGTTGAACGTTGACGCCGATTTTTGGCTTCAGCGGGACGGTGACATCGGGCATGGCGTCGAGGAAAATGACGCGCTCGATCAGGCGCTCGGCGTGGCGCATCTCCTCGATGGCGCGTGCCTTGGTAAGCGCTGCCAGACGGTGATATCCCCAGCTCTCGCACATTTCAGCCTGCACCATGTATTGCACGGAGGCGGACATTTCGTCGCTGAGCGCGGCGTTGAGTAACTCGATGACTTTCGTGTTGCCTTTCATGTGGCTCTCCTCATAAATAACTAGGCTCGCCTGCCGGGGAGGAGATTGCAGCGAGATGCGTCACAGGCGTCAGTGATTAGGCGGCGCGAACGCGTTACAGCGCCGCGTCCAGCTCCTCCGCCATGGCAAGCAGCTTGTTCACGGTGTTCCAATTGCGAGCGGTGGCGGGCAGCTTGAGGGTACGATCCAGGACGGGGGGCAATTTGGATTTTCCCATCCCATCGGGAAAGTAAATGTAGAGTTCGCGGCCGGCGGCGTGGATTTCCTCGGGGCCGACGTTGATTGTCCTCACCTTTCGGGCGATTTCGTCCGCGAGTGGTTCAGAGAGGAAGAACACCGCGAGGCGGGCGGGTTCGATGTTGTTTCGGCCAGCGAAGGGGTTTCGCGCCGCCACGTCGCGCATGTCGGCGGCGGTGCGGAGCATCACGCTGGGACGAAACCCGCAGCGCTTCTCGATGGCGGACCCCAGACGTGCCGCAAGTTTCGCAGGGTCAGTCTCCGGCGAGGCGAAGACGACATTGCCGCTCTGGATGTATGTCTGCGGGCTGCGCACTTTGATCGAGACGCACAGCTCACGCAACGTTTCCATGCTGATTTGATTATGGCCGGTGACATTGACTCCGCGCAGCAGCGCGATCCAGGAGTTCATGCAAGCCTCACTTCGGCAGCGGCAGCGTGACGGTCTTCCCGGTGGCAGCCGAGGTGCGGGCGGCGTCGAGAATCTCGGTCGCGATGAGATTAGTTTCGAGCGAGGTGAGTCCGTCGGGGTTTGCGCCATCGAGAATTACGGCGCGAAGCTCGGTGAGCGGGTCGTCATACGGTGGCGGCACGTCTTTAGCCTTGAGTTTCTCCTCTTCAGCCGCCGGGCGGCGTACACGTACCTCGTCCCGCGCTACCGTGATGACGTATCCCTTCTGGCCGTACACTTCCATGTCTTTGCGATCGAACGGCCAATTCCACGAGGCCTGAATGATCGAAACCGCGTCGGGATACTTCAGGACGATCACCGCCTCATCATCGACCTTGGGATAGATATCGGGCTTGATGGTCTGGGTCACCGCCGTGACGGAGAGCGGTAGCTCGCCGTTCATCAGCCAGGTAGAAAGGTCGGCGCCGTAACAGCCGAAATCGAAGAGCGCGCCCGCGCCGTCGAGTTTGGGGTCCGTCAGCCAGGCGAGGAACTCGGGCTGCACGTCAATCTCTTTCGGCCCGCGATGGCCGTCGTGCACGACGATCTTGCGGACATCGCCGATTGCGCCCTCACGCACGAGGTCGTAGGCAGCATGATTGCTGCGATACCAGGTGGTCTCGTAATTCACCAGAACGTGGATCTTGCCGCGCTTCTCGGCGTCGGCGATGGCGAGGGCGTCGGCGTAGCTGACGGCGAGCGGCTTTTCCATCATGACGTGGACGCCGCGTTTGGCGCAGGCTTCCACTACTGCGCGGTGGAGGTAGGTGGAGGTGTAGACCAGCACGGCCTGGGGAAGCGCTTTGTCCAGCAGATCGTCGAGACCGGCGAAATACAACTTGGAGTTGAGATTGAACTGCTTCGCATACTTCTCAAAGAGCGGCTGACTCGGGTCAGAGACGCCGACGATCTGTATGTCGGCTCGGTGCAGGTTGTGCTGAAAGAAGCCTTCGACATGGCCGTGGACGAGTCCGACGACGGCAACACGCAGAGGTGGAGCATTGGCCGTCGCGGCAGAAACGTTGACTACCAGGAAAGCAGCCACGAGGGATGCGAGCAACAGTCGGAACACTGGAGGACCTCCCATGACGTGCCTATTAAGATACGACACTTGCGGGTTCCAGCCGTCCCACCGTGCATTCCCGCGCGGGTTGCGATATTCTGCTTCCTCGCCGCGCAACCGGCGGCAGGCCACTCGCGCCGAGTGTGCAAGCTGGTTCCTGGAGGAAGCTCGTGGCAGAGTTTACGGTAAACGCACAGCGGGTCGATCCCTACAAGAATTTCAAGTTTCGCCTCAAGTGGGACGGCAAATATGTTGCGGGCGTCTCGAAGGTCAGCGCCCTGAAACGCACCACGGAAGTTATCAAGTTCCGCGAAGGCGGCGATCCGAGTACGAGTCACAAGTCGCCGGGGCGCACCGAGTACGACGCGATCACGCTGGAGCGCGGCGTCACCCACGATGTCGCTTTTGAGCAGTGGGCCAACAAGGTGTGGGACTACGGCGCCGGATTGGGCACGGAAGTTTCGCTCAAGGACTTCCGCAAGGACATCACGCTTGAGCTCTACAACGAGGCTGGGCAAAAGGTGATGGCATACAACATCTACCGTTGCTGGGTGTCGGAGTATGAAGCGCTGCCGGGCCTCGACGCGAACGCCCCCGCAGTGGCCATCCAGTACATCAAGCTGGAAAACGAAGGCTGGGCGCGAGACCTGTCGGTAACCGAGCCGGTCGAGCCCTCGTTCAATAATCCGCCGTCATAGTCGAGGACGCTGAAACATGGGAACTGCTCCGGGAGCATTGAAGCTGGTGAAGGCAGGGTTCGTCTTGTTGGACGGCGCTACAGGCGTCGTGCAAAAGGTCATTGTGTTCCAGTACAACCCCGAGACGCTGGTGAGGCGGTTGGATGCGAGCACCGCGACCTTCGCCGGAACAGGCGTGGGTAGTGCCGGTGTTGCCCAGGCGATCGGAGTGGCGCCGGTGGCGCCGGCGGTCCCGACCGAAAGCGTGAGCTTTACGCTCGCGCTGGATGCCGCCGACAAGCTGGAGCGTCGCCGACCCGGTCACGCTACAGAATGGCTTGCTGCCGATGATCTCTGCACTTGAGCTCTTACTATCGCCGCAGCCGGGCACGATTACGGTCTGGGTCTCGGGCAGTCACCGCATTGTGCCGGTGCGGATCGCCGAGCTGGTGATCAACGAACAAGCATTCGATTCCACGCTGAATCCGATTCGCGCGGAAGTGTCCGTTTCTCTGCAAGTGCTCAAGGACGCTGATTTCCCGATCAATCCACGCGGCCGTGCGATTTGGGATGCGCACTACGCGCAACTGCAGCAGCTGGCCAAAGCGCTCGATGCGGGCACGCTGGGCATGCTGGGAATCACGGGTATCTAGCCGAAGTTGAGCTCGTCTAAACGCCGGGGTGTAACGCCGCTGGTTATTTCTGCCGGGCGATCCACTCGGTCACTCGCGCATGTAGCACTTCGAGCGGCAACGGACCGGCGCTCAATACCTCGTCGTGGAAGGCCTTGATGTTGTACTTCCCGCCGAGGTCTTTCTTCGCCTGCTCGCGCAGGGCGAGAATTTCCATCTGCCCGAGCTTGTAGCTGAGCGCTTGTCCGGGCCATGCGATGTAGCGGTCCACCTCGGTCTGGATGTTGGGCTCGTCCATCGCAGTGTGCGCGCGGAAGTAGTCCACCATCTGCTCGCGCGTCCAGTGCTTGTAGTGCACGCCGGTATCGACCACCAGCCGGATGGAGCGCCACATCTCGTTGCCCAGCCGTCCGTATTCGCTGTAAGGGTCCTGATAGAAGCCGACGTCTTTGCCGAGGCGCTCCGAGTACAGCGCCCAGCCCTCGGAAAACGCAGGGAACCACGAGTACTTGCGGAACGGAGGGATGGTAGTGAGCTCCGATGAGATGGAGTACTCGAGGTGATGTCCGGGTACGCCCTCGTGATACGCGATGGCCTCGAGGTTGAGCAGCAGTCGGTGCTCGGGATCGTATTCGTTGACGTTGATGCGTCCCGGACGCGAGCCGTCGGCGGTGCCCGGCGAGTAGTCGGCCGGGGGCGAGCTCGACTGGCGGAACGCCTCCATCGGTGCGACGACCAACTTGTTCTTCGGCAGGCGGCCGAACAGTTGGGGCAGCTTGGTGTACATCTGGTCGGTGTAGTGCTGGTAGAGGTCGAGGATCTGCTGGCCCGAAGTGCCGTGCAGTTTAGGGTCCTGACGAATGTGCTCGTTGAAGCTTTTAATGTCGGGATAGCCCTGCGCCTTGGCGATGGCCAGCATCTGCGAGTCAATTTCGGCCACCTGCTGCACGCCCATCTGGTAGATCTGTTCGGGCGTGAGGTTGGTGGTGGTCAATGACTTCACGGCAAACGCGTAACGGGCTTCGCCGTTGGGTAGAGACCACTCGCCCATCTCGGTGCGTCCATTGGGCGCGTAGTCGTTCTTCACGAAGGCTGCGAATTTGGCGTATGCCGGATTGATTTCCGTCTTGACCGCCTTGGTGACTTCGTCGCGGATGCGCTTCTGCTCGGCATCGGAAATGCCGGCGGGGAACTTCTCGAGCGGCTGGGCGAAGGGACTCTTTTCTTCTGTCGAGTCGGCGATGTTCTGCGCCTGCACCGTGACCTTCTCCAGCAGGTACTTCGGGGGCATAAGCTTGTTCGCCATGCCCAGCTTCATGTTGGCCGTGATCTGGTCGAGCGCCTTGGGAACCTGGTGCAGCCGCGCGATGTAGTTGTCGTAATCCTTGACCGAGGTGAAGGGCATTTGCGAGGGCATCGACGCCAGGCCGAGGTGGGCTCCGCCGAACTGGTTCACCGGCATCTGCCAGTCGCTGAACTGCGCGCCCTCGATGCTTTCGCGCAGGTCGCGCAGCATGAGCTTCTGGTTCAGCGCCTCATCGTCGGGAAAGCCCGTGGTGTCGATGGCCTCAAACAGTTTGAGCTGCTGCTTGGCGTGCTCGAGATCCCGGGCCTCGGCTTCCGCCGAGTAGTCGCCCAGTTGGTCGTTGTAGCGGGCGTCGCCAACATAGGTTGCAAGCTGGGGATGGGTGCGGAGGTTGTACTCCCACTCGGCGTTGAGGGCGTCGCGAAGCTGTGCGCGGCGGGCGTCGAGGTTCTTGCTGCCTTGGGCGGAAAGCGAGACTGCGCAGGCGACAACAAGGATTACGGCAAGGAAGAGCTTCATCAAAACGGGACCTCCGAAGGTCGAAACAAGGCAATTTGGTCGGAGCGAAAATGTATGCAAGAACGTTAACGAATATACACCGCGATTGCAGGTAAACTGACAGCGCAGCGAGGAGTCACGCTATGAAACACACCATCCTGGGAGCGGGCGCCATCGGCGGACTGATGGCCACGGCGCTGAGTTCGCTCGGCGAAGACGTCACGGTCATTGTTCGGCCCGAGAAGTTGGCCGCACATCCGCAGATGCTGAGTGTCGAACATCCTGCGGGTACCATGACTGCGCCCGCCAAAGTCGCGGCCCGCGTGACCGCGCCAGTGGATGTGCTGTGGATCGCTACCAAGACCTACCAGCTCGAAGCTGCGCTGAAGCTCGTCGATGCTGTTCCCGGCATTGTCGTGCCGCTGCTCAACGGAGTGGACCACGTGGCCGTGCTGCGCGCGCGCTTCGGGCACGATCGCGTGGTGCCGGGCACCATCGCGGCCGAGGCCGAGCGCAGTGCTGCCGGGCGCTTCGTGCTGCGATCGGCGGCGCGTCTCAATCTGGCGGCCAGCGGAGAGTCTGTGCTCAAGGATTGCGTAGAAGGACTTCGCGGTTTGGGATGGACGTGCAACTTCATCGCCAGCGAGCCCACGTTGCTGTGGAGCAAGGTCTGCTTCCTGGAGCCGTTTGCGCTGGTGACCTCGGCGTCGGGTAAGAACAATGGCGAAGTCCTGGCCGACGCTACATGGAAGGCGAAGATGGACTCCGCCGTTCGCGAGGCCTGCGCGGTGGCGACGGCGGAAGGCGCGCAAGTCGATCCCGACAAGTGGGCTCCGGCCTTTGCAGGCATGCCCGCTACGATGCGCGCGTCCATGGCGAAAGATCTCGACGCCGGAAGGAAGCTGGAGCTCGACGGCATCGCCGGGCCGGTTCTGCGCGGCGGGGTGCGGCATGGAATTCCGACGCCGACCACCGCCAGCCTGATCGCGGCGATCAAAGAGAAAGAAGCGCAGAAAGCTCAGTAGTTACCGATAAGGTCGTTCCGAGGGAAAAGTAGGCTCCTGGCTATTCTGATGACGCGGACTCTGTACTCGTGTCGTCGTTCTTGGGAACAACGGCTTCTGCTTCGGCCGCGACAATTACGTCCACCTGCGCGCCGGGCTTGAGTGCCACTTCCTCACCGTCTTCAGTGATGAGCGTGTTCTCGATGCGGATCTCTCGATACAACTCATCGGCGCCTTCGACAGTGATCTGCGCTTTGTCTGGAACTTCCGGGTCAGGGGACTTGATGACTTTATCCACTGTCCCCGGCAGAGTCGTATTAGCGTTTGCGGTCATTTTCCCCTCGAAAGGCGAGCTGAGAATTCCAATAGCTTATCAAATAATCAGCCCTGCGCCGACCGGTCCGCGTCTTCGCGTCGCCGGATTCCCGCCGTATAATTATGAGATACCCACTCGCCGAAATCACAATCTGTGAGGGCTGCGGACAACTTCGTTCGCGAAACTGAGTGGGGCGGGCATCCATGGATTTCAAGCTAGCCAGTTCGTACCGGCCTGCCGGCGACCAGCCCAAGGCCATTGAGTCGCTGACCCGCGGCCTTTACGACGGCGAGAAGCACCAGGTGCTGCTCGGCGTCACCGGCTCGGGCAAGACGTACACCATGGCGAAGGTCATCGAGCAGATGAACCGCCCGGCGCTGATCATGGCGCACAACAAGACGCTGGCGGCGCAACTTTATCACGAGTTCAAGCAGTTTTTTCCGCACAACGCGGTTGAGTATTTCGTTTCCTACTACGACTACTACCAGCCCGAGGCGTACATTCCGGCGGGCGACATTTACATCGAGAAGGAATCGACCGTCAACGACGAGCTCGACAAGCTGCGGTTGGCCGCCACGCGCTCGCTGTTCGAGCGCCGCGACTGCATCATCGTCGCGTCGGTGAGCTGCATCTACGGCCTCGGCTCGCCTGAAGCCTATTACGGCATGTTGCTGTTCCTGGAGAAGGGACAGAAGATCAAGCGCCAGGACATTGTGCGCAAGTTGGTGGAAATTCTCTACGAGCGCACCGAGGGCGACTTCAGGCGCGGCACGTTTCGCGTGCGCGGCGACATCATCGAACTCTTTCCCACGTATGACGACAATGCCTACCGCATCGAGATGTTCGGCGATGAGGTCGAGTCGCTGTCGCAGATCGATCCGCTGTTCGGCACGGTGAAGCAGAAGTACGCACGCCTGCCGATTTATCCCAAGTCGCACTACGTGATGCAGCCCGAGCGCAAGAATACGGCGATCGACACAATTCTGGAAGAGCTGAAGTGGTGGGAAGCGGAGCTGGAGAAGCAGGGCCGCAACATGGAGGCCGCGCGCATTCACCAGCGCACGCGCTTCGACCTCGAGATGATCAAGGAAATGGGCTATTGCCACGGCATTGAGAACTACTCCCGCCATTTCACGGGACGCTTGCCGGGCGAGCCGCCTCCGACGCTGCTGGACTATGTGCCGCGCGACTATCTGCTTTTCATCGACGAGGCGCACCAGACGGTTCCACAGGTGCGCGGCATGTGGCACGGCGACCGCTCGCGCAAGCAGAACCTCATCGAGTATGGATTCCGCTTGCCCAGCGCGCTCGACAATCGTCCGCTGACGTTTGAGGAGTTCGAGCACCGCGTGAACCAGGCGATTTACGTTTCAGCGACGCCGGGACCGTATGAGCTGACGAAGTCCGCGGGAGTCGTGGTCGAGCAGATCATCCGGCCGACAGGACTCATCGATCCGGAGGTGGAAGTGCGTCCGGTAAAGGGCCAGATCGATGATCTGCTGCACGAAATCCGCGAGCGCGCGAAGCGCAACGAGCGGGTGCTGGTGACCACGCTCACCAAGCGCATGTCGGAAGACCTGGCCGAGTATTACAGCGAGGTTGGGGTGCGGTGCCGCTACATGCACTCGGAGATCGAGACCCTGGAGCGCATCAAGATCCTCCGCGATTTGCGCAAGGGCGAGTTCGACGTGCTCATCGGCATCAACCTGTTGCGGGAAGGGCTGGATTTGCCCGAGGTCTCGCTGGTCGCGATTCTCGACGCCGATAAAGAAGGCTTCCTGCGCTCCGCAGGTTCGCTCATTCAGACCATTGGCCGCTGCGCCCGCAACCTGGAAGGCCGCGCGATTCTCTACGCCGACAACATGACCGACTCGATGCGGCAGGCCATCGATGAAACCTATCGGCGGCGCGCGATCCAGGCAGCGTACAACGATGAGCACGGTATCACTCCGGAGTCGATTGTGCGTCCGCTGGATATGTCGTTGGTGGCGGTCGCAGCCGCCGATTACGTGGACCTTACCAGCGATGCGGATGGTATGCCCGAGTTCCAGTCGCAGGCGGAACTCGACGCTTACATCGCGAAGCTGGAAAGCGATATGCGCGAAGCCGCCAAGCGTTTCGAGTTCGAGCACGCTGCAAAGCTGCGCGACCAGATACGAGACCTGCGCAGTAAGGAGTTCATGGTGAGCTAGCGCTCAACAACCACGAACAAATAAGTAAGGCCGGATGCGGTGTGCACCCGGCCTTTTGCTATTGGGGACCAGCTATTCCGTCATGATCATGACTGGGCGCTGCAGCGGACAGGTCGAGGCCTTGGGATCGCAATTTAGGTCCTGTTGCGGCGCAGGCATGTTGAGCACCACGGTATTGTCCGACGTTTGTATGATGCTGACGTTGCCGCTGCCCTGGTTCGCGGTATAGACCTTGGTGGACGACGGCTCGGTTGCAATGAAGATGGGGTTGTTACCGACCGAAACGGTGTTCACCACGCCGAAACTGCTTGAGCTGACCACGCTCACCGTGTCAGAGGCCGAGTTGGCCACGTAAAAGGCGAGTCCATTCGGCAGGGCTGCAACGGAAACCGGCGCCGAACCGACGGTGGTGGTCGCCAACACCCGGATGGGCGGATTGACACCGAGCGCGACGCTCGTCGCATCCAGTACGGTTACGCTGTTGCCCGCGGTGTTCGCCACATAGAGACGGTTCAGGTGGGTGTCGAGCGCAATTGCCGTGGGACCGAGTCCGACCTGGACGGAGCCGCCAATCGTGTCATTGGCGGTGTTAATGATGTCGACCGTGCCGGGCGCAGTGCCGTTGCCCTGGGTGACTACGAACACGTAGGCGGCGTCGGTGCTCGCCACCATTGCCACCGGATTCAAGTGGAGCCCGTTGGCTTGCGTGATGGTTGAAGTGACGCTCTGGGTCGTGGGGTTGTACACCGAAATCGTGTTATCGCCCATGTTGGCGATATAGACCTTGTTGTTCGTGATGGTCGTGCCGTTGCTGTTGGTGGCGTTGGGCAGTTGCACAATCGGCCCGGGATTAGTACCCACGCAGACTGTGCTGGTGGCGACCAGGGCGCCGGTATCGATTGTGCTCATCGAGCCGGTGTTGGGACAGACCGAATTCGTGCCCGAGTTGGTTACGTACATCTCCGTCGCGACCTGGGAGGCCAGCGCGACAGGCCGCGATCCAGGATAAAGCGAAATATTGACGACGGTGGTGCTGCCGATCAGACTGAACTGGCTGACGGAATCGCTATCGCGGTTGGCGACAAAGATCGCACCCAGAATCCCACCCTGAAACGACTGGTAGACGGACCCGTTGCCAGTGGGAAGCACCTGCAGATTGGTGTCGCCGGAGACGTCGATCCTGGTGCTGGAGCCCGCGCCCACCGGGTTGTAGTTCAGCACCCAGGCCGTGTAGGTGTTTTGCGGTTGGCCGCCATGAGAAAGGATTGGGTTGGCCACCGGGCGGTATTGTTCGCCGCACCCGAGTTCAAATGCAAGAAATAAGAGGCAGGCCAAAAGAGCCGTGGTTTTACACAAAAACTTCATCCAGATCCAGTCTTCCTAGTGGAGATTCGTCCGGCCGGAACATCACGAGCAAACCTTTATTGTATAGGCACTGTGCGGGCGGGGTACAGCGCCGGCCTCGATTCCGTTTGACTACAGTGGAAACCCAGAATTGCGCTTTGCGTTGCGCGCGCTGCGGGTTATTCATCGGACAGCAAGAAGCCCTGTCCGCAGACAGGGCTCGTTGAACATATTTGTGACGATCTTTAGACGATGAATGAGGAGCCGCAGCCGCAGGTGCTCTTCACGTTCGGGTTCTCGAACTTGAAGCCCGCACCTTCGAGAGTCTCGATGTAATCAACGGTAACGCCCTTGAGATACATCAGCGAGGTGGCGTCCACGAAGACCTTGAGGTCGTCGAAGCCGAAGGTCTTGTCCATCATGCCGGCGCCATTCTCGAACGACATGGAGTACTGAAAGCCGGAGCAGCCTCCTCCGACAACACCCACGCGCAATCCAGCCGGCACCGGACTCTGCTGCGCCATGACTTCTTTCACTTTGGCGATGGCGGTCGGGGTGAAGTTCAGGGGCTTGGTGTCGACGCCAGGTACTGTGGTGGTCGGTGCGGTGGTAGTGGTTGCCATCTCTCGTCTCCTATGGAACGCTTCCCGGATTATAACAAACCGGCCGCAGGCGGGAGGCGGATATCTCCCGAAAGCCCGCTCAATCGTGAACAACGGTCAATTGTTTAGATGTGGACGACCAAGCCGGGATGCAATCTTGCGAGCCTGCCCGGCCGCAGGGGGTGACACAATCGTGCAACCCCATAGTAAGGAAATACTTGCAGACCGCAGTGAACATCAGGCATATAATGTCGCGGTGAGAGCCCCAGCAATTGGTGGGCAAGAACGAGAGACCCACCCCACACAACAGGGGCTGGTTCAACGGAACCGAGGTGGCAGATGTCCACGATGATGATGTTGAGCATTCTCTGGGCGGTCATCACCGCCGCGCTGGTCATAGTTTTGATTTATCGCAGCACCCTTAGCATGCATGAAGATGACCAGCTTTTCCTCGACGAATCGACGGCCAACATACGTGCGGAACAGGAAGCGCTGCTTAAGCGCATGAACCAGATCACGCCGCTCGTCCGCATCCTGACAGCCCTTTCGATCGTGCTGGCTCTGGTCATCGCCGGAATGTGGGTGTATGTGCAGATGAATCGCTCCTTCTAGCGTCTGGGGCTGGCGCCGTCGCTGCCGGCCCAAGATACCCCGGGACGTGCTCGCCAGTAGGCCGTGTTCCGTTTCACCTCGCCAGGCGTGTCTGCTAAACTCGATATAACTCTTAAGCGCTCTTTTTTTGTAGGGAAACAGTACTGATCCGTTCAGTGGCGGGCGTGTATTCCTGTCCGTATATTGCCCTTAGGAAGGGACTCGAAGATTGTCCCGGGGGCAAGTGAAACCTGAGGGATGCCGGATTGCGGGAGGCGCAGAAAATTGCAGCGCTCCCATCGCCAGAGCATCCTAAACATAGTGGAGTAGGGTTTTCAACAAAATCGATTTTTTGCCCGGGGCCTTCGCCGTGTACCTTGCCCGGCGAGCCTGACGGGCAGATTCTTGAGGTCATCGTGGCACTGCATAAATCCTTGAACCCCGTGATTGAGTTTCCGGTAAAACCGGAAGCGGACTACCAACAGGAAGTCGCCGAATGGTTGGAAGCCTTCGACCAGGTGGTGGACGATCAGGGCCCCAACAAGGGCGCCGAGTTGATCGGTGCTTTGGTGGGCCGGGCGCGGACCACCGGCGTCGATGTGCCGGTGCAGCTCAACACGCCGTATCTGAACACCATCCCCGCGTCCGAGGAAGTCTCCTATCCCGGCAACCGCCAACTGGAGCGCCGGCTCAAGAGCCTCATCCGCTGGAACGCGATGGCCATGGTGCATCGCCAGAACAAGAAGGACCCCGGCATCGGCGGACACATCTCGACCTACTCCTCGCTGGCGACTCTGCTGGAAGTGGGCTTCAACCACTTCTTTCACGCCAGCTACGGCGATCAGCCAGGTGACCTGATTTACTTCCAGGGCCACGCCTCTCCGGGCGTGTACTCGCGCGCGTTTCTCGAAGGCCGGCTGAGCGAAGAGCAACTCAAGAACTTCCGTCACGAACTGCGCGACACGCCGGGCCTGTCGTCGTATCCGCATCCCTGGCTGATGCCCGATTTCTGGCGTTTCCCCACGGTCTCGATGGGGCTGGGCCCGCTGAATGCGATCTACCAGGCGCGCTTCATGCGCTACCTCGAGAACCGCGGGTTGATTGCGAAGACTCCGCGCAAGATTTGGGCTTTCGTGGGCGATGGTGAAACCGACGAGCCCGAGACCCTCGGCTCTCTCTCGTTGGGTTCACGCGAGAAGCTCGACAACCTGATCTTCGTGGTCAACTGCAACCTGCAACGGCTTGACGGCCCGGTGCGCGGCAACGGCAAAATCGTGAACGAGCTGGAAGCCAATTTCCGTGGCTCTGGCTGGAACGTCATCAAAGTCATGTGGGGCACGGATTGGGACCCGCTGCTTGAGGCCGACGAGACCGGCCTGCTGGTCAAGCGAATGGAAGAGTGCGTTGACGGCGAGCTGCAAAGCTTCAAGGCTAAGGGCGGCGCCTACATCCGCAAGGAGTTCTTCGGCAAGTATCCGGAACTGCTCCCACTAGTGGAGCACATGAGCGATGACGAACTGCACCGTCTCACGCGCGGCGGCCACGATCCGCAGAAGGTCTACAACGCGTACTTGCGCGCCACCCAGCACACCGGCGGCCCAACCGTGATCCTCGCGCAAACCGTTAAGGGCTACGGACTGGGCTCGGCCGAAGCGCGCAATGCAACCCACTCCGAGAAGAAGCTGGCCGACCAGGCGCTCTCGGCTTTTCGTACCCGCTTCGATATTCCGATTCCCGAGTCGGCGGCGCGCGACGGCTTGCTCTATCGTCCGGCCGACGACAGCGAAGAGTTGAAGTACATGCGCGAGCGGCGGCGCTTATTGGGCGGCTACATGCCGACACGCGAACCGAAGCTGCCGAAATTCGAGGGACCGGCGCTGGAGGAATTTTCCGAATCGCTCGCCGGCTCGAAGGGCCGTGCCGTGTCAACCACCATGGGGTACGTCAGCATGCTGCGACAGTTGCTGAAAGACCCCAAGGTCGGCCGTGCGATTGTGCCGATTATTCCCGACGAAGGGCGCACCTTCGGCATGGAGTCGATCATTCGACAGGTGGGCATCTACGCCAGCCAGGGGCAGCTCTACAAACCGCACGATCAAGACATGCTTCTCTACTACCGCGAAGAGACGAGTGGGCAAATTCTGGAAGAAGGCATCACCGAAGCTGGCTCCATGGCGTCGTTCACCGCGTCCGGCACTTCGTACTCGAACTACGACGTGGTGACTATTCCGTTCTTCACCTACTACTCGATGTTCGGCTTCCAGCGCATCGGCGACATGGTGTGGGCCTTTGCCGACGCTCGCGGCAGGGGCTTCCTGATGGGCGGTACTGCCGGCCGAACCACGCTTTCCGGCGAGGGACTGCAACACCAGGACGGCCACAGTCTGGTCCTGGCCAGCACGGTCCCGACCTGCCATGCCTACGATCCGGCTTATGTGTATGAGATCGCGGTGATCGTGAAAAACGGCATTCACCGCATGTACGAGTTGAACGAAGACCGCTTCTACTACATCACGCTGTACAACGAAGACTATCCGATGCCGGAGATGCCGCAGGGCTGCGAAGAAGGCATCTTGCGCGGGATCTACAAATATCGCGCGGCGAGCGGCGAAGCGAAAGCGGTCGTACAGCTTTTCGGAAGCGGCCCCATCCTGATTGAGGCGTTACGCGCTCAGGAGATTCTTGCCGACAAGTACGGCGTCGCAGCCGATGTGTGGAGCGTGACCAGTTACAACGAACTGCGGCGCGATGCTCTTTCGGTGGAGCGCTGGAATCGGCTGCATCCGGCCGAGGCCGAGAAGACGCCGTACATCCTGACGGCCATCGAAGGTGCGGAAGGCCCCATTGTCGCGGCGACCGACTACATGAAGATTGTGCCTGACCAGCTTTCGCCGTGGCTCAATGACCGGATGGAAACGCTCGGAACCGACGGTTTCGGACGCAGTGACAACCGTCAGCACTTGCGGCGGCACTTCGAGGTGAATGCCGAGTCGATTGCGACAACGGCTTTGTCGCGCCTGGCGCGTGACGGCAAGTTCGACGCCGGCAAAGCGCAAAAGGCGTTTGAAGACCTCGGCGTGGCCACTGAGAACCAGGACCCGGCGTTTGCCTAGTCCGGCGTCCGTTAGATAACCAGCACCGCGGCGCCGTCGATGGCATCGCGCTTCAAGGCCAGCAGTGCCTCGTTAGCTTCATCAAGGCGGAACGCCGTCACCTTCGGCTTCATTCCAATTTCCGCGGCAAGTTGCAGGAAGTCACGTCCGTCGGCGCGCGTCATGTTGGCGACGCTGCGTAGCTGACGCTCTCCCCACAACAAACGGTCGTAATCGAATTCCGGTACACGGTCGAGATGGATGGCGTTGATGGCCACCACTCCGCCCTTGCGCAGACTGCTGAGCGCGGCCACCACCACATCGCCACTGGGAGCGAAGGTGACTGCGCGGTCGAGTTCGACAGGAGGCTTGTCAGTTTCGTTGCCGACCCACTTTGCCCCCAGCGACTCCGCCAGTTTGCGATGCGACTCGCCTCGCGTTGAGACGTACACCTCGCACTTCCACGCGTGTAGGATATCGATCGCCAGGCTTGCCGAAGCGCCGAAGCCGAACAGTCCAACCCGCTCGCCGTGCTGCACTCCAGCCACGCGCAGGCTGCGAAAGCCAATGATGCCCGCACACAGCAACGGAGCAGCCTGCAGATCATCGAGTGCCGCGGGCAGCGGAAAGACGAAGTCGGCGCGCGCCGCAACGTATTCAGCGTAACCGCCATCGACCGTGCACCCGGTGAACGTCGGCACATCGCATAGGTTTTCCATGTTGTGCCGGCAGTACCAGCAAGAGCCGTCCGTGCCGCCCATCCATGACACGCCCACGCGCGTGCCGAGTGGTAGTTCGGGAGTGTCGCCCCCGGCAACTTCTCCGACAATCTGGTGGCCGGGGATCAGCGGCGATCTCCGGCTCGGCAACTCGCCTTCGGTGATGTGCAGGTCGGTGCGGCAAACTCCGCAGGCGCGCACCTTCAGCAGGACCTGCCCTGGGGCCAGCGAAGGCAAGCCAGCCTCCTCTATGCGCAAAGGACGATCTGCGATTGGACCCGGCTTGGCGAGAACAGCAGCTTTCACGGTGCGACTCCCTCCGACACGATTGTAGAAGCTCGGCCTGCGCGTGGCGCAGTACGGGGTATCACACGCGAGCGTGACTGACTTCCTTGAGTTCGCTATCCTTAAAGCGGGAGGATGGCGTAGAAGCGGTCGCATCGCCGCAGGTTGCGGTTCGACCGATGAGGAGAGAGTTATGCTGATTTTTTCTTCACGTCCCGCCCGTAGGCTGGCTCCATTGATCGGCCTCGTCGTATTGCCCGCAATCGTGCTGCTCTCGTCCTTTTCGAACGCCAACAAAGTGCAGGTAAACGCCGACGCGCTCAGCATGTTTGCCCCGCTGCCGCAGGAGATGGCCTCGCCCGCAAACCCGGTGACCGATGCCAAGGTCAAGCTCGGACGAATGCTGTACTACGATCCGCGACTCTCCGCCAACCAGAAGATCTCATGCAATACCTGCCACCCGCTGGCCGACTATGGCGCCGAACATGAGCCGGTGTCGACGGGATTCCACGGCCAGAAGGGCAGTCGCAATGCCCCGACGGTGTACAACGCCGCTGGACACTTCGTGCAATTCTGGGACGGCCGCGCGCCCACCGTCGAAGAGCAGGCCAAGGGCCCCATTACCAATCCGGTCGAGATGGCGATGCCTTCCGGCTCCGTCGCCGTGCAAGTGCTGAAGTCCATGCCGGAGTACGTGGCGCTGTTCGAGCAGTCTTTCCCCAGCGAAAAAGATCCCATCACCTACAACAACATGGCGGACGCCATTGGGGCCTTCGAGCGCGGACTGGTGACTCCGGCACCCTGGGATGCGTTTCTGAAAGGCGACCAATCGGCGCTGTCAGATGCCGAGAAATCCGGCTTCAATACGTTTGCAGCAGTGGGATGCCAGTGGTGCCACAACGGCCCTTACGTTGGCGGTGGCGAGTACCAGAAACTTGGCGTCATGAAACCCTGGCCGAACCAGAAAGACATGGGACGCTACCAGGTCACCAAGGCGGACGAGGACCGGATGGTGTTCAAGGTTCCGTCGCTGCGCAACATTGAGAAGACCGGGCCCTACTTCCATGACGGTTCGGTCAAGTCGCTGGACGAGGCCATTCGCGACATGGGCGCACTTCAGCGCGGTGTCGAGCTTACGCCTGCGCAGGTAAAGTCGATTGAAACCTGGATGACCGCGCTCACCGGGCCCATCCCAACCAGCTACATTCAGCCGCCGGAGTTGCCCAAGAGCACGGCACAGACGCCTCTCGCACAGGGCAAGTAGCCCGCACAAGAGCTCGTGATCTGAGACTTCGACGGACCTTCTAAATATCGCCCGGGCTGCTTGCCTTGGCCACTTTTCTTGCCTTCAGGGAACCTAGCCGGAAACACCTTCGCCGGCAGGCGCGGTCTTGCGGGCGTGGCGCGGCGGGATTGCGAAGAAGCCAGCCAACACAAGATTGATCAGTAAGCTGGCCGGAATATTGATCCACGCCAGCGCAATCGCGAACGCGTACGCCAGCGGGCCGTAGCTGTATTCCTTCATGATCTTGTCGACAGCCTCGCGGTTCACGTCCGCCGCCAGCAAGTGTCCGTTGCGCGAGGCAGCATAGCGCCACAGCGAATAAAAGGACACCCCAATCCCGAAATACGCAGCGTTATAAATGACCACCGCTGTTTGCGCGCCCGGATGTCCCAGGTGGGCGGCCAGCAGCGCGGTCGTAAACGGGATGACGCACACCCCGAACATCAATAGCAGGTTCAACAGTAGCAGTATGTCGTCGGCCTTCCTGATGTGGGTGAAGAGCCGGTGGTGGTTGATCCACATGATGCCGATGAAGGCGAAGCTGATGAAGAACGCCAGAAACGATGGCCACTGGCGCGAGAGTTCCGCGGCCAGTCCGGCAGTGTCGGCGCTGGGGACCTTGATCTCGAGGATCAGCAGCGTAATGGCGATGGCAAAAACGCCGTCGGAGAACGCCTCGAGCCGCGCGGTTTCGGTTGTCAATGGAAGTCCCCCAAGTTGAAATGATGATAGCGTGTGCCGGCAAGTCGTTCACGCGCGCCCGCTCCATCGCAGGAATTCGGTAGTATACTCATCCGAACTTCGCAGTCATTTCTCGCATCTCGCCTTCTCTTAGGAGCGCAACTTGCAATCTGATTCCTCATCCGGCGGGCCATTAACGCCGGCCATTGTTTTCGAACTCTTGCAGGCCCACCAGAAGACCGCCGCGCTGCGAACCGCGATTGAGCTCGACATCTTCCGCGCGATTGGCCAGGGGGCCGGCGATGTCTCCTCCATCGCTTGTCACGCCAAGGCCTCCGAGCGCGGCATTCGCATCCTCTGCGACTACCTCGTGGTTTCTGGGCTGCTGCTGAAGCAAGACGGCCGCTACCAGCACACCCCGTCGAGCGCCGCGTTTCTTGATCCGGCCTCGCCCTCCTGCCTCGCCACCGTTGCGCGCTTCCTGGCGCTGCCGGAGATGCTGCAAACTTACGAGCATCTCACCGACGTCGTTCGCAATGGACGAACATCGCTTCCGGGCGAAGGCACTGTCGAGCCGGACAATCCCGTGTGGGTCGAGTTTGCCGAGAGCATGGCCCCGATGATGGCTCCCATGACCGGCCCCCTTGGGTTGATCGTGCTGGAAGGCCGAAGCGGCCCGATGCGCGTGCTCGACATTGCCGCCGGCCACGGATTGTTCGGTATCGAAATCGCGAAACAAAACCCGAACGCTCATGTGACGGGCTTGGACTGGGCTCCGGTACTGCGTGTGGCGCTCGACAATGCCAGGAAGGCCGGGGTTCAGGACCGCTACTCCATGCTGCCGGGCAGCGCTTTCGACGTGGATTTTGGCGATCCGTATGACGCAGTACTGCTGACAAACTTCCTGCACCATTTCGATGTTGAAACTTGTGTTGGACTCCTGAAAAAAGTCCGCGCCTCGCTCAAGCCCGGAGGAATCGCCGCCACCCTGGAGTTCGTGCCGAATCCGGATCGCGTCTCGCCTCCGGTGCCGGCGGCGTTCGCCCTGACGATGCTCGCCTCCACCGTATCGGGTGATGCTTATACGTTTGCCGAGCTGGCTGACATGCACAAACAGGCGGGATACGGCGAAGTGATGGCTCACCCGGTGCCGATGAGTCCGCACACCGTCGTGAAGGCCCACGCCTAGGCCGGCGCACGGAAGTGTGGCTCAGGTGAAGTCGGAATGCTATGATGCGGTTACCCGGGGCAGGTCCTGATTGCGTGCCGTTTGCGCCACAGGCCGGACACCTTAAAAAGAGGCGATCCTTAGAACGTGCCGAGCGAAAAACAGGTCAGGTGGTCGCAACTGCGGGTCGGGCTGACCGTTATCTTTGCCTGCATTACTCTGGCTGTCCTGATCTTCGTCATGACCGGCACCACGGGCCTGTTCACCAAGAAAATCATGATTCGCGCCTATGTCGATAACGCTGGCGGTCTGCGCGTTGGCGCGCCCGTACGGCTCGAGGGCGTTGATATCGGCAACGTGACTCGTATCCGCGTCGTCCGCGATCCCAAACGCAGCCTCGCTCCGGTCGAAGTGAACATGAAGATCACCACCAAGTACGAGGAGACCATGCGTTCCGACTGTCTCGCCTCGCTCAACACCGCGGGCGTGCTGGGTGAAGTCTTCGTCGACGTCGATTGCCGACAGGTGAAGGGCGGTCCTCTGCTGAACGGCGCTGAACTTCCGACCGCCGATGTCGCACAGCTGCAAGACGTCGTCCGTGCCAGCCAGGGCACCTTACAGAATATCGATACGCTGGTAAAGCGTCTCGACAGCATCTTGACTTATGTCCAGAGCGGGCAGGGTTCGATCGGCAAAGTCATCTACGACCCGGCGCTGTTTGATCGCGCCAACGACATGCTGGCACAGATGCAGCACATCGTGGCCCAGGCGAACTCGACCAACGGCAGCATCGGCAAGCTGCTCAACAGCGACGAGCTCTACAACAAGGCCAACGCAGTGGTCGATAACCTCAACAAGGTGATTGACGAGATCAACAAAGGGAATGGCACCGCGGGCAAGTTCATCAAGGACCCCGCGCTTTACGACAACGCCAACCAGACACTGGCCAAGGCCAATCAGCTCATGACCGACATCAACGCCGGCAAGGGTACCCTCGGCAAGCTCGCCAAAGACCAAGAGCTGGCCAACAAGCTTGACGTAACTGTCACCCGGCTCAACTCTATCCTCGACCGCTTGGATAAGGGCGAAGGCACTGCCGGCAAGCTGATGGTCGATCCATCTCTCTACAACAATGCTGATGCTACCCTGGCGTCCGCCCATAACCTGATCGAAGCCATCCGCAAAGACCCCAAGACGTACCTGACCATCCATCTCAAAGTCTTCTAACAAGGCTTTGCGCCATACTTCCAAGATTCAGATGGCACCCACAAGCTAGACTTCGGCAGCATCTCGCTAGCTCCTTAGTGACATAAAGCGCTCTAGAAGTCCTTGCAATTACCAAAAAGTTGCAAGACTTTGCAGTTGTCAAGCGAACTTCTGAAAGTTCGGAAGCTAGTTATGTTGCTCATTATTATTGACTTAACATCATGTCAGTGCTGCGTCCGATTGGCATCGTACGTGCCGTATGTCGCTGTGCGCCGTCCGGGGTATCCCTGTCGGCAATCGCTCGCATTGACGGAGACTACATGAAAAAGTCACTCGTTGTACTGGCGCTGACCATTGCTATGTTAGTGCCAGCCGCCGCCTTCGCCGATACCGCCGCCTGGGAATGGACCACCACAGGCACCGATTTTACCAACGGAAATTGGACCTTTGGACAGGTCTTCACCCCTACCACCAACTTCACTGTCGACTTCCTCGGCTACTTCAGTGACGGCACGATGGTCGACAACCATCCGGTTAGCATCTGGAATGGAACCACGGGAGCGCTGGTTGCTTCCTCGACCATCACCAATGCTTCTGGCTTCGTCACCACCCACTTCCTCTACAACATGATCTCCCCTGTCACCCTACAGGCGGGTCAGATCTACGAGATTACCGGCGTCAGCGGTGTTGATAATTACGCCTATGGCGACACTGGCTGGACCCTTTACGCGCCCGTAACGTACATGGGCTATAACTATTGCCTCGGCTGCGGAGACGTCTTCACCACAACGGTCACGACCGATCTGGGAGTCGGCGATGCCTTCTGGGGACCGAACTTCGGTTGGGCCCCTGGGGCTTCGACTCCTGAGCCGGGCAGCCTGATTCTGCTGGGCACGGGCGTTCTGGGCTTGGCCGGCGCAATCCGCCGCAAGATCAACCTGTAAGCAGTTTTTTTGCTACCCACCTGCCGGGGCCTCAGGCCCCGGCTTTTTGCTGGACTCGCCGCCGGACTTTACCGGCTTCTGTGCCGCCATTAAGGTCGCCGCTCACCCGCCACCAATTTCTAAGTCCCAGTAGTTTGTAGTAGTGTTTCTGGTTGGAGATTTGCGGCTGCACCTGCTCCTTCCGGGCATCCGCCGCCCAAATTGACTCATCGCGTCCTGCGTTGGCTCCTCGCCTGCCGCCCGACGACAATTCATGATCCGAGGCTTCCATGCCAATGCGCACTCTCTCCGTAATAATCCTGTTGTGCAGCGCCATGATGTGCCTTGCCCAGACCTCGAATGGTCCGGCGGCCCCCAAACCCATTGTCAGCCTTGACCTCACCGCGATCGACAAGACTGTCGACCCCTGCGTGGACTTCTACCTTTACTCCTGCGGCAACTGGATGAAGAACAATCCCGTCCCGCCCGACAAGTCGCGGTGGGGCCGCTTCGACGGCTTGGCCGAGCAGAACCTCTACGTCCTGCGCGATATCCTGGTGCAGGCGCAGGCTCCCGGCAAGCACACTCCCACCCAGAAGAAAGTTGGCGACTTCTACGCCGCCTGCATGGACGAGAAGACCATCGAGAAGAAGGGCACCGCCCCGTTGGCGCCCGAGCTGGCTCGCATCGACAGCATCAAGACAAAACAGGACCTGGTCAAGCAGATCGCCTACATGCATCAGCACGCGATGCCGGCGGTATTTGCTTTCTACGGGCAGCCCGACATGCACGACTCGAATGAAACCATCGCCTACATCGACCAGGGCGGAATCACCCTCCCTGATCGCGACTACTACATCAAGGACGATCCCAAGTCGACAGAGACCCGCCAGAAGTATCTGGAGCACGTGGCGAAGATGTTTGAACTCGCCGGCGATAAGCCCGATGTTGCCGCTGCTGAAGCCAAGACCGTGCTGACCGTCGAGACTGGTCTCGCCCAGGCTTCCATGGACCGCACCGCTCGCCGCGATCCCAAGAACCGCGACCACAAGATGACCGTCGCCGAAATCACGGCCGCCGCGCCCAACTTTCAGCTCACCGAATACTTCGCCGGCAACGGCTCGCCCAAGTTCACCACGCTCAACGTCGGCAACCCCGACTTCTTCAAGCAGGTAAATGCTCAACTCGACAGCGTTTCGCTTGCCGACTGGAAGACCTACCTGCGCTGGAAGGCCATCAACAGCCACGCCCAACTGATGACGAAGGCCTTCTTCGACGAGTCGTTTCAGTTCAATGGAAAGTACATGTCAGGCCAGCTGGAGCCCGAGCCTCGCTGGAAGCGTTGCGTGAAAGCTACCGATCAGAATCTGGGCATGGCTCTCGGCCAACTCTACGTAGACAAGACTTTCGGCCCCGAAGGCAAGGCTCGCACCCTGAAAATGGTGCAAGCCATCGAGAAGGAGATGCAGCAGGACATCGGACAGCTGACCTGGATGTCAGACACCACCAAGAAGCAGGCCTACGTAAAACTGAATACCATCGTCAACAACATCGGGTATCCCGACCAGTGGCGCGATTACAGCAGCGTCACCATTGTCTCCGACGACTACGCCGGCAACGTGGCCCGCGCCTCGGCGTTTGAGGTCAAGCGCCAATACGGCAAAATTGACAAGCCGACCGACAAAAAGGACTGGGGCATGACTCCCCCGACGGTGAACGCGTATTACAGCGCTGCCATGAATGACATCAATTTTCCCGCCGGAATCCTCCAGCCTCCGTTCTACGGGGCTGGCATGGACGACGCGGTCAACTACGGAGCGATTGGTGTCGTGATCGGGCACGAACTCACCCACGGCTTCGACGACCAGGGCCGCAAGTTCGATGCCCAGGGCAACTTCCGCGACTGGTGGACACCCGCCGATGCCGCGCAGTTCGAGCAGCGCGCCGACTGCACCGCTAACGAGTATTCCAGCTTCGTTGCCGTGAAAGACGACAAGGGCGAAGTGAAGCTCAATGGCAAGCTCACCCTCGGCGAGAACACCGCCGACAATGGCGGTCTCAAGCTCGCCTACATGGCTCTGATGGACATCATCGGCAGCACTCCGGTGAAGCCGATTGACGGTTACACTCCCCAACAGCGTTACTTCCTGGCCTACGGGCAGGTGTGGTGCCAGAACGTCACCACGCAGGAAGCCCGCAAGCGCGCCCTCACCGATCCGCATTCGCCCGGCGAGTGGCGCGTGAACGGCGCGGTGCAGAACTCCGCCGCCTTTCAGCAGGCTTGGGGATGCAAAGAAGGCCAGCCCATGGTCAGTGCCAACGCCTGCCGTGTCTGGTAACACAGTGAATTTAACCGCTAGTCCGTTCGCGGCGAGTTGTGTCAGACAGGTTCAGCGTCTGGACCTTGCTGGCGGTAACGGAAACGACTATTGAACCGCGGGGCCTGTCGCTGCGTATTCCATTTGTGTGCGGCGGGAGATTTCCGCTTATTTTCGGAGTGAGGTATCCATGAAACGAATTCTTGCGATGGCCGGCATCATTTTGTTGGCCGCAACGTTTGCCCTGGCACAGAATGCACCCAGCGCCGCGGCCAAAGCGCCGAGGAGCTTCGACCTGACCGCGATCGACAAGTCGGTCGATCCGTGCAATGACTTCTACCACTACGCCTGTGGCACGTGGCTGAAGAATAACCCCGTACCACCCGACCAATCGAGCTGGGGACGCTTCAACGAGCTCCACGAGCGCAACCAGACCATCCTCCGCGGCATTCTCGAAAAGCAGTCGGCTGACAACGCCAGTCGCAGCCCGGTCAACCAGAAGATCGGCGACTACTACTCCTCCTGCATGGACGAGGCCGCCATCGAAGCCAAGGGCACCGCTCCCTTGAAGCCTTACATGGCGAGCATCGACGGCATCAAGGCCAAGTCCGACGTTCCCGCCGTCCTCGCCGGTCTGCACAAGAGCGGCGTCAACGCCTTCTTTAATTTCGGCTCCGAGCCTGACTTCAAGGACTCCAAGGTCGACATCGCCACCGCCGATCAGGGCGGGCTCTCGCTGCCTGACAAGGACTACTACTTCAAAGACGACGCCAAGTCGGTCGAACTCCGTCAGAAGCTCGAGCAGCACATCGCGAAGATGTTCGAACTCTACGGCGAGCCGTCGGCCAAGGCTGCTGCCGACGCCAAGACCGTCATGAAACTCGAAACCGATCTCGCGAAGGCCTCGCTCAATCGCACCGAGCAGCGCGATCCCACCAAGATCTACCACAAGATGACGGTGGCCGACCTGCAGCAGATGACGCCCGCCTTCGCCTGGAACCAGTACATCGCCGCCATTCAGCCACCCTCGTTCGACAACATAAACGTCGCCGTTCCCGACTACGTGAAGGGCATGGACAAGCTCATCGCCGACAACGATCTGGATGCCGTAAAGACCTACATGCGCTGGCAGACCCTGCGCAGCGCTGCTCCCATGCTGCCCAAGGCGTTCGTGGATGAGAATTTCAACTTCTACAGCAAGACCCTGCGCGGCGCCAAGGAACTTCGTCCGCGTTGGAAGCGCTGCGTGCAGTTCACCGACAACGATCTCGGCGAGGCTGTGGGCCAGGCTTATGTGGCCGAGACCTTCCCGCCCGAGGCCAAGGCCAGTACGCTGAAGATGGTCCACGAACTGGAAGCTGCGCTCAAGACCGACATCTCCGAACTCTCATGGATGACTCCCGAGACGAAGAAGCAGGCGCTCGAGAAGCTGTCGCGCATCGACAACAAAATCGGCTATCCCGACAAGTGGCGCGATTACAGCTCCATGAACATTGTCCGCGGCGATGCCCTCGGCAACTCCGTCCGCGCCAACCAGTTCGAGTTCAACCGCCAGCTCAAAAAGATCGGACAGCCGGTTGACCGCACCGAGTGGGGCATGACTCCGCCCACCGTAAATGCCTACTACAACCCGCTGGAAAACAACGTGAACTTCCCGGCCGGAATTCTCCAGCCTCCGTTCTATGACTACAAGTCCGATGCTTCCACCAACTTCGGCAGCATCGGCGTGGTCATCGGCCACGAACTCACCCACGGCTTCGATGACGAAGGCAGCCAGTTCGACGCCGACGGCAACCTCCGGGACTGGTGGACGCCGACGGACAAGGAACAGTTCAACAAACTGGAAGAGTGCTTCGTCAACGAATATGACGGCTTCGTCGTGGTCGATGACGTTCACATCAAGGGCAAGCTCACGCTGGGTGAGAACACCGCCGACAACGGAGGCTTGCGCATCTCGCACATGGCCCTGCTCGACGTGCTCGCCTCCGATCCGGAGAAGACCAAAGACGGCTTTACTCCCGATCAGCGCTTCTTCCTCGGTTACGCGCAGATCTGGTGCGAGAACGAAACGCCGGAGCAAGCCGCCTGTAGGCGCTGTCGAATGAGCATTCGGATGACGAAGTACCGCGTCAATGGTGTGGTGTCGAACTCCGAGGATTTTGCCAAGGCCTTCGGCTGCAAGGCAGGCTCTCCCATGATTCGCAAGCCCGCTTGCCGCGTCTGGTAGGCCGAACGTGTATTGAATTGCGGCCGCTCAGACTTCGGTCTCGAGCGGCCTTTTTGCGCTCCGAAACGGCGCCACATCTTCTGCACCGCGACCGCTATAACCATCCGATATCCAGATTTGTTGACTCGCTCTTCCTCTGTGTCCTCGGTGCCTCCGTGTTAGCTTTTGTCTTTCCCCGCATCCTTCTTGCCACTACCGCGCTGCGCCGCGCCCCGCTGCGTGCTGGGTTATAGTGAAATGTCGTGCTGTTGAATCGTTCTCGCCCTAATTCCTTCCGAATTCTGACGGTCCTGGCGGCATTCCTGTTGCTCGTCGCCCCCGCCTGCAAGCGCGGCAAGATTGTCACTCAGCACGAGTACATGTACGTGTCGGCCGTCGAGTCCAGCCTCCGCGATCGCGTTGCCACCATGTACAACAAAGTCTCCACCGTGCACAACGGCGACCGCGTCGAGGTCCTCGAACGCGTCCGGCGTTTCATTCGTGTCCGCACCGATCAGGGTGCCGAGGGATGGATTGAACAGCGCAGCCTGGTCTCGCAAGACGTCTTTGACGGCTTCCAGAAGCTGGTGGCCGACAGCCGCGGCCAGGCCGTCCAGGGACACGGCACCACGCGCGCCGAGCTGAACATGCACCTCACGCCCTCACGCGATGGTGAGCATCTCTACCAACTCAAGGAAGGCGAGAAGGTCGAGGTTCTCCGCCGCGCCACCACCGACAAGAACGCTCCCAAGCCGCCCAAACCGATCAGCCCGCCGAAGACGACCCCAACGAAGCCGAAAGACGAAAAGCCAGCAAAGGCGGAATCCGCCTTGCCTCCGTCGCCACCCTCTCCGAGCGCGCCTCCGATTGAAAAGACGCCCAAGCCTGAGCCTGCAATCGGCGACAAGTCCATCCAACCCGAGCCTCCCAAGCAAGTCATGGAAGACTGGTACCTGGTCCGCAACTCCGCCGGACAGGTCGGCTGGGTCCTGATGCGCATGGTCGATCTCGACGTCCCGCTCGATGTCGCGCAATATGCCGAAGGCCAGCGCATCGTCGGCTACTTCGTGCTGAATACCGTGCAGGAAACGATTGACGATAAGCCGACCGAGGAGCCGCAATATCTCGTCCTGCTGAACCAGCCCAAAGACGGGCTGCCGTTACGACTACAACCAGATCCGCGTTTTCACCCGCAATCGCAACAAGCATCGCTACGAAACTGCTTATCGCGAGCGCGACATGGAAGGCTATCTCCCGGCAAAAGTGGGCCACGCCGTTTTCGACAAGGAAGGCGATCTGCCCACCTTCACCATCCGCAAGATGAATGCTGACGGAAAAATCGTGGATGAGACCTACAAGATGAATGGACCAATCGTTCGCCGCGTGCTCACTCCCGAGGAAATGGCCGACCAGCAGGCCAGGAAAGCCGCCGACCTCGCCGCCCGCAAGAAGGCCCGCGCCGACGCCAAGGCCCAGAAGCCCCCGTCCAAGAAGAAAAAGCACCACTAGAAGTGGATTCTGTAAAGGCTCGCCTCTACAGGCTGCTCAAAGACTCACTTTCGCGTTTTCTTGAGTCAGGGCACGACTTCAGTCGTGCCGGAAGACGCTGAAATTGCGATGGGCTTCAGCCCCTGAGGTTCTTTTTCGGCAGCAGAAACGCCTTACTGTGCCGCCCGCCGGATGCATTCGCATCCATCCGGCCATTATCAATATCCGCTTCCCGCGAGCCAAACTGAAGGTATAATCCTGCCGACCCCTCATGCCACTTACTCCCGGAACGATCCTCGGGCAGTATGAAATCCGCTCCCCTCTTGGCGCGGGCGGAATGGGCGAGGTGTATCGCGCCCACGACACCCGGCTGGACCGCGAAGTTGCCATCAAGGTCCTGCCCGAATCTCTGACCTCCGACCCCGACCGCCTGCGCCGCTTCGAGCAGGAAGCCCGCGCCGCAGCCGCGCTGAACCATCCCAACATTCTTGCCGTCTACCAGATGGCGACGCACGACGGCGTCTCCTACATGGTCGACCGAACTGCTCGACGGCGAGACCCTGCGCGAGCGCCTCCGCCGCGGACCGGTCCCGATGCGCAAGGCGATTGATTACGCCGTGCAGATCGCGCATGGCTTGGCGGCAGCGCACGATAAGGGAATCACGCATCGCGACCTGAAGCCGGAAAACCTGTTCGTCACCAAGGATGGACGGATCAAGATTCTCGACTTTGGCTTGGCCAAGCTAGGCCCCGCGAAAGATGCTTCCGGTGAGGAAGCCACGCTTACACAGCAGACGGATCCCGGCACCGTCATGGGAACCGTGGGCTATATGTCGCCCGAACAGGTGCGCGGCAAGGCCGTCGATCACCGCACCGACATCTTCGCCTTCGGAACGATTCTCTACGAGATGGTGACCGGCAAGCAGACGTTCAGAAAACCAACGTCAGCAGACACCATGTCGGCAATCCTGAACGAGGATCCGCCCTCTATTTCGTCGATTCAACCAGCGACGCCGCCAGGTCTACAGCGCGTCGTGCACCGTTGCCTTGACAAGGATCCCGACCAGCGTTTTCACTCTGCGCACGATCTGGCATTCGCACTCGAGGCCCTGACAGATTCGGCGATTACCACGCCCACCGGCAGTCACGCGCCAGCAGGAACAGGCTGGAGTCGGCGGCAAAAGTTGTTCGCCGGAATAACCGGTATCACTGTGCTTGCCCTTGGTGGCCTCGCCTATCTCATGCTCCGCCCCGAACCCGCGCCGAAGGTCTCGAATTACGTTCAGCTCACCCACGACGGCAAGTACAAAGTTTTGGTCGGGACGGAAGGTTCGCGGCTTTACTTTGCCGTCGCCAGCCCGGAGTACCAGGGCATGGAAGAGATGTCCACCTCGGGCGGCGAACCGAAAAAGCTCCCTAATTTACTGCCACCTGGCTTCTACCCGCTTAGCCTCTCGCCCGGATGGCTCGGCGCTTCTCGCCGTGGAGGAGCAGGCTGGAGTTGGTAACGGACAGATCTGGAGTCTTCCGCTCTTCGGTGGTTCGCCACGTAGGCTAGGCGACGCGATTGGGCGAGGCGCGGCCTTGTCACCCGATGGCAAATGGCTGGCTTACGCCAACCGCAGCGAACTTTTCCTCGCCAAGGCCGACGGAACCGACATTCGTAAGTTGGTCACCATGGGAGATCCGGCAGTCATTTATGAGACGGTCTGGTCTCCCGACCAACGCCATCTGCAATTCGATGTCGTTGATACTCTAGGCGGACGCCCTTTGATTTGGGAAGTCTCGCTCGACGGTACCGGCCTGCATCAGTTACTACCGGGTTGGACCCATAAGCCAGACTCGGAGTGCTGCGGAACCTGGACGGCCGATGGCAGGTACTTCGTCTTCCGGTCGCGCCGTCAGATTTGGGCCCTTCCCCGAAAGTCTGGCATTCTTCCAATCCAACCGAAGCCTGTCCAGTTGACGTTCAGTCCGCTCTCGCTGGGGATCATCCCAAGGCTGAGTGCCGACGGCCACAAGCTATTTGTTGTGGGCCGAACGTTCGGCGGCGAGGCCATGCGTTACGACGCCAAGGCTGGGCAGTTCGTCCCATACTTGGGAGGCATATCGGCAGACAGTTTTACCTTTTCCAAAGATGGCCAGTGGGTAGCCTACGTCACTTATCCCGATGGTGCTCTCTGGCGCAGCAAAGCGGATGGCAGCGAGCGCCTGCAACTCACCTATCCGCCCTCCGGTCTCTTCCCGCCGGGGTATGCTCTTACGCCGCATTGGTCTCCCGATGGCAAGAGAATTATCTTCCGTGAAATTCAGACAGATAGCACAACCAAGACTCTCGAAGTCTCGGCGGATGGAACGTCACTGCATGTGTTGACGCCTGCAGACCAGGTTTCGCAACATGAGTCGTTGTCACCGGACGGGACCAAAATCGCTCTCAGCGGCGAAGCCAACCACCCTGAGGCGACGATTCACATTTTGGATGTGGCGACCCACAAGATTGACGAGCTGCCCGGATCGAAAGGGATGGTTGGCGCGACCTGGTCGCCCGATGGTCGGCACATCCTCGCGGTCTCAGCTGATTTGTCACGATTGCTTCTGTTCGACTTTCGCACCGGCAAATGGACCGAGCTGGTGAAAGCCCAGCCCGCTGGCTGGGAGTTCTCGCCCGATGGACAGTATTTGCAGTATCTCGACCAGACCGGATCCGGTTGCGTGTGGAAAATTCGCCTCAGCGACGGAAACAAGGAAAAAGTGGTTGACCTGCAAAACTTCGTCGGTACCGGGTACTGGGGCTTTTCTCAACTTTCCGTCGCGCCCGACGGTTCCCCGCTGCTTCTGCGCGACGCTGGAACCCAGGATATTTACTCCCTCGATTGGGAAGAGCCGTGACGTATAGCCGAGTGGAGGGTCTAAATTCAGGATCCGAATTACGAGGTTTCCGGAAGTTGGAAGGGGGATCTTCGTTCATCTTTCGGGTTGAATTCGGCTCGTTACATAACCGCAGGCGTCACTGACAAACCATCCATGCAGGCGTAACAATTGGATCTGCCAGCGGATTGAAACGGCAACAGGATGTTCGCCGAGGAGGCTTGACGTGAGCGTGACAGTGGGCATCCGGCAAGTAAATGACGTCACCATCGTTGACTTGATTGGACAGATCAACGTGGGCGAAGGCAGTTCGGTTTTGCGGGACACCGTCAAAGACTTGCTTGGCAAGGGACAGAAGAAGATCCTCCTGAATTTGGCCAACATCAACTACTTTGAAAGCCCAGCAATCGGCGAACTGGTCCGTGCCTTTACTTCGGTTCGCAACCAGGGCGGAGAGTTGAGGCTTCTGCATCTGACCAAGAACATTCACGATCTTCTGCAAATTACGAAGCTGTCCACCGTCTTCCACGTACTGGACGACGAGGCAGAGGCAATAGCTGCGTTCGGCCGCTAGACCGGTTTAGGAAATTCTGTAACCTGCTGGCCTCGGATAGTGCGACGCTTCAGCGCCGCGGTTAAGGCGTTCTTCTGAGATTTGAGCCGGGTTTTAACCCGGCGGCACGTTCAACTGCAACGGGTACACCATTTTCTAATTTGCTCTAGTTCTTCAACGTCAATGTTGGCCCGGTACCCCACTCACCCGTCTACTGCTTGAGTGGGTCTTTTCCTGCGGCTGACGATCAAATCCATCTCGACCCTCCCCACAGGTTACTAAAGTTTTCCGCCACCCCCGATTTTTCTTGCATACCCACCTCCCCGCCCTTTACAACCATACTTTTGGGGCCAGAGGATCAGTGTCTCTGGCCGGTTCGCGCCACGGCCGCGGATCACGACGGCTCTTTGACAATTTCCGATCCGGAGCCAGATTTGCCCGGCTCGCGGGCTCCCCGCAGGCTCAAAGACGTGTCATACTTGTATGATTTGTATGACAATTTCCAGTATGACTTGTATGGAAAGTATGACAAATTACCCCGCCTCAAAGCCCAATTTTCACACCTAAGTCCTGCGGCCACAAATGGATACGTATAACTATCTTTATAATCAACGACATGCGAACAATTTCAGGCTAAGTAACTGATTCTAAAGAGACGCTACATTTATTTATGCTGATATTGTGTTAGCGTTATATATCACTACCTCACCTGCGGGTCAGTCATCCCTCAACGAGAATCGCGACTCAGGAGTTTTCTCGGTTCTGAGCGTTATCGGATGCAGGTTCTAGCGGTCGTAGAACTCGCCGATAGCCCCGACCACCCGCTCCTGCTCGTCCTCCCGCAATTCCGGGAAGATGGGTAGAGCCAGTGCTTCCAACGCCGCGCGCTCGGATTCGGGGAAGTCGCCGGCCCGGTATCCCAGGTAGGCGAAGCTCTGCTGCAGGTGCAGCGGCACCGGGTAGTAGATCTCGCTGCCGACGCCCTTTTGGGTAAGGAACGCCCGCAGGTCATCTCGTCTATGAGCGCGCATGACGTACTGGTGGTAGATGTGGAAGGCCTCCGGTCGGGTCTGCAGCAGCGCCACCGGAGCCTGTGCCGAAACGGTCGTCGCCCCGGTCTTCACCAAGCCGGTCGAGCCGAAGAGCGCGTCGTACTTGGACGCGATGGCCCGCCGTTGCAGGTTCCACTCGTCGATGTGCCTGAGCTTGACGCGCAGCACCGCCGCCTGGATGGCGTCGAGGCGGCTGTTCCAGCCTATCTCCTCGTGATAGTAGCGCTGGCGGCTGCCGTGGTTACGCAGGCGGCGAACGTGGTCCGCCAGCTCGGAGTCGTCGGTCGAGACCGCTCCACCGTCGCCGAAGGCACTGAGGTTCTTGGTGGGATAGAAGCTGAAGGCGGCAGCGGTGCCGAGGGTTCCGGCTTTGCGTCCGTGCCAGCTTGCGCCAAAGGCTTGGGCCGCGTCCTCGATGATGGACAGGCCGTATTGCTTGGCGATTGCAGCGAAGGCGTCCATGTCGGCACACTGGCCGTAGAGGTGGACGGGCATGATGGCCGCGGCTTTGCCCGCTTCGTAAAGGACTTTTTCCACGGCTGCGGGGTCGAGGTTGAAGGTAGCCGGGTCGATGTCGGCAAATACCGGCGTGGCTTTGCAGCGGGTGATCGAACTTGCGGAGGCGAAGAAACTGAAGGGCGAGGTGAGCACATGATCGCCCGGCTTGATTCCCGCGGCGGCCATTGCGAGCCACAGGGCGTCCGTGCCGGAGGCGCAGCCCAGGAAGGCCTGCGCGCCAAGATAGGCGGCGGATTCGCGCTCGAAGTCATCCAGCTCCGGCCCGCCGATGAGGTACTGCGAGCTCATCACGCGCTCGACGGCAGCGTTAACGTCGTCCTTTATGGATGCGTACTGCCGCTTGAGGTCAAGCATGGGAACGGGGGCTGGTTGGACAGAAGAGGACATGGCGAAACCTCAATTCTAGCAGTGAGGCCTCGTCTGAAAGGCTCAGCGACGAGGCGAGCGGCGGGATCGGGGGTGACTCTGCTATATTGACGCGGCTGGACTTAACTTGAAATTCAGGAGCGATGGATGACGAAGCTGTCACTGAAAGTCGGACTAAGAGTGCTGCAGGGTTGTGTGGTGTTGGCTGCGGTTCTGTTTGCGGTGGGCTGTAATTCCGCTCCGACGCCCGAGCGCGACACGCGAGCTGCTGATGCAGCCATGGTTCTTAAGACCGATGCCGCCTGGGCAAAAGCAGCGCAGTCCAGGAAAGTCGATGACTGGGTGGCTTTCTATACCGACGACGCGGTGGTCCTCCCTCCCAACGAACCGACCGCAAGTACGAAGGAGAGCATCCGCAAATTGATTGGCGAGGTGTTCGCGCTGCCCAACGTGGTCATTACGTGGGGGCCAACGAACGTCGAAGTAGCCAAATCCGGGGACATCGGCTACGTGTACGGGACGTATCAGATGACATGGGACGATGCCGCCGGCAAGCCCGTCGCCGACCATGGTAAGACGCTCGAGATCTGGAAGAAGCAGGCCGACGGCACCTGGAAGTGCACTGTGGACAGCTGGAGTTCAGACCTCCCGCCGACCCCGGTGGCGCCCGCCTCGAAGTAGGTCGGTGCCGCTATTGCAGTGGGACCTTCACGCTGAGCTTGGACTCGCCGGTGAGGTCCACCGGGATGCCGCTCTTCAGGTACGGCTGCAGTGCGGCGGGATTGGCCCAGTCCAGCTCCCAGCCGTTCTCGAGTGCGATCACCGTGTATTGTCCGGGAAGCACATCGCGCAGGGAGAAGGTCCCGTCACTATCGCTCTCGTCGCGGCGAAAGAGGACGAAATCACTGACCGGGTTGCGCGGGACCAGCACCACCATCGCTCCCGCATCGGGCTGGTCGTCGCGAACTACGATGCCGCTGATGCGTCCCAGGGCACCGGTGGCGGTTAGCGCCAGTTGCACGCTGCCGCCGCTGATCTCGAGGGTCTTGCCGTTCACCCGGGCTCCACGGGCGACGATGTAGTTGATCGGGAAGCTCTGCGCCATGTTGAGCACGACATCGTAGGCGCCGGGCCGGATTTCCGTGTCGCTGAAATCGAATGTCCCTTTGGGTGTGACTTCGGCACCGAAGGTCTCTGACGTGAGGCGGTTGGCGAGCATCACGTAGATCTTTCCGGCCGGTCGAGGAGCGCCTTCCAGCGCCAGCGTTCCGGTGACCGACGCCAGCGGGAGATGCTCGCTGGTGTCGAGTTCAACCGTCCCGCTGAGATCCATTTCCTTAAACCAGCCGGTATGCTTTCCGCTGGTTTCGGGCATCTCGATGATGTAGTGACCGGGAGCGATGCCAGTGTATTCGTAAACTCCGGCGGAGGGACTGAATCCCTGTGACGAGTTAACCGATACTACCGCGCCGTCAAAGATGCGTTGGGAGAGGCGGGGAAAGCCGCGCTGAAAGGTCATTCCGCTCGAGCGCTCTTCGGGCTCACCGGTCTTGACCCGTAAATGGACTGCGGGTAAGGCACGGACCGAAATGTCGGCAGTCGAGCGGTCACCCGGATGGAGAACAAGGGCAGACGCGCCGGTAGAGTCTTCGGCCGAAGGATAGAAGGTCAGCGGGTAGGCGATATCGAGTCGGGCGCTTTCTTCGGCGATACGGGCGGCATCGTCAGCAGTGGGTGCAGGTTCGCCTGGGTTGGGATACTGCGCGTACCAGGGCCGCGCCGAGACGGCGACGAAGTAGGTTCCGGGCGCGAGGTGGCTGAAGAGATAGTGGCCGCGGTCGTCGGTGACAGCTCCCGTGATCTGACGCGTCTGTTGGCGCCCGGTCTCGTATCCGCGCTGGTACAGCTGCACATTGGCGTTGCGGACCGGCTCGCCGTCGTCGTCGGTGACGGTGCCTTCGATGCGGGCATCGGCCACCAGGCGAAAGGTGATGCGTTCCGAATCGAGTTCGGGGCCAACCGCGATGCCGATGAAGTAATCGCCATGCTGGTGGTAGCCCTGTGAACGATAACCATGGGCACTTCCCGTGAGGATGTATTTTGCGGTCTGCAGAGCAGGGAAGTCGAAGTGTCCATCGGTCCCGGTGGTGACGCGCTGTGAGAAATCAGGGTTCTCGGAAACGTAGATCGAAACGTTTACGCCGGACAGTGGCTGTCGGGTGAGCGAGTCAACAACCGTTCCAGCGACGCGAAAGCCTGTTTGTGAGCTGGGCGCGGGCGCGATTTGGGCCACTGCCCCAAGCGAAAGCACGACGACGCACGTGAGCCGGGCGATCAATTCGCGGCTCCCGGGATGCTGATGAGTTCGAGCGCGACCTTGGCGCGCTGACCGGGGGACAGCGTTGCGTGCGCGGCCTGTGAGACGTAGCTCTCCAACACGTCGCGGTTGGAGTACTCAAGGCCTTCGGCGTGTTCGAAAGCGAAGATGAGGTAACTGCCGGGGGCAAGCGAGTCGAGCATGAACTCCGGGGGCGGCCCGTTCTTGTTGCGCGGCGGATACCAGTAGGTGATTCCGGGAGCCGCCTTGCTGGCGGCTTCGGGTACCGCGACGATCGTGACCTGCGAGGCGAAGCCGTCGGGGACATGGACGCTGCCGGTGAGTGAGGCGCTGTCATTGCGGAGCACGATGGTCAGAGCCGAGGGTGGAGCGCCCGAGGCGACTACGAGGTCGTCGGTGAGCAGATTGGTTTGGCCGTACTCAGCAGAGGCCACATACCACCCTTCACGGGCGTCCAGCATGGCCGTGTATCTTCCCGGCTCCAAGTTGTGCAGCGACAGCTTCCTGGGATTCTGCGGATCATCTGAGGATGCGTACACTTCGCCAGCGCCTGGCGCTGTGCTGCCCAAGCGGATGGAAATCGGCGGCCCAGGTTCGCGCGCCCCTCCGGAGACATGAAAGGTATTTGAGTCCGCTTGCTGGTGGACGGCTTGTCCTTCCATTCGTACTACCACCGGAATCGACGGCGTGGGCGCCAGCGCCAGATGGAGGTTGTGCAGGTCGGTTGCGAGGTGGAAGTGCAACTCAGCACGAACTGACTGGTTTGGGCCCAGCGATGAAAACGCCTTGATGACGTAATTCCCTGGCGGCGAGCGCATGAATATCGAAACGGCCGTTTTCCGAGTTGAATATCGCGCCGCGGTCGGTCTGCAGTCCCGATTGGTCGAAGACCTGAATGCCGACGCCCTGGTGGGGGCCATAGCCGCTGACAGTGCCGGAGACGGCGTACACCGGTGCTTCGGTGAGGGCGAAGTTGGCTTCGGCCTGCTGGCCCGCAGTAAGTTGAATCGGCGAGGCGGAGGCCAAATCGGTAGCCCCCTCATAGTACACGCCGGAATAGCCGGTTTTCGGGGGGGTATTGGCGTCAAGCATGGTTTCTGCCAGAGGGGTATAGGGCGAGGCATTGAGGAAGTAGGTCCCGGGTTTGAGGTTGGCGAAACGGAACCGACCGTCCTCGTCGGTAATGGCCGAGCCCTTCGATTCCCTGTGGCGGCGACCTTCGCGGACCTCAACGTATTCGAGGTTCACCGAGACGTGTTCAAGGGGAACTTCGGAGCTATCGGCAACCCTGCCGGCGATCACCGCTTCGGGAACGAGTTTCACCACGGCTGACGCAGTTTTCGGTCCAACATCGACCGGTGGAACAGCCCCGCGCAGCAGTTCCTGCTGGTTGAAGTAACCGGGCTTTTGCGCTGTAACCGTATAAGTGTCGGCAGGTATGCCCTCGAGCTCAAAGTGGCCATCGCCGTCGCTAAAGGCGGTTCGCCGCTGCCGACCATAAAGCTGTACCAGCGCTCGGCGAATCGGCTCGCCGGTTACGGAATCGATGACCGTTCCGGTTAGGGTGAACTTCTCGACCAGAGGCAGATTGGACTGAGCCCCGGGGACTGCAATGCCGCTTGATTGCGCAAGGGAGGTCGAGGAAGTCAATAGCAAAATGGCCAAACAGGCAAGGGCGGCCGGTAAATAGGGACGCAAGTCGGGCACGGCGCGACCGAATCGAACGAAGCTAGAACGTGCCATGGTGTGCCGGATGGACATTCCGAGATGGTGGAGCTGGGTCCCGCCAGATGCTATAGACACCGATGCCGACGTAGGAGTTTCGCTGCCGCGACTACTTTCCTAATCGTTTCCCGGCGCGGGCGATGAACGTTTCCTGGCTATTGAGCGCGTCCTTCTTACCAGCATTGGCGTCACGGACGTATTTTCCGTCGGGCTGCATGTGGCGTGCCTTCGCCTGTTCCTTCAGGTAGGTGCCGAGGATGTCTTCCTTCAGTATGCGGATGAGGTTCCGGTCTTGTACGGGGAAGAGCACTTCGACGCGGCGGTTAAGGTTGCGCGGCATGAGGTCGGCGCTGCCGAGGTAGATTTCTTCGTCCCCGCCGTTGCGGAAGTAAAAGATTCGGCTGTGTTCAAGAAAGCGCCCCACGATGCTGGTAACCCGGATGTTCTCGCTCAGGCCGGGGACGGCGGCGCGCAGGCAGCAAATACCCCGGACCAGCAAATCCACTTGCACTCCTGCTCGTGAAGCCTGGTAGAGAAGTTGAATCATCTTGCGGTCAACGAGCGAGTTCATCTTCAGGATCAGATGGGCGGGACGGCCAGCCTTCTTGTGGTCGATTTCTCGCTGGAGGAGTTCCTCAAAGCGCTGCCGGAGAGAGTTTGGCGCGACCAGCAACTTGCGATACTTCGATTTTGCGGAATACCCAGTAAGGAAGTTGAACAGGTCGCTGCAGTCGGCGCCGATTTCGGGATCGCATGTGAGCAGACCGATGTCGGTATAAAGCTGCGCTGTGACGCTGTTGTAATTGCCGGTGGAAAGATGGGCATAGCGGCGAATGACGTCGCCTTCCTTTCGCACGATGAGCGCGGCCTTGCAGTGCACCTTTAGACCAAGCAATCCGTAGACTACGTGAACGCCGTATTCTTCCAGCTTGCGTGCCCAGCCAATGTTGCTCTCCTCGTCGAAGCGCGCTTTGAGTTCCAGGAGCACGGCGACCTGCTTGCCGTTCTCTGCGGCTTCCAACAGGGCGTCGACGACTGGAGCGTTGCGGCCCACGCGATAGAGCGTGATCTTGATGGCCAGTACGTTGGGATCGTTGGCGGCCTTCTGCAACATGCCGACAATCGGTTGGAAGGAATCAAAGGGATGGTGGAACAGGACGTCACCGCGGCGGATGGTGGCGAAAATGTCTTCTTCCTCGTCTGCGAGCAGGGCCGCCGGGAGTGCCGGTACGAACGGCGGATACTTCAGGTCGGGGCGGTCGAGCTTGGCGAGGCCGCGCACCCGGACCAGCGAGAGCGGCCCGGTGATTTTGTAAATGTCGTCGCGGTCGAGCTCTAAGTTGGTGACCAGGATCTCGAGCACAGAGGCGGGCATGGCGTCGTTGATCTCGACGCGCACCACATCGGCAAAGCGGCGCTGGAAGACACCCTCTTCGACGGATTCCATCAAATCGCCAGCTTCGAGGTCTTGAATGTCAGAGTCGGCGTCGCGGGTGATGTGGAAGGGATGGGCCTCAACGATTTCCATGCCGGGAAAGAGCGCAGCCAGATTGGCGGTGACCACCTGCTCAATCCACACGAATACCTGCTGCTTGACGGCGACCTTGCTGCGGCTCTTGCTCTTGGCCGCTACGTTGACCGGCACAAGCTGCGGAAGCGAATCGGGAATCTTGACGCGGGCGAAGTGCTCGATGCCTTCGGCGTCGCGCAAGACAACAGCGAGATTCAAGCTGAGGTTGGAGATATGGGGAAACGGACGGCCAGGATCAAATGCTAGCGGCGTCAGCGTCGGGAAAATCGTATCCTGAAAATAGCTATTGGCGAAGGCCTGCTGTTCTTCACTCAAGTCGCTGAAGTTCTGGACGCTGATCCCCGACTCGCGCAGAGCGGGCACGAGCTCCTTCGACCAGCAATCGTGCGCGGAGCGATTGAGGCGGATCACCGACGCGCGGATCGCACGCAACTGCTCCGCCGGCGTCATCGCATCGGGGCCGCTCTCCATCACGCCCTTTTCGATTTGCCGCTTAAGCCCTGCAACACGCACCATGAAGAACTCATCGACGTTTGAGCCGACGAACGACAGAAACATAACCCGGTCGAGGGGAGGGTTGGAGGCGTCCTGCGCTTCTTCAAGGACGCGGCGCTGGAAATCGAGCAGGCTCAGTTCGCGGTTGATGAAATAGCTGGGATCGTCATTTGCGGCTGGACGCGTTTGCGGAGGCCGCTTCAAGGGTGCCGGTGCGCGCCGGCGGGTCTTAACGGATGCTGATTTCGTGGGAGTTGCCATAGCGGTGTTTCTCGGCGGCCGCATGCGGCCAGCTCCACCTACATTGTAGTGGTTCCTGTGTAGCTTGCGCACGTTTCCTGCGATAATCCGCTTTTTTGCGTGATTTTCAAAGGAGAGGCGGCACTGGAACGACGGTGGCAGCGACTCGAAGTGGCGTGCTGGAGCTGGCCGGCAAGTGGAGAACTTTACGGCGGCGGCGGAGTCTTACGGTGTAAGAGTTTGCTGATCAGTAGCGAGGCTGCGTCCGCAGGCGTCGATTGCATGTCCCACATTGTGGGAGATTGCCTGTCCAGCACGACGCAATGGAAGAAGCAAGGCCCGAAGAGGCAGGCTTCGCTGGAAACGAACACTCAAGCAGTGCCGAGACGCCACGCGGGAATGCCTAGGGCAGAGCGGTGTCGTGCAACTCGCATCGCTGCTCAGGCGAATAGTGAACCAGACGGACGCGAGCTGAAAGCGTTCGCGACCGTCCAGTTTGACACTGTCGCCGCCATGCACTATTTATCGGGTTATGTGGCATTTGATTGGGGAGACGCTTGCGTGAAAGTCATCGCAGCCAGCGATTCGTCGGTGCTCGTTGAGTTCGGTGAAGCGGTTGCGCCTGATAGCAGGGCCCAAGTGCTGGGCCTCTTTCACGCACTGGAGACGCTCTGCGGATGCGCGCATCCGTAACGTGCATCCGGGTTACGTGTCGCTACTGATGGACTTTGATCCACTGGCGATGAGTCACGAAGAGGCCGTGGCGATAGTGAAATCGATGGTAACCACCACTGCGTCGTATCCGGCAGCCAGCGGGACGGTAGTCGAGATTCCAGTTTGCTACGACTCCGAGTTCGGCCCCGATCTGGAGGACGTTGCTACCTATAACGGGTTGACGACCAGCGAGGTCGTTCGCGCGCATTGTGGCGCCGACTATCAGGTGGCGTTTCTTGGGTTCACCGCGGGGTTTGCCTACCTCGACGGCATGCCGAAGTCGCTCAGTACACCGAGACTCGCGACCCCGCGGCGAGCTGTGCCCGCCGGGCAGCGTCGGGATCGCCGGCGGGCAAACGGGCATTTATCCGGCGGAGACGCCCGGGGGGTGGAGGCTTATTGGGCGGACGCCGCTGCGCATGTTCGACCCAAAGGCAGGCCAGCCGACGCTCGTCCTTCCGGGGGACCACGTCCGCTTTGTGCCCATCAGCCGCGCCTGAATTTGAGCGACTGGCACACGAGCGCGCATGAACGCTCGTGTTCTCAAGGCGGGGCTATCGAGTACGGTGCAAGACGGTGGGCGTTACGGTTTCGCGCATCTGGGGATTTCGCCGTGCGGGGCAGCGGATGCTTTATCGTTACGCATCGCCAATATGTTGGTGGGTAACGGTGAATGGACTCCGGCATTGGAGATGACGCTGCTGGGTGCGACGTTGGAGTTCGAACAGCGGACAATCGTGGCAGTATCCGGCGGCGAATGCGACTGCAAGGTTGGGCGCTATCGCGTTCCGACCAATACTGCTATCGATGTCCCTGCAGGCGGAGTCTTACAATGTGGGAGTATTAATGGCGGGGCTCGCTCGTATCTGGCGGTGCAGGGCGGAGTAGACGTACCGCTTGTGATGGGCAGCTCCTCGACAGACTTGCGCGGAGGGTTTTGGCGGGTTCGAGGGGCGGCGGCTGCGAACCGGACGACATCCTTCCCATCGGAAAGACGAGTGGCCGGCAACCGCGTAAAGTGCGGCCGAAGGTTCTGGATGATCTGCCAGGCTCCGGCCCGATTCGTGTCACAAGCGGGGCGCAGCACGATTGGTTCAGCGCGGACGAGTACGCGAGATTCCTGACGGTGCCGTTTGAGGTGAGCGAGCAGTCCGACCGGGCGGGACTGCGCCTCAAGGGCGCGCCAATCGAACCGCGCGAACCCAGGCAACTTCTGACGGATGGCATCCCGCTGGGCGCGGTCCAGGTTCCACCGGACGGGCAGCCGATTATCCTGTTCGTCGATCAGCAGACGACGGGCGGCTATCCGAAGATCGCCAATGTGATCGCCGCCGATATGCATCGCATCGGACAACTGCGGCCGCGGGACGATGGTGCGATTTGCGGAAGTCTCAATTGCTGATGCGGTCGAAGCGCTTCGCGAGCAGGAGCGATGGCTGAAATCGATCTGGCAAGGAGTGAAAGGAACGGCGATGAGCGAACTGTGGATTGATATCAACTCGGACCTGGGCGAGTCCGAAGAATCGCTGGCCAGCGGCGCCGACTTCGAGCTGATGCGCTACATCACCTCGGCCAATGTGGCTTGTGGCGGGCACGCTGGAGACGAGCGCACCATGCGCGAGACGGTTCGCATGGCCAAGCAACTCGGCGTCTCCGTGGGCGCGCATCCCGGCTACCCCGATAAAGCGAACTTCGGGCGTATTGAGTCGCCGCTCTCAGCGGCCGAGATAGAGGCTACTGTGCGCGACCAGATTGCTGCGCTTGCTGAGGTCGCGGCTCCGCTTGGCGTCAGGCTCGTGCACTGCAAGCCGCACGGCGCGCTCTACCACGCCGCCAACAAGAGCGCAGATGTGGCAGCGGCGATCGGCCGAGCGGTTCTGCAGGGCGACGAACAACTGATCATGGTCGGGCAAGCCGGATCGAATACTCTGACGTTGTGGGAGTCGATGGGTTTGTCGTGTGCGGCCGAGGCTTTTGCCGACCGCGCTTACGAGCCGGACGGCATTCTTCGCAAACGCACCATGCCGGGCGCGCTTCTCGACGATCCCTTTGCGGCTGCACGGCAGGCAGTGAGCATCGCCACGAGGCAGGTCGCGGTAGCTACGGATGGGTCAACGTTAAAGGTGGTCGCCCAGACAATCTGTATTCACTCCGACACGCCGGGAAGTGCCGGCATCGCTCGCGCCGTAAATGAGGCGCTAAAGATCGCAGGCGTGCAGGTGCGGTCGTTGTCCGGGTGATGAAAAGGGCACGCCTTAAGTCTGTTCGTTCAGCAGATTTCCCAATGTCGGCTTGTGCTTGGGGGCCTTCGCCTTGCGCTGCTTGGTTGTTGGCGTCGCCCGCGTCGGGGGAGGAGCGCCAATTTTTTCACGAGCCGCGGCCTTTACCGCTGAGGCAGTCTTGAAGGCCTTCGGTTTGCGTGGCTTCGACGGCACCGCACTACCTCCCAATGACGCCAACCGCATCTTAACAGCCGAAGGAGGTATGGAGAATGCGCTTAGCTCAATTCTCAGCCCTTAAGCCAATCCCAACCTCCCCATTGCCGCGACGCTGATTGGCGCGGCCGCGGGGAGGATGTGAGTCAGTACGAGTAGCCGTCAGGCTGGGCGACGGCGCCGACCTCGATGGTCGTGTCCACGTAGTCGCGCCCGGCGACGATCGCCTGTTTGTCCAGTTCGAGTAACTTCGGGTTCTTCACTGTGTCGGTTAGTACGTCGATGGCGGTGTCAGTGGGCAGGCAGCCGGTCTCTTCCAGCAGCGCGCCCAGCATGATGACGTTGGCTACCTTGGCAGCGCCGAGCTGGTCGGCCATCTGTGACACCGGGATGCACAATGCGCGGGCGTGAGGCACGTTAAAGCCGGCGGGCAGCTCGGCGGAGTTGTAAAGGATCAGCCCGCCCGGAACCACGCTGGCGGCGAACTTGCGCAGCGAGATTTCGTTCATTGCCACCAGCACCTCGGGCCGTGAGATCAGAGGTGACCCGATACGCTCGTGCGACAGCGTGACATAGCAGTGGGCGCTGCCCGAACGCATCTCGGGGCCGTAAGACGGCAGCCAGCTCACTTCCATTTGCTCGCGCAGGCCCATTTCGGCCAGCAACTGGCCCATCAGGAGGACACCCTGCCCGCCAAAGCCAGCGAAGTTCACCCTGATTTCGCGGGTATGATGGCGCCGCGACTCCACTGATTGGCCGTCGCTGTCTTCCACGCCCAGTGCCTCGGCGACCGTTTTGTGCGGCACTTTGGCCGACACCGGCAGCTCCGGCTTGCGGTCGCGGAAGACGCCCAGCGGAAACTCTTTGGTCAAGGCTTCGCCCACCCACTTGCGAGCCACGAGCGGGTCCATCTTTAGGATCGTCGGGCAGGGCGAGAGTATCTCGACCAGGGAGAAACCGCCGCCGTCTTTCTGGATCTGAAGGGCTTTCTTGATGGCCTTCTTGGCCTTCATTACGTTCTTCATGTCGTTGAGGGCGACGCGCTCGATGTACGTAGGAGTCTGCAACGAAGCCAGCAGTTCGGCGACGTGTAATGGCAGTCCTTCGTTACTGGGGCGGCGTCCCCAGGGAGAAGTGGTGCTGTACTGTCCGGGCAGCGTGGTTGGGGCCAGTTGTCCGCCCGTCATGCCGTAGATCGAGTTGTTAACGAAGAACACGCAGATATTTTCGCCGCGGTTGGCTGCATGGATAATCTCCGCGGTGCCGATAGCTGCCAGGTCGCCATCGCCCTGGTATGACATAACAATCGATTCGGGGTGGGCGCGCTTTAGGGCTGTTGCCACAGCCGAGGCACGACCATGCGCCGCCTGTACGTTTCCGACATCAAAGTAGTAGTAGGCAAAGACCGAGCAACCGACCGGGCTGACCAGCACGGCGCGGTCCTGCAGCCCCAGTTCGGTCAGCGCTTCGGCGATCAGCTTGTGGGCTACGCCGTGACCGCATCCGGGACAGTAGTGGGTCTGCTGCTGTAATTCCGCCTTGCGCTCGAACTTGTCGTAAAACGCTGGCGACTTTTCGTGGACAACTTCGTATTCGCTCACAGAACCCTCCCCGACTAGACCAATGTCGCCATGTGCGACGTTACCTGGGCTGCAACTTCTTCGACGCTGGGCACATTGCCGCCCGCCCGGCCGTAGAATTCCACCGGTACGCTGCCGTTGAGCGCGAGCTTCACATCGTCAACCATCATCCCGGTGCTCAGCTCGACGGCCATCACCGTCTTCACGTGTTTCGCTGTTTCGCGCAGTTCGCGCGACGGGAAAGGCCACAACGTGATCGGACGGAACAGGCCCGCCTTGATTCCCTGGGCACGCAACTGGTCGACGGTGGAGCGCAGGACGCGCGAAACGATTCCGAAACCTACCAGCAGGATGTCGGCATCTTCCGCCAAGTAGTTCTCGCTGCGGCTTTCCAATTCCTGCGCGAGCGCATACTTGGCTTCCAGCTTCCGGATGTGGGCTTCGAGGTCGTCGGGCTCCAGGAAGATGGAGGTGATCAGATTCTTGCGCGTTTCTTGGGTGCCTTTTACGGCCCAGCCTTTTTCCGGCATCGGCACGTCGCGCAGCTTGATTTCCAGTGGCTCCTGCATCTGGCCCACGTAGCCATCAGTCATGATGACCGCAGGATTGCGGTAGCGGTCCGCCAGCTCAAACGCCAAGACCGTGAGGTCGAACATTTCCTGCACGGATGCTGGAGCGAGCACCAAGTTGCGATAGCAACCGTGACCTCCGCCCTTGACGATGCAGTTGTAGTCGCTCTGTTCGGGCGCAATGTTGCCCAGGCCGGGTCCGCCGCGCACCACGTCGACAATCACGCAGGGCAATTCGGCGCCGGCGATGTACGACATTCCCTCCTGCATCAGGCTCATGCCGGGGCCCGAAGACGCCGACATTACGCGAATGCCGGCAGAAGCTGCTCCGTAGACCATATTGATGGCCGAGACTTCGCTTTCTGACTGCAAAAATGTGCCGCCCACTTCCGGAAAGAGGAGGGCGGCATATTCGGCGATTTCGCTGGCCGGGGTGATGGGATACCCATAGTAGGCACGGCACCCTGCAAGCACCGCGGCCTTCACGACCGCGACGTTTCCTTTACAGAGCTGGCGCATGATTCGCCTCCTTGGCACCGGCAATGACGGCGCCCGCAACTCTAGGAGGGGGCACCAGTCGGTACACGGTGATGGCGCCCGGTTCAGGGCAGCAGTAGAAGCAAGCGCCGCAGCCGGTGCAGCCCTCACCGGTGTACGTCGCCGGGTGAACTCCGTAATGGCTGACTTCAGGCGACAGTTTCAAGCAAGCGGGCGGGCAAGATTCCACACACAGCCCGCAACCCTTACACTCTTCGGCATCGATGGTTACATCACCGCGTGGTGGTGCTGACATAGTTCCCTCGCTGGTCGATCGTCTCTAGTTCGCTCCGTTGAAACCAATGTTGCTGCTCGCAGTAGTCGGCAAGCTGCTTGCGGAAATTAGGATGCGCGATCTGGATGAGCGCCTCTGCCCGCTGGCGGATAGTTTTGCCGTGCAGGTACGCGACTCCGTACTCCGTAACCACGTAGTGCACATCGGCCCGACCGGTCAGGACACCGGCGCCGTGGGTTAGTCGGGGCACGATGCGCGACACCGTATCTTCTTTGGCGGTGGCGGGCATGGCTATGATTGGCTTGCCCCCCTTGGATCGCGCCGCCCCACGGATGAAGTCCAGCTGACCGCCAAATCCGCTGTAAAACCATGACCCAATCGATTCAGCACAAACCTGACCGGTCAGATCGACCTCAATGGCAGAGTTAATGGCTACCATGCGTTCGTTTAGCGAGATACGGAACGGGTCGTTGGTATAGGCCGAAGGATGAAACTCAAAGACCGGGTTTTCGTCCACGAAGTCAAACAGCTTCTTGGTCCCCAGCATGAAGCCGAGGATGATCTTTCGCGGCTTGAAGTTCTTGCGCTGGCCGTTGATGACGCCCGCCTCGATCAACGGGATCGCATTGTCGGAGATCAGTTCCGTGTGAACACCCAGATCCCGGCGGTCCATCAGGTTCGGCAGCACGGCATCCGGGATACCGCCGATGCCCAACTGCAGTACCGAGCCGTCTTCGATAAGCGTTGAAACTTGAGCGCCGATCTTGCGAAACAGATCGGTGATTACGTTCTCCTTGATCTCGCAGAGGGGCCGCGAGACCTCGACGATGGCATCGAGTTCGTTGACGTGGATGAAGCTGTCACCGTAGGTGCGTGGCATCTGGGCGTTCACCTGAGCAACCACGTGACGGGCGTACTTGGCAGCGGTCAGAGTGGTGTCCACACCCACGCCGAAGCTGCAATAGCCATGGGAGTCCGGCGGGGAAACCTGGATGAAGGCCACGTCAATAGGCATTTCGCCGGTCTCGAACAGAGCCTCGACCTCCGACAGGAAGATGGGGGTGTAATCAGCGCGGCCCTCGCGCACAGCCTCGCGAACGTTGCCACCGACGAACAGGGCGTTGTGGCGAAAGCTCTCCGACATTTCGGAAGCGCAGTAGGGAGACGTGCCGAGGGTAAGAAGGTGGACGACCTCTACGCCCTTCACGTACGGAGCGCGCTCCATCAGCGCTTCCACCAGCGCTTCAGGTTCGGCACAGCCCGGATGGATGTAAACGCGCATTCCCGACTCCACGCAGCCGACTGCTTCGCGCGGGGTCATCAACTTGCTTCGATACGGATCAAGCCATGACATTCAATAAGCCTCTTGTTAAACCGATGCAGGTTCCTGGATCACGTGGTCGCCGTTTGTTGCGCGCTCGTGTCCCAGGGTTGCGTAATAGATTGCGCGATTGAAGAACTGGTCGAGCATCTCGAGTAGTTCCATCTCGCCGAAGATCTCTGCGGGCTTCTCCAGTTCCGCATGTTTCTGCAGATAATCCCAGAGGTTTTCGCGGACCAGGCAGATCATCCACACCACCTGGCTGGCCGGAACGCCCTGGCGTGCGCGCTCGGCGCCGATTTCCAGATAGCGAAGTTCGATGTCGGCCTCGGTTTTTCCCAGGAGCCATTCGCCGAGGTGACGATACACTTCGTATACCTTGGACCTCAGTTCAGCCTCCGGCACGATGGCATATGCCGAGCACTTCGCATCGTTGCGATAACGCTCATGCAGACTGCGGGCGAGCCCGTCTGAGTGGGTTTCGATCAGCTTGACCAGCCGATATGCGAGCAGCATGAATGACCTTCTTTCGATTCCGCCCACAAGCCAAGGGAGCTGAGACGCACAGCGGGCGGACTCCTCACTTCATTACAGACTAGTGTCGCTTCTTGACCGCCTTGAGGCCGTGATTCCAGTCACCGCCATCCGTGACTGGAATCACGATACTTCCAAAATGAAACAAATGATTCACATGTCAGAATGCACTGAAAGTTGTGCGAGTTTTTCGTGCTTTTTTCGTGCTTGACATCAACCTAGAGATAGCACTATAGTGCCACCACTTCGTAGGATTAATAGGCCGCGCACCTCAATTTCTCTGCCTCAAGGAGCGACTTATGGCTTGCACACCGCTTTCCATCCAGACAGGATTCTTCATTAACACCCAGCTGTGGGACAACTCGCCAAACAACACTTTCGGCGGCAAAACGCTGACGCTCAATACCGCCGGACTTACAGTCCAACAGGGCGCTAACAGTGTTTTTCATTCCCGCGGGCTAAATCACAACATCCTTTACATGATCCTCGGCACGCAGTTCCTCGTGATCCTGGACATGCCGACCGATCCGGGGCCCCAGACGCGATTCCTCAATCTGGTGGACTTCTCCACGTGGACGGAAACCAACATCCTCATGGTGTCAGCCGACTCGACCGTTCCTCCGCCCGTAGTTAATCCAAGCATGGGCAACGGCTGCGTATTCATGGCGTTCGGTCAGGATGGCACGCAACAGACGGCGCTCGCCATTTACCGCAGCGATAATGGCGGCGTACTGTGCTCCGTGGGGAGCATTGTTCCCACTGGTCAGACTCTGGGCGAGGCCACCGCCACTCAGCTGATCATCCACTTCAACACCGGGAACACAAACCACACGCAGGTCGCGGCGCTGCCTGCCGGAGTTTGCACCGTTACCTCACCGCAGCCGCAGGACTTTGGGACACTGCATGTGGGTGGGTGTCCCTTCACGCCCGTCACCAAGCAATTCATCCTAAAGAATACGGGCAACGACTGTCTGGCGATCAACAGCATTACCAACAGCCCGCCGTTTACGGTCCAGACTACTGTGCCGGCGCTACCCGCCACCCTTACTGCCAACCAGACTGTCACTGTCACGGCGGAGTTCAATCCGACGACGGTTGGCAGTTGGAACCCGGCGAATTTGGTGGTGAACGCCAGCGACGGAACCCACAATCTTGCCTGCAAAGGCCAGGCCGTGGCTGCGGTATTCAGTATCCAGTTCAATGCCACGAGCCACAATTTCGGCAAGTTTCCGGTTGGAAATCCAGCACCAACATGGAACCTGGTCATCACAAACAATGGATCCCAGCCGCTCAACTTCAGTGTACCTGCTCTGAACGCAAACGGCTTTAGCTGCGGCCCATCGACCGGAACACTGAATTGCGGCCAGTCGCAGAACATTCCGATATCGTTCACACCGCAGGCCGTAGGCTTGCAAACGGCGACGCTCAGCATCACGAGTCAGGCGCCGGGAAGTCCACATCTTATTTCGTTGAGTGGTACGGGTTGCCTGGCACAAGCCGTCATCGGCGTGCCACCGACCAACCCAATCGACCTTGGCCAAGTGCAGCAGGGATTCCGCACCGTTCAATTCTTCCTGGTGCAGAACACTGGGGAAGGGCCGCTACAGTTTCAAGGCGCACTTAGCGGACCGGATGCTGCACTCTTCGGACTGCCCGATCCCAACGGTTCGGTCACCAACGCGCCGCAAACCCAGTCCTATAGCGCCGATCCGGTGAGTCCCTGCGGCAATCTGACTGCCGGCAACGGACAAGCGGTCGTCGCGGTTTCCTTCTTTGCGAACGGTACCCCTAACGCAATGCCCAAGTCGGCAACTCTGACGCTGAGCAATTCGAACGCGGTGAATGCCACTCCGGGACAGACCTGGGTCTTTCCGCTGAGTGCCACGATCGTACCTGGCGTTGCCCTGGACGTGGCACTGGTGGTAGACCACTCCGGCAGCATGAGTGATTCGCTGGGCTCGCGCGTCAAGATGGACGCCGCGGTTTCAGCCAGCGAACTGTTTGTGGAGCTGCTGCGCCCTGACCTCGACGACCGGACAGCGATCGTTCGTTTCAATCAGCTTCCCGAAGTCGTAGTGCCGATGACGCCTGTCACGACCACTACCGCGCCAACACAGGCGCAGATTCGCGCCCAGGTGGACACGGGGTTGCCGCCTCCGGGTGGGAACACGGCGATTGCGGGTGGCGCGCTGACCGGCATTCGCGAAGTCCAGAAGCCACGGACCACGACACCGCCGCTGCTGACGAAGGCGGTGATCGTCTTGACCGACGGCGAAGAGAACACGGCGTTTGAGGACCCGCCGAACAGCGGCAACTGGATCAGCATCCAGGACAGCACAACGATGGTGAAGCCGATTCCGCAGACGGGGACCGTGACTAGCACGCATCTCACCAAGCCGTCGGACATCACCATTTACACGATCGGCATCGGCAAGGACAGCGACATCGACATGAACCAGTTGAATGCGCTGGCCACCTCGGCCCCGCAAGACGTATTTCGCGTCAACCAGGACCTGACGGGAACCCAGTACTTTTCGCTGGAGAAGTATTACACCCAGATCTTTATGGATGTAGTCGGCACCTCGCCGATCAGCGACCCCATGTACTGGATATTCCCTGGCCAGACCCAGCAAATCCAGTTCGAGGTGTCTGCGCGGGGATGTGGACGCGCTGATCGTCATCTACGACTACCAGGGCATGAGGCTGCCTTTCTGGTGCTTGTCGCCTCTTGGTGAAATCGTGGATGCCTCCATCGTGCCTCCCGGCTTCCAGTTGCGTTCCGGATTCGCCAGCGAGGCCCGCTTTCTGGAGTTCAAGATGCCACCCAATCAGCCCAACCGATATGCCGGAACCTGGACCGTGGTAATTCAGCACCAGGGCAGGGTTTGCTTCGGGACTCCGCAGAGCAAGCCGCACACCGACACATCCACAAAAGCCACGCACACTGCAACGGCCACGGCGAGCACACACAGCGTCGTCACAACGAAGATCCCGCCGGGATTTCTGCCGCGCGAATGCAAACCCACCAAAGACCCAGTGTTGTACGGCATCGCGATCGGCGTGGGCAGCAACTTCCGGATGCAGCCTTACGTGCAGCCGGGAGCTGTCTATGTTGGAGATCCCATCCTGCTGACAGCGGTAATTACCGAGGCGGGGCTACCCGTCATCGGGTGCAAGGTCACGGTAACGGCAACTTCACCGACCAACGACGTTTGGACGATGAAGCTCTTCGACGACGGAGCGCATTCCGATGGCGGACCGAGTGACGGGGAGTACGCTAACAACTTCACCCATGCCTACGAAGCTGGAACGTATCACTTCGTGTTTCACGCCACGGGCTATAGCCGCGACGGTCAGCCCGTAGTGCGCGAAGTCATGCGCGACAAGGTGGTACAGGAGAAGCCCACCACCACCGGTGGTGGAGGACAACGGTGGCGGCGACAGGGATTGCTGCGACAAGTTGTTGCGTGCGATCGACCACCAGACGAAGCTTCTGGAGCAGCTGCTCAAGAAACGATAAGAACTTCGAGGTGTAATTGCCGATCACAGGGCCTCCCAGTCTGGAACAGCAAATCCAGAGGGGAGGCCTTTTTAAGCAGATCGATATAGGCCATGACATTTGTCACTCACCCTGCCTGACAATCGGCACTAACGGCCATTCACGCTTTGGCAGATCATCACTCCTAGAACATTGAACCGCAAACGGGAGTGACCGATGTCCACAGTAATCGCCCAAATACCGAACGTCGCCGCGCCGGCCATCGATCGTGTGGCGCGCACCAATCACCTGACCAAGCGCTACGGTTCAGTCGCTGCTCTCTCCAATGTAGATTTTGAGCTTCGGCGCGGAGAACTGTTGGCCCTACTTGGCCCCAATGGCGCCGGCAAGACCACGCTAGTACGAATGTTGCTTGGGCTGGCGAATCCGGACTCCGGCAGCGTCAGTGTGTTCGGCGTCGATCCGCGCGAGGATGACATGCGCTACCGGGTGGGCGCCATGCTGCAGGTCGCGCGGGTCCCGGAAACGCTGAAAGTCCGGGAGCATGTCGACCTGTTTTCGTCGTATTACCCGAGCCCGCTGCCAGTGGCGGAGACCCTGCGCATTGCCGGACTGGAAGACCTCAAGGACCGCCGCTTCGGGGAACTTTCCGGAGGACAGCGCCAGCGAGTGCTTTTCGCCATCTCGATCTGCGGCGATCCCGATCTGCTGTTTCTCGACGAACCGACCGTCGGCCTCGACGTGGAGGCCCGCCGCCTGATGTGGAGCCAGATCCGCACGCTGGTGGCGCGTGGCAAGACTGTCCTGCTCACGACTCACTACCTGAACGAGGCGGACGCGTTGGCCGACCGGATTCTGGTTCTACAGCAGGGCGCGATAGTAGCGGAAGGCACGCCCGCGGAGATTAAGTCGCGTGCTATCGGCAAGCAGATCCGGTTCAGCAGCCGCCTGTCGCTCGACCAGATTCGCGCGATTCCTGGAGTTCAAAGTGTCACCGCCGACCGCCAGAAGTACGAACTTCAGGTGATGGCGGCCGAGCCGGTCGTACGCGAGCTGTTGCAACGCGATGCCTGGCTGGCGGACTTGGAAGTTTCCACCGCCGGTCTCGAGGAAGCGTTTCTTGCACTCACCCAGAATAACAATCCAAGCAGGAGCAACTAACATGGCCGCCACAACATTTCCCAACACGATTGGTAGTCCGCAACTTTCGTTGCGCAACCTGGTCGAGCTATTTGCCAAGGAAGCCAAATACGAGGTGCTGAAGAACATCCGCATCCCGATTTATGCGGCGTCGACGGTCATCTTTCCGCTGATGTTCTACGTGCTGTTCGGAATAGTGCTGGCGCCAGGCAACCCGGTGAACCGGTCCCAGGACGCCACCTATCTGCTGGCGACGATGGGGACATTCGGGGTGATGGGTGCCTCGCTGTTCGGTTTCGCCGTGAGCTTAGCTATGGAGCGTGGACAGGGCTGGCTGCAGGTGAAACGGGCCTCGCCGATGCCGCTGGCCGCTTACTTCACCGCCAAACTAGTGAGCGCCATGCTATTCAGCGGAGTGATTGCTCTTGCGCTGCTAGGTATTGGCTTTACGTTTGCGCACGTTCGCCTCGCCCCGATGCAAGTGATTGGGTTGGTCGGGACTTTGGTGATGGCCGCTATTCCGTTTGGGGCGATGGGTTTGGCGCTCGGCTATATCGCGAAGCCAAATTCTGCGCCTGCTGTGGTCAACCTCATTTACCTACCGCTGTCGTTTTGTTCCGGGCTGTGGATTCCGATTTTCCTGCTGCCGAAGTTTCTTCAGCAGGTGGCGCGGGTATTGCCACCGTTTCACATCAGCCAGTTGGCGCTGCGGGTGGTCGGCATGTCGCGCGATGCCCTTTCAGTAAGCGCGCACCTCGAGGCGCTGGCGGGATTTACGCTGTTGTTTCTCGGCATCGCGGTTGTTTTGTATCGCCGCGATGAAGGTCAGCTGTATGGGTGAAGTTGAGTTGGCCCGGCGAGGATTGTCCGAAATCACCTGTCGCCCAGGAAGCGGGCAAGACGACATCACCGGCCACGAGGGGGTTGGCGCAGCCTTCGGCGGCGCCAACCCGGAATCTTCGGCGAACGGAGGCAAGAAGCGATGACCAACAAGAATGTGCAGTGGGTAATATGGGCTCTCCTGATGACGCTTTTTACGGCCTTGACACTTGCCGGACGCTGGTTGGATCTGGCTTTGACACTCACCATTTCCGCTGTAATTTGGTATGGGATTGTGCCGGAGACAACTTCCGACGACAATGAGGAGGCACGCCGGGCCGTGGTGAGGAAGCGATGAAGATAGTGAAGTCACTGTGGCACAAGCTCTACCCTGCCGATCACGAGCACAAGTGGATGCCGCTCCTGTGGCTGCCGTTCATGGCCTGGTTTTTCATCGATCCTTATTGGAAGCATGCCAGCGTCTTCCACTGGACATGGAACACGGTTGCCGGCTTGTTTTTCATTTTTCTCTACCTCCAGACCTTCTCGCGTCCCGGCCGCGTCAGAAACACTTGCATCGTACTAATGATATTGATGGCGGTAATCTTCATTCCCTTCAACTCGGGAGGTGTGGGCCTGTTGATCTATACGGCGGCAGCTGGCGGATTCAACACCAAGCTCCGCTGGGTGGCGGCGGTGCTTGCTACCGAACTTGCCATCCTCCTGTTCTATTCGGTGCGGTTGCATTTTGATCCTAGGTTACTGGGGCTCAATGTTCCTGCTGATTGCTCTCGTGGGCTTTGGCAACCATCATTGGGCCGTCAGCCACTGCGCGCAACTCAAGCTTCGAGTCGCTAACGACGAAATCGAACATCTCGCTAAGGTTGCCGAACGGGAGCGAATTGCCCGCGACCTGCACGACGTGCTCGGACATACCTTGTCGCTCATTACCCTCAAGTCCGAACTGGCGCGCAAACTGGTGGACCGCGATCCTGAGCGTGCCAAGCAGGAGATGCTGGATGTCGAAAACGCCTCCCGCGCTGCGCTGGCTGATGTGCGTGAGGCCATCCGCGGATATCGCAGCGACGGCATCTTCGCCGAGCTGGCCCGCGCGCGCGCCGCACTGGAAACCGCTGGTGTTGCCGTCGAGTGTGATACTCACCCCGTGCCGCTGAGCGCGGAGCAGGAGTCGGTGCTGGCCCTCGCCCTGCGCGAGGCGGTCACCAACGTTGTACGTCACGCCGATGCCCGTCGCTGTAACGTTGTACTGAGGCGGAGCGAGGCGCTGCTGCACCCTGGAAATTGCCGACGATGGACGCGGAACATCCGGCCCCGAAGGCAACGGACTGCGCGGCATGCGTGAACGTCTTGAGTCGCTCGGCGGCTCGCTCCGGTTGCTCTCGTCCAACGGAACCCGTCTGATTATCGATTTGCCACTCGCCTCAGTTGCCCCTGCTCTGCGAAACTGAGGGCATGCCCAGCACCAAGTCAAGTAAGATTCGCGTGGTCATCGCCGAAGACCAGGCAATGGTCCTTGGCGCGCTTGCCGCCTTGCTGGAGATGGAAGACGACATCGAGGTCGTCGGCCGCGCCGGCTCCGGCGACGAGGCCCTCCGCTTGGTGCAGCAGCACCGGCCGGAAGTGTTTATCACCGATATCGAGATGCCGGGGCTAACGGGTCTGGATGTGGCCGCCGAACTCAAACGCCGCGGCGTGCCGGTGCGGGTCATCATCCTCACCACCTTTGCCCGCGCGGGGTATCTCCGTCGCGCACTTGAAGCTGGGGCCTCCGGCTACTTGCTGAAAGACATGCCGGCTGAGCAGTTGGCCGACGCCGTGCGCCGAGTGCGTTCCGGATTGCGAGTGATCGATCCGCAACTTGCTGCCGAGGCCTGGACCGATGAACCCGACCCACTTACCGAGCGCGAGCGCCAGGTGCTGCGACTGGCCGGAGAGGGCGTGGCAAGCTCCGACATCGCCAGCGAACTGAGCCTTTCAGAAGGCACGGTGCGTAATTATCTTTCGGAGGCCATCAGCAAACTTGGAGCAGCCAATCGCGTCGAAGCCGCCCGTATCGCCCGCGCTAAGGGCTGGCTGTAGAATCCTGGGCCGTACTTGCCCGATCGTCACGCCGCTTGGCTGCAGTTCACCATCCACGGAATGCCGAACTGGTCCACCAACATTCCAAAGCGGACCGACCAAAACGTCTTCTGTAGGGGCATGGTGACCGACGCCTTCTCCGATAATGCGCCGAAGAGCCGTTCCGCTTCGGCCGGATCGGAGACTTCGAGTGAGACCGAAAACCCCTGTGGCAGCCTGAAGCGGTTAGGCGGCGCATCGGAAGCCATGATCGTCTGGTCGCCAATGTCGAGCGTGGCGTGAATGATTTTGCCGCGGAAATCGGCCGGCACCATCTCGGGCATCGGCGAGTCGCCATAGGTCATCATGGTGACAATCTTTGCGCCCAGCGCGTTTGCGTAGAAATTGAATGCTTCTTCACACCGACCGCCGAACAGTAAGTAGGGATTGATCTTCATTTACCTCTCCTCACACGCACCCGCGATCTCGAACTCTTGGCCCGCAAGCTTTGAGGCGTCACCAAGACTGTGTGACGCTATTTGTCGCGGAAGCCGCATCTACCTCACAAGTCCAGTTCCGCCCGGATCATGTTTTCCTCGAGGTCCGAAAACATCTTGAATCCCAGTTTTACGCACAGAGCGCGCATTTCGCGGTTCTCCGGCAGCATGATGGAGATCAGTTTCTTGATCTTGGCGTCGCGCGCCACCTGGATAAGCCTGGAGTAGAGCTCGGTGCCCAGACCCTTGTGCTGCGCGGCATCGATGGCCACGGCGGCCAGTTCACCCTCGTCGCGCCCGTGGATCTTGCTCATGCGCCCGACGGCCAGCAACTCCGGCTCGCCGGCTTCGTTCATGCGTTCGGCGACCAGCGCCATTTCGCGGTTGTAGTCGATGAAGCAAATGCGTGTCAGCCGCTCGTGCGAGGTGCGTTGAGTCAGTTTCATCGGCTGGAAGTAGCGCAGATACACGCTGCGTTCCGACAGCTTCTCGTGAAAAGTGATGAGCAGCGGTTCGTCTTCGGGGCGGATGGGCCGGATCACTACATCGTTGCCGTCCTTCATCTTCCATGTCGAAACCAGGCCAACGGGGTAGGGACGAATTGCCGATTCCGGCAGCTCGTCATCGGGAACCTCAGGCCCATGCAACACGACCCGCGCATCCAGAGCAATCAGATTCTCCGACGAGGCGAGCAGCGGGTTGATGTCGATTTCCTTGATCCGCCGCTGTTCCACGATGAGCTGGCTGAAGCGCACCAGCAACTCTTCCAGCGCCTCGATGTCCACCGGCTTGCGGCCCCGCACACCCTTCAGCGCCTTGAAGATTTTCGTCTGCTCCATCATTCGCCGTGCCAGTGTTGAGTTCAGCGGTGGCAGCGCCAGAGCGCGGTCCTTGAACACCTCTACCAATTGGCCGCCCGTGCCGAACAGCATGACCGGGCCGAATTGCGAATCGAGACTGCTGCCGATGATCAGCTCATAGCCTTCTAGCTTGATCATGGGCTGGACCGTTACGCCCTGGAAGTGCTCTGGACCGGGCTTCTCGGAAACGAAGAGCTTGATCAAGCGAAAGGCCCGGCCAACATCGTCGGGATTCCGAAGGTTGAGTTGCACGCCGCCGACATCGGTCTTGTGCGTAATGGTGTACGAGTGCAGTTTGACGACGACGGGGTAGCCGATGGCCTCGGCCGCCTGGACCGCTTCCTCCTCCGTCACAGCGATCCGGGTCTCCACGACTGGAATGCCGTAGGCTCCGAGCAACTGCTTCGACTCATACTCGGTCAAGAGCGTGCGGCCTTGCTCCCGCGCTTCCTGCAGAATTCGCGCAGCCCGGCCGCGCTTCAACTCCGCATCAGCGTGTTGCGGGAGGGTCGGGGTCTCATAAAGCCCTTTCAGGTTGTAGGTATAGCGCCACATGTAATTGAAGGCGCGCACCGCGCTGTCGGGGAACTGGAAGCTCGGAATGCCAGCCTGATTCAGGATCTGCTCACCAGCGGCAACCTCGGTACCGCCCATCCAACTCGCCAGCACCGGCTTGCCGAATCCCTTGGCGTAGGGCTTCAACTTTTCTGCAATCTGCGTCGGGTTGGTCATGTCCTGCGGGGTAAGGATCACGAGCATGCCGTCGATGGCCGGATCCTTGGCGGCGATCTCCAGCGACTTGGCATAACGCTCGGGTTCGGCATCGCCGAGAATATCGACTGGGTTGTTGTGGCTCCACTGCGCTGGCAAGATCTTGTCGAAGGCCGCCATCGTCTCTGCCGAGAGTTCCGCCAATTCGCCGCCACCGGCCACCAGGGCGTCGGTTGCGAGCACTCCAGGGCCGCCCGCGTTGGTCAAAATGGCCAGCCGATTGCCACGAGGACGCGGCTGTTTGGCCAACACGTCGGACATAAAGAAGATGTCGGCGATACTGTTGACGCGCAGCACGCCGCTGCGGCGGAAAGCCGCATCCAGCACCTCGTCGCTGCCGGTCAGCGAGCCGGTATGGGATGCAGCCGCTTTTGCTGCCTGTGCAGTGCGCCCCGCCTTAATAACGATGATGGGCTTGTTGAGCGAAACTTCGCGCGCCGCCGAGAGAAATGCGCTGGCGTCTCCAATCGACTCCATGTAGATCACGATGCTATGGGTTCGCGGGTCACTGCCGAAGTAGTCGATGAGGTCGCCCCAGCTGACGTCCAACATCGAGCCAGTCGAGACGAACGAACTGAAGCCGACATTTTCACGCAGGCTCCAGTCGAGAATAGCGGTCAACAAGGCGCCGCTCTGGCTGATAAATGCTACGTTGCCGGGCCTCGCAATGCTGTGGGCGAAGGTGGCGTTCAGACCGCGCACAGGGTTCATCACTCCAAGGCAGTTGGGGCCGATGAGGCGCATCTTGCCGCGGATAATTCGGGAGATCTGGGCTTCCAGATCCTTGCCGTGCTCGCCGTGCTCCTTAAAGCCGGCTGAGATCACGATGCCCGCCGGAATACCGGCCTCCACTGACTCGGCTAGCAAGTCGGGAACGGTATCAGCCGGGGTGGTCACCACCACGAGGTCCACCTTGTCAGGCAGGTCTGAGACCTTCGGGTATGCCTTGATGCCGAGCACACTGGGGCGCTTGGAGTTGATCGGGAACACGGTTCCGCCGAACGGGTTGCTCAAAAGGTTCCACAGCACCGAACGGCCCACGCTGCCGACGCGCTCGGTGGCGCCAACCACGGCGACACTGCGGGGCGCGAACAATGGATCGAGGGGGTGGCTCTCGGAGCGATAAACATCAGACGAAGGATCTGCCTTCGCCCAGGGTTGTTTAGCTTGCGGAACGGTTGACATGGAACTCCTTATTAAGACAAATAGGAACTTCTAGTTTATCGCCCTCGGCGTCGGGCAGCGTGACCGCCCTCGGCAAAAACCGCGGAACGTGATGCGGCGGACGCTTCATCGAGCCGTCACGAAGCGGCCTGTAATCAGCCCGCAATGGTACAATCGTGTTTTCCTTCAAAGGTTTCTGCGGCGAATCGCCCCCTGGATGGGACCCCGACACTTGGCTAAGCAAACCATCGAAGAACGTGCCATCACCTACGCCGACGCCGGTGTGGACATCGAGCGTGCGAACCGTACCAAGCAGCGCATCAAGTACCTGGCGCATAAGACCTTTAACCGCGGTGTGTTGAGCGAAATCGGCGGCTTCGGCGGCCTGTTTGCCATCGACCGCAAGAAATACGTCGATCCGGTGCTGGTCTCGAGCGTCGACGGCGTGGGTACCAAGCTCAAGCTCGCCTTCGACATGAACCTGCACCACACGATCGGCGCCGACCTGGTCAACCATTGTGTCAACGACATCGCGGTGCAGGGCGCCGCTCCGATGTTCTTCATGGACTACTTCGCCACCGGCAAACTCAAGCCCGAGGTGGCCGAAAAGGTCGTTGCCGGCATCGCCGACGCCTGTAAGGCGAACGGTTGCGCCCTGATCGGGGGCGAAACGGCCGAGATGCCCGGCTTCTATCCCAATGGCGAATACGACCTGGCGGGCTTCATCGTCGGTGTCGTGGATCGCCCCAAGATCATTACTGGCAAGGACGTCGAAGCCGGAGACGTGCTCATCGGACTGCCATCGACCGGACTCCATACCAACGGATACTCGCTGGCGCGCAAGCTGTTCTTCGAAATCGCCCGCTACACGCCGGAATCCTACGTCAGCGAAATCAAGGGCAAAGTGGGTACCGAACTGATGCGCACCCACAAGAGCTATTGGCCAATCGTGCGCCGTATGCTCGACGCCGAGGCTGTCAGCGCCATGGCCCACATCACCGGCGGAGGCATTACGGAGAACCTTCCGCGCGTGCTGCCGAAGGGAACCGGCGCCATCGTCGAGATCCACTCCTGGCCTGTGCCGCCGCTCTTTCAGCATATGCAGGCGATCGGGAACGTTCCCGATGACGACATGATGCGCACCTTCAACATGGGAATCGGCATGGTTCTGGTTGTGCCGTCTAACAAGTTCAAGAAGGCGCAAACCATTCTCGACCGGTGCGGCGAAAAGGGCTACACCATCGGGCGCATTGTGAAGGGTGACCGCCGGGTCACTTACCAATAGTTCTCACTCCTTCGCGCGTCATGATTGCAGGCACCTCGAAAGCGCACGCTGGCGCGTGTGGCTGGGGTATTGCATCCCCCGTGTCCCGCGACGCATCATTTACGCAACAATGAGGGTCTGCCATGTATCACTACGATCCTGTTACCGCTCTGGAAGAACTCAACGAAGACGTCATTCTTCCCAATCCCGTCCATCTGCGCGATATGCTGCTGCGCGCCCACCTCGATGCCGAGCACTCGCTGGAATACAATCGGCTGTTTGTGGACTACCAGAAGCGCTTCGGCGAGTTGCAGAAGGTCGGCAGAGAATTGCTCGAATCGCTGGGGACAACAAAGAAGTAACGCTTTGCCCGGACGCCCGTGTCTTTAGGAGAATTCGATGAAATGCACCGTCCTCGCTCTCGTGATCATGCTGTTCGCAACAGCCTCGTTCGCCGCTGACGGCAAGGCGGTCAGCTATAAGAGCGGCGACGAAACGGTAAACGCCATTCTCTATACCCCGCAGGGGAAGGGCCCGTTTCCCGCGCTCGTCGTGATCCACGAATGGTGGGGGCTGAACGACTGGGTGAAAGACCAAGCCGCGAAGCTTGCCGACCAGGGCTATGTGGCGCTGGCGATCGATCTGTATCGCGGCAAGGTGGCAACTACCCCGGATGAGGCCCACCAGATCATGCGCGGCGTCCCCGAAGACCGCGCCAATCGCGACTTGCTGGCCGCCACCGCATTTCTCGGATCGCAGAAGAACGTTGACAGCAAGCGCATCGGCTCCATCGGATGGTGCATGGGCGGCGGATACTCGCTCGATCTCGCCATCGCCGACCCGAAGCTGAAGGCCGCCGTCATCAATTACGGTCACCTCGCTTCCGATGACGCTACGCTGAAGAAGATCAACGCCCCCATCCTCGGCATTTTCGGTGGACAGGACAAAGGAATCACCCCCGCCGACGTGAAGCAGTTCACGGCGCAAATGAAGGCGCTGGGAAAGACCGCCGACATCCACATTTTCGATGATGCCGGCCACGCGTTCGAGAACCCGAACAACAAAACCGGTTATCGCGCCGACGATGCTGCCGAAGCGTGGAAGCTAACGACTGCGTTCCTGGCGAAGTATCTGAAGTAAGCCGGCCGCCGATCACTAGACTCGCTCCAATATCATCGCTACACCCTGACCGACGCCGATGCACATGGTGCATAGGGCGTAGCGTCCGCGGGTGCGGTGCAACTGATACGTCGCTGTCGTTATCAAGCGGCCGCCGCTGGCGCCGAGTGGATGGCCGAGCGCGATCGCGCCGCCATTCGGGTTGACCTTGGGGGAATCGTCGGGCACTCCGAGCGAGCGCAAGACCGCGAGCACCTGGGACGCGAAGGCCTCATTCAATTCGAGAACATCCATGTCGGCAACCGCCAGCCCGGTTTGCCGCAGCACTTTGCGGGTTGCGGGAGCCGGACCGAATCCCATGATTCGCGGCTCAACTCCCGCTGCGGCGGAAGCGAGCGCGCGCGCTTTCGGCGTAAGCCCGTAAGTCTTGATCGCCGCCTCTGACGCCAGCAGTAGGGCGCAGGCGCCGTCGTTGATGCCGGAGGCGTTTCCGGCGGTTACGGTACCTGTCGGCTTCACGATGGGCTTCAGTGCGGCCAGGGCTTCGAGTGTCGTGTCCGGGCGCGGATGCTCGTCCTTGTCGACCACCAGCGGTGCGCCTTTGCGCTGCGGAATGGTTACGGGGCAAAGCTCTTCGGCTATTGCGCCACTGGCGATGGCGGCTGCCGCGCGCTGCTGGCTGCGATAGGCGAAGGCGTCCTGGTCTTCGCGGGAGATGTGGAACTCATCCGCAACGTTCTCGGCGGTTTCGGCCATCGAGTCCACGCCGTACTTCTCTTTCATCCGGGGATTGATGAACCTCCAGCCGAGAGTGGTGTCTTCGAGCTTGGCCGAGCGGGAGAAGGCGGCATCGGCTTTGGCCATCACATAAGGAGCGCGGGACATGCTCTCTACGCCGCCGGCGATTATCAGGTCGGCTTCACCGGACTTGATGGTGCGGGCGGCAATCGCCACTGCTTCCAGGCTCGAGGCGCAGAGGCGGTTGACGGTGACCCCGGGGACCTCCGGCGGCAGACCCGCCAGCAGGAGCGCCATGCGGGCGACATTCCGGTTGTCTTCGCCGGACTGGTTGGCGCAGCCGTAGATGACGTCATCGACCTCGAGCCATTCGACCTTGGGGTTGCGGGCCATCAGCGCCTTGAGGGGAAGGGCGGCGAGGTCGTCAGTGCGAATGGACGAGAGAGCTCCGCCATAGCGGCCAAAGGGGGTACGGATCGCGTCGCAGAGGAAGGCTTCAGGCATTGGGGTTCTCGCAGTTTGCCGGGAGGCTCGAACCGACCATCATAACTTGAGTGGGCTTGGTGATTTTTCCGTTTGCGGCTTCTTTGTTTTCAATGGGTTAGCCGGGAATTATTTGCAACTCATTGATTCTATAGCTACTTATCGCTATCCATGTCTGGCCGTTGGACTTAGCCGATGCTCCGTCGGATGTGACGCCCGCTACGCGGGCTCGGGGTCCAAATGGCGGAGTCCGCGCGCTTACGCGCACGGCTCACACAAATTCCGCCGCAAGCGGCTCGGTTACGTACGAACGTGCCGGCGTTCTGGGTTGCACGAGGCCCGTCCAAGCACACTTGGACTGCGGCGATCTGAGATTCAGTTCGCATCACTCTCAATCCGAATTGTTGTACCGAAACCGGTGTGCTGGTGCCGGAGCCGGGTCAGGCGGTGGCTTCCTCCGTGGGGGCGATGGTTTCGCCAGTCGCAACCGAGGCAGGTGGTTTTCTCTCGGCGAGTTTCTGCTCGGCGAGGCGTTCGGCGGCAAGGCGCAGGTTTTTCTCCAGCGCGATGGCGGCATAACGCTTGCGGCCGGTGACGATGTGGCGACGACGCTGGTTGCGCTGCTGCTGCTTGTAGCGCTCGATGGCGGCGTCCATGCCCTGGGTCTGCTGGATCTCGCGAAGTTCGGCGAGCTCGGGCGTCTCGGGGTAGTCGGCGCGGATGGTGTGCTCGGGACAGCCGGGGCCGTGCTTGCAGTAGTCGACGGTGGGCATGGGAGAGCAGTTGTCAGTCGCCGGTCGCCAGTTGCCAGCGGGGGATGAGCCGCCCGCGCGGTGTGGCGAGACGAAGGGGTCCTCCGACTCGTCGGTCGCCGCGGCGACCTCCTCGCTCAGGATGACACGCGAGGGGAACGCGTGTTCGGGAAGAGTGTTGAGATCGAGGTCGTTGGGGAGGCCGTAGGTGACGGTGAGGTTGACGGGTCCCACCCTGTCGCCAAAGCCGGGCGACAAGGGCGGGGCACCCGCGGATGCGGAGTGGTAGGGGCTGGCGGGCCACTTGTCGGCCTTGAGCAGGTTGCGGGAAGCGATGTTGAGCACGCGAATGAGGCGGTCGGCGCGCTTGAGCTCGATCATGTCGGCGGCGAGAGCCTCGGAGAGCTGTGTGAGGGCGGATTGCACGGCGTGCATGGATTCGAGCGGCGGGAGTTGCAGGTCGAAGCGCTCGCCGCGGGCGCGGTACTGGGCCATGCGCATGAGTCGGGCACGGTGGTCGAGGTGGTAGAAGCAAAGGTTTCGATCAGTGACGGCGGCGGAGTTGCAGAGGTTGCCGTCGTCGAGGATGAAGGTACAAGTGCGGAATTCCATGGCGCTCCTCAAAAACAGTTGTCAGTTGCCAGTGGTCAGTTGTCAGAAAAACGGCTGCCCCCGGGCATAGGTGTCCATCTCTAAGGGTAAGGAGAAGTCAAGTGGGATGGAAGAGATTTAGGGGGTGATGATGTTACGAAGGTAACCAGGATTTTTCCCAATTTGGGAAAGCAGGTGTTGGTGGTCAGTGAACCAGCAATCGCCAACGGCAGGCAATTGTGGGCCACCCATGGTTGTCAGTAAAGGCAACGACGGAAGCGACTACGGATTATCAGGGATGAACACCGATCAAGCTTAGGCAAAAACCACAATCAACCGCGGATTTCGCGGATGAACGCGGATCAGATCAAGTCTGAGATTCCTTTTGGGAAATCTGCGGCATCTGCGTGATCCGCGGTTTTGCACGAGTCTCAGGCTATTTCTGCTTGACGGGATATTGTATAAACAGCTTCTCGACCGTGGTGTTGACCTGGTCGAGCAGCTCGTCTCGCTTATCGCTGAGTTTCTGGGTGGCTATGCCGCGCCAGATCAATTGCTTCTGCCGGGCATCGATGATGTCCACCACCAGTTGGCCTTTGTGGACTACGACCGTGGTGACGGTTCCCGGGATGTTGTGCCACGTCGTGATCCCGGAATTGAGGGGCGGGATTCCGCTGCCGTAGATCGGGTCGTGGTAGTTGGCGATGGCATCACTGTCGATGGCGCCAAACATCTGCACGTAGAGGTCGGGATTGGCGTCAACCTTGGTGAGGCCGCGCTTGGCGAGGTCATCTTGGACGGCGGCCTGGATGGCCAGCCGCAGCATGGGCTTGGCAACGGCTTCCTGGGGATCGATGGCGTAGGTCTTGAATTTGGAGAAGTCGATGGATTTGTCGTATTCGACCTTGATTTTCTGCGCGTTGGCGGTCGTACCGGCAAGTACGACAAGGGACGCCAGAAACCCAAGCCGAGCAGGATGTTTGAGCGAAAAAATCATGAATTCCCCCGAATGAGCCGTAAACCTGCGGTAAAGAAGAATTAGAACACAGTGAATCATTTTGGCCGAGGAATGCGTATCATCTTTAGCTACGCCGGGCTGGTGTGAAATGAGGAGTCTTTCGCGGCAGGTTGCACCGTGTTCCGTCGCGTGGCTGGTAAACTGAAAGGCTAGAAAGGCCCTCGAACCAAGCGCTGATGAGTATTTCCGAAGCAATCCGGATCGCCCTGCTGTCGCTGTGGGCGAACAAGCTCAGGTCAGTCCTGACACTGCTGGGCGTGGTCATCGGCGTGTCGGCGGTGATCGCCGTGGTGACGTTCGTCAACGGGATCAACGGCTACGTGGCGGAAAAGGTGTTCAATCTGGGCGCTGACGTGTTCATCATCAGCAAGATGCCCAACGTAATCACCGACGCCGACCAGTTTATCGAGGGCAACAAGCGCAAAGACCTTACGATGGAGAACTACGAGGCCATCGTGGAAGGCTGCTCGGCTTGCAAGATTGTGGGAGCAGCGGTGCGCAACTTCACAGGCAAGGTGGTGTACGGTACGGAAAATAGCACGGACACCGTGATTCGCGGTTGGACTCCGACCATGGAGCCAATTTACGACCTTGACGTGGTGATGGGCCGGCCGCTGAACGATGCGGACGAAAACAATGGGTCGCCCGTGGTGGTGATCGGCCAGGACATTCGCGAGAACCTGATGGCCGGCACCGATCCGATTGGCAAGCTACTCAAGGTTGACGGTCACGAATACACGGTGATTGGTGTCGGCAAGAAAGAAGGCAAGACGCTGGGGCAGAGCCGCGACAATTACGTAATTATGCCCATCAGCGCGTGGTTCAAGGCATACGGATCGCATAACAGCGTCAACATCTGGGCCAAGGGCTACGACGTGGGGACGGCGATGGAACAGGCGATCGACCAGTCGCGGGTGATTCTGCGGGCGCGGCGGCATGACGTGCTGGGCGAGAAAGACAGCTTCACGATCGAAACGAACGACAGCTTCCTGTCACTATGGTCGGACCTGAGCGGCACGTTCTTCATCGTGATGATCGTGATTGCTTCGATTTCGCTGATCGTCGGCGGCATCGTCATCATGAACATCATGCTGGTGTCGGTGACGGAGCGTACACGCGAGATCGGGATTCGCAAGGCGCTGGGCGCACGGCCGCGCGACGTGATGCGGCAGTTCCTGATCGAGTCGAGCACCATGGCCATGATTGGCGGACTGGTGGGAGTGCTGTTGGGCATCGCGATTGCGAAGGGCGTGACGGCCGCGATCGGCATGCCGTCGGCCATTAAGCTGTGGGCGATTGCCGCGGGCCTGATAGTGTCGGCGAGCGTGGGAATCTTCTTCGGCGTCTATCCGGCAAAGAAAGCGGCGAAACTCGATCCCATCGTGGCGCTGAGGTTTGAGCTATGAGCATGGGCAGCGGCGGTTATAAAGAAATCCTGCGCATGGCGCTGGAGACGATCGCCAAGAACAAGATGCGCTCAGGGCTGACGGTGCTCGGCATCGTCATCGGCGTGATGATGGTGATCCTGATTTCGTCGGTGGTGCGCGGATTGAACAGCAACGTCGAGAACATGGTGAAAGACATGGGGTCTGACATCATCTTCGCGTTTCACATCGACGTGTTCACCTTTGGGCGGCCTACCGCCGAGATGCTGAACCGCAAGGAGCTCACACTCGAGGACGCGATTGCCATGCGCGATCTGCCGCACGTGAAGGCTGTGACCGACGGAGTGCGGTTGCAGTTGCCGCAGTTCGGAACGGGATCGTATTCGGTTAAGTACGAGGGACGCAAGACCAAGAACACGATTCTCGACGGTGACCTGCCCGACACGATGAATGTGTTTGACCTGAAGCTCGACAAAGGGCGCTGGTTCACCGAGAGTGACAACGAGCGGCACGCTCCGGTCATCGTGCTGGGATATGACACCGCCGAGAAGCTGTTTGAGAACGAAGAGCCGCTGGGTAAGGAAATCAACATCGAGGGCGAACTGTTTACGGTGATTGGAGTGCTGTCGAAGCGCAAGGCGGCGTTCGGCAACGGCTCCAATCCCGAAGATAACCTGGTGTATTTTCCGATTGCCACGCTGCATAAGCTGCATCCGGAACTGAAGCAGCACTGGATCAGCGTGAAGGCGACTTCGCACGCAGACATGCCGATAGCGATGGACGAGATGCGCGCGCTGCTGAGGCGCCGCCGCCATTTGGCGCCGAACCAGCCTGACAACTTCGCGGTGTTTAGTCAGGAGGCGCTGAGCGACACGTGGAACCAGCTTACGGGCGGGATCTTCGTGTTCATGTTTGCGGTGTCGAGCGTGGCGCTGATTGTGGGAGGCGTGGGCGTGATGAACATCATGCTGGTGTCGGTGACGGAGCGAACGCGCGAAATTGGCGTGCGCAAAGCCATCGGTGCGCGCAAGAGCGACGTGCTGCTGCAGTTCACGCTGGAGGCGATTACGCTGACCGGCCTGGGCGGGATTCTCGGCATCCTGATCGGCGGATTCTTGACGATGCTGGTTCCGCTGGCGTTTCCCTCGTTGCCGGCGAGCATGTCGTTGTCGTGGGTGCTGACGGCGACCATGGTTTCGGTGGCGATCGGGCTGGTGTTCGGCATCTATCCGGCGTGGAAGGCGGCGAACCTCGACCCTATCGAGGCGCTGCGCTACGAGTAGAAGTGCGCCTGTCTGCTAATCTGAACAGCTTGTGATGCACCTGCTCCTCACAGTCGTTGCGGCGGTGTGTGCGCTGCTGGCGCTGGCCGGCGCGGCGTACTTCGCGCTGTGCGTCTGGGCAGCGGGACGGTTTCGCCGGCAGGTGGCGGAAGCGGTGCTGACGGATTTCGAGCCGGCGGTGACCATTCTGAAGTCGCTGAAGGGGCTCGATCTGCACATGTACGCTGCGTTCCGCAGCCACTGCCTGTTCGATTATCCCGAGTACGAGTTGCTGTTCGGGGCGAGCGATCCAGACGAACCGGCACTGACGCTGGTAGCGCGTTTGCAGCAGGAGTTTCCACGGCGAAGGATTCGCGTGGTGCATTGTCCGCAAAGCCTGGGGCTCAACGGCAAGGTCAGCACGCTGGCGCAGATCCTGCCGGAGTCGAACATTCGAGCACATCCTTATCAACGACAGCGACATCGTGGCCCCGGCGGACTATCTGCGGCGAGTGATGTGCTGGTTCGTGGATGAACGGGTTGGCATGGTGACGTCGCTGTATCGCGGACTGCCGGGGAAGACGATTCCTTCGCGGATGGAAGCGTTGGGGCTGAGCACCGACTTCATGGGCGGCGTGCTGGTTGCGCGCGAAATGGAGGGCGGCGTGCGCTTCGCGCTGGGAGCGACCATTGCGACCACGAAAAGCGTGCTGCATGCCATCGGCGGGCTCGAGGCGCTTGTCGATCACCTCGGCGATGACTACGAACTGGGAGCGCGCACAGCAGCGTCGGGATACACGGTTGCTTTGGCGGATGTGGTAGTGGAGACCGCGCTGCCGGATTATGGATTCGCTGCCTTTTGGCGGCACCAGATGCGCTGGGCACGCAACGTGAGGGACCGGCGTCCGAGCCAGTATTTTGGGCTGATCGTAACGTTTGGGCTGGCGTGGGGGATCCTCGCGGTAGTGCTCGATGCCAGAGTGTGGTGGACCTGGGCGGCGCTGGCGGCGATTGCCGCATTCCGCATGATGGCCGCTATTGCCATCGGCTGGGGCGTGCTGGAGGATCCCTGCGTCTGGCGTGACCTCTGGCTGGTTCCGGTGCGCGACTTTACCGCGCTGGCAGTCTGGATCGCCAGCTTCGCCGGAAATACTGTGGAGTGGCGCGGCATGAGGTTCCGCGTGAGGAACGGGAAACTGGAGAAAGTGTGAACGTTGCGGCGACACAATTCGGCCCGAGTACACAGCCCGCACACTTCGATCTACAGTACGGCTCATCATGCTGAATCGTGCAATCTGAGTGCCGCCGCAAGGGATCGCTTGCGAGATGGCCTGTTTACGCCAGCAATCTGCTTTGAACTGAGGAATCGCACCAAACCTGGTGACACTCTGATGTCGATCACGGGTTGCACGCGGTGAGTGGGCAGAACAAAGCCGGGGAGAGATTCCCCGGCTCGCCAAACCCAATGGTCAAGTCACCTACTGGTTGATCTTGCGGCGCACAATTCCAGCGAGTCCGAGAACGCCAGAGCCGAGAAGCAGGAGCGAACTGGGTTCTGGCGTAGTGGTGCCTCCAGAAAGCTGCAAGCCAAATTCTTCCGAGCCGTTGCCAATAAAAACAGGGTTTGCGAAGCCAGCATAGGCGGAATTGCCCCTGATGTCCGCCGTCAAATCGCCAGTGGAGTAGCCGAACGGCGGGGCGATGCCACCATTGAACACATAACTGTCGGCGATGATGCCGAACCAGTATTCATGGCCTGATTGCAGGGTAAAGAAGAACGGAGTGGGACTCGCCCATGACGGAGTTACTGACGCTCCCACGCCGCTCAACACTGTAGAAAACGATAGGCTGGAATTGGTATCCTCCCAGATCATGAACTTCAGATCGCCGCCGTAGGGCATGTACAGGTAGAACGCCATGTCCGTAATGGCGGTCGTGTTGACGACGAACACGCCCTGCCCCGTCCCGAAATCAGGACCGGCAATGAAAGTGCGGTTGGTTGGGGAAAGGTCGAAAACGGTGCCAGCTACTGCGGTGCTGGCAAGTAAGGTCACGACGAGTAGCGCGAATAGTCTTTGCATTTACTTGCTGCTCCTCTTCTCGAGACGACACAGCCGAAGTGGGTATTGGGCAAAATGGATTTTCCCAGAGCGGCGCCGTAGTATGACCTCCATCCTGTTGGAAAGCAACCTAAATCGTTTCTCAACTAAAAACTTCGGTGGCGTTAGTTAGCCAATGGTCCACTGTTCTAGACCACGCGCAAGAACTTACTGGAAGTGGGTACCGGGAATATGCCCGGTTTAGGTGTTGTGACATCGCCATGTCGCACGTAATCCGCACCCAATGACGGGTCGCCTGGAAGTTACTGCCACGCGACGGCAGTTCGAGGAGTCTCCCCGAAAAACAGGTTTCCTGCCCGCCGGGGGCGAGGCATGGCAAACCGGTATGAATACCAGCTACTTCTTCCCCTGCACCGCATCCAGGCAGCGACCGTAGAGTTCGAGCAGATGATTGGCGTACTCGTCGGCGGCATTCGGCGAGACGCTGCCCTGGAAGCCCAGTCCGGGCGCTCCAGCTTTGCCGTAGCCAGTGGTCGCGGCAATAAACTTCATCAGATCGAGCGCGATATCTTCGTTGCGGCGAGAACCCAAACCATTGGGGACCGGGACTTCCATGAGTGCTGACTCCTTCAGGTCGAATCGAGTAACGGGTGCGTGACGGAATCATAGCAAAGCTCCGCCTGGCGCTGCGCCGATCGGCGGCAACGGCGAGGTCCGCGGGAAGCCCAGCCCGCCACGGGGGTCAGGCTTCCATCGCGATGTGGCAGACGCGCCCCACGAGGTAGCTCGCAAACCCGCGCCCCATGGCAATCTCCACCAGCTCGACCGGCCACTGCTCGTTGAAAGGCCGCAGGATGATGCGTCCCGAGGCAACAGCAACGTTGCGAATGACGCATTGCTCGCCCAGGCGAATGGCGTAGAGGTTCTGCAAGCCGCGGTGGTAGTGGCGCAATGAGTTGTAGTGGCGGTCGAGCAGCAGGACCGCTCCGGGAGCGAGCCGCGGCGACATGGCGCGGGCGCTGTCTGCGTCGGTCTTGACTGCGACGAAGCGCAGCCAGGAGCTGCGATCGCCGATGGTGTCCGGCTTGAGACGGTGGAGAAAGCGCTTGCGGAACTTGAGCGAGTCGAGCACCTGCCGGGGCGGAACGCCGGGAGCGAAGGCCGCATCGTGCAGCGAAACCAAAGGCACGCTGTCGAACGACGATGCGCGCTCGGGACGCTGCAAGGCGCGGAGCCGAAGCTCCTCGGGGTCGGCGAGATCGAGCACGTCAACTTGTAAGACATCCAGAAGCCGGTCCATGGCTTCGGGGCTGAGGCCGCGACGGGCGTTGAGGAAGTTCGACATGTGGGCTTGCTGAAAACCGGCGTCGCGCGAGAGTCCGGAACCGGTCAATTCCCCACGGTGTATGCGGGCCCAGATGTGGGCGCGCAGGTTGTCTTGCAGGTCAGAGATTCGCATAGTATTGCTAAAAGCTATACAAGTACTTTCGTAATATGCCTATAGCCATAAAGTCATTGACGGGTGGTTACCCCGATGCCATAGTGGGAATGTTTCCAGAGTAGGAATCTGGCCGAGGGAAACAATGAAAAGCGGAGACGAGGAAGACCGGGTGTTTCAGGAGTTGCGCCGCCGGGTAAGGGAAGCCAAGCTGCTGAGCCCGCCGGTGGAGTCGCTGCTGGAAAGCCTGAAATTCACTGGACGACTGAGCATTGTAGTGCAGAACGGAAAGATCCTGAAGTCGGGATACGAGGAAGGGTACTTCACCCGCAGGCAGGACGATCGCCTGGTGAGGTGACGCGACGAGTGCGGTGAAAACCGCATCAAGACAATTAGTTGAAAGCAGGTCATCGTAACTGAAACGAGCCCTGTGCACCGTTCCCAGAGCAAGAAGGGGACGGGTCACAGGGCTTCGCTATTTGGGAAGACAATTGAAGCGCCGAGGATGGTGACATGGAAGACATCAGATACGAACTGAAATATTGCGAAGGATGCGGGACGTTGCAGTTGCGTCCTGTGGTGGCGGGCGCCGAGCCCTGCCGGGTCTGCGAACAGATGTTGCTGCGGTTCCGCTTTCCGCGAAAGATGCTGGCGGATTGGAGAGCGCAGCAGCCGCAGATTGCGGAGCGGAAGCTGGTAGGAGGAGGCGGGCGAGCGGCCGTCCCAGCCGCAGGGAGGGTGCAATGAACACCACTGCGGTAGCAAGGGGTAAGTTGCCGTTGCGTGCGATGACGGCCGCCAGAGCGCGACGCGAGGCCGAGTATTTGGAGGACACACGGGCCGACGCTCTGTTCTATCGCGGGCAGACACTGGCGATCGTGCGCCACTTTTTCGAGATTGCCAGCCAGATTGGGAGAATGCCGTCGATCATGGGCAGGGAATTCTTCCGCGCCAAAGTGTCGCATCACCGGATCCCGAGCTTTGAGGAGCAGGCGGTGTTTGTCCACGATGTGGAGCGAGCGCTAGGGCGGCTCAACGATGCCGACGCGGAGGTGATTGCATTGGTTGGGTTGTTCCACTATTCGCTGGACAACGTCGCGGCGATGCTGGGGCGAAGCCGCAGCGGTGTGGCGCGGCGCTATAGCGACTCGATTGACCGGCTAGCAGAGATGTTCCTAGAGGGGGGCCTGCTGCGGGAGAGCCGTCTTGACCGGAGGGTGCGGTATTTAGTCGCCAAGGACGCTCCGACCGAGCTGCCACTGAAAAAACCGGTGAGTTCGGCGGTCATTGAGGAGTACCACGTTGTAGGACAGGCGAACTCGGGCAGGCGGTGGGGCGGCGGGAGGTTCGACGCATAACGGCGAAGGCGCGGCGGCTTCGCGAGAGTTGCGTCCACGGGTGCGGCGCTAAGAACCGGTTTCATAAATGTATTTGAGGAGGCCGAGGTCCCTCAGGGGCTGAAGCCGTGCCCCTTCAAAGCCCATTTACGAGACCACTTTTAGTAGCCGGTCGGGGCCGTGGCGGTGTCGGCGATGGGGGGCAGACCCAGCCGTTGGCGGCATTCGTTCAGCATTTCGGCGGTGCGGGTAGCGCCGACGCGGGTGACGCCCAAGGCCCGCACTTCGAGCAGCGCGTCGAGGGTGCGAATGCCGCCGGCGGCCTTTACCTGTACCGAAGGCGGCGAATGGCGGCGCATGAGGGCGAGGTCGGCGTGGGTGGCGCCGCTGGAGGCGTATCCGGTGGAGGTCTTCACCCAATCCACGCCTATGTTGCCACAGATCTCGCAGAGGCGGAGCTTCGCCGGGTCGTCGAGATAGGCGTTCTCGAAGATGACTTTGATCTTTGCGCCGCCCTTGTGCGCGGTTTCCGTCAGCATGCGGATTTCGCTGGCAACGTAATCCCAGTTGCCGCTGCGGGCCTGGCTGATGTTGATGACCATGTCGAGCTCGGTGGCGCCGTCGACGAGCGCCTGCCGCACTTCGGCGAGCTTCACGGTAGTGGTGTGTCCTCCGTGCGGGAAGCCGATGGTAGTGCTGGGGTGTACCGAGCTCCCAGCAAGAATCTGCGCGCAGCGCGCGGCGTAGTACGGCAGGATGCACACGCTGGCGACGTCATAGAGCAGGGCGAGCTCGCATCCGGCTTCGAGCTCTGGGACGGTGAGCGCCGGATTCAGGAGAGAGTGGTCGATCATTTTGGCGATGTCGGGGTAGGAATACGTTTGGGACATGGCGGCTCCGCTTCGAATCAGGTATCGCAATCAGTCTAACCGTCTGGGCGAGCACGTGGGGTGACAAGCGATGGCGCTCCACGTGGTCATCGAGTCACAGCAGGGCGACACCATGGCCGACAGCGAGAGCGCGCCGGCACCGGCCGGGGGTGGTTCTCTCGGCCGACTATTCAGGCAGAGGGTGGCATCCTGAATTCCAATGCGTGACTTTGGGCGAAAGGTTCGGTACCTTTAGTTTCTTGCCGGGGCGGGTTGCTTCCGGCGGCGGGTGTCGATTACGGCCAAGGCTCCGTGAGGGGTTGCGGAGAGCTGGTCGCGCGCTAATGGACCCGCGTACGAATTGCCAAACTATCATCGAGCCTGGGCTCTGACGGGCTGCGGAGGCTTCATGCGTCGAGTGTTGATCGTCGTTTCGCTGGTGTTCTGCTCGTGGGCGGCTTCGGCCCAACAATCCACCGAGAGTGCTGCTGGCCCGAATGCCGGGGACGCGCAGGCTACCGTTGGCACTCCGGCTGCACCGGCGCAGAGCGCTGCGCAACCAGCGGCACAGGAGAAGCCGACCTTCTGGGTGCCAGCGCCGCAGGAGCGGTGGTTTCTGCCGCAGGGCAATTGGATCTACGGCTATGGTGAGTTCGACTTCGCTCCTCCGCACAATGAGCCCGACCCAAATTTCTGCGCTGCCGACGCGGGGAATTACGGAGGCGCGAATTCGCAGTGCAACCTGTTTGCGCGCTATCTGCTGAGCGGGCAGGTGTGGGTGCGACCGTTCGGAAAAACCGCGCTGCGGCGGGTAAAGATTTTCTGGGACCCGACGCTGGCCTTCGGCAAGAATGTGCCGCAGTATCTGTACACCTATTCGTGGCAGGGCATCGGCATGGAAAATCAGTGGGGCGCCGACGTCTATCTGGGGCGGCGCTTCGATTTCCGGGTGACGCAGCAGTTCCTGTTCGAGCGGTTCGGTTCGCGTGCTCTGGGTCCGGCGTATCTTGGGCCGAACGGCCCGTGGGGACGCTTTTTCACCATCGGCGTACGCAAATATTTTGGCAACCCGAAAGTCTTCGATGAGGGAGCAAAGTAGCGATCCGGCCAGACCGCATCCGCTGGATCGCGGCGTAGCCTGGTGGTCGCGCAACTCGCGCCTTTTCTCGCGTGGCTGGGGAGACGAGGCCATACTGGCCGAATTCTCCCGGCGCGACCGCTATCTGGCTGCGCCGAGTTCCATCACGCTGCAATGGGCGCCAGAGCGTGTCGCGGGCGGTCGAACCTTCCGCGACGGAACGTTCCGTTCTCCGATGGCGGAGTTGCCGGAACCTACCGCAATGGCGCACGTGCGGGCCTGGTCGCGCGCGGGAAATGCAACGGCGTGCGTGGTGCTGGCGGCTTCGCGCGATGAAGGCTATCGCGTGCGTGAGCGGGTTTTCGGACCGCTGACTGAACGCGGCATTGATCTGTTTCTTCTCGAAAATCCTTATTATGGCCTGCGGCGGAATGGCTGCGGGCCTTCCAGCATTACGGTCGCCGACCATTGTCTGATGGCGTTGGGGTCGGTGGTGGAGGCGCGGGCGCTGTTGGACTGGCTGAAGCCGCGGTACGCCAAGCTGGCGGTGGCCGGCTACAGCATGGGCGGACACATGGCCGCACTTACGGCCGCGGTGTCACCACTTCCGGTGGCGTGCGCGGCCCTGGCGACGGGCGCATCGGCCAGCGCGATTTACACGAGGGGGCTACTGTCGCGGAGCGTGGACTTCGAGGCGCTCGGGGGCGACGCGGCGCGGGAGCGGTTGCGGACGGTCTTCGACTCCGCGGACCTCACGGGCTTTCGCCCGCCGATCCGCCCGGATGCGGCGGTGGTGTCGGGATGCATTCGCGACGGGTACGTAGAGCCGAGTGAGACGGAGCGGCTGCATCGTCACTGGAAGGGCAGCAGGTTACAGTGGATCGATGCAGGTCACTTCTCGGCGCTGTTCACGCAGCGTCGGGCCCTGCGGGCGTGCGTGTCTGAGGCGGTGGAGAGGCTGTAGCCGGGCAATCCCCAGGCTACGATTTGTTCTGCGGCGGGTTGGCGAGGAGTGTATCGGCGGTTCCAGTGGCAATGTGAGTGGGTTTCCATAGGAGCTTGGCTGGCACAAAGAAAACCAGCACCGACAGCAGTGAAGCGGCATTCATGACCACGAAACTGCGGGCGGGCGACGAGACACGCCGCAGGACGAACTTCTTTGGCAGGAGCGGATCAATGGCCGCCAGGAGCAGCACCGCTGCGGAGATTCCAAGTAGCGTTGTGCGAATTGCGGATACGGGCAGGGCGAGGGCGGCTCCGATGCCGACAAGAATCAGCCACGGCAGCAGGAGCCGGCCGAACTTGTGCGCCAGGAAATGCATACGCATGCGATTGGCCGAGGTGAACAATCGCGGCATCCGCACCCAGGCCTGCCACATGCCTCCCAGGGTTCGCATTTTGCGGCGGAACTCTCCACCCTTGATTACGCCGTAGTCGAAAGCCAGCGCTTCAGTGTCGATAACGACGCGATATCCACGGAACCAAACTCGCAGGGGAATGACGGCGTCGTCGACGAGCGTGTCGGGCGGCATGGGTTCGGCTAGGCTGCGGCGCAGAGGCATAGATGCATCCGGTGGTGCGAAGATCGAATCGATGCAGCGAATGGCGCTGGCGAGCCCAAATCTCATAGCGCCAGTAGACGTCAATGTCGGCGGCTTCTCCAACACTTTCCGAGTGTATGTAGCGTAGTTCACCGGTTACGCCGCCGACACTGGGATCCGCAAAGTTCGCTACCAGGTGGCGCAGCGCATGCGGATCGAACATCTGGCGCACATCGGCAAACAGCAGCAGCTCTCCGGTTGCGTGCCGCATGGCCTCGCTAAGCGCGGCAGCCTTGCCGCCATGCGGCACCCGTAGCAAGCGCACTTTGCGATCAGCGTAGGTCTGAACGATGCGGTCGGTGCCGTCGGTGGAGCCGTCGGAGATAACCAGGATGTCGAGCAGTTCCGCGGGGTAGTCGAGCGACAGGAGATTGTCGAGCTTGCGGGCGATGAAGGCCTCGCCGTTGTACACCGCGAGTAGCACGGTCACCGTAGTTTGATACTTAAGGTCCTTGCGGATGGGTGGGCCGAACGTCTGCCAGCGGGAAAGCAGCAGCGGATATCCTACCAGGATGTAGAGGCTGAGTGCGACGGCGGCGATCAGGATGAGCGCGGCGAACATGGCGAAGTCCCGGCGGGGGCGTGCGCAGTCAGAATACCACGTAGAAGATTACGAAGTAGTAAACAGCATGTCCCGATGATTCGGGCCAAGCTGCCGGTTGTGTTTGCGGAACGAGCCTAGAGTTTCAGCGACTTCAGGTATTCCCGGAAGTCGTCTCCGAGATCGTCGCGTTTCAAGGCGAATTCGACTGTGCATTTGAGGAAACCGAGCTTGTCGCCGGCGTCATGACGCTTGCCCTCGAACCTGTAGCCGTAGATTTTTTCGTGTTTCAGCAACGCGCGTAAGCCGTCTGTCAATTGCAACTCTCCGCCGCTGCCGGGCGTCACGGATTCCAGCATCTCAAAGATCGCAGGCGTAAGAATGTAGCGCCCGACGATGGCCAGGTTTGACGGCGCGCTGGCGAACTCCGGCTTCTCAACCAGGCTGTGTACCTCGAAGAGGCGGCCGTTATGCCGGCCCGGAACGGCCGCGGCGTCGAGCACTCCGTATGCCGAAATCGCCGGACCTTCGATCACCTGAGTCGCCAGTACCGAGCATCCCGTCTCGTTGTAGACGTCTATCATTTGCTTGAGGCAGGGAACGGGGGCGTCGATGACATCGTCAGGCAGGATTACGGCGAAGGGCTCGTCGCCAACCAATTCCTTCGCCATAAGTACGGCATGGCCGAGGCCGAGCGCTTCTTTTTGGCGAACATAGGCGAGATGGATCATGTCGGAGATGTCCCGCACGATTTTCAGCAAGTCGTGCTTGCCGCGCTCTTCCAGGGTTTTTTCCAGCTCATAGCTGGCGTCGAAGTGGTCTTCGATGGCGCTCTTGCCGCGGCCGGTTACCATGATGATCTGGTCGCAGCCCGACTGCATAGCCTCCTCGACGCCGTACTGGATGATGGGCTTATCGATGAGCGGAAGCATCTCCTTGGGCTGCGCTTTGGTGGCGGGGAGGAACCGTGTGCCCAGTCCTGCCGCCGGAAAAACCGCTTTGCGAACTTTCTGTGCCATGAGTGCCTCGAACCTATGCTTTACAGTGCCGGGCTGTCGTTCCCCAGCATAACCCGCCGCACGATGGGAATCGGCGCCATGCCCTGCTCCATGAATTCGTCGTGGAATTGCTGCAGGCTAAAGCTGGCTCCCATCTTTTGCTTGTAATCGGCGCGCAGCTTCATGATCTGCAACTTGCCCAGCGTGTACACCAGGTAGGTCGGGTCGGAGGTGCCGCGTTGCGCCTCGCGCTCGGAGACCGCCGGTGTTTGATGTCCCTGCTTCACGAAAAAGTCGGTGGCCTGTGCCAGCGTCATCTTGCCGGTGTGCATCTCGATGCCCGCGATGTAGCGCGCATCGCGAAGAAGAGCGTCCTGCAATTGGCCGATGCGCAGCTTGGGATCGCCGCCGCCGTAGCCCTCGTCGAGCATCATTTGCTCGGTGTAGTGGGCCCAGCCCTCAATGTACGTCCCACATCCGGTGAGCTTGCGGGTCTTCGACGGATACTTCGGCACCCACAGGAACTGCTCGTAGTGGCCGGGGTAGGCTTCGTGAATTGCGGTGCTGAGGATGGTGCCGCGATTGAAGCCCTCCATCCACGATTTCGTTCTTCTCCGCCGACCACGTCGGCTCGGGCAGCGTGACGTTGAAGAAGGCTTCCGTGGCCTTGGTTTCGTAGGGGCCGGGGGTCTCCATCGAGGCCGACGACAGGGCTCGCGCGAAGGGCGGCGTCTCCTGCACGATCGGCCTGACGTCAGACGGGATCGTGATGATCTTCTTGTCCTGAATAAACGCGATCAGGCTGTTGAAGGTGTCGCGGAAGCTCTGCAACAGCTGGTCGGGCTTGGGATGGTCCTGCTCCAACGATGCCAGCACCTGCTCCGGTGTCTTGGTGGCATCGATCAGCGCAGCGACTCGCTTGAGTTCAGCCTGGTTCTTGTGCAGGTCGTCGTAGCCGATCTGCAGCAGGCGGTCGAGCGGAATTTCAACCATGTCGTCATACAGCAGTTTCTTGCGATAAAGCTCGGGGCCGAGTCGGTAATCGCCCTTGGAGACGGGCAGCAGGTCGTCCTTGAGAAAGGTCTGGTAGCGCTGCAATTCGGCGATGACCTTGTCGTTTGACGCCTTGAATTGCGCCAGAAGTTGCGCGTCAGTGACGCTCTTGAATGCCTCCGGGACATCGGTCTGAAAGAAGGCGATGATGCCCGGCACCTGTTCGAGGGCGACCTCCGTGTACACGTGAGGAGGGTTCTTCAGGTTCGATCTTGCCTCCGCGAGGTTGCCGGGAATCTGTTGTTCGCGCGCGATTACCGACTTGAGCCGCTCGGCTGCGGGCGCAAAGTTGCGGCTCATCAGGAGGTAAACGCTGGAGCTGCCAGTGCTGCTGTAGATGTCGGGATTCTTCTGCCACATGCGGATTTCCTGCAGCTCAAGAATGCGGGCATTGATAGCGTTGGAAATCAGCTTGAGGTCGATGCGTTGCGCTTCATTCAGCAACTCGGTGTGCATGTAGCCCGCGCCCTGCTTGGCTTCGAGCAGGAACGACAGTTCGGCATCGCGTGATTTCTGCGAAAAGCTCTCCAGTTGATTGTCGTACTGGTGGAAACCGGCATAGGTCGCTTCCGTGGGGTGGAAGTGGAAGTAGGCGTCAAAGTAGTGGTCGACCATGCCGTTAAATTCGGCGGTGGCCTCAGCCTGAGGCGTTGGTGCGCCGGGTGCCGGATTCTGGGCGGCCAGGTTAGTCATTAGCGCCATCCCCAACAACAGCATATGTGCGGCATGGTTCATCAGCAGTATCCTTCTCTCAAACGATTCATGGTAACCCATGCTGGCGGCCCGCTGTCACCTCGGCGCCTATCGCGGAGATCTTTTCGTACGCTTGTTGGGCGTGAGGGAGCGTGTCCGCCGCGCCTTGGGGACCTTGCCGATGCGGGGGTCGCCCTTGAGAACCAGCTCGCAGGCGCGCATCGCGGACTCCTCGAAGTCCGGGGAGTCGGCGGGGAGCACCTGCCAGCCCGTTACGTTCTTTCCCAGAACCTCGATGGAGCGCATGTTAGGGAACTGGTGGCGCAACGAATCGTGGTGCTCGACGGTAGTGGCCAGCCAGACTCCGTTGTCGGGTGACGGCGCGGGTTTCTCGCGCAGGACCAGGACGATCTCTTCTTCGACATAGACAGCGGTGCAGCCAAACATGGGGCGTGTCCAAGGCGAAAGGCCGGCAAGAGCGTCGAGCACGAACTCGTAGGGGATTCGCTTCCGCGGCTGTCCGAGGAGGAGCGGGTCAATCGGTTTCAGCTTCGGTTGCGATGGGCGAACCTTGGGCATAGGGTAACCGTAGGTCGTCAGGACGAGCTTCTGATGCTCGCAGCCTTATATTGGCGGCATTCCTACTGCGCGCCGTACCAACTCGACCTCCTGAGGCGACAGGTTGCCGTAGCGGCTCAGTTGTTGCGCGCGAGCGTACGGAGGCATGGCGCGCAAGGCCCGAACGGCATTCTGGGCTTCAGGTGGTAACTGAGGAAGTGACTCAGATGTGTAGCTGACCTGCCGATAGTTGACGGTGGCCTGGGTTGCCGGAACGGGTTGTCGTTGTGGCGCGTAAGGCGAGTATCTCGCAGTCGCCGAGTTCGCATACGGAACGCCGCGCGGCACAGGGGCGCTGACTGGCGCGGGTGGAAGGTTGTCCTGAATGTTGGAGTTCGGGTCGTTCGCGGCTGGAGGATCCGAGGTCACATAGCCGGCGGGAGCCGCGTTGTAGTAATAGGGGTACGGGTTGTAAGGATAGTACGGTGTCGCCCAACCCGGAGCGTAAGCATAAGAATAGGAAGGCCAATATCCTCCCCAACCGAAGCTGATGCCGAAGCCCCATCCGGCGCCCCAACCCCATCCATATCCGTATCCGGGATAGCCCCAGTATCCGCCGCGGTATCCGCCGTAATAGCCACCATGGTATCCGCCGTGATATCCACCGCCATAACCGCCGTCATGGTAGCCCCCGTAGCTGTAGGAACGGCCCGCCGAGACACCGTGGTACCCGCCACCGTAACCGTCACCACCGTGATAGGCGCCACCGCCGCCACCATGGAATCCGCCACCACCGCCGTGGCCTCCGCCGCGTTGCGCGAGCGCGGGACTGGATGCCCATCCGACCACGATGAGCGCAACGGCCAGGCAAACAACTTTCAGTAGGATGAACCGGTTCATCTTCCACCTCCGATGCGGATTGGCGAGGGGGACAGTCCTCAAGCCGCTGCTAGTATAAACCTGACACTAGCCGCGGAGTTGCGTTGCGTGACCGCAGTTATCATGTCAGGAAGCCGGGCCGGCTCAGCGTTTGACCCCTACTCATCTCCTTGTTAAACTTAGACTTTCCCGCCTTGTGGCAGACCAATTAAGGAACAATCGTGCGCAGTGCTACTCGACGTCAACTGAAACAAAACTCGTTCGCTGAAACCACAGTCGATACCATCTCGTGGGCAAGGGAGCATGAAAAGCCGCTGACGGCCGCAGCCGTCGTGGTGGCGATTGTGCTGGCCATTGGCATCGGCGCTTACGCCTACGTGAGCTACCGCAACCAGCAGGCCAGCCAGGAGCTGTCTGCCGCCGTGCTGAAATACAACGCCCCTATCCGTTCGGCGGGTGAGCCGGCCAGTCCGGTGCAGCTGAGCTACGCCACGGGCGAGGAGCGTGCCAAGGCGGCCAATGCCGACTTCGCGCGGATTGCGAAAAAGTACTCTTTCACCCGCAACGGCCGTATAGCACGCTACTTCGCGGGCATCACCCTGCATGACATGGGCGACAACGCGGGAGCGGAAAAGCAGTTACAAGAAGTGGCTGGCAGTTGGGACAAGGAAACCGCTAGCCTGGCTAAGCTGGCATTGGCGTCCATCTATCAGGACACCGGCAAGACGCCGCAGGCCATTGAGCTTTACAAGGCATTGATGGAGAAGCCGACCACCACGGTGGGGAAGACGACCTCGGAGTTCGAACTGGCCAACCTGTACGAGTCGAATCATCAGCCGTTGGAGGCCATGAAGATCTACGAGCAGATGCAGAAGGAATATCCGACCACCCCCATCGGACAGATGGCGTCGCAGAAGCTGCAGTCGCTGCGTCCGCCGGTGCCGATGCAGCAACAGATTCCGACACAGCATCCGCAGCAGTAGGCGATTGGCAGCTCGAGTCTCAAAACCGGCCTACGCGGCCGGTTTTGCTTTGGGCAAAGTCAGTGCGATTCCTCGGAATCGCCCTGTGGAACTGCGATGATGTTTCGGCGCGTCGGACAAATCGGCACGGCGCAGCTGCGCGAAGGTCCGTGACGTCGGGACCTTAGTCGACGCGGCGCCAAGTCTTGTCGGGATTGTAATCGGACATGCCAGCCGCGACTTTTCCGGTGTCCTGCCCGAGGTCCTTCTCGTACACGACTCCATCCTGGTTGACCACAAAGGTCATCACGCCGGAGTTGCGATACTCGGCGGGATAGGCCACGAAGGCGAAGCCGCGAACCAACTCGCCGTTCACCAGGTAGCTGTGCGCACCGCCTTTGGCAGCGGCCCCCTGCGCGGTGAGCATGCGGTAGTAGTAGCCGTGGAAGGGCGGCTTGCTTGCCCTGTTGAATGTCGTAGCCCTGGCCAGCGGCATCGACGAGCAAGGGACCGATCGGACTAGGGGTCTCGTTGTCGGCGGTCTTCCAGTAGAGTCCGTTGTGCTTGCCGGTGTCACTCACGAACTTGCTGGCATAGTGTTTCGCCTTATCGCCGTCTTGGACTACAGAACCGTATTCGAGTTGGGCGGCGACCAGGGTATGCAGGACGTCGATGGCGTCATTTTCATTGGTGCCAATGCGGCGAAAGAGGATCTCCTTCATTCCGGCTTCGGTATCGAAGTACCACGCGCCGCTGCTGTTTTTGACGATGGGAATGGGCATCGGCCAATTCTCGGCGCCGACGTAGAGAGTGACAGTCTGGTCGGGCTCGACGACGACGCGATGCATCTGGTCGTAACGCCGGATGAAATCGGTCCGCCATCTTCTTGTCTGCCACAGCATCACCGGTATGCAGAACCTGACCGGAGTTGGAGCCCAGAATGGCGTTCAGAGCCTGCTGGTCTCCGGACTTGGTGGCGTTGTACATAGCGAGGACGGCGTCGCCGGGCGAGGCAAAGGTCTTCTCATTTCCTTGCTGGGCGAAAGTAGCGCGGAACGGACATCGCCAGCGCGACCTAGCGCCGCAAGGATCAAGCGGGACGAATCGGCTGGGGCGAGAACCAACCAAACTGTAAGAATGCGATTTTGCTTTCATAGCGAGTGCTCCTGCGTTCGAGGATTCGACAGCAACGGGGATTGCGCTTAAGTGGATCACCGGCGTCGTCCTTCGCCACCACCGCGATTTTGCGCACCACCACCGCCGCGATTCTGTGCGCCTCCGCCACCCCCGCGGTTGCCTTCCAAACTCTGCTGCCCGCGGGCACTATTGGTGCGGGTGTTTCCGCCAGAGCCGTAGTTGCTGAAGGCGCTCTTACCGGAATTCGGGGCGGGCTGCTGCCCGTAGCCGCGCTCGGCCTGGCGCTGGTTCTGGTTGAAATTGCCGCCGCGTGCCTGGGCCTGATTCGCTCCGGCACGGTTTTGCTGATTGAAATTCGGTTGGGTTCCGGCGGTGCGGTTCTGATGATTCATGGCCTGATTGCCGCCCGCGCGTTGCTGCCCGAGATTTCCCTGACCTGCCCGCTCTTGTCCCACAGCGGCCTGTGCGCCTGGGTTTCGATACTTGGCCTGATCCAGGTTCTGGTTGAAATGCGGGGTAGAGATTACCGTTGTTGAAATTGTTGGCGCGGTTATTGGCGTTGACGTTGTTTCGATTGACGTTGTTCGCGTTCACGTTGTTGCGGTTGATGTTGTTCGTATTGATGTTGTTCCGGTTCACGTTATTTACGTTCACGTTGTTGACGTTCCGGCCGTAGTAGTTGTTGCGATTCACGAACGTGTTCGACGTGGAGATGTAAGTGTTGTGGTTGTAAACCACGGTGTTGTTGTGCCAGCCGCATCCCCATGAGTTGTATCCCCATCCGCAGCAACCACCGCCGCTGATGGCGGCGCCCACCGCGATGCCGACTCCAAAGGAAATCAGGCTCGTAGCCACCATGGCGCCGGTTGAGTATCCGGGATAGACCGCCACGGGTGCTCCATAGACGACGGTCGGATTGTAGGCGGGCACATAGACAACTTCGGGCTGCGCGGGCTGGATGATGATGGTCTGCGGCGGAGACTGCACGATCGTCGTCTGCGGTTCCTCACCTGCAGCTTGCTCTGGAGGGGGCGCGGCTCCGGGAGCCTGGTTCTGCACGGTGACGTTCTGCTGCTGGTTGCTCTTGAGATTCCCTGCCGCGTAAGCGCGCTGGCGCATGACCTGCACGGCGTTCATCACGCTCTGGGGAATGTTGTAATAGGCGTCGCCGAGAGCGGAGGTCCAGGACAGATTGGTGGCCATCTGACTTAAGACGTCAGAAAATGCCGTGAGGCCCTTCACGCTCGCATCCCAAGGCTGCTGATTGGCGGCCTCGGCAAGCTGCTGGCCTTTCAGGCTGGAGTTCTGCTGCAGCCATTGGTAAGCAGCGTTGACCTGATCCGGGATAGGTGGAAGCGGCCAGCACCATCGCAACCAGGTTGTCGGGAAAGAGCGCGATGGGAGCGACAAGCTGATAGAGCTGATCAGGCGTGGGTGCCGCGTAGGTCGTGGCGCGGCGCCTGTCCCTGGGAGGCCTGTTCCGTTGCGGCAGGCTGAGCCGTTTCCGGCTTCTTGGCGCAGCCGTCGAGCCCAAGAACACTGATCATTACGCTGAAGCTAAGAAGAACTGAGAGAGCTTGCTTGAAGATTGGCATAGCGAGGCCTCGTGGATCGGGTGATGCAAGACTACGGCTCACGCAAATCGTACACGCAGAGGGCAAGCTCTGCATCCTTGAAGTTCTGTCACCGATTTTGCCGGTTTAAGGATACTATCGCGGCGCAATTTCACTCCAGGGGGAGTTCGGCTGTCGGGCGATAGAATCGAAGCAGTGCTGCCGCGAACTCGTTCAACGCGCCGAACGGCGGCCGCCCAGGAGACGTCTTCATGCAAGTAGTCGAGAACTGGCAACCCAAAGGCATTACGGTTTATATGGACGGCAAGCGGTACCTGAACTGCATCTTCACCGAATGCAAGATTGTGTACGGCGGCGGCGACGTGATGTGGGAGAACAGCCAGTTTGTGAACTGCCAACTGGTGTTCGACGCGGCCGCCCAGCGGACGGTTGCCTACCTGACGAACCTTGGGCTGCTCAAGCCCCCGGCGGGGATGATGCCGGTTCCCGCGCCTCCCATGAACTCAGAGCCCAACTAGACAGCGGTTTGGCACCCTCGACGAGGGGTGCTAGTTCTGGTCCCCTCCGCCGTGGCGCTGCCGGCATAGCTTGCAGTTGGTCGGCGGCTGCGAGTTGTCTACGTGGTGCTGGATGGGCTTCACCGTCCGCAAGTAGGCGAACATCGCCTTCAGGTCGGTGTCGGTGAGATTCTTGTAGATCATCGTGGGCATGATGGGGCTGAGAGCTTGGCCGTTGACTGCTCCGGTTCGAATGACCTGCACGAACGAATCGTCGGTGTAACCGGCAATCCCAGTGCTGTCCGGCGTGATGTTGGCGCTCGCCACCATCGGCCATGGCCCGGGGAAGGGCTGCCCGCCGGCAAAATCCATGTCCCGCCTCACTCTGACCTTGAATTGCCGGAGTGTGGCAGTCGCTGCATCCTGCTAGGTTCGCGAGGTGATCCCCATACTTCACGGGGCCTGCGTCTGCCGTAACATCGGGCACCGGCGAGGTGAGCGGGTCGGGAACGCTGCGGATTAGATACTTCACGGGGAAGATGATTTCGGTTGCTGGTAGCTCGTGGCGCACGGGCGGCAGCGAACGCAGATAGACGATCACGGATGCCAGGTCCTCATCCGACATCTCCCGATAGTGCGTGTAGGGCATCATCGGAAAAAGCGCACGGCCGTCGTGGCCGATGCCTTCGCGGATGGCGCGTGCCAGCATATCGTCAGTCCAAGTGCCGGCGCCGGTTTCCTTGTCGGGAGTGAGGTTCGGAGCGACGATTCTACCGGGCAGATCGGCGTAAGGCTGAACGTCGCCGGATCCTTCCATGGCGGCGTTGATCGGAGTGCCGGGAGCTTTCCAGTCGTGCGGAGAGTGGCAATACACGCATCCAGCCAGCGCGGTCGCGATGTACTTGCCGCGTTCGAGACGCTGCGGCGTGCTCTCGAACTTGCGATCGGTGAGCGGGCGGGCCTTGGGACCGAAAAACGGACGCCAGCCGATTGTAAAGGTGATGCCGCAGGCGACTAACACCAGCAGCGCAAGCAATCCAATGGAGAGTCCTTTGCCCAGTCGAGTCATTGTAAGTACCCCAAAGTCATGTCCGTCAGACAATATACATGGGTCCAATGCGGCGAAACGCTTTTGCCGAGGTTGAGTTTAGTCAGAGGGAGGAGCCGGCAGATTGGAGTCGCATCTTGACACTGCATTTCCAACACTTTATCCTTGTATTTTGCCCTAGCGTGACTCCCGCCTGTCTGTACCTGCCAGAGTGATCCGAGAGGAGCTTGGCCTGCCAGACCCGGCTCCGGCCGGAGCATGTGGGCTGTGTGGGAAGTGATTGAACGCCGAGGGAGTTAGGCAGGTACCGCCATGCTGATACGGGTCGCGGATTTAGATCTCCGCAAGCTGGAGTTTAAGCAGGACTTCCAGCCCGGAACGATTGAGTTCGGCTTGGACTTTCGCCAGTTGGGCCCGCTGCACACCGAGGGCCGGGCGGAAGTGATCGTCGAGCATCGCGGTCACAAAGAGAACATCGACGACATCCGTGTGGTTGCCCAGCTCGATGTGACCATGGAAGTCGGGTGCGCCCGCTGCCTGGAGCCGGTGGAGTTTACGGTCAACCGGGCGTTTGATTTGCTGTATCGGCCGCTGGGTGTCGATAAGCGCGCGGAGGAGGTTGCCATCTCCGAAGCGGACACCGAGATCGGCTATTATGAGGGCGACGGTCTTCTTCTGGAGGACGTATTGCGCGAGCAGGTTCTGCTGGCGGCGCCCGTGAAACTGGTTTGTCGCGAGGATTGCAAGGGGCTGTGCCCGCAGTGTGGGACCAACCTGAACACCGCGACGTGCAATTGCCCGCAGCCCAGTGATCCGCGCTGGGCAGCGCTGAGTGAGTTAAAGAACAAGCTGCAAAGCTAGAACAGCGATCGCCGCCCGAGGGCGCGGTCCGATGAGAGGTTTTTCATGCCTAATCCAAAACGGCGGCATTCACAGGCCAGAACGTCGAAACGCCGCTCCCATGATCATTTGACCGCCCAGTCCCTGTCGGACTGCCCCAATTGTCACGAGCGCAAGCTGCCACATCGCGCCTGCCCGAAGTGCGGGTATTACAAGGGACGCGAAGTCATTGAGCAGAAGGAAGCGGCCAGCTAAGCCTCCGGTGGGCGTCCCCCCGGCGTACAATTTCGTAACGATACCCAAGCATGCCGACCACGATTGCCGTTGACGCGATGGGCGCTGATCGCGCGCCCAAACCCGAAGTCGATGGTGCGATCCTCGCCGCCCGTCACTATGACGTGGAGGTGTTGTTGGTTGGCCAGGAAGATGTCATTCGGAAGGAGCTCAGGCTTCATCCGCTCTGGCAGCGACTGCCGATTGAGATCGTTCACGCCAGCGAAGTGATTGGCATGCAGGAAAAGGCCGCCAAGGCCGTGCGTGCCAAGCGCGATTCGTCCATGCGGGTTGGCTTGCGCCTCGTACGCGAGGGCCGAGCCGCGGGTTTCGTCAGCGCCGGCAATACTGGCGCATGCATGGCCACTGCAAAGATGGTGCTGGGCGCGTTGCCTGGCGTGGACCGTCCGGCGCTGGCGGCAGTGTTTCCTACGGCGCAGGGCACGGCAACGATCCTGATCGACGTCGGCGCCAACGTCGATTCCAAGCCGGAAAATCTGCAGCAGTTCGCCATCATGGGCGACGTGTACTTCCGCACGATTTTCGCGGGTCAGTTTGAAACCGCCGAGAGCCCTCGAGTCGGCGTGCTCTCCGTCGGCGAGGAAGAGTCCAAGGGCAACGAACTCACGAAGGAAGCCTTCAAGCTCATCAGGCAACTTCCGCTGAATTTCGTAGGCAACGTGGAAGGCCGCGACCTGTTCAACGGCAAGGCTGACGTGCTGGTGTGCGACGGATTCGTGGGCAACGTGGCACTTAAGATATCTGAAGGCATGGCCGAGACCGTGCGCTTCCTGCTGCGGCAGTCGCTGCAAGCGACCATCACGCGGCAGGTGGGATTCATGCTTTCGCGCCAGGCGTTCGTCGATTTCAAGAAGCGCCTGGATTACTCGGAATACGGTGGAGCGCCGCTGCTAGGCATCAAGGGCGTATGCATTATCAGTCACGGCTCGTCGAACGGCAACGCGATCAAGAACGCCATTCGCGTGGCTGCGGAGTTTGCCAACAGTAAGATGAACCACACGATCGAGCAGCAGATTGGCGAGTCGAGCCGGCATCTGGATCGAAGCAACGGCAGGATGGCTGTAGCGGCCGACGCCAGCCGTCGCGGCGAAGGTCTGGACTAGCCGCGTGGCCGCTTTGCGACGAGCCTCTTCAGGTCGTCATTTACTCCACTTCCCAGGTTGATCGCATGAGCCACCAGAAATCCCCGATTGTTTTCATGTTTCCCGGACAAGGTTCGCAGCAAGTGGGCATGGGCCGCGAGCTGGCCGCCATGTATCCCGTTGCGCAAGAAACCTTCGATGAAGCCGACGAGGCGCTCGGGTACAAATTGTCGCAGCTTTGCTTCGAAGGGCCCGAAGATCAGCTCAAGCTGACGGAGATCACCCAACCCGCCATTCTGACCGCGTCAGTTGCGGCGTGGCGCGTGCTGCAGTCGCTGGGAATCGCGCCCTCCTACGTTGTGGGACATAGCCTCGGCGAATACTCCGCCAATGTCGCCGCTGGAACGCTTTCGTTTGCGGATGCCGTCCGCACCGTTCGCAACCGCGGCAAGTACATGCAGGAAGCCGTGCCGGTCGGCGTGGGCGCAATGGCCGCAGTGATTGCGCTTCCTGCCGAAGAAGTCGAGAAGGTTTGCGCTGAATCGGCGCAGGGAGAAGTAAGCCAGGCAGCGAACCTCAATTCGCCCGACCAAATCGTAATTTCCGGCAGCAAGGCTGCGATCGAACGCGCCGCCGTACTGGCCAAGGAACGCGGCGCGAAACGCGCCTTGATCCTGCCGGTCAGCGCGCCCTTCCATTGCGGGCTGATGCAGCCCGCGCAAGACCGCCTGGCCGCCGACCTTCACGCGCTCAGCTTCCATAACCCTGAGGTTCCCATCATGTGCAACGTGGATGCCGTGCTAGTTACGACAGGAGACCAGAGCCGCGACGCTTTGATTCGCCAAGTGACGGGTGCGGTGCAGTGGGTCAAGTCGATGAAGGGGCTGATCGCCCTGGGCGTGGAGAACTTCGTCGAGGTCGGCCCCGGCAAGGTGCTGTGCGGCCTGATGAAGCAGATCGATAAGACCCGTACTTGCGTGAATGTCCACGACGAGGAATCCCTGCAGAAGACGCTGAATCACTTCAGTGCTGCTTCGTGGCGGGCAGAGTAGGTCCCTGTGATGTGGCATTGGAGTGAGCCCCGCACTGCCGCTCTCCGTCAGACTCGAGTCACGTACCCAAATGAAATCGTGCGACGACCAGGGTGTCCGTCCCAGAGAAAAGCCGAAGCGCTCTGAGCGCTCCGGCTGTTCGATCGATTCGAAGATACGATCCGTTTTACACTTCCACTTCGAAACGCACGTGCACTACATCCAGAACTTCTTCCTCAAGACCCCGAGCAGCCCGGTACCGAGAAGCACAAGAGTCGTCGGCTCTGGCGTATCGGAGATCGGGTAGGTGAGGTCGTCAAGCGTAAACGAGTCGGGTCCCGTAGAGGAGAAGATCACTACGGTGTCGATCTCGGGCGCCGAAACGCTCAGGAATGCGTTCGGTGTCCCACCTGAACCAACATAGTTTGGCCCCAGGAAGAAGGCAGTGGCGACCAGGATGCCACCGTTGTAGGCGTTCATTGTAATGTCGCTGTTTGTGGTGAAGTAGCCGCTCACCGTGTCTCCATTGCCCCACTCGCCCCCTTCGATTTCATGGAGGGTGAGAGTAATCGGAGTCCCGGCATCAAAAACGACGCCATCGCCGCTATGCGGCGGGAAGGTGCCGCTCAGGCATCCCTGAGACAGATAGAGTAGTTGAGCGCCGCCGAAAGTGATGCCTGGATAACCCAAACCATTCGGGTCTCCGTAGCACGAACCTCCTTCGAAGGTTGCGGTAAAGTTTATGTCGGCCATGGCAACCCCTGCGAGTCCCAAAGCCAGCGTGAATGCAAAAAACACGACGAAGATGCGTTTCACTTGGAATACCTCCTATTGAGAACCGGGTTGAGGATTATTCGGGTGCCGCGATTCGCCCGGGGAGGGAGTTTCGACCTGACGAGTAGCGCGGTTGCCAAAGAGTCTAGCCACAAATGGGATGATTGCCACAAGAATCGGCTGGAAAAGTACGAAGATTCCCGAAATGGGAAAAAACTATAGCCCTGTCGCGGAGTTGGATTCTAGGATGCCATCCGCGTTGAGCGTGGTGATGTGTGTACCTTAGTACGGCGAGAAGCCCAGCGTCTTGTCGGACTTTTCTACCCAGATGTGGGCCTTTGTTGCGACGCGCTCGTTGACGGTTACCACCACGACAATTCCACTGGGCGTTACGTCGAAGGTGGTTCCATTACCGCCTTTGGGCACGGCCGAGCCGTCCACGTGGTAGCTCTTGATTAGCCCCCACTCGCCGCCCGGTCCCCAGTCCTTCATGAAGTCAGAGAAAGGGTAGTTCGTGTATTTTTCGGGATGCTGCTTCCAGGCCGGGTCGTGGTTCCAGATGCTATAGGCCTGTTCGTAGTCCTGGTGTTGCAAGGCCGCGAAAAACGTATCGACAATGTGCTCCTGGGGATAGTGACGGAAATTCCACGCCAGGATGAGGCACAACAGGACGATGGCGGAAATCGAGATAATCCGGATGCGCCGTTTGCGCGCCTGAACAGGATCATAGGGCTGGGCTTCGAACAGGGTCATCACGAGTACAGTTTACTCCGTGGTTCAAAGCTAAAGGCAGACTCGGTTGAGCCTGCCTTTTCGTGCGATCAAACGATTCCAGAATTACAGTCCGAGACGGCGGCGGCCGTAGCCAAACGCCGCCAGCAGCCCTCCACCTAGCAAGCACAGGGTGCCCGGCTCGGGGGTGGCCTGGCTCATCGTCCAGTATCCGGGGGAATTGAAGTTGTCCGCCTCGTACACGACCCCCGGCGGAACCTGGCTGATGAAGTTAAAGGTCAGGTCGCGCACCGTGTTGCCCGGGGCGTCGATGGTGGAGATGGTGTGGTGCGCGTCGAAGGCGTCCAGCTGGATTGCCCACCACGAACTGATGTTTCCGGTGCCGTCGGTCACGACGCTCGCGTTCACGGTTGAATTGAAGTTGTCGAGCACCATGGTGCCGTCGGTAAACGAGGTAGCGATAGGACTCAAGGTGCCCGCGTAATTCGCAGGCAGGGCCGCGGCCAGTGTGAACGTTCCGGTCAGCAGGCAAGGCGACGGGCAGGGAGTGAAGTTTTGGTCAGTTCGGCTGATCAGTTCCATGCCGTGGTAGGTGTAGTTGACGTTTGCCTGGGCCGATAGCGTCGCGATCGAAACTAGCAGCACAACCAGTAGACCTGGCCGCGTTAGCGCCAGGAAGGGCGAAGGAAATTTCACTATGTTAGCTCCCAAACAGGAATTTGACTGAGCCCAAGTCTGAAGGAGAGCGAGACGGCACAGTCAGAGGGCGGGCAGCTTAGCTTGTGCAATCGGTCGAACGATGTCAATCACTCGCAGGTGGGACGAGGTAGGCGTAGCAGCACCAAGGCGGAGCACCGCCCTTGGGAGGTGCGCTCATGAAGGCCAGTAGAAGTCACTGCGAGTCGCTTCTACAGCTTGCCCACGTGGATGCTGCCGTCACCTGTCGATATCTCCAGCAGTTCGCCACCGCCGTTCAGCTTGCCCCGCACGTGTCCGCGGTCGATTGAGCCGCTGACGGTCACTGGGAACTCCGTTGCAATGTGGCCGTCGCCAGTATGGGCGTACAGTTCAGCCGAGAAGTCGCTGGGAAGCTTCGCCTCCACCCGGCCGTCTCCAGTGTGAATCAGCCAGCCGCGATCCATCTTCGATCCGGGCTGCGCCGTGAAGTTGATGTGGCCGTCGCCGCTATGCAGATAGACCTCATGGAACACGCCATCGACGGTAATATGGCCATCGCTGGTGCGAGCGCGAAGGCTGCCACTGAAGTTGTGAACCTCGATGGCGCCATCGCTGGTATCGATGCGCGCGTCGCCGGTGGTCCCGTCAACGCTGATGTGGCCGTCGCTGGAATGAAGATCCAAGACGGTCTCGGCGGGCACCTGGATCTCAACCCTCACCCGCTGGTCGTGCCAGTTCAGGTGGAACCCCGTCTGGTTGGGAATGTGCACGTTCAGCTCCACTTTGTCGCCATCCTGGTGCTCGGTGACGCGCACTCCGTTCGAACCGATAGGGTATCCGTTGGTTGTTACCCGCGCCGCAATGGCGCTACCGCTGCCGCGCGTGATTTCAATGGCGGCATCGTTGGTATCTACACGTAGTGCCGGAGTGGCTCCCACGGTGAACGACTTCGACCAATCTTCGGCAATCGCCGAAAGCGCCAGCAGCGGGAGACAGAAAACGAGAACCAGAATGAGTTTGCGCACGGGCTCCTCCACGATAGGGTACGTAGCGGAGCCCGTCTCAGTTCCCTGCGAAAGGAGAGAGCAGTTGGCGATGCTTCGGGGGCGTGGCTTCCCGGGGAGGAACACCTGCCACGCCCCGTCATTGCCTCGCTTCCTGCACGAGAATTGACGGCACAGACGAAAAAACGTAAGCGAATGTGCGCCGGCGGGACGACTCCCGGCAGCCCAGGAGTCTGTCCCGAGTCGCCGAACCGGACCATGCCGCCGTTCGCGACGGGGAAGCGAAGAAGTCCCGCTGGCTGGTCCCGCTACATTTTCGCTAGAAACAGTGCCAGCGCGGCTCCCGTGGGATCGAGGATAACGCTGAACGACCCTACACCCGGAATCTCGGTGACGTCCTTCATCACGGATGCGCCCAGCGACTTCGCCTTTGAGGTTGACGCATGGATGTCATCCACCGCGACATACGCCAGCCACGCCGACGGGGCCCCGGGCACGGGATGTTTCATCATACCGCCGCCCGTGCCTTGTCCTACCTTGATCATGGTGTAGTCCATGTTCGGCACGTCTTCCAGCGTCCAGTCAAAGAGCTTGCCGTAAAACTCTTTTGCTTTGCCCAGGTCGGTTGTGTTCAGTTCCACATGCACAAAGGGATTAGCCATTTTCTTCTCCTCACATAAAGTTTGGTGCTTCATTGGTCCTGGCGGTCGATTGCCCGTAGGCCTTTGTACCACTTTGACGTTGTCGACAGGCGAAAAGCGACCCGCCAGGGAAAAATAAAAGGGGTAGCGGGACAACCTGCCACGTACCCTTCCCAGGATGTAAAATAGCCACTTTGCCGGCAGATGACCTGCGCTCCGACACTCCGCTGAGTCCCCAGTCGGCGCAAGACATCTAAACTAGAAGCGCACGTTCCCCGGCACTTATCCTGACCACCCGAAAGGACGTACTTATGACAACCTTGACCCATCCTGCGCGCGAGACCAAACGCGCCGAGAATCGCGTCGTCGTGACCCCGCTCGAGAAGTTTGTGAACGAGCCGATGATTGACTGGACCGACGCCGAGAACCAGCGGCGCATGCAGGCTGCCATCGACAAGGTGCGCAGCGAACTGGGCCGCGAGTACGACCTGGTGATCGGCGGGCGTCGCGTCAAGACCGGCGACATTGTGCCTTCTCTCAACCCGGCGAAGCCTTCCGAGGTCGTCGGCCTGCATCAGCAGGCCGGACCGGCCGAAGTCGAACCGGCCATGCAGGCAGCGCTGAAAGCATATGAGACTTGGAGCCGCACCTCGCTCGAAGAGCGCACGCAATTCCTGTTCCGTGTCGGGCAGATCCTGCAGCAGCGCAAATTCGAACTGGAGGCCTGGCTGGTCTTCGAGGTCGGTAAGAATTTCGCGGAAGCCGACGGCGATGTTGCCGAGCTCATCGACTTCTGCCACATGTACGCCATCGAAGCGGGCCGACTCGGCCAGGCCAAGACCGTTGTGCAGTTGCCCGGCGAACACGACCAGTTCCACTACGTTTCGCTCGGCGTGGGCGCGGTCATCTCGCCGTGGAACTTTCCGGCGGCCATCATGGGGGGCATGACCCTGGCCTCGGTGGTGAGCGGCAACACGGTAGTGCTCAAGCCTTCGGGCGATTCACCCACCATCGCGGCCAAGTTCATGGAGATACTCGAAGAGGCAGGCCTTCCTGACGGCGTCGTCAATTTCTGCCCGGGCCACGGCAGCAGCTTCGGCAACGCAATCGTCGCCCATCCCAAGACCCGCTACATTGCTTTCACCGGCTCGAAAGAAGTTGGCCTGCACATCAACCTCACCGCTGCGACGCAGCAACCAGGCCAACTCTGGATCAAGCGCACGATCCTCGAGATGGGCGGCAAAGACTCCATGGTGGTCGACGCCGACGCCGACTTCGACGCTGCCGTTGAAGGCACCGCACAGGCGGCCTTTGGTTTCAGCGGGCAGAAGTGTTCGGCCTGTTCGCGCATCATCGTGGACGAACGCATTTACGATCGCTTCCTGCAGGCACTCAAGGCTCGCGTTGAGAAGATCACGGTTGGCGATCCTGTCACGAACCCCGGGATGGGACCGGTCATCAGCGAGAAGTCGATGAAGTCCATCCTCGGCTACATTCAGAAGGGAATTGCCGAGGGCGGGCGGGTGATCACCGGCGGCGGCCCTGCGAAGGAAGCGGGCGACGGCTACTTCGTACAGCCGACCGTCATCGCGGACGTGGCTCCCACAGCGACCATCGCGCAGGAGGAAATCTTTGGGCCCGTGCTGGCAGTGATTAAGTCACATAGTTTTGAAGAGGGGATCGCCATCGCGAACAACACCGAGTTCGGACTCACTGGTGCTGCCTATACTTCGTCGCCTGACAAGATTGAGTTTGCCAAGCGCGAGTTTCACGTGGGCAACTTGTACATCAACCGCAAGTGCACAGGCGCCATCGTAGGCGCGCATCCGTTCGGCGGATTCAACATGTCGGGCACTGACTCCAAGGCGGGAGGCCAGGACTACCTGCTGCTGTTCACCCAGGGCAAGTCGGTAGGCGAGAAGATCATCAAGTAAGGGAAATTGAGTTTGTGCAACCCTTCATACCCTGTTCGCTGTCGCGAGCAGGGTGTCTTTTTGGCGCTTTTACTAGCGCCTATTGCCTTCGTCGTAACAGAAAGGTCGCGCCACAGTTGCAGCTCGTTACAACAATGTTGCGACAGAATCTTCCATCTACGATTGACACCGTTCTCACCCACCCATACATTAGCTGCCAGTCCAGGGGGGGAAATGCCCATTGAATTGTGGGGGAGAGTGGGGAGTTTCCTAGGTAGCGCCACCAAAGTGGATGGTCGGCGTTTGTCGGATAGTTGAGCTTAACCTTCGCTGCACGATGTGTCGGTCAACATCAGAAGATCCCTGAAACCCTAACGCGATATACAGTTTGGGGCGGGTTGTGCCTACGCCATATGTCGATGCCTAGTGCTCTCGCCGCTCTCACAGCAACCGCACGATCCAGCAGGGCTGACGGTCGGATTCGAACGCCGCCTTCATGCCACCGTCAGTAAGGAACAACGTGAAAAAGAATCTGGCTCTCGCCGTCGTCATGCTTCTGTCTACCTGCCTGTTCGCAGTTGGACCGAATGAACTGATTGATCCACCCGTGTTTACCAGCGCCAACGGCGTGCTTGACCTGCTGATAACGGCCAAGCCCAAGCCCATCATGCTGGACACCTACTCACCAACGGCTTGGGTTTTCGAAGTCTGCTATCGCAGCGATTCCGCCAACGATGTTTGTCCTGCCGACGCCCGCACCGATTCTGCGTACGGTGGCATGCGGCTGCAACTGCAGCCCGGCGACCATCTGAAGATGCGCTTCATCAATCAGTTGCCGCCCGCGCCGCCCGACGCCGAGCACGTGCAGGAAATGCCCGAGATGCTCAAGGACAATCCCACGAATCTGCACACGCATGGATTGATTGTCGAGCCGCGCCAGGCGACCCCCTCGAATCCCACTTACGGCGATTACATTTATTTGCTCTCGTACCCTAAGGGCAAGCTGCCCACCAGCCAGATGCCCGGGCTCGACTACACGGACCAGCCGCTGGACTACGACATCTACATTCCGCCCAACCATCCCACGGGATTGTTTTGGATCCATCCCCACGTGCACGGGCTGGCGTTCAACCAGATGTCGTACGGTATGTCGGGAATCATCACGATTGGCTCGGAGACAAGCGTCTTGAGCCGGCCGATTTCGTCCACCCCATTGCCGTCGTCGCAATCGCTGGCGGTACGGCATCTCACCTTGAAAGACATGCAAGTCTTTGCCGACAACACGGTGTTATCGCAGGAAGATCCGGGTTTTTGCGATCCGGACTACTCCACCGGTCCGCCGCGCAACGGTTTTTGTCCTGGGATCGACACCACCAGCGACGGCGGCCCCGACTACACAGGCGGCAAGTGGTTCTTCAGCATTAACGGGCAGGTGTACCCCACTATTACGCTGGCGCAAAGCGGAGAAGTATGGCGCATTACCCATGCCTCGGGTAGCCGGACGTATCAACTGGGCCTCAACGACGATGGCACGGGCAATCCCCTCCAATTCCAGGTGCTGGCGGTGGACGGCGTGACTCTCGACGGCGCCGCCGGGCTGCAGGCCCTATCCGCAGCCGTGGGTGGAAAGTTTGTGCCCGTAAAGTGCTCCTTCAGTCTTCCGGGTAGTGCGGCCGTGCCGGTCTGCGCCACCGGGCTGCACATGATGCCGTCGTCGCGCATTGAAATCTGGGTGCCCCCGTCTGCCTCCGGCGGGTCAGCCACGCTGGTGACCTATTCGTACAACACCGGTCCGGCCGGCGACGATTGGCCCGCTGCCAACCTCGCTCACGTGGTGTTCACTCCCGGGATCGGAAAGCCTGTTGCGGGCCTGATCGTCAAGGGCAGCGCCGCCAGCCTGGTAGCGAGTTCGGGGCTGCTGGGAGCTCCCGTGATGATCGACGGCGGAAGCGGCTCCCCCGGAATCTCTCTGCAAAATGCGCCCACGCTGGCGCTGCGACTGTCCCCCGCGGCCAGGGTTAGCCTCCGCGAACACCTGGCGGCGCTCTCCGCGCCGGAAGCCATCCCCAGCGCGCCCTGTGCCGCCCTGGCTCCCGGCCATCGGCGCCGTATCTTCTTTGGCCTGCCTCCCGGCGATCCCGACGATTTCGGGCTGGGTTACGAAGAGATCGATCAGCACGGCAACGTCGTACCCGGCACGTTCCGCGATATCACGCAATTCGATCACAGCGTCATTGACGTGTGCCTGCCGTTGGGCCAGAACAACACGACCGTCACGGAACTGTGGGAGCTGGTAAATGTCTCGGGTGAAGATCACAACTTCCACATCCACCAGACCAAGTTTCGCGTGCTTGCGATGAACTCCGGGAGTGCTCCGCCGACCGCCTTGATGGACAACATCCCGGTTCTTCACGGCTCCGATTCGTGCGACGGCTCGATCCAGACCTGGCAGTCGGGTGCTTGCAAGGTTCAGTCGGTGTTTGTGAGCATTCCATTTTCCGAGGTCGGCGACTTTGTTTACCACTGTCACATTCTCGAACACGAAGACGGAGGCATGATGGCCCACATCCGGGTCATTCCCAATCCATAGGCGCCAACGAAATGCCGCCATCCCGTCACCCTGTCCGCTAGCGCGGGCAGGGTGTTTTTCTCTCGGGTATCCGATCAGATAATTTCGCCGCGCGAAGGTTATTCCCGCTCACTGCCGCTATGGTCACTCCTCACAGAATCCGTCTTCGTACGGGAGTAGAATCTAACCGCTACTCGAGGCAAGTGCCCGGGTGGCAGGTCATCATTCTCTTGGAGGCCGTCATGCGTAAACTCTGTACTCTTGTTGTTGTGTTCACTTTCCTTTTCTCCGCAGGTGCGCTGTTGGCCCAGAATTCTTCGTCCGACTCCTGCTCCAACCCCGCGGAAACGAAGAACATGGTCAATCCCGTGAAGCCCACGACCGAGTCGCTGGCTCTAGGTAAGAAATACTACGGTTACGATTGCGCCATGTGCCACGGCGAGACCGGGAACGGCAAGGGCGACGTCGACACCGGCCAGAAGCTACCCGACTTTGCTAGCGCCGCTGCGATGAAGGAATTCTCCGACGGCGAGATGTTTTGCTCGTTGAAGAGCGGGCACGGCCACATGCCGAAAGAGAACATTCGCCAGAGCCCGAACGAGCTGTGGAACCTAGTCAACTACGTTCACTCACTCGCGAAGTAGATTGGAATGAGTTTGCGGGACGGTGCCGGGGCCGTCCCGCACGATCTCTTTTGGCGAATCGCTGCGCTCCGCGATAGTCTCGTAGTCGTGTATCTGTCTGCTTCGCTAACCCGGTTCCTTGCGATCGTTTTTCTGTTGGCGTGCTCCGTGGCCGTTTTTGCGGCTGAGCCAGCCCCAGTCTCGTCGTTTTCCGTCCAACCCCAGCTTCTGGTCAACGGCTCGGTTTGTCTGTTTACGGTAGACGAGAAGGGAAAACCAGAAAAGGTCAGAGCCAAGTGGTTGGGCCGCGACCTTGTGTTTACACCCGGATCAGGCAACGCTTGGTATTCGCTCGCCGGTATCGCCTACGAAACCAAACCCGGCTCCTATGACCTCGAACTTGAGGCCGTAATGCGCGACGGACGCATCGTGCGCGCAGTGCATACTGTTACCGTGCACGCCGCCAACTACGAAACGTCCCGCCTCACCGTCCCGCAAAAGTACGTCACGCCCGATCCCGAGACCCTCAAGCGCATTGAGGCCGAACAAGAGATCAAGCACGCCGCGTTCGCCCATGTGATCCCGTCGCCGGAGTGGGCAGGCGACTTCGTCGCTCCGGTACCCATGGAGATTTCGGAGAACTACGGCACCAGCCGCACGTTCAATGGCAAGCTGGCCAGCGTGCATCGCGGCACCGATTACCGTGCGCCCTCTGGCACGCCGGTCCATGCCTCGAACGCAGGCGAAGTCGTCCTGGCGCGCGAGCTCTACTACGAGGGCAACTGCGTGGTCATCGACCACGGCCTCGGCTTCATGACCCTCTACATGCATCTGTCGAAGTTCGATGTGAAGGAAGGCGACAAGGTCGAGAAGGGTCAGACCATCGCGCTGAGCGGCGGGACCGGTCGTGTTACCGGTCCGCACTTGCACCTGTCGGTACGCTGGAACGGCGAATATCTCGACCCTTCGAAGTTGCTGGCGCTCAAGCTGCCGGCGCAGCCGTAATCAGACTCTATCCAGTGGAGGCGAGCGCTACTATGCCGCGACCGCGTAATATCGCCGCTGAAAGTAGAACGCTACGTTCACCAGGGCTACCATCACCGGCACCTCCACAAGAGGGCCGATCACCGCAGCGAACGCCGCCCCCGAATTGATTCCGAACACGGACACTGCTACGGCAATTGCCAGCTCGAAGTTGTTTGAGGCCGCGGTGAATGCCAGCGTCGTCGTCTTTGAGTAATCCGCGCCCAGTTTGCGTCCCATGTAGAACGACACCAGGAACATCACCACGAAATAAATGAGCAGTGGGACGGCGATGCGCAAAACGTCCAGCGGCAGCCGGACGATGTATTCGCCCTTGAGCGAAAACATCACGACGATTGTGAATAGCAAAGCAATCAGTGTCAGCGGGCTGACGCGCGGCACGAAATGGTGCTCGTACCACACGCGTCCTTTCGCGCGAACAAGCACGGTTCGAGTCACGAATCCCGCCAGAAACGGAATGCCCAGGTAAATGAAAACGCTCTTCGCTATCTCGCCGATGGAGACATGTACCACTGCGCCATTCAGTCCAAATTTTGCAGGCAGTACAGTGATAAACACCCATGCATACAGCGAGTAGAAAAAGACCTGGAACAGGGAATTGAAGGCCACGAGGCCGGCGGCGTACTCAGTGTCACCTTTGGCCAGCTCGTTCCACACGATCACCATGGCGATGCATCGCGCCAATCCGATCATGATCAGCCCAGCCATGTACTCGGGATAGCCACGCAGAAAAACGATTGCCAGCACAAACATCAGTACCGGCCCCACCACCCAGTTCTGCACCAGCGAGAGGCCGAGTATGCGCTTGTTGCGGAAGACCTCCGGCAGCTCCTCATAGCGCACCTTAGTGAACGGCGGATACATCATCACGATCAGCCCGATCGCGATGGGGATCGACGTAGTGCCTACACTGAAGCGGTTCAGGAAGGGAACTACGCCCGGAACCATCCACCCCAGCAGCACCCCGAGCGCCATGGCGCCGAAGATCCACGCCGTCAAAAAGCGGTCGAGAAAGCTGAGGTGACGGCTGGTCTTGGTTGCAGCTGAAGGTAGTATCGCTTGCCTCGGGCTACTGTTTGCCAATGGAGTCAATCTCCCTCTGAATAGCCAGATGGTCCAGCGACTGTAGCGGTAAGCTCAGAAACAACCCTATCCTTCGATCAAGGGCCACAAACGCCTCGCGAAACGCGCGCTGAACTTCGTCCGGCGAGCCCGTGGCCGCTGCCGGATCGGCAATCCCCCAGTGAGCCGTCATCGGCTGTCCCGGCCATATCGGACACGCTTCACTCGCGGCGTTGTCGCACACCGTGAACACGAAGTCCATCGCCGGCGCGCCGGGCTGCGCGAACTCATCCCAGCTCTTGCTGCGTGCCTCGGTCGTAGGCAGATTCGCCGCTTCCAGCTCCCGTAGCGCCTCCGGTCGCACCTCCCCTGACGGATGGCTGCCCGCACTATAGGCCTTGAAGCGCGGCGCGCCGCGATAGTTCAAGATCGCCTCGGCCATAATCGACCGTGCCGAATTGCCCGTGCATAGAAACAGCACGTTGTAATGTTCCTTCATTCCATCCACTCCTTATTTCCGACCGTGCAGCTTAATCGAGGCAACCGCCGCCGCCGCTTCGCGCACGAGTGCGTCAGGGTTCTTTAGCGATGCGATCGACACTGTTGAGCCGCAGCACGAACTGCCTTTTGTCGTGGCGAAGCCCTCCGGCGCCAGCACTTTCACCAAATCTGGACCGTGGGCAATCTTGGGGATTGTCAGCTCGCGCAACCCTGCCGCCAGTGCCGTGCTCAGGTAGTCCGTCAACAGGCTCGCGCCCGAGATGCAGCCCACGTACGCACTGATGTCGCGCACCAGCGCATCCGGCAACGCTTTTAGCAGCACGATATCGCTCACCGCGAAATGCCCGCCCGGCTTCAGCACGCGCGCGATCTCGCCGAACACGGCCGGCTTATCGGCCGACAGGTTGATGACGCAGTTGCTAATGACGTAGTCCACCGTGCCGCTCGCCACCGGCAGCTCTTCAATATGCCCCTTGCGGAACTCCACGTTGCTGGCGCCGCGCTTGGCTGCATTCTCGCGCGCGAGCGCCAGCATGTCGTCGGTCATGTTGACGCCGATCACATGTCCCGTCGGCCCCACGCGGTGCCACGCCAGGAACGCATCGAACCCTGCTCCCGATCCCAGGTCGAGTACGGTCATCCCGGGCTCGATCTCCGTCAGGGCCAGCGGATTTCCGCATCCCAGACCGAGGTTGGCGTCGCCCGCGAGCGCCAGTTCTTCATCGGTATAGCCGATGGACCGGGCCACATCTTCCACTGGCCCTCCGCAACAGGAAGCCTCGCCCCGCGCCACTGCTGCATAATGTTCTTCCACTGCCGTTGTAATCGCTTCGTTCTTCATTTCTTCTCCTCAATCTGTGTCAATGTCGCCACCGGCGCATTCAGCGCGCAACATCCCGACCGTTCGATGGCGGTGTTCAAGAGTTCCAGCGCTTGTAGTACATCCGCACGCTGCTGGTTCGGAATGGCTTGCATGATGGTTTGGGTCCGACTGCGCATGAGTTCATCTAGCAGCTTGCGGGTGCGCCGACCGGAGGCGGTGATCCGCACCATGGCCGCACGTCCGTCCTTATGGGTGCCTCGGACGCGTTCTACCAGTCCACGCGCCTCAAGTTTTTCGAGCACGCGGGTCATGGCGCTCGGCGTGATGCCCGATAATGCCGCGAGGTCCATCAGCCGCGCGCCTTCGCTGGTGACCAATACCCGAAGAATGGCCGTCTGCCTCTGGCTTAGCCCGTCGCAGCACACCTCGTCGGGTCCAATCTGGCCGAGGATGCGCGCGAGCCGCTCCAGTTCATCCCACCATTTCTGTACGGAAACGTCGTTCGCACGATTCTTCACGAGGACAGTCTACGGCTAAGTACTTGCATGTTGCAAGCAAATAATATCTGCTTCGCTCCTGGCCCTGCCCATTTTGCGCCAACGAGTTTGCCCGGTTTGACATCCGCTTCGCCGTCCGAAACAATGACCTTCACGCTACGGTTGCCCATCGTCAGGACTTTCATCGGTGGCAGCAAATTGAATCGCGCCTTGCCGCGCCCCAGGTACCGCTGTTTATGGCCAGAATCCTCTGTGTAGATGACGAATTGCACGCTGCCAGATTGAAGTGCATCATCCTGGAAACGGCGGGACATATCGCCACTCCTGCTACTTCAGTGCCTGAGGCCGTTTCGTTGCTGCAGTCTGATTCCTTTGATTTGGTGGTGACGGACTGGCGTCTTGGCAGCGCCAGCGGCCGCGACGTGGTCGTCGCCGCCCGTCGCCGCCCTGACACTCCCGTGGTGGTGATCTCGGGATATGTGAACGAAGCCTTCCAGGCTCCCGATCCTCTCGCCGATTACTACCTCGAAAAGCCGGTGAATCCTGAGGAATTGATTAACATCGTTAATGACCTGGTCAAGGGTGGGGCGGCGAGAGGCTAGTTCGGTTCGCCTACGCGCGGATTTCGAAGCCAGCTATGCTCGCGTATGTTTGGGACGTCTGTGGCGTGGGTGACGTTTGACTCGTGGAGGATCAGGGTCCAATGTCACAGATGCTGTGGCGTGCGCTAGCATGCGATGATGCAGCACGAACAGGGCCAATTCCAGCCGGTCTGATACGCCAATCTTGTCGAAGATCGACCGCAGGCAATTCTTGACAACCTGCTCGGTAGTCGTCATGCGAGTCGCTATCTCGCGGTTCTTGTAACCGCGCACCACGGCTGCAATGATGCGAAGTTCTTTCTCCGACAGACGGTCGCGCACGCGAACCCCGACGACGTCTTCACTGATTTCATTGACCTCGGCGTTTGGGGTATGAATATAGGCTTCGCCGCGCGCCACGCGACGCACCGCCTCCACGATGGCCGGCCCGTTCACTGAGCGGTAAACTACGCCCTGCACCCCCAGCGCAACGAACGCCGCAGTCTCGTCGGAGGGTTCGGCCAGAACAAGAATTCTTGTCCGGTTGCGGGTCGTAAGCTCACGGATCTCGTCGAGCACCGGCAGGAAGCTGGCTGATATCAGCAGCACGTGTGTCCGCAAGTGTTCCAGGGCATTCAGCATCTGCTCGCGCGACTGGGGTAGCGCCACGATGCGAATTTCGTCTTCCACTGCCAGTACCTTTGCCACCCCGGCTCGGAAAATCGCTTGGTGATCGGCGATGATCACATTAATCATGCTGTCAACCCGCGAGCAGCACACCGGCGGTATCGCAGTGCTTCGCTCAAACGACAACTTGGAACGCGGTGGCGCCCCAATCACGCGCACTCGTCGATCCAATGGGTGCCTTCCGCTGCGCCGTCCTCCACATAAGTGTAGCGGCCTATCAAGCTTCCGTGCTGTTATACCACGCCACGTTTGGTGACATGATAATTTCATCGGTAACTGTGACGGTAATGCCACCAAAGTTGCATATTGAAGCGCGGTGGAAACTGTAGCGCGTGGGTACGACTCGTTTGAATGGTCAACTCAGTCGGCGCTCACTCATCGATCAATCCCCTCAAGTCTCGATTTACGTAGTTGATTCCCAGTATCGAATGTCCGTCCGCCGAGACTCACTAATCTTTGGAACGCGGCGTAGCGAGTAGCGGGATCGCTGACTCTTGACATTGCCGCCTCGGCCAAGCACGAGGAATCTTGTTATCATTTTGCCTTGCCGTTACCTTTAACATCGGCTCGCGTCTTGACCCGGCCCAATTGGGCTGAAGTTTCGCTGCCAGCATTGCGCCACAACTTCCGAACCCTGCAAAGCCACGTCGGCGCCGCGGTCACCATCTGCGCGGTGGTCAAATGCGATGCCTATGGCCACGGCTCGGAAGCCTGCACTCTGGCTCTTGAGCGCGAAGGAGCCTGCTGGTTCGGGGTCACCTCCACCGACGAAGGCGTTGCCCTGCGCGACGCGGGTGTGCGCAGCCGCATTCTCGTGATGGTCGGTGTTTTCCCGGGCGAAGAAGAAGACGCGTTGCGTTACGATCTCACCCCGACTGTCCATCGGATCGAGGACGTGGAGGCGCTGGCCCGGGCTGCGACCCGTGTCGGGCGGCGCTCCCCGGTTCAGGTGCACCTCAAACTCGATACTGGAATGGCCCGGCTCGGCCTGTCGCTCGCCTCACTCGATGAGTTCGCCACCCGCCTCAAGGCCATTCCACAAGTCGAACTCGAAGGCGTCTTTAGCCATCTCGCCTCCGCCGAAGTTCTCGATGCGGTTGACGCCCAGCAGCAGCGCCTCCGCTTTGAACAATCGCTGCAGGTCCTGCATAACCACGGTATCCAACCTCCATTGCGGCATCTTGCCAACAGCAGCGCCACCCTGGGACGCCCCGATTGCTGGTACAACTTTGTTCGCCCCGGCATGGCCATTTACGGATACGAACTTCCTCTCGTGCGCCGAAATGGCGAACTTGATCCCGACTACAAATCCCTAGGACTCATCCCTGCGCTGTCGTGGAAGACCCGCGTACTTTCCTTACGCGAAGTTCCTGCCGGCCAGGCGCTCGGCTATAGCGGTGCCTACCTCACCCCCGCACCGGCGCGCATCGCCGTCATCGCCGCCGGATACGGCGACGGCCTCTACCGCCGACTTTCGCCCGGCGGATACGTGTTGCTGCGCGGACAGCGCGCTCCTATGCTCGGACGAATTTCCATGGATCTTACGATTATCGATGTCAGTGCCATTTCCGGCGTTGAGATTGGCGACGAAGTCATTCTTATCGGCCGCTGGGGTGACGAGCAAATTACCGCAGTCGATCACGCCCGCTGGTCCGGCACCATCCCGTACGAGATTCTTTGTAATCTCTCCGAGCGGGTCGTCCGCCGTCATGTGGAGTAGCTCGCTGCTTCATGCTACGATGCAAATTCGATTGAGACAGGAAAGCCACGGATAAGCCTATGCATCGCATTACCGTCGTCGCAATTCTCTTTTCAACATTGGCCCTTGCGCAGGCCCCGATGCAGAATGCCGCGCCAGGAGTAACCGCGCACCACCAAGCAATGAGTTTCTTCCTCGGCGACTGGACCGCCTCCGGCACATCAAGAATCAGTCCGAAATCACCCGCCGCTCCCTTCACTCTGAAGGAGCACGGCGAGTTTGTGACGGACGGCTACTTCCTCGAATCCAAGACCTCGATGAAATCCGATCTGGGCACGGTCAACAGCCAGCGTGTGATGGGCTACAACGTGGAAGGCAAGACCTACACCTACAACGTGTACAACAGCCTCGGAGAGCACCAGGTAGCACTGGGCCATCTCAACGGCAACACCTGGACGTGGAACTCGGAGGAGAAACTCAACGGCCTCGTTATCAAGGGGCGCTATACCATCGTAGAAACCGGCCCCAATACCTTTACGTTCAAATCCGAAGTCGCAGCTCCTAAAGGCGGATGGGCGACAGTGATGGAAGGCAAAGCCACCCGCGTCGCGCAGCAGGGCAATTAGCAATTCGAGCGGTTTCGGAACTGCTGCATCATGCGAGCAAACTGATAGAGCCGGGCTTCAGCGATGCGTCATCGCGTTCTTATCCGACCAGCAGCACGCCGCGTCTACCCACGGATGCGGGGATTGGCCGGTGCTACGCGAATGCCGCTACAGATCCGACCGTGATGGGTCCGCACATACACCAGTAACAGTAAAATCCGCAGCCGCGAAAGAGTTCACAGCAGTACATCGGCAGGCAAAAACATCCGATGCCGCGGCTGCTCGAAGCGGCTGCCCGCGATTGCACGCTGGCGCCGGCAGTAAATCCTGGCATTGACATGACGCAACTTCCTTTCGATGAGATTTCTCTTCTTGCCTACGGACACACCCATCGGATACAGACGCCCCTGCACGACCAACGGTCGCAGACCCAAATTTCATCCGCGCAATAGCAGTCGGGGTTTTGCAGAACCCCAAGCCCCAACCAACCTCCCCAGCCAACACTAATTCTTGCTAACGTTGCCCGGCTTTGATGAAGGGAATCGGCTGCGGTATAACCGGGTAGTCGCATCATGACGTCTCCTCTTCGCGGCAAAACTTGACTAGCTGTAACACGTTACGGAGTATGTGCATATCCACCGCACGACCCAGCAGACGTTTCCTTCACATGCGACGAGCGGAACGCACACTTGCCGCCAGACACAGGTCCCGCTCAGATTTTCGACGCTCAAGCCTGACCATAGCCTAGCCTCAAGTACTGAATTGGCGGAAAAGCCCGGCATTCGCATGGGTATAATCTCCTACTAGTCCAAATACGGTGGACACGCGACGTACAAAACACAAACGTAGCCGCCTATGAAGAAGGTCTCCATAGTGTCGTTGTAACTCAGGAGCGGGATGCACACTTGTCGCCACTCACAATCCCCAGCTATATCGGTTCCGGGGGTTGGAACGGTCGTCCCGGAGCCCGGCCTGTCAGATACCACCACGGATCGAAGTCCGGCAGTTGCGCTAAACCCAGGCATCCGCATCCTTAAAGCCTCTCTTCCGACGTCTACCTCGACTAATGCCCATATGCTTAATCAAGTCGAGCGAACTGCACACAGTTGATCGTGTATGCGCACGGATCGCAAACCGTAGTCTGGAAGCAATATGTCCCTAGACACCAAGTTTGTATGTAACAAGCACCTACACACTCGCACACTTGCTCGACCCAGCTAATCGGTCGTCTCTGTTGTGGCGTGGCGGCACCAAAACTCAATCCGGCGGAATAACCCGGCATACTCATAACGACTGTCCCTCCGTTGAAGCTCTACCAGCAGATAAAGGAGTCACTCTCCGTCCAGCAAACCGTCTCTGTCGCCCAGTACACAAGAAAAAGCAGACTTCCCGAAGATCCCGGCGTCCGCTCAGTAGTCAAAGCAAGGCGAAAGCTTGGACTGCAGGAATGGAAACTCTTCCGTCACATCAACGCGCACGCAGAATTTCTCCATCACATCAGTGGTGCGGTTGGTGAATCCGAATATAACCTCAACCATCTTGCGCATTCCGCCCAAGGCTGACGGCCGAACGCTCACAGACGTCAGGGAACAGTTGCGGGCAAACTGCTCTGCGGCTTTGGCGTAAATTCCAGGGTCACGAACGGCCAGGTAATTCAGCGCCCGATCCTCGTCCCGGTCTCCGGTGTTTCCGGTGACTTGCAAAATGCGATCCAACACTTCCTCGGCTACCGGACCGAATTCCTTGGCCGAAGTCTTCTCGGGCCGCGGAATAGACCGCACCAGCGAATCACGATCAAAGGAATAAAGCTGATCGAACGCAACGATGGGCACCTGCAGACCATTGCATGCCTGCGGCGGGCTTGTCGGACCTTTCACTCCGATTACTGCATTAAGATCGCCGGGCGACGGGTTTGGTCGAAGGGCTTCGACCAGCAGCGAAAAGTCCGCTGGATCGCGCGGCGTCAGGATATACGTCTCAACGCGGTCTACCGAGAAAACCCAGCAGAGCTGTCGGACCAGATAGCGGTTTTCGGGACGCGCCAGAGCCGCTTGAAAGGCCTGCCGATCTGTCAGTCCTTTGGCGTCACTGCGTCCGATCGCTTGAGCCAGTTCTCTTTCAACGGACGCTGAGGGAAATCGCGGCGCGATTGTCCCCAGCGCGTAGATCCAAGTACCTTTGTTGTTTTTTGCGCGGCACGACTCACAACCGCAATCGTGGCCGCCTGCGCATCCGCACGATTTTTCAGCGATCACAGGCTCTGAGTGTTGTTCGACGGTTTCGTTTGCCATGAGTCCATCCTTATAAGTAGCGATTGGAACTGCATGACGAGGTAGGCGCAATAGGGGATGAATCGTACCACAGTTCATGACCCAATCGTGGAAATGTTTATCCTTAATGGAGTGAGAATAATCTGAACTGGCCGGCTCTCTCGGAAGTGACTATAAGTCATTATGCGCACGGAGTCGCTCGGTAGAGGCTCAGCGCCGCATCCCCTTGCACGATCTTCCGATACTGCGCCAACGCTCCATACTGCTCGCCCGGGTCATACCTCTTCTCGTGCTCGGCGATCACGATCGTTGACGGTCCCACCATTCGCGACTTGCCTAAGACCTCCAGTGTCCGCTCGTATGCTCCACGCATTTGGTACGGCGGATCGACGAAACAGAAGTCCCACAACACTCCCGACCCTTCCAATCCCCGCAGTGCTGACGCCACATCGCTCTCGTATACTTCGAATCCGTCCGCGATGCTAAGCGCGTGCAAGTTCTCGCGAATCAGACGAGCATGCTTTCGCTCCGATTCCACGAAGTACACCTGCTTGGCTCCCCGGCTGAGCGCCTCGATTCCGACTGCGCCCGTCCCGGCAAATAAGTCCAGCCACACGCTTCCTTCCAGCGTACCGGTCGCCGCCAGGACATTGAACAGCGTCTCCCGGAGTCTGTCGCTCGTGGGACGCAAATCCATTCCCGGCAGCGATTTCAGCGGACGGCTGCGATATTCCCCGGCGATTACCCGCATGGCTCCACTCCCAAATCTGAGTGTATAGAATAAAGAAGGAGGCTTACGCACTTCATGCGCGGTTGGTCATTTCCTGCAGGACGTTTATTCGGCGTGGACATTCGCATCCATGTCACATTTCTCTTCCTGCTGGGTTTCGTGTGGTTTTCCGAATCACTCAACATGGGCGTGAGCGGCCCCGGCCGCGGCCTCGCTCTAGTAGTCATCATCTTCGGATGTGTCGTCCTGCATGAACTGGCCCATGCTGTGGTCGCCAAGCGCAGTGGGATTACTGTGCGTTCGATCATTCTGCTGCCCATTGGCGGCGTCACCCTTATGGAGGATCCCGGCTCCAGCCGGCCTGACCCCGCGCGCGACATTCGCATCGCCGTTGCCGGACCGCTGACCAACCTCATCATCGCCGCCGTCACCGGAGCGGTGATCCTCGCGTTCGCGCCACAGGTCAAGCTCTGGTCGCAGCCCCTGATGCACGCCACCAACCTTCCGCGCAGCCTGTTCTGGGGCAACGTTTTTCTCGGTCTCTTCAACCTGCTGCCCGCTTATCCCATGGACGGCGGCCGCATCCTCCGCGCCGTGCTTGCCGAGCGCATGGACTTTACCCAAGCCACCCGTCGCGCGGTCACCATCGGCCAGGTGTTCGCCATGGCGCTCATCCTCGCCGGCGTTGTCTGGGACCCGTGGCTCGTGCTTATCGGCTTCTTCCTCTTCATCGGCGCACAACTGGAAGACCGCTCCGCTGTTTTCCAGTCGGTCATCGAGTCGGTGCGCATGGAGGACGTGATGCTGACCCACTTCTCCATTCTCTCGCCCGCCGACACGTTGCACGACGCCCTCAGCAAGGCCGTTCACACCCTGCAAGATGACTTTCCCGTGGTCCGCGGCATGGAGTTGGTCGGTGTTATCAACAAGGCGCGCATCGTAGATGCCCTGCGCCGCGACGGCAACGGCTATGTTCAGCCCGAGATGATACGCGGATTCGAAGTCGCGAAACGTACCGATTCACTTGCCGAAGCGTTCCGCAAGCTCCATGGGCGCGGCCTCAGCATGATCCCCGTCGTCGACGGAGGACGCCTCATTGGCATCGTCACCCTGCAGAACCTCACCCACTCCATGTCTTTACTGGCTGAATCCCGCCGCCTCCGGCGCGCTGAAGAAGCCGACCAGTAGGCCCTGTCTTTTCGCTAGCCACGATTCACGGCCTTAGAACAGGCTCTCGTGGCACTGTTCGCACACCCCACAGGTGGCGTACAGTCTCATGTCTTTGGGAGCCCCCGCCGTCAGCAGGCTCTTGTATGGTGACGCATGGGCCTTGTGGCACGACAAACAGGAGACCGGCGGCATCCCTGCCTTCAGGTTCGGCCCCGTCACCGGATGGCCCTCGACCGGGTGGTTCGCCGTCAGGGTTTTGTTCAGGTTGAGGGACTGCCAGCCCTTCATTTCCTGTAGTGTCAGGGTCTTCCCCCAAGGGGTTTTGACGGTTTTGGTCTTCTGGCCAACCTTCAGCCGCACCCGCGCGTGGCAGCCCAGGCACGTATCCTGTTCCGACGCCCACAGGTGCGCCGGGAAGTCGCTGCTGTGCGGCGAATGGCAGGTGACGCACAGCCCCTCGCGGTATGGCCCATGCTGCACATTGTCAGTGGAAAGCGCGTGGCACGTTTCGCAGAGTTTGTTCGCCGGCGATACCAGGCTCACGTGTGTCACTCCGTTTCTCGTATCGATGGTGTGGCACGTCGTGCAGCCCATCGACAGCGCGGTGTGTACGTACTTGCCACTCTGTATGCCGCTGTGGCACTCCCGGCATTTGGCCGCCGGAGTGTTTGCCGCCAGCACAATCGGGTGCTTTGGCACGCTGGCCTTCGCGGCCGGTGCCGTCTTGTTGTGGGATGCGGTCTGCGCGGCGGAACTCATCGCCGTCGTAATCAATAGGGAAGAGAGTGCAATCGTAATCACACGAGTAGGTCGTGTCATGCGGGACGGGTTCACGCGTCCACCTCTGACACTGGGCCGCTCAGCCTGCTGGCACTCAGCGTCTATGACGGAAACCCGTCATTCTATTCCAGCGCGAATGCCCATACAACTCTTGCCGCGTCGCGAGCCCAAACCACTATGTAGCCCGGATGCCCAGTGCCACCGCCTTCTTTAGGCGAAAGAGCGAGGCTTTTCCTATAGCTAAAGATGCCCCACCCGCCTCTCTCAAGCAGGTGGGGCGAGCGTGCTGCGGATTCCCGCAGCTACGCAGCCCGATGGAGCTGGGTCTGGTTCAGAATTTCCGTCTCCGCCTGGATCCAGTGTTCGAGGTCGTGTCCATGCTCAGCCCCGCCAGCTTCGAATAGCTGGTAGGCGCGTTTCTGGATTCGTTCGCGGATCTGTTCATTCATGCCATCGCCATTCGCGTTACGGTTTACATTGCTCGTTGCGCGCGCCTCGTTTTCTTTCGACATAGCGACTCCTTATTTTGGGGACGTCCCGCCCCTCGGGCCCAAACAGGCCGCCGGGGCCTGCCGGAAAATTGGCGAGTGGGTCCTGCGAACGCGTCCGCAATTACATCGCGCACCGCGCCCGCAGGCGCCACTCATGGTTGGGTTGGTTGCCGGTGAAACGATGCTGCAATTACGGACGAGGCGGCGGTCGAATGCGGAATTCTCGCTCGAAGCCGACTACTGGCGCAGCGGAATTCGATGCCGAGATGATCGGCGATGGCGTGGCCGCAATTGGCCTCACGTCTTTCGCCCTGGCTGTCCACCACAGGAGCAGCAGCACAGCCAAAGGTGTTCCCAGACGCGTTTCTTCGCTGTCGAAGTAAGCCCGCGTGTTCGCCGGCCTCATACTGCGGTGGAATTCGTTGTAGCTGCGCAGACGGGCGTTTGCGCAAAATAGAACTACCAGCGCTGCCAGTAGCCATGCTGCATACTGATGGGTCGTTGCCTCACGGCGCGTGTCGTGAATCGCGGGATGGGCGTGGGGCAACATCCGAGATACATCCTTCGCTCTGTGGAAACCCCAGTGTCCGTGAAGAGTTCTGCTGTGTGGATGAGATTGCCGACGTTCAACTGCGGCAAGAACTTAGGGACCGCGGTTTCACAGGCTTCAGGCGAAAGTCTTCCTACTTCTGATCGCCCCACACCGATTTCAACGGCCAAACCGTTAGAGAGACAATCTGGCCCCCTGTTCCCGTCGCGTAGATCTCAATTCCTGTGCTTCCCGGCGGAGGATAAATCCGGTCCGTCATTACCTTTTCGCCATCGTTGGCGAACACCTCGACGCTCGACCTGTCCACGAAAATGTGCAGCTTCACCCGAGTCGTGTTGCTCAGCGTCGTCGAGAACCGCCCGGGAAAGTCCTTGCTGAACGAAACATCCCCCGACTTGGTGCGGTCAAGAAACAAGGTGTTCGTCGCTGACGTAACGCCCACAAGCGTTTCGGATGCAGCGCCTTTGCGAAGCCGGAAGCCGATCTCGCTCGCGCCATCCGGTTCCACTTCGGCTTCTATCTCGCACGTCTCGCACTGCACCGACGCCAGCTTCTGGTTCGCTGCGGCCGCGCTCGCGCTGTTCACGATGAACGGCTTACCGCGCAGTGACTCCAACTCCTTCACCGGCGTTTGCACCATCAGCAAGTCAGTGTTTCCAGAAGATCTGGGTGGCGCACTCTGTATCGCCCTCTTTTGCGGACAGGGTGGGGCCAGTTACCCATCTCAGCGACAGTACTCTCGGTACCGACTGCGCCCCGCGCCACAGCACCGTGGGTTCGTCTTTGGCATAGAGCCAGTTGCTCGTCCACCCCATCCAGATGCGCCTCTCGTCGCCCTTAGGCATGTCGTTGAAGGAATTGGTGGCGTAGAAATCCTTGCCGTAATCGGCCCACAACTTCTTCCCTACACTTTCTTTCTCGATGAACTGCGTGCCGTCGAAATCTCCCAACCAGATATCGCACGCCCGTGCCGCCCGCCGGCGCTCCCGGATTGCGGTTGATGATCAGCACCCAGCGGCGTTCGCTCGTGCCTTGGATCGGAAGTTCAAGCAGGTCGGGACATTCCCACTGCCCCGCATCATCGCCCGCCGGCCCGAACTCGCTCAGCTTGGTCCAGTGCGTCAGGTCTGTTGACGAGAAGAACAGCGCCTTCCGCCGATCGGCCAGCACCGCCACCAGCACCCACTTCTTCTGGGGCTCGTACCAGAACACCTTGGGATCGCGAAAGTCCGGCGCATCCACATCAATTACTGGATTGCTCTGTAATTCGTCCAAGTTCGCCCGCGATCGTTGCTGTAGGCGATGTGCGTCTTCTCCCGCTTCTGGTGATAGTCGGCCGCGTAAATCGCGATCAGGCACGAGTGGTCCGCTCGGGTTGGGGTTCTTGCACAGTCCGCTGGAGTTGTTCCAGTCCACCACCGCGCTGCCCGAATAAATCATGTAGTTCGGGTCTTCCGGAATCGCCAGCGGCAGGTGCTTCCAGTGCACCATGTCGGTGCTCACGGCGTGTCCCCAGCTCATGTGTCCCCACACCTGGCCTTCCGGGTTGTACTGATAGAACAGGTGATACTCGCCCTGGTAAAACACCATGCCGTTAGGGTCGTTCATGAAGTTGTGCGAGGGCGTGAAGTGATATTGGGGCCGCCAAGGCTGGTTGTACGAGTCCTGAGCAGTCGCGAGCGAGCCGCTGGCAAACAGGAACAGTATTGTCGCGAGAGCCGCAGCCCGACGATTCATGAGCAGTCCCCTGAAGCTAGTTGTCACTTGCCACCCGCTCAGAACTCAAATGTCTTTATGTGTCATACGTAACTAGCACACAACATCTTACGAAGTAAATGACTGAAATTTATATAGTTATAAAAACTAGTTTAAACAAGTTTAATCTGTTTTAGATAACCACCACACTATTTGTGTGGGACGGTATCTGTTTGCGTTCCGGCTACTCTCCGATCGTCACTTGGGCCGGCTTTCCGCTGGTCGAATCGGGCGCGACCCACACCGTCAATTGTGCCGGTTCCACCACGTCCTTCATGTCGAGGTTCCAGAATTTCAACTCGTCACGGCCGAGAGAGAACTCGACTTTCTGGGATGTACCCGGGGGTAGCGTGATCCGCCGGAATCCCTTCAGCTCACGTACGGGACGAACGATGCTGGTGCCGGTTTGGCGAATGTATAGCTGAACCACCTCATCCACAGCCCGGCCACCGGTGTTCTTTACTTCGGCCGTTACGGTCAGCTTCGCCGCTCCGGAGTTCAGCTGTCTCGCGCTTGCCGAGACCGCGTTCACCGTGGTCGGCGAATATGAGACAGTGCTGTACGTGAGTCCGTAACCGAACGGATACAGCGCCGAGTTCGGTACATCCACATAGCGCGACAAGTACTTTTCCGCGTTATCTTTCGGTGGGCGCGATAGGTCCGCCCCATCCGCCGGACGCCCGGTACTGAAGTGGTTGTAGTACAGAGGCTCCTGCCCGACGGCGCGCGGGAAACTCGTCGTCAGCCTGCCGCTTGGAGCGCTTGCTCCAAGCAACACGTTGGCCATAGCCGGTCCCGCCTGCACGCCGGGGAACCAGACTTCCATGATGGCCGAAACATGCTGTGTGGCCCAGTTCAAGATCAACGGGCGCCCACTGAACACCAGGAGTACTACCGGTTTGCCGGTGGCCGCCACGGCTTCGAGCAATTGCTGCTGGTTGCCCGGCAAATCCAGAATGGCCCGCGAACCCGCTTCTCCGGTCATCCAGTATGCATCTTCGCCCAGAGCAAGTACCACAATGTCAGATTTGGTTGCTGCTGCCACAGCGTCAGGGAACCCTTTGTCTGACATTGTCAGAATGTCGGTACCCTTGACGTAAATCAAGTGCCCCTGAGCGGCTTCCAACTGCTTCGTCAACGCCGAGCGAAGAGTGACGACGTCTCTAGCCTCGCCCTTGGCGCTCCACGAGCCCAGCATCTGTCCGGCATCGTCGGCCAGGGGGCCAATCAGGGCAATGGTCTTGCCGGCCGCCTTGAGCGGTAGCAAGCCGCCTTCGTTTCTCAACAGGACAAACGACTCCTCCGCTGCCTTGCGCGCCAGTTCCGCATCTTCCGCGGCGATTGCGCCGGATCCCTTGCCGTCGGCATAAGGATGCTCGAACAGGCCCAGCGCGAACTTCACGCGCAGTACACGTCGCACCGACTCGTCCAGCGCCGATTCCTGCACTACGCCCGCCTTCACCAGTTCGGCGAGGTGGGGCCCGTAGGCGTTGCTTTCCATGTCCATGTCAACGCCGGCGGTGAATGCCTTGGCAGCCGCGACCGCATGGTTGGCGGCCACACCCTGGGGGACCAACTCGCCGATGGAGTTCCAATCGCTGACCACGAACCCTCGGAAGCCCCACTCTTTGCGCAACACTTGCGTCAAAGTCATGGCATTGGCGCTTGCTGGAACTTCGTTCAGGGACTCGAAGGCGCTCATGAAGGTGGCTCCTCCCGCGTCCACGGTTGCCTTGAACGGGGGCAGATACACCTGTCGCAAGAGCCGCACCGGAATCTCGGCAGGGTTGTAATCGCGTCCGCCCTCGGCCGCACCATAACCAACAAAGTGCTTGGTGCACGAGGCAATCGACTCGGGTCCGCCCAGCGTCACACCCTGATAGCCGCGCACGTAAGCCGCGGCAATCGCCGAGCCAAGATAAGGGTCTTCGCCTGCGCCCTCGATGATGCGTCCCCAGCGCGCGTCGCGCGAGATGTCAACCATCGGGGAGTAGGTCCAGCGGACACCAGCGTGACTGGCTTCCTTGGCGGCGATGTGGGCTGCTTGCTCCACCAGCGCAGGGTCCCAGGTGGCCGACATCGCCAGGGGAACGGGGAACTCGGTGCGGAACCCGTGAATGATATCAAGCCCAAACAGCAGGGGAATTTTCAGGCGGGACTTCTCCACGGCGATCTTTTGCATGGCGTTGGTCTGGTCTGCGCCGGTCAGGTTGAAGATGGAACCGAGCTTGCCTTGGGCAACCATTTCCTTGTAGTCACTGCGGCCGGTGCCGGGGCCGGTGGCTGCACCCTGCGAGTAGGTGACGAGTTGTCCGACTTTTTCGTCGAGCGTCATCTGCTTGAGCAAGGCGTCGATCTTGGCCTCGACCCGGGCGTCATTGGTCCACGCTGTCGGACTATCGGTTTGAGCCGCTGTCACGCCCGCCAGTACGACACAACACATCACCACTCGAAGAATACGCATGAAGAAGTCCTTAAAGAATCGATTCACCTACCGTTCAGCATTCTACCTCCCGACGGGTGCCAAGACGCCAGACGGTCATGGAGCGCGTCGGAATGAGATGGAAATCGGCGCGGCCGCAGATTGACAGCGCCAAGCGGCGAATCTAAGATTGATGGTGGGCTGGGCGCAGTCACGTCCGGCCTTTTGTATGGCCGCAGTTTCACGGAGCGGCCGCAAGTCCCACCCTTGGACGACGCACGTGTCGTTCCGACCGTTTGGCGGTGTAGCTCAGGTGGTTAGAGCGACGGTCTCATAATCCGTAGGTCGTAGGTTCGAGTCCTACCGCCGCCACCAGAATTTCCACACAAAGAACAGGCAGTGAAGATCCTTCGACTGGCCGGGCGCGATCGCTCCGGATTTCGCAGAGAAGTGGGCCCTGCGCCTGTTCAGCGCAGGGCCGAACTCATGCTTGGATGCGCGAAAATTGCGGCACACTGGGCTACCGGGGTGCGTCAATTTTAAGCAGCAATACGTCGTGCGAGGCGATCTCGATCGGCATTGCCTCCGTCAACTGCATCTCTTTTCCTGTCCATAGGTTGGCTGCCTTCTGCGAGCCGTGAAGGCCGAGCTTCGACAGGTACAGATGGTAGGGATGCGTGGAGTAGCGCGCGTCGCCGATGTTGAGGACGGCCACGGCCAGAGCGCCCCCCGAGAGGGGCTTGGTCCAGACTTCGACCTGGCCTTCGGCGTCGACCTTTTGCGCCTGCTTGCCGAGCTTGTCCTGGTCGATGGCGATGACTTCGCGCTTGGTGAGGATGTCACCAATCTCGGGCTTCATCTTGGAGAGATCGTTACCGGCGAGCAGCGGCGAAGCGAGCATGGCCCACATCGAGAAGTGCGAGCGGTTCTCGGCCAGCGTCAGTTTGCCGTTGCCGACTTCCAGCATGTCGGGATCGTTCCAGTGGCCGGGACCGGCATAGCTTGCGAGTCCGGCCTGCAGGCTCATGTTGGCGTAGATGCTGTGCCAGTTGGCCTCGATGTCGCCGGTGGAGCGCCAGAGATTTCCGCCCAGCGCGGGCGCCCACTCCCAGACCGCATCCCAACCGTACTGGCAGAGCGAATACACGATGGGACGGCCGGTGGCCTTTAGCGCCTTGCCCATCTTGTCGTAAGCGGCGTGCATGAGGCGCATCTGCGCGGCGGGATCTTTGGGTGCCTGCTTCTGCATCACTTCAGGAATGAAGCTGCACAGGTCGTACTTCAGATAGTCGATGCCCCATGCGGCATACATCTGCGCGTCCTGGGCTTCGTGGCCGTAGGAGCCCTCGTACCCGGCGCAGGTCTTAGGGCCAGGCGAAGAGTAGATGCCGATCTTCAGACCCTTGGAGTGAACGTAGTCGGCAAGGGCCTTCATGTCGGGAAACTTGGAGTTGGTGTGGAGGACGCCGCTGGCGTCACGCTGGCCTTCCCAGGTGTCGTCGATGTTGACGTAGATGTATCCGGCATCTTTCATGCCGCTGGCAACCATGGCATCGGCGGCGGCGCGGACGTCGGCGTCGGTGACCTTCTCGGCGAAGAAGTTCCAACTGTTCCATCCCATGGGCGGCGTGAGTGCGACCTGCTGGGCGGCGGCTGAGAGCGATAGAAAGAACAAGAGCGGCGCCGATGACGGCGTGCACTAGAAATCGGGAGCCATGCATGGAATTATCTCCTGAAGAATCGGTGATGAGCATCGAGTTGGGCGATACGCCGTAATCGTGAGCGGAAAGCCCTGCCCGGGACGTGGGGCTGGAATTCGCAAACTCGACCGCTAGGATTCCACCAACCAGTATTCGCGAAAGGATTGTACCAGTGCTGCAGGTTGCTCGCTGGGAGACGGCTCCCGATCGCACACAGCAGCTTTCAGTTATTGGATTGCGAGAGTTCATGACTTCGTCAGCAGGCTTAAGTTGTGCCGAAGCCGACGATAATGGACGACGCGAAGCACCGGTCACGAGCTGATGTGAGGTGGCGCACATCGTCGGTTTTCGCTGGTCGTGCAAGATAAACCTAAATGCACTACGAGCCGATGAAGGCGGATCATGCAACCGCTTGCAGATAAACCCGCGCCGCCATCGGAAAATCGCTGCCGGAAGGTGTCGGGCGCTGCAATCGTGAGCAAGCGTGCGCGCGAGGAAGTATGGAGCCGCTCAATGCCTAACGTGCTCATCATCGGCTATGGCAATCGGATGCGCACAGATGATGCGGTTGGAGCCGAAGCTGCCGACCGCTTGGCAGAGGCCTATCGCGACGATCCGCGGGTGCGTGTGATGTCAGCGCACCAGTTGATGCCAGAGATGGCGCGCGACATCTGCGAGGCCGAATTCCTGCTGCTGCTGGATGCCGATGCCGGAGCCGTTCCCGGGGCGATCACAAAGTCGGTGGTTACTGCCCAGGCCGATGAGTGTTCGTTTACCCACTACTGCAAGCCTGCCGCATTGCTGTTCGCTGCGAGGAGCCTATACGGACATACTCCCGAGGCGGTGAGCCTGACGCTGGCGGCTGCATCCTTCGAGTTGGGGATGGAACTGTCGCCGACGGCAAGCCGTCGCCTTCCCGACTTTCTGGAGGCGGCACGGCAAATCGTATTGAGCTGGCAGGCTGGGATCGTAACAAAGAGCGGCCATCAAGAGATTAGCGGCAAGAGATAGGCAACCGGACGGCCACAAGGAGCAATGGCCGCCCGGTCGCTTTCGTGCGCGCAGACTACGACGTTGAAATCATGCTTGCGCTGATAGTCCGCCGTTCGACATCCAGCGCTGCATTCCTTTCGGTGTCTCTGGCTGTTTGGGCAGGATGTCGAGGTAGATGACAGCGTAACGGAAAGCAATGACGGCAGCGGCCACTACAAACAGGCTTGAGGCCAACTCCGTCCACTTGGGGACGTAATGCGTACCCATGGCAGTCTGCATTGCGTTGATGGACACATTCAGGCGGTTGACAATGAAGCCTCCCACCACCAAGGCGCAGGTCCCGTAAAGATAGTCGGGCGTATTGCGGACCTTTTCGTAGCTCAGCAGCAATACCGGCGCGACGATAAGCATTGCCACCTCCAACCAGAAGTAACCGGCTTCGGGCGTCCACTGGAAGGCATAGTGCAGAGCGTGATTCGCTACGAGGTCGAGAAACTTGAAGAAGGCAAAGACGATCAGCAGGAGCTGAATCATGCCGCCGCAGTCGCTCAATATGGAGAAGTCCACCCGTACCTTCAGCGACCTCATGGAGAGGTACACCGCCATCACGGTAAGGGCCAGTCCGGCGGGTATTGCGGACATGTAGAACATGGCGTGCATATAGGGCGAATACCACAGCGGATGCATCTTGCCGTCGGTGATGAGGTAAAGCCCGCCGAGAAACGACTGGTGCATCGATGACAGAAGCACGCCTGCCAGCACTACGCCGGTGAGGATGCGGTGATGGTGTTCGAGAATGGTTTCGCGCAAGCCGCGCCAGGGAAGCTTTTCGATCAGCGCAGGCGCGAACTCGAACGTCAGCACGGTGAAATAGGTCATGATGCAGACGCACACGTCGAACAGCACTGAGCGGTCATTCCACATAACGATGGGATGCCAGAAGCGCCACGGCAGCCCGATCTCGTAGAGGTAGCCCACCATCACGGTGCAGTAACCGAGGAACGAAATCAGAATGGAGGCGCGGAGAATCGGGCGATAGCGCTCCATGCCAAGAAGATAGACAGCGGCGCTGATGCCGAAGCCGGCGGCGGAAAGCCCGATACCGCAGAGCGTGCCGAGGCCAACCCACAGACCCCAAGGCATTTGGTCGCTGAGGTTGGTGCTGGCGCGGAAGCCCTCAAAAAAGCGCACGTAGGTTGCGTACATTCCGGTGATGAAGATGACGGCGACGATGGCGCGCCAGAGAGTGATGCGTGACGTAATTCGCGCGAGCATGACTAATTCCTTTCTCCGTTCGACTGCTTGACACCGGTTTTTTCGCCGGATTCAGCCAGGGCCACGTCGCGGCGACGCTGCGTGATCCAGTAAAGTGACGACAGGATGGCGCCTCCCATGATGACTACTTTGGGCGAATCGCCGAGCGCAGCGGCTGTGAGCGTCGGCATGGGCTGGTTGCCGATAGGCAAAGGCTTGAAGCCCAACTTCTCAAACTCGACATCGGAGACGAAAAGTACCGAGCCGCCTCCCGCCTCCTGCAGGCCGTAAATCCGCGGCACGTAGCTGGAGTCGCTGCGAATGCGTTCCCAGGCGTCGGCGATCAGCTGGTCGCGGTCGCCAAAGACACTGGCTTGGACCGGGCAGGCCTCGGTGCACGCCGGTTGTCCACCGGCTTTGACGCGCTCCGAGCAGAGGTCGCATTTCTTTACGAAGGGAGCAAGTTTGGACCACTGGTAACGCGGGACCTGGTAGGGGCAGGCCAACATGCAGTAGCGGCATCCGATGCACTTGTCGGCGTCGTAGACCACCGGACCGAGCGCCGTCTTCTTGATGGCGCCGACCGGGCAGACCGACGCGCAAGCCGGATCGCTGCAGTGCATACATACCTTGCGGACAAACTTGTCGCCACGAGGCTCAATCACCGTAAAGGCGGTGTCTGACAATGTAGGTTCCGGATCGGGGTTGAATCCGTGCAACTGCTTGCAGGCCGTTTCGCAGCTTGCGCAGCCGATGCAGCGCTTGATATCGATTAACATGGCTTTCTGCTTGGGCATGGCGATCTCCTTGTTCTCCTTCGTCGCTCCGGGCTAGGTCAGAAAGAATTCTTTGGCAAGCTTGCGCTGCACGCTTGAATCGACCTGAAAGTACAAGCCCTTCACCGGGAGTCCGCCATCCTGCGCGAGGGCGGGATTGGCTTCCTGCATCATTCCGCCGAGCCGGGCAAAGCTGTTTTGCATCCAAGCGGGCACGATCGGGCCTTGCAACAAGTTCTTCAGGTTGATGGATAGCTCAGGTGCCTTCACCACTCCTAACCAGCCATTCTTGTAAGGATCGTCGGTGATCAGGCTCGGGTTCTTCAGGACTTCGTGATTCACGGAGACGAGCACGCCTTCCACCGGCGAAAGCAGCTCCACGCTCTGGTCGCCTTTCTTGAGGGTGCAGAGCTTCTGTCCCTGGCGCACCCAGCGGTTCAAGTCGGCCATTTCGATGCTGTCGACCTGGCCGAACAGGTTGCCGGCGAATCCGTCGATGCCGATGCGCGCATTCTGGTTACCTTCGTCGCGAACCCAGGTATGTCCAGCATGAAACCCGTAGCCTTCAGGAACTTCGAAGCCCGCAGCCTTCACCATGCGGGGAGCGGTCACCTTCTGGAAGGGCGCGGGCTGGAGCGCCACCGCCGGAACTTCGTTACGACGGAAGTAGGAATAGGAAAGAATCAAAAGGAAAGTAAGTAGTACGAATAGGATTGACATAACGCCTCCTCGTGAGTGGCTCAACTGCAATGCCGGCCATAAATGCGAATGGCTGAAGCGCGCGCCGTTTGTGTGCTGCCATTCTTTTGAAGCAAGTCGGAATGAAATGCGCGGTCGACATGGCATCGTGCTCACCATTGACTGTGCACGTTGAGTGCAATTCCCAAGAAACCGATGAGTTGCTGATGAGAAAGGTCTTAGGTCGAGCTTGGCGGGTCTCAATTCGGGAAACTACTGCAAGACGCAGTGGTGGTCGTGCATTTTGCAGTAGTGCAGGATGCAGCTAGTTGTTGCTTTCGATCTTCTTGAGGCGGCGCATTAATGAGGTGGGATGGATGCCGAGCAGGCGAGCGGCATGCGTCTTGTTCTGGCCGGTGGCGTGCAAGACGTCTTGAATATAGCGGTCTTCGAGTTCGGCGAGGGTGACGAACTGATCGCCGGTGGGAGAGACGTCCCACGGCGAAGGCGGCTCGATGCTGGCGGGCGCGGGGCGGTGGTCGCGAACTTCCTCAGGCAGGTCGTCGGCGTCGATCTCGGTTTCCTTGCACAGAATCATGGTGCGTTCCACGACGTTCCGAAGTTCGCGGATGTTGCCGGGCCAAGGGTAATCCTTCAGCAGGTCCGCAGCGGCCGGGGTGAAGCCGATGAACGTTTTGCGCAGTTCGGTATTGAAGTGGGCCATGATGTCGATCGCCAGAGGAACGATGTCTTCCTTGCGTTCGCGCAGCGGAGGAATGATGAGCGGCAGAACGTTCAGGCGGTAATAGAGGTCCTCGCGAAATTCGTTTTGAGCCACTGCGTCTTTCAGGAGGCGGTTGGTGGCGGCGATGATGCGCACATTTGCCTGGATGACTTTAGTACCGCCGAGACGCATGAACGTTCCTTCCTCCAACACGCGCAGCAACTTGGCCTGCAGGCTGGGAGAGGTGTTGCCGATCTCGTCGAGGAACAAGGTTCCGCCGCTGGCTTTCTCGATGAGGCCTTCCTTTCGGCGGCGGGCATCGGTGAAGGCGCCGGGTTCGTAGCCGAACAGTTCGCTTTCCAGCAGGGTATCGGGCAGGGCGGCGCAGTTCAGGCTGATGAGCGGCATGGCAGCGCGCGGACTGTTGTAGTGAATGGCCTTCGCTAGTACCTCCTTGCCGGTGCCGCTCTCACCCTGGACAAGGATGGTGGTGCGTTCGCTTTCAGCGCCGCTGCGGGCCATCTGGAGGACCTCGGTCATGGCGGGGCTCATAGTGACAATACGGCCGAAGTCATACAGCCCCTTGGCGCTCTGGACGGTATCGTGTACGCGCACCCGGAGGGCCAGCATCTCGGCGGCGCGGTTAAGAGAGCTGACCATATCGGAGATGTGGAAAGGCTTGGTGAGGTAATCGTAGGCGCCAAGTTTCATAGCCTCCACGGCGCGATCAATCATGTGATAGGCGCTCATCATCACGAAGATGGTGGAGGGAGAGAGCGGCTTGGATTGCCGCAGGACTTCGATGCCGTTGATTCCGGGCAAGACCACATCGAGCAGGGCAAAGTCAGGCTGCTGGTCGGCGATGGTCTTCACGGCCTCTTCGCCGCTGGAGGCGAGCAGGACTTCAAAGCCCTCACCGTCGAGGGCGCGGCCGATGGTGCGCAAGGTGAGCGCTTCATCGTCGACGATGAGGATGGAGTACGACATACTAGGTAATGACCTCCGTGCCGAGCGTTTTCCGCTGGCCTGCCTGGTGGATCGGAAGGGTGACGCGAACCGCCGTGCCGTGTCCGGGGAAGCTGTCCAGATGGATCTCACCGCCGTGACGGCGGACGTAGTTGCGCGTAATGCTCAGACCCAGCCCGGTGCCTTTGCCGCGCTTCGTGGTGAAGAAAGGCTCGAAGACGTGGGGCTGGATGTCTTTGGGGATGCCGGTTCCGGTGTCGCGCACGCACAACTCGACCGTTTCGGAGAAGCGCGGCTTCTCCGCCAGCACGGTGATGGAGCCGCCGGCGGGCGTGGCCTGGGCAGCGTTGAGCAGCAGGTTCATGAGGATCTGCGATACCTGGTTGGCGTCAGCGGACAGGATGGGCAGGTCGTCAGGCACGCAGTTTTGCAACTCCAGTCCGCGGAATAGCGGTTGGTGCTCGACGAAGCGCAGGGCCTCCCCGACCAGTTGCTGCAGGTCCACTTGGCTGAGGGTGAGTGGGCCGGGGCGGGCGTAGTCCAGAAGGCCATGCACGGCGGACGAGATGCGCCTCGCTCCTTCGATGCACTGTTCGATCTCTGCCCGGCGCTCGCCGGAGGCGTCTTTCCAGTCCAGTTCCAGGTGCGACAGGATGCCCAGTAGCGGATTGTTGATTTCGTGGGCCGCTCCCAGCGCCAACTGCGCCAGCGAGGCGTATTTCTCAAACTCGGTCAGCTGCGATTCGAACTGCAGTTTCTCTTTGCTCAGCTCGCGCTCCTGCTCAAGTTTGGTGACCAGCGCCTGCTGCGCGAGATTGCGTTCGTTTTCGAGATGGCTGGCCAGTTCACGCGCTTTGGCGGCCTCGCGGCGAGCGGCACGGATGCGGAACCGAGCGACCAGCATTGCAGCGGCAGCGATGGCCAGTCCAGCGGCGATGCCGGACCATGTCCCAACGGTTGGAGCGGACGGAGTAATCAGAACTCCAGACGCCGCGGCCATACACGCAGTCGCCGGGCGGAAAACCAGCGGTGCAGCACCATCAGAACCCAATGTCACAAGGAGCATAAAGCTCTCCTCTATGACACTGGCGCAGTTGGATGGTCGGGGCAGTGACCGGAGTCACGTCGAGGGGTGATGCAGCGGTGCCGCAGGGCCTGCGGAGGACCGTTGCGGGCATCCTGCAGGACGTCCGGAGGAAGCACTCTTGGTCCGGGGGCCTGAATTGATTTCAGAACATAAGAAAGCCGCGGCCGAAGCCGCGGCTTGCAAGTCAAAGCAGTTGAGGATTAGCGGCCGAGCTTGCGGCGCAGCATGCCCGCCAGTCCGATAGCGCCCGAGCCGAACAGCATCAGGGTTCCAGGCTCCGGAACCGCGGGAGAGTACGACAGTCCGGTGACTCCGCCATCCAACCATGCTGCCGAACCACCGCCGCCAGGCACGGTGTTTTGCAGCACAAGTGAGACCTGATAGCCGCCGGCCACCGGTGCGATGCCGGCAAAGTTCACGGTGCCTGTCACTGTTCCGATGTCGCCATTGAAGTTGTCATCCGGCAGTATCGCAGTGGCAACGGCAATGTTATTGACGAACACCGCCCAAGTCTCGGTGTTCCCCCCACCCAAATAGTCCTGGAAGCTCCAGTTGGCTGTGAGGTCCGTGACCGCCGACGTGGGCAGCACGAAAACCGACGAAATCACAAAGTCCCCGGTGGTCCACATGAAGTCGGTCTGGCCACCCGCGGGAATATTGCCGCAACCATTGGTGGCGCTGCAATAGAGATCGCCGGCCGTCGGGAATGATACGGGGACGGTGACGTCGTTAGTTGACGGCGGTGTGATGTTTCCCACCGGCTTTAGATTTGACATGTTGTTGGCGCTCGCCAGACCGACAGCGAGTAGGCAGAGAGTAGCGACGAGAGCGACACTCCGCAGAGATTTATTCTTCATACTAAAATCCTCCCCAAAAGCCGCGCCTTGCGTGGCTTTGTCCTGAAGTGGCGGTACTCCCTCCCTCTTAGCCGGGTACCACCAGTTAAATTGGTGCAACGTCCTGATTCTAGCGAACTCTTGCCAAGACCGCATTAGAATTGCGGCGCCGCGGGAGGCGGCGCCGCATAATGCAACCTAGGGAAGTACGGTTGGCGTGCAGCTGTTGAACTTCAGTGAAGCCACGCGCGTGCTCCAGGCAAACGTCGTGGTCGTTGTGTAGTACTGGTTGACATACCAGAAGGTGCAACCGTCGAGGTCGATGGTCATGCTGGTGTAATCGCCCCAACGGTGGCTGGTGCTTCTCTGCGAGCCCGTCGCGACCGTCTGGTTCACGATGGGAAGTTCACCCTGCATTGTTCCCAAAGCATCGGTCGATGCCCGGCCAGTGAAGTAAATGTCAGGATGGGTGGTTGCGCTGGAACGGCTGTAACCCAACGCAATGTCGCCATTCTTGTCCATGGCGAGCGAGCCCATGAACCGGTAGGTGGCATCCGGGGCATAGGTGCCGCCCTGGTATGTGGTCAGAGCCGTCGGGTTGGCGGCTGGTGCGCGGAACTCGTACCAACGGACAGCGCCAGTGCTTCCGTTCACAATGGCGTGGCTCACCATATACGACGTGGTGGGAACATTGGCCTTGTTAACGGTACGGTGGAGCGCCAGACGGAACATCAGGCGATCGCCCAACGAATCCAGACCGCTGGAGCTGGTGGTAACTCCTAACTGCGGTATGCAACCTGTGGAGCCGAAATTGCACAGACCGACGAAGGCCGGCAGGCCGGTCGCGATGGGATTAGATCCGCCGACACCGGTGAGCACCGCGGTACCAGCCGTGAAGTTCGGCTTGTAGGTGTACTCGTAGATGTTGGTTTCCGAGGCATTGTTGTCAATACTGCCGACAAATACCTCCGGCGTGCCAACGGGAAGCGGCACGCCAGGCGTATCGAGATCGGCGGGCAGCATGCTGTCGTCAAAATAGGTACCGTTTGAGTCGTCGAGCGTGCAAACCTGCTCGGCGGTCGGATCGCCCGTCAACATTTTGACCAAGTTATACGCGCAGGGCTGAGCCCCGAGGTACGCCGTGCCTGCCGTGTTGAAGATGTTGTTCGACTGGTAGATGGCGTCAGGTTGAACGCCTAGCTTGGGGTAGTCCGGGAAGCCGGCATTCTGGGGGAACGAGTAGCGATAATAGGTGCCCAGAGCGTCAGGCGAGGTCGAGATAGCGAAACAGCTCGCATACGGCGAACTGAATACCGGCTGGAACAGGATCCAGCGGTGGTGAGTCTTGTCGAACTGCACTACGATGTCGCCGCTGTTGGAGGTCTCGCAGCTTCCGCCAAAACCGGCCCATAGGGCGTTGCCCAGAATCGGGCCGGCCAGATAAGCACCGGTGGCCTTGTTAAAGACAGCGTAGGAAACGTTGACCCATTCGACGACCTGAGCGTTAGCCTGGTTGCCCGGCCAATCGCCAGATGCTCCGTTGGAATCGGTAGGCGCATCAGGAACGCTGTAACCGTGGAAGCCGATCCCGACGCCGAGGACGTTCACGCCAACTGTCGCGGCTACGGGAGCCAACTGTTGGACGGGAGCGTTGCCATTAATGGCAGCGGTGCTCAAACCACGCTGGGCGGCGAACTGAAGCTGCTTCTGCAACTTCGGATTCAGGTGCGGGCTGGCCAAATGATAGCCAAAGGTTGAAACGGGCTGCGAATCGATGAGATCTCTGAGCGGTGGCGATACATCGGAATGAATCGCGCGGTTGAAATCAGCTTTCGTTAGTACGCCGCTCTGGACCGCATTGGTCTGCGCTGACATCGAGACGCAGAACAACAACGATAGGCACAGAACGCAGACGCACAACGAGAGGGTATTGGTAAGTTTCATCGGGCCTCTCCTGAGGAACTGTTGAAGTTCCTGGTGACTGCAGTTTTTCGGTGAAATGTTTCGCCGGTCGACTCTGAACCCGGCCACTACGACTAAGGTAGGAGCCTTTTTACCACGCAGGGTCCGTCAATGCAACTACTTTCCTAGTAAGAATAATTTTCCATTATCTTCAGCGCCAAAACGTGGATCTCGGGGAGGTGCCGGCAACCACTCTGCGGCTTAAGTCTGCGGGTGGCACGCCACGTTTGTGGTCATCTTATAGCATTGATAAATAACGGAGTTAGATGACTCTCCGGAGCGGATAACATCGGATAACCATTCATCTTACGTCGGACCGTCCTAACCAAAGAACGACCGGGGGGCACTAACGGGGTGTTAAACTCGAGTGTTTTCTCGCATTTCGGGTCACAGCCGTGCCGTCAGGGAGCGAAGCAGATCCCGAGGGTGGGGCGCATTATCTTGCAATACAAGTTGGAGAGGGAGAATTCAATTGCGCAGACGTCTTCCGCATTCGGTATGCACGTTGCTGCTGGTTCTGGGCTTTCTCGCGATCCTTCCGGCATATTTGATTGCCCAAAAAACGACGACGGTTGATAACGGACCCAACGGCAAACAAGAAATGGATTATGACGCGCACGGACGCGTTGTGGAGATCCGCACCATTGGCCCCAATGGCAAGCTCCAAGTCACGATCGATTACGCCTACAGCCCGAATTACGAGTTGGTCACCACGACCAAGAATACCTCGTACTGGCCGGACGGAAAATCGGTGCAGAAGAAGGCGCTGGCGGGCTATGACGAAAATAACAACTTCATCAGCGAGATCGTCGAAGATTACAACCTGGAAGGCCAGCACGTGTCTGGCCACCAGATTTTCCACGATCCGATGACCGGGGTTTATCGATGCTTTGATTGGAAGGCCACACAACAGAAGTACCAGGCTATCGATTGCCCGGAGTCGGAAGAATCGCACTCCGGTCCCAAGGACGCACCCAAAATCTCCCGCGACGAAGTGCTGCAACACTTGGCGGCAGCCCGTCAGGCCGCCCAGGCCGAGGAGAAATCCCGACGCATGAAGATGAAAGCCCCAGTTGAGGCTTCATCCACAACGATGAAAAAAGACGTCGGCGTCGTATTGCCGGCGATCCTACGTCCTGGCCAACGTGTCTCCGGCACGGTGGTGGAAGATCCCGAGCGGTTCGCCAACCAACCTGAACTTACGGTTACTCGTGTCACTCTGCCTATGCAGACCGCAGGCGAAGCGGCCCACTTGAGCGGCTGGATCTTTGAGTTGAAAGGCGCCGAGCCACAGGCTGCTGATGGGCTCATCAGTTTCATGGTTCCGACAGGTAATCCCTCGATCGAGTTCACTTTGCGTCAAGCCGGGGATCCGTCGGTCTCCGTTTCGGGCAAAGCGTCGATTTCTAAGGCGATGTTACACAAGTCGAACGTCCCGGCGAATTTCCAGTCAGCCGCGCTTTGTTTCAAGAGGGATGTATGCGTGGTAACCGGCGCATTGAGCGGCGACAGTCGCAAGACGTTTGCCGCGTTTGACAGCGTTCCCGCTATCATCGTTGCGGAAACCGAAACCAGCGCGATCATCGGAGTGCCCCTCTATATGAACCTCGGGCCCGCTGCGCTGGTCGTGGCGGAAGGATCCAACGTCGAAGCCATGACGATGGTGGTGGCCGAGATCGCGCTCACGCAGAACCGAGTGCCGATATCAGCAAAACAGGAAACGCCCTACGGGCCTCCGGGTCGAAGCTGTGCAGGAGTTAAGTGACGACCAGTGGCACTACGGTATCTTTCCGGCAAGCAACCTGGAGAGAGCACGTGTACTGGTGCCCGGATTCAATCCTGCGAAGGCCATTGAGCAGGACCGGGAGCACCGTGAGAAGCAGGAAAGACTAGACGGCATGAAGAAGAAGGAAGACAAAAAAGAAGAGTCCGCTGGCATGGTCCTGGTGGTCGTGAGCAACTCCACACCCGAGATCGCCACCATTCGGGGCGCGAAGCAACAAAGTCTCGTCTTCCGGCTCACGCCCGAGTCGTTCGCGATGGGCGAATTTAAGTACGACATGGTGATCGAATCATTGAACGCGGGGACATTCGTGCTGAATGCCACGGCGATACCGTTCCTGGCACCCGTGAAGGCGGAGGTGTTTCAGGACGTGCCTGTCGAGCGGAAATGAACGTCGCTACTTGTCACTAAAGTGCTATAAAAAATAGCACGATAGTAATAATTAAGACTGGGATTTTGCATTGGTCTTATGACACACTATTAAGGACGATCCGGTCGCCCTCTGTGGCTTGCAATTTCCACTTCGATGCGTTTCAAGTGCAAGTCGGTCACAGAAGGAAGTGGTTGGTGTAACTCGTTTCTCGATTGAATTACTTGCGCGGCACGAAGTGTGCTGCGATTGCGATCCACTTCCCCCCTCAACGAACCGCGGTGCGGTAGCCGCGGGCCGTGCCGCATACACGCGGGCGCCGGGACGCTACTACTATGTCGTCCTCACGCGCATCATCCTCGAAATCGGCTGGGAGTACTGGCGAACAGTATTCCATGCATCCGGAGCTGGAGTTGGATCGCTCGCGACAGCTCCTGGAAGCGTTTGCCGAACACGCGCCGGTGGGCATCGCGATGTTCAACCGGGAGATGCGTTATGTCCGCTGCAGTCGCCACTGGCAGAAAGACTTCCTGGCCTCTGAGCAGAGTCCAGCCGGGCGGCGGCACTACGACGACCCGGTTGAGATGAACGGGCGCTGGATCGAAGCCCATCAACGCGGTCTGGCGGGAGAAACAGTCAGGGGCGAAGACGAGTGGGTGCGACCCGATGGGAAACACGTTCGCCACCGCTGGGAGGTGCACCCCTGGGGTGATGCGGGAGTGGAGACCGGCGGCATCATCATCATATTTGAGGATGTGACCGAGGCCCGCGCCATGGAAACCGAACTGCGCCATGCTCACAAGATGGAAGCTCTGGGCCAGTTGGCAGGCGGAGTTGCTCACGACTTTAACAACCTGCTGCAGATCATCTACGGGTACACCGAGATCGTGCAGAACCAATTGGCGGACGATGCCAGGGCATCGCAATACACCGGAGAGGTGCTGCGAGCGTCGCGGCGGGCTTCGAGCCTGACACGCCAACTGCTGGCGTTCAGCCGCAGGCAAGTGTTCATGCCCGCCGTGGTGAATCTGAATGCCGTCGTCACCAGCACGTCGAAGATGTTGAAGCGGCTGTTGGGCGAAGACATCGCTCTTGACACTGCTCTGAGTGAGCCACTATGGCTAGTCGAAGCCGATGCTGACCAGCTGTCGCAGGTATTGATCAATCTTTGCGTGAATGCCCGAGATGCCATGCCTCACGGAGGAAGACTCAGCATTTCAACCAGCAACTGCCTGGCAACGGAATCTGGGTTGACGGGGCACACTCAGGTGGCGGCGGGCGAATACGTGGTGATGACCGTGAGCGACACGGGCACAGGCATGGACGCTGAAGTGATGCAGCACATGTTCGAGCCTTTCTTCACCACGAAAGAAGTTGGTAGGGGAACAGGTTTGGGGCTCTCGACTGTCTATGGAATCGTACGGCAGAGCGATGGTCATGTGTGGGCCGACTCGGCGCCGGGCGTGGGTACGCGCTTTACAGTGTGCCTGCCACGCACCCGCAAGGCGGCAGCCGACGTTTCTTCAAAACGCGCAAACCCCCTACGCGGGGACAACCAGACTCTCATGGTGGTGGAAGACGACGACGATGTGAGACAGGCGGTCGCAGCCTACCTGCCATCGTTGGGTTATGCGGTGTTGGCCGCGCACCCCGCGGACGCGATGCAGTTGGCGAGTCAGCACGCGGGCGTCCTCGATCTTCTAATCACGGACGTGGTGATGCCAGGCATCAGTGGGCCAGATTTGGCTGCCAACGTCCGAGCCCTCAAGCCGGACCTTCCCATCCTGTTCATGTCGGGAAATATTGATGATGCGGTGACGCGCCACGGAGTGCTGGAAACAAAGGCGCCCTTCCTGCAAAAGCCCTTCACCCTGTCGGAGTTGGCGTCAGCCGTTCGCGAGGCGCTGGGCAGGAGCTAGCTATTTCAGGTAGGCGCGGACGATGGCCAGCAGGTCGTCGGTGACCTCTTGCGAGGCGCGGCCCCGGCCGATGTGCTCGCGAATGTGGTCTTCCATCACCTCGGCCATCAGGCTGTTGATTGCCCCGCGGGAGGCAGCCAACAATTGCAGCGTGTCGGCGCAGTCTTCGGCTTCATCGGCCAACGTGCGTTCCACGGCATCTATCTGACCACGGATCCTGCGGGCCCTGGCCAGCAACTTCGCACGGTCTGCCTGGTTCTCTTTTCTTGTCATAAAGGCCTGTCAATACCATACCCCAGTATGCTATAAAAAGGCGCGGCGGTGCAATCTGGTTCGCCTATGGCCAAACGTGTATGAAAAACCCGCGAAGTACTTCGCCAGATACCAACCGGTCCCGGTGGCGCCGGCCGAGAGAGGCCTGAGCTGCTCTCGCGCTGGGCCTTCGACGTCCGGGCTTCACCGCCGGAGAGTGTTCCCATTGCTATTTGTCGTAATCAACCTGTAACACGAAGCTGTGACACTCAAACTTCGTCCAGCTGTCGTTGAATTTAGATGGACTGAACTGACGACATCGGGAGCCATCAGCCTGAAATCATTTCGTAAAATGCGACTGAACTCAACTGCGTCGGCCCGGCTCGTTTGGCGCGAGCCGGGACGGAACATGTGTGCGGCATTGTGGGTCATCGTCTTCGCATTCTCGGCTTGGGCGCAGGACACGCAAACAGACGCCACCACACCTGACGCACGAGCACCGCGCGACACTCTTTTAGAGCACTCGGACACAGCGAAGTGGTGGGTTTCAGGGCAGGCCAATTTTGTCTTCCAAGCGCATGGGGATTTCTATGCCGCCTATAGCGGCGCGAACAGCCTGCACGACACCTCAGAACACGCAATCTCTCGGGTGCTGACCCTGTTCACTGGATATGAGTTCACGCCCCGCTCCATTGTTTATCTGGATGTCGAGGAGGCTGGCTGGGGTGGCATCAGCGGTGCATTGGGACTGGCCGGTTTCACCAATCTCGACGTGGTGCGCAACCCTCAATTGGGCAGTGCGCCGTACATTGCGCGCTTGATCTTCCAACAGACGATTCCGTTTTCCAAGGAGGAAATTGAAGTCCCGCGCGGCCCCCTTACCTTGGCAACGAAGGTGCCTGTGCGGCGGCTGGAGATCCGTTTCGGCAAATTCTCGATGGCCGACTTCTTCGACAACAATGTTGGTGGCTCCGACAGCCACTATCAGTTCCTTAACTGGACGGCAGCCAACAATGGGGCCTGGGATTACGCGGCTGATACCCGCGGCTATACCGTGGGAGCGATCTTCGACTACGAAGACCGCAACTGGGGCCTCCGCTTCGCCGAGGTGTTGATGCCCAAGGTAGCCAACGGGCCGAATCTGGATGCGGACGTAGCCCGCGCCCGCGCCGAGAACATCGAGTTGGAACTGCGCTACAAGCTGCTCAAGAATAAGGACACGACGGTACGGTTCCTGAATTACGTGAACCATGGCAACATGGGCAATTACCGCGAGGCGATTGCGGCCTATGATGCGGACCCGTCGCAGCCGCCCGACGTCATTGCCACCCGCAAGCAGGGGACCGTCAAGTACGGATTTGGAGTCAATTTCCAGCAGGAGATTTCCAGCGACGTGTGGGCCTTCGGGCGCTGGGGCTGGGCCGACAGCAAGTACGAATCGTTCTGCTACACCGAGGCGGAAAGTGTGCTGCAATTGGGCGTGTACGCCAAAGGAACACGCTGGCATCGTAGTCTCGATCGTCTGGGCGCAGTGTTCCTCTCCAACGGAATCGGCGCCTACCATCAGAAGTATCTGGCGGACGGCGGACTGGGGTTCCTGCTGGGCGACGGTGGCCTCACTTACGGGCGCGAGACCATCGAGGAGGCGTTTTACACGGTTCACGCCTGGCGAGGTGTGTTCTTTGCGGTCGACTACCAGCACATCAACAACCCGGGCTACAATCGCGACCGCGGGCCAGTCAGCGTGCCGGGACTGCGCATGCATCTGGAATTCTGAACGGCATCCTCCTCACTGTTAGAATGACCAGGTGATCCTCCCGTTCGTCCGCGAAATATTTGCGGACGTGGAAAAGTCTCCAGCCTTCTTGCGCGCTCTGGCCCGGGTCAAGGGCGGCGCGGGGCGTTGCCGTGTGTCTGGACTGACCTCGACCGGCAAGGCTCTCTTCTATTCGTTGCTGCAGGGCGCGACCTCGCGACCTTTGGTCGTGATATTGGCCAACAATCGCGCCGTGGACGAACTGCTTCCGGTCGCGCGATCCCTTGCGGAATTGACCGGTGCCGTTCCGCCAGACGGAGTGATCGCCCTTCCCGCATACGACGTGCTGCCGTTTGAGCAGCAGTCCCCGCATCCGGAAATTCAGGAAGCCCGCGCTACGGCGTTGTGGAAGATCGCGACCGGCGGGGCGCACATCGTTCTCACGCCTTTCTCTGGGGCCACCATGCGGCTGCGCGATGCTTCGTTTTACGCTGACCTGGCGCGTGTGGTGCGGCGCGGCGAGATGATCGATCCCGAGCGACTGGTCGAGCATCTGCGTCTCGGTGGTTACAACCAGGTCGATGTGGTCGAGATGCCGGGAGAATTTGCGCATCGTGGTGGATTGATCGACGCTTATCCCCCCGAATCGGACCGGCCAGTGCGCATTGAGATGTTCGGCGACGAAGTCGAATCGCTGCGGAAATTTGATCCGGCGACCCAACGTTCGGCGGCTGCGGTTGAAGACATCGCTTTGCTGCCGCTCACGGAAACGCCGGTCGAAGAGGATACGCTGGCGGCCATCAGCGCGAGGCTTAGCGGGCATCGCCTGGCCGGAGACGACGGTGTGGTTGAGGAAGCCGTTCGCTATTCGGGCGTCAGCGTTTTTCCCGGCTGGGAGCTCTACGCTCCAGTCGCGGGTGCAGATCGTACGCTTTTTGATCTTCTGCCGGGCGCAACCGTGGTTCTCGACGAACCAGATGCGTTGCACGAGAACCACGATGCTTGGTGGACGCGGCTGGCGGAAGTACACGAGCGCAGTCTCGTCGGGAATTTGGTCCGGCCGGAAGATCTGTACCTCAGCCCGGAGCAGTGGGCTGCGACTCTCGAACAATTGCCGACCCTCGCGGTCGAACAACTAGGAATCGAAGACTCGGACGAAACCGAGCACATTGTCATGCAGACACAGCCCACCATACGCTTCCATGGTTCGGTGGCTGCGATGACGGAGGAAGTCGGCAAGCTGACCCGTGAAGGCAAGCGGGTGGTGTTTGCGGTCTCGAGTACTGGCGAAGTCGAGCGCCTGGCAGACGTCTTCAACGAGTACAACCTGTCGTTCCGCATTGGGAGCCGCACCCCCAAGCCCGGCATGGAAGTCTTCGTGGACGAGTCCACCTACTTCACCGATGACGTGGCCGCCACGACGATTGTGAAGTCCTACGTACCAGAGGGAGTGGCGCTGCCGGAGGCGAACCTCATCCTCTTCGGCTCGCGCGATCTGTTTGACGATCCCGAAGTCTCGCTCGGACGTCCACAACGACAGAAGTCGAAGGTGTCGGCGTTCCTGTCCGACTTCCGCGACCTTGCGGTCGGGGACTACGTGGTGCACGTCGAGCACGGAATCGGGCAATACCAGGGGCTCAAGGAGGTTCCGCAGGAAGACGGAGCGGTCGCCGAGTTCATGGTGCTGGAGTATGCCGAGGGAGCACGGCTCTACGTGCCGCTCACCCGACTCGACCTGGTGCAGAAGTACCGCTCGTCGGAGGGCGCGAAGCCTGTTCTGAACCGGTTGGGCACGGCGCAGTGGCAGAAGACCAAGGCGAAGGTGAAGAAGGCCATGAAGGACATGGCCGACGAGCTGCTCAAGCTCTACGCCGTGCGAAGAAGCGCTCAGGGCCATCCGTTTGCCGCTGACAGTGAGTGGCAGCGCGAGTTCGAAGACGCCTTCGAGTTCAGCGAGACCGAAGACCAGATGAACGCCATCGTGGACGTGAAGCGCGACATGGAGGCTTCGACCCCGATGGACCGCCTGCTGTGCGGCGACGTGGGATACGGCAAGACCGAAGTCGCCATGCGCGCGGCGTTCAAGGCGCTGCAGGATGGACGGCAGGTTGTGGTGCTTGCGCCGACAACGGTGCTGGCGTTCCAGCACTTCAATACGTTCCGGAGGCGCTTCGAGGCGTTCCCGCTGAAGATTGAAATGTTCAGCCGGTTCCGCACGGCCAAGCAAATCAAAGAGTCGCTGGTGAAGCTAGAAGCGGGGGAACTCGACATCGCGATTGGCACGCATCGGCTGCTTTCGAAGGACGTGAAGTTCAGCAACCTCGGCCTCGTGGTTGTCGATGAGGAGCAGCGCTTCGGGGTGCGGCACAAGGAGCGGCTGAAGCAGCTTCGCAAGGAAGTGGACGTGCTGACCATGTCGGCCACGCCGATCCCGCGAACGCTGCATATGTCGCTGCTCGGGCTGCGCGATATGAGCGTCATCGAGACGCCGCCCAAAGACCGCATGGCCATCCAGACCGTCGTGGCCGCGTGGGACAACACGCTCATTCGCTCGGCGATTGAGAAAGAGCTCGAACGCGGCGGGCAGGTGTACTTCGTACACAACCGCGTGGAGAGCATCTACGAGATCTCCGAGAAGATCCGCGAGATGGTGCCCAAGGCGCGCATCCTGGTAGGCCATGGCCAGATGGGCGAGAGCGAGCTGGAGCGAGTGATGCTGGCTTTCATGAAGCACGAGGCCGACATCCTGATCGCGACCACGATCATCGAGAACGGGCTCGATATCCCACTCTGTAATACCATCCTCATCAACCGCGCCGACCGCCACGGGCTTTCGGAGCTCTATCAGCTGCGCGGGCGCGTGGGGCGCTCCGATCGCCGCGCCTATGCCTACCTGCTGATTCCTCCCGACCGTGACCTCACTGATCTTGCTCGGCGGAGGCTGGCGGCACTGAAGGAGTTCAGCGACCTGGGAGCGGGCTTCAAGATCGCGGCGCTCGATCTCGAGCTGCGCGGCGCCGGTAACCTGCTGGGCGGCGAGCAGAGCGGACACATCGAGGCCATCGGCTTCGAGATGTACACCTCGATGCTGGAGCGCACGGTGCGCGAGCTCAAGGGCGAAGTCGAACCCGATACGCCGGAGACGCAACTTAACCTCGGGCTCAATATCCGCATTCCCGCCGAGTACATCGCGGAAGAGAACCAGCGGCTGCGGATGTATAAGCGCGTCGCCGGAGTGGAGACCGAAGCCCAGCTCAACCGACGTGGCGGCCGAGTTGGGCGACCGCTACGGCGCGCCTCCTCCGCCGGTGCGCAACCTGCTGGAGTACGCCGAGCTCAAGCTGCTCTCGCAGCGGATCGGGGTGGCGCAGATTGAGCGGCGCCGCGATGCCGTCAGCATCCGGTTTACCGAGAAGGCCACCATCGATCCCGAGCGGCTGGCGCGCTTCGTGCAAGGCGAGCCGGGCAGCCAGTTCACCCCGGCGGGCGTCCTGAAGTTCAGCCTCAAGGAGAAGCAGCCGGAGCTGGTGCTTACCCGCCTGAAGGCGCTGCTGGGGCAGTTGGCCGGGGACGCCGTAGGGGTCGCGTAGAGCGGATCGCTCTAGCGCAGCGGCGAGCGTGTTGGTGTTCTATTCCGCAATAACACATTAAAATTTAGTGCGGTGTCATTTAGAATCAATGATTTAGGGGAAAATTGTTTGCATGTCATTGACAAATATGGCACTTAAACGTATCCATTTGACCCATAAGGGTTTATGGCGGAATTGGGGGTTATTTGGGGGCCCAAACTGTCATACAATACATACAAGTCATACGTTTATCTGCCATACATTACATACTTGTATGGCAGATTTTTGCCATACATTGCATACAAGTATGACACTTTTTGTCATACATCCCATACAAGTATGGCAAGGCTCCAACCGCCGCCGTGGGGCACACCGAGATTTCAAAGAGCCAGTTGACTCCGCAACCTGTGGTGCGGAGCGGGCAAGGGACACAAATCCCTTAGCCTCACGATGGGTTTTATACCGGCCGGGCACAGGCGGCAAAAGGACGTGGAACACACGGCATTGTGATAAGGGAAGACCGGCGGGGGACTTGCGGCCGGAGCGTCGCCAGGTTCGCGGCCAAAAGCGAGCCGTGAACCTGGGGCACCGAGCCAGTCTTTCGGTTGACAGCGCAGAGGATCGAAATTAGGGTGAGAACAGTTCGCCCTTGGCGACCCCATGACGATTGACCTGAAACCCGAACAGCAGCGCGTGATCGACTTGGCCGTCCGGTCCGGCGCCTATCAGAACGCGGGGGAAGTCCTCGACCAGGCTTTCGAGATCATCCGCGAGCAACTCGATCTGGAAGACTGGATGCTGGAGCAACGCAAGGAAGTCGCCGCCCATGTCGCAACGGGGTATGCGCAGGCGGAGCGGGGCGAATTGCTCGACGAGGATGCCGCACTTGCGTTGTTGCGGAAGCGCCGCGCCGAGCGGCCGAATCCGCAGGGATGAAGACGCGGATTCAGTTCACGCCGCAGGCAGTAGAAGACCTCGACACCATTTGGCAGACGATCGCGGAAGACAACCAGGATGCTGCCGACCGGGTGGAGATGGAGATTCTTGGCGCCTGTCATCGGCTGGCGAAACATCCCCGGATAGGAACCAAGCGGGAGGACATCACGCCGTTACCGGTGCGGTTCTGGACCGTCACGAAATACCCCAATTACGTGATCGTTTACCGGCCGGACGCCGACCCGTTGCAGGTGATCGCAGTGCTGCACGGGAAACGGGAATTGAAAGAGATACTGGAAGGGCGGTCCTGAGAAGTTCCTTGGTAACGGCGGCAACCTGGGCGTCCCGCAGTTCCACAACCGCCCCGCCCTAGCCAAAATAAGGCTGGAACAGCAAGTTCAGGTTAGTCCTCTTGGCCGGGGCACGCCCGGCGATGGTTGCGAGACCCAGGTTAGCGGCCAAAAGCGGGCCGCGAACCTGGGGCACCGGGCAAAGGTCTTACCAGCCAAGCTCTTGCTTTAGCTTGGCTGCAAGTGCATCGGAGTCTTTAGCACTCGGCTTCGGAGACGATCAAGGATCGGTTGATAAAGCCTTATAGCGTTTCTGCTGCATGACTGCAACTCTTATGTCTGTCTTATCTCCGCTGTCGGGTATAAAGCTTATCTCAATGTGGGTGCCAGTTTGGTGGTATCCGCCTGTAACTTCCAGAGAAGTCTTAATTCCAGCATCTTTGGACGCCGAGTCAATACTGTACCCATCTTTCTTCAACTGCGTCAGTATCGCGGAATATGCCGCGTCTATTCCCTGAGAAACTGTAATGCTCGAAACGGCGCTATCGCTGTTTGCAGAAACACCAACAGCGAGCAAAAGAGCCACGAGACACATCTGTAGGCAAAGTGATTTTCGCATCGAGTTCTCCTTTTGGGAAGTGGCGTGTCATTTTGACACCATCATCTCGCGAATCGAGTTTTTATGGGAAATTGGCGATGGTGCTTACAAAACGCCAGCCATCATCGTACAGCTTGAAAATGTCGTGAGACTCTACCGAGTAGTCCTTGAAGATCTTACGTATGTCATCTGGGCATCCAGCAAAATCGTAAGTCCATTTAACCTCCACGACCTTTGTTGTTTTGGGATCGCCAAACGCCGCGGGAGCATCAGTTATACCTGTTACTTCGATTGACATTTCTTTTGAAGTTATAGCGGGTAGTAAAAGACTTAGTGTTGAAGACATCCACTGGAGGAGGCAGTGCCCTCATGTCGGACAGGAAACATCGTTCCCCAGAAGGTGTAAGCTTCCACGCTATCGGCACAAAAGTGCCACCGTTGAAAGCCCAAAAACCTTTGCTTACGCCCTCCTGGTACTGCGCTTTTGTCGGATATACACGAGCATTGGGCTGGGGTTGATAAGCAGGGCTCTGTTGAAGAATGTCCGTTGCCTTGCCACGGGTTAATGTTTGCGAGGAACTACAAGCGACAAGGAATAAAAGAGAACCGATGGCCAGTAAGATAGACATCAGTGGCTTCATTTTCTCTCCTTTCGTCACCCTCCATACAGCCGCGATTATCGATCAAGAAGGCGTATATTCGAGTCGCGATAAGGGTATTGACAACGTCATATTTCCCCAGACAACCGGCGACCTCTCCAGAGTTTGTTCTGCCAGTGGCGGCATCGAAGACCAACTCGGCGGACTGGATCGTGCTTTGTCTATTACTATCTCCCTAAGGTGCCGCACCGTTGGCCTTCTCAAAGAGCAGCATCGATTCGTGTCCTTGTGTCGCCGGTTTCCATTCGTTTTACCCAAGCGATTAGCATTTATAAGTGCCTACGACAGCGTATTCTCAACCCAATCAGACCCAGCGTTCAGTGCCCGGCGTCATATGCGTATGGTTGTCAATTATGCGTTGCCGGCCGGATAAACGATGCCCGATCGTCAAGTCAAACTCTTCGCAAGGAACCACCCTATTTGTGCGGGACACGCACCGTGTTAACACGGATAAATTTGCTCCCGTTCCATTGGAGCGTCGAGGTTACATCCCATACCTGCTGAGCATGCGATCCACCAGCAGCATAAGTAACCAGCAATTGCTTATTATTGATGCGAACACCACTGACACCCCAATCGTCGTTGGCGTGTTCTTCCCATGCCGATGCCGGAATTTTGTTGAGTTTGACATTTCCATCGATCACCTTATAGATGAAAATCTTACTGATTACACCCTCTCCGAGCTCGCAGCCTCCCACGACAACAGCATCTTCACCTGACCCTCCGGTTAAGTACCCGAAAACTGGTTTAGCTAGACTGAAACCAATAATTGAACCGTTTTCAAGAGTTTTATCCCAAGCACCATGAATGACCTTCGGATAATCCGAACCACAATCAGCCGGGTAGTCAAAGTCACTAAAGTCGATGGCGCGAATGCTGGCAATGTTACCTTTGGCTTTTGACGGCGGTGCGGGTTGTTGAGCTAAAGAACCAGCAGATAACAGAAACACTAGCATTCCTATCTGTATGAATTTCACAATGCCTCTCCTCCTGCACGAAAATAATTGACCGGGATTTCCTTCTTAACCTCGACAACGGCACCATCGTACACCCGTCCCGCCCGTCCATGACACCGTGAAACAATTCTTGTGTCGGAGCACTCTCGGTGGTCCTCCGTTCGCAAGAGGGCAGTCCAAAGTAGCCCCACTTGTGGCCTACTTGTGCAGCACTTGAGCTTATCCCGGCCAGTTTATAGACGGCCGCCGCTGCCGACTGGACTACGATCCACCTATCCCATCGGTAGTGGTAGCTGCACGAGCGAGCCCAGCATCGCCCCGAGCCGCCGTCATCGTGCCCAGGTTCGGGCCCCGCATTTGGGCGGTAACCTGGGAGCAGGAATATTCGGGGCGCAACACTGGACGCCTGCAACTCACGGTCTGTCGCTGTCCATTCTGATTCAGTCTCCACCACGCTCATCTCGCGGAAGGCATAACGGCGGAAGCTGTTCCAGCGCCAGTCTTTCGCCTCCTCTACTACAAGCAGTCTCATAAATAGTGAGCCGGCGAAACTGCGATTCCCCCGCAGGGGCTAAAGAGGATGCTGAAATAGAGCGAAAAGGAGATCCCTCGGGGGCTGAAGCCTCCTCGGGATGACAACGATAAAGGACTTATCGGCATGACTGAAGTCATGCCCTGTTACGAACCAGTCGCGAAGACGACTTTTTCAGCAGCCTCTAATGCACCGTCGCACTTTCGACGTCATACTCTTCCGCATTCCTGACATTGAGGGCATCGTAGCGTTTTTGCCAAACGGACCGTGCGCTTGGGCGCTGGCTACCGCCGGCGCTTGGAACAGGGCATCCGGCGGGCAAGAGCCGCACATATCCCAAAATCGGGGAGATGTAGGCCACCAGCGGTGGAGGGTGTAGTGATCCCAGGTTAGCGCGCAAAGAACGCGCGCGAACCTGGGGCACCCAGCTGCGTCGATGCTGATGATTGCATTTCGAGCTTTGCGAGCCTACCATTCGCGGCGGGGGTGAGCGTCATGACGCGGTGGGGCAGGACACGAAGAAATCTACTGCAGGTGGCATGCGTTTTTCTGGTGACTGCAACGTTGGCGCAGGCCCCGCCCAAATACGACGCCAGCACAGAGACCAGGGTCAAGGGCGTGGTGCAGGAGATGAAGCTCGTTCCCCCCACCGGCGCGAAGAGCTTCGCGTACCTAACCTTGAAGAGCGGCGCAGACACGATTGAGGTCCTGCTTTGTCCCAAGAGCTTTCTCGATGACATGGGGGCAAGTTTCAAACCGGGCGACGAAGTTGAAGTCACCGGCTCGAAGGTCAAGCAGGACGGAGCCGACGTGACTCTGGCCCGCGAGGTGGTCAAGGGCGACGACAGGCTAACACTACGGTTTAAGGACGGAAAACCTGCGTGGTGATTGGCGAGCTGCGATCGTACCAGCCCGCCGGGCCGGAAGGCCGGTAGACTCCGCCGTACCCTGCCAGCGCAAGACAGCTTCGCGGAACCGATACTGCCTCCGCGCCGCTGATTGCTTGCCTTACTTCAGCCCGGCGTTTTCGGCGGCGAGGCGGGCGAGGGAACTCCAGTCGAGGTCTTGCATGCCGCGGCCGATGGCGGCGAGGGCGTTGTCGTGGACGACGCTCAAAAGTGGCATGGGAACTTCAGCGCTGTCGGCGGCGGCCTGCATCAGGCGAACGTCTTTGAGTCCCAGGCGCAGCTTGAACCCAGCGGGTTGTAGCGCTCCTCGGCGATGATGCCGCCGTAGGTCTTGTAGACCGGCGCATTGAAGAGCGTACTGGTAAGAAACTCGACGAACTCTTTCGGTTCGATGCCGTATTTGCGGGTGAGCGCGACCGCTTCGCCCATCGACTCGATGACCGAGCAGATGAGGAAGTTGCCGGCGAGTTTGACGACGTTGGCCATCTCGGGCCGGGCGCCGACGACGAAGGTGCGCTGGCCGACGGCGTCAAAGATGGGCTGGCAGCGTTCGATGTCGGAGGGGTGACCGGCGGCGGCGACGACGAGTTTGGCGGCAGCGGCGGCTTCGGGGCGTCCGAAGACCGGTGCCGAGACGTAGCGCTGGCCGCGCTGGTGGTGCTCGGCGCCGAGTTGCTGCGAGAGCGCTACGCTGATGGTGCTCATGGAAATGTGAGTCGCGCCTTGCGCCAGGTTGGCGGCAACACCTTCGGGTCCGAAGACGGCCGATGAGACGGCAGCATCGTCGGCGAGCATGGTGATGACAGTGTCGGCGCCTTTGGCGGCGTCGCCAACCGACTGCGCGGCCTTGATGCCGTCAGCCTGCAGCGCTTCGGCCTTGGCGAGGGTGCGATTCCAGACGGTGACGGAGTGTCCGGCGCGGTGAAGGTTGCGGGCCATGTGCGAGCCCATGTTGCCGAGTCCGAGGAAGGCGATGTTCATGGGTTCAGTGTAGCTGCAAAGGGGGAGTTGCGAGGTTCAAGCTCGGGCGGAAAACGATTGGCGTTTTGGAACTGTGTCGCCCCCACAATTGCCAAACGACAGGCAATTGTGGGCCAACCCATGACTCGCTGTTTGCTGCCGTAGATTTCGTTATTCCTGCGCGCGTTCGGCCCTGCGATACGAAGACACCAGGCGCGCTACGACGACGGCGATATAGAAGATCCCGGCCACCCCTTCAAACGCAGCAACCATTCTCACGTAGGGATTCAGAGGGGCGATGCCACCGTAGCCAACGCTGGTGAGCGTGACGAGGCTGAAGTACAACAACGTGCTGATCTCAAAGCTGGGGATGAACTGATTAAACGGCTTGTCCATGACCTGGTTGAGGATCCAGTAGAGCTGGGCGAACGCGATACCCATCACGAGGTAGCCCATGAAGGCTTCGGTGATGGTGTTTCCGGTGGTCTGGGGGACGGAGCGAACCCGCTCGAAGATGGCCCACAAAATGGCGCACGACAGCAGAAGTCCGGCGGCGGGAGCCATGCGGGCATCGGCGTGCTGGCGGTTTCCGTACGCTTCGAATAGGCGTGCCACGAGCCAGACGCCGGCGATTGGGAGCACGACGAGTTTCACGATTCTCCGGTTCGCCATATAGCTGGCGGCGGCCAGGAGTGACAGCCCAGTCACGGCGGCGAGGAAGGCTCCGAGGCGTGGATGATAGTCCGCCGCAGGAGAGACGATCATCTCGACGATCAACAGGAAAATCAGCACTCCCGAGCGGTAGGCCTTCACGAAGCGAAGCAATTTGGGTTCATTCTTCATGCAATTAGAGCGTCTCTGTCCGGTAGGTTCACCTATGGGCGGTCATGGAGGCTTCAAGAGCCGCGAGACCGCAGTATCGGAATCTTAACGTGAATTTCGGACTTAGGACACACGGCGCACTGCGAAAGTCCTGCAGCGGCACATGAGAGCCGAGCGGTTGCTGGGCCGTGCGCGTGCGACAATGTCAGGTCGCAGGGTGACAGCGGATTTCATGCACGAACTGGGGATTGCAACGTCGATTTTGGAGGCTGTGCAGAAGGAAGCTCTCCGGCATGAGGGCGTGCGCATCTCAAAGGTCGGAATCAAGATTGGCGAGCTGGCGGGGGTGGACGTGGATGCCCTGCAGTTCGGCTTTGAGTGCATCGTAAAAGACACGGAGTGGGAGGGGCTGGTGCTGGAGGTGGAGTCGATCCCGCGGGTGCAGCGATGCCCGAAGTGTCACACCGAATTTCGTATGACGGATTTCGACCCGCAGTGTCCGCAGTGCGGCGAGTTTGCGACCAAGTGCATCGGCGGGGAAGAGTTGGACATCGCCTACATGGAAGTGGATGAATGAGCCGGGTTGAAGTCGAGAAGAAAGTCCTGAACGAGAACCAGATCCTGGCAGACCAACTGCGCGGGCGGTATCGGCAGCACGGCGTGTTGTGCGTGAACCTGATCAGCGCGCCGGGTTCGGGCAAGACGCTGCTGCTGGAGAAGACGCTGGAGCGTTTCGATAAGGGCATGCGTGTGGCGGTTCTAACGGGTGATCTGCAGACGGAGAACGACGCTAGGCGGCTGGCGAAGTTTGGATTTCCGGTGAAACAGATCGTTACGGGAGGCACGTGTCACCTCGATGCGCGCATGGTGGAGAAACACCTGGCCGATTGGAAGCTGGAAGAGATCGACCTGCTGATTGTGGAGAATGTGGGGAACCTAGTGTGTCCGTCGAGCTATGACCTGGGGGAGGACGCGAAGATCGTGCTGCTGAGCACGACCGAGGGCGAAGACAAGCCGCTCAAGTATCCGTCGATCTTCTTCAAGTCGGAGCTGATGGTGCTGACCAAGATCGATTTGCTGCCGTATGTGCCGTTCAACGCTGAGGTGGCGAAGGAAAACGCGCGGCGGGTGCATCCGGGGATGGAGATACTCGAGTTGTCGAGCACGACGGGTGAAGGGCTGGATGGGTGGATGAATTGGCTGGAAGCGCGGCAGCACAAGGCCAAGAGAAAGCCTAACTCGTCTCGGGATAGCGATTAACTAACCATCACGTTCCGAGTTGCTGGCGCTCGGGCGCCGACGAATTGAGGGTGGCCACTTTGCGGGAATAAATGCTGATGCCCGGCATGGCACTCAGTCCGTGGAGGAAGATGCTGAGGACGACGGTCAAGGTCACGGCAGCTCGAATAGCGGGCTCACCCGGAAGATGAAGTTCCTGCTCCAGGTAAACCAAGCCCAGGACAATTGACGCAAGCCCACGTGGGCCGAACCAGCCCATAAACAACACCGAGGGCAGGCTGAGACGTGTGCCGATGAGAGCAATGGCGACGGGCAACATCCGGACGACCGTCAGACTCAGGACAGCATAGACCCAACTGGCCACGGTGAATTGCGACCAATCGCGCACCACCAGCATGCCGAACATGAAGAACACCGCGAGATTAAAAATCTGTCCCCACTGCTCAGCGAACTCAACGCTGTGCTTTCCAGCCTCTTTGAACGGCCCTTGGATGGCCAAACCGGCGACGAATGACGCTATGAACATGCTGGCGTCAACCATGTCTGCCAGCAGCAGGCAAAGCAGGGGCAACGTGACGACGGCGATCTGTTGAAACGATTCGGCGAGCCAGCCGCGGCGAACGGCGGTGCGGAGCAACCAGCCGCCGACGAGGCCGACCGCGATTCCGACAACCACTCCCAAGCCCAATTGCTCCCCCATGTACTGCAGTAAGCTGGCCGCCCCGCCTTCAATCTTGGCCGCCGCAATCGCCATAAAGAACAAAAGGAACGGTACAGACAATCCGTCGTTGAGGCCGGCCTCGACGTTAAGCCCCTCGCGAACGCGCATGGGGACGCGCGGGCTGGTCACGACAACCTGGCCTAGCCCGGCGTCAGTCGGGGCAAGAATCGCGGACAGAATGCCGGCTTCCCAAATCGAGAGGCCGGGAAACACCAGCCGGGCAAGAATGGCGCCCAGAAGTACGGTCAAGAGCATTCCGGTGCTCAGCAAACGACCGGGCAGCGTTCCGACTTTTCGCAACACGGAGAGATCGGTCCGGCTGGCGTCGGTGAAGAGCAGCAGCACCAACCCTATCTCGGCAAGGCGGAGAAACACATTGGGAGTCACGCCAGCCGCAGTGACCCTCATCCAGTGCGACGACAGAAGCATTCCCGCAGCTGTGAAAAAGATAGGGGCGGTGATCGGGGTCTGCGATGCCCGGTTTGACAAGAGGGCATAGCCAAAGAGAAGTAAGACGAAGATAGCAGCCGTGTTCATTTCAGTCCTTGCTTGCTCGGCTAGGGTCTTGTTTCTTCAGTGACGGGAACGTGGGCGGCGTTAAGAGGCCTCCACTGATGGATGCGACTTACGACAACGAAAAAGTAACCGGTAGAGAAGCCGACCATAACGACGCCAACCAAGGCCTCGATCGGTGTGATGAGCCGCCATGGCGGCGCGAGCACCACATCGCCGTAACCGAGGCTCGTATAGGTGACTCCGGAAAAGTAGAGCGCCGTTTGGGCATCGGGCAGGCAGCCACGCCACAGATAAAACCATGCCCAGATCGAAACTTCCGCCAGATGGAGCAGGAGCAGCCACCAGATAATGTGGAGCAGCCTGCGGATGACAGGCCAAACGTTGTTCGGCGGCAGGGCATACAAAAACGTCAAGTGCCGGAGCAGTACCGCGATGCCCGCCGTGTGCACCAAAACCGTGAGGGCCGCCAGAACGCACGCGCTGAGGATTACTGAGGTCATCGGCTATCCGCTTCGTTGCTGTGGTGAATCTTGAACTGGATTACCGCCCAGTTACTTCCGGAGTCTATGCCGCGCTGCTGAGTACTTCAATCTGAAGTCGAAGACGGAACACCATTGATAACAGGCCAACTCTTATGCCCCTCAAAAGCATGGACAGAGTTTTGGAGATATTGCCGTCCGCGGCTCCGAGCGAAAACAGAAGGCTTGAGCGCGGCTCTTGTATGGCCTACCATGAGCCGTTACCACGAAAGTTTTCGTATAGCGGAGGGAAGACTCTGTGAAGCTCCCGAAAGAGCCTAACGTAGCGTCGCTGTTAAAAGTGGCGGCACTTCTGTTCCTGATTCATCTGGTTGTGCTTCCGGCGTTCGCATGGCAGAACGACCAGGAAGGCGAGCCCGTTCAGGAAGTAAAAGGCTATCCCGTCATGGTGGATGGCTACGAGATGTTCCGGGTTCATCAGACCCTGGGTGCGGCGTCGGCGCAGATGCGGGCGGAGCGCATCTCGGCAGCTCTGGAAGAGTTGGCGAAAGCGCAGGACTTCGATCCGCAAAACATTCAGGCGAACGAAGAGGGCGGGGTCGCGACGGTACGCTACGGCGACCAGTTGATCGTCACCATCAATGATGCGGAAGCGAAGGTGTCGGGCCTGCCGCGCAAGGCGCTGGCGATCCAGTACGTCAGGTTGCTGCAGGAGAAGTTGCCCCTAGTTCGTGAGCAACACACACCGCGATTCCTGTGGTGGGCGGCAGGCAAGGCGGCGGCAACGGTAGCGATCTTTGTCGCGGTGGTCTGGCTGATATTGCTTGTCAGCCGGGGCGTCATCAGGCTGCTGGAGACATCGGCGAAGACCCGGATGAAGGGCATCAAGATCCAGCAGTCGGAACTGCTTCGCGGTGAGCGGCTGGCAGCACTGCTAGTGTCGATCGCGAAGAGTCTGCGCAACCTGGTGATCGCTGTCCTGACCTTTCTTACGCTAGCGAAAGGATTCAGTTTCTTCCCGTGGACCCGCGAGCACGGGGAACGCCTGCTGGGGTATGTCACCGGTCCGCTGGTCGCGATGGGCAACGCAGCTCTGGATTATCTGCCTAAGGCGTTTTACATCTTCGTCATCCTGCTGGTGATTCACTACGTTCAGCGTTTCGTCCGCATCATCGCGACGGAGATAGAACGTGGACGCATCCGTATACCGAACTTTTACCCGGAATGGGCGCAGCCCACGTACAAGATTGTTCGCATATTGATTTATGCGTTTGCAGCGGTGCTGATCTATCCGTATCTGCCGGGAGAGTCGTCGCCGGCATTCAAGGGGATCACCGTCTTTATCGGCGTGCTGTTCTCGCTGGGCTCTACATCGGCGGTGGCCAACTTTGTGGCGGGCGTGATTCTAATTTATACGCGCGGATTTCGCGTGGGGGACTGGGTGACCATCGGAGAGAACACTGGCGAAGTGGTGCAGACGTCGATGCTGGCGACGCACTTGCGGACGATTCGGAATGAAGAGATCACGATCCCGAACTCGGTGGTGCTGGGAAGCTTCGTGACCAACTTCAGCCTGCAGGCCAAGGAGCAGGGCGTGGTGCTGCATACCTCGGTGACGATTGGCTACGACGCGCCGTGGCGCACGATTCACAAGCTGCTGATCGATGCGGCGCTGAAGACCACGCACATCCTGCATGAGCCGGCGCCGTTTGTGCTGCAGGCGGACTTGCAGGATTCCTACGTGAAATACGAGATCAATGCCTACACGGACCATCCGCTGCTGATGCCGTACATCTACTCGGATTTGCATGCCAACATCCAGGACAGCTTTTACGAGTCGGGGGTGGAGATCATGTCGCCGGTCTTCCATGCGCTGCGGGATGGTAATCACACGGCGATTCCCAATACGTACCTGCCGAAGGATTATCAGGCGAAAGCATTCCGCGTTAACGAGGTTGAAACAAAGCCGGACGGCGGCGGGCCGCATTCTTGACACCTTGCGCGCCGATGACTAGCGTACGCAGTAGAGGAACGATTCTGCCCAGTCGTGCGTATACTCCGATAGTGCAAGCCTTGCGCAAATCCGTACTTTTCCTTTCGCTGATCGCTGCCTTGGTGCCGCTGGCGCGAGCCGAAAAAGTCAGCGATATCAGTCCCCAGGGATACGTCACCGACCTGGCAGGAGTGATCAATCCGGCGACACGGCAGAAGATCGAGTTGCTGGCGACGGAAGTCGAGCAGAAGACGGGCTCGCAGATCGCGGTGGTGACGGTGAACTCGCTGGAAGGCCAGACGCGCGACGACTACGCGGTCGACCTGTACAAGCACCTCGGCATCGGCGCCAAGAAGAAAGATAACGGCGTGCTCATCCTGATTGCGCCCAAGGACCGGCAATACAAGATTGAGGTAGGGTACGGACTCGAGCCGGTCATCAACGATGCGCGCGCAGGCGATGTGGGGCGCGAGATGGTTCCCGACTTTCGCAAGGGTGATTTCAGCGCAGCGGCGCTTACCGGCACCGTCGGTGTAGCACAGTACATCGCCGCCGATGCCGGTGTGACACTGACCGGACTGCCGCAGCGAAGGCAGCGTCCGCCGACGCACGAAGCGCCATGGTGGCTGCCGTTTGTGCTGTTTGGCGCGTTCTTCCTGCTGGTGAGGGCGCTGGCGCGCAGCGGGCGCAATCGGCGTGGGCCTCCGGGCTCGGGCGGCGGCATGGGTAACGCGCTGCCATGGCTCCTGATGGGCAATATGATGGGACGCGGCGGCGGCGGCTGGGGAGGCGGGTTTGGCGGGAGTTCCGGCGGCTGGGGCGGCGGAGGTGGTGGCGGCTTCGGCGGTTTTGGCGGCGGCATGAGCGGTGGCGGCGGCGCGGGCGGCAGCTGGTAGTCGCGAGGAGTGAGCGATGGTCAACAAGCCTGACGACAAATTGAAGCAGTTGGTGGACCGCCTGCACTACGCCTGCGGAGACGATCTGGTGGCGGTGGTGCTCTACGGCTCGGCAGCGCGCGACGATTTCCATGAGCAGTACTCGGACGTGAACCTGCTGGTGGTGCTGCGGCACATGAAGCCGGAGATCTATCCGGGACTGGCGAGCGTGCTGCAGTGGTGGGGCCACGAAGAGAAGCTGCGGCCACCCACGATCATGACGCTGGAGGAGCTGCGCGAGTCGGCGGACGTGTTCGCCATCGAGATGCTCGACATTAAAGGCACGCACAAGATATTGCACGGGGAAGACGTGGTGGCGGGCATCGAAGTACCGATGAACCTGCACCGCGTGGAGGTGGAACATGAGCTGCGGACGACGCTGCTGCGGCTGCGGAACCACCTGCTGCTGACGAACGACGGCGACGACGAATTGAAGGCTGGTGATGGCGAAGTCGGTGACCAGCGTGTTGACGCTGTTTCGGCACGCGCTGATTGCGCTGGGCGAGAACCCTCCGCATGGCAAGACCCAGGTGCTGGAGCATGCGGCCGAGGTATTTGGCTTTGATGGCAAGCCGGTGCGGTCGGTGCTGGAGTTGCGGAGCGGAGGCCATGCCGGGGACAATGTTCGCGAGCTGTATCACGCCTATATGAGCGCTATTTTGGCGGTCGCGCATGGGCTGGATGTGAAGGCGCCGAAGCGGCAGTGGCACAAACATTGATTTTGCGGGCAGATTTGTAGCAATAAAATTCTGGACCACGGCTGGAGGAACATGAAAACCGGAGTGATTATTCTCATTGTCATCGTGCTGCTGGTGTTTTTTGTGGGCAGCGCATTTGTCAGCCGGCGCAACGAGATGGTAGTCAAGCGCGAGGCGGTGAACAAGGCGTGGTCGGACGTGGACGCGGTCCTGCAACGCCGTAGCGACCTCATTCCGAACCTGGTGGCGACGGTGCAGGGATTCGCCACTCACGAAGAGAAGGTCTTTGGCGATATTGCCGCAGCGCGCGCCGCAATGGCCGGGGCCAAGACCCCGTCGGAGAAAATCGCGGCCAACGGGCAACTCGACTCTGCGCTGAGTCGCCTGCTGGTGGTGGTGGAGAACTATCCGCAGCTGCGCTCGAACGAGAACTTCCTACGCTTGCAGGATGAGTTGGCAGGCACAGAAAACCGCATCGCTGTTGAACGCAGGCGCTACAACGAGACAGTACAGGCGTACAACACCTACATCGGATTGTTCCCGAACAACATCGTGGCGAGCATGTCGGGCTTTGTCCGCAACGATGCGTACTTCAAAGCTGACGAAGGATCGCGGCAGGCGCCGAAGGTGAATTTTAATCCGCCGGCGCAGCAGGCTGCGCCCGCACCGGCGCAGTAAATTTGCTTCTCGATCCTCGTTCGGATTTGGTGAACCCAGGTTAGCGCCGAAATGCGCGGCGCGAACCTGGGGCACCCATTGTTTTCTTGATTTGATCACCACATCGTATCGAAACTCCGTCACTTGGACCTGTGACAAGGGGCACAGATTTCAATTCCGGCGAGGCGCAGCCTAGTCTGGCGGCAAAATGACGTCTGTCGTCAGGCGCGGCCGCGAGGCACTGTACGGTTCGACCAGCACTTTGCACGAGTTCGCCAAGCATTATCCGAACGTCGCGGGACTCTCCCACTCCAAGCGAACGTCTTCGCAGTTCCTGTTTCCAATTTAACTCGAGTTATTCATCAAGCAGTTGGCTGGCGTCCGGCTGCTCACCACGCTGCGGCGCGGCGGAGCTTTACACATACATTTCTGGAGGATTTCATGCTTCATCTTGATACCGGCAATACCGGCTTCATGCTTCTGTGTACCAGCCTGGTCATGCTCATGACGCCGGGCCTGGCCTTCTTTTACGGCGGTCTGGTCGGGCGCAAGAACGTGCTCGCCATCATGATCCAGAGCTTTGTTTCGATGGGCTGGACCACGGTGATCTGGTACCTGTACGGCTACTCGCTGTGCTTCAGCGGAGACTGGCACGGGATCATTGGCAACCTCAACAACGTTTGCCTGCGCGGCATCAACCTGTCGACGCCATCGGCGCCGACGGACACCATTCCGGCGATGGTTTTTATCGCGTACCAGATGATGTTCGCCATCATCACCCCGGCGCTCATCTCGGGGGCGTTCACCAATCGCGTTACGTTCAAGGCTTATTGCATCTTCCTGACGGGCTGGCTGACGTTTGTCTACTTCCCGTTCGTGCACATGGTTTGGGGCGGGGGCATGCTGCAGCGCTGGGGAGTGGAAGACTTCGCCGGCGGCATCGTAGTGCATAACATCGCGGGCATGGCGGCGTTGGCGTCGATCCTTTATGTCGGGCGGCGTCGCATTCTGGACCGCGGGCCGCACAGCATTCCGCTGGTGGCGCTGGGAACCGGGCTGCTGTGGTTCGGGTGGTATGGGTTTAATGCGGGCAGCGAGATGCGGGTCGATTCGGTGACGGCGACGGCCTTCCTGAACACCGATATTGCGGCGTCGTTTGCGGCGGTTTCGTGGCTGCTGGTGGCGTGGATCCGCGAGCGCAAACCGAAATTGCTCGGCCTGCTGACGGGAGCGGTTGCCGGCCTGGCAACGATTACGCCGGCGGCGGGGTATGTGTCGCCCACCACCGCAGTCATTATCGGGGTAACGGCCGGCGTGGTTTGCTACTTCGCGGTGGAGATGAAGAACAAGCTGCACTGGGACGATGCGCTCGACGTCTGGGGAGTACACGGAGTCGGCGGATTCCTCGGCATCGTCATGCTGGGTCTGTTTGCCAACAGCACGTTCAATCCGGCGGGAACCAATGGGCTGCTATACGGCAATCCCAGCTTCTTCGTGAAGCAAATGGTGGCCGTGCTGTTCTCGTCCGTTTGGGCGTTTGGATTTACGTATGGAATGCTGCGCATCATTGATATGTTCACTCCCGTTAAAGTTGACGAGATGAGCGAGGAGATCGGCCTCGACGAGTCGCTGCACGGCGAACATGCGTACGAGACGCTGGAAGTGGAAGACGTGTTTAACCACGACCACCAGCATCAGCATGTAACGCTCGACCATATCGAAGGAGAGGACGAGTTAGTCGGACCACGAAGGTAATCGACCAGACAACTCAACAGTGCCGGGAGACGCCCACTCATGTGCAAATCGCGGATGAGTGGGCGGTCCGGTTCATGGCTCGGCGTTAGCGGCGAAACTTTCCCCTGTGTTCGGGGGTTCCCAGCATGTGCCGTTTCAAGGCAGCGTCGAGTTGCGGGCGCACGGGAATGAAGCTAGTCAGACCTAGGCCGAACCGAAAAGGCTGTAGAGCAGCACGGCCAGAACGATGAGGGTCAGCGCGACGTAGAGATAATCGCGTTCCAGGGCAAAGCCAACGGCAGAGAAGATGACGCGAGCGACGGGAGTTGCGATGAGGAGAAGCAGGCCGAACTGAATGATGCTCTTGCCGTGCAACCGCATGGCTCCGAATGCGATGGCGGGGAGCGAACGCAAGCTGGCGGCCTCTCCGCGGAATACCGAGAAGTTGGCGGGCTCGTGTCCGTGGCGACCAAGGTAGACGACCGCCCCCAGCAATACCACGAAGGCGGCCAGTAGGACCCCGATGCGTAGCAGGTTGCCCAGCAGCAACTCAATGCGATGATCGTCAATCAAAGGGCGGTTCATAGGCTCCCTCGCCAACCGTTGTAGATCATTTCCAGTCCTAAGAGCACGATCACAATACTGAACACGTAGCGCAACCAGCGAGTGCGGGCCTTCATCAGAAGGCGCGCTCCCAACAGTGAGCCGGCCAGAACGCCCAGGGTGACGGGCATGGTGATGCCGGGATCGATATAGCCGCGTCTGAGATAGATGCCGGCGCTGGCGGCTGCAGTGACGCCGATCATGAAGTTGCTGGTGGTGGTGGAGACTTTGAAGGGGATGCGCATCGCATGGTCCATAGCCAGAACCTTGAATGCGCCTGAGCCGATGCCGAGCAGTCCGGAAAGGGTCCCGGCGCCGAACATGAGCCCAACGCCCGCCGGCACGTGATGAACGTAATAAGAGACGGGGCCGTTCGGGGAGGGATAGGAACCGTTCATCCTGAGCCGGGTGGCCAGTCGATCCGGAGAAGCGGCGCTGACGTCGAGCGGACGCGGCCGGCTGGAGAAATAGGCAGAGAAGAGAAGTACCACGCCGAATACGATGGCGATGGAGGGACCCGGTACGCGGGTGGCAATCAACGCCCCGAAAACCGCTCCGGTAGTGGTCGCCACCTCGAGAAACATGCCGATGCGAATGTTGCTGTAGCCCTCGCGCACATAGGCGGCTGCAGCCCCGGACGAGGTAGCGATGACCGAGACCAGCGAAGCTCCGATGGCGTATTGAATGTCAACGCCAAAAACAATCGTGAGCATCGGCACGAGGACAACTCCTCCACCGAGCCCGGTGAGCGCCCCGAGCACTCCGGCGACGAACGAACCGAGTGCGATGAGAAGAGTGAAGGCGAGTATGGTCATTGATCTAGGCGCGTCGCAGGATCGAGGGCGCGTGCCTTGCATTTTAGAACGGTCCGGCAAGGACGGCAGGTGTTTTGAACTTCTTAAGAACAAGTGCGATCGTTGCGGCCCGGCTTGACATTTCCGCGTCAATCTTTATACTCGGGAACCAAGTATGATTCCCGCGTCCTACATCCGTACCCGCATCAGCACCATGGCCATGTGCATGTGTTGCGTGCCGGCGTGTGGGTAGCGCGATGAAGCGGCGAGTAGAAAAGTAGAAGCCGCAAAGTTCTCAAGCGACCCACAGGCGTCACGCTGTGGGTCGTTGTGTTTTTGGGTGAACCCACAATTGCCAAAGACAGGCAATTGTGGGCCACCCAGGGCAAACGAATTTTGGGCCAGCAACGAAAACGGTAGAGGAGAGATTTCAGTGAGCGACAAACCGCAATACCACCTCGACACCCTCGCCATTCACGGCGGGCAGGAGAAGGACCCCACCACCAAATCGCGCGCAGTGCCGATTTACCAGACCACGTCGTACGTGTTCGACGACGCTGACCACGCGGCGCGGCTGTTTGCGCTGCAGGAGTTCGGCAACATTTACACCCGGATCATGAACCCCACGACCGACGTGCTGGAGAAGCGCATTGCGGCGCTGGAAGGCGGCGCGGCGGGTCTGGCGCTCGCCTCGGGACAGGCGGCTGAGACGCTAACGATCACCACGCTGGCTTCGGCGGGAGACGACATTGTTTCCACAACATCGCTTTACGGCGGGACGTACAACCTGTTCCACTACACGCTGCCCAAGTTGGGAATCACGGTAAAATTCGTGGACGCCGATGATTTCGATGGGCTGCGCAAGGCCATCGGCCCGAAGACCAAGGCGCTGTATACCGAGACCCTAGGTAATCCCAAGCTCGATATCGCTGACATCGAGGAACTGGCAAAAATTGCGCACGACGCGGGGATACCGCTGGTCATCGACAACACCTGCGCGTCGCCGTCGCTGTGCCGTCCGATCGAGTGGGGAGCGGACATCGTAATCAACTCAGCGACGAAGTTCATCGGCGGGCACGGCACGTCGATTGGCGGGGTGATCGTGGACGGGGGCAAGTTTGACTGGGAGAAGTCAGGAAGGTTCAAAGACTTCGTCGAGCCCGATCCGTCGTATCACGGGATTTCGTACACGAAGGCGTTTGGGCCGCTGGCGTTCATCCTGAAGGCGCGGGTGCAGGGATTGCGCGACACGGGCGCGGCGCTGTCGCCGTTCAACGCGTTTCTATTGTTGCAAGGTGCGGAAACTTTGCACCTGAGGATGGAGCGGCATTCGGAGAACGCGCTGAAGGTGGCCGAGTATCTGGCGGGGCATCCCGACGTGGAGTGGGTGAACTACCCGGCGCTGCCGACCAGCAAGTACTACCAGCGGGCGAAAAAGTATCTGCCCACGGGGGCAAGTTCGCTGGTCACGTTCGGCATCAAGGGCGGTTTCGAGGCGGGCAAGAAGTTCATCAACTCGGTGCAACTGTTCAGCCTGCTGGCCAACATCGGCGATGCCAAGTCGCTGGTGATCCATCCGGCGTCGACCACGCACCAGCAGCTTTCCGATTCGGAGCAGCGTGAAACCGGTGTGACGCCGGAATTGGTGCGGCTCTCGGTGGGGATCGAGGACGTGCGCGACATCATCGCCGACCTGGAGAATGCGCTGCAGGTGGCGACCGGCAAGAAGTCGGCGGCTACGGTAGCGGGAGCAAAGTAATGGTAGAGACGGTGAAACCAACCCGGGAGGGGGACCTTACGTTTTCGCATGGCGCGCCCTTCCGGCTCGACGGCGGCGGTGCGCTGCAGCCGGTATCGGTGCGCTATGCCGTGTACGGCGAGTTGAATGAGCGGCGCGACAACGCGGTGCTGGTGTGTCACGCGCTGTCGGGATCGGCGCGGGCGGCCGACTGGTGGCCCGAAATGTTCGGTAAGGTGTTTGATGTGTCGCGCGATTGCGTCATCTGCACCAACATTCTGGGCTCGTGTTACGGATCGAGCGGGCCGACGTCGATGAATCCGGCGACCGGGAAACCGTTCGGGCCTGACTTCCCGCTGGTCACTATTCGCGACATCGTTCGCGCACAGGCGCACGTGCTGGATGAGCTGGGGGTAAAGCGACTGCGCACGGTGATCGGCGCGTCGATCGGCGGCATGCAGGCGTTGCAGTGGGCGGTGGATTATCCCGAACGCTTGGAACATTGCATCGCCATCGGCTGCGCTCCGCTGTCGGCGCTGGGGTTAGCGCTGAATCACGTACAGCGGCAGGCAATCCGGCTCGATCCCGACTTCAAGGGCGGGCACTACGCTCCGGGCGAGCAACCGGCGCGGGGGCTGGGGCTGGCGCGCGGAATCGGCATGTGCTCGTACAAATCGGCGGAGCTTTTCGACGAACGCTACGCACGCAAGCCCAACCGCAACGGAGAAGATCCGCTGCGTGCGGTCGGTGAGCGCTACGACGTGGCGGGCTATCTGGATTATCAGGGCGAGAAGTTCGTGAGCCGGTTCGATGCGAACTCGTACATCGTCATCACGAAGGCGATGGACACGTGGGAGCTGGGACGTGGGTACGCGTCGGAGGCCGAGGCGCTACAGCGCATCAAGGCGCACGTTTCACTGGTGGGTATTTCGTCGGACTGGTTGTTCCCGGCGAAGGACGTGCGCGACCTGGCGAAGCGCATCGAGGCAGCCGGCGCCAAGTGCGATTACACAGAGTTCGAGACCGCGCACGGGCACGACGGATTTCTGGCCGAGATGGACGCCGTGGCGGCGGTAGTCAATGGCAGTTTCCATGCACGGCGGCTCGCCGTGGTGCATTCGAATACCGGACGGAAGGTGGGCGGGTAGGGGTGCGATCGCGCACCCGGGCGCGGCATTCGGTTGGCTCCGGTAGTGTTTAGACGACTTCCAAACCGGTGGGGACCTGCTCGATGGTTTCGATGAGTCCCACGGAGAAGGCTTCGTCGGAGTGCAGGCGAAGCAGGCGGCGGACTTCGTCGGCGCCCAGTTCGCGGACCGATTTTCTCAGCGCATCCTCGTTCGCGCGATAGCAGCGCCAGCGGTTGCGCCCGGCTTTCTTCGCTCGATACAAAGCGTGGTCAGCAAGAGCGAGGCAGTGGTCCCAGTCGAGTAATTCGGGAAAAGTTTCGGAGAACGGGTAGCGCACCACGCCGAGAGATAGCGAGAGGCCGCGTCCGGTTTCCTGGATGACTGGCGAGCCATCCTGCACCATCGACTGGCGCAGGCGCTCCGCCATTTGCACGTCTTCGAAGGGACCGACGATGTGGTCGAGGACGAGGAATTCTTCGCCTCCCCAACGCGAGAGGATGGCGCTGGCCCGGACATTTTGCCGCAAGGTTTCGGCGGCGGCACGTAAGACACGGTCGCCGGCTGCGTGTCCCAAATCATCGTTGACCAGCTTAAAGTGGTCGAGGTCGGCGAGGCATACGGCCAGCGACCGTCGCGGCTCGCCCGGCGTGTTGCGGATACGGGCGCGCAGTAGGTCGGCGATCCAGGGCTGAACGGCGGCATCGACGTGGCGCCGGTTGCTGAGTCCGGTCAGCGGGTCGGTGACCGACGCTTGCTTCAGTCGTTCCACGACATCGCTCAACTCTCCCGTGCGTTGCTTGACCTGGTCCTGCAGCTCCCGGGTGTACTGCAGTTGGCGTTCGTCACCCGCACGCTTAAAGAGGTTGACGCGGTCGGCGAGAGCGAAGGCCAGCAGGATACATTCGAGCGCGGATCCAGCCTGGGCCGCATTGTTGGTAACGAACGTCAGGGGCAGCAGGCGGAGGAACATCAAGATGAAGATGACGTTGCCCAACAGCAGCGCCGTCCAGGCGAGGAGGAAGAAGCGCGCCGGACGGAACCCGCGCTGCAGTGCGACCAATCCTACGATTGCGTAAAGGATGGAAACGGAAAGGCCGAGTATTGCCAGCGGAAGTGCCAACGCTTCCGCACCGGTCACGAGGCCTGCGAGGGCAACCACCATGGTGACGACGACGATTCCGCGCAAGAGGAAATCGACCCGTGGCGCGTGCTTACGGGTGGCCAGAAATTCGCGCACGAAGAGCGCGCTGAAGGCGATGGCGAAAGCCGCCAGGTAGGGCAGGTATGACTGGTCCCACTGGACGTGGCGAGGCCAAAGATACTGGAAGAAGAAACCGGTGCGGGCGATCCAAACAGCCCCGAACGACACTACATAGAGGACGTAGTAGAGGTAAACACGTTCCTGGATGGCAAGAAACAGAATGAGGTTGTAAAGCGCGAGGGCCAGGATGATTCCGGCATAGCTCCCCTGACCAAAAGTGATCAGGCGCTGCTCCATTGCCCATCGGCTCAGACTGACGATGGCAGCATCGACCGCGCGTGACTCGCCGTAGCGAGTGGTATTCCCCACAAGGTACAGGTAGAAGACTTGTGGCTCTCGGTCAGCAAGCGGCACCGGTAGTGCAAGGTGGCTGGATGCGAGAGCGCGCTCTTGCGGAGGCAAGGTAAGCCCAGTGCGTTCACTGACGACCTCGCCGTCGCGCAAGAAATAGAGGTCGGCATGAAGCCAAAAGTGAGAGAGCTGTAGCACCCATCCTGCGTCAGGAACGACGCTCGAACTGACCGAGAAGCGTACCCAGTAGCCTGCGCAGCCGCTCGAAGTGGGCATGCTCTGCGTCAGTCCGGAATACGAGAGGTTTTGTGCGGCGTCCAGCGACGCGTCGCCGAGTCGGTCGCAGGCCACCTCGGCACGCGAGGCGAGAGATATGCGCTCGCTGGACTCGTCCAAAATAATCGGTGGAATTTGCGGTGCTTGAAGGGCCAGCACAGTGGACGGCGCCAGCGTGAGGACGACGTAGGGCAGGCATACTATTGCCGCCCATTTGCAGGCAAAGCGCATTCTGGAGCGACCGCGGTCTTTCTTCCTCCGGCTATTTCGCCGGGAAATACTATCGGCAAGCTAACAGTTCGGCGATTTCTAAGTATGGCAGACTTTCGTGTTCCAGGGCAGGGCACAAGAGTGCCAGTATTTGCCGGGCTCAGCAACCTGATGGCGCGGGGCGATGGCGGCGCCGCTGCTGCCGCATCGTATGTAACCAATTAGAATAGAGAGAGTTGTGAGGGATTCATGTCAATTGTGCGTTTTCTGATGTTGCTTGCGCTGGTGATTTGGGTCGGCGGAATTGCGTTCTTTGCTTTCGTGCTGGCGCCGACGGTGTTTCATCCCGGAATTCTGCCGAGTCGGCAGTTGGCCGGACAGGTGGTTAGCCGGAGCCTGGGAATGCTGCATTGGATGGGGATCGGTTGCGGCTCGGTGTTCCTGGTTACGTCGGTGATCGACGCGCAGGTAACCACGGGATTTGCCTCGGTCTTCAGCGGGCGGAATCTGCTGGTGTGCGCCATGATCGTGTTGACCCTGGTAAGCGTCTTCGTCATCTCCAGGCCAATGCTCGCACTTCGCAATGACATGGTCTTCATCGACAACGTGTCCCACGACGACCCGCGGCGAGTGGAGTTCAACCGGCTTCACGAGTGGTCGACCCGGCTGGAGAGCACAGTGCTCTTGCTGGGGTTGGCGGTAATTTATCTGACCGCGCGGCGTTTATCATAGACAGTTCAGCAACCCGAGCGGATGGCGCTGTGAGAGTGTCGTCTTGGCCGGGTCAATTTCGTATTCCGCGCCACGCCTGTTGAGGGCGCGGAGCCAGAGGTCTTAATCCTATGAAAACCGGAATTATTGGCTTGCCGCAGGTAGGCAAGACATCGCTGTTTGTCATGTTGACCAAGCTGTCGGTGGCGAACCGTTCGGGGAGCCCGCGCGAGGCGCATCTCGGCGTCACGAAGGTTCCCGACGACCGCCTCGACCGGCTGGCCGCGCTCTACAACCCGAAGAAGCTGATCCACGCAAGCGTCGAGTACACCGACGTTGCCGCCCTCAGCCAAGAGGCGCTGAAGGAGACGGCCTTCGCCGCCAACTTGCGCAATGTCGACGCCTTGGCGCATGTGGTGCGGGCCTTCGAAGACCCGTCGATCGCGCACGTCGGGGCGGTCGATCCGCTCCGCGACATCAAGAACATCGATCTCGACCTCATCATCAACGACCTCGGCCAGATTGAAAAGCGGATCGAGCGAGTCGAAAAAGACCTGAAGAAGATGAAGACTGTCGAACTCGAAAAAGAACATGAACTGCTGCTGCGGGCCAAGCTGCATGTGGAGAAAGAGCTGCCCCTGCGCGAGATGGATATGACCGCCGACGATAAGAAGCGTATTCGCGGCTTCATGTTTCTCAGTGAGAAGCCCATCCTGTATGTGCTGAACATCGGCGAGAGCACCACGCTGGGCAAGGACCTGGAAGAAGCGGTGGCCAAGTACGGGCTCACCGAGATCGCGGCGCGTCCCAACACCGGAGCAACCGCTGTGTGCGCCAAGGTCGAGGCCGAGTTGGCGGAGATGAGCGACGAAGATGCGGCGGAGTTTCTTTCGAGCTACGGCCTGCAGGAGAGCGGGCTGGTGCGCCTCATCCGCAAGACCTACGAGCTGCTGGGGCTGATTTCATTCTTTACCGTGGGCGAAGACGAGTGTCGTGCCTGGACGGTGGAACGCGGTTCGAAAGCGGTGGAAGCGGCGGGCGCGATTCACACCGATCTGTCGAAGCACTTCATTCGCGCGGAGACGATTCATTGGGACCAACTGCTCGATGCCGGCTCGGAAGCTGAAGGCCGCGCTCGTGGCACGCTGCGGCTAGAAGGCAAAGAGTACATCGTGAAAGATGGCGATGTAATGCACATACGGCACAGCGGCTAGCGCCCACCGACCTGCTATTCTTCTGGCTGCCAATGAATCCCATTATCATCAGCATCTTGCTGGGCCTGACGGCGGCCGCGGCCAATGTATTTGGCGGAGCGGTCATCGTGCAGCGCAGTTGGGAGCGGCGCTATTTGCGCTACTTCGTGGCACTGGGCGCCGGTTTCATGCTGGCCACTGCGATGGTGGAGATGGTTCCCGAGAGCCTGCAACTGGGCGGGCGAAAGGGAGCGCTGCTGGTGCTGCTGGGCTACCTGATCGTGCATCTGTTTGAGCACACCATCACTCCGCATTTCCACTACGGCGAAGAAACCCATGCCGACGAATTTGTGCACTCGCACAAGCGCATGTCAGTGCTGTTTGGCTTGATGATCCACTCGTTCTTCGACGGCATCGCCATTGCGTCGGGCTTTCTGATCTCTTCCTGGCTGGGCTGGATCATTTTTCTCGCAGTGTTCCTGCACAAGATTCCCGAGGGTTTCACCGTCACGTCGGTCATGTTGGCCAGCGGGCTGAGCAAGGGAAAGTCGTGGTTCGCGTCGGTGATGCTGGGATTCGCCACCGTGGCGGGGGTGCTGACCATGGCCATCGGCCGGCACGCCGTGGGCTACGGGCTTCCGTTGGCAGCGGGCGTGACCATCTATGTCGCGGCGTCGGATTTGATACCCGAGGTCAACCGCGAACCCGGCGTCGCGATGGCGGTCGTCGTATTTCTTGGCGTGGGCCTGCTGTTCCTGCTCGACAGCCTCTTTCATCTGCACTAATGCAATTCCGCTGACTTGTCGTGGAAGTTGCGATAAGATGTGCAGCCTATGACAAGCAAACGATTTATCCTCCCGCTGTTACTCGTGGTTTGCCTATCTCTGGCCGGAAGCGGCTTCGCCAAACACAAGAATAGCCAGTCGTCGAATTCCAGCAATACCGCCGGCAGCTTCGACTACTTCCTCCTGACACTGAGTTGGGCGCCGGAGTTTTGCGCCACGAACACCAACGGACGCGGGTCGGCGGAGTGCGACCCCAGCCACCACATGGGCCTAGTGGTGCATGGGCTGTGGCCACAGTACAACAACGGCAAGTGGCCGCAGGACTGCTCCAGCACGCCGCCGGTTGCTTCCGCGACCGTGGACCACATGATGCCTATCATGCCCGGCAAGCAGTTGATCCAGCATGAGTGGGCCAAGCACGGGACGTGCAGCGGCCTGGTGGTGCAAGATTACTTCGCGGCCATCGAAAAGCTTTACACCGGGCTTACCGTGCCGGCCGACTTCAAGAAGCCGGCAGCCGCCACCCAGACCCGTCCATCCGACATCGAGGCGGAGTTCGCCAAGGCAAACGACGCGCCGAAAGAGGCATTTCGGGTGTCGTGTCCGCAGAACGAGTTCTCGGCCGTCGAGGTCTGCCTAAGCAAGGACCTGAAATACATGGCGTGTCCGGCCACGATGAAGGAGTGCAAAGCCGGCGAAGTAAAGGTCAGGCCGGTGCCATAGCCGCATCCCGAAGGAGTTCAAGGTTGCCGACGTGCCTCTCAATTAGGGCAATCAGGTGCCGACTAGTTTGATGACTAGTCTGTTACAATGTCGACAGCGATGAGGTCCAGAATGGCTGGCTGGCAAGTTCAGGACGCGAAGGCTCGTTTCAGTGAATTACTCGACACCACCCTCAAGAAAGGCCCGCAAGTGGTCACCAAGCGGGGTGTCGAGGCCGCGGTTTTGGTGTCCATTGAGGAATGGCGGCGCTTGCAGCAGGCAGCGCGACCGGGACTGAAAGAGTTGTTGCTGGGTCCGGGGCCGCGATTCGAGGACATCGTGCCGCTGCGAGGAAAACTGCACCGCCGGCGTCCGGTTAGTTTCCGATGAAACGCTATCTTCTGGATACGAACGTTCTCTCGGAACTGCGCAAGCAAAAGCCCCATGGCGGGGTCGTCGCCTGGGTGAACAACTTGCAGGGCGAGCAAATCTACGTTTCGGCGGTCACCTTCGGCGAGATGCAGGCCGGGATCGAAATCACCCGTGCCCAGAACGCAATCAAGGCAGAAGAAATCGGAGAGTGGGTCGATCGGCTGCAAGACACGATTCAGGTGCTCTCGATGGATGCGTCGTGTTTCCGCGAGTGGGCGAGGCTCATGCATGGCCGGTCCGACCACCTCGTGGAAGACGCTATGATTGCCGCAACCGCGCGGGTCCATGGGTTGGCGGTTGCGACCCGCAACGAAAAAGATTTTCGCCAACTGGGCGTGCCAGTGGTAAATCCGTTCAAGAGCACTCCGCAGGGGAGATAAATCGCTGGTAGGGCCGGCTGGGATCGAACCAGCAACCCTCAGCTTAGAAGGCTGATGCTCTATCCAATTGAGCTACGGCCCCACGGTGGCAAGGCGCTCAATCCACACCTGCCAGCTTCATTATCGCAAATCACGGTCCCGAAGCCAGAAGAACCGGTGTTAGCAGTCGGAGTCCTCGCGCCCATCGGATACGTGCTTCCGCCTCGTCGCAGCCATACCCGGACAAGTAAAGCGTCACGTAGAAGCCGGGCGACGATTCTGCGTCGGCGAGCGTAGCGGCTGCGTCGGACAGCTCACCTTCGTCCACCGGGTGATACCAGCAGCACCGTACTATGAATTCGCAGGCGATCGGCTCACCATCTTCGCTGTCGAGTCTGCGCGACGCGGCCTTCACCCACGCCTGATGTCGCTCAAACGACAGACGCGCGGTGAGGTCGCTTGCGATGAAATCGACATAGCAGCAGAACTTCACGGTCGCACCGTAGATGGCTTCAGCCTCCCCGAGATCTTCGTCGAGCCAGATGTCGCACTTCACCGTCGTCCATGGCGAAGGCTGCGCGTTGGTCTCGCGCAGAAATTCGCTGAGCTCCGGGTTGTTCTTCGCCTCGGGGATTGCCGTTAGTAATTCCGGCTGCTGTCGCAAGTCAACGTATTGCAACGACCCGTCGGGGGACGACCAGGGAAACTCGAGCACTGGATCATCTGCGCCCAGTTCGACCGACCAATCGGCGTCCATCAGCGAGACGCCCAGGCAGGAGCAGCCACTGATTCGCCATGCTCGACGCGTTGCACGAAGGCAATGGCCTGACGCTCGGCCCAGCGGCCGTCATAGCCGTTGGCGTCGGCGAGGAAGGCGCAGTGTCCGCCGCTCGCGGTTTCGAGATAGGTGATGCGCGGATTCTGTTCTATACTGTGCCGCGTGTCAGGGAGAACCCGGATGAATGGGTCGTCTTCTGAGTGCAGGATCAGCGTGGGCACAGCGATTCCGCTGAGAAACTGCGACGAGGCGGCGCGAGAGTAGTAGTCACCGGCGTCGCGGAATCCGCAGTAGCGCGCCGTGATCTGGTCGTCGAACTCGCGCAGGCTGCGTAAGCCGCGCAGGTAGCGCGTATCGTAACGGTCGGGATACAACTCCGCCTTCCGTTGTATGCGGCGCCGCAAGCCGCGCAGGAACTTCCATTCGTAGATAAGGTTGGCGCCTTCGTGCAGAGCGTCAGCCGAAGCGGCCAAGTCCATCGCCGGGGAGACGCCAATGCCGGCGACGATCTGCGGCGGAGCCTGCGCGCCCCACTCGCCCAGCTTCTTCAGCACCAGGTTGCCGCCCATGGAAAACCCGGCCAACGCGATGCGCGGCAACCCGTCCTGCTGGATGAGTGTCTCGGCCACCGCGCCCACGTCGCCTGACATTGACGAGTTATAGAGCGTGGGGCCAAGGGTTTCGGTGCCACCGCAGTTGCGCATGTTCATGCGCACTACGTTCATGCCTGCTCGCCACGCCTTGCTGCCGGTTCCGATGACGTACTGCGAATCGCTGGAGCCCTCGAGTCCGTGCACGATGATGAGCGTCGTGGCAGCAGTTCGATTTGCCTGCCAGTGGCAGTGGCACAGCACCTGCACTTCCGGTTCAACCTGAAATAGCCGTGCCTCGGCGCTAGGCATCTCGTTGCGCCGCGGCAGAAAATTGCCCGCGATCGTCTGGGCGTGTCCACCACGAAAAGGACGTCGCGGAGCGAACGGTTCGCCGAAATAGTCATGGCTGCCGGTGGTTTCGGCTACGCGCAAAGGACGCCCGCTGGCGTGCAACTCCTCGCGCATCGCGCGGTCAGCGGCTCGATTGGGTTCGCTGTGTTGCATCTATAATGAAATCTACCCGTCTCTTACATTATGGCAGCAGCAACGGGCCGAACGAACGGGATGCCGAGCAGGAGGCAACATGCCGATTTTTGAATATCTCTGCGCCGAGTGCGGCCACAAGTTCGAAGCTATTATTTTGGGTGAACAGAAAGCGGAATGTCCCAAGTGCCACACCGCTAAACTGGAGCAGCAGTTGTCGCGGTTCTCGGCCCACGCGCATAGCGGCACTTCGGCAGCGAGTCCTTGCGGGCAATCTGCCTGCTGCATGAACAACGGCGGCGGCTGCTCGATGAACTAGCGTTCCCGACGCGCGCTTCCTGCCGCCAAACTACACGCCATCAAGCGTACGGCCGCGCGTGAATGTTATACTCGAAGGAGTGCGGTGGGTGTAGTTCAGTGGTAGAACTCCGGTCTGTGGCACCGGCTGTCAAGGGTTCGAATCCCTTCACCCACCCCAAATTCCCCTTCCGGCAGCACCCTCAAGCCAATTTCACTTCGCAGCGGATGTGGCATCTATTTGGGAAGTTCCCCGCCTAAGGGAATCTCCGCCAGGTCCATCCAGCGCTCGCCTGTACCTTTCACAAACATGATTTTGTCGATACGAATGCGACGGCTGTCTTCGCAACAGTCCCATCGCGGTCGGGCCAGATCGATGACCTTGCGGGCTTCTGCCTCGGAGTCCAGTTTGACGATGGTGAGGTGCGGCATATACGGCCAGGGCTCGGCGTAGAGCAGGGCACCCCGGTTGAGGTGGTCGTGCAGTTCGCGAATGCGGTACGCACCATGCGCCACGCGAATGAAAACGGTCGGCGTGGCCGGGAGAAAGGTCTCCACATCTCCCATGCTGACGTCGAAGGGAGCCACGTCGCGGCAGGTTTCCCGCAGTTGCCGGATAGCTTCCGCTTCCGTGCCGTGCAGGGGGCGGGGCGGCAGAATAGTGATGTGGGCGTCGGCGTGGGTGTGCGCAGGGTGCAGATCGCGCCGCATTTCCTCGACGAACATGCCGGCAGAGGTGCGGACGTAAGTTACGGCTGCGTACATCAGGCCCATCATGCAATGCCATTATAGAGGTTGAAGGCAGGCCGAGGGCGGGAGGTTAGCTTGTTGGGTCTGCACTACGATAAAATGAAAACTCCATCAGTCGGGGCGTAGCGCAGCCTGGTAGCGCACCTGCCTTGGGCGCAGGGGGTCGGAGGTTCAAATCCTCTCGCCCCGACCAATTCCATCTACCTTAATTTTGTAGCGGTGCCAACAATTCGCGGCCTCACCGGCCGCGCTTCTCCGGTCGTGTGCCGGAATAGGACGTCCGCAACCCTGTTCCTGCCTGAAAATCCCTAAGCGAAAATGACCGCGAATCGTCACAAAATGATGAATTCCGCGGCCCGCCTTGCCGATCTATCTATACCGGACTTGGCGCGGGATGATCGGGCTTTGCCGCTCTCGCGCCCGTTTGGGATTGACCAAAGGTTCACTTGACCAGCAGCCTCCACAAGAGTAGAACGCCCTCAAAGAGCATGGAGTTTAGCCATCATGAAGCCAATCCGCACGTTTAGCGTTATACCGTCACTGCCCAAGCCGATCGAGGGTTTGCGCCGAATCGCCCGCAACCTGCGTTGGGCCTGGAGCCACGAGTCGGTGGAGTTGTTTCGCCGGCTGGACCGCGACTTATGGGAGACGACCGGCCACAACCCGGTGCTGCTGCTGGGCACCATTGATCAGGCCAAGCTCGAAGACGCGGCCAAGGACGATGCCTTCCTCGCCCACCTCTCCCGCGTCGAATCGAACCTGGTGTCGTACCTGCTGGCAAAAGCGACGTGGTTTCGTCGTACGTATGGCGCCGGCGGCGACGCACCGCTCATTGCATATTTTTGCGCCGAGTTTGGGCTGACCGAGTGTCTCTCGATCTTCGCTGGTGGGCTGGGCATCCTGGCCGGCGATCACCTGAAATCGGCCAGCGATCTGGGCGTGCCGCTGGTGGGCGTCGGGCTGCTCTACCAGCAGGGCTACTTCCGCCAGTATCTCAACCAGTCGGGATGGCAGCAGGAAGCCTACACCGGCAACGACTTTCACAATCTGCCGGTCGAGCTGGTTGAATTGCAGGACGGACAGCCGCTCGAGGTGAGCGTCGAACTCGCCGGACACGCGGTGTATGCCCAAGTGTGGAGGGTACTCGTCGGACGCGTGTCACTCTACCTGCTCGACACCAATATCGCCGCGAACTCTCGGCCCGAAGATCGGGATATCACGGACCAGTTGTATGGCGGCGACCGCGAGATGCGTATTCGGCAGGAAATCCTGCTCGGGATCGGCGGCTACCGCGCACTGCAACTGCTTGGCCTGCATCCCACGGTCTTTCATATGAACGAAGGCCACGCTGCATTCGCTGCGCTGGAGCATACCCGGCAACTCATGAAGACGCGCGGGCTGAGCTTTCCCGAAGCGAAAGAGCTTGCCACCGCCAGCCTGGTTTTCACCACCCACACTCCAGTCGAGGCCGGACATGACTATTTTCAGCCGGAGCTGGTGAACCGCTATCTCAGTGACATGGCACGGGAGCTGGGTCTGACGCAGTGGGACTTTCTGGAACTCGGTCGGTCGGCCAAGACCGGCGAGTTCTGCATGACAGTCCTCGCGCTGCGCATGGCCGCGCGCGCCAACGGTGTCAGCAAGCTGCACGGGGAAGTCAGCCGCAAGATGTGGCAGTCGCTGTGGCCCGGGGTGCCGGTGGACGAGGTGCCCATCAGACACGTCACCAACGGCGTGCACTTCCGCAGTTGGATTTCTGCCGAGATGAACCAGCTCTATGACCGCTATCTGGGCCCCAGCTGGCGCGAGGAACCCGCCAACAGCGACGTGTGGAGCCGGGTGCGGTCGATCCCGGCCGAAGAGCTGTGGCGCACGCACGAACGCCGCCGGGAGCGCTTGGTGTCGTTTGCCCGCCGCCGGGTTACCGAGCAGCGCATTGGCCGTGCCGCCGCTCAGGCAGAGATTGAAGCCGCTGCCGAAGTGCTCAATCCTGACACACTGACCATTGGGTTTGCCCGGCGCTTTGCCACGTACAAGCGGGCGACTCTCATCCTGCATGACATCGACCGGTTGCGCAGGATTCTCACCAACGCGGAGCGGCCCGTGCAGTTGATCTTCGCCGGGAAAGCGCATCCCAAGGACGAAGCAGGCAAGGAACTCATTCGGAAGATCACGGAAGTGAGTCGCGATCCGGTGCTCGGGCGGCATGTGGTGTTCCTGGTGGACTACGACATGGCAGTGGCGCGGTCGCTGGTACAGGGCGTGGATGTATGGCTCAACACGCCGTTGCGCCCGAATGAGGCCTCCGGCACCAGTGGCATGAAGGCCGCGGCCAACGCCGTGCTGAACCTGAGCGTGCCCGACGGCTGGTGGGACGAGGTATGGAACGATCCCCACAACTCTCGCTTGATGGGATGGGCCATCGGCAAAGGCGAGGAGTACCCCGACCAGGCGACCCAGGACCAAGTCGAGGCCGAAGCGCTCTACGATCTTCTGGAACATGACGTTGTCCCAACTTTCTACGACCGGGGCAGCGACCGGGTTCCGCGCCGCTGGGTGGAGCGCATGAAGGCCGACGTGGACTCCCTTTGCCATTTCGTGAACACCCACCGCATGGTGCGCGACTACGTCGAGGGCTACTACGTGAAGGCTGACGCACAGTTCCGGGCACTGGATCAGGACAATGCCGCGCGCGCCCGCCAGCTTGCCGCTGATCTCGAACGCATCCGCAGGGCCTGGCAGGACGTGTGGGTGGCCGGGGTCGAAGACGGGCCCTCACGGCAGGTTCCAGTGGCCACGTCGGTGCAGGTGCGGGCCCTTGTACACCTGGGAAGGCTGACTCCGCAGGACGTGGTGGTGGAGCTGTACGCCGGGCGAGTGGACACGAATGGAGAACTGGTGGATGGGCACGCGATCGCGATGCAGCCCACCGGCCCGGCGGCGGACGGAATGGTTCCATATGTGGTTGAAACGGCTATGGTTAGCAGTGGCTTGCATGGCGTAACGGTGCGGGTGCGGCCCAGCCTTCCCGACCTGCCGGTGACGTTCGTGCCGGGTTTGATTTGCTGGGCGGATGCGTCGCGGATACCGGTGATGGCTCCGGCATAACTGCATTGTTTTGAATGAAGAGGCGCGGGCGGATTGCGAAGCCTTACAATAGGCTTGCCGTGAGAATTGGGCTTGACTTCGGAACAACTCGCATCGTGGTTGCCGCGGTGGATCGCGGCAATTATCCCTTGGTCAATTTTGAGGCGCCGGGCGGGCGCGTAAGTGATTGGTTCCCTTCCGTTTTGGCGGTTTCGCCGGGCAGGCGTCTGTACGGATGGGAAGCGCTGGAGCAGCTGGGCAAGCCCGGGTGGACGCTGGTCAGGTCGCTGAAGCGGCTGCTGAAAGACGCTGGTCCCCATACTGAAATAGAAATCGGCAGAGAGACCCTCAACCTGACGCAGGTGCTGGGTGAGATGATGGCGGTGCTGCGCCACGAACTTATTCATTCTTCGACACTTGGCGCGAAAACAGGCGAGCCTGTGCAGGCCATGCTGGGGGTTCCGGCAAACGCCAACAGCAACCAGCGGTTCCTCACGGAAGAGGCGGCCCGAGCAGGCGGATTCGAGGTTTTGGGATTATCGAATGAGCCTTCGGCGGCGGCGGTGGAGTATGCATACCGCATCAGCGAGGAGCGTAAGACCCTGAGCCGTGGTGGTTTACTGGTGTACGACCTAGGTGGCGGGACGCTCGACGTCTCGCTGGTGGCGATGGGCGAGGACGAGCACGAGGTGCTGGCCACCGACGGGATGCCGAACTTCGGCGGTGACGAGTTCGACGAAATCCTTGCGGATCTTGCACTTACAGCGGCGAGAATGTCGCCGTCCGGGTTGACGCCACAGGAGCGGTTTGCCCTGCTGGATGAGTGCCGGGAGAAGAAGGAGTCGCTTAACCCCAACAGCCGTAAGGTTTTAATCGATCTGGAACGGGTGCGTGAGGGGTGGAAAGAGATTTCCATTCCGGTGGATGATTTTTACGAGCGTTGTCGGCCGCTGATCGAGCAGTCGCGTCACGTGGCGGAGAACCTGCTGGCGGCGTATCCCGAGCAACTGATTGATACGCTGTACCTTACGGGCGGCGGGTCGGAGCTGCCGACGGTGGCCCGCATCCTGCGGGAGACGTTTGGGAGGCGGGTGCGGCGGTCGTCGTACATGCGGTCGGCGACGGCGATTGGGCTGGCGATCCGGGCGGGGAGCCACGCGGATCGTATCCTGCGGGAACGATTTACACAGAATTTCGGGGTGTGGCGGGAGGCCGATGGCGGCGCAAATATAAGGTTCGACGTGATTTTTCCGCGCGGGGTGCAGTTGCCGCGGCGCGGGGAAGAGCCGCTCCGGATTGCTCGTAAGTATAACCCAGCCCATAACATAGGGCATTTCCGGTACCTGGAGTGCTCGCACCTGGACGAAAGTGGCCAGCCGCAGGGAGAGATCAGCAACTGGGACGAGATTCGGGTGGCGTATGACTCGCAACTGCGCGGAAAAGAAGACCTTACTGAGATTTTGGTGGAACGCGGGTGGTCACGCGGGGACGTGCTGATCGAGGAAGAGTACACCTGCGACGCCAGCGGCGGGGTTAAGGTCCGTATTTCCGACAAGTTGGCCGATTTTTCCTGCGAATACCGGCTGGGCAAGTGGTCGAAGAACGGCAAGCCCGGGAAGCCGCAAAAGGGCAAGTTATAACGTTTGTAATAATGCAATTTTCATCATGTTTTGGGGCGATTTTGCGCCACTCCGCGGCAAGGCAAGACTGGGTGGGTACGTCCCTGGGGTGAAGCGCGTTTTGATGTAACGTTGTTCACCGGGCTGAAGAGGTTGTTACGAAATTCCTGTCGCCGCTACGCGGCTCCGGGATATCGCCCGATTGCCCCCGGCGCTTGCGCGCCGGGCTAACCCCGAAGCCGCCGCTTCGCGGCTCATGTGTTCGCAATTCGCAGTTTTTGTTCCACCATGCAAGACGTGATCGTAGTTTCGTAACAGGCTCTGAAGCCCGGTGCTTTCACCGACTTTTGCCAGAAGGACGAATAGCCCATGAATGTACTTGTCCTCAACGCCGGAAGTTCCAGCCTGAAGTTTCAAGTTATCGCAACTGACATGGAGCGCATCCAGAACCGCCAGGACCAGCGGCTGTGCCGCGGCGAAGTGGAGCGCACCGGCGGCGAAGCGATCATCACGTTCCAGGCGGGCGAGGGAGCGAAGCGGAAGTTCACCGCACCGCTGAAGGACATTGCCGCGGCGCTGGATTACCTGGTGCGCTACATTGCGTCGGATGAATCGGGGGTGGACGAGATCAAGAGCACGGCCGACATTCACGCCGTGGGCCATCGCGTAGTGCATGGCGGCGAGAGGTTCAGCGAGTCGGCGCTGATTGATGACACGGTGTTGCAGGGCATCGAAGATTGCATCGACCTGGCGCCGCTGCACAATCCCAACAACCTGAAGGGCATTCGCGCGGCGCGCGAGATTTTCGGCAAAGACACGCCGCAAGTGGCGGTGTTCGATACGTCGTTTCACCACACGATTCCCGAAGTCGGCGTTCATGTATGCGGTGCCGTATCACCTGTACCGGCGGTATCGGGTGCGGCGCTACGGATTTCATGGGACGTCGCACCGTTACGTGGCGTTTCGCTATCGCGACTTGCGCGGGCTGACGCGGGAGCAGACGAACATCATCACTCTGCATTTAGGTAACGGGTGTTCGGCGGCGGCGATCAAGGCGGGGAATTCGGTTGACACGTCGATGGGCATGACGCCGTTGGAAGGGCTGGTGATGGGGACGCGCTCGGGCGACGTGGACCCGGCGATCGTGAACCTGATCAGCGCGAAAGAAGGCATGTCGCCGTCAGAGGTCGAGATGCTGCTGAACACGCAGTCGGGGCTGCTGGGGATTTCGGGGCTGACCAACGACATGCGCGAGCTGCAGGCCGAGTTGAAAGACCATGATGACCGGCGGGTGAAGCTGGCGATTGACGTGTTCTGTTATCGCGCGCGGAAGTACATTGGCTCGTACCTGGCGGCGATGGGTGGAGCGGACGCGGTGGTGTTTACCGGCGGGATCGGGGAGAACTCGCCCGAGGTCCGGGAGCGGATTTGCGAAGGCATGGAATGGGCGGGGTTGAAGATCGATGAGGCGCGCAATAAGGAGACCGTGGGACGTGAAGGTGTGATCAGCGAGGAGGATTCGCGGCTGCTGGCGTATGCGATTCCGACGAATGAAGAGTTGCTGATCGCGCGGGACACGGTGCGGGTGATATTGGGGGAGCAGCATCCGTCGTAAAGCAGTGGCTAGTGGTTAGTGGATAGTGGATAGTTAAGAAACAAAGGCCATTCGCCACAGAGGCACGGAGAAGGATTGGGCGACTCGAATTTGCGGATCCCAGGTTAGCGCCCAAAAGCACGGCGCGAACCTGGGGCACCTGCACCTGCCAAGGGCGAAGAGGCTTGGGGGCGGGGACTGGACAGTAACCAAGGCAGGGTGGGCCGCTGGCACAGGTTACGAGGCGACCTGTTTACGTTTTATTTGATGCCAGATCCTCCTTGCTTTTGCGCCACTCGGCTGACCTCCCAGGGTTTGGGTGCAGGCACATCTGGAGGTAGGCCAATCAAGTGAATCTCCCCCTTGTCGGTTGCGATTAGCCTGAGCTCGGCTTGCAGAGAGTCTTCCGAGCCGTCCGTGCTCCTGGTAGTGAACCGCAGCACATTGCCCTTAACCTGAGCCTCGGTGATCGGGTCTTCTCCGTCCCTGGCCTCGGCTTTTGTCAGCTCTCCGGCTGGGTTGACCTCCATGTCTGCGTGGCTAAAACTTCCGCTGACCTTACCGTCGGCCACGCTAAAGATGACCGTAAGAAACGGACTCCCCTTGAAGCTGGCTTGCCACGTACCGACGAACTGTTTGGCATTCGAGCTGGTCGCTGGCTGGAAATCCTGGCCAAAGACCAAAGCGCAAGACACGAGCAACAGTGCCGCGGCAACAGCCGTCGAGCGCATCACGTGTTTTCCTGCCGGTAATCTGAACATCGTCATACTCCCCTGCAGCCTTGGAGGCTTCGATCTGCGAAGGTACACGTTCACTTAACACCGCCTAGCAGTCAATCGACTCGCCATTACGCAGAATTAGCGTCGGCAAATCGCCATGTCACACCGAGTGCCGTCCCTGCGGGGCTCGGATGGGATGGGTAATCTTCCCCGGCACTGACGTGCCGGGCTACGATCGTGCCGCCCTGCGGGCTGGGATCGTTGCCAGCGTCCAACCGTGTGACCCAAGGAAGGCGACAAGGGTGGCTCAGCCGGTGATTATTCGGCGGTCGCTTGCTCGACGATGGCTCCGTGTTCGCGGACCACGACCTTGGTGACCTTCGTTCCTTCTTTGACGAACTCAAAGGTGAGGTCGCGGTCGGTGGTGAAGAAGACACTCTCGGACTCGGGGTGGAGGACTGTGCTCTTGCCGCCCGCGGTCATGATGAGCGTGTTGTTTTCACGAGCGAAGGTGAGGGCGCCGGTTTTGGGCGCGGAGTACTTGCGCGCGAATTGCTCAAGCACTGCGGGCGGAAGCGTTACTTCTTTCCTGGTGTTCTCGTAGGGCGGGTCGTGGTGGTCGTAGCTGACGACGCGCGCCATCTTCCAGACGCCGTCTTTGAGCAGCCAGACGTGGAAGAAGTAGGCTTGCCCGTCGCGGAATTCCGGCTTGCCGCTGTCGTTGATGTAGAAGTAATGCTCGCCGGAGAGGACCGCACCGTAGGGCACACCATTCTTTTGTAGAGGGAAGACATGGATGGTGGCGGGGATGGCTTCGCGGCGCAGGCGGAAATTCGGGTTGCCGCAGAGGTTCTTCTTTAGGGTCTCGATGAGTGGACCTAAGCCGATGGTGGGGCCTCCCTTGTCGTGGTAGAACTCGATGTCGGGCCAGAAGAATTGGGACATCTTGTCGACGTCGCAGCGGTTGTAGGCGTCCCAGAAGAGGGCGTCTTGCTGGAGGATGGTGGCGGAGACGTCGTTCGGCGCGTTTTGCGCGGTGAGGGGAAGCGATACGACAAACAAGAACGCCAGGGCCAGCCCGGTAAATGACCGCAGTCTCATGAGTACCTCGTGTTTCAGGCTGAGATACGAAGGAGGAAGGGCATTGGTTCCGCAGGTGGTTGTCGGCGGTCAGTTAGAAGATCTGACAGGCGCGGCGGGGCGATTGCTGTTGTGAAGGAAGAACGCCGCTCCGCGGCCACGATCGTAAGGCGCCACTGCGCCCGGGCTTACGCCCACGCCTAGAAGCACGTCACCGCTCCGCGGTTGGGGTCAATTGGACTTCGGCGGGAGTTGTTTGAGGAGCTGGCGGGTGGTGTCGTCGGCGTGGAGCCAGTCCAAGAGCCGGCCGGTGACATCGACGGAGTCGGCTTTGTTGATGGCGGAAGAGTACGGCACGACGGATGAGACGTGGGACGTCTTCTCAATCTCATCGAAGGCGGGTCGAAGGGCGTCCATGACATTGTTGATAGAGGCCTTCCCCGCGAGTTGCTGATGGGCCATCTGTTGGGATTGCTCGCCCCAGGCTTGCAAGGCGTTGGCTTTGGCGGTGTCGCCCGCCTTCTGGGCATCGGCGAACTCGGCTTTCTTAGCTTTGAGCGTTTCGGACCAGAGGGAAGAGCGGTAGTAGGCGACGACGATGGAAGTTTGATCGAAAGTTCCGACCCGGGTTGATTGCGCGAGGGCGGGGAGCGATGCGAAGAGGATTGCGACGAAGATGGTAAGAAAATAGGGGCGTTTCACGAGGTCTCCTGATGTTCGATTGTAGACCGCATAGGGAACTGGAGCCTGAGGGATTGCGGATTCGGAAATTGCTGGTGCGTCGTTCGCCGTGCGAGAACGAAGGCGGGGGGAAGGCGTAAAATCGGCGTACTGAGGATGGGTCCCAATCGGGACATTGCAAGCTGACGCCATTACCGGGCTTGTACAAGGAAACATCATGGGTCTGGCCAAATTCTTCAGGCGAAGGCGCACGGCGGCAAACGCAGCGCGCCGGTGGCCGGCAAACGAACAGGTATGGTTTCGCAAGTGGCTGCAGAGGACGGCGGTCTGCGCGGCGGTGTTGCCGCTAGCGATGTTGTGCTTCGGCGCTGCAGACCGGCTGCCCGCCCCTCCGGACGACAATGGACCAGCACTGAATCCTGAGCAAATTGCGTCGTTTACGGGGCCGGGAGACTTCCAATACGAATTGCCGCGAGGCGTGGACATTACGCTGGACATTATTGCGGGGAAGGCCGGGCCGTCGCGGAAGAAACCGGGGATCGAATCACCGGTGGCCGCGGTGACGGATGCGCAAGACCGGCTGCTGGTGGCCGATGCGGGAACGAAGGCGGTCGTCATCTTTGATTTTGCCCGGCATAAGTATTCCGAAATCGAGCTGGCGAAAAGCGGGGTGAGGTCGATCGCGGGATTGGCGGTGGATGACAAGGGCGATATTTTCGTCACGGACTCGCGGCAGGGAAGGGTGTTCCGATTCAATAGCAAGGGCAACTTCCTGGGGTATCTGCAGCCTTCGAGAGATGTCGAGGCGTATTATGTGACGCCGATGGGAATCGCAATTGATCACGAGCGGGGCTACATCTATGTGTGCGATTGGGGCCGGCACATGGTGGTGAAGCTGGACCGGACAGGGCAGGCGCTGGCGGTGCTCGGGGTGCGAGGCGGCGGCAGCGGGCCCGGCGAATTCAAGCGGCCGACGCAAGTTGCGGTGCTCAATGGAGACTTGTTCGTGCTGGATGCGGGGAACAAGCGAATCCAGAAGTTTGACACGGACGGGAAATATCTGTCGGAGATACGGGCCCCAGAAGGCGCGGGGCTCGCGATTGACCGGTGGCAGCGAATTCTTCTGAGCCAGCCATCGCTGCATCGCATTGCGCTGCTCAGCCAGGACGGGCGCCTGCTGGCGACGTTTAAGAACGGAGCGGACAATCGGTTCGACCCCTCGAATCTGTGGCTGAAGTCGGAACACTGCCTGTACGTCACCGACAAGGCGAACAAATCGGTGGAGCTGTTCCGGGTAGGCGGGAACCCGGAAAAATCGTGTTATGAGTAGGGCGCGCCTCCCGGCGCGCCCCAGGCGATTGAACTAATACGGCCAGACCCAACCTGCAGCTTTGGGCTCGTCGATGCCGTGTTCGTGGGCGTAGTTCCGGCACTCGATCTGCTTATTCAAGAAGCGTTCTTTGGCGTGGCCGCCGATCTTCTGCAGGCGGGGCACGCGGTCGATGGCATCCATAGCGAGGCTGAAGCGGTCAATGTTGTTGTTGATGGCCAGCTCCAGCGGCGTGTTGATGTTGCCCTTCTCCTTGTAGCCGCGCACGTGCATGTTGTCGTGATTGTGGCGGCGATAGGCGAGGCGGTGAATCAGCCACGGGTATCCGTGGAAGTTGAAGATGACCGGCTTGTCGAGGGTGAAGAGCGAGTCGAAATCTTTGTCGGGCAGTCCGTGGGGGTGCTCGGTCGAGGGCTGCATCTTGAAGAGGTCGATGACGTTGATGAAGCGGATCTTGATGTCAGGGAACTCTTCACGCAGCAGGTTGGTGGCGGCGAGGGCTTCCTGGGTGGGGATGTCGCCGGCTGAGGCCATGACGAGATCGGGCTCGCCACCTTCGTCGTTGCTGGCCCAGTCCCAGATGCCGATGCCCTTGGTGCAGTGGGTGATGGCGGCGTCCATGGTCATGTACTGCAGGTGCTGCTGCTTGTCGCAGACGATGACGTTGACATAGTTCTGGCTGTTGAGGCAGTGGTCCGTCACGGACAAGAGCGAGTTCACGTCGGGCGGCAGATAGATGCGGGTGACGTTGGCGCTCTTGTTCACGACGACGTCGAGGAAGCCGGGGTCCTGGTGGGTGAAGCCGTTGTGGTCCTGACGCCAGACGGTGGAGGTGATGAGCAGGTTGAGCGAGGCGATGGACTCGCGCCACGAGAGGTGATTGCAGATCTCCAGCCACTTGGCGTGCTGGTTGAACATCGAGTCGATGACGTGGACGAAGGACTCGTAGGTGGAGAAGAAGCCGTGGCGTCCGGTGAGGAGGTAGCCTTCGAGCATGCCTTCCATGGTGTGCTCACTGAGCATCTCGATGACGCGGCCGTCGGCGGAGAGTTCGCCGCCGTCGAGGTCTTCCTTAAAATATTCCTCGATCCAAAATTTCTTGCTGACCTCATAGATGGCGTCGAGCTTGTTGGAGGTGTTCTCGTCGGGGCCGAAGACGCGGAAGTTGTCCATGTTGGCCTTCATGACGTCGCGCAGATAAACGCCGAGGGGACGGGTGTTCTCGTGCGACGTGGTGCCGGGCTTCTCGAACTGCACGCCATAGGTGCGGAAATCGGGCAGGCGAAGGGCCCGCTTGATGCGGCCTCCGTTGGTGTGGAGGTTGGCGCTCATGCGGCGGTTGCCGGTGGGCGCGAGTTCGCGGAACTCGGCGGTGAACTTGCCGTGTCCGTCGAAGAGTTCTTCGGGGCGCTGCGAACGCATCCAGCTTTCGAGGAGGCGTAGCTGCTCGGGATCTTTCTTGACGTTGGGCAGCGGCACCTGATGGGCGCGCCAGAAACCTTCGAGATAGTGGCCTTCGACTTCGCGCGGGGCGGTCCAGCCTTTAGGGGAACGCAGCACGATCATGGGCCAGTGCGGTCGGGTGACGGACGAGCCTTCACGGGCTTCCTTTTGGATGCGCTTGATCTCGAGGACGCAGTGTTCGACGGTGGCGGCCATGGCCTGGTGCATCGAGTCGTGGTCGGAACCTTCGACGAAGTAGGGGTCCAGCCGTAGCCGCGGAGCAGGTTCTCGAGTTCTTCGTGGGGGATGCGCGCGAGAAGCGTGGGGTTGTTGATCTTGTATCCGTTGAGATGAAAGATGGGCAGCACGACGCCGTCGCGCACGGGATTGAGGAATTTGTTGACGTGCCACGAGGTGGCGAGCGGGCCGGTTTCGGATTCGCCATCGCCGACGACTGCGGCAACGATGAGGTCGGGGTTATCGAATGCTGCGCCACAGGCGTGGGAGAGGACGTAGCCGAGCTCTCCGCCTTCGTGGATGGAGCCTGGGGTTTCGGGCGTGCAGTGGCTGCCGATGCCGCCGGGGAAAGAGAACTGCTTGAAGAACTCTTTCAGGCCGTGGAAGTCTTCGCTCTTTTCGGGGTAAACCTCGGAGTAGGTGCCTTCGAGGTAGGCGGGGCCGAGGACGCCGGGGGCGCCGTGTCCGGGGCCGGCGAGAAAAATCATGTCCTGGTCGTACTTCTTGATCAGGCGATTGAGGTGGACGTAGATGAACGAGAGGCCGGGACTCGACCCCCAATGGCCGAGTAAGCGGTTCTTGATGTGCTCTGGGCGGAGGGGTTCCTGCAGGAGAGGATTGTCGAGCAGGTAGATCATGCCGAGGCTGAGATAGTTGCAGGCGCGCCAGTAGGCGTCGGTTTTGCGCAAGGCTTCGGCGTCGAGAGGAGTGCCGGTGACGGTGGAACGGGCGGGGCCGTAGGCGGTGATGGACTTGCTGTCGGAAATGATTTCGGGAGCGATGGCACTCATACAGGAACCTCCAATGGCTCGGCTAAGATCCCGCTCGTGGATGCGGGGAAGGAAGCGACGCAGCTACACGATAGCTATCTGATATTGTGCAGCACGATCAACAATAGTCCGCGTTGGTCACGAACTTTTAATGTGGCTTGCGGCGGGGTCAGCAAACGGTTTGCACATGTGGCAGCCCGCGCTGGAATTCCGCTGCCGGGTTGATTCGCGGCCTATTGCCGTGGCTCAAGTATAATCGCCGCGCAGCCGCTGTTCTATTCATGGTCGAATCGAGCGTGAGGGTTGCGATCTAATTTAGGAATTCTGCTGACGGTTCCCATGCCCGGAAAAACAGACGATATGCCGCAAGCCCCCAGATCTGAGCCGTTGACCGAGCGGGTGGTACAGCCTCCGGTGGCGAGGAAAATTCATACCGAGAAGGCGGTTCACGGGAAGACGCTAGTCGATGACTACGCGTGGATGCGGGAGCGGTCGGATCCCGAGGTGAAGGCGTTTCTGGAGGCGGAGAACGCCTACGCTGAATCGGTGATGCAGCCGACCGAGGCGCGGCAGAAGAAGCTGTATGACGAGATCCTGAGCCATATCAAGGAAACCGACGACAGCGTGCCGTTTCTGCAAGACGGCTACTACTACTACAACCGCACGCTGCAGGGGAAACAGTACTTTGAGCTGTGCCGGAAGAAGGGCTCGCTGGATGCGCCGGAACAGGTGATTCTCGACCTGAACGAGATGGGAGAGGGCGAGAAGTTCATGGCGTTGGGCGCGTGGGCGGTGAGCGACGACGGCAACTGGATGGCCTACACCACCGACAACGTGGGATTCCGGCAGTACAGGTTACGCATCCGCGATCTGCGGACGCTGAAGGACCTGGCGGACACGGCGGAGCGCGTGGTGTCGGTAGCGTGGGCGGCGGACAACAAGACGCTGTTCTATACGGTGGAAGACGAGGTGCAGAAGCGGAGCTTCCAGATGCTGCGGCACGTGGCGGGGAGCGATAGCAAGCAGGACGCGCTGGTGTTCGAGGAGAAGGATGAACGCTTCAACATCGAGGTGAGCAAGACGCGGAGCGGCGAGTATCTGCTGCTGACGGACGCCAGCCACATTTCGAGCGAAGTGCGGTTTTTGCGGGCCGACCAGCCTGTTGGCGACTGGCATCTGATCGCGCCGCAGGTGGACAACGTGGAGTATTACGTAGACCAACGGGGCGACCAGTTTTACATCCGGACGAACGACACGTCGCAGACGTTTCGGGTGGTGACGGCGCCGATTGCGAGTCCGGGCAAAGAGAACTGGAAGGAATTTGTCGCCAGCCAGGCAGACGTGCCGCTGGAAAACATTGACGTGTTCGAAGATTTTTACGTGCTGGCGCAGAAGGTCATAGGACTGCCGGTGTTCCGCGTGGTGCAGTTTGGGGATGGCGCGGCGAAGACGATCGAGTTCCCGGAGCCGGCGTATTCCGCGACTGCGGCGAGCGAATGCGGAGTTCAAGACGAATACGTTTCGGTATAACTACCAGTCGCTGGTGACGCCGCCGTCGGTGTTCGATTACGACGTCACGACAAGCAGTTCGACGTTGTTGAAAGAGTACGAAGTACCCGGTGGATTCGACCGCAAGAACTACGCATCGGAAAGATTGTTTGCCGCAGCCGATGACGGGACGAAGATTCCGGTGTCGCTGTTCTATCGCAAGGACCTCGAGAACAAGGCCGACGCGCCACTTTATTTGTATGGGTATGGGTCGTATGGGTATGCGCTGCCGGTTACGTTCAGCGCGGCGCGGCTGCCGCTGGTGGACCGCGGGCTGATTGTTGCGCTGGCGCACATCCGCGGCGGGGGAGAGTTGGGCAAGCCGTGGCACGATGCCGGCAAGATGATGACAAAGAAAACCACCTTCACGGACTTCATCGTCTGCGCGGAATACCTGACGGAACACGGCTACGGGTCGCGGGCGAAGATCGCGATTGAGGGCGCAAGCGCCGGGGGGTTGCTGATGGGCGCCGTTACAAACATGCGGCCTGACCTATTCAAGGTGGTGCTGTGCGAGGTGCCGTTTGTGGATGTGATGAACACGATGCTGGATGCGTCGCTGCCGCTGACGGTGCCGGAGTACGAGGAGTGGGGCAATCCAAACACCGAGCCAGCGTTCGACTACATGTTGTCGTATTCGCCTTATGACAACCTGGCGAAAAAGGAGTACCCCATTATGCTGGTGCGTACTTCGTTCGACGACAGCCAGGTGATGTACTGGGAGCCGGCGAAATACGTGGCGAAGCTGCGGACGCTGAAGACGGACAACAATCCGCTGATCTTCTATACCAACATGCACGGCGGGCACGGTGGATCGAGCGGACGCTACGACCGCATTCTCGAGGTGGCGTTCAACTGGGCGTTTTTGCTGACGCAGTTGGGCGTGGCAGAAAAGTAAGAAAGTTGTCAGTCGTCAGTTCTCAGTTGTCAGTTATAACCTGCGCTTCGGACGAGTAAAACATGGGGCGCTACAATGCAAGCACTCTCTGGAGGATCGACGTTCATGGCTTCATCGCGTATAGGTATTGTCATCGCGGCATTATTTTTGTGCACTGCGACTTTCGCCGTGGCGCAGGATAGTCCGTTTGGACAGAGCGGTCCTGCTCCGAAGAGCAAGCAGCAGGCTGCACCGCCGAAGCAGCCGACGCACGTGCCCGACATGGTGTGCTTCGGCAATAATCCGCGGTGGAGCTTCCAGTTTGGCGACACAGCGGCGCGGACGCTGGGCATCAGCGAGGGCGACACGTGGTGGATTGGCAAGTTCACGTATGTGGACGGGCAGTGGTCGTGGCATGGAAATCCGGCGACCGGCAGCGGCGGAGGGCTTACTGCGACCATCACGAAGGGTAAGTGCATCGACAACACTCAAGCCGGCACGAAAGAATTTCTGTACACGGGCCAGGTGTATTTGCCGGAAGGCAACACTGTGAACGGATGCTGCCGCAAGCTGAAGGCGGGCGAATCGCCTGTCGGCCCGCACGGGTACATTCCGAACACACCGCCGCCGCAGTAGCGGCTGGCGTTTGCGGGAGTTTCAAAATGGAAGGGCTGCCGGAGATGGCAGCCTTCTTCTTGTGCATGCGGTAAAAAATCGATTTTTCTGGTGCTTTTGCTACGGCACGCTGTTATGCTGTTGGGTAAATTTCGTGTTACTGGTGGCCATTCCTTATGAACAATAGATTTTGCAGTCGCATCGCGGCGCTTGCAGCCTTATGCCTGCTCGCAGCGTTGGGCACGATTTCAGCCCAGCAGCCATCGCAGGCGAACCAACCCTGGATGAACAAGAACCTCTCGCCTGACGAGCGCGCCGAGATGGTGCTGAAACAAATGACGCTCGACGAAAAGATTGGGCTGTTGCACGGCAACGGTATGGCCCATGCTCCGCAATGGCAGATGCCCTTGACCTACCAATCGAATGGCGGTGCAGGCTACGTTGTGGGAGTGGAGCGATTGGGCATTCCGGGAATTTACATGTCAGACGCGGCCTACGGCGTGCGGGACAGCGGCACCAACGGGCGATACTCGACGGCGTTGACGTCGAACCTGGGATCGGCGGCGAGCTGGGACCCGCAAGGCGCTTGCGAATACGGAGCGCTGATCGGCCGGGAATTGCGCGCGCAGGGCTACAACATGACGCTGGGCGGCGGCACCAACATCACGCGTGAGCCGCGGAACGGGCGCACGTTTGAATACCTCGGCGAAGACCCGATTCTAGCGGGAACGCTGGTGGGGAACCGCATCAAGTGCGAGCAGGGACAGCACGTGATCGGCGATATCAAGCACTATGCCGTCAATGATCAGGAAAGCGGACGCAACGAAGTGAACTCAATCATCGGGCAGCGGGCGATGCACGAGACGGACCTGCTGGCGTTCGAGATTGGCATCGGGATTGGTCATCCGGCTGCCGTCATGTGCTCGTATAACGCGATCAACGGCGACTTCGCTTGTGAGAACAAGTATCTGCTCACGACGGTTCTGAAGCAGAATTGGAAGTTTCCCGGCTTTGTGGTCTCGGATTGGGGCGGCACGCACAGCACCGTGAAGGCTTCAGCCGCGGGGCTGGACAATGAAGAGCCGATGGACCACTTTTACGGCCCCAAGCTGAAGGCAGCGGTGGAAGCGGGCAAGGTGCCGATGGCGGAAATCGACGACCACGCGCGGCGGGTGTTGCGGTCGGAGTTTGCGGCCGGAATCGTGGATTACCCGACGAAGAAGAGCGTGATCGACGTGGAAGCGAACCTGGCGATTGCGCGCAAACTGGAAGAGCAGAGCATCGTCCTACTGCGGAACGAGAAGAACATTCTGCCGCTGGATGGCGCAAAGGTGAAGAGCATCGCGATCATCGGAAAAAATGCCGACATGGGGATGATCTCGGGCGGAGGCTCGGCGCAAGTGGATCCGCCGGGAAGTGGCGCTCCCGAGTGGCTGAGCCATGTGTGGTTCCCGACGTCGCCGATGAAAGCCGTGAAGGCGAAGGCTCCCTCTGCCGACGTGAAGTTTGATTCGGGTGCGGATACGGCCAAGGCGGCTGCGCTGGCCAAATCGTCGGAGTACGCAATTGTTTTCGCACATCAGTGGATGAGTGAGGGCATGGACCTACCCAGTTTGTCACTACCCGATAACCAGGACGCGCTGATCGCGGCGGTGGCGGCGGCCAATCCGCGGACGATCGTGGTGCTGGAAACCGGAACTGCCGTGACGATGCCGTGGGTGGACAAAGTCGGCGCGATCGTGGAAGTGTGGTATGCCGGCAGCAAGGGCGCCGATGCGACTGCCAACGTTCTGTTCGGCGAGGTGAATCCGAACGCCAAGCTGCCAATGACATTCCCACTCAGCGTGAACGATCTGCCGCGCCTCACGGTGTCGCAGCCGCCGACGCAGGGCCGTGGCCCAGAGAACGGAGGGGTGCTGGAGAACCCGACGTTCGATGTGCACTATGACGAAGGACTGAAGGTGGGCTACAAGTGGTATGAAGCGGAGAAGAAGCCGGTGCTGTTTCCGTTCGGATTCGGGCTGTCGTACACCAGCTACGACTACTCGAAACTCAAAGTCGCCACGGGACAGGAAACCACCATCACGTTCACGGTGAAGAATTCGGGGAAGCGCGCGGGGGAGGAGATTGCGCAGGTGTATGCGGCGCTGCCTGCCGAAACCAACGAGCCACCGAAGCGTCTGGTGGGATGGAGCAAGGTACGGTTGAATCCCGGCGAGAGCAAGGAAGTCACGATCGTAGTTCCGGCGAAGTACCTCTCGATTTATGACGAAGCCAGTAGCGGATGGAAGCTGGTGCCCGGAAGCTATACGTTTATGGCGGGCGGGTCGTCAAAAGACTTGCCGCTGACGGAGAAGGCGAATCTGAAGTAGTGCATTTGTATTGAGGGAAATGAAGAAGGCCCGGCGCGCAGCCGGGCCTTACTACCTTCGTGGTGTGCGCAATGACCTTGCAAGTGCCATATCGGCATGGGGTATGATGGCGTAACGTTCGCGGCATCAGAGGTGCGCCTTGCCTGTCGTCGAATCACCCTCGCAAATCAACCGAGTCTTCCGCTTTGGGGAGTTTGAGTTTTCCGTTCGCGCATTGGAATTGCGCAAGAACGGGGAACTGGTACGGCTGCAACAGCAGCCGTTGCGGTTGCTGCTGGCGCTTCTGGAATACTCAGGCGATGTAGTTACGCGGGATGAAATCCGCGAGCGGGTGTGGCCCGGCGCATCGGTGCAGGACTTCGACAACAGCCTGCGAGTAGCGATCAATAAATTGCGACAGGCACTGGGGGACGATTCGGAGAATCCCCGCTACGTTGAGACGCTGCCGCGCCGCGGATATCGTTGGCTCTTTGCGGTCTCGGTGCATGAAGCCCCGCACAATGGACTCACTGGAGAATTGCAGGCGGACCCGCAAGTAGCCCGCGACGGTTCGTACACAATCCACAACGAATCGGAACTGACGCGGGCTTCGCGTGGCGGCGTTAGGTCTAAAAGCGTCGTGTTCACTGTGGTGTTGCTGTTCCTGGTTATTCTGACTGGGCGCTATCTTCAGAAGAGGCCAGTCGCCGACGAGCCGAAGGTAGTTCCGCTCACCACGTATTCGGGGCTGGAATATATGCCGTCGTTTTCGCCGGATGGCAAGCGGGTCGCGTTCGCGTGGACGGGGCCGAACGCGGGCGATCCGTACTCGGTTTACACCAAACGCATCAGCGAGGAGCAACCGCATCGGCTGGTCGAGACACCGACGGGAGCGTCCGACGGCGATCCGGTGTGGTCCCCCGACGGGAAGCGGATCTATTTCTTCCGCAGGGGCGGAGGTCCGAGTGGAATCTATGTTGCGCCGGCGGACGGCGGGGCACCAAGCCTAATCACCGCAACCGAGCTCGGCGGGCGGCGAATGCGGCGGAGCCGCTTTGACGTGTCGCCCGACGGCAATACGCTGGTCTATCCCGATCTGGTGGAAGGGCAGGACACAGCGGCACTGTATCTGCTTGACCTGCATTCGAAGAAGAGCCGGCAAGTAACGAGCCCTCCTGCCTATTCCGAGGGAGATGGAGACCCGGCGTTCTCGCACAACGGGAAATACGTGGCGTACCAGCGCAATACTCTGGATACACAACAAGTGCTGATCGTGGCAGCCGAGGGCGGGCCGGCCCGGGTGCTGGACGCGAAGTTTCTGACCGACTTCATCGATGGACTGGCATGGACGGCGGACGACCGCGAGATTATTTTCGGCGGCAGGCAACTTCGACGAATTCCGGTGGAAGGGGACAACCCGTCGAGTACAGTGGTTTCGTTTGTGCCGGGGCCAGCGCAGTTCCCCGTGGTACGGGGGAACTTGATGGCGTATGTGCAGGCCACGAATATGGCCGACATCTGGAGGCTGGAACTGCGTGATCCGAAGCATACCAATGGGGAGCCCGTAAGACTGATCTCAAGCACCCGCCAGCAGGCTGCGGCCGCGTTCTCGCCGGACGGTTCGCGGGTAGCGTTTCAGTCGGACCGCACCGGTACCTGGGAGATCTGGCTGTGCAATCGCGATGGGTCGAACGCGGCGCAACTCACGCACTTCCAGGGTCCGCTGGTGGGCACGCCGCGCTGGTCTCCCGATGGAAAGCAGATTGTGTTCGACTCGCGGGCCAGCGGAGTCTCGCAGATTTACGCGATTTCGGCTGAGGGCGGGGAGCCGCGGCAACTCACGTCTGACGCCTCGGGCGGAGAAGTTCCGTCGTGGTCGCGGGATGGCAACTGGATCTATTTCTCCAACATCCGCGATGGCTCGGCCAACGTGTGGAAGCTGCCCGCGCAGGGCGGCGCCGTGCTGCCAGTCACCCGCGATGGCGGCATTTATGCCGTGGAATCGCTCGACGGCAGGTATCTGTATTTCTCCCGCAGCGCGCATGACCCGACCATTTGGCGTGTGCCGGTTGGAGGCGGCGCCGAGGAGCAAGTTCGTGGAGTGCCCAAGCCTTCCGACTGTTCGCACTGGGCGATCACTGCAACGGGAATCTACGTAATCGACGGGACCGGCAACTTGCTGTTCGATCAGTTTGGCAAGGAGAGCGTGACCAAGGTGTATTACGACCAGCGCTTTCTGACCGACTGGTCGATGGCGGTGTCGCCGGACGGCCGCGAGGTGATTTGGGCGCAACTCGACGAGCGGCTGGCCGACTTGATGCTGGTGGAGAACTTCCGCTAGGCGCCGCACACCGTTGCGATGATGCTGAAACTCCGCGAGGGAGGGATGTCGCTCGGCCGTGGGCCGGACAGGCGGCCGGGGGCTGCACTATATTAAAAGAGCCCGCTCTCGAGTGGGCCCGTCGATGACATCGAACCCTAATCCCATCTCCCCATCCGCCTGGCGCGCCAAGATCGCCGCGTTTCTTCTGCGTATCGTACCAACCGAGCGACAACGACTGCTGGCCTTAACCATCCTGAGCGGGGGATTGTGCGGGCTGGCGGCGGTGGCGTTCCACGTCGGCATCGTGAAAGCGTCGGCCCTGATGATTGACCGGGCCACATCGGCACACGGTCATTGGTGGATCGTGCTGACTATTCTCACACCTGCGGTGGGTGGATTAGTGGCCGGATTGGGTCTGGAGTACTGGGCGCCGGGAGCGGTGGGCAGCGGCATCCCACAGGTGAAATTTGCCTATGCCCGGCATGCCGGGCGGGTCACGGTGCGCGATACCGTGGGTAAATACGTGCTGGCGGTGCTGCAGATTGGGAGTGGAGCATCGCTGGGCCGGGAAGGGCCTACGGTACAGATTTGCGCGGGAGTGTCGAGCCTGTTGGGCCGCTGGGGAAAGTTGTCGCGAACGAACCGGCGGCGCATGGCGTCGGTGGGTGTGGCGGCCGGCATTGCAGCAGCGTTTAACGCTCCTATCGCGGCGGTGACCTTCACGCTGGAAGAAGTGATCGGCGACCTGGACCAAACGATGCTGTCGGGGGTCATCGTGGCGGCTGCCCTCGCGGCAGTGGTCGAGCGCACCATCCTCGGCACCCACCCGGTGCTGGAGGTTATGCGGACGTATTCGATGACTTCGGCGAGTTCGCTGGTGTGGTATGCCGTGCTGGGTGGACTGTCTGCGGTCGTGTCGGTGGTGTTTACGGATTCACTGCTTGGTTTGCGGGCCTGGTTCAAGGAGCTGAACAACGTCCCGAAGTGGGTGCATCCTGCGATAGGGGGAGCGGTGACCGGGGCGCTGGCCGTGGCTGGATTGGCGTGGCTGCACACCGGGGGCGTTACCGGCGGCGGCTACGCCACGTTGGGGCTGGCCTTGCTGGGCACGCTGCCGTTCAAAGTGCTGTTGGGCCTGTGCGTCTTGAAGCTGGTTGCCACGGTGTTCTCGTACGGCAGCGGTGGAGTGGGCGGTATTTTCGCGCCCGCGTTGTTTATTGGTGCGATGCTGGGTGGTGCGATCGGGTACGTCGATGTGTTGGTGTTTCATCACTCGACTGAGGAGATCGGCGCATTCGCGGTGGTCGGGATGGGAGCGGTGTTTGCCGGGATTATCCGAGCGCCGATGACGTCGGTGCTGATCATTTTCGAAATGACCGGCGGGTATGGCCTGATTCTGCCGCTGATGGTGGCCAACATGTCGGCTTACGTGCTGGCACGGTACTGGCGGCACACTCCGATTTATGAGGCGCTGCTGCTGCAGGATGGCATCGAGCTGCCGCACGGCAAACCGGTCGTGGATCCTGGGCCGGAACTTCCCGGCGAAGCTCTGCCCTGAAAACGAAGACCCCGGCGCAAGATTCTGCGAACGGGGTTTTTCGATGCGAGTGCGCCAACCGGCGACTTAGAACTATTTGCTCCCGGGCTTGGGTGGGAAGTTCTTGAACAGCTTGTTCATCGCGTTGTTCAGCATCTTGATGCCTTTTTCGGGATTGCCCGGCAACGTGTCGGTGGCGGTGCCGCGCCATAACAGGGTGCGACCGTTGTTGTCGGCGATCTCGACCACCAGTGTTCCTTCTTTGTAGGTGTAGGTGTTGTAGGTGGTGGTGGAAGGGCCGCCCCAATAGCCCCATCCCCAGGTCGGTCCCATGTTGTATCCGGTGCCGACGACCTGCTGCTCGTGCTTGACGTGGGAGGTATAGACCACCCAGAGCTGCGGATTGGAGGTGACGAGTTGGAATCCCTTGGCCTGGAGTTGCTGATTCACGCCGTCGATGACACGCTGGTCCCACAGGCCCTTGGCAGGGTCGGGACTGGGCTGCCAAGCGTAGGTGTGGAACTGCGCGAAGTTGGTGCCGCGTTCCCAATCGACATTCACTTTTTGCGCGGAGAGCGTGGCTGCCATCAGCGAGATAATGCCGAGCACTAGCGTGAAACGAATCTTCATTGAGGTACCTCCTCGGTCGGTTCGCGCCCCGATTCTTTCAGGGCAGGGTGCTGGTTCGCACTCATCGTATCACCGGAGACACGGAGTAAAGGCCGTCTCTTCATCACTATTTGGTTCGTACTGGTAAGATTACGGCCAGTTGGTGAGTCCCGGGGAAAGTGGGTGTCAAGAATGTCCCTCGCAGTTGAGTCGCGCTTTGTTGGTTCGGTATACGTGGTGCACTGCTCGGGGCGGATTGTCTCCGGGACTGAGTCAAAAGTCCTCGACGATGCGATGCAGCGTGGCTTCCGCGAGTTCACTCGGATGGTGTTGAACCTTGCCGAAGTGGACCGTGTGGACAGCGCGGGCATGGGACTGCTGGTGCGACTACTTTGGCACGCCCGGAACCGCCACGGCGACCTGCGCCTGGCTGCACCCAGCGCGTTTGTCGTAAGCCTGCTGGAGATGACCAAGCTGGTTTCCGTGTTCAAGATCTATCCCGACGAAGAAGCCGCGATCGTCTCGTTCCTGAAAGAGGGCGTGACTACCACCGCGGAGTCTGAAAATACCGGGCCGCGAGTGTTGTTTCTCGATCCGTCGCCTGATACGTGCGCGTTCGTGCGGGCGTTTCTGTCGCGTCATGGCTATCGCGTGCTATCGACGGGCCTGATGGGCGACGCGAAGATTCTCTTGAGCGCCTCGTCGGTGGATGTAATTGTGCTCGGTCCAGACAGTGGCAACTTGGCCTCGTCGGCCACGCTCGATGTGTTGCGCAAGCTGGCGCCGTCAGCGAAGTCGCTGGTGCTGGAGCACGAATTCAAGAGCCGCTCGGCGGACGAAGCAGGGGCAGAGTTGCTCAGCCGGATCGGGAAGAGCCCGCAAGCGTAGCGAGGTGAATCCCACAATTGCCCAAGGAAGGCAATTGTGGGCCACCCTGGCTAGCGTCAGTGACTCGCGTCACAATGGAAAAACTCTCTGAACCCGCATATTTAGCGGCTGCGCGCTACTGCTGCGGTGCTAGAATTTTCTGTTATGGCATTTCCTATTGATCGTCCCCGCCGCCTGCGCCGCAACGAAGCCATGCGTTCGTTCGTGCGCGAAACCCGCCTGAGTCCAGAAGGATTTGTGTACCCGTTGTTTGTCTGTCCGGGCGAGGGCGTGCGCAAGCCGATCGGCTCCATGCCCGGCGTGTTCAACCTCTCGATCGACGAAGTGGTGAAGGAGTGCGCCGAGGTGAAGTCGCTGGGGATTCCCAGCGTGATCCTCTTTGGGCTGCCGGAGAGCAAGGACGAGGTGGCGAGCGGAGCGTGGGCCGACGACGGCATCGTGCAGCAGGCGGCGCGGGCCATTAAGCGCGAGGTGCCCGGACTGCTGCTGATGGGCGACGTTTGCCTATGCGAGTACATGTCGCACGGCCACTGCGGGATCGTGGAGACCGACAGCGTGCGCCGCGAGGTAGCAGCGACGCTCCGCGATCTGGGAGTACAAGGGAAGAAATCGGTGGCCCTGAAGATCGGGGCGCAGGTGGCGACGGTGCTGACGCCGGCAACGGCGGAAGACTACGAGATCCTCAACGACGCGTCGCTCGACCTGCTGGCCAAGACCGCGGTAGCGCAGGCCAAGGCGGGCATGGACATCATCGCGCCGTCGGACATGATGGACGGCCGCGTGGCGGCCATTCGCACGGCGCTCGATGGCGCGGGCTACGAGAACATTCCAATTCTGTCTTACGCTGCGAAGTTTGCCAGCGGCTTTTACGGGCCGTTCCGCGAGGCGGCGGATTCGGCGCCGCACTTCGGCGACCGGCGGTCGTACCAGATGGACCCCGCCAACCTGCGCGAAGCCATGCGCGAGATTGAGCTCGACCTCGAAGAGGGCGCCGACATGATCATGGTGAAGCCGGCGATGCCATATCTCGACGTGATTCGCGAAGCGCGGCAGCAGTTCGACGTGCCGCTGGCGGCGTACCAGGTGAGCGGCGAGTACGCCATGATCAAGGCCGCCGCCAACAACGGCTGGATCGACTATGAGCGCGTGATGTTGGAGTCACTGACCTGCATCCAGCGCGCCGGGGCGTCGATCGTGCTGACGTACTTCGCCAAGGACGCCGCGCGGCTGCTGTAATCCGGACAGGAAGCCCAAAACAACAAGCAGGAAAAAGCCGGGGAGATGATCCCCGGCTTCACCGATTGAGATAGAAAGCTGTCTACCGATTGATCTTGCGGCGGAGAACGACCAGCCAAGCCGATGACACCGGAACCGAGCATCACCAACGTTCCTGGCTCGGGCGTTGGAGTATAGCTGCCGGGCACATAGTTGAAGAATGCGCTGAACGAAGTGATCGGGCTAGCAAATGAGAACGTCATGGTATCTGAGACGCCGTAGTAATCGTAACTGTCATTCAGGCCAATCATCGGACCCAAACCACCGTCCCAATTTCCGTTTGCGGCGAAGCTGTACACGCCGGTCAAGCCAAACACCGAGCCGCCCTGGTTCGACGTATTGGTCGAGGACCAGGTGATTCCGGGGCCAAAAGTCTGCGGGCCGCCGCCAAAGTAGTTCAAGGCAGGGATTGCTACTGCACTGCCGTTAACGAACAGTTCGGTCAAGGCGATGTAATTGTCGGTCATGGTGAACGAGCCGACATTGGCACTCCCGGAGGTGAACCCCAGGGTCTGACCGGTGTTATTGGCACCGCTGGTCAGGAAGGTGAGGTTCGTGGAGTACAGCAAGCCTCCGCCGGGGTTGTAAACCGAAAGGTTAGTCGCGGTCGCGCCCGCCTGGGCTGCGGCCAGCAGCAAGATTGCGAAAGCCAGAAAAGACTTTTTCATTTTGTATCGATCCTCTCCAGTTGGGAGCTCTCAGACAGAATTCTGCGTCACTACTTGCAGAAATAAGTCAGCACGCAGCGTACCACTGTTCAGGTAGGTAAACCAATGAAAAATAATGAGAATTTCGCTCTCCAAGATTTTGATGTGCAAAATCCTGCACATAGAAGGAGTGTTCGTTCCTACAGTTTATTACCGATTGGCTTTCACAGAGGGTTGGTGATTGGCAGCCTACGCGGCTTTTCTCCCCGCCGATTCGGCCGAGCAACTGACTCTTCTTTCAATGGCTTCCAAAGAACCGTGCGAGACGCACCGGGTTGCGCTTGGTCCAGGCAGGCTTGCGGGGGCTTTGCGTCACGGCGCATGTTTACGAGCTGGTCGTGGGGTCGGCAATCTCTTCGACAGCGCCGGCGGGACGGGCCAATTCCTCATCAAGGGTGTCAAAGGCGGCAGCTTCTTCGCCGGTGAGGTAGCGGTGGGCGGTGTTGCGCACAGCCACGCCGAAGGCGCCATTGCCGCCCGGAATCCGTTCGCATCGAATCACCGAAGCAAAGAAGCGCATTCGCAGGTAGCGCGGTGCTTTGGTCAGTTCCGGAGGGAAGGTCAGGATGTACTCGACGGGAGTGCGAACAGGAAAAGCGCGTGCAGTAATGAAGAAGGCACCGGAGGCGCTGAGATTCCCGGTCTCGGTCCAAGTCCAAGGTTCTCCCAAGGCGCGGAGAAAGACCGAAAAGCGCATGTCGAATCGCGGGTGCTTTCGCCGCCCTCCCGAGCGAAGGTTCTGGCTGAAGAGGTCCCGATCGGCAGGGGAGATAGCGCCCATACCCAATAATGTCTGCACGCAGCCTGCCAATTCATAATTCAGATTGCACGCAAGATCGGGCCAACAGCTGTAATGTTATCAGAGGGTTAGCGATGAAGCAGAAGTGCGCTGAAGCATTGGCAAGTCGACGAAAAGGCACCAAGTGCAAACTCTTGCATAGTAGAAGTACAAATTTCTCTATTGTGGCTGTCGGGGAACAGAGTGCCGCGGCCGAATATCGTACTGCCTGATTTTGTAGAGCAGCGCTTTGTAGCTGATGCTCAGGGCAGCCGCAGCACGTTTGCGATTCCAGCCATTTTCTTCAAGGGCACTGGCGATGGCATCCATCTCGGCATCGTTCTTCAGGCTCTTGACCATCTGTTTCAAGTCGGGGTTAGAGGGTTCGGCCCGCGGAGGGAAGCCCAGCAAACTCGAGGGATCGATGCCCCGCTCCAACTCAGCGACCGCGGCGTCCTCGTCACCCAGGACGAGATAGCGCTTGACGAAGTTCTCCATTTCGCGGATGTTCCCGGGCCAACCATAATTTTCACATGCCTTCATCATCCGCTGGGAAATGGGCAGCAGGGGGCAGGCGTATTTTTCGGCCACCTGAATCATGAAGTGGCGAAGCATCATCGGGAGCTCTTCCTTGCGCTGCCGCAACGAAGGCATGTTGAGTACAAAACTGCTGAGGCGATAGTAGAGGTCTTCGCGGAACGCCTTGTTCGCGATGGACTCGGCCATGTTGATATTAGTGGCGGCGAGCACTCGAACATCGACCTTGACCGGGTGGCGGCCGCCCAGTCGGGAAAACTGACCGTCCTGCAGCACCTGAAGAAGTTTAGCCTGCAAGGCGGGAGGCAACTCACCGATCTCGTCCAACAGGATCGTACCCTTGTTGCAAAGTTCGAACTTGCCGGGCTTGGCCTTCACAGCCCCGGTAAATGCGCCGGGTTCATAACCAAACAATTCGCTCTCGAGAAGTTCACTCGGCATGGCAGCGCAATTCACTTTGAGAAACATGCGTTCCGCACGCTCCGAGTTCTTATGGATGAGACGAGCGAGCACTTCCTTGCCTGTACCGCTTTCGCCCAGAAGGAGCACAGGAAAATCGAAGCGGGCCACTTGCAGGGCCTGAGAGCGAAGCTGGCGCATCTGTTCGGTCGCGGCAAAAAAATAGACGCCCTGTACGACCTCGATCATGTCGCCGGCACTGGGTGTGCTGGTCGCGGGATGTTCCAGGCAGAAGCGGAGAACTTCGTCCATCTCTTCCTTCTGGACTGGTTTGGAGAGATAGTCGTGGGCGCCTAGGCGCATCGCCATCGCGACCTTGCGGGTGTCGCGAACGCACGACAGCATGACGACTTTCGTGGAAGGGCGGACTTCGCGAATTTGGCGGAGGGTTTCCAAGCCGTCGGGCCCCGGCATCACCATGTCGAGCAGGACGACGTCGGGCTGGTCGCGCTGAAGTTTTTGCAGGGCCTCGTTGCCATCCGCAGCGGTGGTGACGCGATAGGAATCCAGTTCCAGAACGGTTTGCAGGTAGCGCCGCATCCCGGGTTCGTCGTCGACTACGAGGATGTGTCCGGGGTTCAAAGTTCACTCTCGGGTGGGGCCTCTTTGGGAGGCGGATTCAGCAAGCAAAGAAATGAGAACTTGCTTCCGCTACCGGGTTCGCTTTCCACCCAAATCTTGCCACCGGCGGCCTGGACCAAGCGTCGAGCAATGGAGAGGCCCAAACCGTGTCCGTCGGCCCGGGTTCCGACGGAGGTCAAGCGGAAATATTCGTCGAAAATCTCCTGCTGGTGCTCGGGCGCGATGCCGGGACCGGTGTCGGCGACGGAGATACGGCAGCAGTTGGGGTTGGCGACCAGGCGGCGGCGGCGCTCGATCAGTGGTTTTCTCTTGGCGGCACGCCGTTCCCAGAAGAAGGGCTCAACATGGAGCCAAACCGTTCCGGAGCTGGGGGTATACTTCATCGCGTTGTCGAGCAGGTTCGAGACAACGTGCTGCACTTTGTACCAGTCGAAGGGGAACTCCGGCACTTGCTCATCCGGAAAAAAATAGAACGCAATCGCTTTGTCCTGAAAACGCTGGGCCCAAAATTCGGCAATCTCGCGCAAGCAGGAATTGATGTCAGCAACTTCGTTCTGGATTTCAAAGCGGTCGACCTTGAGAGTGGCGTAGCTCAAGACATTCTGGACGAAGTTGGTAAGCCGATCGCCGTTCTCCTGCATCTCCCGAAGCACTTCGAGCTGCTGCGGCGCCAGAGGGCCGAGCTTCTGGGTCAGTAGCAGGTTCAAGTAGCCTCCCATGATCGCCAGCGGGGTCTTTAGCTCGTGGGCGGCGGCGGCCAAAGCGTCGCGACAAGCGGCACAGTGGTGTTCCTCGCTCAACAGACTGAGTGCGGCGTTCGCCGACGTTGACTTCATGGAAGGCATGGCGATTGGCTCGGTCTCAGAGCCCCAGATACATTATTACGTGATGTAGCGTGCTCCCGGAAACAGGTTGCGACATAAGGTTCGGCCGTGCATCAAGGGCCTACCGTTAATTTCGACACAAAAGATCGACCAATTACTCGAATCGCAAAACATGGGCCAAGCACAAGGAGTGTGATTTGACGCACACCCTAGAGGGGAGATTGCATCATAACCCAAGTCACATGGCGGATAGCGAAAAATCCTCCCCTACGGTCAAAATCTGGTAAACCTATAACCTCAATGATTGACAGTGTGCTTGGCGCGATATGGGGAAAAATCTATTCTTTAAAAGCGCAATAATTTGCAACATTCTATCGGCCAGTGCCAATGCATACGGATGTCAGATCGTGTAACTATATTTTTTTTGTGATAGTTAGGATTTTAACGGTTTGGCGCTTGATGTGCATGCTTACTGGAGAGGAGTCTGCTAGTGCCACGTCGGGAGGTCGATTCGGATCGCCGGGAATGGGATCGTCTTCCTATCTCCATCCCGTTCTTTGTCCGGGGTCGAAAGGGTACGGGGGAGGAATTCCTGGAGTTTGCGACCGCACTCAACCTTTCAGCCGGGGGCGTATTGCTGGCAACCCGCCGATATCTAGAGCCGGGAACGGAAATATCCTTGGAAGTGCCGGTTGCGCTGGTCAACAAAGCCCAGCTACCGCGCTCGGTTTCGCTTCTCCATGCGACCGTGCTGCGTTGCGTACCCGACCGGCAGTATTTTCTGCTGGGACTGCAATTCGACGATCCGCTGATCGCTGAAGCTATGGGTACCAACCATACTCAGTCGACACCGGCTGAGTGACCGAATCATTGCCACCCAGTAACGATCTTGGCGCAGATTAGATTCGCATTCCGACAAACAGTGCCGCCGTTTTTGTCCGCATTTTCACCCCACGTGTGCTACGCTAAACGCATTACTTTCTGGCTATTACAAGGGGCTTGCGCAAAGTTTTGCAGTTCTTGAGGCGCTCGCTAATTGCAAGAAGACTGTCAGGGAAGAGCAACGGTGGAGTAGCGGAGAGAGATCTGCGATGTCGTCGCTGGCGAAGGTGAGCTTTGAAGGGGCGGCAAATGCCCAGGATCTGCCGCCGGAGTCGGTGATCTTCGGCCAGACTGCAGCGATGCGCGAGGTGCATCGCAAACTCGAGCGGGTGGCGGGCGCCAATTTCTCGGTTCTAATAACGGGCGAAAGCGGAACGGGCAAAGACATCCTGGCCCGGCTGCTCCACATTTACTCGCCATGGGCCAACGGTCCGTTCGTGAAAGTGAATTGTCCCGCAATTCCGGGGTCGCTCCTTGAGAGCGAATTATTCGGATACGAAAAAGGCGCGTTTACCGGAGCTTTGGGAAACAAGCCGGGCCGAGTGGAACAAGCTCATCGCGGGACACTATTCTTGGACGAGATATCGGAACTGGATCCGGCGCTGCAGGCCAAGCTTCTCCAACTCCTACAAGATGGGCAATTCAGTCGGATTGGATCCCGAGAGGACTCGAAGGTCGAAGTTCGTGTGGTGACCGCGACCAACCGCGAGTTGCAGCGGCATACCGAAGAAGGCAAATTCCGCTCGGACCTGTTTTACCGAATTGCGGGGATGATCATTCATCTTCCCGCTTTGCGCGAACGGGCAGTTGATATTCCGTTAATATGCGGATACCTGTTGCAGTATTACAATGATAAACTTAACGGGCACGCCCCCGCGCTTCGTCCGGCGGTGCTGACGAAAATGCAGCGGTATTCCTGGCCGGGGAATGTGCGTCAACTCGAGAACCTGATCAAGCGCTATGTGGTGATGGGGACCGATGACGCGATCTTGGGAGAGTTACTTGAGCCAGAGGAGCGCGATACGTTCCCGGAGATTTCATTCGAAGGGCCGATATCGCTGAAGAAGCTGACGCGACAGACGGTGCGCAAGTTCGAGGCCCGCGTCATTCTGGGGGCGTTGCATGCCAACAACTGGAACCGCAAAAAGGCTGCCCGGGCGGTAGGCATCAGTTACCGGGCATTGTTGTATAAGCTAAAGGAAGTCGGAATTCCGCAGCGACGCGGTGCGATTGCGGCGCTGCGAAGCGAGGACGAAAAGCCGGAGTAACCCCGATCCTGGTAAGAAAAGGTGACCTGAATGTACGTGCAGAGACAAGGTGTCGAGAAGTCTGCCATCCGGATGTTGGCGTGTATCGCGTTTCTGACGGTTGTTTGGTCAGTGGCTATAGGGCAAGAGCCTGCCCCTCCTGCCGCTACACCTGCAGACAAACCGGCAACACCCAACGCCGCACCCGCCACACCGGCAGGTCGCACCGGGGATGTGCTGCGGCCAGATGCGTACGTTATCGGGGCTGAGGACGTGATTTCGGTGTATGTCTGGAAAGAGCCGGACATGTCGAAGACGATTCCGGTGCGGCCTGACGGGATGATCTCGCTGCCACTAGTGGGAGAAGTCAAAGCGGCTGGCTACACTCCAGTGCAGTTGCAGGATGTGCTGGCTGAGGCGATGAAGAAGTATGTGTCTGAGCCGCAGGTCACAGTGGTGGTGGAAAAGGTCGCCAGCCTGAATTTCAACATCGTAGGCGAGGTTAACCATCCGGGTTACTTTCCGCTGACCCGCCGGATGACGGTGTTGGATGCGATATCACTGGCAGGCGGTTTTAAAGACTTCGCCAAGACCAAGAAGATCTATGTTCTGCGTACCGGCGCTAATGGAAGTCAGGAGCGCTTACCGTTTAATTACAAAGACGTAATTGCCGGCAAGAACGCGCAGGAAAACATCGAATTGCAGCCACGGGACACAATCGTAGTCCCGTAAACGATCCGGAGGAGAAAATGACGCGTCGGTTTGGGTCGCTCCTGCTGGCCGTGGGAATGCTCTTCGGTACGTGTGCCTGGGCGCAGAGCGACACGGGCACTGCGGACAACACTCCACCGGTTCAGCCCGGTCCACAGCCGGCGTATACCTATCCGGATACGTCGCCGTCGCTGGATTTTCTCAACCCGGTGCTGGAAAACAGCAGCATTACGCTGGGAATAGGCGGCGGATTTTCATACTCCAGTTACAGCTACTCATCTAACGTCAGGGCCGACAACTATTGGCTGTTTCACGTCGCACCAAGTATCAAGATCCAGGAGTTTCGGCCGAATCTTTCTTGGAACGTGTCATACGGCGGGGGCTACCAAAGATATGCGCAGAGCAACGGTACGGTAAATTCGAACAACAATCTATTTTCACAAAGGGCATCGGCCGGATTTATCTGGCAGATGGCTCGGCACTGGCAGCTTGCGGGAAACGACGGGTATACCTACTCGGCCAACCCATTTGACAGTTACCTGACGACGCCAGGAACGCCGACGATGAACAACCCGAATCCGGTGTCGTATTACCCGCTGACGCAATACACTCAAAACCAGGGGTTGCTCACGCTCACCGACCAGGTGAGCAAAGTGGATACGCTATCGTTCAATGGCACCGCCAATCTGCGGCGCACTTCTACTTACAACCTGACGACGGTACCTTTCTACAACCTGATTTCCTACGGCGGCCGTATGTCTTACAGCCATCAGTTTTCACCGCGACTCTCGCTGGGAGCAGGCTACGACTTCGAGAGCCTCGATTTCGGAAAAGGGCAGCAGCGCTCTGGGATTCAGACTATCTCGATGACGGTTGACTACCTGATCCGCCCAAACATGACGATCTCGGGTTGGGTGGGACCGGAATACACCTCGACAAAAACAGTAGTGGCTATCCCAGTGCTCGGACAAATCCAGTACTTCATCTCGTACAGCTCGTTGTGGAGCACCTCGGCCGGTGCAAATTTCGCCTGGCACGGACTTCGCGACTCAGTGAATGCTGGATTCAGCCGTCAAGTGTCAGACGGTGGAGGCATCCTTGCAACCGTGCAGTCGAACGTGGTGAATGCCAACTATCGCCGGAAGCTGACGCAAAAGATGGACGTGACGTTGGGTGTGCGGTACTTCCATGACGTTTCCACTACCGTGTCGAGCCGCTCGTTCGACAACTTTTCGATCAATGCGGCGCTGGCGTATCAGTTCGCCAAATCGCTGAACGCTACGCTGCTGTACACGCATTGGCTGCAGAATCAATCCAGCACGATTCTCATCGGAACGAATAACTATGACTCCAACCTCGTTGGAGTCTCAATCAACTACACCTGGAATCACCCCCTGGGACGGTAACTATGATGGATGAATTCGACGACCAGAAACCAACGCGAGGGCTTGACGAATACTGGGCCATGGTGGTCCGCCGCCGCTGGTGGATTCTCGGACCGCTCTTTCTCGGCTGGCTGATTGCTTTTGCTTCCGCGTGGATTATTCCGCCAAAGTACACGTCGGAAACGGTAATCCTGGTCGAACCGCAGAAGGTGCCGCAGCAGTTCGTAATGTCGAACGTGCAGGTTGAGATGCAGGAACGCCTGCAGTCGATCCAGCAGCAGGTGCTGAGCCGTTCCCGGCTGTTGAACATCATCAACAACCTGCATCTGTATCAGGGTCTTTTCTTCGGCTCGCCGGACGACCAGATCACGCAGATGCGAAAGGACATCAAGATTGACTTGGTCGAGACTCCGCCGGTACCCGGAAAGCCATCTGAGCTGACCGCATTCAAGATCTCCTACGTGGCCGACAAGCCGCAGATTGCCCAGCAGGTCAATACCCAGCTGGCCGGTTTGTTTATCGACGAGAACGTGCGTGCCAGCCAGCAGCAGTCGGAGAGCACCACCAACTTTCTTGACTCGCAGTTGACGGCGGCGGCGGCAGCATTGGCCGCGCAGGAAAAGCAAATCCGCGAGTACGAAGCCGCCCATATGGGTGAACTACCCGACCAACTGCAGAGCAACCTGCAGATTTTGAGTGGCACACAATCCCAGTTGCAGGCCGCCATCGACGCCAGGGACAAGGCCCTGCAGCAGCAGGCGTACCTGAATTCGTTGGCAACACAATACGACGCGATGGGAGTTACCGAATCGACGCCGGCGACGTCACCCACGACCGCCCAGCAACTCGAAGCCATGCGGGCTGAGTTGGCTACGATGGAGGCGAAGTACACGCCCGATCATCCTGATGTAAAGAAGTTGAAGGACACGATCGCCCGGATGGAGCAGATGCAGAAGGACTCGACCGACACCAAATCCGGCGAAGCCGCCAACGACGTGGAAAGGTCGTCACCTGCCCAGGTCCAGGCCATGACGCCGGTGATGCAGATCCAGAGCCAGCTGAAGGCGAACAAGCTGGAGATCCAGACGGAAGAGGGACGAATCTCGAAGCTGGAAGCCAAGGCCAACCAGTATCAGGCCCGGCTGAACGCCACGCCCGGTCATCAGCAGGAGCTGGCTGACATCATGCGAAACTACGACGAGTCGAAGAAAAATTACGACACGTTGCTGGGCAAGACGATGCAGTCATCGTTGGCGACCAGCCTCACCCGGCAGCAGCAGGGCGATCAGTTCCGCATCATTGACCCTCCAAGCTTGCCGGACAAGTCGTCATTCCCCGACCGCTTCAAGTTCTCGCTCGCTGGGCTTGGCATCGGACTGGTGCTGGCCTTCGTCTTTGGAGTAGGTTCGGAATTCCTCGACGACCGGATCCGCGGAGAGCAGGACTTGCTGGAAGCCGCGCAGTTGCCGGTACTGGCGGAGATTCCGCCGTTGCCCACCGATCGAGAAATCGCGGCGCAGCGCTGGAAACCCTGGATTGCGGTGGCAGCCGCGATAGCGATTGCCATCATCATTCCAACGGGGATTTGGTACGCCTACTTCTGGGGATAGCGCATGTACAAACAATTTTTCGGACTGAGCAAGAACCCGTTCGAGATCAGCCCGGACCCATACTTTTATCATGCGACCCCCCGGCATAACGAAGCGTTAGCCAACCTGCATTACGGCGTGGGGCGCAGAAAAGGCTTCATCGTGATCACCGGCGAGGTGGGCACGGGGAAGACCCTGCTGGTGCGTTGTCTGCTGGCGGAACTTCGCAAGAACAACATCGCATTCGGCTATGTGTTCAACCCGCTGTTGTCGACCACGGAGTTTTTCCAGTACATCATGGCCGACCTGGGACTGCAGTACAGCGGCCGCAGCAAGACCGAGATGCTGCTGGACCTCAATCGTTTTCTGATTCAGCGGCATGCCCGGGGACTGATCACTGCGCTGGTAGTGGACGAGGCGCAGGCGCTTCGTCCCGAGTTGCTGGAGGAGATCCGGCTGCTCACCAACCTGGAGACCTCGCAGCAGAAACTGTTGCAAATCGTGCTCATGGGACAGCCCGAACTCGAGGCTGTACTGGACTCGCCCAGCTTGCGGCAATTGAAGCAGCGGGTTTCACTGCGTTGCCAGCTCCTGCCACTGGACGAGGAGCAGACGCGCAGTTATGTTCTCTCGCGGCTGGAGCGCGCCGGAGCCAAGCCGGATCCGCCCATCTTCGACGCGGAAGGGCTGGCGAAAATCTACGAATATTCACGCGGCATTCCGCGCATCATCAATAATCTTTGCGAGAATTCGATGGTGGCCGCCTTTGCCCGCGAAATTCACACGGTGACACCGGAAATGATCAGCGAAGTCGCCGCCGATTTCCGCTTAGGCGCCATTGCGGCAGTACCCGAGGAACCGGTTGGCGCCAACGCCATTCCGGTTGAGAACAACGAGAGCCTTTTGCGTTCGCTTTTCCGGCTGTTGCGAACCATGGACAATGAACAACCGCTGGAAGAAAAATCCATCCCGTCCGCTGACGGCAGGAGAGTCTAAAGATGAGTCGATTGTACGATGCCTTGCAGAAGTCTCAGGGAGAAGCCCCGAGTGCCTCGCCGTTGTCTACTCCTGCCCAGCCCGACGCACAAGCTTCCGGCGCACCTGTGCTCGGATTGCCGATCGATAATACGGATGCGCTCGATGCGCTGGCGACCCAAGCTCCACCAGCTGCATCCTGGCTGGCAGTACCGGCCGAACGAATCCTGCGGCCGGTGCCAACGCCCGAACAGCGACTGATCTCGATTACCAGTCCGAACAGTCCAGGGGCGGAGACGTTCCGCGTCTTGAGCACCCGGCTGGCCCATATGCGCGACAAGCGCGTGTTGAAAAAGATTATGATCACCAGCGCGGTCGGCGACGAAGGAAAGTCCGTGGTTTCGGTCAACCTTGCCCTGACGCTGGCACGGCGCGCTGGCGAACGCGTTCTGTTGATCGAGGCGGACTTGCGGCGGCCTACTGCAAGCGCGTTGTTATCGAGTTCGTCGCTCCGCGGCCTGGCGGAGTGGCATGAGCATAAGCTCGCCCTGCAGGATGCGTTCTATCAGGTGGAAGGCATGCCCTTATGGTTCCTGTCCGCGGGGAGAGGCATTGAAGAGCCGCTGCCGTTGCTGGAGTCGGATGCGTTTGCTCAGATGCTGAATGCCGTTTCCGCCGGGTTTGACTGGGTGCTGCTGGATTGCACTCCAATGCTGCCCATGGCAGACGCAACGTCCCTGTCGCGGTTGTGCGACGGCGTACTGGTAGTGGCTCGCGAGGGGCATACCCGCAAGCGCACCCTGGCACGGGCGCTCGCTTCCATCGAGAAGAACAAGCAGATCGGATTTATCTTCAACGAGGCCTCAACCATCCAAGGCGGTTACGAGCGGTATTACGGCGGATACGGTTACTACGGCCAGAAGAAGTCCAAGGGAGAGGAAGAAGGCAGTAGCGATCCCATGGCGTCTGCATGATTCGATTGTTCAACACTTACTTCCCGACGCGTACGATTTTGCTGACGCTGACGGAAGCAGTCCTGGTCACTGCGGGTTTTGTTCTGGCAGTTGTTTTTACGTCGGGCAACGCGCCTGCCGCGCAAGCCTACCTGTTTTACGAGAATGGCGCCGGAAGAATCGGCCTGGTCGTGCTGGTTTTTCTGGTGCTGATGTATTACTTCGATCTCTACAATTCTTCCATCCTTACCAACCGGCGGGAAGTGGTCACTCGCCTGGTTGGCGTGCTGGGCACTACGTTTGTCGCGCTGGCGGTGTTGTACTACGTTTTCCCCGATGAGAGCCTCAGCGGTTCAGTGCTTTGGACCGGGATTCTCGCGGTCGCCGTTGCGGTCCCCCTGTGGCGGAGTTTCTTTTTTGCCCTGAACCGGTCCTCGCGTTTTGCCGAGCGAGCCCTGATCTACGGCGACGGTCCACTGGCAGCGCCACTCATCGATGCCATCAGTCAGCGCGCCGAACTGGGATTGCGCGTCACTGGATACGTAGGGGCGGCGTCTCCCGTTGACAACATTCCCACGGTCGCGTCCGGCGAGATTACCGACTTCGTGCGTCGCGAGGGCATTGGCCGCATCATCGTCACCATGGCTGATCGGCGCGGCAAACTCGACGTCAGCGAACTCCTCAAGTTGAAGGCTGGCGGTGTGCAGATCCAGGATGGCCCGGAGTACTACGAGACGGTGACAGGGAAGATCCCACTGGAATCTTTGCGTTTGAGCTGGCTGCTGTTTTCACCTGGATTTCACGTTCGGCCTGGGCTGCGCTTTTATAAGCGTGTCTTTTCGATGACCTTCGGCTCAATTGGCGTCGTGCTCAGTTCGCCGGTCATGTTGCTTTCGGCCATTGCCATCCGGTTGGATTCCAAAGGCCCCATCATCTTCCGCCAGGAACGCGTCGGAGAATTTGGGGTACCTTTCACGGTATACAAGTTTCGTACCATGTACGAAGGGGCGCCGGCGCCGCCTGCTTGAGCCGGCAAACGAAGGGGACTCCGAGCAGAACCACATTGGGACGCCAGCCCAGTTTGGAGACCCGCGAATCACCCGCGTCGGCAAGTGGCTGCGGCGCACCCGGCTTGACGAGCTTCCGCAGCTCTTCAACATCGTAAAAGGCGACATTTCCTTTGTGGGTCCGACGCCCGTGCCGCCATCCGAGGAAGAGCAATGCGCGGCGGTGATTCCGTTCTACAAGGAGCGCTGGCTGATCAAGCCGGGCGCCACCGGATGGGCGCAAATCAACCGCGGCTACAACGCCACCATCGAGGACCACAAGGAGAAGCTCGCTTACGACCTCTTTTACATCAAGAATGTTTCCGTCGGTCTCGATATCTACATCCTATTTTCGACCCTGAAGATCCTGCTCCTGGGAAGGGGAGGCCGCTGAATTGCGCCTTCACCGGTGACCTTGTTCGTTTCAGCGGAATCACTACAGGCGGTCGGAAGAGGGTAAGGTCGAAGGGCTGAGGGCCGCGGCAGGGATGCGGATTGTCTCAGCAGGCAGGAATGGTTGCACGAGCTGTCCGGCCAGGCCGGGAGCAATCGTGCCGTCAACGCCATACTTGCTGGGCCACTGTTTCTTCGGCATATACCACGTGCCGAACACCTTATCCATTACGGGGAGCATCGACGCATAGTTCTTATTGACGTGTTCGTCATTGGTGTGGTGCCAATGGTGAAAGGCCGGAGTCGATACCAGAAGCCCCAGCCAGCCGAATCTCCACCGCAGGTTGGCGTGGATGAAGAATCCCCATACGGTCCCGATCAGCATTACCAGTAATGGCACCACATCCAAACGTTTTCCCATCATCGGTTGTGCCAGGCCGAGAGCAATCATCGGGACGAAGCTGCACAGGCGGACAAACACGATGTCCAACGGATGAGCGCGGGTATTGACTAACCAGTCGATCTGCTCCGCACTGTGATGGATCGAATGGAAGCGCCACAGGAACGGAACCTCGTGGGTCCAGCGATGCCCCCAATAATAGCCGACTTCCCCAACCACTAAGGCAGCCGCCAAGCGCATCGCCGTGGGCATGCCAGCCACGAACAAGTGCAACCCACTGGGGACGACGTGACGCAGCCCCCACGCAAGCAAGGCCACGGGAAAAACCAGAAGTGCCTTGGGTAGAAGATTGTTCAGAAAGTAATAGCCCAGGTCTGTGGGAAATGACTTACGGAAAACCTTCTGCCGATCGATTTCGAATAGCCGTTCCAGCGGCACGAATACGACCATCAACACGAGCAACCAGACGCTGAGTCGAATGACATCGACGACAAAGGCGGGAAGACGATGTTGCAGCTGTTGGAGGATTTCCATACCGGGGCGCCAATGAGCGGTGGGCGGACTGTATTTTAAGTCTGCTGGGCGGGAATCATCCCGCCCAGCTCGTAATTAGCGATTGAACCACTTCCTGGAGCGAACGGCCCCGATGCCGCCCAACACTCCGCCCAATAGCAGAGTGATGGTTCCCGGCTCGGGTACTGGGTTGTTGGCATTCAGCGTAACCCCGTCCAGCAGCACGAAGGGCGGGACGCCATTCGGCGTGCCGACCGCAAAGAACGAGAGCAGATCGCTGGTGTTGTCAGCCGTGAAGGTGAATGACTGCTGCATCCAGCCGGTGAAGCCGTGATTGGCGTTGTTGATAACCGCGGTGGATTGCGTCTGGCTCCCCAGGCTGACCTGCCACTGCTCGGTGGTGGCCCCGGTGAAGCCGGACTGCTGCGCTCCGGCCCACCAGAAACTGACTGTGTAGCTGTCGCCGGCGGCCAGGCCGTTGATCGTTTGCGATATCGCTCCGTTTCGGTAAGCACCATCGGCCCCGACAAAGTTACCCCCAGTTGGGCTGCTGGCGGTCAAGCCATTGTTCGAACCGTTGCCCGGGCCCCAGAGTTGGAGGTTGCCAAACTGTCCAGTGGCACCCGTCGTGTCAGCGGCTCCGGACGAGAAGATGAAGTTGTAAGCGTTGTTGCCGGCGTTGGTAGAGGTCCAGCCAGTGGCGGTCGTGTAAGGGTTGCCGGAATGGCTGGATTCAAACTGGAAGTTGGGACCGTTTGTGGTTGTCTCGAAGTCGCCGTTAACTACCAGATTCGACGCCTGCGCGGAAATGCCAAGCGCGAATACGGCCAGAGTGACGAACCCCAGGACAGGCCACATCCGAGGTCCGGTGATTTTCTGAGTGTTTCCAAACATTTGTTCGAAGCTCCTTTGAAGCGATGTGAGGCCAAGCCGCGGCTGAGAAGGCGAGAAATGACGGTGCCGTGGGGTGTAATCGGTACTTGCAATTGGTTACGTAACCCTATTGGTTATTACGATGGGTGTCAACCCCGCTTTGTGGCGGTTAAGATAATATTTACAGGAACATACATGGCTTCAGTAGTAGACCGACCTTTCTGCTTGCCAAGCGACCAGGACTGGTAAGAATTGCCCCGGCCGCCTGCAGTTTTACGGCAAGCTGGACGGCTCTATTTCGACAACTTCCGCCGCAGAACTCCCGCCAATCCAATAATGCCGGTGCCCATCATGGCCAGCGTGCCCGGCTCGGGGGTGGCACTCGAAACCACAGAAAACGACTGTGAATTCGTGTCATCTGGGCTGAAGATCGGGTGATCCGGAACGTAGCCCGCAGCGACGGCGGCTGCGGCGTTTGCCACGTCGGTTTGCGCCCCAGGCAGTCCCGTTATGTCGACGCCGCTGGGATCGATGACATTCCAGACAGCCCAGTTCAGGTCGCCAAATACCGATGTGTCGTTCTGTGGCGTGTGGGTCTGGCTCAGCAGGAGGTTTTCTTGATCGGTGAGCCAAACGGCCTCCTTCTCTGCGGTGGTAGTCGCCGCAATCAGGCTTCCGGTGTAGGACTGGCCGACGGTGGTCTCGAGGAACAGATCGAGGCACGTGAAAAGCGCCGGATTTCCGTTCAGCGTGCCGCCATACGGTCCTATCGGCTGGCCGTTGTATGTCGGAAAGCTGTTTTGTGTGATCACGACGGTTACATTGCCGGCGCTGGCATAGCTTACGGCCAACATCAACCCGAGAACGAGAATGCTGAAGCGCGCGAGGGTCTTGTTCGTATTCATGGAACGTGCCTTTCTGTACTGGCTTGGGTGTTTCGCTTTTGTCGATGGCGGCCCCGGAAGGGAAGGTCGCCGAGTCTTGAGCGACTGCCTCTATTGGGCAGTTTGTTGTATCCGGGCCTGTTCAGATCGCCGCCTTCGCCGCTTCGGGTGGGCCAAAGCCAGGTGCAGCCATCCGCTAAGCTGCCGGGGCTCGCAGGTGATCCCCGGCTTCCGCCAATCCGTGGAATGCCGAAGGTCCACCATCGATGCCTAAGTCAGTTGCAAGACCGAGTTGCTGAGCACGCGCAGACAATGGGAACTCAAACGCGTTCTCTTCCAGTGCCAGTGCGGTGGCGGGCAGAGCATCACTCGCGCGCATTACCTGAAACCTCACCTCGGCAGCGAACCCGAAAGCTCTTCCAGCGGTTTGTTCGATCCGCGCGACCGTGCCTTTGCCCACCAGGCGTCCGCCGCTGCTGGCGCCCTTGGTGGCCGGCAAGTCCACAATTACCTGGACGTCGCTGCCCGGCCACGGAATCGACTGCGATTGGATCGAGACCGTTTTCCGGCTGATTTCGAAGGTGGAGCCAAGGCTCACTCGCATGGCGCCGTCGACGTCGTGCCAGAGGAACCGGACTGCGGTACTAATGGGGAAATGCATGTTCATGACTTAATCACCTCGTCTTAAGACCTCGATGCTGCTCGCCGTTGCCAGTTGTGGGCGCCGCCTAAGCGGGGAGGATGCCGTCGGCGGCGCCCAGGGTTGCATGTCTAGCTCTGCAGTGTCACCGCGTTTGCCTAACTAGCGGTTTGCCAGGCGCTTCCGCAGGCCAAAGGCCACAGATAGCAATCCAGACCCGACCATCCCAAGGGTGCCGGGTTCGGGAACTGGATACTGAGTGAAGGCCAAGTCTGAATTGATGAGCGTGTCGGAGTGGTCGTCGTTGGAGCCCGGCTCAATGATGGAACCGAACCAGATGTAGCTATAGTTCGACCAGCCGGGGATATCGAAGAACGGCGTCTGTGCGCTGGTTCCGGCGCTGCCTTCCATCAGCAGCGTGGCCGATCCAGGAGTAGCGTCGTTGCTGCCCCAGATGGTGAACCACTCGTGGGTCTGCGCGCTGCCGATTTGCACCTGGAAGTAGAGCAGGTTCGGGATTTGTTCGATATTGCGGACGTCCATCTGGACGAAACCCCATTGATACGCCGCACCTGGCTGGTCCCAGTCTTCGTTGTCGCCATCGGGATCGGATGCCATACCCAGGCCGTCCTCGACCGGACCCTCTCCCTGCTTGCCATAGAGATGTGACTGGTAAACCGTGTTGACATTCCAGGAACCGGAAGCGCCGCCGAGAGTCCCGGTGATTACCGGGGCGTCGTTGGTTTTCCAACCGTAAGCGGTGATTTGGTAAATGCCGGTGCCATACGTCTGGCTAAATCCAAGTGATCCGCCCGGCGTGTCCATGTTGTAGCTGACGTAAGTGACGCTGGCGGAAGCCGACAGCGCGAAAGCCAGAACCAGTGCTGTCCCTAGAACAGCTTCCAAACATTTCGTCTTTTTCCTCATCGAAGTTGTCTCCATTTCAGTGCTACGGGTTTTCTAATTCCGAAATTGCTCGTGGCGCAGGAGCCTGGTTCAAGATCAGCCGCATCGGCTGAAGGAGCTCAGGACAACGGCGAGTTGTTAGTTGCAGGACCGCCGCTCGACATCGCTTTGATCCCGGTGGTTTGAAAATTCACGGCGATTGCAAAACCGTGGGCTTGTGCATCCGGTGGATCGACGCGCAACACCGTTCCTCTGCCGTGGAGCCGCAATGGCGCGCCACCAGTCACCAGGGCGGGAACCTCGACGCTGACCTCAACCTCGGCTCCGGGTAATGGCACAGGCCAGGCCCAGATAAAAGCCCCGTAGATGCTGATGTCCCGCGTCTTGCCCCTGCCGGTGTTGCGTTTCCCGTCCGAACTGGTCCAGGAGAATTTCACCGAAGCCACAATTGCGAATCGCCGCCCACGCTGCCGCCGATCGACGCTGATGGTTTGTGACAGCTGTTGTGGCAATTTGTGCTCCAGGGTTTCGCTCTCCTGCGTCCAACACTTGCGAAAATAGGAGCAGCGCGATATTCCGACAAGAGCTACAAAGTCCCGTGAATTTTCTTCTCACGCAAAGCGCGCGCACTAATCGAAATGCTCAGGTCTTTCGGCTGAATTCTTCGTGTCAGAATGGGAATAAGAAGTGTGTGCGCTGAAAGAGACGTTAGTGTGGGACTACAGACCAACGAGGAGGATAACGGCGACCGGAAGGCCTTGGCGAGGCCCATGGCGCCACCAAGGTGAGACATTACTATTCCACTAATTGGCGTCGGTATCCCACCATAGTCTGACAATGAGGGAGTGCATTTTTTTCGCGTCTATTCCTCATTTAGAGGGTTCACGAAATCGCCTGCAAAGTGTAGTCTTACTGACAAGCAGGCGTTGATACCAAGGCCATCTGCATGACTCTCGAAAGTCATAACCAGTCTCCCAATTCTTTTTGCGATCGTGTTCAATCCGGGCGGGAAAGCTGTGAGTCCCGACTCCTGTTGGTGTGAGTTGCGAAAGTAATTAGCGGTTGGAGGCATCCTAGTCTTTATGGCGCGTGCAGCTTTGCGAATTTTCCTGGCCGACACCAATCAGATGATTTGCCGCCTGCTTGCCGAGGCGCTCAACAAAGAGCCCGGCTTTTGCGTTACTGCGACGGCGGTCAGCAGCGGCGAACTAATCAATTCGTTGCGGCAGAGCGAGCCCGACGTTGCGCTGATCGGGGCGCATCTGCAGGAAGGCCCACTCAGCGGCTTCGCTGCGCCTTTCCGAATTGCGTGCCGAGTTTCCTCACTTGCCGTGGATCATGCTGCTGGATCAAACAGATTCTGAACTCGTGGTGAATGCGTTTCGATCTGGTGCGCGCGGGGTTTACTCCCGCAGCGATTCCGATATCAGCATGTTATGCAAGTGCATTCGCCGGGTCGCGGAAGGACAAGTGTGGGCCGACAGCAGGCAGCTTCATTTCCTTCTGGAAGCCTTCGCCAAACCGCATCAAGTTCACGAATCGTCCAGAGACCGTGGTCTGTCGTTGCTCACCGCTCGCGAGGAGACGGTAGTTCGCCTGGTGGCAGAAGGCATGGGTAATCGGGAAATTGCCGAGCATCTCAAGCTCAGCGAGCATACTGTTAAGAACTACCTGTTCCGTATCTTCGAAAAGCTCGGGTTCTCCAACCGGGTGGAATTGGTGCTTTACGCGATTTCGCGACTTAACCAGCCGGAGCCAGCCGCGTCCCGGGTATCAAAGTCGGTGTCAATACTCAATGAAGCCGGCGCGTTTTCAGGCAGCGGCGCGTGGGATCCGGTTTCGTAACCGGACTCCGCGGCGATCAGCTTGAGTCGGTCCATTTCCAGTGCCCCGGAATTCCTCCGCCGCTAGTGCGGTAAACTGCCTTACGTCTCGACATGAGCAACCCTCTGGCTGCCTTCACTCCCGCTGAGTTGCGCAAGCTGCGCAGCTTCAAAGATCCCAACGGCATCCAGCGATTTCTGGATGACACCCCATATCATCTGGAAGACACGGCATGGTCACCCCGCGTGGTGTTGCGGGAGCGCACTTCCCACTGTCTGGAGGGCGCCATCTTTGCGGCCGCTGGGCTGCGTGCCCTGGGATTCCCGGCGCTCATCATCGACTTTGAGGCCGAGAATGACACCGACCACGTGCTGGCGGTTTACCGCGTGAAGGGACACTGGGGCGCGGTCGCCAAGTCCAACTACGCTGGCTGCCGCTACCGTGAGCCGGTCTATCGCACCCTGCGCGAGCTGGCGATGAGTTACTTCAACATCTACTTCAATATGCGCCGCGAACGCACCTTGCGAAATTACTCGCGTCCGGTGAATCTTTCCCGCTTCGATTCCCTCGATTGGATGACCACAGAGAAGCCAGTCTGGTTTATCCCCTATCATCTGGTCGATATCCCCCACATCGAGCTGCTGCGTCCAGGGATGAAGCGCATTTTGCACCGAGTCGATGAGCGACTGTTCCGCGCTGAAACCCTCGGCAAAGCTCACAAGTAGATCGGTGGGCCCACGCTTTCCGAAGGACCCGTCACCTTTTGACTATAGCGTTTTTACACTCATGGTACTTTTTCCCTGTTTTTGACGCTGTTAATGCCAGTTAAGTCTTTTATTTGCAGTACTGGCAGTTTGGCGTGCTGGGATGCAATAGGGAATGGCAGACGAAGTGGCGCAATCGGGTCACACGCCTAAGGATATCGGCCAGAGTCCTTGAGTGTGTGGCCCGTTTTTTGTTGCCGCTCGACGCTAACGGCTGCCTCACGGGAGAACGACGCGCCCGGATCGGCGCGGAACCTTCTCATCGCGCATCTAGAATTTCAGCCCAAGGCTCTTGCAGGCGAATTCCGCCAGCGGCGTCATGGCCTTGCAGTTTGCGGCAAATTCCCGCATGAGCATCTGATTGCACAGTTGGGCCTCCGTCAGCGCCACCGACGAAATGAAGTCTTTCCTCTTTAGGTCCTCGATGAAAGGGTGGTTCGGGTCAAATCCGCGGGGCGGACGCGATAGGCTATCCCCTTCGAGCTCCAGCTTCTTGCGTACCGCCGCCCATTTCGCGGGCTCGCGCACGATGGAGCTTCGAATCAGGGTCAGAGCGCGGTTGTCGGGGTGCCAGATCCCCGCCGCCATGAAGCAATTCTCCGGCTCCAAGTGCAGATAGAAGACAGGCGCGTGCGCATCCTTGCCACTGACGTGGGAGAAGTGAATCCCCACGTGCGTCTTGAACGGCTTTTTGTCGGCCGCGAACCGCGTATCTCGATAGATGCGGAACAGCGACCCTCGGCTGGGCCGCGCATCGGCGACGAACTGTGGGCTGATCTTCTCCAGATGCGGCGCGAAGTCGCGGACGAACGCCAGCGCCGGCTCCACGATGAACTCGTCATACCGCTTCTTGTTCTTGGCAAACCATTCGCGCCGGTTGTTCCGCTTCAGTTGCCGCAGGAAGGCAAACCCTTCCGGTCGAAAATATGCCACGTTCGCCAAGTCCAACTCCTGTGTCGCTCTTTATGAGGAATTGAGTATACGGCAGCGCGGTGGGCGATGCTTGCAGCTCGAGATGCGCTTTCCCCACCTCTCCCGCAGCGCTGGTGCCAGAGGCATTCCTGACTTGCGTCCAAAGAACTTTTGCTTGCCGTTGTTGGTACCTTTCGGGTATTGCGGAGCGCAGCCTGCGTCGCTAGAATTCAGTGTTCCTATAAATACTGATTCCGTACAAGGTTCAACGTTCGCGAGCGCGCGCTTCAGAAAGACGGAGGAATTTGTGAAGACCAGAGTCCTGGCAACCGTAGGTTTGATATTTGTCCTTATCACCGTCCTTGCTCTAGTTTCGTGCGAGAAATCGAAAGCACCCGAACAGGCACAGCAAGCGGGTGGGACCGCGCCGGCGCAAGCTGAGCAGCGTGTCGAAAAGAACCCCGACCGCAATGCCTACTTCGGCGAGGAGCACATCCACACCAGTTGGTCGGTGGACGCCTGGCTCATGGGCAATCGCCTCACCGGCCCCGACGACGCCCTTAAGTATGCGCAGGGCCAGACCATCAAGCATCCCCTGGGGTATGACATCAAGATCGACACGCCGATGGACTTCATGGGTGTAACCGACCACTCCGAGTACGTTGGCGTCACCAAGGAAGCCAACACGCCGGGATCGGCCCTGAGTAAGTTGCCCGAGGCGCAGCCTTTGATTCTCACTGACCCCAATAACCAGGCGGATGTGCAAAAGGTCTTCACCTACCTCGTAAATATGTCACAGGGAGCTCCTGTGAAGGCTCTGATGAGCCCCGACGTGGCCGGCTCAGTTTGGAAGGACAATGTCAAGATTGCCGACGAAAACAACCATCCCGGCAAGTTCACTGCGTTCTGCTCGTACGAGTACACCTCCGCCCCCGATCAGCGGAACCTGCATCGCAATATCTTCTTCCGTGACTGCGCCCATGTGCCGGTAATGCCCTTCAGCGCTCTGCAATCGCCTCACCCCGAGGATCTGTGGAAGTGGATGGATTCGCAGCGCCAGGCGGGCAACGAGTTGCTGGCCATTTCTCACAATGCCAACTTGAGCGACGGATGGATGTATCCCACCGACGTTGACAGTTTCGGCCGCCCCATCGACGCGGCGTGGGCATCCGCCCGCGACCGCAACGAGCGCCTGGTCGAGATCAAGCAGATCAAGGGACAGTCGGAAACTCATCCCCTTCTTTCGCCCACGGACGAGTTTGCCAACTACGAGCTCTTCTCCGGCCTGCTCGGGGCCGGCCCGACGGTTGGACGGGTCGACCACATTCGAGGTAGCTTTGCCCGCCAGGCCTACAAAGACGGCATCACCATGCAGGACGTCCGCGGCTACAACCCCTACAAGTTTGGTATGGCTGGCGGCTCCGACTCGCACAACACTGGCAGTCCTTATCGCCAGGACAATTTCTACGGCGGTCACGCGCAAATGGATGGCACCGTCGGTCACCGCTTGGCCGGCGTTCTGGCCTTTGGCACGATCGACATTCGCTTGATGAACCCCGGTGGACTGACCGGCGTGTGGGCCGAGGAGAACACCCGCGCTTCGCTCTGGGACGCCATGTATCGCAAGGAAACCTTCGGCGTCAGCGGCCCGCACATCAAGGTTCGCTTCTTCGGCGGATGGGGCTACAACAAGAACGCGTTCGACGCCAAAGACTGGGTGCATCAGTCTTACGCGGACGGTGTGCCCATGGGCGCCGACTTGCCGCCGATGAAGGGAACCGCTCCGACGTTCGTCGTGTGGGCAGTGAAAGATCCGACCTCGGGCAATCTCGACCGCATCCAGATCATCAAGGGCTGGACCAAGAACGGCCAGAGCTTCGAGAAGATTTTCGATGTGGTCTGGTCTGGCGACCGCAAGGCCGATAAGTGGTCAGGCCGGGTTCCGGCGATCAAGAGCACCGTGGACTTGGAGAAGGCCACCTACACCAATGACGTGGGTTCAACGGAACTCAAAACCGTTTGGACAGATCCAGAGTTCGACGCCAGTCTGCACGCGTTTTACTATGCCCGCGTGCTGGAAATCCCGACGCCGCGCTGGACCCTGATCCAGGCGGTCAAAGGCCGGCGTGACCGCCGCCGGACATGGTTCCGCTCACCGGACAGGAGCGCGCCTGGTCTTCGCCTATCTGGTACACCCCCAGTGCCGAAGCCCGCAAGAATGCTCCTGCCGGCATGACCGTGACGGACCTGAAAGCAAAGGGCGCTACCCAATTGGGCGATGCGCAACTCAAGGCGCTGGTCGTGGGCAAGGCCTTCTGGGTGCGCAACAACGCGACGGGTGATCAGTTCAGCATCGCTTACACTGCTGAAGGCCAAAGCAATGTCTGGCATATCGGCAGGAATGTCGCAACTCCGAGCTATTACGGCAATCCGGTGCGCGACGGCTACCAGGGAACCACGACGCCTTACAAGATTGAAGGCGGCAAAGTGGTGACCACGATTTCGCAGGATCCCTTCGCCGTCACCGTCTACAAACTGGGCGACACCTATTACGGCGCGCGCAGCAACGAATTCGGCTATGCCAACTACGAAATGATTCCGAGCCCGCAGTTCGTGCAGAACCCGCTGACCGCGATGCTCGACCAGTTCTCAATTGAGATGGGACTGAATGAGCAGCAGCGTCAGCAGATTCTTCCTTTCCTGCAGGACGAGGTAAAACAATTGGGGGCGCTGAAGAAGAACACCACGCTCAAGCCGCTGGAGAAGGTAGAGCAGTTGAAGCAGATCGGCAGCGCCATCGATGCCAAAATCATGCCCATTCTCGATCCCGCGCAACAGAAGAAGTTCCAGGAAATGCGCGACACTATGCGTCGTGACATGATCGAGAAGATGGGGAATCAAGCCGTGCAAAAGGCGGAAGCCAAGATGAAGTCTGTGTTGTAGGCCGGACGGCAGCGAGGAACATCTAATCATGCGGGCGCGTCGATGGTTTGGCATCTTAGCGTCCGCTCCAAGCCAGGCCGCTCTCCTGATGCGCCGTCGTTATACAATCATGCAGTTCCAAAAGGCCTAGTCAAGACGAGCTACGGCCATTCGCTTGCGACCGGGCAGCGTAGCGGATTTTAGGCGCCGACCGAAGGACTCTATGCGCAAATACAAGTCTCAATTCATTCTGGTTGCTGCAGCAGCCTTGGCGATTTCGCTGGCGGCGTGTTCGAAAAAAAATCCCGAATCCCCTGCCGCCGCGACGAACCCACACAATTCTCACAATCGGTAGCCATGCGGCCCGCGCCAAATCCCGCTCAAGAACGCCTACTTCGGTGACCTCCATCTTCACACCGGCTATTCCATGGACGCCTTCGCCTTTGGCACCCGCACCACGCCTGAGGACTCCTACAAGTATGCGCAGGGCGAGACCGTGGAATATATGGGCAAGCCGCAGAAGCGCATCGCTCCGCTCGACTTCCTCGCCGTCACTGATCACGCCGAGTACCTGGGAGTAGTGCGCGAGACTATCAACCCAGACGGGCCGTTCGCTGGCACAAAGTGGTACACCATGATGACCAGCAACGATCCGAGGGTTTCGGGGCAGGCCTTCCATCAGATGATCGGCTCGCTCGTAGTCAACAAGCCGATGCCGGAATTCGACAATCCCAAACTGCTCAGCTCGGCGTGGGAGAAATACTCGGCCATCTCCGACAAGTACTACAAGCCCGGCAAGTTCACGACCTTTATTGGATTCGAGTGGACCTCAGCGCCGCAGTTTCAGAACCTGCATCGCTGCGTGATCTTCGCCGACAAGGGGCCTGCGATTCCCTACACCGCCTTCGAATCGGTGGATCCCGAAGATCTTTGGCGCTATCTCGAAGCCCAGCGCAAGCTGGGCCTCGACGTAATCGCCGTTCCCCACAATGGCAATGCCAGCAACGGCCTGATGTTCAGCACCCGCGACATGTCGGGCAAACCCATCACTCGCGACTATGCTGAGCGCCGCATGTTGAACGAACCACTGGCCGAGATCATCCAAGCCAAAGGCCAGTCCGACACCAGCCCCGCGCTTTCGCCGACCGACGAGTTCGCCAATTTCGAGATGTGGTACTACCTGATTGGTTCCGACAAGAAGGCCAATTCGGCAACCGGAAGCTATCTGCGCCAGGCCTACGGTGTAGGCCAGGAACTGCAGGAGAAGATCGGTGCCAATCCCTTCAAGTACGGCATTGAGGCTGGCACCGATTTTCATTCCGGTATTACCTCCACCGAAGCCAGCAACTATCCGGGCTCGCACGGCAACCAGGACAACGATCCCAAAACTGTGATTACCGCGACCACGTCGGTCAGCGGCGAGCCTCCGACGGCGCTCAGCTCTGGCGGACTCACCGGCGTCTGGGCCGAAGAAAACACCCGCGAATCCATCTTCGCCGCCTTCAAACGCAAGGAGACATTCGGCACCTCCGGAGTCCGCATTAAGGTTCGGATGTTCGCCGGATGGAATTATCCCAAGGACATGACCAAGCAGGCTGATTGGGTCAAGGCTGCCTACGACGGCGGTGTCCCCATGGGCGGCGATCTGACTCCCAAGGCAGGCGCCACAGCGCCGACGCTGGTTGTTCACGCGATCAAAGATCCGGACAGCGGGAATCTCGACCGCGTCCAAATCATCAAGATTTCCACCAAGAACGGTAAGAGCAAGGAAACCATTTACGACGTGGTGTGGAGTGGCGACCGCAAGCCCGATGCGAAGACCGGCAAGGTCCCGGCTGTCGGCAATACCGTTGATATCAAGGCTGCGACGTACACGAACTCCATCGGCGCGACCGAGTTGATCGGCGAATGGACTGACCCATCCTTCGATCCGGCGGCGAACGTTACGTATTACGCGCGTGTGCTTGAGATTCCCACGCCGCGCTGGTCCACGTATTGGTCTGCCAAACTGAACTTGCCGCCGAATCCGAACGTCGCAGCCACCATTCAGCAGCGCGCCTGGACCTCTCCGGTTTGGTACACGCCAGCGAAACCTTAGGAGCTGTTTCTTGAATGAGTGAAGTCCCTGTAGCTGTCGCGGAGGAGAAGGATTCCGTCTCGCAATCCAAGCCGACGATTTCCTCCACCGGATTCAAGCGCTGGCTGCGCGAGCCGTTGCTGCATTTTCTGCTGCTTGGGATTGTGTTGTTCGGCTTGTACGCCTACACGCAGCATGGCCGCGGCGGAGTCGAATCGTCCAAGCAAATCGCACTGAGTCTCGACGACCTTCGCACCATGGATATGTACTTCCAGTCGCAATGGCATCGCCAGCCGACTCCTGCCGAGTTTCAGGCCATGGTCGAAGACAAGGTCCGCGAAGAGGTTCTCTATCGCGAGGGCCTGGCCATGGGCTTGGACAAAGACGATGAGATCGTCAAGCGGCGGATGGCGCAGAAGATGCAGTTCCTCGCCGAAGATGTTGCCGCCGCTCACGAGCCCACCTCCGCCGAACTTAAGGCCTGGTTCGATAAGAACAGCAGCCGGTTTGCTCTCCCCAGCCGCTATAGCTTCCGCCACTTGTATTTTTCCCCGGATAAGCGCGGTAAAAACGCCCAAGAGGAAGCCGCTAAGGCGCTCTCCAAGATCGCCGGCCAACCCGAAGATTCCAAACTCGCCGCCGCGTCCGGCGATTCGTTCATGTTTCAGGACTACTACGGCGACCGGACACCAGAGGCCATCGCCAAGGAGTTCGGTCCCCAGTTCGCGGTGGCACTCGAGAAGTTGAAGCCCGGCTCCTGGCAGGGCCCCATTGAATCCGGCTACGGCTGGCACCTCGTGTTCGTCGATACCGTCATTCCCGGGCGCATCCCATCCTTTGAGGAGATGGAGCCGGACGTGAAGACCGCGTGGCTCGCCGAGCAGAAGGCAACTGCCTGGCAAAAGGCTTATAAGGAGATGCGCGCCAAATATACCGTAATGCTTCCCGCGCCACCGGAGAATGGGGCCGCACCGCCTCCGGCGGCGCCCAAGCCGAAGCAGGTGCCGGCTCCGTCGGGCGAGTCGGCATTCTAGAATTGGGCTAAAATGGAGCCTGTAAGTCCTTATGGCTGAAATGGATGGATATAAGTCCTTTAGAATGATAACTTACAGACAATTTCCGTGTAAGTAATTGAAAATAAACAATCGTGATTCCCGTATTTTTCGCTAAATTCTCATTTCGCTTTACCCTCTGGGCGCTCTTGCTGCTCATGGCTCCCTCCCTCTGGGCGCATGAGTCCCGCCCTGCTTACCTCGAGGTGAAGGAGACCGCTCCCGGACAATACAGTTTGTTATGGAGGACTCCCACCCTCGCCGGCATGCGCCTGCCGGTCGGGCTCCAACTCCCCGATGACGTTCGCAACCTCAAAGAGCCGGCGACCGAGGAACTGACCGATTCAGAAGTTACCCGCTACACGATTGCAGCCGGCCCGAGCGGCCTCTCCGGTAAGCGCATTGAGTTCCCCGGCCTCCAGGGAACGATTACTGACGTTCTCGTCCGGGTGGAGATGCTCGACGGCCGAAGCTGGACGGTGATCGTTCATCCCTCGCAGCCCTGGGTTGAGATCACCGCCGCACAGACGCGCTTGCAGGTCATGGGCAGCTTTATCGTGCAGGGCATCCGGCATATTCTGTTCGGCGCCGATCATATGCTGTTCGTGCTCGGCCTGCTGCTGATCGTCAAAGATCGCTGGATGCTGCTGAAAACTATTACGGCTTTCACAGTCGCCCACAGCATCACACTCGCTATCGCCACCCTGGGATACGCAGAAGCTCCAGTACTCCCCTTGAACGCAGCAATCGCGCTCAGCATCCTGTTCCTCGGCCCGGAGATCGTGCGTTCTTGGCGCGGCGAGACCAGCTTCACCATTCGGCACCCTTGGGTGGTCGCGTTTGCCTTTGGATTGCTGCACGGTTTCGGATTCGCCAGCGCCCTCACCAGCGCCGGACTGCCGAAAGCGGAACTGCCAACGGCCCTGCTTTCCTTCAACGTGGGAGTCGAGATCGGACAGCTCTCGTTCGTGGCGCTCATACTTCTACTGGAGCGCGCCTTCCGCATCCTGCAGGTGCGCTGGCCGCGCTGGGCAGAAGCGCTTCCCGGCTACGCCGTCGGCTCGCTCGGCGCCTTCTGGACGGTTCAACGCCTGGCCATCATGTTCGGAGCCGTCCGATGAACATCAAACCACGCCGGTCACTCGCCCAGTGCAGCGGAGTGCTCGCGGTCGTTCTGTTTTGGACTGAGGCAGCTTTCGCTCATGTGCAAAAGGGCGAAGCGGCAGGCTTTCTGAGCGGCCTCAAGCATCCCATCTCCGGGCTCGATCACGTGCTCGCAATGGTGGCAGTCGGGTTGTGGGGCGCGCAACTCGGGGCTCCTGCGGTTTGGGTCCTACCTGTCGCATTTCCCATGGTCATGGCCTTCGGCGGCATGTTGGGCTTGATTGGGGTGCCGCTACCGGGCATTGAATACGGCATCGCGGCTTCTGCCATTCTGCTGGGAGTAGCGGTAATGTTTGAGATACGCCCGCCCCTGGCAATCGCAGCTTTTGTGGTCGCGGTCTTTGCCATCTTTCACGGCCACGCCCACGGCACCGAGTTGCCTCCCGGGCAGAGCGGCCTGCTCTACAGCATGGGATTTGTAATCGCCACCGGATGCCTGCACGGTGTCGGAATCAGCATTGGCACGGTCCATAAGTGGGGTTGGGGGCAGAAATTCCTTCGCCTGGCCGGTGCCGTTGTCCTCGCCGGCGGAGTCTTCTTCATGTGGAAGGCGATCACAGCATGAATCGGCAAGAGCATACGTCGCGAATTCCGATCTACGCTGCGGTTTTATTCGCCTGCGCGATGTTGCCGCTCACGGCCCACGCGCACTTAAACTCCACCGGCATGGGACCGATCTACGACGGACTGACGCACTTCCTGATGAGTCCGGAGGACCTTGTGCCGGTGCTGGCTCTCGCATTATTCGCCGGTCTGCGCGGAGCAACTTACGGACGCCGTACGTTGTTTGTGCTTCCCGCTGCGTGGCTGTTAGGAGGTTTCGCCGGGCTCGCAGCCTCGGCGTCCAACGGGAACGCCATGGTGTCGGCAGTATGGTTCCTGGTCATGGGCGGACTGCTGGCGCTCGATGCGAAACTCTCATTACGAGTGACCACCGTTCTTGCCGCGTTGCTCGGGTTGTATCACGGCTACCTGAACGGAGCGGGGCTGGGACTGAACTTCTCCTCGGCAGCCGTCCTGCTCGGACTGATCTTCGCCGTCTTCGTTCTCATCGCTCTCGCCTCCGCATTTGTCGTTCAATTGCACGCAGCCTGGGCCCGAATCGCAGTGCGCGTAGCTGGAAGCTGGATCTTCGCCAGCGGCCTGCTGCTAGTGGGATGGGCTGCTCGCAGCAAGTGACGTCGCCGACGAATCTTGCGCCAGATTGCCACTCCGTTCCGCCGACACAAAATTCGCTATTCCCGTCCGATCGCGCGTTTGGTACCAAGCATAAAGCAGGTCACTCGACCAGGTGACCACGCTCTCGCGCGAGGTTACCTGCATGCAAAAAAGCACATCACTCGACATGGCAGATATCGACGACAAGACGGCGGCGTAGCACTACTTTACATCGAATCAAACGATGGAAGAATTATTTTCTTGACTTCCGAACGAGCTAGCTAGTACTAATGCCGAGTTGTTACTCACAGCTGTAACCAACGCCCTTTGTTACCCACGGTTGTGACCTACATCGCACGCTGCGTTTGGATTGCACGACAGAATTCCCGCTACGACCGGCCTGTATTTGATGTAAAAACTTCGGAAACCTTCGTCGGAGACGCATAATGACTCGCCGCTCACTTCGCTCACTTCCCCGGATAGCCGCGTTTGTTCTCACTACTTTTGCCATCATCCTCTCAGTATCGGTCTTCGCCGGTGCCCAGCGGACGAATCCCACCAGTAAAGAAGCACCGACACTGATCGCCGACAAGATCAGCTACCTGCCGGGAGAAACGATTGTCTTTAGCGGCGGTAGTTGGACGCCGAGAGAGGGAGTCACGATCGTCGTCAAGACTGGCGGCAGCATCGTCGCTACCGTCCAGGGGAGCGCCGACGAAAGCGGCATCCTGAACGTTTCTGCAACTATGCCGAAACTGTCCTCGTTGAGCGGCGGGAGCACTAGCAATAAAAACACTCCCATCTTGACGGCTACCGCTGTAGGTTCCTCCGGTACATCGATATCCACCCAGTTCACCCTCGGCCACGCTCCCACTGATGGCGAGCGTCTCATCAGCGAGGAAGAATACTGGAACCACCGGTTGACGTATCCGACGGGCCGCTATTCGCCCGCTTGGACGCGTAAGGCCGCCGAACAAGACCTTGCCATCACCCGCGGGACGCCGGCAGGGCGCAAGGGCCTGACTCTCAACACTTCGGCCACTGCGAACGGCAAAGCCACGGGTTCCGAAAAGACTTCGATTCTCAATCCCACCTCCTTCGTTGCCCTTGGCCCGATGCCCGAACACATGACAGGTTGTTCAGGCTGCTATGACTATGGACTCACCGAAGGACGTATCAACGCCATCGTGACCGACCCGACGACGACCACCAACGGCAGCATCGTCGCCTACGCTGGGTCCGTCGGCGGCGGCGTCTGGAAGACAACCAACTGCTGCACCAGCAGCACCACGTGGAGCGTCACCACCGATAGCCCTCTGCTGGCGACAACCAGCATCGACACGCTGGCCCTCGATCCGAATGATCACAACACCATCTATGCCGGCACCGGCGATCTGAATTACGGTTCGTTCTCGATGGGCAGCCAGGGCATCTTTAAGTCGACCGACGGCGGCAACACCTGGACGGTCCTCGGCGCCGACGTTTTTGGCCCCGAGTATTCAGAGCCGCCGGGCAACTACCCACAGTACGATGCGGTCGGCAAAGTTCGGGTCGATCCCAATAACAGCAACAACATCGTAGCCGGAACCAAGAAGGGCCTTTGGTTCTCCTATAACTCAGGCGCGACCTGGACCAATTGCCTTACCAACGGCTACACCACCCAGCGTCAGGACATCACCGGGCTGGAGCTCACTGACATGGGCGGCGGCGTCACCCGTATTATCGCGGCCGTTGGCGTGCGCGGCTTCCCCACGTATGTGCAATATGATCTCGGGCTCAATGGCGCCAACGGCGTCTATAAGAGCACAATGCAATCAAGTGGTTGCCCCACCTTTACGTCCATTGCGAGCAACACCAATGGCTTTGTTTTTGGCACCCAGGTCACCGGCAGCCCGTACTTAACCGGCGCACTGATGAATGCCGGCAGCGGCAATCCGTGCAACTATCCATACCAAACGGCTGGCAACGCGACCTATTGCGGCAACGGTCCTACTGGCGGGACTACAACGAACGGTGGAACGGTAAACAACCTCGGCCGCATCGATATCGGCGTGGCGCCGAGCGATCCCAATACCATCTACGTCCAAGCGGGGTCCATCAACTGGAATAACAACAGCAATTGCGGCAACACCAACGGTTGCCAGCTCGGCGCCTGGGTTAGTAAAGATGGCGGCGCGAGTTGGAGCTTTATGACGGGCTCGGCTGGCGGCTCGCTCCTCGGGTGCTCCGGTACGGGCTCGGGTGGCAGCGCCGACTATCCGCAGAACTGGTATGACCAGGGCGTGGCCGTCGATCCCAACAACCCTGATCGCGTCATCTTCGATACTTTCGAAATCTGGTTGGCCAGCAGCACTGGCTCCGCTTGGTACGACCTCACATGCGGATACAACGGCACCAGCGTGAGCAACCACGTAGTGCACGTGGATCAGCATGCTCTTGCCTTTGCTTACGGCTCGTCTGACATTCTGGTGGTGGGCAACGACGGCGGCGTTCACGGCACCATCAATGCCAGCACCGCAGTCCTGAACACCGCCCGCCCGACGTGGATGAACCTCGATGCCGGCATCAATTCCATCGAGTTCTACTCCGGCGACATCAGCGGCAACTTTGCCACCTCGGCGAATCCCTCCGCCGTTGGCGGCGCTCAAGACAACGGACCCAGCTCAGCGATGTTTTCGGGCTATCCCACCCAAGCGGTGCAGTGGCAGATGGGCCTGGGCGGTGATGGCTTCTCTGGATTGATCGATCCGATGGGCACAGGTTCGACCCAGGCTCAAGGCACGATCACACTGACAACCGGCGGCGCCACCGCCGGTCAGCAATTCCAGATCGGGTCGCAGGTGTTCACCTTCGTCACCTCGGGGAGCAGCACCGGCCAAGTCGTGTTGAACTCCAGCACCACGACGGAAGGCAACAACATCGTCACCTCGATCAACCGCGACATCCCGACCTTGGTAACGGCAGCACGCAGCGGTGCCACGGTGATCGTAACCGCCGTAACGGGCGGAACCAGCGGTAACTCGATTGTCTTTACGAACATCAATGCCGCGAACTTCTCCATGAACGGTGGCGGGTTCCTCGGCGGCACTACGCTCGGCGATGACACCGGCAGCCTTCGCTATTGGGAAGGGAACAACAGCGGCGGCTTCAGCCGCTGTATCCACAACTGCACTCAGCCGGGCGCGTCCTGGTCGTCTTGGAGAGGTAGCTGGACTGGCGACACCCAGTCTTTCGTCCTGCCTGTTCACCTCTTCCACGGAGGCATACCGGGAGGCGATGATTGCGCAGCGGCTGGCGTGACCTCGGGCTGCGGACACCTGCTGGCCGGCACCACTCGCGTTTGGGAAACCGTCCTTGGCGCGGGTTCGAGCTTCTCTTCCGGCCAATGGTACGTCACCAATAACCCGATCACGGCGAACCTGACCAAGGGCACTCTGGGCAACCGGTCGTACATTAACCAGGTCAAGTACTCGCCCAAGTACCAGAGCGTGGCCATCGCCGGGACCAACGACGGCAACGTGCAGATGGGCTTCAATCTGGGTACCGGCGTACAAGCTCAAGCCAACTGGGTGAACGTGACCGGCGGCAACGCCGTTCTGCCCAACCGTCCGATCCAGGGCATCGCTCTGGATCCCAGCTCTCCGGCGCCAGGCACCCCAATCGGGTACGCTGCTGTCGGCGGCTTCAACAACAACAGTCCCAGTACTCCTGGCCATGTGTTCCGCGTGGTTTGCACCATGACTTCGACCCCGTGCGATGGATTCACTTGGACAGACAAGACCGGCAACCTGCCTGACATACCGATCGATTCCGTCATCGTCAACCCGAACTTCCCCAGCCAGGTCTTCGCTGGCTCTGACTTCGGGCTGTACTATACCGATGACATCACCGCTAATCCTCCAGTGTGGAACCGCTTCAACGTCGGCCTGCCCAACGTGATGATTTGGGACATGTCGGTTGATCGTGGCTCCACCACCCTGGCGCTGTGGACCCGCAGCCGTGGCGCTTATGCGTGGCCGCTGCCCACCGGGCCGGAGAATCCGCTCCCGACCAACGTGGCCGCAGCTTCCGCTAGCGGTACCTACGGCGGGACCACCTCGTTATCGGCTACGCTGACCTCCGGTGGCAACCCGGTGAGCGGCAAAACCATCAACTTCACCCTGAACAGCAATCCCGTGGGGAGCAGTGCTACCAACGGTGCCGGCACGGCGACTGTGTCCGGTGTGAGCTTGACGGGAATTAACGCGGGTAGCTATCCTGGCGCGGTCCAGGCCAGCTTTGCCGGCGACTCAACCTATGCTGCCAGCAGTGGCACCGCAACGCTAAACGTCTCTCCCTTGGACGTCAGCGCCTCGGTTGGCATTGTTAAGGGTGGAATCGGTCTGAACCTCAGCACCGGCCGCTTCGCACAAACCGTAACCTTGACCAACAACTCCGCTTCCACGATCCCCGGCCCGATTTCGCTGGTGATCGACAACCTGACCAGCAATGCAACCGTGTATGGCGCCAGCGGCACCACCGATTTCCTGGCACCGCCGGTCAGCCCGTACGTGAATTACACCGGCAATCTGGGGCCAGGCCAGAAGGTCTCGATTACGCTACAATTCACCAATCCGACCAAGGCCTACATCGGCTATACGACGCGGGTCCTGGCCGGTCCGGGGGCGCGATAAGGTAAGTGTGGATTACGCCAGCGCCCGGCCCGTCCGCGGCGCTGGCTACCAAGAACGCGAGATAACTGCAAGAACGGGAGATAAATGAATGAAGCGCTTCGCTAAGTTGGGAATTCTGGTGGCAACGTTAGCCGTCTTGGCGGCCATGCCGGCGGTAGCCAATACCTCCACCTACCTCATCACCGTCAACTCTGGCCTGACCGGCACGCAAGGTCTTGGATTCGCCCTGGTCGCAGGCGATGACTTGCCCGGGAATAACAGCGTGTCCCTGTCTGCCTTTAATTTCTACGGTGGCTCCGGTCCGGATGTAGGCACTGACAGTTGCCTCGGCGGCTGTACAGGTAATCTGTCCAGTGCTGTGTCGCTCACCGAGGATGGCAGCTTTCTCTCGCTGTTCACCCAGAACTTTGATCCGCTGTACTTTTCGATGCTCGTGACCCTCACAAACAATGCCCCCAACGACGGGAACGCCTCACCGACTCCGGCCGAATTTCAGATGTTCCTGTGTACGGCCGATTACTCGTCCTGCTACGGCAGCAATCAGGTGACTGGCGCGCTCGTGGATGTAGACCTCACCGGCGGTGCGCTGAGCTTCAACACCTACGGTGACGGGACTGTAGGCGTGAACGTGTACCCTGCGCCGGAACCGGGCAGCCTCGTTATGCTGGGTAGCGGCTTGATGGGTCTAGCAGGATTGTGGCGGAGACGCAGCCACAAATAGAACGAAAACTTCCTGATCCTCTCCAAAGCGCCGCGGCTCACAACCGTGGCGCTTTGAGTTTGGGATTGCTGCCTACGGAGCTCAAATCCGGGAGCCGCTAGGTCCACCTCTTCGACGAACTCTTCCACCGTAAGACGTACAATGATGCCCTGGCAGTGCAGGGAAGGTCTCATACAGCCTGAGCGAGGGCCAGCGAGCTACTGTGGGGCTCACCGGTCGTTACCGGGCGAGCGATCCTTCGAGGAGATGATGTAATGCGAATCGTGGCGGTAGTCCTTATCATCGCGAGCGTCGGTCTGGTGTGTGCCGGCCAAAACAAAGCGTCGCGTCCGGCGCAATCTAGCCCGGCTGGTCCAGCCAAAGCGGTTGCTCACGGCGTTTGGGGCGGCGAGCACATCCGCATGGACGTAAGCGACAGCGGCGCAGACATCGAGTTCGACTGCGCGAGGGGTACTATCTCGCAACCGTTGGCGCTAGACGCTCAGGGGCACTTCAAGGTCCAAGGCACATATCAAGCGGAGTCGCCAGCACCCGCTGCGAATGATGGCGGCCCATCAGGTTCAGGCGTGGCGGCGACTTATAGTGGAGTCCTCAATGGATCGGGCTTGCATCTCGAGGTTTCCATCGATGGGCAGGACATGCCGCGAACTTTTGATCTGCTGCAGGGAGATCAGGGTCACCTTGCGAAGTGCGCCTGACTGGTTCGAGGCAAAGGTTCAAAATGGCTGTAACTTATTGAAAAGATTGGTCGGGGAGAGAGGATTTGAACCTCCGACCCCCTGGTCCCGAACCAGGTGCTCTACCAGGCTGAGCCACTCCCCGACTTTCGGTGCAATTGCCTCCCATACTTACGGGTAGGCTGGGCGCGCCGCTCACGGGCGTGAGCTTCGCGGGATCGCGCCAATCAAAAGTATAGCAGACTTCGCCCGCGTCCCGACTTGGGCAATTTGCCTCCGCGACGTAAACTCGTTCTGCAAAGATCTACTTGCACGCGCTGCATGTTCGCGCGCGATCACGAGGATCCGAATTGCCCACAGCTCTTCTCGCAAAGCGGTTGTGCACTCCGTTGCAGGTCATCGATGACGCGATCCTGCTCATCGAAGACGGCACGATTTCCGCCGTTGGCGACCGCGGTCAGATTCGCATTCCGTCCAACGCTCGCGTCGTCGATTTCGGCGATGCGGTGCTCGCCCCCGGACTGATCGACATCCACATTCACGGCGGCGCCGGTCATGACGTGATGGAGGGCTCTGACGCGAGCCTCGCCGCCGTCGAGCGCCTCATGGCGCAGCATGGTGTCACTAGCTACTGCCCCACCACTGTGACCGCTCCGATCGACAAAACTCTGCGTTCGCTTGATGCGCTGGGCAGTGCCGTTGCCAATACATCCGCCGGCGATGGCTCGCGCGCTCGTCCGCTCGGTATCCACCTCGAAGGTCCGTTCCTCAGCCATGCCAAGCGCGGCGTTCATCCTCCGGCGCTACTGCAAACCAGCTTCGCGCGAGCTGTTCGATCGCATGTGGCAAGCCGCTGCAGGCCATGTTAGCGTGCTGACGATCGCTCCTGAAATCGAGGCTGCGCTCGACTTGATCACCGAAGCCAGTCGCCGCGGCGTGTGTGTCAGCCTCGGCCACTCCGACGCTCAACTGTCGCAAGCGGAAGCCGCGATCCGCGCCGGCGCCCGACATGCGACTCACACCTTCAACGCCATGCGTCCGCTCGACCACCGCAACCCTGGACTACTCGGCGCAGTACTCACGGACAACGCTTTCACCGCCGACATCATTGTCGACGGCATCCACGTCGCTCCTGAGGTTGTGGACCTCTTCGTTCGCGCCAAGGGCCTCGACGGCGCAGTGTTGATCACCGACGGCATCAGCGCCACGGGCATGCCTGACGGGACCTATGTGCTTGGAGGGCTAGAAGTGCAGGTCCGCGGCGGCCGCTGCGAATACGATGGACGCCTCGCCGGAAGCGTCTTGACGCTCGATCGCGCTGTCCGCAATACCATGCAATTCGCCCATGTCGCCCTCGAGCACGCCATCCTCATGGCCACGCTGAACCCCGCGCGCGTGCTACGTCTCGAGCAGCGCAAAGGCTCGCTTTCCGTCGGAGCGGATGCCGACATCGTCGCCTTCTCGCCCGCTGGTGAGGTGATACGCACTATCGTCGGCGGCATCGTCAACTAGCCGTGCTCGAATTTGGCGCTTTATTGAGCAGCGGTGAAGCTCACATACTTCTTGCCCAGGTATAGCTTGGCGGTCGCGCCGTCCATAACGATCTTTAACGGCTGCGGACGCGCGAGTTTATCGTCTACCCTGATGTCCGCGACCAGCAACTCATCGCCAGCGACGTTCAGGATATGAAATTTGCCATCGGCGGTGTAGCCCATGCCGTACTGTCCTGGGCCGAGCATGCCGCCACCGTCGAACCGCAACTTCTTCTCCGTGATAAACAAGCCGTTGTACTTTGCCTTCACATCCGTCGAGTATCCTGAAGTGTCCACGAGCGCCGCGATTACGTAGAAATCGTCGGGGTAATGGATGGCGGCAGAGTTGCGTAACTGCGTGGTGGCGCTCAGTCCGCGAAAGAAATAGGAATCAGGCAAGACCTTCTTCAGGTTTGCATCCTGGGTCACAACGGTGGGTGCGGTGGGAGAGCTCTGCGCGGCTGCGGAGATTGCGAGAGACAGAATCATCACGGCAAAAAGAACTCTACGAATCATGAAACCTCCCTGGATGTCGAACTGGGCGGACTGGCGTTCTCGAAATCGCGGCAATCGCTCAGCTTGTGATTTGATCGATAAAAGTCTACACCCAGGAGGTGGTACCAAAGAGCCGCAATTTACGGTTGTCTGCCTCAGTTTGCGGCTCTGGGCCGAGTGATGGCTGCACGAATGTTTGCCAGTGGTGCCGCTGCGTTGAATTGCACTACGCCATTCGGCGCGCGCTCAATGCCTAGGTCCCTCCACATGGCTGCCAAGTCGATTGCATCGGGTTGATTGCGCATCTCGTGGTACAGGTCGATCAGCACAGTGGTCCCCGTAGCTTTGTCACCAACCGCCAGCACGCGCTCGATCTCCCAATCCTGCGTGATGTTGCCGCCAGCAGCCAGTATCCCGCGGAGGGCATCCTGCAGTCCCTTGTGGTTGGAGGTTTGCTTGCGAATCCGAACATCGGCGACCAGGCAGAACATCGCTCCACCCCAATACGTGCGGCCCCAGGTGTGCGTGTTGTCCAGCCCGCGGTCCCCGTTGGAGGGTTCGCCTTGCGCCATGTCGCGAACCACATCGCTCCACATGCGCTCGGCGGAAAGTTGCCCCGCCTGCACCCTGGCAATAGGCTCCACGTAAACCGAGATGCCCTCCTCAATCCAGTGATGCTCCTCCGCCATTTCCGGAAAGGCAAGGTGAATCATCTCGTGTGTGAGCATCCAGTCGTCGTCGAGTTGTGCGACCGAAGTATTTTTTCCTACTGAGATGCGAATGAATCCGCCACCCTCGGGAAAGGTCGTCCCGCCGTGCACTCCCGTGCCACCGCGAACCTGTACGTTTAGGTTCACGTGCGGCACCGGGAACTTGCCGTAGTAAGTGCAAACTGCCTCGGAAGCGCGACTCACCCACCTGAGCAGGTCATCTCGGTTTGAGGAAGTGAGTTCACTGTCAAAGTGAACTGCAATCGTCGAGCCGCACACGTGGACCACGGAATCTGAGGCTTGCTGACATCCGGCGATCGGCGGCATGCAGACTACAAGCGTCGTTAGCAGTGCGACGCGGACAAAGGCCGGGGTGACCACAATTCGATGCAGCGGCTACTCCTCGCAAACCGGTTCAAGTTTTGACTCGCTTCGAAGGATGCTCGCGCTACGCCGAGTCAGGCTCCCACTTGCGTCCGATGAGGTGATCCAGCGAGAAGCGGCCAGGGCCGAAAATCAGGATGATTAACGATGCCACCAGGAACGTATACCCGGCCGCAGCATAAAAGTCGCTCGGATTGGAAAAGATCGACATCAACGCCGCGCGGTCGGCGGTGATATACGCCACCAGCATGTCAACTGTGAACATCAGTGCGAGCAAGCGGCTGCCCAAGCCAACTGCCAATAGGAGTCCTCCAAAGAATTCCAGCCCCGAAACGAAGTATGCGTTCAGCGCCGGCGCAGGAATACCCAGGCTCGTGAAAAACTCCACCACATGCGGGAGGTTGTGCAGCTTACCCCATCCGGTTTGCGCAAACTGCCACCCCCAGTACAGCCGGACAAAAAGAAGAAACAGCGATTGCAGTGAATCCCCGCCCCGGACGAGCAGCGAGTATCCCGACTGCAATCTGTTCAGTAGTGTTTCCATGATTCTCCGTCCTAAATTACTTGCAGAACCAGCCTAGGGATGACCACAGCGCGAACCACGCCTGCAGGTTTTCGGCCGCCCGTTCACCGGAGCCGTCGCTCCAATTCATGCATTCCATCGCTTCAGACAGCGGTTTGCCTTCGCTCAGGCTGCACAGAATTCCAAAGGCGTCGGGGTCGAGCCGTTTGAGGTAGACCGAGTTGTCGGCGCGATGAACGGCAAGATGCACCATTTTCGGTTTGGGCAACGCGCGCTTACGGGGGCGCCGCCGCTGCGGGAGCTCTTCCACCGCGTTGCTGACCATGCCGAACTCGCGTTGTTTGCGCCGGATGGTCAGCAGCAATTCGTCCACTGGATACTGCAGTTCGAGTAGTCGTATGTAGGGCTGCAACTCAAACCGCGGATCAGGCCCCAGAAATGCCAGGTCCGATTCCGACAATCTCGGCTTCGTTGCCTCGTCGAACGCTTCAATCTCTGCCCACTCCAGACGCACCATGTCGAGCGCGATCTCTTCCACTCCGGCGATGTGCTCCGGATGCTCGCGCAGCCATGCCTCCAGACGCGAGCCCAGATTGCGCAGCGTGAACGACTGCGAAGGGCAATCCAGCAGATACGCTACCGACAGCTTCTCAAACGCCCGGTCGCCGAGCATGAGCCGCAAGCCCTCAAAGTCCTCCCCCAACGCCGAAAGAATGCGAAACCAGTATTGCCGGTTGTAAATCTCCAGGCGCTCAAACGAGGTGAGCCGGTCATTTGGCTTGATGATCGCCTCAGCGATGTCGTGCATCGGACGCCCATCGCGAGCTCGTTGCCGCATCCCTTCCGCTGCCGTCAACGGCTGTCGCACGGCGTCAAACATCCCGCGCTGGATCTGGTCGAGGTCCATCACGCCGTCACCTTCTCGGGCACAAAGCGCTTCGCCTTCAGCGCCTCACTATGTACTTCTTCAAACGACGGGATGCGGTCGTCCCACTCCAGCAGCGTAGCCGTTGGCCCAACCAGCTCAATTGCTCGCTCATAGAGCTTCCACACCGGATCGATGACCGCATGATCGTGTGTGTCGAGGATGTACTTTTCGTACTTCGAGTGCCCCGCAATGTGAATCTGCGCCACGCGGTCATGCGGCACGTTATGTAAGTACTCAAACGGATCGAAACTGTGGTTCTGCGACGACACGTAGATGTTGTTGACGTCAAGCAGAATGCCGCAGTCCGCGCCATCCACCACTTCGGTGAGGAACTGCCACTCCGTCATCTCTGATGCATGAAACTCGGCGTAGCTGCTGACGTTCTCCACTACCACCGGAACTTCCAGGAAATCCCGCGCCTCGCGGATCTTTTGCGCCGTTTTCTTCGCCGCCTCAAACGTGTATGGCATCGGCAGCAGGTCGTGCGAGTAGGTTCCATCCACGCTGCCCCAGCACAGATGATCGCTGAGCCACGGCGTCTTGGTGCGCTGCACCAGTTTCTTCAGCCGCCGCATGTGCTCGCGGTTCAGCGGCTCTGCCGAGCCGAAATACATCGACACGCCATGTTGCACGACGCGGTACTGCTCCAGAATCTGGTCGAGGACGTAAAGCGGGCGACCGCCGTCAACCATGAAGTTCTCCGAGATGATCTCAAACCAGTCGCAAACTGGCTTGTTCTCGAGAATATGGTTGTAGTGCGGAATGCGCAGGCCGATTCCGACGCCGTACTCCGTAAATCCGTTGAACCGATTGGCAGGCATGGCAGTTGCTTCCAGGACTGTGATGAATTGATCGCGAGGGCCGGGTCACTGCGATTTGGCCCTCGTGATCAAGACGTGGCTCACGCTACTGAGGCATCTTGGAGCCGTCGGTGGCGCAGCCGCCCTTGCCCTTGCAGGAATTCTTTCCTTTGCAGCCGTTGTCGCCGGCCTTACAGCCGCCCTTGCCCTTGCATGAGTTCTGGCCCTTGCAGGCGTGCTTGTCCTTGTCCGAGAAGCTCACCTGGTGTCCCAGGTTCGCGCCGCTCGAGACCGACTTTGCGGAAGATGAGCCGTTCTGCGCCATCGCGGTGTTACCAGCCATCAGGCCTGCCAAGGCAGCGCCCATCATCAGAGACTTCATCGACTTCGTCATAGCAAATTTCTCCTCTACGTTTTGTGTTGGTCGTTGAGAGTCGCAAGCCGTCGGCTTTGACCCCACATCGTTTACGTGGTGCGGATTCTAATGGATTGCTCGGCTCGCAGGGAAGTCCACAATTCCATAAATTTCTGCGGTCGGTCCCAAAATTCTAGCCCCACCTAAGTGGTAAGCCAGGCTCCGCGCCCGATTCCTGTCCAATGCCCTGTAAGACTGCGGCAGTGCGAATTAGTTACAGCGCAAGGAGAGAATATTTCAGGATGGTTTTGTGGAAGGGGGAGCTGCGGCGTTCTGCACGCAGCGGAAGCCTAGGTGGTTGGTGCCGGTGGAAACTTCCCCCTTACCCCGGGTGCCGACAATGTAGCGGGAGCAGTATTGGTCGGTACAGAGGAAGGAGCCGCCCCGGTGGGTCTTCTTGCTTCTCGGTGGGTTCGTCGGGGTCCCAGGGGTTGGTGGGGCCCTGGGGGTTGCGGGCGACGCCGCCGGCGGCAGCGAGCGTCTTGTAGTAGTCGGGACGGTACCAGTCGCTGGTCCACTGCCAGACGTTGCCCGCCATGTCATAAAGGCCGTAGCCGTTGGCTGGGTAGCTCTTCACGGGTGCGATGCCGGCGTGGCCGTCGGCGCCAGTGTCCTGGTTGGGGAACTGGCCCTGATGGGTGTTGGCCATCCATTTGCCGTTGGGCTTGAACTCACTGCCCCAGACGAAGGGCTTGCCGGCGAGGCCGCCGCGAGCGGCGAACTCCCACTCGGCTTCGGTGGGAAGGCGCTTTCCGGCCCACTTGGCGTAGGCTACGGCGTCTTCGTAGGCAATCTGCACGACGGGGAAGTTATCCTTGCCGACGATGGTGCTCTTGGGGCCGGTCGGATGACGCCAGTTGGCGCCATGCACGTAGCTCCACCACTGGTAATGATCGGTGAGCGGGACGGCGTGATCGGGTGGCGAGAAGACGACGGATCCGGCGACGAGGTTCTCGGGCGGAGCGGTGGGATAGTCTTCCTGACGCGGCTTGCGCTCGGCGACGGTGACGTAGCTGGTGGCCTTCACGAAGCGGGCGAACTGGGCGTTGGTGACATCGGTGGCGTCCATGAAGAAGCCGTCCACATAGACGCGATGAATGGGGCGCGAATCCTTGGTGGCTTGCATGCCGACTTCGCCATCGCTGGGCGAATCGGCCGCGCCCATGGAGAACTCGCCGCCGGGAATCCAGACCATTCCCGCAGGCGCAGTCCGCGGTGCTGGAGCGGTGTTGGGAACGGTGGGGCCGAAGCCGCTGGTTGTGGATGGCGAACTCGCTGCAAACGCGCAGATGGCGAAGGCCGCCACGATGAGGCCGGTAGTCAGGGCTTTTCGCTTGGAGGAGATCGCGGCAGGTTGGAGCTGAATCTTCATGGGTGATTCAGGAAGTGTAATTGGTTACAGGCCAGAAGTCATGGGCGCGGAACGGCGGGGAAATTCCCAAAATGGGAAATGGTTGCGGTGGATACCCCCCTCCCCCTCCCCCCCGAAGTTCCTCGTTTTCATAGGGTTAGCGGGAATTTTCGCGCAAAGTCGTCAGCCCAAAGGAGTTACTGGCAAACTCGCCTTAATAAAGGAGTTAGGATGGGGTTTCTGGGGACAGACGGGGGTGTGGCGGGCAGAAGGGCGGAGAATCGAGAACCAGCAGAACCTGTCACAGGCCGAACCACCTTGCTGAGAATGAAGGTATTTTCCGGCTGGCGGCTCGTGGGCCGACAGCTCTCCCTCATTCTTCCGTGGAGAGTTTACGACTGGTTAGCCCAAACGCCAAGCGATTTAGTCACGGATGAGCGTGATGGACGACCATCGCAGAGGTGCAGAAGGGCGCGTCCCCATATTTCCGAAAGTCCAGGAACGGCGGGGCATCAGCCCCGAGGGGCTTGAGGGACGATGCGATGCATGTTGATCATGGCCACGATTCATTTCGCCGGCGCGTAGAAATAATAGTCGGCGGAGTAGCTGCTCTTCACCTCGACATTCTGTTTTGCGGCACTACATTCGGCGGCGGGAGGCGGCATCCCGGCCTTGGTGTGGATGCGCTGGATGCTGGTGACATGGTTCAAGCACACCATCGCCGGAATGGCCGGTGACGGTCACGAGCAGCCAGGGAATGGAATCCGCATCGGGCGAATCGACACGGGCCACCGCTTTGCCGGTAACCTCGCTGCCATCGTTGGCTTTCCAGGTGGGCCCGGCGAAGTGCCGGCCGATGATCGCCCCGTGCTGGTCATGCAGCTCGGCATCCGGGGCCTTCAAGGCCCAGGCGAATTTGCCGTCCGTGCCCGGCTGACAGACATAGATCTGTGAGCCCGTGGCGTGGGCCAGGAGAATCACATCCTCGCCGGCGGGGGCCTTGATTTTGTCGGGCACGTCGGGGCGCGGGAGGGCTTGCCCGAATGCGAGTGTGGCGGTTGCGATCAGCGTGGTGATAAGCAGCAGGCGTTGCATAGTGCGCAGAAGTTTAACACTAGAAGCTGTCTCATAAACGACAGAACGCCGAAAATCGAAGCTCCTCAGGGGCTAAAGCCCGGTGTTTATACTGCCCGGAACGGCACGGCTAAAGCCGTGCCCCTTCAAGACCGATTTATGAGACTACTTCTAGCAGCGTCACGAGTTGAAGTAGCTCGCCAAGCCCACCCTGTCGTCCGCCACGGCGGACGAAAGGATGGGCACCGGCACCGGCTTTGGTAGCATCCAACGACATGAGGAGAACTGTATGCGCGGTTCGGTGATGCTGGTGCTTGGTTTGGCTGTCGGTGCGGTTGGGCTGCAGGCGCAGGTGGGAATTCCGGGAAGAGAAGGGCTGACTTCAACCCAGAACTATCCGCCGGTGATTAGCGGCTGCCTGGAACGCTCGGGGTTTTATTACGCCGTCGTAGGCAAGGATGGGACAGCCTATGACCTTACCGGCAGCACCACCCACCTGAGCCGTTACGTTGGGCACGAAGTGGAAATCACGGGGGAACCGACCGTGGTGTCGGTTTCCACGACGATGATTCACGCGGCGTCGAGTGTGGAAGAGTATCCCGCTCTTGAGGTAAAGACGGTGAAGGAACTGGCGGGGGCGTGCGCCGCGGACAAGCCGTGAGGGGGTGAAGAGGTTCTTCCCAGGTTAGCGCCCAAAAGAAGGGCGCGAACCTGGGGCACCGGGTGGCGGGCTGGGCTAAGTTCTGTCCGCCCGCGAAGCGGGAGTATAGTGTCGTGGGTTCGGGCTCAATTGGTGTCCTGACTGCGTAGCCACGCCTTCGCCCCGCGACAAGGTTGGGGGGCGCGCCCGGTTCGTCCACAGTGTGGAACTCCGGGTCTGCGGTTCGGTGATTCTATTTGGCTTCCGCCAGCTTGAGCTTCTTGAAGATTTCGGGGAGCTTTCCGTTCATCTTCAACTTGACCTGCTGATTAAATCGGTTGGAAGGAACCATGACATTAATGCCGCCTTTCACTGCGAAATTCAGCAGCTTGACGATATCGACGAGCGGTACGGTCCCATGGGTGTGGAGATCTATCGAAGCTTCGGCCGAAAGATGATTGAACGGGCCAAAAACCGTGCCTCCGCAAACCACATAGCAGGGTCCGTTCTCCACACACGCACAGCCGCATCCACCCACACAATCTACCCGTATTCTGCCGCAATCACACGTTGCCATAAGACATTTCTCCTGGGCAGAAAGTCTGTTCTTCCTCGGGGGGAAAGTCAATCACAATTCATTGTTTCTCAAAGCCGCCCGTCAACGGGACTCGGGAGATCTTGGGGTGCCTACCCAGCCCGCGGCGGCCTGGGCTAAGCTCTGCCGTCCCGCGGGGCGGGACTGGAGTGGCGCGGAGCGGAGCGCGGCCTTACGTCCCGCCAAGCGGGACTAAAATCTCGTCGGCGCTCCGCGCCTTGGGAGGCAGTTGTCGGTGAAAATCAAAAGACCCATCCGTGCGGGATGGGAGATTGTCAGCACTGCCAACGAAAAACCCCGCTCAAGGCCGTCCGCCACGGCGGACGGCCTTGAACGGGGCACCCTCAAGATTATCTTTGTTGAGGTGAAGGTGTTGTCTGGCCAACCGCCCTGAACCCGCCCCTTTTTTCGGCCATATAATGACACCGTCATGACAATAAGTCATACGACGAGCTTTACGACCTCGACGCGAGTATTCATTTCAAAAGCCGTCTGGGATGAATTTGGCCGAGGTTGTTGGCACAGAAGGTAAAATCGGGAGCTGCCGAAGTCTCATTTCTGCCCCTAATTTCGTGGCCGTTGACCTTCATGTCCTTATGAGGCAAGCAATGACCACTTACGACTTGCTCTTTTACCTAAACGCGGACGAGCGCCGGGAAACAGATTGCTACTGGCGCACTAGGTATAGCGTCGTGACGCTGCCATTGATTCGCAATATGATCGACTGCCTGTACAACATTACGACCATCCTGCAAGCCCCGGGCGTAAATGGCTCGCTGGTTTCGCAAAAGCGGTTATCGCAAGGCGCTGGAAGCGGTGAGCGACGACGAGTCGAGCTACGGTGGCCGCCCGGAGTGGGATGCGTCTATTCACCAGTCGCGGGACACGCTAGATTTGTTGTTGAGGGCTAATGGATTCTCCACAGCCGAAGTCATGGCCCAATCGCCATGGCCGACCATGGGACGGTACCTTGGCGACAAGTGAAGCCTGGCGGAACAACGACGCCGCATCAGGATTTTCTAAGCGAACCTTCACATTCTTTTCGGCCAATGGCGATAACTCTCCCCGGAGTCCCCTTACCTCGGCCGCGCGATGGCTCACGGAGGATATGAGGTCCCCGGTTGATGCAGGTAGCAATTGTCATCTACATCGCCGATTCGTTTCCGCATGAAGAAAGCCGGACAAAATAGACGAGCAGCATTTCCCACGGTTTCTGTCTCTTCACATCTTTCGCGCGGCGGCTATTTTGCTTTCCATCATCACCGAGCTACAAGCACAATTTCGTTTTGAGGGAGCCAGCATCAACGAGCGCATCCACAAGATGTGGGATGCGCTAATGCCGGTCTTCGAGGTTAAGGAGCTGTTCGACGGGAGATCTTCCCAACTGATGAAAGACAGGCGAATAGATAGTTGGTGAGTGACAGCCTTCATAGATCATCCGTAGCATCGCGGAAGCAAGCGAGGTCACGCGGCCATGGCGAACCCTGAAATCGGTGGATAGTGGGTAGTGAATAGTGGATAGAAAAAGCAGGTCCTTCGACTCAGGCGGGTCGCCCAGCGACCCGCCTGCGCTCAGGATGACAAACGAATAGAAAGGCAGATCCCTCGGGGGCTGAAGCCCCCTCGTGATGACAATAAAACAGAAGAGGCGTGGACGCGGCGCTGAAGCGCCGCTCTACCCAATCTCTCAATGTGCGGAATATATCGGAACACGGCATGTCGAGCGAGTGGGTAAAGACCGAGCTGGCCAAGGCGCGCAAGCGGGAGACGAAAGAAGGCAAGCGGGTGTTGTTTCCCGTCCGGCTGGTGGGGTTTGAGCGGCTGCGGGATTGGGAGTGCTTCGACGCGGATACGGGGAAAGATTCGGCGCGCGAGATACGGGAGTACTTCATTCCGGACTTCAGCAATTGGAAGGAACATGATTCGTATCAGGCGGGGCTGGTGAGGTTGATCGGGGATTTGAAAAGCAGTGGATAGTGGATAGTGAAAGTCAAAAGACCCACCCGGAAAATCAGGCCAGATGGGGCACCTGTGATCTTTCAAGAGGTTGTCCATACGATTCGAACCGGAGAAGCTGGTTGTGACGAGCAACTAGATCCTTCGGAGGAATCGGATGGACATTCACAAGAATGCCCGACTTAGCTTTCGTAGTCGAGAGGAGTTAGTCAGATTTGTGGTGGAGCAGGGGGCGACGCGGAATGCGGCTGCAGCCGCATTCCGCGTCGGCGCCAAGACTGCCGGCAAGTGGGTGGCGCGTTACCTGGCCGGTGGAATCGAGGGGCTGCTGGATCGCAGTTCGCGGCCGCTCCGCGTCCTCGCCGATGGGGCACCCGCGTGAAGCAGTGGATAGTGAAAGTCAAAGACCCACCCGGCCAAAATCGAGGCCGGATGGGGATGAGTCCAGCCTCGGTCAGTCGCATCCTGCGCCGTGCCCGACTCAGCCGTTGGCGCGACCTGAACCCGCCGCCGCCCGTGCAGCGCTATGAGCACGACGCTCCCGGCGACCTCCTGCATCTTGATATCAAAGGCATGACCCGCTTCTCTGAGGTCAGCCTGCGCGGCGATGGCAGGCTACGCGGCAAACGCAAACATCCCGGCTTCCTCGCCCTGCACGTCGCCGTCGACGATCACTCGCGCATGGCCTTCACCCAGTTGCTCCCCGATCAGACGGCCGAAACTACCATCGGCTTCCTGCACTCGGCCGTCGACTTCTTTGCCCGCCACGGCATCGGCGTTCGCGCCCTGCTGACCGACAACGGCTCCAGCTACCGCTCCCACTTGTTCCGCGCCGCTTGCCAGAACCTGCAGCTCCTACACCGCCGTACCAGGCCCTACACTCCCAGAACCAACGGCAAAGCCGAACGCTTCATCCAAACCGCCCTGCGCGAATGGGCCTATGCCAAACACTGGACCGACTCAGAGCAAAGAGACGCTTACTTGCAGCCTTGGACCCACTACTACAACCATCACCGGCCTCATGGTAGCCTCTCCTACAAGCCGCCTATCAGCCGCTCCGAGGCTGGCACAACGTCTTGACCATCTACAGGCACCCTCGTAAAGCGGTGGATAGTGAATAGTGGATAGAAAAGGCAAAAGATCCAATCGGGGCCGCTGCGCGTCCTTGGATGGTAACCCGCCAGTTTTTATTTTTTGCCATAGCACTTTTTGTTCTTGACCCTACATGAATGCTGGGATACACTTCGCGGCACTTGAGGATGGCAAAGTGTGCCGAAGTCACCGAAAGCCTCTAGGAGAGGGGTTCCCGGGATAGGAAGGCGGGTAGCACAACTTGTGCAATACCTGCCGCTCTGCGGGGAAGTCACCTCAACCTGTCGAGACGATTGATAAACTGAGTGGTTGATGGGCTTCGTCATCCTCACGAAACCACATCGCTGGTCCTTAGCCTACCGCGTGGACTAAACGGCGGAGGCTCTTTAGGTCGTTTGCGCCGACTTGCAGTATCACCGGTGCTACAGTTCGTCCCGCCGGAAAGATGAGGCGGGCGGAGGAGAAACGTATGAAAACGAGATTCATGCTTCTGCTAGGCGGAGTCGTTCTGCTCGGCGCCAGCCTGGCAATGGCCGGCACCTCGATGCCGGGAATGGGTACAGGCGGACATCTCTTCGCACCGCAGGTATCAAGCTGTGTCGGAGACTTTGGCGGTAGCGCTGGCGTTTGCACCATCTACGAACCACCTGACCAGCAAGATTTCGATCTCGGGACGCCCAACGTCGTCACCGGGCTTGGAGAGATCCTCGATCCAGATGGCACCCTGAGCGACTCATTAGATTGGTATCTGAACACTGACGGCAATGTGCACCTGCTGTTCCAGTCCGACCAATACGCACAGAGCGGCGGCGTTACTATCGCTATCGAGGACGCTACCGGGTATTGGTACTACAACGTTGGCAACGTGTATCAAGGCTACTCGCCGGAGACTCCCGAGCCGTCGTCGCTAATACTTCTGGGCAGCGGCATCATCGGAATCGCGGGTGTTGTACGGCGTCGCTTCCTGTAAGCGATTCGATGAAAGTGCTTCCTCAAGTGGCGGGTTCTTCGGGACCCGCCATTTTTGTTGCCGGGCGCACCCTCCTCAAGATTTCTCGGGCAACGCAGGAGCGCGGAATGGGCAGCCCGCGCGGGGATGGAAAAGCCGATCCCCCGGACGCTGACGGCTCCGAGGGATGACAAACCAGGGGGAAAGCAGCTCCTTCGACGGTGCTCAGGATGACGGATCAGTCGATAGTGGATAGAAAACTCCTGAAGACCCACACAAGGCAACGGCGGCTTGTGTGGGCCGTCCGCCGAGTCCATAATCTTGAGGTTGTAGAGGAGAAGAGAGCAGCCATGAAACGCATTGTGATTTTCGTTCTTGCCGCGTCGGGTTTGGCGCTGGCGCAGGCCACGCCAGACGTTTTGTTTGCAGCGCCGATGCAGGCAGGGGCGGTTGCGATCAGCGCAGTCGGAGGGCCGGGCGCGGGAGTGAGAGGCGCGCCGTACACGGCGACGCTTAGCAATGAGTCGGTGCAGACGCTGTCCGACGGGACGCACATTGTACAAAGCAGCGAAGGCTCGGTGGCGCGGGACTCGCAGGGCCGCACGCGGCAGGACACTCCGCTGCCCGCGATGGGAGGTACGGCGGCGACGGGCGCTCCGCGGATGGTGATGATTCAGGATCCGGTGGCGGGCGTGGGCTATACGCTGAACCTGACCGATAAGACCGCGTGGAAGCACCCGATGCCTACGTTCGGGCCGGGCGTAGCCGGGGCAGCGGTGACAACGAATACCGTAATCGTGCGTTCGGGAACCGCGGCCGGCGGCGAGTTGCCGGTGCCCCCTCCAGGTGGCCCGATGTTTTTTGCGCAACGGGCAATTGTGGAAAGTCCCGGCGACGTCACGACCGAAGACCTGGGCACGCAGACGATGGAAGGCGTTGTGGTCACGGGAGTGCGCACAACGCAGACGATCCCCGCCGGGAAGATTGGAAATGACCGGCCAATCAGTATCGTGACGGAGGTGTGGACGTCTCCTGAACTCCAGACCGTGGTGCTGAGCAAGCGGAATGATCCGCGTATGGGGGAACGGACAGTTAAGCTGACTAACATTCAGCGCGGCGAACCGGATGCGTCGCTGTTCACGGTGCCGGCAGACTTTAAGACCAACGACAACGGGGCGGGGACGGTAGTTTATCGCACGAAGCAGTGACGCGGAAGAAGTGGATAGTGGGTAGAGACAGCAGGTCCTTCGACTCCGCGCTCGCCCGACCCTTCGACAAGCTCAGGGCAGGCTCCGCAAAGGACGCGGGTCGAAGAAAAACAAGGCGAGCGCTCCGCCCAGGATGACAACTCGATCGGTCTTGCTAGGGGAGCGGGCGAGACAGGAACAATCTCGATTTACACTACGGTAAATTTTCTCGAAAAATACTCGGGACACGGCTTTCGATGCCCGAAACGGGCGCATAATATTGGGCAAGGAAAGTAGCCGTGGGGATCGTCCGTACCAAGCTCAGAACGCCTCGCCTGAACACAGCCCTCCGCATGTTTGGCGTAGCGGTGATGTTGCCAGTGATTTTGCTGGCCATCGTCTGCGCGACTCTGTTCCATCCCATCGCCTCGGCACGAGGCAAATTTCACACCTCCTTACGCCTCTGGATGAGCGTGCTGGACTGGGTAAAGGGAATCCCCATTGGCTACACCTACTGGGAGCAGTACCAGGCGCCGGCGATGCTGGACGAGATCGCGGTGCATCATGACGAGTAGCGGCGATTGTGCGGTTGCGTTCGCATCTTCCGTGAACGATAATCAGCTTGGCAGCAGCGACCCGGCGGCGGCGCGCACCAGTCCGCTCTTGTGAACCTTCCGAACTACATCACGCTCACGCGGATTTTCAGCATCCCGGTGCTGATCTGGATCCTGTCGAGCAGCTATTTCAGCAATACCAACGGCAATCGCGAGCTTCTGGCGTCGGCGGTGTTCATTGCGGCGTCGCTCACAGATGCGATCGACGGCTACCTGGCGCGCAAGCGGGCGCAGGTCACCACCATGGGGATGCTGCTGGATCCGGTGGCCGATAAGCTGCTGGTGGCGGCGGCGTTCATCACGCTGGTGCAGTTTAATCCGCGGATCGTGCCGGCGTGGATGGCGGTCATTATTATTGGCCGGGAGTTCCTGGTCAGCGGGCTGCGGTCGATTGCGGCGTCGGAAGGCTTCACCATCGAGGCCAGCGACCTGGGCAAAATGAAGATGGTGGTGCAGATCGTGTCGGTGGTGGCGGCGATTGTGGACCATCACTGGGCGCACCTGCCGTGGTACTTCCTGTACCTGCCGGTGCATCCCATAGCGCTGGCATCGATCTGGATCATGGTGGCGCTGTCGCTGGTGTCGGCGGTGGATTACTTCGTGGCGTTCTGGAGCAAGATCAACCAGCACTCCGAAAAGCGCCGCAAGCGGCGTTCGTTCGTGCTCAGCCGGCGCAGAAAGCGCAACGATGTCTCCGTGGTCTGAAGCGCAACCCGCAGTTGTCTCCAACATTGGCGAATACAGCAGGGAAGAACGGCAACTGCTGCTGCAGCTGGCGCATCGCGCTATCGATAGTTCGCTGCAAGGGATGCGCATTGACCTGACACCGCCTTCGCAGCACCTGTCCGAAAAGCGCGGCGCGTTCACGACGCTTCATTTCCTCGGACGGTTGCGGGGCTGCATCGGGTTTGTGACGGCGCAGCACTCGCTGTACCGTACGGTGGCCGAAACCGCGCAGGCTGCCGCCTTCGACGACCCGCGCTTTGGGCCGGTGACGGCGGTGGAAGCGCCGAACCTGGCCATCGAGATCAGCGTGCTGTCGCCTATGGCACAGATTCGTGCCGACGAGGTCGTGGTGGGCCGCCACGGGCTGTTGGTGTCGTTGGGTAACCGGCGAGGATTACTGCTGCCGCAGGTTCCGGTGGAGTGGGGCTGGGACCGGGAGACGTTTCTGGCCCAAGTCTGCCTGAAAGCGGGGCTTGCTCCTGACGCATGGCTGCAAGGTGCTGAATTGCAAGCCTTTACGGCGGAAGTATTCGGGGATGGGGATTGCGGGAAAAGGGCATCGTAGATGGCGCGGAAGCGCCGGACGGCAGGATTTTTGTCCTAATTTTGTACTTTATTCACAAATCCTCAACAAGACGGTTGCAACTGAGCTTGCGGCTCTGTAGTATCGGGACGCTCTTATGCTTGCAAGCTCAACTGTTTACGCCTCTCGCATTCAACGCTTCCGTTTGCCCCGAGTTTGTGTCGCGGTGGTGGGGGAAGACCCCGGCAACATCGTCGATCGGGCCGAGTCCCTGGTACGGGATAACCCCTTTCTGGAGTTCAGGTTAGACTACCTGGCGAACCCCGCAGCCGGGCTTCCGAAACTCAAGCATTTTCTTGATCTGCATCCCGAGGCGACGGTCATCGCGACCTGCCGCCGCGCTGTCAATGGCGGAAAGTTCAAGGGGAGCGCCTCGGCGCAGTTGGAGATACTGACCAAGGCCGCAGCCGCCGGATTCCAATTAGTGGACATCGAGCTGCAAAGTGCGGAAATCCTAAAAGCCGGGGAGCTGGCCCAACTGAAGGACAGGGTCGGAGTCATCCTGTCGTTTCATGACTTTAAGACCACCAAGAAGCTGGAAGAGAACTTCGCCGAGATCAAGCGCTATCCGGCTGACTTCTATAAGGTGGTTTCCACCGCGACCACGCTGCACGACAACGTAGCGATGATGAAATTCGTGCAGGCGCACTCGGCACAATACGAGATGGTCGGCCTGTGCATGGGCGAACAGGGCATTATCAGCCGCGTGCTGGGGGTACGTGCCGGCACTATCTTTACTTTTGCGGCGGCCACACGCGGGGAAGAAACCGCCCCCGGCCAGGTCACGGCGGGCGAGTTGCGCGACACCTACCGCATCGAGATGGTGGACGCGGCCACGCAGGTATATGGAGTGGTCGGCGATCCGGTGTCACATTCGCTGTCGCCGATCATGATGAATACGGCGTTCCGGCGCGAAACGGTGAATGCGGTGTTTCTGGCGCTCCACGCCAAGACACTGAAGGACCTGATGAGCTGCGTGCAGGAGATTCCCATCCGCGGCATGAGCGTGACGATTCCGTACAAGCAGGAAATCGTGGCGGCACTGGCGAATTCCGATCCGCTGACCCGGCAGATCGGCGCCTGCAACACTGTGGTGCGCGGGCAGGACGGCAAGCTATATGGATTCAATACTGATGTAGCCGGGGTAACGGTCCCGCTGGAACAGAGGCTGACGCTGGCGGGGGCGAAGATCCTCGTCGTGGGCGCGGGTGGAGCGGCGCGGGCGGCCGTATTTGGGCTGAAGAACAAGGGCGCGGAGGTCTTCGTTACCAACCGCACCGCGGAAAAAGGCCAGACGCTGGCGCGGCAGGCGAAGGCGAAATACATGAAGCGCGCCGACGTGGCCAAGTCGAGCTTCGACGTCATCATCAACGCCACACCGGTGGGCATGGGCGCCAACAAGCAGTCTCCGCTGGAAGAGAAGGAGCTGAACACCAAGTACCTGTTTGATCTGGTGTACAACCCGGCCGAGACCAAGCTGGTGAAGATGGCCAAGGCGAAGAACATCCAGATCGTTCCCGGGCTGGAGATGTTCGTACAGCAAGGGGCGCGGCAGTTCGAGATCTGGACCGGCAAACCGGCCCCTATTGCGGAGATGGCGTTCGTGGTAAGCAAGGCCCTCGAGCGGATGGCAGCGGAGGTGGAAGAGGAGACCTCGACACCGTCCAACGGTTCGTCGAAGCGGAGTGCCACGACCACGGGCCGAGTCGCCCAAGCCGGCCAAGGCCACGGGCAAAAAGAAAGCGAAGCCGGTGGCCGCCAAACCCGCGAAAAAGGCAGCAAAAAAGGCGAAGAAGCGGTAGATGGGGATCGGCCTTGAGGCCCTGGTCCCGCGGAGAAATTGGTTCGCCTAAGGCGATACCCATCGTCACAACTCCGGGGCAGCCCCTCCCCGAAAACGCCGTCCAGTGCGGGTTTTCGCCCAATCGCTAGCGAAAAATCGCGATTCCATTGCACTTCTTTGTTGCGATTCTGGTGCATATGGGCTTAGGATGAGAACTGGACGCGGCTCTCACCCGCTTCCTCTCAAAAACTCAAAGCATAGCCCCACGTTCGAAGTCGAATTGCCCCTCGCACTCGAGATTGAGCTGCGTGCGAGGATCCCAGGAGAAGACCGAGATGGCGTGGTACGCGTACTGCATTACTGAGCAAGCAGGCCTGCAAGCCGGTGGCCGGGCCCGACGCCCATTCGCGCTGGAGAACCTCAAGGGAGTAAACGAGGCTCCGGTATTTGCTTATCCCAGCGGAGAGTTCGCCGTGATCGTCAGCGAACACCAGCCCGCAAAACCCCTCAGCCAGCAATCCATTTTCGAGCATTCGCGGGTCATCAGCGAGTGTTTCCGCACCGTGACCGTGCTGCCATTTCGATTCGGCACTATCTTTGATTCGGATGAGGCACTGCGGCGCGCGGTCCGCGCCAACCGCAAGGCGTTTACGGAGAGTGTGTCGCACCTGCGCGGCAAAGCCGAGATGCACGTCAAGATCGTGGTGAAAGACGGCGCCGTGGCAGAGGCCATCAGCGATATGCCCGAGGGCGTAGGCGGAGAGTACCTCCGCAGACTTCGCGACCGGGCCAGTCGCGAGCGCGAACGCCAGACCAAGGCGCGGGCGCTCTCGATGCAGGTGCACAAGCTGTTCTGTCCCCTGGAAGAGGATGTGGTCTGCAAGCGCACGGACTCCGGCAACATGCACATTGACTTCGCCCACCTGATCGACTCCAGCACCATCGCAAAATACCAGAACCGCTATTCGGCAGCGACGCGGCATTTCAAAGATTGCCAGGTCACCATCACCGGTCCTTGGCCGCCGTATCACTTCATGCCGGGCAAGTTGCGCACGGTATCAGGCGGGAACTAGAGGCGAACGAGTTTTGGGAACGCACTCGGCGGCCTGCGGGCCGCCATTTTTTATGTGGATGCGAGACGAAAGGCTAGAGCCGCGGTTGAAGTGGCAATCCGGGCGAAGTTCCAAAGTGGGAATCTGAAGCCGTGGGTTTGCAATCGGTGCGCCACCAAAGTTGACGGCCACCTTCGCCCGGCATATTATCTTGAATTCGCCATACCGTAATTTGCGCTTCGGGCGAGTTCCGGGCTGGTTGGCGAGGGGTGCACTATGGACAAGAAGACACTGGACGCTTTCAAGAAACGGCTGGAGGAACGCCAGAAAGAATTGCGGCTCGCCGTTACCCGCAACACACAGGATGGCCGCGAGGCCGATTCCGAGTCGGCGCAGGATGTGGCCGACCGGGCCGCGAACTCCTATACCAAGGAATTTCTGTTCAGCCAGAGCAGTAACGAGCGTCAGATCCTGCAGATGGTGGACGGCGCGCTGATTCGGATTCGCGAGGGCAGCTTCGGGGAGTGCATCGCGTGTGGCGAAGAGATCAACTCCAAGCGTCTGGACGCCGTGCCCTGGACTCGTCACTGCATCGCCTGCCAGGAGAAACTGGAGCAGGGACTGCTGGAGGCGACAGGGACGTAGCGCCGCTAGAGAATTTTTTCGAAAGGAAAGCCGCCCACTAGGCGGCTTTTTGCATTTGCCGGTGCGGGCGCGGATCTACTTTGGCTTCTTCTTGTTGAACAGGCCGCCGAGGGCGTCCTGCAGTTGTTGCTGTTGCTGGGTGGGCTGAGCTTGCTTGCCGGCGGGTTGACCGGGTTGTTGGTGAGTTCCGCCCAGCAGCGCGCCCACAATTCCGCCGGCATTGGGGACGATGTTGTTCAGCTTCATCTCCGCCAGCTTCTGCACGTCGGGAGCGACTTTGGGATGGCTCATGGTTCCGCCGATGATCACCGGCACGACCAGCTCACCGTTCTTGTTGCCCAGTGCGGTCGTCATCATTCCGCCGACGCTGCTGCCGCCGACCGCCTGACTGAACTGCTTATTCATGATGGCCGTCAGGTGCATGGCGAGGTCTTCGTTCACCAGGTTGATGGTGCCCGCTGCCGACGCGCTGCCGACGTCGAGGGCGGCCTTGAGGTCATTAGTGTTGGCCAGGCCGTTGCGCACATCGAACGTGCCGCTCATGCTGGAGATGGCGGTATAGCCCTTTCCGGCGCTGGCAGCCGAGCCTCCAAACTTGCCGATCTTGCTCACTTCGCTCACGAGGTCAACCTTGGTGAGCTTGCCGTTGGTGAGGGTGAAGGAGAATGGACCGTTCAGCGTCTGGGTTACGTCGCCCGAGGCCGGCGTGGAGAACGTCTGGTTGAGGTTGGCGTTGAGGGTTCCGTAAAGCGTGTCTTTGGAGTTGGCCACGGCGGTGAGCAGTTGGTTGGCGTCGGCGCCGGTGAGCTTGGCGTTGACCGCGAAGCTGGAGGCCTGATGACGCAGGTCGGCGGTGATGCTGCCGTTGATTTGTCCGCCAAAGACCTGGCCGGTGAGCGGATTCAGCTGGATGACGCCGTGGTTGAGATTCACGTTCGACTTTACGTTTGAGACGACAGTGCGGTCGTAAATGAGCGAGCCCACGGCGATGGTGCCGGTGCCGGTGGCTTCGTCGAGGAAACTGGGCTTGGGCGGCGGCGTAGGAGCGGCGTCAGCCGTGGGGATGAGGCTCCATGACAGCGCGGCCTTCTTCGCGGGAGCGGGCTTGTCGGACGCCATCAGCTTCTGCAGCTCCATGATGTTGAGCTTGTCGGCGGTCAGGGCAAAGGTCAGCCGAGGCGCCTGGAAGTTGGCTACGGTCAGGTTGCCGCTGATGTTGTTGGAGCCGACCGAGCCGTTGAGGTTGGTCAGGTTGAGCGAGTTCTGGGTGAATTGCAGGTTCGCATTGCGGAGGTTGACGGGTTGGGTCAGCGCGGGCGTCTTCAGGGTGGCGTTCTGGATTGCGCCGGAGCCGCTGAAGTTTATGGCGTCGGCGTTCTTGATGGGGCCGGTGGCGTGCAGATCGAGCGTGACGGCGCCGCTGCCGCTCATGCCTTTCACCGCGTCAACGCCGTAGGCCTTGGCGATGTTCAACAGCTCGTCCAGCTTGGCGTTAACGGTCTTGATGGTGGCGTCCACGGTGGGCGAGGGCGAAGTGTATTGCGCAATCGCCATCTGGCCGTTGAGCGTAGTGTTGCCCGAGGTGGCGGTGAAGGGATTGGAACGGACCTCCTGCGGCGTGAGGTTGAGGTCGAGCGACGGCACCTTGACAGCCTGCGGAATGTCTTTGCCGGTGACCTCGAGATTACGGCCATTGATTGTGCCGTTGAGTGCCAGATTGCTGGTTGGGCCTTCGGCGTGAACGTTGGCCGAGAGCTTGCCGGTGAGCTTGGCGTCGGGACTGAAGGCCACGCCGAAGGCAGCCGCCAGACGCGCCGCGTCTTCGATTGAGGCGTCTTTCGCTGAGATGTTGAGATTGGCAGTGCCCGGTGTAGCGTGGGTGTTGAGCGTGCCGTTGACGGAGAGCGGCGTCGAGCCCAGCTTGATGTCTCCCTGCTTGATGGTGAGCGCGTCGTTCTTCAGGTCGTCGGTGAGGTCGAAGTCGGCCGTGATGGGATAGCCCACCGACACGTTATGCACGACGGCATCGCTGATTTTGAGGGAGCCCTTGGCGGCCATCTTGCCCGCGGCGTTCACCAGGTCGGTCGAGCCGGAGAGCATGGCGTCGGTGCCTTCGAGGGCGGCGTTGTTGAGGAACTTCTGTGCCCCGGCGAGCGAGACCTCGTTCAACTTCAGCTTGCCGTCAAAGGGAGTGGCGGGCATTTCGGCCTGATTGATGGGGCCGATCTTGCCGGTGAGAGCGATGGTTTCCGCGCCGCGTCCGGGAACATGTGCCGCCAGGTCGATGGAGAACTGCTTGTCAGGAGCAAAGTCTTCGACAGTGAGATCGATGTGGTCATAGACCTCGCGCGGCCGGTGCTGTTGCAAATCGGTGACGGCGATCTGGCCGTCGGCAATTTTGAGCTTGTCGAGTGAAAACGAGCCGCCTGAACTCGTCGGCGGTTTTGCGGCGGTCGCAGCCGGAGTTGGTGCAGGCGCGGGTGCGGCCGCCGGCGTGGCCGGCGCCTGGCCGAGGCTGGCGAAGTTCCACGCGCCCGCGGCTTCTTTGATCAGCTCGATTTGCGGGCGTTTGAGGGTGAGGCTGTCGATCGCGACCGATTTGGTGAGCAGTGGCAGCAACTTGATGCTGATGTCCATTTCACCGACTTGGGCAAAGGGCAGTTTGCTCGCGAGACGCGGGTCTTCGGCGATGCTGACATCCTTGACTTCGACCCGCAGAGGGAAGACCCCCAGTGACATGGCACCTAGCTGGACCTGCCGGTGCAGGCGGTCCTGAAGTTGCGTCAGAATCTCGCCGCGATACTGGTTGATGTCGACGAAGAGGGGCAGGCAGAACATGGCGACAACCGCGAGGACAACGACGGCAATGGCGACGATCATGAGCTTCTTCATAACGGCTCCTCTCGACGAACCGAGTGGCTGGGGCGCATGGGCTCAGGCCCAATACGGGGGCGGGTTGATCGATGCGCGGCTGCGTCCATGGCCTCTGCAGATTGGACGCACCGACAGTACTGAGGGAATCTTGCCACGGAGGCAGCGGTTTGGGAAGAGGGAGAGTCGCGGGCTAGGAGTTCGCCGTGGAGGGTTCGTCTTCTTCGGCATGGATGAGGCCGAATTTCTTCAGCTTGTAGCGCAGGGCGTCACGGCTGATGTCGAGCAGGCGGGCGGCCTGGGTCTGTTTGCCGTCGGCCTGAGCCATGGCGAGTTCGACCAGCGCGCGCTCGACTTCTTCCAGCGACGTGCCACCTTCGGGAATGAAGAGCTTGGGAAGGCTGCGGCCATCAGGAAGCTGAGCGGTAGTGCTGCCGTTGGTGCTGCTGGAACTCATCTCGAACGCAGTGTAAACGGCCTGCTGTTGGGCCACGGCAAACGGCAGGTAATCCGGACGAAGTACGTTGCCCTCTTCCAAGATCATGGCGCGCTCGACGGCGTTCTTCAGCTCGCGCACATTGCCTGGCCAGTCGTATTTGAGCAGCAGCTTGCGGGTATCTTCGGTGATGCCTTCGACCTGCTTGCGGAACTTGCGGCTGTAGCGGTCGATGAAGTACTCCACCAAAGGAAGGACGTCTTCCTTACGATCGCGCAACGGAGGCAGAAAGATGGAGATGATGGCCAGTCGGTAGTACAGGTCCTGGCGAAAAGTATTGTCCTTTACAGCACGCTCCAGGTCGCGGTTGGAGGCGGCAATGACCCGCACATCCACCTGCATGTCGCGGACGCCGCCCACGCGGCGGATGATCTGGTCTTCGAGAACGCGCAGCAGCTTGGCCTGCAGCAGGGGCGAGAGTTCGCCGATTTCGTCGAGGAAGAGCGTGCCGCCGTCGGCCATCTCGAAGAGGCCCTTCTTCATGGTCTTGGCGTCGGTGAAGGCGCCGCGCTCGTGGCCGAAGAGCTCGGCTTCCATCAGGGTCTCGGGAATCGCCGAGCAGTTGATGGCGACGAAAGGTTTGTCTTGGCGGCGGCTCTGGTAATGGATGGCTTTCGCGATGAGGTCTTTGCCGGTGCCGCTTTCGCCCTGCACTAGGATCGTGGTGGCCTCGCTGGTGGCGACCTTGCTGACAAAGCTCAGCAACTCGGCCATCTTGGCCGAGACGCCGATGACGTTGTGATAGCCGGCGCGACGGCGAACTTCGCCGCGAAGCGATTCGACCTCGGTGCGCAGACGGGTGGTCTCGAGCGCATTTTTCACGGCGACCGAGAGTTCGTCGAAGTCCAGCGGCTTGCCGACGAAATCATAAGCCCCCAGCTTAAGGGCGGTTTTGACGTCCTCCAGTTGCGGGTCGGCGGTAATCATGATGATGGCGCGGGCGTCGCCAGCCTTCTTGATTTGTTCGAGAATGTCGATGCCGCTGGCATCGGGCAGGCGCACGTCAAGCAGCACGAGATCGGGAGACTCGTTGTGCGCCACTTTGAGCGCAGCCGCACCGTTGTCCGCCTCCAGAACGCGATATCCCCACTCTTCGCACTTTTGCCGGAGAGACCAACGGACCAGCTTCTCGTCATCGACGATGAGAACCTTTTCCGAGGGCATTCGTTTCCTCTAGCTTACTACGCGTCTGGCCGCGCGTGTTTGGCTGGCTTGCCCGCACCCGGGTCGGCAGCATGCCATGGTGCCTGAATGTGCCATTCACCATAAGGTTGCTGCGACGTCGCAAGCGGCCCGACGCCGGGTCAGGCTGCGGCCTAGCCAGATAATCGTCGTTCTGTTGTCCCGGCTTGAATTCTCCGGTCGCATACGGTGTAAAATCGTCGGCGCGCTAGGGCCTCGTATCCGATTAATCGGCCCGTTCAAGTAACTCAATACATCGTTACCGAAGGAGAAATCATGGCGAACCTAGTCTCACCGATACCCCCGGGTTATCACACCCTTACGCCTCACATATTCGTAAGTGACGCCAAGAAAGCCGCCGAATTCTATCAGAAGGCGTTTGGCGCTCAGGTGCGTGGCATGGCCCAGGCGCCCGACGGAAAGGTGATTCACGCCGAAGTCAAGATCGGCGACTCCATTCTGATGTTCAACGACGAAGTTCCGCAGATGGGCGTGCTGGCGCCCACCACCACCAAGGCAAGCACCTGCGTGACCCTACATATGTATGTGGAAGACGTAGATAAGGTATGGGCCTCTGCGGTGGCCGCCGGAGCGAAGGTGGTCATGCCGCTGGAGGACCAATTCTGGGGCGATCGCTACGGATCGGTGGAAGATCCGTTCGGCCATCGCTGGTCCCTGGCGACTCATATCAAGGACCAGTCGCCGGAAGAGATGAAGGCCGCGATGGACGCAGCTATGGCCAAGCAGCCTCACAGCGCCTAATGGCAGAGGTCGCAGGAAGTAAAAACCCCAGGACGGGCTCTGCGCGGACACCGTCCCGGGGGGAGCGAATGCGAAATCCAGATCCCGCGAAGCGGGACCCGAGCCTCACGAAGCTGAGCCTTTTGCAGCACCGGCTCCGTGCATCTTCGCGCGCTCAATCAACATCTGTACCTGGTCTTTCTGCTCGTAGTTGGGATTCGTCTTCAACAACTGCTCCCACACTGCGACGGCTCCCGCCGGGTCTTTCTTGCCCTGCCATTTCACGATGCCCAGGTTGAACATCGTGTTGGCGTTGTTAGGACGGAGCGAAAGCGACTTGTTGAACTCTTCAATGGCCTTGTCGGCGTTTCCGGTGTACCAGTAGGCAGTGCCGTAGTCGGTAAGGACGTCAGGATTCTTGGGGTCGATCTCCAGCGCCTTTCCGTAATACTCGATGGCCTGGGTGTATGCCTGACCGTCGTAGTAGGTGTTGCCAATCTGCCGCAGGGTCTCGAAGTCCTTAGGGTTGCTCTTCAGCTTTTCGAGCAGCGGTGCGGCTGCCGTGGCCAGCATTTCCGGCGAAGCTGCGCCCTGCTGCTGCGAGCCGATGCCGGGAAGCTGTCCTGCGGCCATTCCCGGTTGTCCGCCACCCATTCCTTGCTGGTGCGGCGGGGGCCGACTGTGCGACTTCCGGTGCGGCCGCGGTGGGCGACGAACCGCGGGCAAAATAGCCCACGGCGATTCCAATGACCAGTGTGATGACCGCGAGGGTATAGGCCTGCACGCTGGTAAAACCAATGCCCTGTGTCTTGTTACTGTCTTGCGCAGATTGCGTCATATACTGCTCCTTCTTCGATTGGTTTACAGTCAGTTTTCTCGTCCGGCCTCCACGGCCAGATCGGGGTTTTCCAAACTGAACAGCCGGTGTACTGCCACGGTCAGCATATCCTGCCCGGTGCGGTCGGGAAGTTCGCGGAGTTCGCGCGATAGCGACCCGGCAATGCGCTGCGAAATGTGGGCCGCGAGCGTAGTCACGACCTGGTCCTGATCTTCGGTGAAGGGGCCAAACTCCCGGCGCAAGAAATCGACTTCCTGCTGGCAGAGCTCTTCCAGTCGTTGCCGCAAGGCAACGATGGTGGGCACCACGCGTTCGGCCATCAGGCGGCGGCGGAAACCCAGCACTTCATCGGCGACGATCTTATTGGCTTCGGCGGTCGAGCTGTCGTGATCGCGAGTGTCGCGTTTCACGACTTCTTCCAGGCTGTCGAGGTTAAACAGATAAATACCGTCCACGTCGCCAGCCCGGTGGTCGACGTTGCGGGGCACGGCGATGTCGATCATGACCAGCGGCTTGTACTGCCTGGAATGGGCGATGGCGCGTATATCTTCCAGGCTGACCAGGCTATGCGACGACGAGGTGGAAAACACCACGATGTCGGCGTTCTTCATGTGCGCCAGCTGGTCGTCACACGACACGGCCGTGGCCTGCAGTTTTTGCGCCAGGTCTTCGGCCTTGGCGTGGGTCCGGCTCATCATCTTCAAGCGAGTCGCGCCGGCGCTTCGCAGCCGCTTTGCGACCAGTTCGCTCATATGACCGGCGCCGACCAACAGGACTTCGCGGCCCACCAAGTCTCCTAACACTCCGATGGCTGACTCGACTGCGGCATAGGGAAAGGTCAGCGTGCAATCACTGAGCGTGGTCTCACTTCTTACTTTGGCGGAAACCGCCAGCGCCTTCTGCACCACCGCGTCCAGAAATCGCCCAGTGGCTCCGGCCGTGCGGGCTTGTTGCCAGGCATGGCGGAGTTGGCCCGAGACTTCCGGCTCGCCCAGCACCACCGAGTCCAGCCCAGCCGCCACCTGAAACAGGTGGGTGATCGCCACGTCGTCCATCAGGCGGTAGAAGTGCGACCAGTCGCAGAGGCGCAGGTGGTAATCCTGGTTGAGGAAGCGGAGCACTGAGTTGGCGGCCGCAGGCACGTCGTTGGCCCACAGTATGAATTCGGTGCGATTGCACGTTGCCAGCACAATGACTTCTTCGATTCCCTCCGAGCGCAACAGCCGATGCAGGGCTTCATAGCGGTCGGGCTCGGCAATCCAGAACTGCTCGCGGACCGCCAGCGGGGAGGTGCGATAGTTCAGGCCGATAATTGCAAGTGTCGGTTCCAAGGCGCAGACCTCCGGGGAATGGGCGATACGTAACTAGTTGCACTGTGGGTGCCAAAGCCCAACGCTTCTTCCGCTTTTCGTTAACGCTTTGAAAATATGCCGGTTAGACGATGCCAGCGGTAGCTCTTTACAGTTCTTAACAGCGCAGTTTGCGGCAAATCACGCGACTGGCGGGTTTTTTTCCTCGAGATTGCCACCATCGTGGTGGCGGCCACCCATCCGGGAAGCCGACGTCGCCGTTGGCCAACGCCGGATCGTGCTGTTGGTCAGCGGTCGCGCAACTGCACCAGGAAGAACGAGGCGAGTAGAACACAATCGTCGCTCAGAGCCGCAGCATGACCGCGTCCCGCGCCCGGCTTGCCTTGAGGCTGGCGGCGGCTTTGTCGTGCTTCCTTTGGCGGAGTTATACTTCCGCTCAACGCCACAGAAGGCGGCCAGGTTAAACGATGTTCTTCGCGTGACGGTCCTCAACTCTCGAACCGAACTTGCCGGCAACCCGAATGCTGGGTTTCCGCTTGAGTTTCCTTCCTGGAGGCACGATGAAAGACGACGACGCGCGCCAGCCCGAGACGACTTCGGGCGTCTCCCGGCGCGACTTCATGAAAATTTCCGCGGTCACTGCCGCCGTTCCGCTGGTGATGGGAACGAACGTAGTGGAGGCTGCCGGAGAAGATGTTCCCGTCCACGGCCCCGGCAAGGTTCCGGTCACGCTCAACGTGAACGGCAAGAAGTTGAGCGCCGAACTCGAGCCGCGTGTCACGCTGCTCGATGCACTGCGCGGGCCGTTCGACATCACCGGCGCCAAGCGCGTCTGCGACCGCGGTGCTTGTGGCGCATGTACCGTGCTGCTCGACGGCAAGCTGGTGTACGCCTGCTCCATACTGGCGATTGACGCGCAAGGTGCAAAGATCACCACGATCGAGGCGCTGGCGGAGGATGGCAAACTAAGCCCGGTTATGGCGGCCTTCGTTGCCCACGACGCGCAGCAGTGTGGCTTCTGCACTCCCGGATTCGTTGTGGCGACCACACACTTCCTGCAGAAGAACCCGGAGCCGACGGCCGAGGACATTCGCCACGGCCTGAGCGGCAACTTCTGCCGCTGCGGCACGTACAACGGAATTCGCGCCGTGGCGCTGGCGCACGCGGGAGGGAAACAGTCATGAGCCAGTACAGTTGGCCCGATCCGGCGACACGTCCGCTGTTGGGTAAGAGCATCTCGCGCGTGGACGGCCCTTCGAAATCTTCGGGTCGCGCGAAATACACCTACGACTACAACCCGCAGGGGCTGCTGGCGGGGAAAATCCTGCGCTGTCCCTACGCCCATGCGCAAATCATCAGCATCGACACCAGTGCCGCCGAGAAGATGCCCGGCGTGAAAGCGGTCCACATCATGCAGCAGCCCGGCACCGAAATTTTCTGGGCCGGCTATGAGATTCTCAGTGTGGCCGCTGTCGATGAGGGCACGGCGGAAGACGCGCTGCGCGCCATCAAAGTGGAGTACAAGGTGCTCCCTCACTTTGTCTCTGACGCCGAACCGCCAAAGACCGTCGGTACCGACAACGGCCCCATCAGCGACGACGACTTTCAGGACATGGAAGAGAACCAAGTACCCGACGAGGAAGTGATCGCCGCGATTCAGAAGCGCGGCATCAGCTTCAAGCCCAGCGAGAAAGACTACGCGTCGATGAAGGGCATGGGCGTGGAGGCCCCGGTCATTGCCGCGCTGCGAAAAGCGAAATACGTTGAGGGCACGGGAAAGCCGAAGTCTCCGTTCAAGAGGACCGCGTTGCAGACTCAGGGCGAGCCCGACAAAGCCTTCGCCTCGGCCACGGCCGTCTCCGAGGGCGTGTACGGCGTGCCGTGTATCGTGCATTCGTGCCTGGAAACGCATGGGTCGGCCAGCGAATGGACTAGCGATAAGGAACTGGTCGTGCACATCTCGACGCAAAACGTCTCTGGCATTGCCGCGCAAATGGCCGAGCCACTCGGCGTTTCCGCAGGCAACATCAATGTGCTGCAACAGAACGTTGGCGGCGGTTTCGGCAGCAAGTTCTCCGCCGACCCTTGGGACGTCAATACGGCGACCCTGTCGAAAAAGGCGGGTGGCAAGCCGGTGAAGAACATGCTCGACCGCAAGGCCGAGTTTGAAGTAGCGGGCATGCGGCCGTCAGCGTACGCGCGGGTGAAGATCGCCGCCGACAAGGACGGCAAGATCGTCGCCTGGGATTCGCGCTCGTGGGGCACCGGCGGAGTTGGTGGCGGAGGAACTCCTCCGCTGCCGTACATCCTTGAGATTCCCAACCAGCGCAAGCAGAACACCGCCATCTCGACGAACCAGGGCAGCGCCCGCGCGTGGCGCGCGCCCAACCATCCACAGGCGGCGGCAATCACAATGGGCGCCGTCGAAGACCTGGCCGCGAAGCTGAAGATGGATCCGCTGGAGTTGATGCTTCGCAATCTCGACATCGCCGGCCCGCGCAAAGACACTTACCGGGAAGAGTTCGCCATCGCCGAACAGATGATGGACTGGAAGAAGCGCTGGCACCAGCGCGGCGACAAAACTCCCGGCAACATCAAGCAGGGCCTGGGGCTCTCGATGCACACGTGGGGAGGCCGCGGCCACAACAGCAATCAGGACTTCACCATCAACCCCGATGGCTCCGTCGTCATCAAGCTGGGCACGCAGGACCTGGGTACGGGCGCGCTGACCATCATCACCATCGTGGCTGCCGACACGCTCGGCATCCCGATGGAGAACGTCAAGGTGATGTACGGCAACAACCACTATCCTCCGTCGGGAGGCAGCGGCGGAAGCACGACTTCGGGTGGGGTAACGTCGTCAACGCGGCGCGGCGCGGTGAATGCACGCAACGCGCTGTTCGCGAAGGTTGCTCCGGCGCTGAAGGCCAAGCCCGAAGAACTGGAAGCAGTTGGCGGACGCGTGCAAGTGCAGGGCGACACCAGTCGCAGCCTGTCCTGGAAAGAAGCTTGCGCCAAGATCGGCGCGGTGCCGCTCACGGTGCAGGGGAAGAATCCGAACAAGGATGAACCTCCTGACCTCACCAACAGCGGCGTCGGCGGCGTGCAGATGGCCGACGTCTCGGTCGATATCGAAACCGGCATCGTGCGCATCAACAAGATGGTCGCGGTGCAGGACTGCGGCCTCGTGGTGGACGTGAAGACCGCCGAGAGCCAGGTGTACGGCGCCCTCATCATGGGCATCAGCTACGCGCTCTATGAGGAGAAGGTCCTCGATCCCATCACCGGGCGCGTGCTCAACCCCAACCTGGAGTTCTACCGGCTCGCGGGGCTGAACGATATCGGCGAACTGAAAGTGCACATGATGACCGGCAAGGGCTACGACGAGCGGGGCGTGATTGGCTTGGCTGAGCCTCCGGTGGTGTCACCGGGCGCGGCTATCTCGAATGCGGTGGCGAATGCCATTGGCGTGCGCGTGCCGTTCCTGCCGCTGACGCCGCAGAACGTGCTCGATGCGCTGGAAGCTGCAGGAGGTTCGCATGCAACAGTTTGAGTACGCAACTGCGACCAAGAAAGAGCAAGTCGCCACGCTCCTCACCGAGGAGTCGGCGATTCTCGCGGGCGGCACTGACCTGCTAGCACTGATGAAAGACGACGTGGTCGCTCCCAAGCGACTGGTCAACGTCAAACAACTCGACGGACTGAGCGGCGCCAGCTATCAGCCCGGCAATGGGCTGCGGCTCGGTGCACTTACCACGCTCACTGAAATCGCCGAAGACGCGGCCGTGCGCGAACACTATCCAGTGCTGGCCGAGGCGGCCATTGAGGCGGCCAGCCCGCAGATCCGCAACCTCGCTACGCTGGGCGGCAACATGTGCCAGCGTCCGCGCGACTGGTATTTCCGTAACGGGTTCGGACTGTTGGGGACAGAGAAGAGTCACGACGGCATGTCTTTCTTGGTTAAGGGTGACAACCGCTATGGTGCCATCCTCGGCAACGACGGACCGGCGTATTTCGTCAGCCCGTTGACCATCGCTCCCGTGCTGATTGCGCTGGGCGCGAAGATTCGTATCTATTCGGCGAAGGCTTCCGGGGCCGGTGTACGCGAGCTGCCGTTGGAGAAGTTCTTCGTCACTCCGACAAAAGAAGGCGAGCGCGAGCACGACCTCAAGCCCGACGAGATGGTGATCGAGTTGATCGTGCCTCCGCCATCGAAGTCGCTGAAGGCCTCGAGCTACGAGGTGCGGCAGCGGGCCGCGTTTGATTGGCCGCTGGCCCACGCCGCCGTCGCGCTCGAGATGGACGGCGACACCGTGAAGAGCGCGCGCATCGTGTTAGGACAGGTGGCGCCGGTACCGTGGGTTTCTGAGGAGGCCGCCGCGGCGCTGGTGGGTAAGCCCGTCAACAACGACACCGCGATGGCCGCTGCGAACGCCGCAGTCGCGAAGGCCAAGCCGCTCAGCCACAACAAGTACAAGGTAACGCTGGCCAAAGCGGCGGTGAAGCGTGCCGTCATCAACGCGGCCGCCGGACGCGTGGGAGGTGTGGCATGACGATGTGGCTCGATCAGGAACGCTTCGACACTACCAGCGAGACGCTCTGCACCTCGCTGCGCTGGAAGCAGCAGTTCATGAGCGCCGAGCACGACCCCACGGTGCCGCCCTCAAACGACGGCCTGTTCTGGTGCATCCACACCCAGACCTGCATCGGCCCCGACGGCCAACTGGCGGAGCCCGGCACCTGCTCGTCGCCCGATCGCAAGTGCCACGGAACAGGGAAGTGCGGCTAGAGATCAGAGTTCTCATGTGCTGACGCAAAACTGAGCGCCCTGCGTTGCGGAAGATATTTTTCAACTCGCGCGGCCTGCGCGCCGGATGGCGGCTGCTGATCTTTGTCGCGATTTTTCTCGGCTTGGGCTATTTGGCCGACACGGCCTTCACCAAGTTCGTTCACCTCAAAGAGCGCGCCTTCCTCGATCCGATTTCATTTCTCTACGATGAATCCCAGAATCTGGTGTTGGTGTTGATTGCGACATGGATCATGTCGCGCATCGAGCACCGCCAGCTTGTCCAATACGGAATCCCCTCTGTTCGCCGGTCTTTCGGCCGCGACTTCTGGGTCGGCGTCGTCTGGGGCATCGCTTCTACTTTCGCGATAATCGGCCTAATAGCTGTGTTCGGAGGATACAGCGTTCACGGACTCGCCATTCACGGTGCTACATTGTGGTACTTCGTTGTGGTATGGCTCATCGCCGCCCTGCTCATTGGTTTTGCCGAAGAACTCCAGTTCCGCGCCTACCTGCTTGCCACCACCGCCGACGGCATCGGATTCTGGGCTGCTTCCATCCTGCTCTCCGTGGGTTTCGGCGCGATGCACTACTTTTTAAAGCCGCACGAGCGTTGGGAAGACTTCGCCTCCACAGGTCTGCTCGGCCTGTTCATGTGCTTCACCCTGCGTCGCACCGGCTCACTGGCATTTGCCATCGGATTCCACGCTGCCTTCGACTTCGCGAATTTGTTTGCCTTCTCAGGTCAGAACGCCGGCGAGTTCGCCGTGGGACATCTTCTCGACATCGCCTGGCATGGCCCGGAATGGCTTACCGGAGGGTTGCTGGGACCGGAAGCCAGTTGGATGGTGTTTCCGGTAATCGCCACAATGTTCGCGCTCTTCGCGCGCATTTATCCGCGTACCAAGTTTCCTCTTCCGGAATGAATGGATCTCCTGTCGGACCCATTTGCGCTATAGTATTTTCCGCAGCGCGAGGGTCTTCATGAAACTCCACAAATTCAAAGTCAAACTCTACGGCCAGGAAGGCTCTTCCGTTGCCGCTCTCAAACCGCCGTTCGACGTGGTCGAGGTCTTTCAGCGGAGAGGACGCGTGCCGGTGAAGGGAACTATCAACGGCTTCCCTTTCCGCAGTTCGCTGATGAACATGGGTGAAGGCCACATGATGGTGGTCAACGCAGAGTTGCGCGCCGGGGCCAAGTGCAAGGCCGGCGACACCGTCGGCGTGGTGATGGAACTCGATGAAGAAAAGCGTACGGTCGAAGTGCCCGCGTACCTGAAGAAAATCTTCGCCGCTGACCCTGCGACCAAGAATGCTTGGGCCAAGCTGGCGTTCACTCATCAGAAGGAGCATGTCCGCGCCGTCGAAGACGCCAAGCGTCCCGAGACCCGCGAGAAGCGCATCGCCGCCATGCTAGACATGCTGCGGCAGAAGAAAAGCAGCAAGATCTAACCAAAATCCGTGTTGATTCGTGCAAATCCGCGGCTGCCTTTGGTTTTGAAACCGACAACTGATGATTGCTCTCACCGCGTATACTGCCGAATCGCCTCCGCCGTCTCGGGATACTGCGCCACCAACTCTTCTCGCACTCCGGTCTCGTAATCCGCATAGTCAAACCCAGGCGACATTGTTGTCCCCAGCAGCGCCCATTGACCGCCTTCCGCCAGGCGCAGCCCTTGCCAAATTCCACCGCGCACGACGACCTGCGGCTGCTGCCCGGCGGCGATGTTTTGTCCCAAGGTGACGCTCAGCGTCTCGCCGTCGGGATGCAGCTGCAACATGACCACGGGATCACCGAGATAAAAGTGAAAGACCTCTGTGCCCGGCAGTCGGTGCAGGGTCGAGAACGACTCCGGCGTGACCATGTAGTAGATGGCGGTGCCGATGGAGCGCTTTCCGGTTCCTCCTGGGAGGAATTCGGCTGGAACCTGCCAGCGCGAGCGGTAGGTTTCGCGAAAGAAGCCGCCTTCCAGCTCCAGCGGTTTAAGTTGCAGCAGTCGAATAACGTCTTCGGCGGTCATAATCAGGCAACAATAGCACTATTTCGGGGCAGCCCTCATTGTCCGGCGACGGACAGAATATGGTGCATCCGGACGGTTGGCCGTTCACACAATCTTCACAATCGCACCTATGTCTTTGCAGCACAGACTGTTGCGAGGGTCGCCGGTTTGGCATGAAAACTGTACTACCACTCGTGAAGAATCAAACGTTTGTCGTGGATCCTCGAGGAATTGTCACTAACCAATTTCAAGTATCCACGTCATACGTGCAGCGAGGAGGCAGTATGGAGCGACGTTATCTGGCAGCGACCCTGGCCTTGGCGGCAACCTTCGCCATTTTCTCCGGCGAGTTCTGCACGCGCTACCTGGCAAAGGTGCCGCATTCGTCCGCCGAAGTGAGGGCCGACATCGCCTGCGCCAAGCAGTACGTGGCCAAGCAAGTCTTGGTGAAGCTCGAGTCGTATATCGGGCAACGCACGGCGGAACAGCAGCCGATGCTGGCGGAGATGGATGCCCCTGAATTGCCCGGGGCGATAGCGAAGCCCGTGGCCGCCGCGCCCCCGGCCCTGCCGACATGCCCGGCCAAACCGCTCCTCCGCAAGGCCCCGCAGCAGGTAATCCAGATGCGCGTAATGGCCGGTGACGGCGGACACGGCCTGGTCGACCACTCTATCGTGCGCGCCGAGTTATTGAGCCAGCGCGGCCAGGAGTGGCAGCTACTGGCCAACCAGCGGATGATCGAGATGAACATGAAGGCGATGGAGCGTGCCCAGAAGATTTCGGCACAGGCCATGCGACAGGCACAGCGCCAGATGGAGAAATCTTCTATCAACATCGTGATTCCGCCGATGACCAGCAAGGCGATACATATCAACTTCGTGACGCCGTCGGCCGTGGCTACACCCGAGCCGCCCACGCCCGCAGTTTATTAACCCAGGCCCGGCGAGGCAGTCTGGGTTTCTCCAGCGCCGCCAGTACTGGTTCGTAAGGTTTCCGCATTTCGAACCGGTCCTGGCGGCGATTTTGTGCCCACAGTCTGCTGTGCTCCTCGAGTTTCTGTACCGCGGTCCCCACAATTGAGAAGTGAGCAGCCGCCATTTGCCGCCAGCGAGCGACAGCGATAGACTTGTCCGTTTGCTCAGGCATCCTGCCTGCCATATCTACATCTACTTCTTATGCCGAACTCTTTTCCACAAATCGCTATCGTGAACGGCGCCCGCACGCCCATGGGACGCTACTGCGGCAAGTTGCGCGATTTCAGTGCCCAGGAACTCGCTGCCATTGCTTCAGTCGAAGCCATCAAGCGCTCGGGAGTTGAGGCTGCCGAGATTGACCATTGCGTCATGGGCAATGCCCAGCAGACGTCGTCCGATGCCATCTACGGCGCGCGGCACGTCGCGCTCAAGGCCGGCGTTCCCATCGAGACGCCGGCCATCACCGTGAACCGCCTGTGTGGCTCGGGCATGCAGGCCGTCGTGACGGCGGCGCAGATGATCCAGCTCGGCGAGTCGAAATGCGTGCTCGCCGGCGGCATGGAGTCTATGTCGCAAGCCCCGCACGTCATTCGCGGCATGCGCTGGGGCGTCGGCTTCGGCGAGGGCAAACTGGAAGACTCGCTCTACACGGCGCTCACCGACAGCTATTGCAATATGCCCATGGCCGTCACCGCCGAAACCTACGCTGGCCAGCAGGGCATAACCCGCGAAATGCAAGACGGGTGGGCCTTGGTCTCCCAGCAGCGCGCCGATGCCGCTTACAAAGCCGGACGCATCCAGGAAGAGTTGACACCGGTTCCGCTCCGTGACAAGCGCGGCGAGTCCACTGGCGAGATGTTCGCCGAGGACGACCATCGGCGGCCCGAGACGACGATCGAGTCGCTTGCGAAACTCAAGCCCTCGTTCGGCAAGAACGGCTCCGTCACGGCAGGCAACGCCAGCGGCATTGTGGATGGCGGTGCGGCTGTCATCGTCATGCCCCTCGACGAGGCGCAGAAGCGCGGGCTGAACCCGATGGCGCGCGTCGTAAGTTGGGGCATCGCCGGAGTCGACCCTGCGCTGATGGGCTCGGGTCCGGTGCCCGCGACGCGCATCGCACTGAAGAAGGCCGGCCTCCAGCTCGCCGACATTGACCTCGTCGAACTGAACGAAGCTTTTGCAGCGCAGTGCCTTTCGGTGATGAAGGAACTCGACCTCAACCCGGCAAAGACCAACGTCAACGGCGGCGCGATTGCGCTTGGGCATCCACTGGGCGCGACCGGCACTCGGCTGCTCATCACTCTGGCCTACGAGTTGCGCCGTCGCAAGGCGCGCTATGGTCTGTCTACCGCTTGCATCGGAGGCGGGCAGGGAATCGCGGTCATTATCGAAAATTTGCAGCAGTAGGAGTGGCCTATGACAACGGACGAAACTCTCCTTCACGAACTAGTCGCCAAGCTCGAAGCCGCGTGGAACGCGAGCGACAGCATCGCCTGGGCGGCCCAGTTCGCCGAAGATGCCGACTTTATTCACATTCTGGGCGGCCACTTTAACGGACACACGGCCATCGAGCGCGGACACCGCACCATTTTCGACACAATCTACAAGGGCAGTCACAACCAACTCAATGTGGAGAAAGTTCGTTTCGTGCGGCCGGATGTGGCCCTCGTGTTCATCCGTACCAACCTGAAGTGGTATCTCGATGGGGCGGAGCAGGAGGTCCAGGCGCGTCCCACGCTTGTGGCACAGAAGAAGGACAATGGCCAATGGGAGATCGTCGCCTTCCAGAACACATTGATAACGCCTGGAGGCCCGACGCCAGAAGTGGTGAAAAAGCTGACGGAAGTGCATCCCCACAAGGGAGACACGGAACTGAAGTAGTAGAGCGAAAGGGTAATCATGGAAATCAAGAAAGTCGGCGTACTGGGTTGTGGTCTGATGGGTTCGGGCATCGCGCAAGTCGCGGCGACCGCGGGCTTCGACACCGTCGTGCTCGAGCAGGAGCAGAAATTCCTCGACAAAGGTTTTGCCGGCATCGACAAGTCGCTCTCGCGTCTGGTGGAGCGCGGCATCGAAAAGGGCGGCATCACCGCAGAACAAAAAGCTGCGGCTCAATCCCGCCTCAAAGGCACCACCAGCATGGCCGAGCTCGCCGACTGCGACATCATTGTCGAGGCCATCATTGAAAACGTGCCCGAGAAGCGCCACATCTACAGCCAGCTCGATTCGCGGGTGAAAGCCGATTGCATCTTCGCCACTAACACCTCGTCCATCTGCGTCGCCGAGCTGATGACCGCGACCAAGCGTCCTGAACGCTTCGTTGGACTGCACTTCTTCAATCCAGTCCCCATGATGAAGCTGGTCGAGGTGGCGAAGACCATCGCAACTGCGCCTGAGGTGTTCGAGACCGCAGTCGAGTTCGGCAAGAAGCTGGGCAAGGTTCCGGTGCGCACTGTCGACAAGCCCGGATTCATCGTCAACCGCCTGCTGGTGCCCTACCTGCTCGACGCCATCCGCGCCTATGAAGAGGGCGTGGGCTCCATCGCCGACATCGACGAGTCGATGAAGCTGGGCTGCGGCTATCCGATGGGGCCGTTCACGCTGCTCGACTTCGTCGGCCTCGACACCACTTACTACATCACGCACGTCATGTACGACGAATTCAAGGAGCGCCGTTTCGCCGCGCCTCCACTGCTGAAGCGCCTGGTGCTGGCCGGCTGGTACGGCCGCAAGTCGGGCAAGGGATTCTACGATTACACCGACCCGAAGAACCCCGTACCGGGAAAGTTTGTTTAGAAGGCATGCTCGGGTCCCACCACAGTTCCGCAGCCATCAGCCTGGCGCTGCTCACTTGTTGCCTCAGCATCCCGGCCCTGTCGCAACAGGTTTCATGCCAGCCACAACAGTTCCTGCGAAACGACTACCAACATCAGGTTTCTGTCTGGTCTCCCGACCAAAGCAGGCGGGTTCAGTTGCGCAAAAATTTTAAGCTGCGGGTTGAATCCGGGGGGATCGGAATTGGGGAATTCGGGCTTGTGAATGACCCGGTCAACACCGCGATCAAGTGGTCGTCGGATTCGCGGTCCTTTTATGTCGAGATGAGTGCCGACACCATCGGCGTACAACTCGTCGCCTACACCGTAGTCGGCCACACTCTGCTGAAGCTCAAGGGACCTGAAGTCGTGGCTAGAGAGTTTGGGGAAGAACATTCCTGCAAGTCGCACGAAAACAATCTCCATGTCGTGCGTTGGGAGGACAGCTCCGACCGCTTGCTTTTGATGCCTGAAGTCAACGACGCCAGTGATTGCGGCGATGAAAAGGGTTACCGCGAAGGCTTCCTCGTGGAAGCCGAGAGCGGCAAGATAGTGAAACAGTATCCGCGAGACGTGATCGAAGCGGAGTGGAAGAAGTGCTGGCCCGATGCGCCCAGCCGATAATTGTCGGAACAGGACTTCGCGCCCTCAGGCGATTTCCAACTCGTATCATCGACTCGCTTTGAAATGACGAATCACTAGTTACTAAATTACCCGAGGACTCATGACCGACTTCCAGAACCTCCATCTCGAAACCAAAAACCACATCGCCTACATCACCATCGACCGCCCCAAGGTCCTCAACGCGCTGAGCATGGCCACCATGGACGAACTCCGCCAGGCGTTCGCCGCCGCCAAAGACGATGCCGAAGTGCGCGTGGTCATCCTCACCGGAGCGGGCGAGAAGGCCTTCGTCGCCGGCGCCGACATCAGCGAGCTGGCGCAGCAGTCGCCCATCTCGGCCAAGGAGTACACCCACCGCGGCCAGGCCATCATCGACTCCATCGAGAACCTGGGCAAGCCGGTCATCGCCTGCATCAATGGCTTCGCGCTCGGCGGAGGCTGCGAACTGGCGCTGGCTTGCACCATGCGCCTGGCCAGCGAAAACGCCAAGCTCGGCCAGCCCGAGGTCAAGCTCGGGCTCATTCCCGGCTACGGCGGCACTCAGCGGCTGTCGCGGCTGGTGGGCAAAGGCATCGCCCAACAGCTCGTGCTGACCGGCGAGATGATCACCGCCGCCGAGGCGCTGCGCATCGGACTGGTGAACGAAGTTGTGCCCGCTGCCGAACTCATCCCGCGCGCCGAAGCCATCGCCGCCAAGATCATCGCCAACGCTCCGCTGGCCGTGCAGTACGCCATGGAAGCGGTCAACCACGGCCTCGACATGACCCTCGCCGAAGGCCTCTACCTCGAAGCCACACTCTTCGCCGTCTGCTGCTCGACCGAGGACAAGAACGAGGGTACGAAGGCGTTCTTGGAGAAGCGGGCGGCGCAATTCAAGGGGAAGTAACCCTCGGGCGCCCCTTGTGCCAAATTCTTACGAACTGGCCGCTGATGTCGAGCCGAATTTCCGTCGCAGGGCAACGTAGCACCTCGGACTTGCGAACACGGCCAGGTAGATGAGGTAAATCCACGGAAATTGCCCGATGTAAAAGTCGTGAGGCGACAAGCGAAATGGGGTTCTTGATCAGCACGAATCCGACAAAATCGACCACTATGGCGAGCACAAGCCAAAATGCTCCGAGGAGTTTGGCTTCGCGTGTGTCCTCGAGGCGGCCCCGTCCCTTGAAATAGAGGGCTGCAACGGGTATCCACACCAGCAAGTTCATTACGGGGAAGAATCGCTCGGCCATCCGGTACGCGGGGCTTTCCATAGGTGGACCGGCTGCAACATGCATTGCCTGTTCCAAGGCAATCGAAAAGATCGTCGCAACGATCGTGATGGCGACGTAGGCCACGACAAACGTCCACAGGGCGCGCCCAAGCTGGAGACTCTTCTCGGGTGATCGGTTCATTCAGGGCCTCAAGTCAATTGAACAAATGTTCCATGAGTCTGGCCACGGCAGCCTCTTTAGCGCTACTTGTCAGACTTTCGCGGTTCGCCGGTCTGCTGCCCCGGCTGCCGAGGTGCGCCCTTCAGTAGCTTGGTCGGGGTTCAGGCCGAGGCGGTGGAGGGTGTCGACCGTACGTGGCCATTCCTCTTGCAGAAATCTCTCCCGTTCCGTTTGCAGCAGGATCTGGCGGGCGCCGGGGAGGACGAACATTCCCCGCCCTCGTCGCGATTCGACAATCCCTTCGCCAACCAGTAGCTGATAGCTTTTCAAGACTGTTAGGGGATTTACCTCAAACTGGGTAGCTATGTGGCGGACGGAAGGCAGGACAGTCGCCTTCCGGGAAAGTTCCGTCCAAGATCATCGTTACGAAGGTCTCCCGGAGTTGGCGGTAAATCGGCTGAGTTCCAATCCAAGGAGAATCTGGGTCCATAAGGTAAAATCCCCTCAATTTTTTCGTTATACCTAACTACAACACAGTATCACATACAAACGTTACTTTACAATCAGAAAGTTACCGGGTCGAAGCAACCGATTCCAACTGTTATACAGCACCACCATTCTAGTTGTATGTGACGGTAGTTGAGTCATACAGCCGTCGCCTCGATCCCCAGTGACGGCCCTGTTTTTTGGGAGGGGGAGATCGTAGGCAGACAGGCTCGGGCTTTCACCGAGCGCGAATGTTGGTTGTCAAAGAGCGATCTGTTGCTCCGTCGGGGCGGGCGCAGAGGCCTGAAGACACTAATCCCCTTGCCTCACGAGGCATGTTTATCGAAGTAGAGTCCGACGGGAATAGGATGCTGGACACAGTGGCGTGTGACAAGTTTCTGGATTCAGGTCCGTCCGGCAGAAGCGCGAGCCCGTCGATACAGTCAGGACAGGCTGCAGGCGCCGGCTGCCACTGGAAGGTGGGAACGCATTCAACCAAAAGAGCCGAACCCATGGGTTCGGCTCCGGGTTTCAACGCCGGCGGAAACTAAGAGGCCTTCCTCTGCGGGTTGTTCTGCTCGCTCTGCGAGGGGTTGTCCTTTTGACCCTGATTGGGCTTCTGCTGGTCCTGACCGGTCTGTCCCGGATGCTGGCCGCCCTGCTGGTTCTTATCGTATCCGGACTTGTTCTGGTGTTCGTTCTTCCAATTGTCGGTCATATAGCACTCCTTTGGGCGGCCAATATAAGGGTTGCGTGGGACGAACGGTTGTCTTCGCTTAACCTGGCCACCTCCGCTATTTCACCGCGTTCAGAGCTGTGCCACCACTCGGAGAATGCCGTAGTCATTTGAGAAATAATACGTAGGCAGGAATTACCTGCACGTAGCGAAACTATCGTAGGCGACGTATGGGAAAGCGTTGGGAGAGGGGCTTTCGACGGTTGGTTCCGGTGGCCTGAAAGAGGAGCGGCGGCTGCGTCAGTTGAATCAGCGGAGCCCGACGGCGTGGTTTCCGACAAAGCGAAAAATGGGCGGCGGCAGATGCTTCAGGACAAGGCTGCCGCCGCCATCCTTATTGAGTTAAGCCGCCTGACTGGACTTGCGATGGGAGCGCGAGGACGTTTCCGGAACCTGCTGATACGCGGCAGCATTTATCTCATGAGCGAGGTCGGTCAGCTTCTCGTCGGTCTCCTTCTCTTCCTCGAGAGTTTCATGAAGCAGGGAAGCCTGCTGCTTTTCTCCGAGCAGATCGGCGAAGGCGCAGACTGAGCCATATGCTGCGATCTCGTAATGCTCAACCCGCTGTGCTGCCGCGATGAGCGCAGAATCCTTCACACTAGCGTCGAGGTCTTCGTCGATTACCTCCTTGCCTTCTTCGACCAGGCCTTCCATGCCGGCACAGTGCTTGCCGGTGGGCCGCTCACCTAGTGCCTCGAAGATCTGCTCGAGACGTTCGACGTGCCCGCGGGTCTGCTCGAGATGCTCGTTAAAGCCGTCGCGCAACTCTTCGGAAGTGGCTGCTTTGGCCAACTTGGGGAGCGCTTTGGTCATTTGCTTTTCGGCGTTGTAGATGTCCCTGAGTTCGTTCACATAAAGAGCAAGAAATGGATTTTTCGACTGCGCCATGTGGTCGCCTCCTAGCTATGACAGTACGGAGTCGGTAACAGACCCGCTATCGGGCGTATTCCCTATTTGAACGTTGCGACTTGCCGTAGCGATTGAATGCATTTCCCAGTTGTGGAGAATGGATCGTATCGCGCGAAGATCAGACCCGAAAGCCCTTCACGCACGAAGCGTAAAATGACCGCAAGGAAATCGCATGAAGGGCATCCAGTTCATCTCCGACGCCACGGGCTGCAAGATGGCGGCGATCATCGACCTCAAGAAGCCCGAGGCGGTCCGGGAAGACATTCGGGATGTGTGGGTGTCGGGCGCGCGGAGGCCGGAAAAACGCGCCCTGTTCGAAAAGGTGAAAACCGACCTGATCGCCAGCGGAAAGCATTGTGCGTAGCAATCGTGTCGCACTCACGTCGCTGATGAAGCACCGAAATCGGGGGCGATTCAGCGTCGCAATATTGTTCAGCCTGATTGCGGTTGGCACGGCCTTCGCGCAAGCTACTGCGTCTCCGCCTCCGCAAAAGACTGAACGTCCGGCTCCGCCGACTCGCGAGCCCCACAGTGTGGGATACGCCCCCGCGAAGGAATTGCCTGACGGCGAAGTTCCTCCCGCGAATGCGGACGGGAATTTCATCATTGGGGCGACGCATCCTGCTGCTCCGGAATTGTCTGCGCCCGACGCCGCGCTACAGGGACGCGTCGTCGAATTCACTATGGACTCGTCCGACAGCAAGATTTATCCGGGTATCGCGCGTGAGCCCGGCACTTTCGGAACTCCCGATCCCGCAAACCCGGCGAAGCTGGTCGTAACCACCAGCCATCCCGCGGCATACACGCGCCATGTGTTCGTTTATACCCCGAAGCAATACGTGGCCGGCAGTGTCGCGCCTTTCATGGTCGGAGCGGACGGGCCCGACCGCTTGCTCTTTGCAGCGCTCGACAAACTCATCGCCGAGCAAAAGGTACCGGTGATGGTGGCCATCTCTATCGGCAACGGTGGCGGCGATGCGCAGGGAAGTGAACGCGGCCTGGAGTACGACACCATGTCGGACGCTTATGCCGAGTTCGTCGAGAGAGAAGTGTTGCCACTGGTCGAAGCCAACGCCAACGTCAAACTCACGAAGGATCCCGAGGGTCGGGCGGCCATCGGCTACAGCTCAGGAGGTTCCTGCGCTTTGATCATGGCCTGGTATCACCCGGAGCGGTATCACCGCGTGCTTACCTACTCCGGAACTTATGTCAACCAGCAGTGGCCATACAATCCGCAGTCGCCGCACGGGGCGTGGGAGTTTCACGAGCAGCTGATTCCGGGAAATCCGGCCAAGCCGATTCGAATCTGGATGGAAGTTGGTGACCGCGATCTCTTTAATCCAAACGTGATGCGCGACAACATGCACGACTGGGTGCTGGCCAATGAGCGCATGGCGAGCGTGCTGGCGGACAAGGGCTATCACTACCAGTTCGTGTTTGCGCGCAACGCCGTGCACGTCGATCGCGCCGTCAGAGAGCAGACGTTGCCCGAAGCGCTGGAGTATGTGTGGCAGGGGTATCGACATTCTGATCCTAAACACTGACCACTCGCCCGAGCTTGTCCTCACTTCCCGTGCGGTTTGCGCGCGAAGGCGCCTATGATCATGGGACTCATCGCTGCCCCCCGTTTTTCGAGCGCCTCGGAGCGCAGGCGTCCGGCAAGCGTATCGATATCGACTTCAGCGGCTGTCGCAATGCCGAGCCTCTCCATGTGCGGCAGCAGGCTGCGGACGGTCTCCGAGAACCACTCATAGAAGGGGCTGTGCGGACCGCCGTCCATGGCACACTCCGCGCGACACTCGGGTGGCTGTAGTCCGGCTTCCTGCATGAGATGAAACAGTTGGGCTCCCATGTTCGGATGGGGAACGATGCGGCCGACGCAGTTGACGATCCAGCTCGAGGCCTGCAACATCAGTGGCATCTCGGGATAGCCACGCGGGAGAATGGTGAAGTCGCCTTCGTGGAAGGCAACCAGGCCTCCGGGGTGAAGAATGCTTACGACTTTGCGAAGGATGGCGAGCGGGTCGGGTGTATGTACCAGAATGAGCCGTCCGATGACGGCGTCATAAGGACGATCTGGAACGTGATCGTGGATGTCGATATGGTCGAAGACCACGTGATCATGACCGGCCGAGCGGACTCGTCCTCGTGCGGTTTCCAGTGCTTTGGGATCGAAGTCGAGGCAATGGAGCTGACCGTGCGGACCCACCAAGCGCGCTGCGATGAGTGAAACTTCGCCGATGCCGCAGCCCAATTCCAGTACGTTCATCCCGGCGGAAATTCCAGCCCGGCGAAGAAATGCGTCGGTCAGGGGGTTGAGTACAGCGGCCTGCAAAGCCAGACGACGGCGTTCGTGGTCGGTGTGCCCCATTACATAATTGGCGGTTTGGTCGGTCAATTCGGCTCCTCCGAAGTAAGTCGGGAACTGTCGAAGAAAGGTAGCTGCATTTGGTGAACTCGTCAACGGGTCCGATAGGTCCCACGACGCAAGAGCTTGTGGGCTGAAGATCTCGCGGAATCGCGCCGCCGCTGCCGGTGCGGGAGGGTCGCGGATTGAAATGGGCGACCGGCGAGGTGCAGATACAATGGACTCCTATGATTCGCAATCTTATTGTTCCCCGTGTGCTGGGGAAGACGCAGGAAGAACTGCAGCCCGCGATTGAATTGTTTCGCGCGCTAGGAGCCATCCCGGTTCATGAGTGCGACGACGGCAGCGCGCAAGGCTATCAACTGGAGGCTCCGCGCGGAACCATCGAATTTCTCGCCAGCGCGAGCGCTCCGCTATCGGACTTGGCCGTCGAGGTCTCGGACGCAGACGCGGCTTGGGAGATCGCTCACAAGCATGGCGTCAAAGTGTTGCGCGAGATTGCGGATGCTCCCAACGGCTCGCGTTTTTTCGCCATCGAAGTGAGTGGGATGAAGGTTACATTTTTCACTCATGCCGAAGAAGGAGAAGGACTGGAAGGCTCGCTGCAAGGTCAGGGCAGGCGCTTTGCGATTGTGGTGGCGCGGTTCAATTCGTTCATCACCGAGCGGCTGCTCGACGGGGCGCTGCTGGCATTGCGGCAGGCGGGTGTGACGAAGGACGATGTCACCATTGTGCACGTGCCGGGAGCGTTCGAGATTCCTTCGGCGGCGCGGCAGCTGGCCGAGAGCGGCAAATACGATGCGATTGTCTGCATCGGATGCCTACTGCGCGGCGGGACGCTGCACTACGAAGTGATCGCCAACGAAGTCACTCGGGGCGTGGGGCAGTCGGCGCAAGATACCGGCGTGCCGCACTCGTTTGGCGTGCTGACCTGCGATACGCTGGAGCAGGCCATCGACCGCGCGGGACTGAAGTCCGGCAACAAGGGCCATGAGGCGGGACTGGCTGCCGTCGAGATGGCATCGCTGCACAACAAGGTGGCTGAACACACGGCGGGGAGACGATGAGCAAAGCGGGCACACGGAGGAAGTCGCGGGAACTAGCGCTCCAGATGCTGTTTCAGCTCGACATGGGAAAGCAGAGCGTGGAAGATGTGCGCAAGACGTTCTGGAGCGCGCAGCGCGACATCGACGACAAGGTGCGCGGCTTTGCTGACGACTTGTTTGGCGTGGCGTTCGAGCGCACAGCCGAGATTGACGAGATCATCGAGCGCAATGCCGAACACTGGCGCATGGACCGCATGGCCGCGGTCGATCGCAATGTCTTACGTTGTGGGGTAGCGGAGTTTCTGGGATTCACCGACACACCCAAGCCGGTAGTCATCAATGAAGCTCTGGAAATCGCGCGGCGATTCTCGACGCCGGAGTCGGTGACGTTCATCAACGGCGTGCTCGACAGTGTGGCGAAAGAGCTGGACGCGCAGAAGGCATAAAGCGAGCCTGCAGATCTCACGGGAAAGTGAGAAAAGCAGATCGCTCGCGGTCCCGCAAGGCGGGACCGCGAGCGATAACAGGAACGAAAAAAGCCCTCCGAGCGCGGAGGGCTTTGCTATTGGGGATACACGCCGTTTATTTCGGCAACACGACGACCAGGTCGGGAACGACGACATTGCCGCCACTGTCCTTCAATCCGGGCGCAATCTGCGCGGTATCGGTGAGGTTCGAGGGGTTGAGAGCGTGGACGTTGTTGTCAGTTCCGCCGACGTACACCATGGAGCCGTCAATCATAACGCCGCCGGTGGTGGGCACGGCGCCATTGGACAGCGGAATGGAGAACGGCGTCAGTGTCGAGAGGTTCAGTCCGATGAGGGAGTTGAGATTCGACAGCACGAAGACGCGGGTGCTGTCGGTCGAGACGAACATTTGTGTGGCAGTGAAGTTGCCGTAGCCGAGGTTGTAGGAACTCACGGTGCTCTGCGCGGTCGGCGGGCATCCCGCAGGAATGGCGCCGGTGGTTACAACGTCGATCGAGGGCGAGTCGGCAACGACTGCGCCATTGCCGCTGGGCAGGTGTGCGACGAGGGTCGGCGCAGTGGCAGCCAGAGTTCGCCAACTGGCCTGGTTGCAGGTGGAGCGGATATCGATAGCGCCCAGGGCAGAGCTGGTGATGTAGGTGTAGCCGCCCTGCGCGCTTGTATCCAGGGAATTGGGAGCGTACGGCAAGTTAATTAACGTGGAAGTCGGGTAAGCGGTGTCGTAATAGAGCTGGTTGCCCGGGGCGAGGAAACTGACCGACTTGTTGTCAGGCGTGAACGCCGCTGCCGAAGCGGTGAGCGACTGGGTCAAAATCACCGTCGAACTGGCGGTGTCGTAGACGTAAACGTAGCCATTGACGCTATCGGAAACCAGTAGGTACTCTCCGCTGGGCGAGGCCGCCACAATCTGGCCCAAGGCAGCCGCGGAAACCGTGATGCCAGCCGTTAAGGTGCTGACGTTCATTATGCCCGTAGCAGAACCGAGGTAGATGTTGCTGCCGGTAGAGTCGGCAAAAATCGAGTTCGGGACAAAGGGAAGGGCGATAGCAGTTCCCGCGGTGTTGTTAGAGGTCGAGATGGGCACAAGGGTCAGTGACTTCGTGCTGGCGGCGTAAACCGTGGTGGTCGTGGTGCCGGAGACATTCGTGGTAACCACATTCTGCGAATACTGCGGGGAGATGTTGACGTTGCAGTCGGGGGTGCTGCAGGCGACGGTGATGCTGGTCGTGCCGGCCGTGTTTGCGGTGACGGTTGCGGTGTTGGGGGTGGTGGTGCTTCCGGTACCGGTGGTGTTGCCGAGCGTGACCCCGGCCACGCCAGCCGGGATCGAACTCCAGGTCAATGCTGGACTGATAGCGACGCCGGCGGAGTCAATTACGTCAGCAATGAGGAGCTGGGTGGCGGTGGGGGCCAAGTTGAAGGTTGTGTTGGTACCGTTGGCGTCATGCACATTGATAGAGACCACGGGACAGACCAGCGCCGGCTGCGGTGTGCTGTTGAGCCCCGCTACGGACGCATAGATCGAAGTCGCGCCGGGTTCGCTGGCGGTGAGGATGCCTGTGGTGACGTTGTTGGTCATGACCACGAGGTTGGTGCTGTAGTAGGTTATGGGGCCGACCGAGGGCGTGATGTCGCAGGGAATGGCGACAGAGCAGCCTGGGGCTGTCGTGTTATAGGCCGTGGCGGAATAGGACGGAGTAGCGCCGACGCTGACGCAGCCTGTGGGGGGACTGACCGCGATCTGGTCGACCTGCAGATGGGTAAAGACCGGGGCGGTCGCGGTGACCGTGCCGGAATTGGCGGTAATCGTGGCGGTCGCCACACCGGTCTGGCCGGGCAGCGCGGCGCAGGTAATATAGTTCGCATCCCAGACGCCGGCGCAGATGTAGCCGGTGGGGGAGATGCTGACCTTGCCAGGGTTGCTGCTGGAGTAGTTCATGTCAGCGACAATGGTGCTGCCGGCAGAGTTCTTGGGAACGCCGGTTATCTTGATGACCTGGCCTACGTTCATGGACACCAGAGCCGGGATCATGACGATGGAGGTGACGGGATTCGGGGTTGAGCTCGTTCCGCTACAACCCGCCCAGACGCCCAGTAATAAGATAGAGAAGAAAGCAGCCGCTGCCTGAGCTGCCGAGAAACGCCGCATGCACCCTCCCCGCCGGACCGGTGCCGGCGGATGAATATGAGACCGAAGAATTAGTTTCTGTCGGAATTTTTTAGTGTAGAAGCTGCTTCCGTTTTGAGCAAGCCGCAGAAGCCGGCGCGTGCGCAGGATTCCAACACCGCAAGGACTTAACCCTGACGGCTGCGGCGAGTTGTGCGACGCTACTGCGTGGCGAAGAAGGCAAATTGCGGACCGATTTTGTGGAAGAATTGGTTGACGGCTGGCACATCGATTGCTACACTAAAAAGGTTCTGCGAGTTACACCGAGCCTGTCCGTGTAATCCGGCTGTGCTGCAGTAATCCCAATCCTGCGTAATTGAGCGGGATTCCTCGCTGAAACGAGCCTGCGCTTCCACTGGAGCTTTCCGGTGGGTATGTAGGCCGAAGTCACGAAACGGAGTGCCCTCGTTCCGGAACTCCACGCACCAGGGAAGATTCTGGCGTGGGGAACGATCACGGCGCCACCGTCGCTGACTTAACCAGATTGAAACGAATTCCCCCGGCTATTGCGGGGAAGTATGGGCGGAACCGAAGTTTCTGTCCAGACCCAAAGCTGGGAAACAACCGCGTAGCGATGTGTGCGCCTTGAGGGCTGCCGGTCGCGATGGGGTGATGCGGCGAAGTGCCGCCAAAGATTTGGCCTGTGGCTGTTGGCTGCGGGCGGAGCCGGTAAAACTCCGGCGAGAAGAACGAAGGAGCTGCAAAGAGTGCCTACATTTAATCAGCTGGTGCGCAAGGGACGGACGGCGCCGAAGTACAAGACGGCCAGCCCCGCCCTGCAGTCCTGCCCGCAAAAGCGGGGTGTGTGTACCCGCGTGTACACGCAGACGCCGAAAAAGCCGAACTCCGCGTTGCGCAAGGTGGCGCGCGTGCGTTTGACCAACGGCATTGAAGTGACGACGTACATTCCCGGTGTCGGTCACAACCTGCAGGAGCACTCGATTGTGCTGATCCGCGGGGGCCGTGTGAAGGACTTGCCGGGTGTTAGGTATCACGTAGTGCGCGGCACGCTGGATTCGGTGGGCGTGGCGGGCCGCAAGCAGAGCCGCTCGAAGTACGGCGCGAAGCGCCCGAAGGCGTAAGAGGGGCTAAAGCCCTGTTGAGGGATCCGACGAAGTTGCTGACGCAAAGCCAATGCCGAGAAAAGGACATATCGCAAAGCGTGAGCCGCTGGCCGATCCGGTCTACCAGTCGACGCTCGTGAACAAGTTCGTGAACTCGATGATGTGGGACGGCAAGAAATCGACGGCCCAGTCCATCTTCTACAACGCGATGAAGAAGCTTGAGGAGAAGGGCGGCGACGAGGCCATCAAGTTGTTCAAGAAGGCGGTAGAGAACGCCAAGCCGGTGCTGGAAGTGAAGACCCGGCGCGTGGGCGGCGCGAACTACCAGGTGCCGGTGGAAGTGAATGCCGACCGTCGCACCTCGCTGGCGATTCGCTGGATCCTGACCTACAGCCGTGGACGCGGCGAAAAGGGCATGATCGACAAGCTGGCGAATGAGTTGCTGGACGCGGCCAATGGCCGTGGCGCAACCATCAAGAAGAAAGACGATGTGCATCGCATGGCCGAAGCCAACAAGGCGTTTGCGCATTATCGCTGGTAGATGGAATGGATCCCGCCCTACCGCCAAAAGAAGGCGGTAGAACGGGGCACCCACGGTACGAGGTAATCGTTCATAGCGGACGCAGAGCCGCATAGCAGGAAACGGAAGGAATTGTGCCAAGACAGACTCCATTAGAGCGCTGCAGAAATATCGGCATCATGGCGCACATCGATGCCGGTAAGACCACGACGACGGAGCGCATCCTGTTCTATACGGGACGCACGCACCGCATTGGCGAGGTCCACGAAGGTACTGCAACGATGGATTGGATGGCGCAGGAGCAGGAGCGCGGTATCACGATTACGTCGGCCGCGACGACATGCTTCTGGAAAGACATTCGCATCAACATCATTGACACTCCCGGCCACGTGGATTTCACGGCCGAGGTGGAGCGTTCGCTGCGCGTGCTTGACGGCGCCTGCGCGGTGTTTGACGCGGTGCACGGTGTGGAGCCGCAGTCGGAAACTGTCTGGCGCCAGGCTGATAAATACGGAGTTCCGCGCATTTGCTTCATCAACAAGATCGACAAGATGGGCGCCGATTTCGAGCATGCCATCGACACGATCCGCAAGCGCCTCAACGCCAAGCCGGTAGCGATTCAGTTGCCGATTGGCCAGGAAGACAAGTTCCGCGGCGTGGTTGATTTGATGACCATGAAGGCGATTGTCTGGCATGACGAGACGATTGGCTCCGAATACCATGTCGAAGAAATTCCAGAAGACCTGAAAAAGAAGGCTGCCGCTTATCACCAGATCCTGGTTGAGACCGTCGTTGAAAACGATGACCAGGACGAGCTGATGCATAAGTACATCGAGGGCGAACCTATCGGTGAGGCTGGAGCTGAAAGCCGCGTTGCGTCGCGCCACCCTGAAGATGAAAGTGTTCCCGGTAATCTGCGGAACGGCCTTCAAGAACAAGGGTGTGCAGCCGCTGCTGGATGCGGTCATCGATTACCTGCCTTCGCCGCTGGACGTTCCGCATGTGAAGGGCACGAACCCCGATAACGGTGCGGAAGAAGAGCGCGGGCCGGATGATAAGGCGCCGTTCGCAGCGCTGGCATTCAAGATCATGACCGACCCGTATGTCGGCCAGTTGACGTTCATTCGCGTGTACTCCGGTCATCTGAAGACGGGCGACAGTGTTTACAACAGCGGACGCAAGCGCGGCGAGCGCATTGGACGTTTGTTGCAGATGCATGCCAACAAGCGTGAGGAAATCAGCGAGATTTACGCCGGCGACATCTGTGCGTGCGTGGGACTGAAGAACGTCACCACGGGCGACACGATTTGCGACGAGAAGCACCCGATCGTGCTTGAGTCGATCGAGTTTCCGGCGCCGGTTATTGCGGTGGCGGTGGAGCCGAAGACCAAGGCCGACCAGGAAAAGATGGGCGTGGCGCTGGGCAAGCTGGCGCAGGAAGATCCGACATTCAAGGTTTCGACCGATCCGGACAGCGGCCAGACGATCATCGCAGGCATGGGCGAGTTGCACCTGGAAATCCTGGTGGACCGCATGATGCGCGAGTTCAACGTGCAGGCCAACGTAGGCAAGCCGCAGGTCGCGTACCGCGAGACGATTCGCAAGATGGCGCAGGCGGAAGGCAAGTACATCCGCCAGACGGGTGGCAGCGGCCAGTACGGCCACGTGCGCATCCGCTTGGAGCCGAACGAGCCGGGCAAAGGCTACGAGTTCATCAACGAAGTCGTAGGCGGCGTGATTCCCAAGGAGTTCATCAAGCCGGTGGACCAGGGCATCAAGGAAGCGCTCGAAGGCGGAGTGCTCGCGGGCTACGAAATGGTGGACGTGAAGGCGACGCTGTACGACGGCAGCTATCACGACGTGGACTCGAACGAAATGGCCTTCAAGATCGCCGGTTCGATGGCGTTCAAAGAAGCCGCGCGCAAGGCGAGTCCGGTGTTGTTGGAGCCGGTGATGTCGGTGGAAGTGGTTGTGCCCGAGGAGTACATGGGCACCATCATCGGCGACCTGAGCAGCCGCCGCGGACGCATTGAAGGACTGGAGCACCGCGCAGGTTCGCAGGTGATCCGGGCAATGGTTCCGCTGGCCGAGATGTTCGGTTATGCGACGAATATGCGGTCGAACACCCAAGGCCGCGCAACGTTTTCGATGCACTTTTCGCGATACGAAGAAGCGCCCCGCGCCGTGGCCGAAGAAATCGTGGCCAAGGTGCAGGGCAAGAGTCCGGCAGGAACGAAGTAACTAACGGTTTAACCACGATTTCATAGAGATACGGAGCTTCAGATGGCGAAAGAAAAATTTGACCGCAGCAAGCCGCATGTGAACGTGGGAACGATCGGGCACATCGATCACGGCAAGACGACGTTGACGGCGGCGATCACGAAGGTATTGCAGAAGCACAACCCGAACATCAAGTTCCGCTCGTTCGATTCGATCGATAACGCACCGGAAGAGCGCGAGCGCGGCATCACGATCGCGACGGCGCACGTGGAGTACGAGACGGGGAACCGGCACTATGCGCACGTGGATTGTCCGGGCCACGCCGACTACATCAAGAACATGATCACCGGCGCAGCGCAGATGGACGGCGCGATCCTGGTGGTGGCGGCGACGGACGGTCCGATGCCGCAGACCAAAGAGCACGTTTTGCTGGCGCGCCAGGTGGGCGTTCCCTACGTGCTGGTGTTTTTGAACAAGTGCGATGCGGTGGAAGATCCGGAGCTGATCGACCTGGTGGAGATGGAAGTGCGCGAGTTGCTGAGCAAGTACGGGTTCCCGGGCGACGATGTGCCGGTGATTCGTGGCTCGGCGCTGGGTGCGTTGAACGGCGAAGCGCAGTGGGAGACCAAGATCGACGAGCTGATGGAAGCGGTGGACAAGAACATTCCGCTGCCGGCGCGCGATATTGATAAGCCGTTCCTGATGCCGATTGAAGATATCTTCTCGATCCAGGGGCGTGGCACGGTGGTGACGGGCCGAATCGAGCGCGGCAAGGTGAAGGTAGGCGAGGAAGTCGAGATTGTGGGCTTCCGCGATACGCGCAAGACGGTAGTGACGGGCGTGGAAATGTTCAAGAAGCAGCTGGACGAAGGCCTGGCTGGGGACAACGCCGGATTACTGCTGCGCGGTATTGCCAAGGAAGACGTGGAGCGCGGCATGGTGCTGGCGAAGACCGGCTCGATTACTCCGCACACCAAGTTCAAGGGCGAAGTGTACGTGCTTTCCAAAGACGAAGGCGGGCGTCACACGCCGTTCTTCAAGGGCTACCGGCCGCAGTTCTACTTCCGCACGACGGACGTGACGGGAGTGGCGACGTTGCCGGCGGGCACGGAGATGGTGATGCCGGGCGACAACGTGCAGCTGGAGATTGAGCTGATTACTCCGGTGGCGATGGAAAAGGGCCTGCGGTTCGCGATTCGCGAAGGCGGACGCACGGTAGGCGCCGGGACCATCAGCGAGATTATTGCGTAGGTTTTATACCGGGTGCGGTGGCAGCCGCCGCACCCATTTACTCACCGCGGCACACGCCGCAGGGCCGAAGGCGGCAACGTTCGACGGTCCCCGACATGATCTTTGAGAGAAACTACAGTGATTGGTAAAGAACGAATCCGCATCCGCCTGAAGGCTTACGACTACCGCATACTCGATCAGTCCACCGGCGAAATCGTGGACACGGCACGGCGCACCGGCGCGCAGATCGCGGGACCGATTCCGCTGCCGACGGTGAAGAACAAGTATTGCGTGCTGCGGTCGCCCCACGTGGACAAGAAGTCGCGGGAGCAGTTTGAAATCCGCACTCACAAGCGCCTGCTCGACATTCTGGAGCCGACGCAGCAAACGGTGGACGCGCTCATGAAGTTGGAGCTGCCGGCCGGTGTGGACGTGGAAATCAAGGCCTTCGGCAAGGAACATAAATAGCAGCTAGCAATTAGCCAGCTAAGAGCTGAATGAACAAAGCTTCTGCGGTGCAGAACCCCTGGTTCAAAACAACCAGACACAGGAAGCGGAGTCAAGAGGACAGAGATGGCAGTCAACGGAATTTTAGGAAAAAAAGTCGGCATGGCGCAGTTGTTCGATGACAAGGGCGATGCTCGTCCGGTCACCGTGCTAAAGGCCGGCCCCTGCGTGGTTACGCAGCGCAAGACGGTTGCGAAGGACGGCTACGATGCCGCCCAGATCGGCCTGGTGGAGTTCGTGAAGGAGTCGCGGCTGACCAAGCCGATGAAGGGCCACTTCGCGAAGAACGACCTGCCCCCGATGCGCTTCCTGCGGGAAGTGGAAGTCGTGGTGGAGGCCGAAGGCCAGGACGGCGCCAAGGTCGGCGACAAGGTGCTGGTGGACATGTTCGACGGCGACAAGTTTGTCGATATCGTGGCAACCAGCAAGGGCCGCGGTTTCGCGGGCGTGGTAAAGCGCCACCATTTCGCCGGCGGCGCAGCTTCGCACGGTTCGATGTTCCAGATCACGGGCTCGATCGGCTCGTCGGCGTTCCCGTCGCGCGTGTTCAAAGGCATGCGCATGTCGGGACACATGGGCGACGTGCGCGTGACCACCCGCAACCTGCGCATCCTGGGAATTGACCGCGACGAGAACCTGCTGGTGATCGAGGGCGCGGTGCCGGGAGCGAAAGACGGCTACGTGATGATCTCGCGAGCGAAGAAGCCACCCAGAGAGCGCCGTGGATTCGGCGGTTCGGGCACGGTTGATCCGTTGAAGGCTTCGAAGCGGCAAGCGGCGAAGAAGAAGTAATTAGCAATTAGCAATTAGCAGCTAGCAGCTAGCAATTAGCTAACGGCGAAAAGCGAAGAAAGAAGAGCCGGTAGCGAAGCAAGAATCGAAATTGTTCCGGCTGGTGGCTGATAGCCGACGGCTGAACTGGAAGAGAAAATGGCGACGATTGACGTACACAATTTGAATGGCGAGAAGGTAGGTTCGCTGGAGCTGGCCGAGGAAGTATTCGGGGCGGTGAACGAAGACCTTCTTTGGGAAGCGGTGAAGCACTACCGCGCCAGCCTGCGGGCCGGGACCGCGTCCACCAAGACCCGCGGTCTGGTGAGCGGCGCCGGCAAGAAGCTCTGGAAGCAGAAGGGCACGGGACGGGCGCGCATTGCGTCGCTGCGTTCCCCGCTCTGGCGGCATGGCGGCACGGTGCACGGGCCGAAGCCCCGCTCTTACGACTACGCGTTTCCGCGCAAGAAGCTGCTCGGCGCACTGCGCTCGGCACTGGCAGCCAAGCTGGCCGACGGCAAGCTGGTCGTCGTGGACAGTCTGGAGCCGAAGGAAGCGAAGTCCAAGGGCTTTCGCGCCTCGCTGAACAAGCTGAATGCCAAGGGCACAACGCTGGTGGTCGAAAAGTACATTGGCGAGACCGAGAAGAACCTGCACCTGAGCGCGCGCAACCTGAAGGGCGTAGAGCTTTTGGCGGGCAGCGCGGTGCATCCTTATCACCTGCTGCGGTATGCCAATGCGGTGTTCTCGCGTCCGGCGCTGGAAAAGTTGCAGGATTCGCTGAAGGCCTCGGCGCCGAAGCGTAAAGCGGAGGTGGCGTAATGAAGTCGGCTTATCAGATCATTCGCCGTCCGGTGATTACGGAAAAGGGCTTGGGCGTGAAGGAAACGGAAGCCACGCTGGTGTTCGAGGTTTCCTCCAAGGCATCGAAGACCGAGATCAAGAACGCGGTGCAGAGCATTTTCAAGGTGAAGGTGGACACGGTACGCACCGCCAACTTCGCGGGCAAGGAACGGCGGCGGGGAAAGTTTACCGGCTACCGTCCTGACTGGAAGAAGGCCTATGTGCGGCTGAAAGAAGGGCAGAAGATGCCCGAGTACGCCGAGAACCTGTAAGGCAGTGGCTAGTGGCCAGTGACTAGTGGCTAGAAGAAACGAGCAGAGATATGGCAATCAAGACTTATAGACCGGTAACTCCGACACGGCGCTTCACCACGAGCACCGTGAACGACGACCTGACGACGAACCGGCCGCACAAGCCGCTGACGGAGCCGAAACGGCGCACCAGCGGACGTCGCAACTCGGGCGACCAGACCATCTGGCACCGCGGCGGCGGCCACAAGCGGAAGCTGCGCACGATTGACTTCAAGCGCGACAAGTTCGGCATTCCGGCGACGGTGGCGACCATCGAGTACGATCCGAACCGCTCGGCGCGCATTGCGCTGCTGAACTATGCCGATGGCGAGAAGCGCTACATCATCTGCCCGGTGGGCTTGCAGGTGGGCGCGAAGATCGTAAGCGGTCCGGAGGCCGACATTCTGGTGGGCAATGCGCTGCCGTTGCGCAACATTCCTCCCGGAACGACGGTGCACAACATCGAGCTGAAGCCTGGCAAGGGCGCGCAGATGGCGCGTTCAGCCGGGGCTCAGGCGCAGTTGGTGGCCAAGGAAGGCGATTACGCCCTCTTAAAGCTGCCGTCCAGTGAGACCCGCAAGGTGCTGGTGGATTGCATGGCGACCATCGGCCAGGTGGGCAACACGGACCACGAAAACGTTTCCATCGGCAAGGCCGGCCGCACGCGCTGGATGGGCATCCGCCCGACCAACCGCGGCGTGGTCATGAACCCGGTGGACCATCCGCACGGCGGCGGCGAGGGCAAGACCAGCGGCGGCCGCCATCCGGTGACCCCGTGGGGCCAGCCGACACGCGGTTACAAGACACGCAACAACAAGCGGACCGATAAGTTCATCGTGAACCGCAGACAGAAGTAGGACTGAGGCGACATGGCACGTTCAACGAAAAAAGGTCCGTTCATCGACAAGCACCTGCAGGTGAAGATTGAGGGCATGAACGAGCGCAACGAGAAGAAGGTCGTGCGCACGTGGTCGCGCCGTTCGACGGTGATCCCGGAGATGGTGGGACACACCCTGGCAGTGCACAACGGCAAGAAGTTCATCCCGGTGTACGTCACCGAGAACATGGTGGGGCACAAGCTGGGTGAGTTCAGCCAGACCCGCACCTTCAAAGGGCACTCGATGAAGGCGGCGACCGAGACGGCGGCGAAGCCGGCGGCAAGGTAAGGGAAAAACATGGAATTCACAGCCAAACTGAATTACGTGCGGGTCTCGCCGCAGAAGGCGCGCCTGGTGCTGGACCTGATCAAGGGCCGCCGGGTGGAAGAGGCGCTCGACACGCTGCGGTACACCAAGAAGGGCATTGCGCCCGCGATTTATAAGCTGCTGCGTTCGGCGGTGGAAAACGCGAACTACGTGAGCGCCGAGAAGTCGCTGGACGTTGACCTCGACCGGCTGTACGTGAAGTCGGCGATCGCGAACGACGGGCCGCGCATGAAGCGCATCCGTCCGGCACCGATGGGACGCGCGTTTCGCTATCAGCGGCGCATCTCGCACCTGAACATCGTTCTGGCGGAGAAGGCAGGCGACCAGCGCAAGGCTGAAACCAGCGGAGCGGCGGATGCAGCTCCGGCGAAGAAGGCAGCCAAGAAGGCTGCGGCCAAGAAAGCTGTGGCAAAGAAGAAGGCCCCGGCGAAGAAGTTTGCCGGCAAGAAGACGACGAAGAAGTAAAGCCCTCGCGGACTAAAGTCCGTTCGGGGAACAAATATAGCGAGGCGTTCGGCACGACTAAAGTCGTGCCCTGACGCAGGCACTGTTGAACCGATAAGAGCGGCGACGGCCGCGGAGAGTAAACGAGACTATGGGACAGAAAGTCCATCCTTACGGATTCCGCCTCGGCGTTACCAAGCCGTGGAGGTCGCGCTGGTTCGTAGAGCGCGATTACGACAAACTTCTGCTGGAAGACGTGAAGCTGAAGGCAGAGCTGAAGGACAAGCTCAAGTCGGCGGGCGTCAGCTCGATTGAGATCGAGCGTCCCGGCAACAAGCTGCGCATCATCATCCGCACCGCGCGTCCGGGCATCATCATCGGCCGCAAGGGCGCGGAGATCGACAAGCTGAAGGGCGAGATCCAGAAACGCACCGGCCGCGATGTGTACGTCGATATTCTCGAAGTGCACAAGCCCGAGCTCGACGCGCAGCTGGTGGCCGAGAACATCGCGCTGCAGCTGGAGAAACGCGTGAGCTTCCGCCGTACGATGCGCAAGGCCGTGGATTCGGCGCTGCGTTTTGGCTGCAAGGGCATCAAGGTCCGCGTGAGCGGCCGCCTGAACGGCAACGAAATCGCGCGTTCCGAGTGGTACCTGCAGGGGCGTTTGCCGCTGCACACCCTGCGCGCCGACATCGATTACGGCTTCGCCGAGGCGCACACCACGTACGGCATCATCGGCGTGAAGTGCTGGGTGTACAAGGGCGAAATCTTGCGCGAGAAGAAGCGCGAGCCGCAGACCGCTGGAGCGTTTTAAAACCAGTTGTCAGTAGTCAGTTGCCAGTTGTCAGAAGTGACACGGAACTGATCAGGTAACTGGGAACTGACAACCGAGAACTGAGAGCTCATTATGTTGATGCCAAAGAAAGTAAAGTACCGCAAGCAGCAGCGCGGTCGCATGTGCGGCAAGGCGTGGCGCGGCGGCGAGCTGTCGTTCGGCGACTTCGGCCTGAAGGTCATGGAGCCGGGCTGGATCACCGACCGGCAGATTGAAGCCAGCCGCGTGGCCATGACGCGTTTCGTGAAGCGCGGCGGCAAGATCTGGATCCGCCTGTTTCCCGACAAGCCGGTGACCAAGAAGCCTGCTGAAACCCGTATGGGTAAGGGCAAGGGAGCTCCGGACCACTGGGTCGCCGTGGTGCGGCCCGGCAAGATCCTCTTCGAGATGGAAGGGGTGTCCGCCACCGAGGCCGCCGAGGCAATGCGCCTGGCATCGCACAAGCTGCCGCTGCGCACCAAGTTCGTGGTGCGGGACGGCGTGGCATAAGGAATTCGAGATGAATGCAGAGAAGATCCGCAATTTGACTGACATCGAGCTGGCCCACCAGCAGGGCGAACTGGCCGATCAGCTGTTCAAGCTGAAGTTCCAGTTGAAGATGGGGCAGACCGAGAGCCTGAAGAAGATCCGCGACATGAAGAAAGACATCGCGCGCATGAAGACCATCGAGCGCGAGAAGCGCGCGGCAGCGGGCAGCGGAGCTGCGGCGGTGGCGGTGAAGACCGCTGCGCCGAAGGCGTCCGCACCGGCGAAGAAGGCGGCCAAGCGGGCCGTCACGGAGAAGAAGTAAGCCATGGCTGAGACAACGACTGGAACCACCAACACGGAGAAGAAGGCGGGCGCCCGCAAGACGCTGATTGGCGAAGTGGTCTCCACCAAGATGGCCAAGACCATCGTGGTCGAGGTGAACCGCCAGAAGGCACACCCGTTCTACAAGCGCGTCGTAAAGCGCAGCAAGAAGTTCTACGCTCACGACGAGCAGGGCACGGCGAAGCTGGGCGACGTGGTGAAGATTGAAGAGACCCGTCCGCTGTCGAAGCTGAAGCGCTGGCAGTTGAAGGACATCGTCCGCCGCGCTGCGCAGGTGGCGGTGGTGGAAGCGACGCCGACGGTCTAAGCGGTATCGGCAGGGTAAGGAGATAGTTTTATGGCAGTGATGATGAGAACCATGCTCGAAGTTGCCGACAACAGCGGCGCGCGCAAGCTGCAGATGATTCTGCCGCTGGGCGGCGGCACCGGCCTGGTAGCGCACCTGGGCGATGTGGTGACGGCGTCGGTAAAGGAAGCCTCGCCGGACGGCACAGCCAAGAAGGGCACCGTGGTAAAAGCAGTGATCGTGCGCACCCGCAAAGAGGCGCGGCGCAAGGACGGCACCTACATCCGCTTCGATTCGAATGCGGCGGTGCTGATCAACGACGCGAATGAGCCGGTCGGGACGCGCGTATTCGGTCCCGTGGCCCGCGAATTGCGCGAAAAGAAGTTTTTGAAGATTGTGTCGCTGGCGCCCGAAGTTCTGTAGTGGTCAGTGGCTAGTGGTTAGCGAAAACCAAGAAGGTTTGAGACATGCATAAGATCGTAGATATTCGCCGCAACGACAATGTGCGGGTGATTACCGGGCGCGACAAGGGCAAGGAAGGCCGCGTTTTGCGCGTCAGTCCCGCCGCCGGCAAGGTGCTGGTGGAGCACGTGATGATGGTGAAGAAGAACGTGCGCCCCAATCCGCAGAAGAACGTCAAGGGCGGCATCGCCGAGCAGGAAAGCTCCATCAACCTGAGCAATGTGATGCTGGTATGCACCTCGTGCAAGCGCCCCACGCGCGTGGCCCACAAGCTGCTTGGAGACAAGCACGTGCGGGTGTGCAAGCACTGCTCGACGACGCTGGAGAAATAGCAACTGGCAGCTGACGGTCAGCAACTAGCTGTCAAAATTGACGACCTCACGAAACGGTGCGATATCCGAGACCGTGAGAAAGGTGAAGCAGAGAAATGGCAGACGAGAAGAAACAAAAGAGCCCCAAGCCGGCCGACGGCAAGCCGCAGGGCAAGAAGGCGAAGCCGGAGCAGGTGGAAGCCGCGGCCGTCGACGCGTCCGGCAAGCCGGCGCGTCCCAAGGCGAACAACCGGGCGACCGCGCGGTTGCGCGAAAAGTACGTCAAGGAAGTATTGCCGGCGCTGATGAAGGAATTCGGCCTCGACAACCCGATGGCGGCCCCGAAGCTGGAAAAAATCGTGGTCAACATGGGTGTGGGCGAAGCCACGCAGAACGCCAAGGTGATTGATCCCGCGGTGAGCGAGATCCAGCAGATTGCCGGTCAGAAGCCGGTGGTGACCAAGGCGAAGAAGTCGATCGCGCAGTTCAAGGTGCGCGAAGGCAATCCCATCGGTGTGATGGTGACCCTGCGCGGCGACCGTATGTATGAGTTTTTCGACCGGCTGGTGAACATCGCTCTGCCGCGCGTTCGCGATTTTCGCGGTGTGCCAACCAAGTCGTTTGACGGACGCGGCAACTTTACCCTGGGCGTGCGCGACCAGTTGATCTTCCCGGAAATCGATTACTCGAAGGTCGAGAAGATGAAGGGCATGAACATCACGATCGTGACCACGGCCGGGAACGATGATCAGGCGCGGGCACTGCTGAAGCATATGGGCATGCCGTTCCGCGTGGCGCAGTAACACGAGTTTGAGCAAGGGCCGAGGCCCGGAGTAAAGGAAACGATGGCTACAACAGGCAAGATCGCCAAGGCGAACAAGAAACCGAAGTTCTCGACGCGGAAGAACAACCGCTGCAAGATTTGCGGACGTCCGCGGGCTTACCTGCGCAAGTTCGGCCTGTGCCGTCTTTGCTTCCGCAGCCTGGCGCTCAAGGGAGAGATTCCCGGGGTTTCGAAGAGCTCCTGGTAGTCGACAGAGGGGTGGCAGCGGCCCCGGCGCGGCATTGGTCCGCGCTGAACGCTGAGTGAGAACGTCGCGGCTGGTTCTTTCAACAACCGGAGGGCGCAAAGAGCGCCGGACGGGGACCCCGGAGAGGCAATCCGGACACGAAAGCTAACGGGCGACGAAATGAGGAGATACCGAAGATGAGTTTGACCGATCCGGTCGCAGATTTTCTGACGCGCGTTCGCAACGCCATTAATGCCCGCCACCAGAAGGTGGACGTGCCGCTCTCCAAGCTGAAGGTGGAGATCGCCCGCATCCTGAAGGACGAGGGCTACATCGCGAACTTCAAGTCAACGGAAGAAGAGGGCCGCAAGGTGTTGCGGGTGTACCTGAAGTACTCGCCCGACAACTCTTCCCCCATTTCGCAGCTGAAGCGCATTTCGCGCCCTGGCTGCCGCGTGTATGTCGGCCACAGCGAGATTCCGCGGGTGCTGGGCGGGTTGGGGATCAACATCCTCACCACTCCCAAGGGCGTGATGACCGGCCGCCAGGCGCGCAAGGAAAAGCTGGGCGGCGAAGTACTTTGCGAAGTTTACTAGCGCTAAGCAATTAGCTTCTAGCCAAAGGCTGAGAGCTGACGGCTGATAGCCAAGAGTGAGAGACAAGATATGTCGAGAATTGGAAAGAAACCGATTCCGTTGCCCAAGGGCGTGACCTACGCCGTCGAAGGCAACACCGTGACGGTGCAAGGCCCGAAGGGCAAAGTGACCACCCACATTCCGGGTGGAGTGACGCTGGAGACGAAAGATGGCGTGCTCACCATCGTCCGCGAAGACGATTCCAAGGCCGCGGTACACGGGCTGGTGCGCGCGCTGGTCAACAACTCGGTCGAGGGTGTGACCAAAGGCTGGACGAAAGAGCTGGACATCGTCGGCATCGGCTATCGCGCCGAGTTGAAGGGCAAGGGCATGGTGGTATTCACGCTGGGCTACTCGCATCCGATTGAGTATCCGTTGCCTGCGGGCATCGAGGTGGCCATCGATCCCAAGCTGACGCACTTGACGGTGAGCGGTATCGACCGCCAGAAGGTTGGTTTTGTTGCGGCCGAAATGCGTTCGCTGCGTCCGCCCGATCCATACAAGAACAAGGGCGTGCGCTACAGCAATGAGAAGTTGAAGAAGAAAGTCGGCAAGACGGGCGCGAAATAATCGCCCGCAACCGAGATCATTGACGGCAGGGCGGGAACGCCTCCGTTCCCCGGTTCAGAACCCCGGGATGAAGGAAGAACAGAGATGATTGGAAAAGCTTCGAAGAACCAGACGCGGACCAAGATCCACACGCGTATTCGCAAGAAGATCGCGGGCACTACGGAGCGGCCGCGGCTGAGTATCTACCGCTCGGTGAGCCATGTGTATGCCCAGGTGATCGACGACAGCAAGGGCGAGACCCTGGCCTCGGCGGGCACGGTGGAAAAGGGCAAGGGCCAGAAGGGCGAAAGCGCCCGACCGGCGGCAACGTTGCCTCGGCCAAGGAAGTCGGCAAACTGATTGCCGAGCGCGCCAAGGAAAAGGGCATCAAGAAGGTGGTCTTCGATCGCGGTGGATACCTGTATCACGGCCGCGTGAAGGCCCTGGCCGATGCGGCCCGTGAAGCGGGCCTGGAGTTCTAAAAGCAGTGGTTAGTGGCTAGTGGTGAGTTAAGACCAAGAGCCGGAGAGTTTGGAGAGTTAAGGGAATGCCAATAGTTAAGAAAAAGCTGGACGCGAACCAGTTCAACCTGAAAGACGAAGTGGTTTCGATCAATCGCGTCACCAAGGTCGTCAAGGGCGGCAAGAACATGTCGTTCGCGGCGCTGGTGGTGGTGGGCGATCCTTCGGCCGCGGTCGTGGGCTACGGTTCCGGCAAGGCGAAGGAAGTGCCGCAGGCGATCCGCAAGGGCATCGAAGCGGCCAAGAAGAACCTGCTGCGCGTCAACCTGACGCAGACCACAATTCCGCACCAGGTGCTGGGCCGCTTTGGCGCAGGCCGGGTGATGCTGAAGCCGGCGCCGGAAGGAACGGGCGTGATTGCCGGCGGCGCGGTGCGCGCTGTAATGACTTCGGCGGGTGTGCAGAACGTGCTGACCAAGTCGATCGGCACCACCAACCCGCACAACGTGATCAAGGCGACCTTTAAGGCGCTGGAATCGCTGCGCGACCGGAAAGAAGTTGCGTTGGCGCGCGGCAAGTCCGCCGAGGAGCTTTAATCATGGCGCGAGATCGCAGAAAGATCGAGAAGAAGGCGGCCCCGGCCGGGTCGAAGATCCAGTTGAAGTATGTGCGCTCGGCCATTTCCACGCCGGTGAAGCAGAAGCTGGTGATCAAGGGTCTGGGCTTTACGCGGCTGAACCAGGTGATCGAGCGGGAAGACACGCTGTCGGTCCGGGGGATGGTGGCGAAGGTGCCGCACCTGGTCGAGATCGTCGAAGCCGGCAAGTAGCGGGCAGAATTTTTCGAAGTGTGACGCGGCGCACAGAGAAAGGCCGCACAGGTACGGTACACAATGAATCTGAGTAATTTACGGGCGCCCCGCAAGGCGAATGAGAACAAGAAGCGCGTGGGCCGCGGTATGGGCTCGGGCATGGGCAAGACCTCGACCCGCGGACACAAGGGCCAGGGCTCGCGCAGCGGCTCCAGTCTGATGCGCGGTTTTGAAGGCGGCCAGATGCCGCTGCACCGGCGTTTGCCGAAGCGCGGCTTCACCAACATTTTCAAGACCGAGTACGAGGTCGTGAACTTGGAGCGTTTGGCCGGGCTGAGCGAGACGGAGATCACTCCCGAGGTGCTGCGCAAGGCCGGAGTAGTGAATGGCAGGAACGCGCTGGTGAAAGTGCTGGGACACGGCGATGTGTCGAAGGCCCTTACTGTGAGCGCGCATAAGTTTTCCAAGTCGGCGCAGGAAAAGATCGAAAAGGCGGGCGGCAAGATCACTTTGCTGTAGGGCGTATCCGGTTGCCGGTAACGGTTGACCGGCGACTGGCAACTGAGGATTCGTAATGTTAGAGAAGTTTGCCAACGTATTTCGCGTTCCCGATCTACGGAAGCGCATCATGTTTACGCTTGGGCTGCTGGCCGTGTACCGGTTCGGCGGGCACATCCCCACGCCCGGCATCAATGCCGATGTGCTGGCGCAGTTCTTCGATCAGAACAAGGGAACGTTCTTGGGCTTCATCGACCTGTTCAGCGGCGGACAGCTTCGCCGCCTGACGATTTTCGCGCTGGGCATCATGCCCTACATCACGGCGTCGATCATCCTGCAGTTGATGACGGTGGTGTACGAGCCGCTGGCCAAGCTGCAGAAGGAAGGCGAACTCGGCCGCAAGAAGATCACCCAGTGGACCCGCTACCTGACGCTGCTATTGAGCGCGGTGCAGTCGCTGGGTATCGCTTTCACGCTGCAGCGCCAGCCTGGCTTCGTCAACAACCCGGGACCCGGGTTTGTACTGATGACGATGCTCACACTGACCACGGGAAGCGTGTTCATCATGTGGCTGGGCGAACAGATCACGGAGCGCGGCGTAGGCAACGGCATGTCGCTGCTGATCTTCGCCGGAATTGTGGTGGGCCTGCCGCGCGCCATCGCTGATTTGTACGACAAAGTCCGCACCCAGGCTTGGGGAGCGTTTACCGTCCCAGCCATGCTGATCCTGGTCGTGGTCATGGTCGCCATCGTGGCGTTCATCGTGTTCGTGGAGCGAAGCGAGAGGCGAATACCCGTGCAGTACGCCAAGCGCGTGGTGGGACGCAAGATCATGGGCGGACAATCCACCCACCTGCCGCTGCGCGTAAACTCGGGCGGCGTGATGCCGGTGATTTTCGCCTCCTCGGTTTTGACGTTGCCGCAGACGCTGGGGGCGATGCCATTCGTCCGCAATAGTACCTTCTTCAGCCGCGTGTTTAATTCGCTGCGCTGGGGAGAGCCGATGTACACGCTTTTGTATGCCGTCGGCATCGTGTTCTTCGCCTACTTTTACGTTTCGATCGTCTTCAACCCCACCGAGGTTGCCGACAACATGCGTAAATACGGCGGGTTCATTCCCGGCATCCGGCCGGGCGCGCGCACCGCAAACTATATCAACGACATTCTGACGCGCATTACCCTGGTCGGCGCGCTGTACCTGATCCTGATTTCGTTCATTCCGGAGTGGATGATTACCGGCATCCATCTGAACCACCTTCCGGGTGCGGTCGGGACTTTCTTCGAGAAACTGCCGACATGGGTGACCAGCGGTCTGAACGTGAACTTTTACTTTGGCGGAACCTCGCTGCTGATCGTGGTGGGTGTGGCGATGGATACTGTCAACCAGATCGAGTCGCAGCTCATCATGCGCCACTACGAGGGCTTTACGCCTCGCAGCGGACGCGTCCGGGGGCGCCGCTCGACGTGGTAACCCGGCGGCTAGTGGCTAGCGAGTTTTGGGTTCGGATTTAGGTTAGATAGCGGATATTGGTTGCGGGTCGGTGAATTCAGTTGCAAGGGCCGAGTTTAACTAGTCACTAGCCACTGATCACCAGCCACTGTTTTGCGGAGCTACCGGGAAGCTCTGGCCCGCGGAAGCGGGCAGACGGGCCGGAAATCCGGTCCACGGGGTGTGTCGTGGCAACACAGACTCCTTCGTCCGTAGTGGGTGCGAATGTGAAGCAGGCCGAGTGTGTGGTCGGGCCCATCGTTCTTCTGGGAGCTCCAGGTGCCGGCAAGGGCACACAGGCCAAGCGTATTGCCGCAGCCTATGGGATCCCGCAGATTTCGACCGGAGACCTGTTTCGAGCGAACGTGGCGATGAGCACCGAGCTCGGCATTAAGGTAAAAGGCATTCTTAGCCGGGGCGAGCTGGTTTCCGACGACATCGTCAACGACATGGTCGCCGACCGTCTGAGCAGGCCGGACGTTACTAGAGGGTTTATTTTGGACGGCTTCCCGCGGACGGTGGGCCAAGCCGAGTGGTTAGACAGTTATTTGAAAAGCAGGCAGGCGGGGAACGGGGCGGCGCCCTTTAGTGCCATAGCGCCGGTTGTCGTGCAGATAGTGGTGGAGTATAATCAATTACTGCAACGAATTGCCGGACGTCGTTCATGTCCCACCTGTGGACGGATTTACAACGTTCACTTCCAGCCACCCAAAGTTGAAGGCATCTGTGATGTCGACGGCGGGCGACTTATTGTGCGTCCAGATGACACGGAAGCGGTCGTTGCAGAACGCCTGAAAGCCTATGAGCGGCAGACCCTGCCCTTGGTGGCCTACTACCAAGCCAAAGGACAGCTGTTTAACGTGAATGGCGACCAGGCGGTGGAGACGGTAGCCGCCCAGGCAACGAGTGCGATAGAGAATGGCCATCGTTTGTAAGTCCACGGGAGAGATCGAGAAGATGCGCCGCAGCGGGCGCATCGTTCGTCAGGTGCTCGACGCCGTGAAGCAAGTGGTCGCCCCGGGCGTCACAACCATGGACTTGGAGCGGGTGGCGGAAGCGAAGATCAAGGACTTGGGCGCCAAGCCGGCCTTCAAGGGTTATTACGATTACCCTTGCGTGCTTTGTACGTCAGTGAACAACGAGATCGTTCACGGCATCCCGTCGGAAAGACGGATGCTCAAGACCGGCGACATCGTTTCGATCGACACCGGCGTGGTGCTCGACGGGTATTACGGAGACGCTGCTATTACGGTTCCGGTGGGCGGCGAGTTGACGCCGGAACTGCAGAAGCTGCTCGAGGTAACGCGCGAGTCGCTGTACCGGGGCATCGAGGCGGCGCGTGTCGGCAACACGGTTGGCGACGTGGGCGCGGCGGTCCAGAAGCTGGTCGAGGCCAACGGGTTTAGCGTGGTGCGGGAGTTTGTGGGACACGGCATCGGTACCAAGCTCCATGAGGAGCCGCAGGTGCCGAACTACGGCACGCCGGGTAGCGGTCCGAAGTTGCGCGACGGCATGGTGCTGGCGATCGAGCCAATGGTGAACGTGGGACGGTCGGAAACGCGGGTGCTGGCCGACAACTGGACGGCGGTAACGAAGGACGGCACGCATAGCGCCCACTTCGAACACACCGTAGCGGTGACGAGAGACGGGCCGGTGATCCTTACGGAGTAGGCGGCCGTAACTGTGGAGTTGGGTTTCCGCGCAAGCGGGCAGATTTTTTCAGGAGCTGAATGAGCAAGGAAGACGCGATTGAAGTGATGGCAGTGGTGGTCGAGCCGCTGCCCAATGCGATGTTCAAAGTCGAGCTGGAGAACAAGCACCAGGTACTGGCGCACGTTTCCGGCAAAATGCGCAAGAACTTCATCAAGATTCTTCCGGGCGACCGGGTGGCCGTAGAGCTTTCGCCCTACGACTTGAACCGGGGACGGATCGTGTATCGCTACAAATAGCGGTGCGCGTCGGGTTGAAACAGTAGTTTTGGTGGAAGGGAACTGCAGTCATCATGAAGGTACGGGCATCGGTCAAGAAGATTTGCGACAAGTGCAAGGTCATTCGCCGTCACGGCGTAGTGCGCGTGATCTGCGAGAACGCCAAGCACAAGCAGCGGCAGGGATAACAGGTTACGAGTGGCTGGTGGCTAGTGACTAGCCCAAAGCCGAGAGGGTTCGGGAGCAACTATGGCACGTATTGCAGGCGTGGATCTTCCGCGCAACAAGCACATCATCATCGCGCTGACCTACATCTACGGCATCGGCGACTCGCGGTCGAAAAGCATTCTGGCCGCCGCCAGCGTCGAAGGCAACAAGAAGGTGAGCGACCTCAATGAAGAAGAGGTCAATCGCATCCGCCAGGTCATTGAGCAGCAGGGCGACGTCGAAGGCGACCTGCGCAAAGACATCTCGATGCACATCAAGCGGCTCATCGAGATCGGATCGTACCGTGGGTATCGTCACCGTCGCAGCCTGCCGGTTCGCGGCCAGCGCACCCACACCAACGCCCGCACCCGCAAGGGTCCGCGTAAGGGCACAGTAGCCAATAAGAAGAAAGCGACTGGGAAAACATAGAACATGGCCAAAGCAGCAGGTTCCGCAGCCGACAAAAAAGGCAAGACTGGCAAGAAGTTCAAGAAGAAGGAACGCAAGCACGTGCCGCACGGACTGGTGCATGTGCAGGCGTCATTCAACAACACCATCGTTACCATCACGGACCCCGTGGGGAACACGGTGTCTTGGAAGAGTTCGGGTTCGCTGGGATTCCGCGGATCGCGTAAGGGCACGCCTTTCGCGGCGCAGCAGGCTGCGGCCAACGCCGCCGGCCAGGCCCGCGATCACGGCATGCGGAGCGTCGATGTTGTCGTGAGCGGCCCGGGTTCGGGACGTGAATCGGCAGTCCGCGCTCTGGCTTCGGCTGGACTCGATGTGCGCACCATCAAGGACGTGACGCCGGTTCCGCATAACGGCTGCCGTCCGCCGAAGCGGCGCAGAGTTTAAGAACAGTGATTAGTGGTCAGTGGATAATGGATAGAACGACAAGCCACGAGTCCAGTATTTCTAGCCACTGAGCAACTAGACACTAGTTTGATCGGGACGAAGGGACGCCAATCCTGTAAACCGATCCACAACACGTGAATAGTCCGGGTAGATAGAGACTTTACGAGCCACTATCCACCGACCACTATCCACCAGGAGAGTAATTTGGCACGATACAGAGACGCAGTATGCCGCCTTTGCCGCCGCGAGGGAATGAAGTTGTTCCTCAAAGGCGCAAAGTGTTTCACGGACAAATGTCCCATCGAAAAGCGTAACTTCGCCCCCGGGCAGCACGGTAAAGACCGCAAGGCCAAAATCGTGGGCTACGGGCTGCAGCTTCGCGAAAAGCAGAAGGCGAAGCGCATGTACTTCACCCAGGAAGGCCAGTTCCGCAACTACTTCGAGCGCGCCCAGAAGACCAAGGGCGTCACCGGCGAACTGTTGTTGCAGCAGTTGGAGCGGCGGCTCGATAACGTTGTGTATCGCCTCGGCTTTGCCGTAGCACGCCGTCAGGCGCGGCAGTTGGTGCGCCACGGCCACGTGACCGTGAATGGCCGTAAGGTTGACATTCCTTCGTACCAGGTCAACGCGAACGACGAGGTCGCGATCCGCGAGAAGAGCAGCAAGCTGGTGGTGGTGGAGGGTGCGAAGGAATTCGCCAGCCATCAAACACCGCCGAACTGGCTGCAGGTTGACCGTGACGGCAGCAAGGGACGGGTGTTGGCATTGCCGCGGCGCGAAGACATCAACCTGCCCATCAATGAGCAGCTGATCGTCGAACTTTATAGCAAGTAGTCATTGGCGGCGCTTGTTCCTTGGGCGCCGCGCTTCCTACAATGTCGCGCCAGATCAGCCGGCGTGATCCCGCTCAGCGGGATCGGCCGTGCAGCATGGCCGAATAGAGAGACAGGAGTAATCAGATGCTTTGGAAAGGTTTTCAGAAACCGAAGCGGCTTGCCCATGACACCGAAACCCTGACCGACAAGTACGGTCATTTTTGGGCACAGCCGTTCGAACGCGGATTTGGCACAACCATCGGCAACGCGCTGCGCCGGGTGCTGTTGTCGTCCATCGAGGGCGCAGCAGTTACCGCGGTCAAGATTGAGGGCGTGCTGCACGAGTTCCAGTCGATCCCCGGCGTGGTCGAGGATGCAACCGACATCATCCTCAACCTCAAGCAGATTCCGTTCCGGCTCAATGGGGACGCGCCCAAGGCGATTTACCTGCGTGCCGACCAGCCGGGCGTGATTACCTCGGGCATGATCGAGGCCGACTCCGACGTGGAAGTGCTCGACAAAGACGTGTACATCGCCACTATCAGCGAAGGCGGCAAGATTGACATGGAAATGCGGCTTAAGAAGGGCCGCGGCTACGTGTCAGCCGACAAGAACTTCGACGAGGACCTCGGTCTGGGCTTCATTCCCATCGACTCGGTGCACTCGCCGGTGCGCAAGTGCAACTATTCGGTCGAAGCCGCTCGTCTCGGTCAGATCACCGACTACGACAAGCTGGCCATCGAAGTATGGACGAACGGTTCGGTCACGCCAGCCGACGCGCTGGGCCTGGCAGCGAAGCTGCTGAAAGACCACATGTTCATCTTCATCAACTTCGAAGATGAAATCGTCAACGCGCAGGCGGCCGATTCCGGCAAGCCGGAGATCCGGAACGAAAACCTGAACCGCTCAGTCGAGGAACTTGAGCTTTCGGTGCGCAGCTACAACTGCCTGAAGAATGCCAACATCCAGACCATCGGAGAGCTGGTACAGAAGTCCGAAGCGGAAATGCTGAAGACCAAGAACTTCGGCCGCAAGTCGCTGAACGAGATCAAGGAGATCCTGTCGAACATGGGTCTCAGCCTGGGTATGAAAATCGACGAGCACGGCAATGCGGTTCCGGGTAGCGGATCGCAGTCGTCGACGTTACCCTCGGCGCTGACTTACGGCGGTTCGGAACCGGGATTCTAAAGGGAGCGGGGTCCCGCGCTGTGGGACCGCTCACCTTTGTTTTTCTTGCGCGGCCTGGCCGCGACTTTTACGGGATTGTGAAGGACTAGAGACATGCGTCATCGTAGAGCAGGATGGAAACTGGGACGGAACACCGAGCACCGGCGCGCGCTGCTGCGCAACCTGGTGACCTCGCTGATCGTGGAGGAGCGCATCGAGACCACGCTGACCAAGGCGAAGGCCATGCGTCCGCACGTGGAGAAGATGATCACGCTGGGCAAGCGCGGAGACGTGGCGGCCCGACGGCAGGCGTTGTCCTATCTGATGACGCGCGAAGCCGTCGATAAGCTGTTCGACAAGATTTCGCCGCGCTACGGCGACCGCAACGGCGGCTACCTGCGCATCGTTCATGGCGGTTTCCGCCAGGGCGATGGCGGCGACATCGCCTTCGTCGAACTGCTGGGCAGCGAAGCCACGCTGGACGAGAAGCGCGTGAAGCGCAACGAAGCCCGTGCCAAGCGCGCCGAAGAGAACCGCAAGGCCATGGAAGCGGCGACTGCGGAATCCGCGCCTGCGGATGTCGCGCCCGCTGAAGCCGAAGCCAAGCCCGAAGAGAAGTAAGAGAAGACGAGGAAGCGCGACGCAAGTTGTCGCAGAATTCAGGCGCACCCGCCGAGGGTGCGCCTTTTTTTTATCCCGGCGGTTAGGTTTTGAATCTGCGGTCGCACGTGTTTACTAGTCGCGCAGTGACGGACTGTGAACAGCTAGCGCTCGGTTTGCGCTGCAAGTTCATCGCGTGCACCGCCCGCGCGTAAAGCAGCCACTGCACGGCCACGGCGCCGGCGGTATCCATGCGACATCCTGCCAGCGGCCCGTTCGCGAGGCGAGCGTGGCCTGGTGGAGCTCGTCGAGCGTGGCTGCCACCAGCGTAAACAGCACGCGCGATCAACGCCCAGTCCCATCGCCACAGGTCGCGGAAGAACAGGCCCCAGCGCCGCTGCAGCACGAGTCGCAGGCGGTCGAAATGGGTGTACTTCAGTGCCCGGAAAACCAGCAGACTCAGGATGGCGTAGCCGAGGAAGTGACCCGACTTCCGCAGGACGCCATTGAGCAACGAGCAGAACCTGCGGATTCATCCTTCCGAAAACCGCCGTGGCGATGCGGTACATCAAGCCGAAGGTATTCGCCGAGGACGCGTAGTCCGTGGATTCCAGGCGAAGCACGACCAGCCAGACGGCTACCGGCCACCAGTTGCCGGACCAGCATCTCGGCGACGACGGCTTCAGCGTTCTTCGCCGCGATCTACTCGACACGATAGTTGGGAGCTTCGCGCGTGATCAGCACGTCATGGACGTGGCTCTCGCGCAGTCCAGCGCCGCTGATTCGCACGAAGCGGGCATTCTGCTGCAGCTCAGCTATGGTGGCGCATCCCACGTAACCCATGCCGCTCTTCACGCCACCCACCAGCTGATACACGATCATCCCGACCGTGCCGCGATAGGGCACGCGGCCCTCGATGCCCTCCGGCACCAGCTTGGCGAGGCGGTTGCTATCGGACCCTTCGTCCGACAACACTTGCACCGACTCGTCCGAATCGGTCGTCTGGAAGTAGCGTTCGCTGGAACCCTGCGCCATGGCGGCCAGCGAGCCCATGCCGCGATACGCCTTGAACGAGCGGCCCTGGTACAGGATGGTTTCGCCCGGGCTCTCTTCGGTTCCAGCCAGCAACGAGCCAATCATCACGCAATTGGCTCCAGCAGCAATCGCTTTGGTGATATCGCCCGAGTACTTGATGCCGCCATCGGCGATCACAGGAATGTTGGCATCGCGCACCGCGCGCGAGGCTTCCGCGATGGCGGTAATCTGCGGTACGCCAGCGCCGGTAACGACGCGGGTAGTGCAGATCGATCCCGGCCCGATGCCGACTTTAATGGCGTCGGCGCCGGCGCGGGCCATTTCCGTCGCGCCTTCGAAAGTCGCAACGTTTCCGGCGATGAGATCGATGTCGGGGAACTTCGCCTTCACCTGCCGGATGGCCTCGAGCACGCGGCTCGAGTGGCCGTGGGCGCTGTCGATAGCCAGCAAGTCGGCCTTGGCTTTCACCATCTCCGCGGCACGCTCCAGGAAGTCGCCGGTCGCGCCAATCGCGGCGCCCACTCGGAGGCGCCCCTTGTCGTCCTTGGCTGCGTTGGGATACTTCAGCCGCTTCTGGATGTCCTTGACGGTGATAAGGCCCTTGAGCCGGAAGTGGTCATCGACGACCAGCAGTTTTTCCACCCGATGCTGGTGCAGGATGGCCTCCGCCTCAGTCAGTGTCGTGCCCACAGGCACGGTGATGAGGTTCTCCTTGGTCATCACTTCGCTGATGGGAATGTCGGTGCGGGTTTCAAAGCGCAGATCGCGGTTGGTGAGGATGCCGACCAGCTTCCCGTCCTTGGTGACCGGCACGCCGGAGATCCTGTAGTGCCGCATGACCTCCAGGGCGTCGGAAATCTTCTTCTCCGGCTCCATGGTGATGGGATCGACGATCATCCCGCTCTCCGAGCGCTTCACCTTGTCCACTTCGCTGGCCTGCTGCTCGATCGTGAGGTTGCGGTGGATGATGCCCAGGCCGCCCTGTTGCGCCATGGCGATCGCCATTCGCGACTCGGTGACCGTGTCCATGGCGGCGCTGATCAGGGGAATCTGGAGTTGAATGTTGCGGGTCAGGCGGGTTGAGGTGTCTGCATGGGCCGGTACGACGTCCGACTTGGCGGGCAACAGCAACACGTCATCGAAAGTAAGAGCTTCAGGAACGGGGAAATGAATCATGGCATTGGGTCCGCGGAAGGATAATCCCTCATTGTAGAGTCGGGCAGGGGGTTAGGCAAACTTCGGCTGAACCCTCGGGGTGGCAACCGAGCCACCGGGCACGAAGCGGCCAAAACCCAATGGCACCAGCCTCCAGCGGGCCGTTGAATTTCCGCCGTATCGGGCGTATATTTAGAAAGGTATCGCTGCCTGACAGCGGTTCCGGCCACCTCCGGCTGCGTGGCGGGAATCCCAGCATACTTGGCGAAGCACACCGGTGGGCGAGAGCCCACTTTTTATTCCCACCCTTTAATCCGCTGGCTGTTGGCGAGTCGAGGCGGCATTGAGAGCCTGTGGGGCGGGTTGCGCTTGGCCGTTGACGGCGGAATGGTGGATGCACGTGGCGGGTTTGGACGAGATTCACGAGATCGCAGAGCGGGTAGCTCGATCCAGCGGCCTGGAAGTGGTCGAGGTAGATCTTCGTGGCGGCGGCAAGGCGCGCACGTTGCGGATCTTCATCGATAAGCCGGCTGGAGTAACGCACGAAGATTGCTCGAATTTCAGCCGCGAAGTAAGCACGATTTTCGATGTGGAGGACGCGGTACCGGGCGGAACTTACACGCTGGAAGTTTCCTCTCCGGGGCTGGACCGCAAGTTGTCGAAGGCGGCGGAGTTTGAGCGCTTCAGCGGCAGCCTGGTGAAGTTGATGACGCTCGATCCGGTCAACGGCAACCGGCATTTTGAGGGCCGTATGACGTGGCTGGGCGGCGGCCGCATCGCGCTGCAGCTGACCGGCCGCAAGAAGAGCAAGAAGCACGAAGCGGTCGAGGCTGGAGCGCAGGTCGAGATCGAGTTGGCGAACGTCGAGAAAGCCAACCTGGTGCCCGAGTTTTAACGGTTGGCAGCACAAAACGTGAATTCGGTTTTCCGAGCAAGGTGGCAGGTGACGAATGGCAAGTGAACTGTACAACGTGATCGACGCCCTCAGCCGTGAGAAGGGCATCAATCCCGACATCGTCGTGAGCGCGGTGGAGGATGCCATCGTTGTTGCCACTCGGAAGTACTACAAGACGCAGGAAAACCTGCGCGCCGAACTGGACAAGGAGAGCGGCCACATTCGCGCTTTCGCGGTCCGCACCATCGTCGAGACCCCCGAACTGGTGGAAGACCCGAATGCCCAGATTTCGCTCGACGACGCCCGTCGCCTGGATCCCGCGGCGGAAGTCGGCGGCGAACTGCGCACCGAAAAGCCTACCGATGTTCTTGGGCGAATTGCCGCGCAGTTGGCCAAGCAGGTCATCTTCCAGAAGGTGCGCGAAGCTGAGCGCGATACGATTTACAACGAATACATCGGGCGCGTGAACGAGATCATTAACGCTACGGTCAAGCGCATTGAAGGTCAGGACGTCATCGTCGACCTCGGCAAGGCCGAAGCGCGCATGCCCAAGAAAGAGCAGTCGCGTCTCGAGTCCTTCTCGGTCGGCGAGCGCGTGCGGATCATGATCGTTCGCGTGGAGAAGGCATCCAAGGGCCCGCAGGTCGTGGTGTCGCGCGCCGTGCCCGAACTGGTGACCCATCTCTTCCAGACCGAAGTGCCCGAGATATACGACAACACCGTGGTCATCCGCGCCATCGCGCGTGAGGCCGGCGAGCGCACCAAGATAGCCGTCATGTCAAAGGACAAGGACGTCGACCCAGTCGGCGCCTGCGTCGGCATGAAGGGCATGCGCGTGCAGTCCATCATTCGCGAACTGCGCGGCGAGAAAATTGACATCATCGAGTATCACGAAGACCCGGTCACGTTTGCCGAGAAGGCCCTGCAGCCGGCCAAGGTCAGCCGCGTTACGATCCTCGAAGGCCACGACAAGCACCTGGAAGTCATCGTTGACGACACCCAGCTTTCGCTTGCCATTGGGAAGAAGGGACAAAACGTCCGCCTTGCCGCCAAGCTCCTGGGATGGAAGATCGACATCAAGAGCGAGGAAGAGAAGCGCCAGGAAGTGGAAGCGCAGATGTCGCAGGTGATGATCCAGACATCCACACCTCTGGAGAGCGTGCCCGACCTGGATGCGGGCATTATCGAGAAGCTCGTGGCGGCAGGCATTACCACCGTCGAGCAAGTGGCCGACATGACACCGGAGCAGTTGGAAGAGATTCCCGGAGTCGGTCCCAAGACGGTCGAGAAAATCAGCATTGCCGTGAACAACTACTTCGTAACACTGGACGCTCCCGTCGAGGTCGAGGGCGAATCGGTGGCAGAAGAAGTGGTTGCCGACGAGACTTCGGCAGGCGAAGAGGTTATCGCAGCCGAGGAGAGCGAAGCAGTGCAAGAAGTTGAGCCTTCCGAGGTTCCTCTGGAAGTTGGCGAACTCCCGGAAGACGAGTTCAGTCCTGAGGTGCAGTCGGGCGACACGACCGGACTCTCTGCCGAAGCCGAGGCTTCCTCCGAGTCCGTCGAAGAGTTGGTGGAAGAAGGCCAGTATTACGAAGCTGAGGTCGTGGAAGGTGTCGAGAACGCTCCGCCAGCAGATGTGGCGGAGGTCACGACCCACGAGCGGCCCGCTGTTGAAGGCGAGAACGTGCCGGACGAGGAATTGCCCGGCGAGCAGCGTTAGGGATTTTGGATTCGCGGTGCCTTACCACCCATACGGCCGTTTTCGGTCAGCGGGAACCCGGCCCAGCCGCGAAGCGATATACGAAGGCGTGAGGATGCTATGAACGCATAGGCGGACGGGACAATACGGAGGAATCAGGGCGGAATGCAGCAAAAGGTACGAATTAACGACCTGGCGAGAGAGCTCGAGGTCAAAAGCAAGGCGATCCTGGATTTGTTGATCAAAGTCGGGGTCACAGAGAAGAAAACGCACTCCAGCTCCATTGAAGTGGATGAGGCGGAGCGTGTCCGAAAGTATTACGCCGAGCACGGCGAATTCGGCACAGCTCCTTCAGCCCGCTCCACACATGCGGCGAAAGACGAATTCAAGCCCAAGATCGACCTCTCGCACATCTCCAAGCCCGGCGATGTGTCGAAGGTGATCGCGCAGAAGGCTGCCCAGCCAGCCACCGCTCCGCGTCCCTCTGTTGCACCCATGGCGCCGCCCCGCACCAGTGTGACTCCCGCGGCCGCGGTGCCGGCTCGTCCTCCCAGCAGCGTGCCCAGACCTCCCGCGGTCGCTGCCAGTGCTGCGCCGACAGCTCCTGTGGAGCCGCCCAAGCCAGCCCCGCGCTTCATTACTCCGCAATCAGTGATGCGTCCGCCCGCGACCGTGACCATGCCGCCCAAGGCTGTTGTTGTGCCGACAGTACCGGCGCCAGCGAAGGAAGAACCCGTAGCTGTTGCTGCGGCAGTGGAAGAGCAGGTCCCCATGCCGACCGCGCTCGCGCCGGTGCCTGCAGAAACGAAAGTAGAGGCCCCTGTGGCTGAGGTCGCGGCCCCGCCGCTGAGCGAGACTCCCGGCGGCGAAGTTGTTCCAGCCACCCTAGCTGCACCTGCCTCCGCGAAACACGCACCGCCGACTCCAGGCAAGCCAATTGTCCCGCAGCGCCGTTTCATTGTTCCCCAGACAGGGCCTCGTCCCGTGTACGCAGCGCCGCCGCGTCCCGCCGGGGCCCCCCCGATCGCTGCGCGCACGGGATTGCCCGAGCGCGGTAAACCTATCTTCCAGCGGCCGCGTCCGCCGTTTCCCGGACAGGGAGCGGCACCGGGAGCACCCGGTACCAGTCGTCCGCCGATGCGGCCGGGCGAGCGCCGTGGTCCGCATCCTACGCGTTCTGGCGCGCCGGGAATGCGTCCGCCAGGATTTGGACCAGGAGCAGGTGCAGGAGGTGCGCCTCCGCCGCCTACTGGTCGTCCGATGGGCCGTCCCGCTCGGCCCGGCCAGCGCTACGTGCCGCGAGGCGTGAAGGAAGGCCCGATGAAGGGCTTCACTCCCCCGCCGCGCTTGTCGCTGTCCAGCGAGCCGCTGCCCATCACGCGCAACATCACCATTCCGGAAGGCGTCAGCGTTAAGGACCTGGCCGAGAAGCTCGAAATTCGCGCCAAGGACCTGATCGCTCGTCTGCTGGCTCGTGGCGTCTTTGCCACCGTCAACCAGACCCTTGATTCGGAGCTGGCCAGCGAGATGGCTCGCCACTTCGGCGCAACTACCGACGTCATCACCTTCGAAGAGCAGCTGTCGAAAGACACTTCCGCCGCGGAAGGCAGCGGCGAAGACGCCGGCGCCAGCGCAATCACGCGCCCGCCGGTCGTCACCATCATGGGCCACGTCGATCACGGTAAGACCAGCTTGCTCGACGCCATTCGCCTCACCAGCGTTGCTGAAGGCGAAGCCGGTGGCATCACCCAGCACATTGGCGCCTACAAGGTGGCGATCACCGACAAGAACTCGCCTGCCTTCGGCCGCGAAATCGTCTTCCTCGATACTCCTGGCCACGAGGCCTTTACCCGCATGCGTGCGCGCGGCTCCAAGGTCACCGACATCGTGGTGCTGGTGGTTGCAGCCGACGACGGCGTGATGCCGCAGACCCTCGAAGCAATCGACCACGCCAAGGCGGCGAACGTCCCGCTCATCGTGGCCGTGAACAAGATCGACAAGCCTGACGCAATGCCCGAACGGGTGAAGAAGCAACTCGCCGATCGCGGCCTGATGCCCGAAGATTGGGGCGGCAGCACCGTGTTCGTCGACGTTTCCGCCAAGCAGAAGACCAACCTCAACCTGCTCATGGAAATGATCTGCCTGGTCGCCGACCTGCAAGATTTGAAGGCAGTGCCCGACCGTCTGGCCACAGGTACGGTCCTCGAGGCCAAGCTGGACCGCGGTCGCGGTCCGGTGGCGACCGTTCTGGTGCAGAACGGCACTCTGCGCGCCGGCGATAACTTCGTCGTGGGCAATGTCTTCGGCAAGGTCCGCGCCATGTTTAACGATCGCGGCGCGGTGATCGAAGCCGCGCCCCCCTCAACTCCGGTCGAAGTCCTCGGACTCGACGGATTACCGCAAGCCGGCGATCAACTGGTGGCTGTGGTGGACCGCGAAAAGGCCCGCGATATTTCCGAATACCGCGAAGGACGTGCCCGCGAAGCCCAACTGGCCAAGAGTTCTCGCGTATCGCTGGAAGGCCTGGCGGAGCAGATAAGGACTGCTGGACAGAAAGACCTGCCCATCATCCTCAAGGGCGACGTGGGCGGCTCAGTCGAAGTTTTGACCGACCTGCTCGCCAAGCTGTCGAACGAGAAGGTGAAGATCACCATCGTGCGCGCCGGCGTGGGCGCAATCACCGAGTCCGACATTTTGTTGGCGTCGGCGTCCAACGCCGTCGTTATCGGCTTCAATGTCCGCCCCGAACGCAAGGCGCAGGAACTCGCCGAGCAGGAAAAGGTCGACATCCGCCTGCACTCCATCATTTACGAGTTACAGGACGAAATGAAGCGCGCCATGACTGGACTGCTCGAGCCCATCATCAAGGAGACCTACCTCGGACGCGCCGAAGTGAAAGACACTTTCCGCATTCCGAAGGTGGGTACCATTGCTGGCTGTCAGGTGGTTGACGGCGTCATCAAGCGCGACTCCGACGTGCGCCTGCTGCGCGACAATGTAGTCGTGTTCAAGGGCAAGATTGGTTCGCTGCGCCGCTTCAAGGACGATGCCAAGGAAGTGACCAATGGCATGGAGTGCGGCATCGGCATTGCCAACTATGGCGACATCAAGGCAGGCGACGTGATCGAGGCTTTCGTGACCGAGAAAGTGGCGGCCGAAGCCTTCGCCTAAACGACAAGCAGTACCATTACTGAGTCCCGGAAACTGTACCTCGCCATGCGGGGCCTGATTTCCGGGACTTTGTGCAACCAGCCGACGATATGATCGCTCACCTCACACTGGAGATCCGTATTGAGGGCGCTCACTCACTCAAAGACAAGCGCCAGGTTGTGCGTGCCGTGAAAGACGGCCTCCGCAACCGCTTCAACGTCGCGGTGGCTGAAATCGATCCCAGCGACGCCTGGCAGCGCGCCACACTCGGCGTAGTCAGCATCTCGTCGTCGCGCGATTATCTCGACGGCCTCATGCGCAACGTCGAGCGATTTGCCGTCCGAGCCGCCAACAACGCCGGCGGCGAGGTCACTGACTCGTGCCTCGATTACCTTAGCGAAGCCGAATTTGGCGAGCCATGACCGCGGTAACGTGACGACCGTCACGCTGAGCTTGACACAATAGCGTATCCTCTAACGTTCACCTTTTTGTGGTGGTGACAAGGACAGATGGAGAACCGTACACAGAAATATCTCAGAGCGCGTCGCAGCGAAGCCCTGCGCGAAGAGATCACCACGCTGGTAGAGGGCGAGCTGGAAGACCCCCGCATCGGGCTGGTGACAGTGAACGAAGTCGTGATGGCCACCGACGGCAAGGTCGCGCGCGTGTTCATCGAGGTGGCCGGAGACGATAAGGAAGTCGAGGAGAGCATGCAGGGCCTGAACGATGCCCGCGGGTTCATTCGCCACTCCCTCACCGCCAACCTCGGTCTGCGCCATGCCCCCGAACTCCTCTTTATCCTTGACCGGCGGGACCAGCATGGCAACCGCGTGGAACAACTGCTCCAGCGCATTGAAAAGAGGAAACGACACTCTTGATTTGGGACCAGGGGAAATGCTTGAAGAGGTACTCAATCAGATAGGGAGAAGGCAGAATTTTATTTGCACCTCGCATGCTCGGCCCGACGGCGACGCCGTAGGCTCGGCTCTGGCCTGTGCGCAAATCCTGCGCAGTATGGGCAAGCAGGCTAGCGTGGTGCTTAGCGATGGCGTTCCCAGCATCTACCGCCCGCTGCCGTTCGCCGATTCGGTGCTGCTTGACCTCGAACACGCCCCCGACGCCGAGGCGGCCATCATTCTCGAGTGCGACGGCGTTGCTCGCACCCGCCTGACCGGGCTGGAAAATCACTACCTCATCAACATCGATCACCATGACACGGCGCATCCGTTTGGCGACGTGAACTGGATTGACCCCAACGCCTGCGCGACCGCCGAGATGATCTTCAAGCTGGCCCGCGAAGCGGGCGTGAAAATCTCGCCCGAGGTCGCGACCTGCCTCTATACTGCGGTCCTGACCGACACCGGCTCGTTCTGCTTCACCGGCACCACCGAGCGCACCTTCGCTCTTGCCCAGGAACTGGTGCGTTGCGGCGCCGACCCGGTGAAGATTGCTCACAACGTTTACTTTTCGACTCATATCTCCAAGATGAAGCTGTTGGGCGAGGCGCTGCGCACGCTGCATCGCGACGGCAGCCTGGCCTGGATGCACGTCACCCACGAGACGATGGAACTCTGCGAATCGCAGGAAGAAGACTGCGAAGGCCTGGTCAATTATGCGCTGGCCATTGGCGGGATCGAGGTGGCGCTGTTCTTCCGCGAACAGGCCGATCGACGCTTTCGCGTCAGCCTTCGCAGCAAGGGCGCCGTCAACGTCGCCAAGGTCGCCGAGAATTTCGGGGGTGGCGGTCATTCCTGCGCTAGCGGATGCGCCATCGACGGCCCGCTCTCAGTGGCCACCGAGCGTATGATGGCACAACTGCGGATTCGCGGCTTCGACCGTCATGGTCATCCCGACCGCAGTCATCCTGATAAGGTGCAATAGCCATCGCCCTGACTGCTTCCAGAATGACAGACTCAAAGCCGCTGGCCGAGCGCGCCCGCCGCTCCACCGACCTCGTCGCGCTCATCGCCTTTTGTGGATTCCTCTTCTTTGCCGGATTGCAAATCATAGGTCTACTTGGCGCCGACGAGCCCCGCTACGCGCAGGTGGCCCGCGAGATGTTTGCACGGCACGACTGGGTCACTCCCAAATTGTGGGGGCAGCCCTGGCTCGAGAAGCCTCCTCTGCTGTACTGGGGCCAGATGCTCGCCTACAACGCCACGGGATCGGTGACCGGCTGGGCCGCACGTGTGCCCGCGGCGGTGCTGGCCATGCTGATGGTCTTCTTTATTTACGTGTGGGCACGGCGTTTTCGCCGCGGCATGCAACTCGATGCCGCCTTGATCACCGCTGCCTCCGCAATCATCATCGGCTTTGGCCGCGGCGCCAGCACCGACATGCCGCTCACGGCCATGTTTACCATCGCCATGCTGAGCTGGTGGGGCTGGTATGAGTCGCAAAACCGCGCATGGTTGCTGGGGTTTTACGCCTTCGCCGGACTGGGCACACTGGCCAAAGGCCCCGTCGCCGTCTTTCTCGCCGGCCTGACCGTCGTGGCCTTCGCTGCCCTCCGGCGCGACTGGCGCCTGGTGCTGCGCACCCTGTGGCTTCCCGGCATTGCGCTCTACCTCGCAGTGACACTGCCGTGGTTTATCGCCGTCCAACGCGCCAATCCCGAATTCTTCCGCGTCTTTATCCTCGAGCACAACTTGGCGCGCTACACCTCTGATCTCTATCGTCACAAGCAGCCGTTTTGGTACTACGTGCCGGTTGCCCTGATCGGCCTGTTGCCCTGGACCATCTTCGCCGTCACCGCCTTGGTCGATGCCATCCGCGACTGGCGCTTCTCCGTCTCCGAGCCGCCGGCCCGCGAAGACCTGCGCACATTTCTCGGGCTGTGGTTCGTGCTGCCGATTCTGTTCTTCTCGCTGTCGCAGTCGAAGTTGCCGGGATACATCCTCCCCGCGATTCCCGCAGCCGCGATTTTGCTCGCCGACTTCGTTCTGCGCCGCGAAGAAGCAGGCGACAAGCCCGGCGTCTGGCTCACCGCGTCCCACGCGCCTCTGTGTGCTGGGCTGATGGTCGCGGCCCTCATCGTCCCGTTCAAGCTCGTCCACCAGCAGGTCACCCAACCCGCGCTCATCGTGGCCGTTGTGCTGGCCATCATCGGAATTCTGACCGTGTGGTTCACCCTGCGCGCCCAGGGCTATCGCATGTTGCGCTTCACCACGCTGGTGCCGGTGCTCATCGCCTTCGCGCTGTTGCTCCGCGGCACCGCCCCCATCATCGATGCCCTTCAGTCGGCGCGTCCGGTCGAATTGCGTCTTGCCGCGACCACCCTGGGCGAAGTCCCAACGGTCGCCGTGTACGACGTCTCCCGCAGCCTCGAATACGGACTTGGCTTCTACCGCAACCACAAGATTGCCAGCTACGAGCGCAACGAAATCCCCGACGGCGACCACATTGTCGTTGCGGCGGAAGGCTCGAAGACCGAGCTGGAATTCCGCCTGAAAGGCCGTACAGTCACCCTCATCGGTGGCTACTCGCCGCAGAGGTTAGACTTTTACCTGGTGTCGGTAGCGCGTGCGGTGCCGTCCAATCCGCGGTGACCCAGCTTGTTCCCAGCATTGCTTCGGCGACCGTATCCGCACTAGACTGACTCATCGCCCTGCGTTGCCACGCGCGCGGTAACTATGGCAGTCCGCAATCCAATTCGCCCCGCGACCGGCGCAGAGATCCTCGACCTCCGGCACTTTTCCTCTGCCGACTTGCGTCCCTTGCTCGACCAAGAGGTCGAGCTGTGGGGCGACACGCTGGCGTGGGATTACCGCAACTCGTCGGAGATGATCCTCCGCTACGTGGACGCCAAGATCCTGCCGGGTTATGCGGCGCTGGAGCGCGGCACCATCGTTGGGTATTCCTTCTTCGTTTATGAAGGCAGTAAGGGCGTGATTGGCGACCTGTTCGTCTCGCCACGGCGACCGGACGCACGCGCCATCGAGATTAGGCTGATGGAGCACGTAATCGAGACCCTGCAGCAGTCGCCCGGCATACATCGCGCGGAGGCGCAACTGCTCGCGCACAACACTGGCGAGGTGGCCGAGCCATTCGTTAACAGTGGATTTCACCGGCATCGGCGGCTGTTTCTCTGCCTCGACCTGTCGTTGCAGGCGCCGCCGAGGCCCAAGCGCTCGCTCGACCAGCTGCTCATCCGCCGCTGGACCGAAGCCGACTACAACCCGGCCGCGGGCATCATTACAGCGGCTTACCGGGCGCACATCGATTCCGAGATCAACGACCAGTACCGCACCAGCGCTGGCTCGCTGCGCTTCCTCAACAACATCGTGCGCTTCCCGGGCTGTGGAGTGTTCGATCCTGAGGCTTCGTTCGTGGCCGTGCATCAGCCGACCAACTCGCTGGCGGGGCTGATTCTGTGCTCGCGGGTGCGCGACGACGTCGGCCACGTGACCCAGATTTGCCTGCTGCGCGAGTATCGCGGACAGGGCATTGGAGAGGCCTTGATGTCAGAAACCTGCCGCGCGCTCCGCAGCCGCAAGTTCAACCTGCTGACCCTGACGGTGACCGAAGCCAACCACAACGCGGTCGACCTCTACCGCAAGCTGGGATTTGAGACGCGGCGCGTCTTCGATGCGTTTGTATGGGAAAGCTAAAAGAAGTGGATCAGTGATTTGTGGTTAGCGGTGGAAGGAATCGGTCTTAACTATCCACTGATCACTATCCACTGTTCTTCAGTGTTTTATCAGCCACATCACCCACGACGCCACAATTACTCCGCCCACAAATAGAGCGAAACAGTAGGAGCCGTAGCGCAGCATGTCGCGCGTGGTATTGCGCTGGGTGATGCCGAACACCGTGGAGGCGCAGGCGGCGAAGATTACAGCGGCGGTAAAATGCGTGAGCTCGAGAGTCATTGTTTCTTACCGATCGCGATCTGGTGGGCGTCCACCGCGGCGATGATGTTCAGCAGGCCCGCCACCACAATGTACTTGGTGCCATAGTCGGCGATGGCGCGCTGGATGTTGCCGCCGCCCGCATCCATGGCGCGAGCGATGAAATACAACAGCCCGGAGCCGACGTCGCCGACGAACCCCAGAATGTCGAGCAGGTCTCCGGTGTTGAAGCCGTACACCTTGCCCTGCATGCCGAGACCGCAGAAGAACATGATGCAGACCGCAAGCATCAGCAACACTCCGCGGCCCCACTTGCGCTGAATAAAGTGGCCGAGTCCGGGCAGCAGCCATCCTGCCAGCGGCGCGATGATTGCCATCGAGCCCGCCGAAGCCGCGTTGCCAGTCGTGGTAGGGTTCTGTGCGTTCGCCATCAGATTTGCACCAACTCTGTCTGAATCCGCCCGGTCACTTCCGCTTTGCGGTTGCGAACCATCATGTCGATCTCGCTGCGCACGCCGAAGTCCGGCAGGTAAATCCCCGGTTCCACCGAGAAACACGTGTTCGGCAGAATCAGGCGGTCGTCTTTGGTCTCGAGGTTATCGAGATTCGCTCCATTGCCGTGAATGTCTGAGGTAATCGAGTGCCCGGTGCGGTGAAAAATCTGCGGGCCGTATCCCTTGCTCACGATGAAGTCGTGCACCGCCTGGTCCACTTCCCAGCCTTTGATAGGAGTGCCGGCGTCGAAAGCCGCCTTCACTTTGTTGATGCCCACGTCGCGCGCGTCGCGCACGATAGTGAATATCTCGCGCTGCTTCTCGCTGGGCGTGCCGATCACGCCCGTCCACGTGATGTCGTAGAACACCGAGTCGGGCTCGTTGCACTTGGCCCAGATGTCGAGCAGGATGAAGTCTCCCTGCTTGATGGGCGCCGAAGCCGTTGAAGTCGGCTCGTAATGCGGGTCGCCGCTGTTGGCGTTCACGCTGACATTCGGCGGATCGCACGTGACGAGGTCTTCGCGCTGAAACGCCTCCATGATCCACTGCTGTATCTCGAACTCGTGCGTGCCGCCGTTGCGCGTCCTTCGCCCAATCTCCTGGAAGGCTCCCGCGGTGATGGCATCGACCTTGGACTGCGCCTTGTAGTGCGACGCAATCTGCGCCTCCGTCAACGTCGCCTCGAAGCGCGCCACCAGGTTGGCCGAGGTGACAATCTCTTTGCCGAAGCTGCGCACCAGCTCCAGCATTCCCGCGTCCACCAGCGAGATGTACGGAATCTGGTTGTTCGGCGAGTACTGCATCACCAGCTTGTTGTAGGGCTTCACCATCGCTTCCAGGCCTGCCCACAGCTCTTCCCACGACGAATACTCCGATCTTGCCGCCGGGCAGCGAGTCCAGGTGATGGCTCTCGATGCGGTGCACCAGCTTGCGCGGCTCGCCCGTCGCCGGAATCACATAGAACCAACGCCGGGTGGTGAGGCGCTCCAGCGGCAGTCCCAGCACGCGGTATGCGATGGGATCGCGGTGATGGTGGTCGTAGAACAGCCAGGCTTGGTGGCCGCCGTCGCGCAGCGCGGCCTGAATATCAGAGAGATTCATGCGAGATTTATTGTAAATGACTAATCGGTACCGTGGTGACAGCAGTCACGTCAATCGCCACATCCCAGGGACTAGAATCGCGGTACGTGGATTATGAAGAAGGCTACCGTTATCGTGGCAATCGCGATTTTCGCGGTCCTCACGTGGATCTGGTATTGCGGCTACTCTGTGCTCGCAGAGCCCAGCGAACGGGCCGGCCAGCTTCCGGGTGACGAACTCATTAGCAACTCCATCGGATCCAATACCCACGCTATTACCATCGACCGCCCTGCGCGCGACGTATGGCCGTGGCTCGTGCAAATGGGTTCGGGCCGCGCCGGCTGGTATGCCTACGATTTCATCGACAACGGCGGAAACGCCAGCGCCCGAAGAATCATTCCGGAATACCAGAACATCGGTGTCGGAACGGTATTTCCGGCGCTGCCGGGCGTGAATGACGTTTTCACCGTCGTCCGCGACGAGCCGCCGCACGCCTTGGTGTTGTCGTGGCGGTCGCCGCAAGGTGCTTACTTCACCACTTGGGCATTCGTTCTGGAGGAACCGGAGGCTGGGCGTACGCGATTACTCGTACGCGGGCGAGTCGCCCCAGATTACCGTCCTTATGGATTGCCCACGGTCGTTGCCAAGCCGCTGGCCGTTCTTGTCCATGGAGTGATGCAACGCAAGCAGCTCCTCGGGATCAAACAGCGCGCCGAAGCGTCGCAGAACTGACGCAGTGGACTTTCCTCGCTCATTTACTTGGCCGGACTACGCGCCAGCACCCGTTTCCGCGTCGCCTCATGTAGCGTCTCGCAAGCAGTCCGCAGTACGAGGCGCGGCGTGCGCTCGCGGATGGTCATCAGGTACGCGACGGTCTGCTCCGGATTCGCCTTGGCCGCCTCGCGCAGCAGCCAGCCCAAGCCCTTCTGCACCATGTCGTCGTCGCTCGATAGCAGCAACTTACTGATCTTCTGAATCTGCGCGAAATTCTTGTGCTGCCGCGTGCTGTGAATCAATCCGACGGCGGCCGCGCGCCGGTGCCACACACCTTTCTTCTTCGCCCACACCGGCACTCGCGCGAGGTAGCGGTCGTCCGCCGCCACCATCGGCCCAATCAGGGAGTGCACCAGCGCGTCATGGTCGGCCCACGAGCTGATCCGGCCGATCCAGCTTTCAAAAAGCCTGAATTCGTCGCGCCCAAACTGCCCGGTCATTCCTTCCAGCAGCATCACCGCGAACGCCTTCTCTTCCAGCACCTCGCCAGCAAAAAGCTGGTCCGTCACCTGCACCAGATAATCCAGCCCATACTCCGCCAGAATCGTCCGCCGAAAACGCCTGGCCACTTTTCGCAGCTCGGCGGTCCGCCATCCTCGCGACTTCACCTCATGCTTGAAGAACCGCTGAACCTCCTCGGTGTGGGGCGCGGAGCCTCCGTTCACCAGCACCCGACGGATGTGGGCGGCGATATAAGCGGGCGGCTTTTGCGACTTTGCGCACATAGAACTCGGCCTCGCCAGGGCAACGATGACCGGAAAGAGGTTATCACCCCCCTCCCCCCTGCCCATTTGAAATCAATGAGATAACGCACATTTACTGTACAACTTCGGGAAAATAAATAACTTACTCCTACTTAATAGAAAACATTGGACTTATACGGCCGCATCTCGCTCTCAGTATGGTTGGCGGCCGGCCTTGGAAACCCGACTCTGCGACATTTCAAAGGGCTCTCGAGAGCCGCGCCCTGAGCGCGGACCGGCCAGAGACACAAATCCCTCGCCTCACGATGGATTTTTTACGCGTCCGGTGAGGGTGGTGGGAAGGACCTGGGACACACGCGGATGTGATAAGCAATTAGCAATTCGCAACGAGCCAAAAGCCCAGAGCGAAAAGCGAAAGCAAAGCAAAAGCAAAAAGCAAAAAGCAAAAAGCCCCTCTGCCCCCGGAACCCTCAGTGGGATTCCGCCGCCTTCGGCATCATCAGCTTGTCATACGCCAGCAGCAGAACGGCCGTCAGCACTCCTACACCAATGATGATCCACCACATGGCTGCCGGCTGATGGGTGACTTCGCCAAAATGGTGAATCAGGAACCCTCCAAACGCGCCCCCAATGAGCGAGCCGATGCCTAGCGGCAGAAAAGCAAAGCCCATGTATGTGCCTTGCTGGCCTTCCGGAGCTAGGCGCGAGACATAGTCGTAGTACCGCGGAGACATCACGATTTCACCCAGCGCGACAGCGACCAGCGTCAGCACCGCGCCCAAGCCCGAGGGCACCAGGATCAGGAAAATCCACCCCAGCGCGCTGATTAGCGTCCCGGCGGTAATCGCCATCAGGGGCGCCACCTTCTGCATGAGCAGCGTGATCACCACTGTCAGCGCAATCACCACCACGGGCCCCGTCATGAGCAGCAGTTCGGTATCAATCGCCGGATTGATGTAGTTATGCACGTACAGGGGCAGCGTCAGAAATTCCTGCCAGTACACGATCCAGTAGCCGGTAAAGATCGCGAGGAACAGCATGAAACGCGGGTTCGACAGCACCGTGAGGAAGTTTCTGCCGGCCTGTGCCATCGACGGCGTCTGCGCTTCCCGGTCTCGGTTCGGCTCCTTGAAGAAGATCAGCACGCCGATGAACATCACGAACACGCAGAGGGCGGAGACGCGGAACACGTTCTCGACACGCATCCGCTGGTGTATGTACGAGGCGACGAAGGGGCCGGCGGCGCCACCAATGTTCACCAGAGTGTAGTAGATGGAGTAGCCGAACGAGCGGACGTCGGGCCGAGACGAGTGCGCCGTGGTGGCCACCACCGTTGGCTTCACCAGCGCCACGCCGAATGCGGGCAGCGCCAGCACGACCGCGACCAGCACTCCCAGCGGAACGGTCTGCCGCACCGGAGCCAGCCACGCCGAGCCCAGCGATCCGAGCAGGAAATAGGCGCACGACAGGATCAGGTACGCCAGCGCCAGGGCTTTGCGGAACCCCATCTTGTCGGCCAGAGTGCCGCCGAACACCGGCAGGAACCAAACCAGTCCGCCGAAGAACCCGCTGAAGGCGCTGGCCTGCTGCGAGGGAAACTGCAGCACCTCGTGCAGGTAGCGGGTCATCGACGCGAACGCCGCGTAATACGAGAGCCGCTCGAACAGCTCGCTGATGTTGGCGACCCAGAAGGGGCGCTCGAAGCCGGTGCGAATGTCGTGCCAACGCTGGGCAAAGCTCATAAGAAGTAATTAGCAACTAGCAATTAGCAATTAGCTAAAACCAAAATCAAAACCAAGAGCGAAAAGCCTGTTTTCTCTGCGCTTCCTCGGTGTCTCTGAGGTGAAAACATCGATAGTATCAGCCGAGCACCGCGCGCAGCTGTTCTTCCACCTGCGCGGCGCGCAGCCCGGCGATACGAATCAACTTTTGGCGGCTGAATTCTCCGGCGGCTATCGTAACTGACGAACGCGGAACATTCAAAAGTTTCGCGAGGAAGGCGATGCAGGCCTCGTTGGCGCGGCCTTCGACAGGGGGCGTAGTTAGCGACAGCTTGAGGGCGTCGCCCACCGTTCCGGTGATGGCGTTCTTGCGCGCGCGAGGATGCACCTTGACCTGGAACGTCGCTCCGGCGGGCGTGTCGTGGATGGGGATCACGGCTTCGGGCGGCCTCCGAAGATGGCAGTGCCGATGCGCACGCAGGTCGAGCCTTCTTCGATGGCGACCTCGAAGTCGTGCGACATGCCCATGGAAAGCGTCATTGAGCTGGACAGCCCGGAAATGGCGGGCGTCGAGGTCGGTCGCGCATTTCGCGCAATCTACGAAAGTATGGGCGCGCGCCTTCGGGATCATCGGTGAACGGCGGAACGGTCATCAGGCCGCGGACGCGCAGGTTGCCCACTGCGGCGACTGGGTCGAGGATGACGTAGAGTCTCGGGCGAATCGGGTGCGAGGCCGCTCTTGGCATCTTCTCCACCGACGTTGATCTCGATCAGCACATCGAGCGTCTTGCCCAGCTTCTTCGCAGAGTCATTGAGTCGCTGCGCCAGCTTTGGCCGAGTCGATGGAATCCACGGCGTGAAAAATCTCCGCCGCCTTCGCTGTCTTATTCGACTGCAGATGGCCGATCATGTGGAACCGCGCATCTTTCAGTTCCCCAAGCTTGGGGAACTTGTCGGCGAATTCCTGCACCCGATTCTCGCCGAACAGCCTCTGGCCGGCTGCGTAGGCTTCGAGAATCGCATCGGCGGGGAAGGTCTTGCAGACGGCCATCAAGGCGACGTCGTCGGGGCCGCGGCCCGCGCGACGGGTGGCCGACGCGACACGCTCCCGAATCACACCGAGTTGTTCAGCAATGCTCACGAAAACTCAGTCTAAAGCAAAAGGCGCGGAAGCTCCCCGCGCCCTTTACTACCACTACCACGCACCACTAGCCACTGTCTTACATGATCGCCGTCGGCGGTGCCGGCTCGTCCGGACGCCCACAATTCGCCAGGGGCACACGCACCATCACAACCGCGAGTATGACCAGCACAATGAAGCCCGACACGACATTGGGGTGCGCGAAGATCACCGGCAACGGCCATTGTTTGTACTTGAAGACGGCAATCACGATGCCCATCAGCGCCTCGCCGGCAATGAATCCCGATGCGGTGAGAACCCCGGCATTTTCGATTCGGGCCTTCTGGGCGTCGTTGAAGTCGCCGCGGTCGCGCAAAGTGTCGGTGATCCAGCGGATGACGCCACCCACGAAAATCGCGAACGTCGTTTCCAGCGGCAGGTACATGCCGACGGCGAACAGCATCGGGCTCTTCACTCCAAGCATGATCAGCGCGATGCCCATCAGCACGCCGACCACGATCAGCGGCCACGCCATCTCGCCGCCTACAATGCCTTTGGCCAGCATGGCCATCAGACCGGCCTGCGGCGCCGAGAGCTGGCGATCGCCGAAACCGATGCCGCCGCTGTTGATGTTGGCCTGGTTGAGCAGGAGCAGCACGGGGAACAGCGCGAAGCTCGCGACGGCCACGCCCATGAAGTCGCCAATCTGCATCTTGCTCGGTGTACCGCCGAGGATGTGTCCGACCTTGAGGTCTTGCAGCATTTCGCCCGCGACCGCCGACGACACGCAGACCACGGCTGCCACTCCCAGCACTGCGGCCACCCCCGGCATGCCCGAAACGCCGATGATGACCATCAGCAGTGCAGCGATAATCAAGGTCGCCAGCGTCAGTCCGGAGATGGGATTGTTCGATGAGCCGATCATGCCCACCAAGTTGCCCGACACCGCGGCAAAGAAGAAGCCGACGATGATCATGACGATGGCGGCCACGATGCCGCCCTTCACCATGCCGGAATAGCTGGTGTAGAGCACCATCATGCAGAGCAGCACCACGGCCAGTCCGCCGAAGACGATCTTGGCGCTGAGGTCGCGCTGGGTGCGGCTGGTAGCGGCGTGGGCCGCGGCCGACTTCTTCAGGTCAGAAACCGCGCGCGACATGCCGGAAGCCAGATTCTTGCGCATGCGGAACAGCGTGTAGCAGGCGCCCACCATCATGCCGCCGACGGCGATGGGGCGGACTACGAAGCTCCACACGGCGGCAGACTGTCCGGCCCAGAACGCTTCATCGGGAACCGCACCGGCAGGCAGGAACTGCGCTACAAACGAAGGGCCGCCAAGAAACAGAATGAGCGGCACCAGCAAGCCCCACGCGATCACGCCGCCAGAGAAGTTCAGTGCCGCCAGCTTCGGACCGATGATGTATCCCACGCCCAGGTACGCGGGGCTGATGGCCGGAGCCGAAAATGTGGTGGCCGCGCCCGCGCTCAATTTCGGAGCGTTAGCCGAGCGTCCCATGCGCACGAAGCTCTTGCCCAGCTCGCCGACGTTCATGAAGAAATCTTTGCTGGGATTGAACAGGTTGAACTGCCCCAGCAAGTACACGAGCCCGCCGAATCCCATGTTGCCAAACAGAATCTTGGCAGCGCGGCTACCCTGTTGTCCGGCGATGTGAATCTGCGATGCCGCTACCGATTCCGGGAAGGGAAGCTCGGGGTCTTCGACCATCACCCGCCGCAGCAGCGTGACGAACAGGATGCCCAGCACGCCGCCCACCAGCATCAGGATCGACGACTTCAGGTACGCATGCTGAAAGTCAAACACCGGCCACGCGCCCGAAATCACAAACGCCGGAATCGTGAAGATCGCGCCCGCCGCCACCGACTCGCCGATGGAGCCCACAGTTCGCGCGATGTTCTCTTCCAGAATGGATCCCTTCATCAGCCGCAGCACGGCCATGCCGATTACGGCCGCCGGATACGTTGCGGCGATGGTCATGCCGGCGCGCAGGCCAAGATAAGCGTTGGCTGCTCCCAAAACCACGGTCATCACCAGTCCCAGCAGGACCGCGCGGAAGGTAAACTCCGCCATGTTAGTGTTCTCAGGAACGTACGACCGGAACGTCTTTTCCGGCGCGGCTGCAGGTGAACTCATAGACGAAGACCTCTCTGGTATCCCAAATAACTGTGACGGCGCAAGTTAGCACGCCGGGTGCGCTTCCTACAAGTGCCGCTCCGCGCGTTGGCCGGGCATTGCGCCCCTGAGTAGCTTAACAGCTATGAAATCTATGTAAATCACGCGCGGGGAACCTGCCGCAGCACTGCACCAAATCAGCGGACTTGTTATACTGTTCGACAAGATGCCGGGTGTTGTACGGCAGATCGTTTCAGGTTCCAAGCCGGCATCGTCGACTGGAGGGTAGTCTTCAGCAGTCGTGCGACTTCAGACCGAATGCGACGAACGCAGCGCGCCGAGCAGCGTCCCCGCTTCGTCGCGCCAGTGGTCACCGTAGTCCGCAGCGTTTTTTCTGTCTTCTTCCCTTCCGATTGCCGCCTTTGCGGCGTCCCCCTTGTAAATGTCTCGCGTCTTCCCGTGTGCCAGGAGTGTCTCGATTCCATCGAGCCTATCCGTGTTCCGCAATGTGTGCAGTGCGGTGAACGTCTGCTGCCCGCGCAGTTGCTGATGGGCGACGCCCGCTGCCGTGGCTGCCGCGAGTTCGAGCCTGACTTCGATCGCGCCGTCTCCTGCGGCGAGTATGCCGAGGCCCTGCGCGGACTGATTCATCTCCTCAAGTACGACAACGTGCTGCCGGCCGCGCCTGTGCTGGGTGCAAGGCTCGCGGAGGCCATCACGCAACTGCAACCTTGGGGCGACGAGCCGCCGCTGTTGGTGCCCGTTCCGCTTCACACATCCAAGCGTCGCGAGCGCGGTTTCAACCAATCCGAGCTGATTGTCCGTGCCGCCGTGAAGCATCTGCCGCAGCCGCTGGAAATTGCGCAGGTCCTGACCCGCCTGCGTCCCACGCACTCGCAGGTCGGGCTCACGCGCGAGGAGCGCATCGCCAACCTGCGCGATGCCTTCCGCGTTACCGACCCGGCGCGCGTCAAAGGCAGAACGGTGATCGTGGTCGATGACGTGATGACCACGGGCTCGACCATTTCCGAGTGCGCCCGCGTGCTGAAGAAGGCCGGGGCCGAACGAGTTTGGGCAGCTACGGTGGCCCGCACCCTCAAGGGCGCGGTCCTGCCGCAGGCTGTCGAATCCGAAACAGGGGAGGATGTCGAAGCGGCCCTTGCCGCCTCGGTCTAGGCAGATATGTCTACGGCAGCTCAGAGCTCTGCGTCGCGATACGGTAAGTCTTTGGCCGGATGCATGCACCATGCGCGGGTGAGCAGCGACGAGCCGATCCAGCGCTCGTCCATGCACTCGCCGGTACTGGTGCTGAACGCCTCTTACGAGCCCATCAACGTTTGCGCCGCCCGCCGCGCCATCGTGCTGGTGCTGAAGGGCGTCGCCATGATGGAGGAGGCCAACGGCCACCATCTCCATGCTGCGCGCATCGCCATCCACGTTCCGTCGGTCATTCGCCTGCTCGAGTATCGCCGCATCCCGCACCAGACGCGCGCCCTCTCGCGCAAGAACATCCTGCTGCGCGACCGCAATACCTGCCAGTATTGCGGCAAGATCCTCGCCGCCGGCGAACTCACGCTCGACCACGTCATCCCGCGCTCGCGCGGAGGCGCTTCCACCTGGGAAAATCTCGTAGCCTGCTGCCACAACTGCAATCGCCGAAAGGGCAGCATGCTGCCCCATGAAGCCAACATGAAGCTCACCCGCGAGCCGCGCGCCTTCAACCTCCACACCAGCCGCCACATCATGCGCCTGATGGGCCGGTCCGACACCAAGTGGCAGAAGTATTTGTTCTTCTGACCCGGAAGTTTCGCAGGAAGTAAAGAGTTGGTGCCCCATCCTTTCCCTTGTCTTGGGAAAGGATGGAATAACGTGTCACGACTAACGATGGCGGATGCGGCCAGAGAACGAGACGAAGAAATGGGGGCAGATTACAGGTCACTGCCCCCGTTAGCGATCAATGGGTGAAGGCTGAGGTTAAGCTTTAACTAGCGAGTCAGCTTGCGGCGCAGCACACCCGCCAGGCCGACCAATCCAGACCCTAACATCAGGATGCTGCTAGGCTCAGGGACGGTGCTGCCATATAACTGGAACGACTCCCCCACTATTCCTTCAAGGTAGATCCCGTTTGCTTGCATGTAGCCCGCGTCATTATTGGCGTATCCGCTTGTGTTCCAACGTAGGGGCTGGTCCACGCCAGTCAGGTTGAGATAGTAATCTAGTCCGGGGAGCAATCCGGAAAGGTTGTACCCCGTCAGGTCAACCATGTACTGACAGAAGTTTCCTGAACAGCCAAGCTGCTGGAGTGTCGCGCCGGTGAACGACCCGTAAGTTGTAGTGCCCCAACCGAACAGGTAGTCGGTGATCGACCCATCGATCGTCGTAGGTGTGCCAGTACTCTGCGGATATCCAGAAAATACCAATGTGTCAATCGTACAAGTGGTCAACGGACAGTCGAACCAGTCGCTGACCATGTTACCACCGTTGATTAAATAGGGAACTCGGTTATTGCTAGGCGCACCGTTGTCGTACCACAGCGTCCCTGGAATAGCGGCTGTCGTTGAAGCCATGGCTGGAAGCCCAGCCAATGTCAGACAGAATAGTGTCGATAAAAACAACGTGAAACGCAGCTTCATGCTTAAGAGTCTCCTTTGAGGTTTTAATGTTCTGAGCTTCGGTTGAACGTTTGGGGGTGTCAGGAAGTCTCGACCGTTCATTGAGACTTCCATTTTGTACGAGCAGATACCTATTGTAAGCTTCTTCACCTTGGAGATACAAGTTGTTTATTCTTGTTTCTCCTCAGAAACGAGACCCTCGACAGCGTAGTGCTGAGCTGACACTAACGACCAATCACTGCTTCGGCGGCGTACTCGCCGGCGGCTGGGTGCTGGCCGGCGGGGTGGTGCCCGGCTTCTCCTTGGAGATTTCCTGCCCCTCGTAGGTGATCTTCGACTTTGCCCCGAACCGTTTGTAATCGGTGTATTTCACGATTTGCTTGATGTGAATGTCGCCGGTCGAGAAATGCAGCGTGTCATCGACCTTGGTGTAAACCGGGAACCAGTACTTGTTGTCCACCCGGTCGCGCCACGTCGTGAAGTTGGGGAAGAGGTTTTCCTGTCCGCCCCTTTTCTTTGTGCCGAGGTCGGGCACGTTCTTGCCGTAAGTTTTCACAATCTGGAAGTCCGTGTCGTCCACCCAGACACGCCCCTGGAAATACCGCTTGTTCTTCTCGATCTGCTTGGGCGCAATGTCGAATACGTACGTCCCAATCTCATCGATCTTCTGCTTGCCGACGTAAAGAATCTGGTACTCGGGAATCTCGTCGCTGGTCAGCACGAACGGCATGCGGTTGCGGATGTCGTCGTAATCCTCCTTGGTCATGATGATGCCAACCAGGCTCGACTGCGGCGCAAACACCACGTTCTCCCGGCGGGCGCCCTTGTCGTCGAAGGTCACGTCTTCCACTTCCTTGAACTCACCATTCACCGTGTCACCGTCGAGGGTCTGTACCGTCAGCGACTGCCTGTAGGCATAGTTCTCGCGGGCGATCTTGAACTCTTTCTCTTTGGCCGCAAACTTCTGGATGATGTCCTGTTCGGTGATGCCTTGCGGCGGCGAGGAGTCCAACTCGCCCTCGCCTCGTTGCGCCGCGGCGACGGTTACAAGGTTCATCACAAGGAGCCCAAGGGCCAACAAATTCAAAGAATATCGTGGGGATTTCATCAAGGTTCCTACGTTCATTGTATTGGATGACGACGGCGGGACCAGCGATTCCCGCACCGCTGCCACTACCGGCGATACTCGATGAAACCCGCAAGTTCCTGGTTTGTTGCCGAGGTGCCCCATCCTGTCCCATCTTTTCGGAGAGAGCCTACCCTGAGCGAAGTCGAAAGGATGGGACCATCAACCCCTCGCACTGCAAAATCCGAGTCCGCAACGCGGCGGCATCCTGCCCTCGCTGGTGATGGTCAGGACCCGGCGCCTCCCTTTATACGGCCAGCTTTTGCAGTGCGGGCGAGTCCTGAATCAGCAGTGTAGAGCCATGAAGCTCGGCGATGCCCTGTTTACGAAAATCAGCGAGCGTTCGCGTTACCGTCTCTCGCGACACACCAATGATTTGGCCGATCTCCTCGTGGGTCAAGGCCACTTTGATTCCCGCAGCATTCGCCGTCCCGGCGTCCTCGTGCGACCAATCCAGTATCAGGCGGGCGATTCGTTGTGGGGCAGAGCGCATGACGAAGGAGCGAATGTGCTGGTACGCCAGCTGGCACTCGTGGCTAAGATGGATTGCCGCCTGCATGCTTGCTTCGTTATGTTCTGCCAGAAACCTGAGAAAATCTTCCCGTTTCACAAAATTCAGTTGGCACGTCTGGCCCGTTTCCGCCGTCACTTCGTGCGGTATTCCTGACACGGTCGTGTGCAGTCCCAGCACTTCACCCGGATGCGCGATCTTCAGAATGAGGGTCTGGCCTTGGCTTGAGCTTGTCGACAGCTTAACCCGGCCCTTGCACACGATGTAGATTCCCCGGCACGTCTGGCCTTCGCTGAACACCGTCGCCCCCGCCGCATACGCGAGCGTGGACTTTATCTTCTGGAAGGCTTCCATGTCCGCTTTAGGCAATCGGCAGAAGAAACCCACCGAGCGAAGATTGCAAGACAGACAGTTTTCCACCAGTCCCATTCCGTACGGTGAATGCATCGCCAACCTCGCAGTCGGGTGCCTTGATTGCGGCAGAATCCCCGGCAGTGGTATTGGGGATTGGTATTTGTTGGCCGACTGCCGGTGGACTCTATGCCTATGATTGACCGAAACGATACGAGGCCTATCCGGCGCGCGTCTGTGCAAAATTGCTCACTTTAGAAATTTTGTCATTTCACGTCTTCCAGGCCAGTGTCGCGAGCTGCCCTCGTGTCACCTCCGCTCTCGGCCCCAAACCTGCCTCCGCCCTTCGCACGGACACACTCCTTTTCCCGGCCATTGGTTTAGACTGGAACGTTTGCGCGGGCTTCCCGGCTCCGCACGGAGGCATCATGCTACGTCGCATCGCACTCTTCCTGCTTGCGTTTTCTCTGTTCGCCCAAGCCCAAGCCAAGCATCCTTTCACCTTCGAAGACATGATGCAGCTCAAGCGCGTTGGCGAGCCCACAGTTTCGCCTGATAGCAAGCTGGGTAGCCTTCAGCGCCGTTGACGTCAACCTCGACGCCAACACCAAGACACCGCACCTCTGGATCATCCCGGTCGCAGGCGGCGACGCGAAGCGTCTGACTCCGGTCACCGGCCCCGGCGAAGACCGCCCGCGCTTCTCCCCCGACGGCAAGAGCGTGATCTTCGAGTCCGACCGCGGCGGAGGTACTCAGATCTGGCTGGAGGAATTCGACTCCGCCAGCGGCGCGCTCACCGGCGAGCCGAAGAAGGTAACCTCGATCTCCACCGAAGCCTCCGGCGCCACCTGGTCGCCCGACGGAAAGAGTTTGCTCTTCCTCTCCTCCGTCTGGCCCGACTGCAAAGACGACGCCTGCAACCAGCAGCGCGACGAAGAGCGCGCCAAGTCCAAGGTCAAAGCCCGCACCTACGACAAGCTGATGTTCCGGCACTGGAACCACTTTAACGACGGCAAGAAGTCGCACCTCTTCCTCGTCTCGATCGACGGAGGCGTAGCTCGTGACCTCACCCCTGGCGAATTCGACGTCCCGCCCTTCTCCCTCGGCGGACAGGACCAGTACGCCTTCTCCCCCGACTCCAAAGAAGTCGCCTACACCTGCAACACCGACGAGAACGAAGCCACCAGTACCAACAGCGATATATTCCTAGTTCCTGCCGCTGGCGGCACAGCCAAGCGCATCACCACCAATCCCGGCAGCGACGGCACCGCCATCTATTCGCCCGACGGCAAGTACATCGCCTACCGCTCGCAGCTGCGCGGAGGCTACGAGAGCGATCGCTTCCGCCTGATGCTCTACGATCGCGCAAGCGGCAAGATCACAGATCTCTCGCCCAACTTCGACCGCTGGGTTGACTCCATCGTCTGGTCGCCCGACTCCAAAACCATCTACCTCACCGCCGGCAACGAAGGCGAGAACCCGATATACGCGCTCAACATCGGCCAGCAGAATCCGTGGCCGCAGGAACTCGTGGACGGCTACAACGACTCGCCAACGCCAACACCTGACGGCAAGACGCTGGTTTTCGACACGATGTCGATTGCCGCGCCCAACGAAATCTACGCCGCGCCGCTGATGTTCGCGCAGTGCCGCATGGCCGTTCCGCCCAATGCTTATAAAGTCCCCGACTGCCTGCAGTCCAAGTCGAAGCCGCTTACGCACATGAATGACGAAGTCTTCTCCAAGATCGAGATGCAGCCCATGGAGTCCTTCTGGTTCACCGGCGCAGCCAAAGAGAAGGTCCAGGGCTTCCTCATCCGTCCGCCGAACTTCGACAAGTCGAAGAAGTATCCCGTGAAGTACCTCATTCACGGCGGCCCGCAAGGCGCCTGGGGAGACGACTGGTCTTACCGCTGGAACCCCGAGCTCTTCGCCGCCAACGGATACGTCGTCGTCATGGTCAACTTCCACGGCTCCACCGGATACGGCCAGAAGTTCATCGACGCCATCAACGGCAACTGGGGCGGAGCGCCCTTCGACGACCTGATGCTCGGCCTCGACTACGCCGAGAAGGAATACCCCTTCATCGCCAAAGACCGCGAATGCGCCCTCGGCGCCAGCTACGGCGGCTACGCCATCAACTGGATCGAAGGCCACTCCGACCGCTTCAAGTGTCTGGTTTCGCACGACGGCATGTTCAACACCGAGTCGGCGTTCGGCACCACCGAAGAGCTTTGGTTCAACGAGTGGGAGTTCAAGGGCACGCCCTGGACCGACCGCGAGATGTACCGCAAGTGGTCGCCGCACCTCGCCGCCGCCAACTTCAAGACCCCGATGCTGGTCGTCCACGGCCAGCTCGACTACCGCCTCGACGTCTCCGAGGGCTTCCAGATGTTCACCACGCTGCAGCGCCTCAAGGTGCCGTCCAAGCTGCTCTACTTCCCCGACGAAGGCCACTGGGTCCTCAAGCCGCAAAACGGCCGCTACTGGTACCAGACCGTCAACGGCTGGGTGGATGCGTGGACTAAGGCGAAGTGAGCTATCGGTAGCGCAGCGCTTTAGCGCAGCGTCGCGCAATTACACCAATAAACCGCGCGGACTTCCGTCCGAGCGGTTCGTGCTTGTTCGTGAAAACAGCACGCTCTAGCGCCTGTTTGCCGTGTAATTTATCGAGCTCGCTTGAAATACTGCACGGCCCTTTCATGGGCCTTCGCCTTTTCGCGAGTGCCGAACGTTCCCAGGTTGCGGCGCTTTCCGGTCTTAGGGGTTTTCTTGCGCGAGCAAAGGCTGTACTCTCCCGACTTGAGTTTGCGAATCATTCGGTCGTCCCAGGCTCGCTGATTCCGGTCGCATCGAGAGAGATGCCAGGGAAATCGCAGTATTTTGGGCATAAGAAAGCCGGAGCTCGATGCTCCGGCTTTTGCAGTTGCAGGGGTGGGGTTTACAGGTTGATCTTGCGGCGCAACATGCCCGCGAGTCCGAGAATCCCAGAACCGAACATCACGAGCGTGCCGGGCTCAGGGACAACGCCGCCCGTGTATTCGCCGGCTCGGCTGGTCACCATTCCGGTCGGGTCAATTTCCATGAAGCTGTTACCGCAGCCGTTGCAGACGTTCGCCTGCCCCGTCCCAATGATTTCCAGCAACAGATTGCCGTTCATGGGGTCGAAGGCAAACGGGCTTACGGAGATCGTGATCATCGGGTTAGTGTCGGTTCCAGCCGTGAAACTGCCCACCATCGTCCAATCAAAACCACGATTAGACGCCAGGGTGGAGCTCAGCCCGCCTACGGCAGCCGAGGTCGTTGACAGATACAGCGAGTAGCTGCCGCCAATGACCAGAGTGCTTCCAGCAAAGTTGAGGTTGTTATAGAACTCGACGCTCGAAATCGACTGGGCACCGACTGCGGAACCCAGATACACCTGCTGGTAGTCAATCGTGGCAACCTGACCGGCTACGTTACACAAGAAGGGGATGCAATTTCCCCTGGTCGGGTCGGACGTCCCAACGGTTGTGCTGTTGAATGTCGTCACCAGACCAGTAGCGTCGTTGAATGTAAGGAGCGTGCTGGCGTTGAGTATCATGCAACATGTCACCAGCAAGGCAAAGGCCAAGGTCTTTAACGCAAGTCTCATGCGATCTCCAATTTTGATGGTTTCGGATGCCCAATCTGCGGAAATTGGGGGCATAGTCCACATCGTGGGAACTATAGCACGAATCACTCAGTAAATCCCAACTTTGAGGCCGTTTAGCGCCATTAATCAGTGCCCGTGGGTGCCGCCCGTTGCAGAAGAAGCCGAAGCCACGTGGCTCCGGCTTTCTTCGTTGCAGGGGTGGGGTTTACAGATTGATCTTGCGGCGCAACATGCCCGCGAGTCCAAGGATTCCGGTGCCGAACATCGCGAGCGAACCGGGCTCAGAGACGGCACCGCTGGAATATTCGCCGGCTCGGCTGGTTACCGTACCAGAAGGGTCAACTTCCATGTAGCTGTTACCGCCCGGCGCCCCTCGATAAGGTCGAAGGGGTTGTCAAGCGAAAGTCCTCCTGTGTCGTGCGTGAGCACCGATAGTTCGCCAGCGAGATTGAGGACAAGGCCACTGGAGAACTCTCGCGCTAATCAGTTTGCGGTGAAACCAACTTTCGTTTCACCAACCATCAATACCTAATCTGGGTGCCTCGCACTACCACCGTTTTTTGGGCGGTAGGGCGGGGCTTTTCTCATCCCAATGTCACAGACTCGCTTCGAGAGGTTGGAGTAACGTAACGACGTGCCTAGGGGTCTGTGACGGTACCAGCAATCCCGCTGCCTCCAGTTCCTGACGTTCAGTTGCTATCGTCGTCAGCCGTTTACCAAAAGACGGCAAGCGAACCGTCCCCAAGCCCTCATCCGCCAATTTCCGGATCAGCCAACCCCGGCCAGAAGTACAATCTTCCGATACGTCCACCGTCTCCGCCTGCGGCAAGGAGCGGCTCAGTCATTTCTTGGGGAACGGCTCATGCTCCGGGCAGCGGTGAACCGTCCGGCAGGACATCGAGGAGGTTTCTCCCATGCGATACCAAGTCTCTCTCCGACGGACAACCACCGGCACGCTCGTCGCCGCCATCGTTGCCGCAACCATGAGCTTCGGCTGCGCCACCGTCAACAAGAACCTCTCGCGAACTTGCTTCAACGGAAATTGCATGGCGTACACGACATGGGGCCAGAAGATCGACAGCACCATCAATCAGCAGGCCGTTGGCTACGGCTACATCATCATCAAAGACGGACTGCAGATGACCAGCAACGCGTATGGAAAGGCGCGTACCGCCAACGACCCGCCGACAGCCGCCATGACCCTGAATTCGCGGTCCGACGCCGCCAGCGTCACCAAGACGATGACCGCAGTCGCCGCGCTGAAGTTGTTGGCGGCGAAGAACGTGAGCGTCAACAGCACCATTGCTGCCCATCTGCCCGCGAGCTGGCAACTCGGCCAGGGAGTCAGCGCCATCACCTTCGCGCAGCTGCTGACACACACCAGCGGCATTCGCGACCCCCAGAACCTCGGCACCAGCTACGCCGGGCTCAAAGCGATCATGGCGCAAGACATCGTACCCGCCAACAAGGTGTATCAATATCAAAACGCCAACTTCGCGCTGTTCCGCATTCTGATTCCGTACCTCAACGGCTTTAACGATACCAACGTGCAAGACATCGGCGGCGCCACCGATACGCGCTATCTCACCTACATGAACAGCGTGTACAACCCTGATATTTCGATTACCTGCAAACCGGGAACGAACCCGGTGCTGTCGTATCCGTATCCTCCGGGCACAACACATGGCAACGACTGGGGCGATTGGACCGATCTTTGCGGCGGCGGCGGACTGCAGCTCTCCATCCAGGATATGGGTGTGTTCGTTGCCCACCTGATGCTGGGCAGCTACCTGCCGACGACCTCCAACAACCCGAACCAGATCACCCTTGCGCAGATGGTCAGCAACAAGTTCGGTTGGGATTACTCGTGGCCGTCAACCTACGGGAACTGCGTGGCGAAGAACGGAGACCTGGGCGGCGGGACGCCGTTCGTGCCCATCCTGAGCTCGCTGTTTGTGTACTGTCCCGACACCCAGATCGGTTTCGTCGGGCTGGCGAACTCAAACCTTCCGGTGATGCCTGTCCACAATTACGGATTCAACGCCGCACTCGACGATATCGTCTTTCAGGCCTACACCGCGTCATGGAGTCCGGGTCCGTAACCGCGGTGAACTTTTGTAGATGAATGTTGATTTCGTCGAGACGGCTGCGTCTAACAGCATCGGGTTACGTGCAGACCTTGCTGCTGGTGCATCTTCTCGTAATGGGTCAACGCTTCCTCTCCGAGCAGCGCGGCGAACACGTCACGCTCGGCGCAGGTGTCGGCGCCGACGAACTCCAGCGGATCCAACACTACGTTGAGGTTGTGGCACGGGGAGTCGTTGGGGCAGCCGGTAGGATATGCGGGCAGCACAATGCTGGCGTGCTTGCGGACACCGGAAAGAGTGAAGTCACTGCGAATGAAAACGCGATCGCCACGGACCTTGTCAATCGTGAACCGGCAGTCGGGCCGGCTGATCTCGTCCAGATGAGTGCGCAGGGTGCTGACAGTCATCACGGTGACGTTCTGGCGGCGTGCAGTCAGCGTAAGCATGGCGTCCCCAGTTTGCCGGAGAGCGGAGGCCCTCCGCGCTTGCTTTGATTATAGGTCCGGCGCCCCGGGTTAGCGCCCCTTTTCAAATGCCAAAATTCCATCTGTAAGTTATTGATTCCAGGAAGGCGTAAAAGTTATAATAATTGTTATAAGTACCATCTACTCCGCCGTCTCCCGCTGGGCTTCCGCCCGATCGCCGTGTTCGGCGGCTGACAGGTAGGCGCCGCCTAACAACAGCATCCCGCTCCAGAACGACCAGAAGATCAGGGTCACGGAAACCGCGAACGGGCCGTACACTTCCTGAAAGTTTAGCCACGGTAACAGCAAGATATACAGGTACTTAGCGGCTTCCGAGAGCAGGCCGGTGACGATCGCGGCCGGCAGCACGGCGCGTACCGGGACCTTCCCGTTGGGCAGCAACCAATAGATAAGAAAGTAGATAGCGATGGTGGTCACGATGGCAAAGGACTTCATCACCACGAAGCTAATGCCGTGGGAGATGAAATTCTGGTCGCCGATCATTACTCCTAAGTACTTTAGATTCCGCGCTGTAGCGTAGATCGAGAGCATCGCCAGCGAGCCGCATGAGAACGCCAGCATCACCGAAGTCAGCGCGTTCATGAGATACGAGCGGTTCTTCTCGAATCCCCAGATGCTGTTGAGAGCGACTTCAAGGGGCAGAAAAATTCCCGTCGCGGTAATGAGCAGCATCACCAGCGAGAGCACCTGTCCTCGTCCCTGCACACTGGCCAGGAACTGCAGGTTACGGATGACAAAGTCCTGATTAGAAGGCAGATAGTCGTGCAACAGCTGTAGAACGACATTGTACATTTGTGGCGAATGAAACACACGCCGAGTGATCGTCAGTATCAGCACGATCAGCGGGCACAGCGACAAAATGGCGTTCGCCGCAACCGAAAATGCGTAGGTATGTACTTCCGTTTGTGTGAGATAGCGAAGTGTAGGCCAGCCGTAGCGGCGCAGGCGGCCAATCAGGCCGCGCGGCTCGGGCTGGTCATCGGACAGTTCGGCCGCGTCATCTCGCGCGATCAGGCGCCTTGCCGCCGTTCCGACTCTCAGTGGATTTGATCGCAAGTCTAGCCCGAGCAGGGAGTTACTGGACTTTTTAGTGATGCCGGACGAGCTGCCTGCTCCGGTTTGTCTTGGAGAAGGCGGATGGGATTCCCCCGGCGGCTCGGGTCGACTGCTCATCTCTCTACTATCGTACCAGAGGGAAAAACGGTACTCGCTGAGGCGGCCTGCGAGGTGTGGCCGGACTTCTGACGACTCCGCCCAAAGCACTGTGATTAAAACACTTGCCAAAATCCGAAGTTCCTGCGATTATTCGTAACTTCCCCACTGAAAGGGCAGCGGGGAAGCTTTCGGCCTCGCCGAAGTGTGGATTTGGGTTGATGTTTCTGTCAGCAGTGGGATTTCTCGCATGGCACGGGTCCGCGTAACCGTAAGGACGCAAAGGCTTTATTGCGCTCTAGCGGCGACCGGGCTTTTTCATTGCGCTGGAGCTGCGAGCTGACCGGCAACCCTGTTTCCCGGCAACGTGGAGGCGTCTTACCGTCGGTGTTCAGACGATCACCGACGGAGATTCCGCGAAGCAGGGGTATTCCAAGTCGATCATGCGAAAGGAGTTAGACTGTGAGAGAAAAGGGTACGGTCAAGTGGTTTAACGGAGCCAAGGGCTACGGTTTCATTCAGCGGTCCACAGGCGAGGATGTGTTCGTCCATTTTTCGGCCATCCAGGAGTCGGGCTACCGAAGTCTGAATGAGGGCGAAACCGTTGAATTTGAAGTAAGTACGGGACCCAAGGGACTTCAGGCCGCCAACGTCGCACGAGCTTAGACGTCTTCTCCGAGCAGGAACCGCCCGGCCCGCCGCGCCATTTCAGTGAGCCGGACGGATCCTGTGTGCGGCTGTAATCACAGAACCCTCCCGCAAGGGAGGGTTCAACTGATTTTGGCCGCTTTACGCCGCCAGTTGCGACGGGTCTGGTTGCACCAAGGACTGCAGATGCAACTCCGCCGCTGTAAAGGACTTGGCGGCGACTTCCTGCCCCATGCCCTGGCGGTCGGCGTGCACGAAAGTCACGTCGGTAAGTCCAATGAAACTGAGGACTTGGCGAAGATAACCCGCGAGATGATCGCTGGCAACATTCTCTGGCGAGAAAACCCCGCCGCGGCTGACTACTGCCACTACCTTCTTGGTCGACGGGACCAGCCCCCTGGGACCCTGTTCGGTGTAGGAAAAGGTCTTGCCAGCGCGCGAAATCTGATCGATCCAGGCCTTGAAGGCCGCGGGCACTGAGAAATTGTGCATGGGCACTCCCAGCAGGATGATATCCGCTGCCATCACTTCGTCGATGAGGTGGTCGGACAGCGCGAGCAGCTCTCGCTGCTTCGCAGAACGCTGCTCTTCGGGCGTGTAAGCGGCGGCGATCCAGGCCTCATTCATCAAGGGCAGCAAGCCGTCCGAAAGGTTGCGCTCCGTCACGTTTCCATGGGGATGGCGCGCCTTCCAGTCGCTGGCGAACCGCCGGGTCAGGGAGCTGGAGACGGAATTGGTACGTGGACTGGAATTGACGATGAGTAGATGAGCCATCAGGGATCCTCCGCGGAACCTCTATGTTGGTTATGTTGCAACACGCATATACGTGTTATAACACATAGATGTGACAGGCGGGGGAAAGGATTCAGATCCTGGCGAAGGAGGCTTTACCGGGGCTTTCGGTCGTGCGGTTCGGGCGACGTGGCCTTTTCAAAGATAAGCGCGCACAGGCGGCTGAGTTCGTGGGACTCTTTGTCGCCAAGGTCGCGCATCAGTTGCGTGGTTTGCTGTTCAAGGTCGGGTTGGATGGCCTCGAGCAACTTGAGCCCCTTGGGGGTAATGCGGGTGATGGCCTGGCGCTGGTCGCGTCCGCCGCGATTGCGGCGCACCATGCCCTGGGCCTGCAGGCGGTCCACGAGGCGGGTGACGTCGGGGGCTCGCTCGACCATGCGCTGCGCGATTTCGCACCGCGGATGTCCTTCGGGATAAACGCCGCGCAGAATGCGCAGGACGTTGTACTGCGGGCGCGTGAGGCCGTGCTTCTCGCAGACCCCGTCGACCAAGTCGTTGATGGCCCCGGCGGCGACAGCGAGGCTGAGCAACGCTTCCTGATGGGCGCTGGAGAAGCGGGCTTGCTTGAGCCGCCGGCTGAGAGCTTCGGTCATCCTGACGTCAGTTATAGCGGGAAATGAGATTGTTGTCACACCTATTGAGTGGGCATGCGCACAGGGGCTAATGTCAGGGCGAGGAAGTGCTCTCGTCCCGGGTTTCCGATCGACTTCGCAGGCGGTGGGCGGCCCAGCGTGCGGCGTCGGCCACGACGCGATCTTCGTGGGATGTAAGCTGCTCCAGCGCCGACAAGAACCCCAATTCTCCGCTATTGCCCATGGCGATGGCCACGTTGCGCAGCAGGCCGGCGAGTTTGGCGCGTTTGACAGGAGTGTTGCGGAAAACCTCGCGAAATTCATTGGGCGCGAGCCGGGCCAGCCATTCCAACTCGGGATTGACGAGTTGCGGACGGACTGCGAATTCCGGTTCATTCGCGATGGGCGCCCCGCGGTTCCACGGGCAGACGTCCTGGCAGATATCGCAGCCGAAGACTTGGCGGCCGATACCTTCGCGAAATTCTTCCGGTATGGCTCCGCGCTTTTCGATGGTGAGGTAGGAAATGCACCTGGTGGCGTCGAGTTGATAGGGAGCCGGAAACGCTTTGGTCGGACAGGCGTCGAGGCAGCGGGTGCAGGAGCCGCAGAGGTCGGCCGGAGGCAGGTCGGGCGACAGGGCGACCGACGTGAGCATAACGCCGAGAAACAACCACGAGCCAAGCTTCTGATTGATGATGCAGGTGTTCTTGCCGATCCAGCCGATACCGGCATACTTGGCTAAGATGCGCTCGATCACCGGGCCGGTATCGACATAGCACCAAGTGCGTGGCGTGCCGACGCCGCTTTGCTCGCACAGTGTGACGAAGTTCGCTTCGAGCTGGCGCAGCTTCGGCAGTAGCACATCGTGGTAGTCGCGGTTGGTAAAGGCGTAGCGCGAGATCCAGCCTTGCGAGGTCGATCCGGCGTGAGAAGAGTAAGGCTCGCTGGAGTTATAGTTCAGGGCGCAAACCACCACGGAGCGCGCCCAAGGGGCTGCAACTCCGAGGGACGCGCGTTTCAGATCGCCCGACTCGTCGCGGGCTTCAAGGTAGTGCATATCGCCTGCTTGACCGGCGGCGATCCACGCGGGGAAGAAACGGTGCTCGGGGGACTGGTCGGCGCTGGCGATTCCGGCGAGGTCGAATCCGGCCTCCAACGCCAGGCGCTTGATTTCATCGCGAAGTTGAAGGAACTCGGGCACGGGCTTGGGGCTGATTATACGGTCGGGGCTCGGCGTGAGGCTTGGGCAACCGCCGACTTGTCGCCTACAATGCCGTGGTGGAAAACCTCAATCACCTGATTTTGGGAAGCTGTTCGTTCACCGCCGAGGGATGGGAGAAGACGTTCTATCCACCGGGATTGAAGAAGGCTGGCTACCTCGGCTTTTATGCCGGGGAGTTCAAGTCGGTGGAAGTTGACTCGACGTTCTATCGCATACCGAGCGAGAAGACAGTGCGAGGCTGGTACGAAAACACTCCGGAAGATTTCACCTTCGCGTGCAAGGTTCCGCAGACGATCACGCACGAAGCGTGCCTGGTGGACTGTGACGGACAACTCAACGAATTCGTGCATGTGATGTCGCTGCTGCAGCACAAGCTGGGGCCGCTGCTGTTTCAGTTTCCGTACTTCAATAAGAAAGTGTTTCCGCGGCCGAGGGAGTTCTTTGATCGGCTACGGAACTTTCTGCCGACGCTGCCGAAGGGGTTCCGGTTCGCACTTGAGATACGAAACAAGGCGTGGGTGGGCGGGGAATTGCTCGATCTTCTGCGCGCATACAAGGTGGCGTTCACGCTGATTGACCATCCCTGGATGGCGCGGCCGGGCGAGTTGATGAAGAAAGATGACGTAGTGACGGCCGATTTCGTATACGTGAGGCTGCTGGGCGACCGCTACGCGATCGAAGAAGTGACCCAGACGTGGGACAAGACCGTGGTGGATCGGAGCCGAGAACTGGCAGAATGGAGCGCAGTGGTGGATGCGCTACTGTCGCGCGGGTTGAAGGTCTATACCTACGTCAACAACCACTTCGCCGGACACTCGCCGGAGACGATAAAGCAGTTTCTGGAGATGCTGATAGAAAGGCAACGGAGAATGCGGGCTTTCATCGTTAACCGGTGATGTACATAAAATAAGAATTAATGTACAGAGATGATATAATCACGCACGGGGAGGGTTGTCATGGCAACTTCCAGTAAGCGCAGCCACAAGCACTTTCAGTTGAATGCCGCTAAGATCAAGCGCGCGCAACGAGTGCTGCAGGCCAAGACGGAAACTGAAACCATCGAGCGGGCCTTGGACTTTGCGATCGCCGAGCACGAGAGGGACCGCCTTGCCTTGGAGGCCAACGAGCGCTTCCTGAAGAGCGGCATCGCGATCAGGGACGTTTACGGCACATTGGATCGCTAGATGCTCCCTGCCCTACTCGACACTTCCGTCTATGTGTCGGCATTGCGCCGAGGAAACGTCGCGATCGTGGGACTGCGGATGCTGGGGGCCGGGCCGGTGTGGATAAGCTCGGTAGTGTTGGAGGAACTCTACGCCGGGGCCGGAGCAAGCGAACGGCGCGTCGTGGAAAAATTACAGCGCGATTTCGAAGCGGTGAAACGGATTGTGGTCCCCAATTTGGGCGACTGGAGTCGTGCGGGCCGCGTACTAGCCAGTCTCGCAGCCAAGTATGGCTTTGAACAGATTGGACGAGGCCGCCTCACTAATGATGCCCTGATCGCGGTCAGCGCCGGACGATGCGGACTCCGAGTGTTTACGGCCAATGAGCGCGACTACCGGCGTCTGTCGGAGTTTTGCACATTTGACTGGCAGGTCGTGAATTTGTAGCCGCTACTTCACTTTCCACTGATAGGCGCCTGGCTGGGTGATGCCGATGTACGCCAGCACGCGGTTGACGTACTCGCGGGCAATTTCGTCTGTTGAGCTGGGCTGGAAGTAGAACGCCGGAATGATAGGGAAGATCGTGGCGCCAGCTTCTGCGGCGAGCGTCATGTTGCGCAGATGGATGAGATTGAACGGGGTTTCGCGGACGCAGAGAATCAGTGGCCGCCGCTCCTTGAGGCAGACGTCGGCGGCGCGCTCGATGAGCTGATTGGCTAATCCATTTGCGATGCGGGCCAGCGTGCCTACGCTGCATGGCAGAACGATCATCGCGTCGGTGGGATAGGAGCCGCTGGCGACGTTGGCGCCGATGTCGGAGTTGTTCTGCTGTTGAATCTTCTGCGACTCGCGGCCAACCAACTTCTTTACGACGTCGTTGCGCCCAGCAGCGCCCAACTCTTCAGCCATCACGCGCAGGCCGCTGTCGGAGAAGACGAGATTCACAGTACCTACGCGCTCGTCGCGATCCAGCGCGTCGAGCAGGTGCTTGGCGAAAATGGAGCCGCTGGCGCCGGTGACGGCGACCGTGAGCGTGCGCACCGGATTGCCTTCGGTGACAGACATCGCGAATCCCTATGCTAACACCGCCGATTCGCTGGTCTGCATGGCCGGGTTCCGTTGGTTTGCCTGTGGATGATACCCTCGCAAAGGAATACTTTCGGGCGACAGAAGCCATGAAATCGGAAGCCATCAAGGCGTTGTTTCAGCAGGTGCGCAAGGGCGAGCTCTCGCCTGACGAGGCCATCGAGCAACTCAAGCACTTACCTTTCGAAGATCTCGGGTTCGCCAACGTGGACCACCATCGCTCGCTGAGGGTGGGTATGGCCGAGGTCATCTTCGGGCCGGGAAAGACTCCCGCGAACCTGGCGACGATCTTTGAGAAGTTGGCAAAGCACGGGAACAACGTGCTGGCCACGCGGACTACCCGCGAACAGTTCAAGGCGGTGAAGCGCAAGCTGCGCAAGGCGGAGTATCACGAGCTGGCGCGGGCCATCACGCTGACCCAGGACGAAACAGTGCACGGCAAGGGGAAGATCGTCGTGGTATCGGCGGGTACTAGCGACATTCCGGTGGCTGAGGAGGCTGTCGTCACGGCGGACGTGATGGGCAACGAGGTACAGCACGTCTATGACGTGGGCGTAGCGGGCATTCATCGCCTGTTGGCGCAGCGCGAAGCACTGACTACGGCGCGAGTCGTGATTGTGTGCGCCGGAATGGAAGGCGCGTTGCCCAGCGTGGTCGGCGGGCTGGTGGGCGTGCCGGTGATCGCGGTGCCGACGAGTGTTGGTTACGGCGCGTCGTTCAACGGACTGAGCGCGCTACTGGGAATGTTGAATTCCTGCGCGTCGAACGTGTCGGTAGTGAATATCGACAACGGCTTTGGCGCGGGCTATGTTGCGTCGATCATTAATCGGCTGGCGTAGGTGAACTACACGCCCCAATCGCCACTGGTAGCGCCGAAGACGCGGTGGAAGATCTTGTCCACGTTGCGCAGCGGCCGCTTGAGGTCGAAGGCATGCTCCAGTGTCTCGGGTTTCACCTTTGAGGTGATCTCCGGACTGGCCATGATCAGATCGTGGAAGTTGAGGTCTTCCTTCCACGCTCGCATGGCGTTGGACTGCACCAGGCGGTAGGCGTCTTCACGCAGCACGCCGGCTTCGACGAGATCGAGCAAGAGCTGTCCGCTAAAGACCAGTCCGCCAGTGGATTCCAAATTTTTCATCATGCGCTGGGGGTAGACCATCAAGGTCGAGATGAGGTTCGTCGTCTTGTTGAGCAGGTAGTCCACCAGAATGGTCGAGTCGGGCAGGATGACGCGCTCGACCGAGGAGTGTGAGATATCGCGCTCATGCCACAGCGCGACATTTTCCAGCGCGGCCTGCGTGTTGGCGCGGACGACGCGGGCGAGGCCGCTGATCTGCTCGCAGGTCACAGGATTGCGCTTGTGCGGCATGGCCGACGAGCCCTTCTGCTTCTCGCTGAAGTACTCTTCCGCCTCGCGCACTTCTGTGCGCTGCAAGTGGCGGATTTCTGTGGCGATCATGTCGAGCGTGGAGGCGATGACCGCCAGCGTACCGACATAAAAGGCGTGACGGTCGCGCTGGATGACCTGCGACGAGACTGCCGCGACGTTGAGTCCAAGACGCTGGCAGATCTTGTCTTCATATTCGGGCTCGAGGTGAGCACAGTTGCCGACGGCGCCAGAAAGTTTGCCGACGCGGAGTTGCTCGGCCGCCAGTTCGAAGCGGTCGATGTTGCGCGTCATCTCGGAGTACCAGTTGGCCAGCTTCAGGCCGAAAGTGATGGGCTCGGCGTGTACGCCGTGGGTGCGGCCGATCATGGGAGTGTCTTTGAACTCCCAGGCGCGGCGGCGGAGCACATCGCGCAGCTTCTTCAGGTCTTCGCGGATGATGGCCGAAGCCTGCTTGATGAGCAGTGCCTGGGCGGTGTCGACGACGTCGTTGGAGGTGAGGCCGTAGTGCAGCCAGCGCGACTCAGGGCCCACCTTTTCGGCGACGGCAGTAGTGAAGGCGATGACGTCGTGCTTGACCTCGGCTTCAATCTGGTTGATGCGGTCAACGTCAATGTCGCCCTTTTCGCGGATGGCGACAGCGGCTGATTGCGGCACCAGTCCGGCCTCGGCCAGGGTTTCGGTGGCGGCCAATTCGACTTCCAGCCAGGTGCGGAATTTGTTCTGGTCACTCCAGATATGGCCCATTTCAGGGCGGGTATAACGTGCGATCAAGGTAAGGCTCCTTGGTTTGACGGGAACCCTCCATTCTACCGCCGGAGGCGCGACTTCCGAAGCGCCCGCGCGCATTCTCGCGCGAGCGGTGCTTCTAGAAATATATCGTGATACGATATATAAAATGACAGCCAAAGCGGGCGTAAGCGACCTAAGACTCACGGATTACCAGGCAATCGCGGAATTCCGGTATCAAATCCGGCGCTTTCTTCGCTTCAGCGAAGAAGCAGCCCGCGCCGCCGGACTGGCGCCGCAACAGCACCAGCTCCTGTTGGCGGTAAAGGGGATGCCCGATGACCAGGCTGCACGGATATCGGACCTAGCGGAGCGCATGCAGATACAACATCACAGTGCAGTCGAGTTGGTTGATCGACTGGCTGCGAGAGGACTCGTCAATCGCTCGCTGGCGGAGGACGACCGGCGCGAAGTCCACGTGCAACTCACGGCTCGTGGAGACAACATCCTCCGGGTGCTGACGCTGCATCACAAAAATGAATTGCGGCAAGCGGCTCCGGCTTTGGTCGCGGCGCTTCAAATGGTTGCCAAGGCGAGACAACCGGATGGCGTTTTCCTGACGCCACGTGCCGCCGCAAAGCGCACACGATCCGGCCGCGTTGCCGGGATGAGTGGACGATCCGGACAATGATTTTCGGCAGGAAATTTCAGTCTTGGTTCGAAGGCGGACGAGACATCGGGAGCTCAGGTCGCATGGGCGACTTCACCACCACTTGGACTGTCATCCCCATAACCTTGCTGGCCATGGTGATCGGGATCTTCAGTGCATTTGTTGCGCTTGCGCTGTTGAGGCTCATTGGCCTCTTCACCAACCTCTTCTTCTTCCAGCGAGTAAGCACAGCGCTGATTTCGCCGGCGGCGAACAAACTGGGCTGGGTTGAAGTATTTGTGCCCATGATTGGCGGGTTGGTCATCGGCTTCATGGCTCGCTACGGCTCCGAACGCATTCGCGGTCACGGCATACCCGAGGCCATCGAAGCGATCTTGCTGAAGGGTGGAAAGATCGAGCCGCGTGTCGCGTTTCTCAAACCGCTGTCGTCGGCGATCTCTATCGGGTCGGGAGGTCCATTCGGCGCCGAAGGCCCCATCATCATGACCGGCGGTGCCTTCGGCTCGATGATCGCGCAGTTCTTTCATCTCACAAGCCTGGAGCGACGAACGCTTCTCGTCGCTGGCGCGGCGGCGGGAATGTCGGCCACATTTGCGTCGCCACTCGCGGCGGTGCTGCTTTCGGTCGAACTGTTGCTGTTTGAATGGAAGCCGCGCAGCCTGATTCCGGTCGCGATTGCCAGCGTGGCTGCGGCGGCAACCCGGCGATACATCATCGGCGTGGGTCCGCTGTTCCCCACGCCGGCACATGCAGTATTCATTGGGCCGCAAGGACTGATGGGCTGCATTCTCGTAGGCCTACTCGCGGGCGCACTGTCGGCCCTACTGACCTTGGCGGTATACGCCGCCGAAGATGCCTTCCTCAAGCTGCCGATTCACTGGATGTGGTGGCCTGTCATCGGCGGGTTCGTGGTTGGCGTCGGCGGGTTGATTTTTCCGCAAGCGCTGGGCGTGGGATACGACACAATCGGGTCGCTATTACAGGGAGATGTCGTATTCAAGACGATTGTTGGAATTCTTCTGGTGAAATCGATCATCTGGGCCGTGTCACTCGGATCAGGGACCTCAGGCGGCGTGCTCGCTCCTCTGTTGATGATGGGCGGAGCACTGGGCGGACTGATGAGCGGCTTTCTGCCCAATGAAGGGCTCGGGTTCTGGCCGTTGGTGGCCATGGGCGCAATCCTTGGTGGCACCATGCGCTCGCCTTTCACGGGGGTTGTGTTCGCGGTTGAACTCACACACGACGTCAACGTCATACTCCCGCTGCTCCTGGCGTCGGTGATCGCGCATGGCTTTACGGTGCTCACCCTGCGCCGCTCGATCCTGACCGAAAAAGTGGCGCGCCGCGGCTTTCACCTGAGTCGCGAGTATTCGGTCGATCCGCTGGAAATTCTCTTTGTGCGGGAAGTGATGCGGTCGGATATCGTCGCGCTTCCCGCCGATGCCTCAATCGCCGATCTCGCAGCATCCGTTCACGGCGATCGCAGCCGCCGCCGGCAACGCCTGTATCCGGTGGTGGACGAGGACAGGCGGCTAATCGGCGTCGTTCCCCGTCATCAACTCTGCGACCTGGTACAGCACCCAGATGGAGGCCGCCTTGCCGACCTGGTGCAGCCAAACCCTCACGTCGCCTATCCCGACGAGCCACTGCGGATCGTCGTTTATCGCATGGCGGAAACCGGCTTTACCCGGTTCCCCGTGGTAGAGAACGACGGGTCGCGGGGGCTGGTGGGAATGGTTTCGCTCGAAGACCTGTTGAAAGCCCGAGCTCACACCTTGGATGCCGAGCGACGACGCGAACGGGTTTTGCCGGTCCGAGTGAAGTTCCCTTTGCGCAAGCAGAAACTGCCCGCTGTCTGATTGGATTTGCCAACAGGATTCAGCCCTCGTCCACGACGCCGAGCAACTCGCTCATTTCCTCGTAGAGAAAACCTTCGCCGGGGCGATACGGCTGCACCCATTTGCCGTCGATGACAAACTGCGGGATGGCGCGTTTGCCGGTGTGACGGATGACTTCTTCGGCCGCTCCGGGCGTGGCCTGGATGTTGATCTCGGTGTACGGGATGTCGTGCTTTTCGAGGAAACGTTTGGCGGTGCGGCAGTCCGGACACCAATTGGCCGAATAAACGAGCAAATCCATTTCTCTCTGATAATAAACGAGAGGGTCAAATTCTTGGAGTCCCGCTATTCGTAACGCAACGCCTTCATGGGATCGATGGACGATGCATGGCGGGCGGGAAACAGGCACGCCATCGCGGCAACGACCGCCAGAAGTGCTGACACCAGCAGCAGCACCCAGGTCGTGAGGGAGTTGCCTTGGGCCCAGGAAGTGATGACGCGATTAAGGGCGAGGCTGAGGACGGCGCCCGCCACGATTCCTCCGCCAACGCTCGCAGCGGTCGAATGGAAGACCATCTTCAGCACGTCACTGCGTTGAGCTCCCAAGGCCATGCGTATGCCGAATTCGTTGGTGCGCTGGGCCACCGTGTAGGAAACGACGCTGTACAGGCCTACCGCGGCTAGAAGGAGCGCCAGTCCGGCGAACGCACCGAACAACATTGCCACGAGGTGCTGCTGCGCCCACTCCCGCTGGCTGGTGATCCATTCCTCCAGGTTGCGCACGTGCCCGGATGCCTGCTGGTCGGCATCGACCGCATGAATCTGCTCGCGCACCCCGTGGAGAATGGAAAGCGGAGATACGTCCGTGCGCACCAGAATCTGCGTCCACACCGGCATCCAGATAGTGTAAGGAATATAGATCCCGGGCTTCACCGGCTTGCCCAGTCCGTCGTCGAGCGCATCGCCAACGACGCCGACAATCTCCAACCAGTCATTACTCTCGGGAATCGCCTGCGTGATCGGGGGATCGGCCTTCAGGTTGGGCATGCGAATCTGGTGTCCTACGGCGTCGCCGCTGGGAAAATACTTCTTCGCCAGTGTTTGGTTGATGACGGCCACTCGCGCTCCGCGATTGGTCTCCGAGTCGTCCCACAGCCGGCCCTGCATCAGCGGAATCTGGAGTACGGGGAAGTATTCGTGGCTGACGAAGTTCAGCCGTGCGAGCTGGTCCTCTGCAGTTGGCTTACCCAAAAGCTCGAACTTATTGGTCGCACCGTTTTCCGGCGGCGTCGCGTTGGTCGAGAGGCCCGCCATTTTGACTTCCGGCATGGCGGCAACCTTCTGCATCAGTTGGGTGAAGTATTGCGCGCGCGACTCCCACGTGGTGTAAGTATTGTCGTGTACGGGAATGCCCACCGACATTACGTTATGGGGGTTGTAGCCCAGGTGGCTGTGATTGAGCTTGATAAATCCACTGATGGCTGCGCCGGCACTCGCCAACAGGAGCAAAGTGAGTGCGATCTGGCCGGAGATGAGCGCATTGTGCATGCGCTTGCCGCGCACTCCACCCATTACCTTCTTCGTGCTCGCCTGCATCACTTGCGAAACTTCAGGCCGGCTGAACTGCATCGCGGGCGACAGCCCGAAAAATACGCCAGTGAAGATTGCGAGCCCTACGCTGAAACTCAAAACCGGCAGACTAATACTGATCGCCGCCTCGTGCGGCAAAGAGGATTCCGGCAACATGGGAACGATGATCGCCACCAACCGATAGGCGACCATCACGCCCAGCGCTGCGCCGCTCAGCGATAGCAGCAGCGACTCCGTCAGCAATTGCCGCACCAGCCGCGAACGACCGGCGCCCACTGCGGCGCGGACCGCGAATTCGTGCTCGCGCGCCGTGCCCCGCGCCAGCAGCAGAATCGACACATTGCCGCAGCCAATCAGCAACAGCAGCCCAACGGACCCCAAAAGAAGATAGAGGGTCGGGCCCAACTCTTTCATGAAACGCTCGTTGAACCCTTTTACGTTCACCTTGAAACCGTCAGTCGGAAAATGCTTTGGCGTCTCCTTGGCGAATTGCTCGAACAGCGACTGGAACTCGGCGTCGATGGCCGCGTGGCTCACGCCCGGTTTCAGCTTGATGCCAACGTAATATCCGCGCGACGGGTCAGCCGTTATCTTCAGCGGAAGGTAAACATCGGCATCACCCCAGCTGAACCGCGGCTGTGCGACCCCGACGATGGTGTAATTCTTGTGTACGAGCTGAATGTTTTTGCCGATGACATCTCGTTCGCCGTTGTAATGCCGCAGCCAGAATTTGTAACCCAGCACTGCGACCGGCTGCGGGTCTTGTCCTTCGGGTGCGTCGCTGGGAAGCAGCCCACGCCCGATGAGGGCCGGCACTCCCAGCTGATTGAAGGCGTTTCCCGTGAGATATGCCGCGTTCACATCCTCGGGAAGGTCACCGCCGGTCGTGGTCAGGTTCCAATCGTCCTGGGCAAATGCGCTCTCGATCGACGGAGATTTGCGTATCTGTTGGTATTGTGGCCCGGTGAAGCTCATCCACCAGTCCTCTCCCCGTTTGGTCGTTATGACAGGGTGGACCATGCGGTTTACGTCCACATACGGATACGGGTCGAGCACTACCGCATAGACAACGTTGAATACAGCGGTGGTCGCGCCGATTCCCAACGCCAGCGACAGGACTGCAGTGGCTGTGAAACCCGGGCTCCGGCGGAGCCGGCGCAACCCGTATCGAAGGTCCTGAAGCAAACCTCGCATTTACTCACCTCGGTGAATCAATCCGAATACCACCTTGCAGTTGGACGGCCACATCCATGATTCGCTATCCAATTGGCAGGGAAGGCGGTTACGACGGAGCGGGCAGCTAGAGAATCGTGGTTTGCTGTGCGAATTTGGGGGAGTTGTTCGGTGGCGGACAGTGGGCTTCAGAGGAACTGGCGGCGCACGTCAGCCCAGTCGTGCAGTCGCGGATAGCGGGTCTCGGCGCGATTGTGGGGCGCGGTAAACAGGAATCCCTTGCCGGCGAAGCGGTCGAAGTGGCGGGGGCTGTCGTCGATCAGAAAGTCGGCGGCGAGAATGCCCTTGTCGCCGCAGAAGACGATGTGACTGTCGGGAAAGTCGTGGAAGTGCGCCTTAATCCACTCGTACTTCTCGTTGAAGGAGCTGGGAAACTCCATGGCCGCCGTGGCGATGAAGACTTCGTAGCGCTCGCGCAACTCGGCGAAGACCTCGCCGCTGCCGGGCATGAGCGGGATCTGGCGAAAAAATCCCGGGCTGAGCGCGTAATGTCTGAGGCGCGCGCGGCGGTCGGCAGGGATGATCTCAGCCAGCTTGCGCGCGGACAGATCGGCCTTGCTGATGCTCTCGCCGAATTCGCGGTTGTATTCCGCCAGGAACTGCGCCAGCGTGTCGGCCAGCACCTCGTCCATGTCGATAGCAATCCGCTGCTTGTGCCCGTCGTTCATCTACTTCCAAGGTAACAAAAAGCAAGGGGAGCGTCGCCGCTCCCCTTGGTTGCTCCGTCTCTAGCCTTCTAAATCAGCGGCGCCGCGCTGTAGAGCAGGACCCCCTCGACGCTCTCCTCGCCCACCGGGCGGTAGAAGAGCTGGTCGTGATCGAGATAGACCTCGATGAACGTCGGACGCTGCTGGAAGGAGCCCTGAATGAGCGCCTCCGACAGCGGGTCTTCGATGTACTTCTGCAGTGCGCGACGCAGGGGGCGCGCACCGTAGCTGCGATCGACGACTGTCTTGTTGAGGATCCACTTGCGGGCATCTTCGGTCACGGTGACCGTGATGGCGCGCTGCGCGAGGTTCTGGTTGAGCTGGTTCACCATCAGTTCGACGATCTGGATGAGGTCGGCCTCACTCAGGGCGTTGAAGATGATGACCTCGTCGAGACGGTTCAGGAACTCGGGGTTGAAGGTGCGCTTCACTTCGCTACGAACCATGTCTTCCACCTTGCCCGAAACCGAGTCTTCGGCGTCGGACTGGAAGCCCAAGCCGGTCCGCTTCTGCAAGTGCCGCGCGCCGATGTTCGAGGTCATGATGATGATGGTGTTCTTGAAGTCCACGGTGTTGCCGAGTCCGTCGGTCAACTGGCCGTCTTCAAACACCTGCAGCATGATGTTGAACAGATCGGGGTGCGCCTTCTCGACTTCGTCGAGCAGCACCACCGAGTAGGGCGCACGCTTGACGCGCTCGGTCAACTGGCCGCCCTCTTCGTAGCCGACGTATCCCGGAGGCGAGCCGATCAGCTTGGAAACCGAGTGCTTCTCCATGTACTCGGACATGTCGAACCGCACCAGCGACTTCTCGCTGCCGAACATGAACTGCGCCAGGGTGCGGGCCGCTTCGGTCTTACCCACGCCAGTCGGTCCCAGGAACAGGAACGATCCAATCGGACGGTTCGGGCTCTTCAGGCCTGCACGCGAGCGGCGAATAGCGCGCGCAAGCGCGGAGATCGAGCGGTCCTGCGAGATGACCCGCTTGTGCAGCTCTTCCTCGATGCGCAGGAGCTTCTGGCTCTCTTCTTCCTTGATGGACGCCACGGGCACGCCCGTCCAGCGCGATACCACGTCTTCGATGTCCTCGCGGCCGACGACGCCGGTCGAAGACTCATCGAGGTGATACTTCTCGCGCAGGGCGCGCAGGTTGTCGCGCTCCTTGCGTTCCTCGTCGGAGTAGAAGCGCGCCTTCTCGAATTCATGGTTGGCGATGGCGCTTTCCATGCGGTGCACGATGAACTTGATGCGCTTCTGCACCTCGGTGATGTCCTCGGGCAGGGAAGTCTGCCGCAGTTTCACGCGCGCGCCGGCCTCGTCGATCAGATCGATGGCCTTGTCAGGCAGGAAGCGGTCAGGCAGATAGCGGTTGGAGTGCGACACCGAGATGGTGATGGCCTCATCGGTGTAGGTGACCGCGTGGAATTTCTCGTAGCGCTCCTTGATGCCGAAGAGGATCTTGACGGCGTCGGTCTCCGTTGGCGGCGGCACTTTGACGGCCTGGAAGCGGCGCTCCAGTGAGCGGTCTTTCTCGATGGACTTGCGAAACTCGGCCGGAGTGGTGGCGCCGATGCACTGAATTTCGCCGCGCGACAGCGCCGGCTTCAGGATGTTGGCGGCGTCGAGCGAACCTTCCGCCGAGCCTGCGCCCACCAGCGTGTGCAACTCGTCGATGAAGATGACGGAGTTCTGCGACTCCATCAGTTCCTTCATGATGGTCTTCAGGCGCTCTTCGAACTGGCCGCGGTACTTGGTGCCGGCCACGATCAGCGACAGGTCCAGAGCGAGGATGCGCTTGTCGGCGAGGAACGACGGCACTTCGCCGTCAGCGATGCGCTGCGCCAGGCCCTCGACGATGGCGGTCTTGCCGACGCCGGGTTCGCCGATCAGCACTGGATTGTTCTTGGTGCGGCGGCAAAGGATTTGAATGACGCGCTCCAGCTCGCCGTCGCGGCCCACCAGCGGATCGAGCTGGTTATCCATGGCGGCCTGGGTCAGGTCGCGAGAGAATTCGGAGAGCAGGGAAGACTCGCGATTGCGCTGCGAGGGCTGTGCCTTTTCTTGCGAGGTGCGCGACAACTCTTCACGAATGTTCGACAGGCGCAGTCCGCGCTCGTGCAGGATTTCGGCAGCGAAACACTTTTCTTCGCGCAGCAGGCCCAATAGAAGGTGCTCGGTGCCGATGTGCTTGTGCGACAGGCGCTCGGCTTCCTCGGCGGCATACGCGAGCACGCGTTTACATTCGTTGCTCAGGGGCAGGTCCACGGAAGTCGAGACCTTTTCCCGAATGGTCGTATGGGCCTCAATCTGCTTGCGGATGGACTCCACCGAGGCATGCGACCGCAGGAACCTGTTGGTAAGCGCCTTATCTTCGCGCAACAAGCCAAGCAGCAGATGTTCCGTCTCTATGTACGGAGAACCAAACTGGCTGGCTTCGTAGCGGGCGAAGAAAATCACGCGCCGGGCCTTTTCCGTGTACCGTTCAAACATTGGACCTCTCCCAAGGCTCCTCGGAAAGTCCTCGTACTTTGTGCTTTCCTCTCCGCGAGCCTCTTGTAACTGCCTTGCCCCTGACCGCCGATCCCCGGTAAGTGGCGGGACCGAAGAACGAGGAACTCTTGCGAGCCCTCAAGACCTGCAAACCCACAACGCCTCCGCTGGTTGTCTCAGGCGGAAAGCGATTGCGGCGACACCTCGACCAACCGTCCTCCCGCCAGGTTCAATACCCGGTCGCAGCGCCGTGCGAAGGCATGGTTGTGAGTCACGATCAGCGAGGTGAGCCGATAATCCCTATGTAGTTTTGCTATCAAATCCATTACCGCATCCGCTGTCCGGTTATCGAGGTCGCCTGTCGGCTCGTCAGCCATCAGGACCTTCGGTCTGGTCACCAGCGCACGGGCCAGCGCCACCCGTTGCTGTTCTCCGCCAGACAACTCGCCGGACCGGTGACTGGCACGGTCCGCCAACCCCACTTCCTGCAACCAGTGCAGGGCTTCCTGCTCCGCCGAACTGCGCTTAACACCGCGCATGTACAGCGGCATGGCTACGTTCTCGACTGCGGTGAACTCGGGCAGCAAATAGTGAAACTGCCAGACGTACCCAAGTTCCCGGCTGCGGAATTCAGCGGCTGCATCTTCCGTGAGCTTCCGCAAATCGATTTGCGCGAAGTATACGTCACCTTCCGAAGCAGTATCAAGAACTCCCAGGATGTGCAGCAAGGTACTCTTGCCGGCGCCCGATTCGCCGACGATCGCCAGCATCTCGCCGGTTTTCACTTGAAACGACAAATTCTCAAAGAGCACCAATTCGGACTTGCCCGAGCGGAACACCTTCTTGAGGTTTTCAACTCGTAACAACTCGGGCTGTTCAGTTAGATGCAGTTTTCTGCCTCAAGTACCAACGGTAGCCACAGCGGCTTCGCGAGTCGTTTACCCGATAGGAAAAGCCGTCAGCTTCGCTAAATTAGAACACGCTTGGGGCGATAGCGTCAGTGACACTTAGGCTGCAAACGGGGTGGAAAAGACCGGAATTACGCCAGAATTGGTCGCCTATTCGTAGCGCAGCGCTTCGGCAGGCAACACGCTGGCTGCCGACCACGAGGGATACAGCGTAGCTATAAAGGAAATGCCGATGGCGACCGCGCTCACCAGCACGGCATCCGAGAACCGCGGGGCAAACGGTACGTAGTCGATGGAATAGACCTCGGCTGAAAGCGACAGCAGATGGTAGTGTCCAGCGGCCCACGAAATGGAGTAGCCCAGCACTAGCCCAATGGCCGTGCCGATCACTCCGATCAGGAGACCTTGGTAAATGAAGATGCGGCGCACTTGTTTCCGCTTGGCTCCCATCGACACCAGCACGGCGATGTCGCGAGTCTTCTCCATGACCATCATGATCAGCGAGATGAGAATGTTGAGCGCGGCGACAAATACGATGAGGCCGATGGTGATAAAGGTCACGATCCGCTCCAGGCGCAAGGCGTGAAACAGCGCCCGGTTCTGCTCCATCCAGTTGGTGGACATGAATCCCTTGCCGGCTGCGGCTTCAAGTTGGCGTCCAATTTCTCCGGCCTTGTAGATGTCGTCCACCTTGAACTCGAGCACGGAGATTACGTCACTCAGGTCGAAGAGGCGTTGCGCGTCGGCCAGACGGATGAACGCCCAGGTGTTGTCGTAGTCGTAAAAGCCAGAACTGAAGATGCCAACGACTTTGAAACGCGCGTATTTGGGGACGATGCCGAACGGCGTCAGCTCGCCCTGCGGGCTGGTGGCGGTGACCACCGAGCCGACGGTGGCTCCGAGTTGGTCGGCCATGTCTTTGCCGAGCACGATGGGGGCCAATGGCGCCGTAAGCTGTGCTGGCGGCGCGGTGGGATCATCCGACTCGGTGGGCGCCTGGCTGGTGTTCGTGTCGATGGTCGAGAGGGCGCCGCCCGAGCCAGTTTTTATCGAATCCAGCAAGTCGCTGACCTGCTTTTCGTCCGCCGGGATGATGCCTTTCAGCACCGCGCCTTGCGCCCGCGCGCCGCGCGAGAGCAACACCTGCTCGTAGATGGCGGGCGCTCCGGCCACGACGTGCGGCTGCTTTTCTAGCTCTGAGAGCAAGGGCTGCCAATCGCGGATGCCGTCGGCCTCCACACGCAAAAGGTTGATGTGTGAGGTGGAGCCGAGGAGGCGGTCCTGAAGGTCCTGGCGGAATCCGTTGTTGATGGCCAAGGCGATGATGAGCGAGGCGACACCGGCGGCAACTCCCACGATCGAGATGACGGTGATGATGCCGATGACCGCATGGCGGCGCTTGGCCCTGAGATACCGCGCGGCTACAAAGAGTTCGAATTGCATTGAATTTGTCACCGTCCGCGGCCCCGGAGCGGCGAAACCTCATTGTAGCGAAGTGCTGCGGTGCACGGGCCCGGCTAGATGGGGAACTTCGGCAACAGCGCAGGAACCGTGTCGCGATACTCCCGGTACAGATCGCCGAAGCGCGCCTCCAGCTCTGCGTCTTCTTTGCGTATCATGATGGCTCCGGTGATGGCGGCAAATACCAGCAGGACGCAAAGTGCGATGGAGCCGGTGCCGATAGTCCAGCCGAAGACCTCGCACAGATGGCCGAGATAGATAGGATGCCTAACTTGTGTGCGAATGCCTGTGACCACGAGCTTCTGGTCGTGCACGCCAGGCTCGAGTTCGGCAAGACCGGAGATTTTCGCCCGGTCAAAGCCTTGTGACGCGGAGCGGTAAATCGAAAAACCCGCAAGGATGAATGCCACTCCCAGCACCCACGGAATCTTGCTGTCGTAGAGGTGCAGATGACGGAATGGCCATGCGACGGCAAACGCCGCTGCAATGAACACTCCCCAGGCTGGAATGATGAAGACGAACGCCCTGCGGCCGTAAGCACGCCAGCGCTCGACGAAGGGATGAAACACCAGCCAGAAAAGCGGGATGGTGCAGTACACCGACCCAACCACCAGTCCCGCCAGGTCGAGAATGATGGGCAGCGTCATTGCTTTCGCTCGGTCAATGCGACGGACTCGACAGCGGCGACTTGATCACGATTTTTGCCACGCCGACATTGTCGTAACGGTCGAAGACGCGAACCACGACGATGTGCTCGGTGAGGGGTGGGTCTTTCGGGTCAACCGCGGGAATGGGCGCAGTCAAGTCGTAATTTTCTACTTTGTAGTCGGAGATCTGGCCGACCGGCTCGGCCGTCTGCCAGTCGTCGGCGTCGATGGAGATACTCGGCGTGGCTGATGGGCGAGAAGCTGTCGGTGGCGCGGAACGCCAAGTGCAGCTTACCCGCCTCGATTCGCGCAGCGCCGATCTCCACCACCGGAGGCGTGTTGTCCACCTCGAATCGGTCGCTTGTCTTCTCGCCGGTCAGGGCTTCCGACGGCGAGTGCGAGGGCAGGTCCGACGCCACGACGCGCACGGTGTAACCACCATCGGGAAACATGTCTGCCTCAAGATTGGCGTAGCGCTCGGTCAGGTCTTCATTCAGCTTCTTCCACTGCTTTTCGCCGTCGCCACGGTAATACACGCTGTAAACCAACGAGTCGTCGTTGGCGTCATGCGCTTTCCATTTCACGGCAATGTTGTGTTTGTCGGGTACCGTGGGGACCGGGGAGTCGAAGGAACCTTCGGAATTGGTATTGCTGGTATGCGCCGACCCTGGCACGCGGGCACCGACCGTCACGGTCACTTCATCGACCTCGGGCGCAACGTTCTTCGGCAGGTAGTTGATAGCGACGCGCTGCACTGCCGGTTCGGGAGTGCCCGCGTGCAAGACCACCTTCCATTGCAGGAAACGGGCGGCGGGAGCCTCGACCGCGCCCGCCTTGGCGAGGTCAACCTTTTTCCATGGGCTCCAGTTGCGGTCCGGGTTATCGAGGTTGCCGCTGCGCGCGAAGAGGTCGAAGTTGCCCTCGCCGCGCACTTCCGGGCGGCCCCACTTGGAGAATATCTTCGCGTCGAAGACGTCGCCCTCGTAAGTTCCCTCGGCGGCGGGGTTTTCGCCGATAAGAAACACCTTGCCCAGATTGCTGGTGGATGCGTAAATGCCGCCCTGAGGGGCGCGAGCGAAGGCCGTCACTTGGTTGGCGCTGGCGTCGGTCAAGTCGGTGTATTGGTTGTCGGAGATCGCATACAGCCTGCCCTTGTTGCCGGTACCGGCAATCAGGCGTCCGGCGGCGTCAAACGCCAGCGCATAAACGATGTCGTCTTTCGACGTCCAGATGGTCTTGGGTGAGCCGTCGGGCCCGAGGCGGTAAACCTCGGAGCCGCCGAGATTCAGGGCCACCGGGAAGGGAGCAGGCGCGATTGCAGGGGCGCCACCTGCCGCCTGCGAAGGGGCCTGGATTACGATCATCGTGGGAGGAGCGCCGGGCGAGGCCCCATTCGGTTGGCCTGCTTGCGGTTGGGGAGCTGCGCCGCGTCTGTCGCCCGCTCCCGCGGCGTAGATGTTGCCCTGAGCATCCACCGCCAGCGCCGTAATCTCTTTTTTCGGAGCGTCATAGAGCACGAATCCTTCGCCTTGCGGCGTGATGCGGTAAATCAGCCCGCTGCCGTCCGTTCCGACGAGGAGATTGCCGGAGTGGTCAAACGCCAGCACACGGATGTGCACTTCGTCGCTCTTAAAGAAGACCGATCCGGCGCTGTTGGGCTCGACTCGGAAGATCTCGCCCCGATCGCCAGTGCCGACGTAGAGGCGTCCCTGTTTGTCGAACGCCAGTGCCCAGATGTATTTCGACTTGGGCTCGAAGAAGACACTGGCGGTGTAGCCGGGATCGACCGCTACGGCGGAGGCTGAAGCTTCAGTGGGCTTGGCCGCCGGTTGGCCGTTGTGCGCGATCTTGTACACCCTGCCGTCAGGCGATGTCGCGGCGTAAATCGCACCGCTGCCGTCAATCGCCAGCGCTTGCACAGAAAGCTCCTGCGGCGCAAAGATAACGCTGGCCTTACCCTCGGGCGTGATGCGGTACACCCGCGCCGGAGATCCCGCGGCGGCATAGGCGTTGCCCTGGGTATCGGAAACCAGCGCCCACAGATAGGCCGACGGTGAGGTATAGAGCGCGGTAAATGCAGGCGCCAGCGAAAGGCTGCCATCGCTATGAATGGCCACGCCTTTCGCCGTCCCCTTTTCCAATTCGTCGTACTTGGTCTGCTGCCAGAGGCGCGTACCGTCAGCGACAGCGAGGGAAGGCAGCAGGAGGCAAAAGAGACAGAGCATTCGAAAGTGTCTAATCGGATTAGTTATCTGGAAGAGCCAGAAGTCGAGCCGGCAAAGTGCTACTTTATGTTAAGCGTAATCACTTGCGCGCCCGACACTACGTAATCCACCGCCGCCGAAGCCTCGTTGGTGGCCGACTCGCCCACCACGACCATCTCCTGGGTCCCGCGCATGCCGTCCATCACGTTGATGACCGACAACGGCAGCGTCGGCATGACGTTGTTGCTCACCATGGCCTGCGGATTCGGCTCCAGCAGCGAAACGTAGACATCCGTGTTGATGTGCTCGCGGTTGAGCAGGGCGATGGTCGAGCCCAGCGGAAGCTTGCGGCTGAGCGCAGGCGGCACACGCCGCAAGCGGTCCAGCGTCTCGCCGTCGCTCACCAGGATGCGCAGCATCCCTTTTGGCGTGGAGGCCGGAATCGTTATCGGAATCTCGCGCACCATGCTCTCGCCGCGATACGGGCGCAGCATCGTCTCGACCGTGATCGTGTCTCCCGGACGCGCTTCGGTGACGTCGGTGCGCGCATTCTCCAGCCGGGCCGAGCGCCGCTCCGGAACCAGGTCGAAGTTCAGCTTCACGCCGTCGATCTTCGGCGTCTCATAGGGATTCTCGTAGATGCGGGTAAAGCGGTCGCCGATCGACAGCGCAATGCCCTAGGCCGTGTGTCGTCGCCGTCGGCGGGCGCGTACATGTTCTGCACCGCCAGCTTGGGATAACCCTGCACAGCGATGCTGCCATTGAGCTTGATAAGTCGTGTCCTCGCCATATTCGTTCATTCCTTGCAGCGCGTTGAACACCGTTGCCATCATTGCCGTCGGCGTGATCCTGGGATTGTTGAGCACTTCAAAGTGATACTGCTTGGGATGCGCGGCGCCGCGGAGCTCAGGGTAACGGGAATCATCTGCGGCTCGCGCTCGAAGCGCCCCATGATGCCGGTGCGGCGGTCCTGCACGAATGCGCCGACAGGCTCGGTCGAGTTCACAATCTTGAACGAGTTGTAACTGGAGGGCAATGTCGCCAGCACGGTGGCCTTGGTCATCGGCATTTCCACCGTGCCTGACTGCAGCAAGGGATGTCCGCAGGCCAGCAGGTGCGTGGCGTCAACGTAGGTGACCGTGCAGGTGCCGGCGATGTTCATGTCTCCGCGCACCAGAACTGCGCTCACTGCCGAGCCCGGTTCCAGCGGCTCGGGCTGCTTGCCGTCGCTGACCGAACCTGCGCCCATCACCGGAACTACGCCCGCCGCGGCAAACTTATGTCCAAACAGCCGCAGCGTGTTTCGGCTGAATCCGCTGAAAACCAGCGGCGTCTCGATCGGCTTGAGCAGGTTGGTATAGTCCGCAATCGCTGGATCAGCGTGCGCCGAATCGCCCGGCGCCGGCGGTACGCGCTGGACGCCCGAGGCGACCTTGTTCCGTGACGCAGTCTTGCGGGAGGCGTCTTGTCCAAATCGTCGATCTCCAGCATCGCCGCGGCCGGAGTGATGCCGGCGATCGGTTCCTTGGAGAACTTGCCGATGCGATACGCGATCGCGCCCACCAGTTTGCCGTCGATGTACACCGGGCTGCCGCTCATTCCCGCGACCACGCCGGTGAATTCGACCTTGCGCCGTGCAGTCGGGCCAGGATGACATCGGACTTCGGGCCCGCCATGTCGCGCAAAACGCCCAGAATCTCGACCTCGATCGGCTCCGGCTTTGTGCCTTCAAACACGGTATAGGCTACGCCGTGCATGCCGGCGCGAACTTCGCTTTCAGGCATGATTTGCGGTCAGCGACGTCGGCTGCCACCGCGGCCAGTGGCAGGATGAAGTGAGACGAACAGGAAAAACGCGATGGAGCGGCGCAACATTACTTCGACTCAGGCCCGCGGAGGCTGTCTGTTCCGCGACTGTTTTGACGGATCAGGGTTTAAATCGTCGGGGATGAGCCGGCGTTCACGTGCCCAGAGTGGACTTATACTAGCAGAGAGCCTATGCCGAGCAGGATTTCCTGGACTTCACAATTTATCGGAACGGCGCGCCGAATTGGTGCGCTTCCGCGCTCTAGCTGTGCTTGCACCCCTTCTGCTGGCAACCGCGCCGGCCATGGCGCAGACCACCGACAGCAATCCTCTTCGCAGAGCCAGGCCTCGCAAAAGCCCGACCAAATGCCGCCCGAGGCCGGTGGACCGGAAGGCGATGTCGGTCCCATCGCCGTGCCCAAGAAGACAAGGACTCGTCCGACGACACGCCTCCGCCGCCCAAGCCGAAGAAGCAGGCCGACATCCCCGAATACTCTCTGCGCGTAGATGTGCCCGTGGTCACGGTTGACGCCCGCGTGGTGATGAAAGACGGCCGTCCCATTGCGCTGCCGCCGAATGTTGCCAAGGAACACTTCAAGGTATGGGAAGACGGGGTTCCGCAGAAAATCCAGACCGTGACCCAGAGCGAGGCGCCCATCACGGCGGTGCTGCTGGTGGAGTTCGCTTCCACGAACTACAACTTCATGTACGACGCGCTGAACTGCTTCATACATGTTCGCCTCGAACCTGAAGCCCATCGATTGGGTTGCCGTCATCGAGTTCGACATGAAGACGCACATTCTGGTGGACTTCACCCAGGACAAGCAGGCCATCTTCGGCGCGCTGAACACGCTGCGCATTCCCGGCTTCAGCGAAACCAACCTCTGGGATGCGATGTACGACACGCTCGACCGTCTGGACCGCATCCCGGGCCACAAGGAACTGGTGATCGTTGCCAGCGGCCGTCGACACCATGAGCCACATGACCTTCGACAAGATCCTGAAGAAGGTCAAGACCACGCCCAATGTGACCATCTACACCGTCACCACCGGGGCCGCCTTGCGCACCATGGCGGAGGCTCGCTACGGCAGCAATCCCGATTTCAACATCGCCAACATGGACTACCTGGTGGCCGACAACCAGATGAAGACCTTTGCGCAGCTGACGGGCGGACGGTGGTATTCACCGCGCTTTATGGGCGAGATGCCCGAGATCTTCAAGGAAGTCGCGCAGTCGATTCGCAATCAGTACACCATCACCTATCAGTCCACGAATCCCAAGATGGACGGCACCTACCGCAAGCTCAAGGTCGAACTCGTTGGGCCCAACGACAAGCCCGCTCGTGATCAAGGACGAGAAGAACCACGACGTCAAGTACCAGATCATTGCGCGCGACGGCTACACCGCCAAGCACGAGGTCGAGTAGCGCTTTGCCTGCGTTGGCTGCGGAAATCACTGCCGTGCGGCTGACGCAGCTGCGCCAGCGATTTCCCTGCCGATTTCGACTGGAATCGCGCGCCAGCCGATTGCTTTTTGCCACGACTGGCAGGGTAAGAACCCCGATCCCAAGCGAGAGACTGAAGTGCGGTTGCTATGGTCGGAGGATCGGCTGTTCCTTCGCTTTCGCTGCCGCTACCGCACGATCGATGTTTTCTCGGACGCCGACGCCAACGGCCGCAGAGATTTTCTTTGGGAGCGCGACGTGGCCGAGGTGTTCCTGCAGCCCGATCGCTTTGGCGAGAAGTACTACAAGGAATTCGAAGTCAGTCCGAATGGGCAGTGGCTCGATCTGGACATTACTCCCGAAGGCCTCCAGCACATCACCAGCGGAATGCAGCTCCAAGGTCGATGTCGACAAGGCCGCGCGCGTCTGGATTGCCGAACTTGCCATCCCGATGGCAGCGCTCTACCGTTGATCTTCGATCCGGCGCAGTCCGTGGCGAGTGAACTTCTTCCGCTGCGAAGGGCTCGACCCCGAGCGCTTTTACTCCTCGTGGCAGCCCACAGAAACAGCAAGAGCCGAACTTCCACGTGCCGCAGAAGTTCGGCTGGCTGCGCTTCGAGCACGTGATCAGATGTTGCGACAATGCCGAGGTTGTTTCCGTCTGGGTCTTGAAACCACGCTACTTTCGTTCCATCGGGAGCAGTCCAGATGCCGAGTTCGTCCTGCTCTGAAAAAGCCGTAGCGTTCAAACGCGACGCCGGCCGCCGGAGTCTGCCGGACGGCGGCCTCGATATCCGGCACCTCCCAGCCCAGATATCGAGAACGGCTGTGGCGTGAATTCCTTCATCTTCGTCAGCCGCAGCATGTTTCCATTGGCGTCGAACACCACCGCGAACGGATCTTCGCTCACGAACTTCAACCCAAGCTTATCGGCGTAGAACGCCTTGGCCGCGGGCCGCGTCCGGTGATCGGCACGAGCGCGATGATCTTCTCTGTCCGCCAGCAATGCTGACCTCCCTACTTTCCCATCACCAGCTTGGCGATGGTCTGCAGCTGCATGTTCGACGTGCCTTCGTAGATCTTGCCGATCTTCGAGTCGCGGAAGTATTTCTCCACCGGATAGTCCTTGGTGAAGCCGTAGCCGCCGTAGATCTCGACGCACAGCGACGCCACGCGCTCGGCCACCTGCGAGCAGAAGAGCTTGGTCATGGCCGCTTCCTTCACGAAGTTCATGCCGGCGTCCTTCATGCGCGCGGCGTTGTAGACCATCATGCGCGCCGCTTCGATCTCCGTCGCCATCTGCGCGATCTGGAACTGGATGCCCTGGAAGTCGGCGATGGCGCTGCCGAACTGCTTGCGCTCCTGCGCGTACTTCACGGCGCATTCCCACGCGCCGCGCGCCAGGCCGAGCATCTGCGCGCCAATGCCGATGCGGCCTTCGTTCAGCGTCTCGATGGCGATCTTGTAGCCCTTGCCGACTTCGCCCAGCACGTTCTCCTTGGGCACGCGGCAGTCTTCCAGGATCAGCTCGCAGGTGGAGGAAGCGCGGATGCCCAGCTTGTCCTCTTTCTTGCCGACGGTGAAGCCGGGGAAGCTCTTCTCGACGATGAACGCGGTGATGCCCTTGTAGCCCGCCGCGGGATCGACGGTGGCCAAGAGGATGAACATGCCGGCTTCCTTGGCGTTGGTGATCCACAGCTTGCGGCCGTTGAGCACGTAGTCGCTGCCCTTCAGTTCGGCGCGGGTCTGCAGGGCGAACGCGTCGGAGCCGGAGCCGGCTTCGCTCAGCGCGTAGGCGCCGACCGTGTCCGTGCACATGCGCGGCAGGTAGCGCTTCTTCTGCTCTTCGGTTGTCCAGCGCAGCAGCGCGTTGTTGACCAGCGTGTTCTGCACGTCGACCATGACGCCGGCCGAAGCATCCACGCGCGACAGCTCCTCGACCGCGAGAATGGCCTCGAAGAACGTCCCGCCGCCGCCGCCGTACTGCTCGGGAACCTCGATGCCCATCAGGCCCAGCTCGAAGAACTGCTCGATGAGCGATGCTCGAAGACGCCCTTCTCGTCCATCTCCTTCACGTGCGGCGGACGGTCTCGTCGGCGAACTGGCGGATGGTGTCGCGAAACAGCATTTCGTCTTCGGTGAGCGCGACCAGCGGAGCGGGCGGCATATCGGTTGCGGTGATATCTGACATAAGGACACCTCAAAAGCTGGGATACAAAACCCTCGATTCTAGCACCGCAGCGGAGGGTTCAGCGCGCGCATGTGTCAAAGGTTTATATTCGCCATGGAACCTCCTATGAACGCCGTCTCGAAACTTCTGGTCGCTATTGCGCTGCTGTCCGCTAACCCATTTTTCGTTCGCTGAAGGTCCTGACTTCGAAGCCATCGGCCGTGGCTTGGTAACTCAGCTGGCCGCTCGCCAATTCGATAAGGTCGAGGCGCTGTTTGACGAGCCAGATGAAGGCCGCGTTGCCCTCCGCTAAACTGCCGGAAGTATGGGATTCGCTGCTGGCGCAGACGGGGCCGTTCAAGGGCATTGCATCCGTCAAAGTCACGGAGAAGCAGGGCCTGCATGCCGCCTTCGTGACCTGCGAGTTCGAGCACGCTACGCTCGACGCCAAGATCTACATGGACTCTCAGGGTCGGGTGAAGGGACTGTTCTTCGAGCCCGCCTCCGCTGCCAGCAGTGAGGCTGCGCCCGCCGCAGACTGGAAGACGCCTGCCTACGTCAAGACCGACGCCTTCCACGACCGCGACACCACCATCGTCAGCGGACGTTGGGAGTTGCCTGGAGTGCTGACGCTTCCCAACACAAGAACCGTCGGTTCCGGCCGTGGTGTTGGTGCAGGGCTCCGGCCCTCAGGATGCCGACGAAACCATCGGCCCCAACAAACCGTTCGCCGACCTCGCCTACGGACTGGCCAGCCAGAACATTGCCGTCCTTCGCTACGTGAAGCGCACCAAACAGTATGGCGCCGACTCAAAGTCCGACAAGCCGTTCACGGTGAAAGACGAAGTCACCGACGACGTCATCGCCGCCGTCGCCCTGCTGGCCAAAATGCCCGAGGTCAACAAGAAGCAGATTTACGTCCTCGGCCACAGCCTGGGAGGCATGTTAGCGCCCCGCATCGCCGCCGAGGATCCGCAGGTGGCCGGCATCATCATCCTGGCTGGCACGGCGCGGCCTCTGGAAAACGTAGTGGTCGACCAGGTGAAATACATTGCCAGCCTGACCCCCGAGCAAACGCCGGAGAACCAGAAGCAGATCGAGAAAGCCGAAGCCATCGCCGCCCAGGTCGAAAGCCCTCGCTAAAGCCCGGCGACACCGTCGACTTCTTCGGCGCTCCCATCCCCGGCTCGTACTTCCTCGATCTGCGCAGATACGATCCCGCCAAAGTCGCCGCCGGACTGAAAATCCCCATCCTCGTGCTGCAAGGTGGACGCGATTACCAGGTGACCAACGCCGACTTCGAAATTTGGAAGAGCGCTTTGGCAAGTGACCCGCGCGCGACCTTCAAGTTCTATCCGGCCTACACCCATCTGTTCATGCCGGGAGCCGGCTCCGGCCCGGCCAGCCCAGACGACTATTCCGTCGCGCGGCAACGTCTCCGACGACGTCATCACCGACATCGCCAAATGGATCAAGGCCAACGCGGCCGCTCACTAACGCAAAAAGTTGTTGAGGAAGGGAACCGCTACGACGGCCGCTGATACACCATCTTGTAGCTTGTCGCCCTCAAGGATGCGCGCGATCCGGTTCCGCGCATGCACCGACCACGGCCCAATGCGGTCAAGGCTGCGCGTAAGTCTTCCAGTGTGGAAGCGCGCGCCGAGGCTGGCTGCTGGCGCTCATAGGCCAGCGCCAGATTGTAATGCGCATCCGCATACGTCGGAGCCAGTTGGATCGCCGTGCGATACGCAGCCACCGCCTCCTCCAAACCGGCCAGTCTCGTCCAGCACATTGCCCAGATCGAAGTAAGCCAGCGCGTAGCGCGGGTCGGCCTCTACTGCCAGGCGGTAGTGCGTCTCCGCCGCCACGAAGTTCTGCCGATGGTAATACAGCGTACCTATGTTGATGTGCGCCGCTGCGTACCCGGTTCGAGCTCCACCACCCCGCAGGTAAACCGCAGATCGCCTCATCGTGGTTGCTGGGATGCTCCTCGAGCGCAACCCCGCGCGCAAACAGCTCAGCCGCGGTATCGCACGTCGCGATCGGACACACCTTGGCCGACACCACCGCGCCCATCGGCTCGAACTCCATCACAAACTGCCCGCGCACCGGCTCCACCGTGCGTCCTTCATGGCGAAACGCCACCCGGTTGCCCACGCTAAAGGCGCTGGCTTCCCGCAGCGGATTCTCCATGCCGGCCGCCTGCCGCTGCATCGCCGCCAGCGATTCACGAACCGACCGCCGACTTACCCGCTTGGCGCGCAGGTCCCGTACAAGTCTTAAGTTGGAGCAGGTCGTAGAAGGAAAACTCATCGGCAATCGGACGCCAAACCAGCGCGCTGCCAACCAGTTAGCTGCTTGGGGGGTGATGTGCAGAATCCGAAGTATGTCGGCGCGACCGTATCGGTTCATGGAAGCCCGCCTTGTCTACCGGCGGCTCTAAACCGATTATCGGTCGAGCGGCCCGACTTGCGCAAGTGGCTCCCCGGTGTACTACGGTGGAAAACTTGGAGTTATCCCGCCTTTCCCGCTCCTCACAACCAAGCCAGATTAAAAATCAAATACTAGAGGCCGACGTAGCTCAGTTGGTAGAGCAGTCGATTCGTAATCGACAGGTCATCGGTTCAAGTCCGATCGTCGGCTTCACTAACTTTCCGCCCCTCATACACTTGCCCGCCGCGGCCGGTGGTAGATCTGCTCTTTACGCCCTCCGGCGCCGCGCAAGCGCGCCTCTCCCTCGAAGTGTCATCCTGAGCGGAGGCGGCCGTGCCGCCATAGTGAAAGGCCCCCTTTACCTGCGACTATCCTTCACGTTGTCTCGTCATTTGGAGGGGCGCGGCTTTAGCCGCGCCGCACGCACCTTTTTCCCTTGACTCGTCATCCTGAGCGAAGCGCCCACCTTGTTTCTTCGATCCGCGTTCTTTGCGGATCAGGCGCGCGCAGTCGAAGGACCTGCTGTTTGTCACCGACTCACGACGATGCTCGTTTAAGACAACGTCGTGGGACTCGCAAACCCATCCATCCCGTCGAACACCTCGCCGAGGAATTGCGCGAGTTGGAGATCAGCGCCGCCGAGCTGGCGCGCCGCCTCCACGTCCCCACCAACCGCGTCACCCAAATCCTCAACGGACGCCGCGCCATCGCCGGCGACACCGCCCTGCGCCTGGCTCATTTCTTCGGCACCTCGCCGGAGTTCTGCGCTGATCTGCAGAGCCTCTACGAAATCCGCCTGACCGAGCGGAAGTCGGGCAAATGGATCAACTCCCTGCCAACCCTCCGCCGCGCCCAACTCGTGCGGGCCTAGATTTGGCTTGTCATACCTCGCCCGCGCAGCGGGCGGGGGATCCGCTCTTACTGACAACCGACAACCGCCCACTGACAACTGCTCTCCGTCATCCTGAGCGAAGCGCCCGCCTGCTTTTTCCTCGATCCGCGTCTTTTGCGGATCGGGCGGGCGCGCAGTCGAAGGACCTGCCTGTTTCTTGGCGACCCGCCGCGAGCACCTCGCGCGCGCCTGAATTCGACGTGTCATCCTGAGCGGAGGCGGTCTTGCCGCCGTAGTCGAAGAGCCTGCCCTGAGCGAGCGCAGCGAGTCGAATGGGACCCCTTTATCCGCGACTATCTTTCCGACTGGCATCCGAGGTCGCCGCGGCGACCGAGGGACCTGCTTTTCGATTCGCGCGGGACATTTGTACAGGGCGCGGCCTCAGCCGCGCCGCAACGCACCCATCTTTTCGGTGGAAGAGCCGGCCTTTAGGCCGGCGTTAAGCGCTGCCCCTATGAATTGCCATCCCTCGCTGGGTGCCCCATCCTTTCGCGTTCTTTGCGAAAGGGTGGGATCGACGCGGGCGGGGGATCTGCTCTTTCGGACAACCGACAACCGGCCACTGGCAACTGCCTTTCAGGCCTGTCTGCCATCTGGGGACAAGCTTCCAGCTTAGCGCCGAGATGCGCGGTGCGAACCTGGGTCACACGGCCCCTACTAGACATTCGGCTGTGCAGGTCCGCCTCTCTCGGCGGGCTTGAAGGAGAGTTGACAAGAGCTCGAAAACTTTTTGCGTCATCTTGCAGAGCAGCGACCTCATTTGGACGTCAGGGACGGTTCTGGGCCCCGGTCGTGGAACACGATCGACGACATCCGCTTCCGCGCCAAGAGTCATCCGATTGTACGGCTCCCGGAGGTTCAGAAGCTGTGGCGTCGGCAATCCGGTCAGCCGACCCCTCTTCGGATTTCGTCTTAGTGGTCGTCTCTGGGGATGTGGCGAATTCGGGCCAAGCTCAAGAGTACGAAGCCGCTTCGACATTTTCTAAAAGGCCTGCAATCCGCTTTGCAACACGAAAAGCCTGAGCTCCGCTTTGAAGTCTTAACAGTACCCGGAAATCACGACTGTTATCTGCCTGTAGAGCAGATAAGACTGCGCGACACACTCACCACGGGCTTCGTGTCAACGATCAACGAGCCAAAACAAGACCAAGCTTTTCTGAGTCAGCTATTGGAAGTGCAAGCACATTACAACGAGTTCCACGCTGCGTTCAATTCGCACTCCTCGTCACCGTGGAATGGGGTCTGGCAACAGACATTGATCGAACATCGCGGGTGGACAATTCAATGCAACATGTACAATACTGCCCTCCTCTCCCGGCGAAAGGAGCAACAAGGGTCCTTGTATATACCCGTCGAAAGCGTCGCACACGACATTGTGATTGATAACCCGTCAATGCTCAGCATCTCGATATTTCATCATTCTTATCTTTGGCTGGAGTCTAACAACGTTTTAAAGTTCCGTGCACTTATCGAAAGGACATCGGATATAGCACTCACTGGTCACCAGCATTACCAGCACGATTATTACAAACTCAACTCTACCGGCGAGAGGGTCTTATATTTAGAGGGCTCAGCACTCCAAGACGAGTCTTATCCCCAAACGAGCGCATTCAGCGTATTGGTGGTTGATCTTGAGAGACTCGAGGAGCAGTCGATCACCTTTAGATGGGCGAAAACGGCCTACACACAATCCGAGTCCAGCTTGGCGGCCGCTCAGTTCCAATAAGGCAATCAAAAAGATATACTCCCTCTTACCCGACTTTGAAGCATTTTTAGCGCAGTCCGATGTTCCGGTAGCCCATGCAATTAAAGGATCTCTATTATTGCGAGACTTCTTCATCTATCCTGAATTCGTCATACAAGATCCTGAGTCTACCGATGGCCGCGCCCCTAATATTATCCCGAGCGAGAACATTATCACCTGGATAAAGTCGCATCCGCGGATTGTCATTCGCGGCGGGCCACTCTCGGGCCGAACGTCTCTCGCCAAAATCATATTCTCAGACCTCCTCGCCTCGGGTGACTGTGTGCCGCTATTCATGGATGGTCAACATATTAAGGCCCGTACTGAACGTCAGTGGGCCGAGCAATTTTGGAAAGTGTTTGAGAGCCAGTATCAGAGCGCTATGTTGAGTGATTTTAGATTATTAAGCAAAGATAACCGTGCTCTGCTAATTGATAACTGGCACAATTGCAAGCTCAATGCGGAAGGCAGAGATACATTTCTCGCAACGGCCGTGACTTTTTTCGACCGCATAGTCATCTTCTCCGACAGCATGTTGCAACTCCGCGACGGCATGCAGCCCTCCTCAACAATTTATACGGCCTTCGACCACGCAACCCTGAATCCGTTTCGTCACCGGAGCCCCTGCCGGAACATCATCGACAAGTGGTTGTCGCTGAGCACTCCGACGAATTTGGATCCGGGCCGTGATGTCAAAGAGTAGACCGGGTCCTCCTTAGTATTGTTCGAAAGAATACGCTGACTGCCACGCCTTTTATCCTCCTTTGCCTCTTGCAGGCAATGCAAGAGGAGAATGTTCAGGCAGCAGAAGCAGGCTCTTTTGGATATCTTTATGAAGTGTTAGTCACAACTGCCCTGAACACAACCGTAACTGGTCGGTCTCAGCTCGAAAAGAAATACATCTTGCTGGCGCACATGGCATTTGAGATGTTTAAGCGCGAACTCACCTCGTTGGCGGGGTCGCGCGTGAAGGAACTTGCATCTCAATATTCAATAACTCACTTGGTAAAGATCGATGTTGATGCACTATTAACCGACCTCGTGGCAGCCCGCGCGTCATTGTTGATCGATGGTAACTGCTCGTTTGGGGATCAATATCTTTTCCATTACTTTGTTGCAAGATACTACCGTGATAATTTGGAAGGAGAAGGAGGTGCTGATCTACGAAAAGATATTGAAGTAATGGTAGCGAATGTTCAGGTGAGCAACGGCATTCGCAGATCCTAATCTTCATTCTCTATTTTATACGAAACACGCACTCGACAATTTCTCTCCTTGTGGCAAATGCCAATAAGATTCTTGCGGAAGTGAGCCCGGCTGATCTGGGACAGGATGTCGCCTTCTTGAGGGACACGGCGGCGTTTCCGGAGTTCTCTCTACCGGAGACGATTGATACCGCTAAGAATCGCAGCGATCGGCGTAAAGCACTCGACCGTGCCGAAGCGCGGACGCAACCACCCGCCGAGGAGGCCCGCCCATGCTCCTATTCGTCCGACCTGTCAGATAGCGATAAGGTCTCGCTCGGATTCACACACATGAATATCTTGGGACAGGTCATTCGCAATTTTCCGGCGTCGCTGCCTGGCCCTGAGAAGCTGTCTATTTCTAGAATGCACGTATAACCTCGGCCTAAGGATGATGCGCGTGTCTCTGAGAAACTTAGAAGTGATGGCCAAGAGCTTGAACGAGAGTATCAAAAGTGAGGTAGATCAGAGTCCGGACGAGACTGATGCGCTTCAGCAAATGCGTGATAAGGCGACGAAGATATTGAAGTTTGTGGCGGAGCTGATCACACTTACTCTGATAAAAAACATATCGTACTCTGTCGGGTTGGCAGATCTGGAGAATGCATATGACGCCACATTGGAGCGACTTGGCGAGAATCCTGCGACGAGGCTGATCGATCTCTCTATACGGCTCGATCACATGACAGGCTCCAAATCAGATATCAAAGAGATACACAGGTCATTCACAGATAGCCCGTTTGCGGATAGGCTACTTTTGGCGCTGGTTGTGTATCACATTATGGTGTTTGGCGTAGACAATCGAATGAGGCAGAGCATGGAAAAGGAATTCAATCTTAAGAAGAATATGCCGCTCCTGCTCTCATCTAAAAGCAGAACTGGATCATAGTCTGGCTTGCGTCCCAGTACGGGGGATGCCCCATCGACAACTTAGGGGGTACTCTGACTCGGCTCGAAATCCAAATCAACTTAAGTGCCTGCCGGGTGCCCCAGGTTCGCGCGCGTTCTTTGCGCGCTAACCTGGGATCACTGCACTCGCCACCGCGATGGTTGTAAATTCCTTCCACGCCAGCAAGTCTTCAGCGACGCCGGGTGGCCCATCCGGCCTGATTTTGGCCGGGTGGGTCTTTTCGACCGATACCCGTTCTCCGCGCAATCCGCGGTTACTCTTGCCGTTGTGGTTAACTGGCGACTGGCGACTGGCGACTGGCGACCGGAGGTGGCGACCGGCGACTCCCTTATCACACTGCTCCGTGACGCACGTCCTATCCAGCTCCCGCCCGCCTGCCCTAAACTCCCCCTCGAAGGATGAGGGAGAGCTGTCTTCCCACGAGGAGGCAGCCGGAAAAGTCCCCGTCCTCACCAGGAGTTTCGACCTGTGACAGGTCCTGCCCACTTCCGCTTTTCCGTCCCACTCCCCGCCCACACGCCCTCCCATCCCCAATCTGTCCCGCCTAAGTCGTTTGTTAAGAATAATTTGCCACTAAGTCCCACGCGCTCAAGATTTTACAGAAACATCGCCACGCAAGTCCTTTTGAATGAGGATTTTGCAAAAATAGGGGGGAGGGGGGTACCCCGATATCGGACACTGTCCCATTTTGGGAATCGTGCGCCGCTCAGCGCGCCGAACTCGAAGGTTCAGGCGAGAGCGACTCCGATGTCTTGGTTTTGAGATACCAATCCTGGAAGATCAGCACGTTCCACAGCATGCCTTGCCAATTTCGCGTGCCGGAAAGATGTTCCTGCCATTTCTCGCGAATCGCCGACTCGTTCAACAGCCCGTGTTGTCGCATCGCCTCGTCCGACAGCAGATATTCCGCCCATTCCCGCAGCGGACCGCGCAACCAATGTTCGATGGGCACGCCAAAACCCATCTTCGGCCGTTCCAACAGCTCCTGCGGGACATACTTGTACAGCACTTGGCGCAACGGCCACTTGCTGACGCCATTGCGGACCTTCATATTCAGCGGAATCCTCCACGCCAACTCCACCAATCGATGGTCCAGCAGCGGTACGCGCGCTTCCAGGCCAACGGCCATGCTGGCGCGGTCAACCTTTGTCAGGATGTCGTCGGGCAGATATGTCTGCAGATCGATGAGCATCATCGCATCCTCAAAAGCGCCGATCGACGCTGCTTCTGCCATCAACGGTGTAATGATATCGGCATCGCGCGAATTCGAAACGACCTGTGACGGCTTTGACCAATGAGAGACCGCTTCCAGATAGATGGCTTCCGGACTCTCGCACAAGAGGAAATTGGAAAACTTGTGCGCTTTGTCTCCCACCGCATCCCAGCGCTTTCCGCGTGGAACAAGTGACCGAATTTGGGCGTAAACCCGATCGATTCCTGCGGGCGAGAACGAACGAATGGCCTTCACCAATAGACTGCGAGCCGCTTTGGGCGTCCGGCTAAGCGCCTTCGCAAGCTGCCGCGCAAAAAGATAACGATTGTACCCTGCAAAAAGCTCGTCTCCGCCGTCACCCGACAAGCTCACCGTCACCTTGCTTCGCGCCAACTTCGACACCAAATACGTAGGAATCTGCGACGAATCAGCAAACGGTTCGTCGTACATCGAGGTCAGCAGCGGTACGACGTTCAGCGCATCCTGCGCCGTCAGATAGAGTTCCGTATGATCGGTTCCCAGGTGCTGCGCGACAGCTTTGGCATGCGCCGCCTCGTTGAATCCGCTCTCATGGAAGCCGATGGTAAAGGTCTTAACCGGCCGATTGCTTTGCGCCTGCATGAGCGCAACCACCAAGGAAGAGTCGATTCCACCGGAAAGGAAGGCGCCCAACGGAACGTCGGAGATCATGCGCAAACCCACGGCCGTCTTCAGTTCCTGGTGCAGCCGCTCAACGATTTCCGCGTCGCTCCCATGAAGTGGTTCTGCCAGGCCCTGCCGTGCCGCATCGATTGGAGACCAGAACCTGCGTGCCGCCGTATCAGAGTTCGGGAAGCGGACCTCTAACATGCAGCCAGGTGGTAACTTACGTATTCCCTCATAAATACAATGCGGAGAGGGGACATAGTTGTGGCGCATATACAGCGCCAGCGCATCGCGACCTACTCGTCCGTCAAAACCCGGATACTGCTCGATGGCCTTTAGCTCAGAAGCAAAAACGAAATCGCCATTGACGTGCCCGTAATACAAAGGCTTAATGCCTAAACGGTCACGAACCAGCCATAACTTCCGTTCATTTTGGTCCCAAACCGCGAAGGCAAACATTCCCACGAATTGGTCGATTGCGTAATTGAGTCCCCATCGCTCGAAAGCTTCCAGCATGGCCTCCGTGTCGGAATGGCCTCTCCATGCCACCGCTCCAAGCCTGGCCCTTATCTCCCGATAGTTGTAGATCTCGCCGTTGAAAACAATGGTGAAGCGTCCTGACACCGAACGCATGGGCTGGTGCCCCTCGGTGGAGAGATCAAGAATCGAGAGCCGGCGGTGGGCTAATCCCATCCCAGTCGAGTCGTCCCAGAAAAAGCCGGAGTCGTCTGGGCCGCGGTGCCTCAGGGCGTCTCCCATTCGCTGCAATACTTCGCGAGGAGGTTCAACTCCGGGTTTCCTCTGCCAGAACCCTGCTATTCCGCACATGGTAGTCCCTTACGCACGGTGCCCTTTCTCATTCGCAAAAGCTCCTCAAGAATGCAGCCAACCGCGGAGCCGACGCCTGAAGGCTAAAATGCTCTTCGACCACCTCTCTCCCGGCCCTTCCCGTTCGCTCATTCTCAGCCCCATCGTCCAGCAGCCGGCCGATGCCGTCCACCCACTCCGTTTCGCTCTGCGCCCCGAATCCCACGCCGCCCAGCGAAAGTACTTCGCGGTTCATTCCAAACGGTGACACTACCACGGGCACGCCGCACGCCATATACAGCAACATCTTGTAGCTGCACTTGCCTCTTGACCACGGTGAGTCATCGATAGGCATCAACCCCACCGTCATATCTTGAATTGTGCTGACTTCGCTCTCCGGCGACCACGGCATGTACTCGACCCGCGAGCTATCGAGCTGCTGGAATCTCGGCCGTGCGTCCGAAACGATCCTGAGCACCGCATTCCGGTGTGTCTTGAGCACCGCTGCCAACGGACGCTCGATCTCCATCAGGTACTTGAATCCGGAACTCAGGCCAGACCAGCCGATAATTAGTTTGTCGCCGGAGCGCGTGCGGCTGGAACTAGGCAGGAAGCGGCTGGTATCGACCGCGGTTGGCAGCACCATGGTCCGCTCATTGAAGTTCCCCACATATTCGGAGATGAAGCTGTTGCCGCAAATCACGCCGTCGCACATCGTCAGCAACTTGGGAAAGCGGCTCTCCGCTCCCCGATTGAGCCAGACCGCATCGTCCAAATCGAGCACCCTCGGGCGGCCAGTCCACCTTTCCAGCGTGACCAGGGTTGACGCCATCTCCCTCTGCAGTAGCGTCACATCGTAGCTATGTGATTTCGCTACGTCTGGGATTCGATCCAGCAACGTCGCGGCCAGCCAGAAAGGTCTGCGGAACGTGTCCGCCGGAGGCCAACTGCCGAACCGCGCAATATATTCAGTTACATCGATGCCCAGCGTCTTGAGATGGGGCAAGTACTGCTCAACCCGGAACCGCCGGCTGGATATCGTGCGACCGCCTGTGAATGCAGCCACACGAATGGCTGCTGGGAGCGCTGGGCTTGAAGGATCGGTCAGGATGGATGCCATAATATTGCAAAAGCGGCTATTCTCAAAATGTTTGGCGGACTTGGGGATTGGGATCGGGCTTTTAGCTCAGAGAAAAATAGCTCCTCGCATGGACTTCGAAAGGAGTCGCGTCTGAATATCAGCGGAGCTTTAAGGTCGTCTGCCAATAGCCCGACGGCGCTGAGTGAGGAACTTATCTGATAACAAGGCCACTCCCCCGCCTGCGAGTATGGCGTAGAGTGGCATCACGGGAACGCGAAAACGCGAATAGCCCTCGGCGCCCGCCGATATTACGAAGAAATACACCACCGTCAACAGCAATAACCAGAACATAGCGCGGTCGCGTCGGAACCAATACAACGACCCCAAAAGCGCGAGCAACGCAACAGGCACCGTATAGAAGAGGCAAATAATCTGAGCGGTCCGATCCGTAACCCGCGCGATTTGCGCGATCTCTTCGGCTCCGCCGCCCAGCACGACCATGCCAAGTCCACGAAACATTAGTTTCATGAACCCGCCCGGAGTACGGATCATGATTCTTATTCCCAGTTCCGAGTAGTAACTCGCGCGATCAGCAATAGAAAGCTCGGCGCAGGGGCGACCTTGACTCCGTTCAAGGTTCTGGCACGCGAGTGCCTGCAGTTCGTCTTTCCGACGGCTAAAGTTGGCGTCGTAGTTCCCGGGATCGTTCGCGGCAAGCGCTCCAGCCGCTCGGTAAAGTAACATGTTGATGCCTGAAATAGGGCTGATCGTCGCGTGACCGGTGATCCGGTAGTTACGCGCGATCCAGAGTGCGGGAAATACGCAGAACGCCAGCAATGCCGCTACCGCCGTCCTGCGCTTAAGTCCAGGCTTGGCGGCGATCAAGAAAAACAACGCAAGAGGCCCGCCATAAAACAAAGCCACTGGACGGATGAGTACCATCCACCCCGCCAGCAATCCCGCAAACCCGGCGAGCCATAGCGCTTTGGGTGAATCGCGGGTTGCGGCGCGGTACGCCTGGCACGCCACCGCCAAAAGGAACGCGCTACTCAGAGTTTCAGTGAGGATATCGTTCGCAGTCACGATGCCGGCCAGGTCGAGCGCCAATATCATTCCCGCCCCCACGCCTGCGGCTGGGTTGCCCGACACACGGAAGGCCGCCACCGCCGCTGCACCGACGATGCCTGCCAGGAGCAGGTGTTGCACCAAGACAACAGTCCACGCCCCGAACGAACAGGCGAAGAAGAGCGCGAGAAACAGCGGGTAACCCGGTGTCCGTACAGTTTCTGGCTCATCCGCTGCATTGTTGAAAGATGCCGACAATAGCAAGCTGTGCGCAGGCGCAATGTAGCTGGCCGAGTCGGGCGTCAAATGCTCTCTAAAGGCGGAAAAGAAACAAAGGTTCAGCACAAGCGCAAGTAGCGCAGGAACAACGGCTACGTGCCATTCGCGTTGGCGCTCCGCGCTTGAACGCGATTTGTCAAGCCGATGAAGCTCGCCCTTCGGGCCTGCCATTGTTATGCCGCGGGAATCCTGACTCTGTGGCTCCATTAAAAATTCTCAACTCTCTTACGTCATAGACTAACCGCGAATTTGCAGCGACTTCCAGCGTAGCACGAAACTTCGAAACTTTATCAGCGTATCTGGAAGCCTATATACCAGCCATGCGACAATGAACAATTTGAAAGTAAAATTAAGCCCCATAAAAAACAAAGTCAGCAATATGGCGATAGCAGCAATGCCCCAAAGAAATAAGAGTAGATGATCATAGATAACTTACTTCCCGCGATCGCCAATCGATAAGAGATTGTCACAACAAATCCCACAAATGCAATAGCCAGCATCATGCCTGAGCTTCCCAGATCGAAGTAAGCGAAATACATCGTATAGACGTTTTGATCCAGGCCCTGCGGTCCCACATCCACAAACTCAGAATGCAGAAAGGGAATATCAAATTGTGCACCCAACTTATTCGCCACTAGCAGGAGAGGTGTAGTGATTTGCCAGTTGTGTGGAATGATATTCGGCTGCCGAACAACGCGGTCAAACGCCACAAGTCCACCGGCTCCATAGAGAACAAATCCTTGGAATACCGGAACAAGATTGTCTGTCAGCGGCGCATCCGCCCTGGCTTCTCCTTTTTCAATCGCTATCGCCATTGCACCGGCAACGATCACGAGCGACAAGAAAATAGGTATCAACAACTTCCAGGGAATGCCTCTGGTCCTTATCGAGGATAGGCAGACAAAAGACAACATCAGCATCACAATTCCCGACCTGCCCGCACTCGCAATAGTAAGCAGCAGACCAACTGCTGTCGCCAGAAACGCGCGCTTCTTTCCTTCGCCTCTCTGCAGATAGGCAATCATCGCAACGATAAGCGCTAAGGTCATAAAATTACCGGCCAGAGTCCACGACGGATCTTGAGCCTCATCCGCCTCGAGTATCGCCCGCGAGACTGAAATAAGAAACGTAGCCGACTCGAAATTTGACGCGAGGTCTACTATCCAGAAGACAACGAACGGCGCAGCGCAAACGACAATAAGTAATAACAGATTGAGGATTCGGTCTGAATACTTGCCCATCGGCTGTTCGCTCATTGGCCCGATTGGTACCAAAAGGGCGATGCCGCCTCCTATCGAGACGGCGAGCGCTCCGAGACAGAAAACAGCAAGAGTCTCATCAGCCATTGGATAAAAGAAGCTGCCTGCCAGGCGCACGAGCGCCAGATCTGCCGCCCAAACCACGCAAAAGACTACCGGTGGGTAGAGAAACCGCTTGCCAATCCAATAATTGGCAAGTCCCATCAGGCTCAACATGGCAATCGCAATCAGAATCATAGGATGCAACTAGCTCCGTAAGCCAAATATCTTATCCCTCACACCATGCACAAACGTGCGCTCGTCTGGATGCAGAGCAACCAGCCAAGTTGATAACCCAAATATGCAAAGACTCCCGGCAAGAAATGCCAGTTTAACAGAGACACTTTGTAGGAGCGTGCCAACAAACATAAGAGTTAAACCGCCTGCCACGGATGCCCCCAGGCGCACTAGGAAGCTTAGTCGATGGGGAAGGATGAGATGTCCAAACAGGACGAGCAAGATGGCATCCAATGTTACGCGCCCTGTCCACGCTATCGCTGTGCCTTCGATGCCGAGACTCTTCGTGAGCCACCACACTACCGACAGATACAGCGGCAACTCCAGCAAATGGAGTTTTGCTGTCAGATCCGGTCGTCCGCCGCTTTGAATAAGGGCGAATGGTACTTGCGCCAAACAGTTTACAAAAACACCAGCCGTGAGCCACCTCAAAGCAGGGGTGGCATGTTTGGCAAAGTCGGCGCCCAACCAAAGTCGCATCGCTTCCGGGGCTAGTGTCATCAGGCAGAGGAGGAGTGGAAATACCGAAAGAAAGATATACTTTAGTCCACGATTTAGGAGCAACGCGGCGCGGTCTGGGTTTTGTATCAGGCTCAGCGCAAACGCTGGGAAAAGGACCCCCGCCATAGCTCCCGGTATGACTGTGACGCGGGTTACCATGTCATATGGCGCCGTGTAGTATCCCAGCGCGGTTACCGAGAGCAACGAGCCCACAACGAAACGGTCCAGGTATGTCATCAGCGGCGAGACGATATTGCTGACAGTCATCCATCCGCCAAGTCGCACGATCGGCCTAATCAGAGACTTGCTCAACTGAAAGTCGTGTCGAAGGACAGGCATATTCGTCAGGCAAGCATAAGCATGAGCACCCAAGCCCACCAGTCTGCCGATAAGCAATACACCAATTACAGGAACGAGACTCGACGAGAACGGCAATACCAGCAGAGGTCCACCGAACGAAAACACGCTCATCGGAATACGGATGAGGTTTAAGATGCGAAACTGCTGTTGAGCTTCGAGGACTCCGCGCAGACCAGACGTCACCGTAACGATGGGAATCGAGGCTGCCAGCAAATAGAATCCAACGAGAGTCTCGTGCTGCAAGTCAATCGGAATCCTGAGGGCCTTATGAACTATCCACGGACTTGCGGACCCGACAATCAACCCGGCGATTGCGCCGAGGAGCGCCATGAGCAGGAGAGACGTCCACACCAGCGGAGAGATGTCCCGATCTTCGTGCGCCGCGAGCTTATCGGAAACTAGTTTTGTAAGTGCCCTGCCAATGCCCAGATCGAAAAGGCTGAAATAGCCGATCACGACCCAGGCGAGGGATAGCACGCCGAAACGGGCCACTCCCATCGCGCGAACTATCACAGGAACAGCCAGCAGACCAACCACCATGGGCAACATCTGGCCTGAGAGGTTCCAAAGCGTATTTCGCGCCAGGAGCTGTCCGCCGGCCAGGTCTGCTTTTGTCACCGAACTCCTGACGAAGGTTCGAATGTTGGATTATTCAATCCACCGACGACGAGAAAGATTCCTGCTTATAGGACGTCAGGAGAATTGACTTTAGAGTCGTATAGTAGGGCGCCTATACCTCGGCCATCCTGTTCATAGTCCGCCACAAACTCCTGCGTAAACCGATAGAAGGGTTTTAGCCTTCGCCAGAATAAATATACGTCGCCGCCGTCAGCCCCACCATGACCGACAGATCCGCTCTTTCTGCGGTGGTCTTGGACGATATCGTGAAAAGCAACAATGCCACCATCACGGACGAATCGCCGGTAGCCCAGAAAGTCCTGCCTCACACCGGCATAGCTGTGATCAGCGTCGATAAACAGCAAGTCCAGCTTCTCGGATCCGAGGCTGTGCTGTACAGTGTCAAGCGTGCTCTCGGAGCACGATGGCCCGTCGATTAAGACCTGGCTGCGTGCCGGCCCTGCGAAGTAGCGCAGTTGCGACCTATTTAAGACGTGCAGGTCTACTCCGATGACGAGTCGAACTGATGTGAGCGCATGCGTCAGCATCACGTTGGTTCCGCCGACTGAAAGGCCAACCTCGCAAATTCGGGCCGGCGCATGTTCAGCTGCGAAACAAAGGAAGTCAACAATTTCCTTCTTTAGTTGAAGATGCCCGAAGTGCTTTGTGGCAAAGTCAAAATAATCGTCAACCGTCGTACAGGCGTGAAGCTCCCCCAACGCGTCCCGCCTCCTGCGGGGCTTCAGCCAGAACAATCCAGCCCGCAATTGGTTCCGCAGATTCGCACGGATGTCATCGGGTAGAACGGCTCTGTAGAATTTCTTTAGCGGTTCAGGGACGCCGATCTCAATGCCGTCGACTGATTCGCTTGGTACGGTAGATGGTCTTCCCGCCACACAATACTCCCCAATGAATAACTCGGTTCATTAATAGCCAAAGACTCGGAATTCGTAAATTCCGATGTCATTGACCCAGCTTTGCGCCGCGACACGCAGCTTTCTGTATCGACGCTTTACCGATATGCTGGTTATCGATGAATTAGGGAAGTCACCATGCGCAATGGGCTCCCAGACAGTCGAATCTTCTGCCAGACCGAATACTTGCCACGAATTGATGTAGACAGAATTTTGGCCGAAGTATCCCCATACAATATTGAGTGAATCCACGTAGATCGTTGTCCCGCTATCCACAGTATAGTCAATTGCTCTCGCAGCGGGGTATGCCAATGTCGCGTCATTCTGGTCGACTAGTTTTGATGCCTGGTATCCTCGAGCCAGGCAATAAGTTGGATCTTCAGGAACATTGGACGTCGCAGTTAAGCCCGTCAGCACCGGTACTCCGGAGACTGGCAAACCGTACAGCTTGAAGCTCGTAGATGCCGATATTGTTGGTCTTCGAGTGTGCTACGACCCGAATATCAGTAGCAATCGTGTTTAGTTCTGCGCCCGACGCCGTCGCAGCCGGAAACCCGCCCGACGCTATTTCGGTCCAGGCTTGGTTGGCGCCATTTCTCGCAAGCACCGCCCAGTCATGCATGTAAATCGGGTTGTTGCCGAAATAGCCCCACGTAAATGAGGCTGATGACAAGTAAGTCTGGCCTCCCAGCGATACTTGGTAATCGACATTGTCATTGGCCGGATATGCAAGCGTACTCTTATTTCCGTCGATCAGGTTTGCTGCGACGTATCCGCGAGCCAATGAGTAAACCGGGTTTTCCGTGATATTCGAGAACACCGACAAACTCGCACGGTTTAACTGAGGGACGTCGGTTCCAAATACCCGCACCTCGTAGGCCCCGATCGAATTCAACCCGTCAGCCACCAATCGAAGATCGGTAGCCACCGCATTCACCGGCACGTCGAGAGTTGCCGTTCCGGGAATCCTCCGCTCGCCACAACTTGCCAATTCTGGCCGCCGTTGCTACCCAGCAAGGTCCAGTTCGTAACGTACCGCGGGTCGGTTCCGAAGTAGCCAAAATCGATTGCAATGTCTGTTATAACGTGGGGTCCGCCAAGGTGAATCGCGTAGTCGATGTGCTTCCCGCTCGGATATGCCAAGCTGTCGATATCGCCATCCACCAGGTTCGCCGCGCCGTAGTCTCGGGCCAAGCTGTACACCGGATGCTCCGGAACAAGCGATTCCGCCTGAAGTCCGCGTATCTGCGGACTTCCCGTCGGCACCACGGTCGTAATGCTCATCGTCCTGGCTTGGCTCGCGGGCGAGGCGTCATTGTAAATAAGCGAGTTAACTGTACCTGCGGTAAGCTGGGGAAAGATCCAATTGGCGGCCTGGACGACTGGGCTGATCCGGATCTTGTGCAGCCGCACCGCTCCAACTAGCTCAATCTTAACGAAATACGTGTACTGGCCACGCGCCTGGGTACTTAAGTCTGCACTTAACTGATAGGAAGATATGTTCGCAACCTGTTGAAACGAAACTCGATTTGACCAATGAACCCCGTCCGCCGACAGGTAAGCGTTAAGGCTGCCGCCACCCGGAGCCACTTGGGCCGCAATCGACAGGGCCAGCACTGGAAACAGGCTCGTTTCCTTGTAAACCACACTGCCGGCAGAGGTGTGAGATTCTGTAAGTAACTCATTCCAGAGGTGTCAGCGATTGAATCGACCGAATTAATCGACGACGCCCAGTTCCGCCAATAGCTCTGCCCAAAGCTGACGTCCCAATTCAGCAGGCCCGTATTGACCGAGTCAAACGAAAACGGATATCCATAATCGTACTTTAGAGAGTCTGCCGCCAGGTTTTGCGAATGCAGCACAAGTTCTTCGTGTGGACGGAGATACAGCGAAAGCCCTTGGTTTGTCAGATATCCCGTCGGGTATCGAAGGGTATGTGCATTTTGCACGTAGAGCTGCGCCATCTGAGCGGCGGGATACCCACTCGGATCCAAGCCATTCACCGCCTGCCGTACGATCATGTTCGGGTCGGCCAGAATGTCTGCCACCGAGGCAATTGTCACTCCATCATTAAGAAAATAATACGCTTCGTGGTCGGTATCGAGCATGTGCCAGGCATTATTGAAGTAGAGCTCCGGTACCGTGTGGAAGTCAAATACCGCGAGTCTCGCTTTGTAGCCAAATTGCTGCCAGATCCATGCCAGCGCTCGGGCACTTTGATCGCAGCAGCCAAATCCAAAGGCATTGAGTATCTGCACCGGATCGGTGCTGTAAAGCTGCTGGCCATTGACTTGGGTTCCGGCCGAACAATAATGGAATCTGTGACTTACGACGTAATGCCAGGAGGCGACCGCCAAATCCTGATCCGTTTCGGTCGTCGGGAGGGATTGGCTAATGTCATTGGCAGTGTATGGCCAGCGAACGCCCGGAGATTGCGGGGCCCTGACTCCGCCCCCGGATGAGTTTCGAATGGTGACGGACGCTCCCGTCGCATCCGAAACCGTTGAAAAATCAACGGCTACCGTCGATCCGGACGAATTTGCGACCGTCTTACTTCTGAACTCCTGCGCCCACGTGACCGGTACAGCTAGCAGAAAAACGAGAACGGCGAACAAGAATCTCCCAGTCCGATGTCCGGCGCTCTGGTTCCAGCAGTGAGCCGATATCCGGCTGACTCCACGACGGTGCGAAAAATCGCCTTTCATTCAATGAACCAATCTGCATTGTTTTCGTCACTCGGAGACCTATCTCACGCACAGAGTGCGAGGCCAGGCCGCTGCCGCACAATTGAACAATTCCGGGGAGACGGCGAATGTTGCAAATAATATCGTACCCGTCGCGGTCGGGCAACAGAATAATGGCTCATGACCTCATTCATCAGGCCTGCGTGTCAGCCGGGGTTTACGAGTTGCAACCTGCTGGACGCCCCGCGGCAGAAAGAACTCGGCTATACTGCAGACGCACAGGCGGCGTTGGAGACTGTGCTGAGAGGTGTCAAATTGGCCAGGCAATCTGCAACAGCACAAACCCTTTTTCTGCTTCTAATCGCGAGCGCGTGTTTGTTGACCGCGTTTTCGCAATCGTCAGGGGTTCCAAAGCCGCCTACTGGAGTTTGTTTGGCGGATACCTTCCCCGGCGCCGATGGAGGCGCAAAAGTCGCCGCCGCCCTTGCTAGTCCGAACTGTTTCATCGTCGATGCGACAAGGCTCATCGGCGCACAGAAAGCAAGTGCATCGATTGTCCTTGGTGCGAAGCAGCAGCTTTTGCTGGGTCCCTCAGAGTGGAATCTTAGTGGTTCCCCGAATATCGACATGCGAGGTAGAGGCGCGAGCATCTTGGGAAGCTCTACCGGCCAGACAAGGTTGATTAACAACACTAGTTCAGGATCGAGCGTTCTGATTGGAAATATACTTCAAGAGGTCGGAAAGTAGACTTCGAAGTCGCTGCCTCTATCACACGGACGGGCGGCGCGGGCCTTGAATTTGCAGATGGCTCTAATCTTACGGACATTCACGACCTCTTAATTAATGTGGGATCCTATGGAATATGGCTTCAAAACAAGGGTAACGGAAAGTTTAACAATATTACGTTTGGACTCGCAGCCATCAATCCTCGTAATGAACGTGCGTGGATTCAAGGAGGCCCGTTTCGGACTTGCTGTATTGCGAGCAGCCAGTTCAGCAACATTACAGGGAATGGTGGTTCAACGCCTCCTGAGGTTGCCGGGATCGTGCTCGATGCTGGTCTGGATACCTGGGAATTTCAAAACATAGATTTTGGCCACGTAGGAGGCACTAACTTCACCTCCTTGGTGATGAAAGACTCATTGAACGTGGGGCTGCCGCCTGAGTGGATCCGGTTCAGCAATGCAAGCTTCGAGGATCTGGTACCGGTGCCGCCATAAATATATCCGCTGCCCGAGCGTTGTCTTTACGCATGTTTCCGCTGGCGCCACGAATTCAGACCATAGCGTGATCATCGATGGTCCGGAAGTGGATGGCGTGACCTTCAACACGGGTTTCGTTCTCTACGGTAACAAGGAAGCGATCTACATTCCGGGGGGTGCGGGGTCACCGAAAACCCTAAACTTCACCAATTTGCAGATTGCGGATGGCAGTCGTGCATTTCCCGGTAAATACTGCAACATGTACGTGGGTCCGAATGTAAGCGATGTGAAGATAGTCGGTAACTCATTCACCCCTATAGCCAAGGCAAAGACATCCCAGCTTTGTTCCCTAAAAATAGCTAAAGGCATTGGTGATCACATCAAGATAAGCGGCAATATATTCGCACAGGGTGGCCCGCAGGCATTTATTAACGAATCAACCGGCGCAAATATTGAGTCTCCGATAATAGCGGTGTCGGCTTCCAGCCCGGCATGACCCCTAACGGGCTTCGGCAAACCCGTCGTCAGGTACGTTGAGTTCCTCGGCCTGGGACAACTGTTTCCCGGTTCGCAACTGGCCGCGAACATCTCTACGGCTGAAGGGGCAGTAAGGGCGGAGGTTAGTTGGATCACCAGAGCCGTGCCCAGGCAGACTCGGGCTTTTCGGCCGCTAGTCGAGTGTAGATGTCTTCATGAGCGCGCACCATCGCGTCTATCGAAAAGAGGCTTTCTGCCCGCGTACGCGCATTTTCGGAAAACCGCCGCATTCGAGCGGGGGTACGAACAAGTTCGAGGACGGCCTGGCAAGTAGCTCAGGCGACTGCGGGGCACTAGCAACCCGCAATTCGCTTCACCGAGGGCCTCTCTGTTTCCGCCTACGTCGGTTGCAATCACCGGGAGTCCAGTTGCCATGGCCTCGAGCAGCACATTAGAGAAGCCCTCGGTTTCAGACGTACAGACATAGAGATTCATAGCGGCAAAGGCGAGCTCAGGCGAGTCCGTTCGTCCGAATATCTCTACATATGGAGTCAAGCCAGCATCTTGCAGAAACTCTATGACGATTGGCATCTCGCCCTTATCTTCGCCAACGAGCAAGAAGCGTGAGTTGGGAACAGCCGCATGGATAATCGCTGCAGCGCGGACAAAATCAATATGTCTCTTATATGGATAGAAGTTAGCCACCATTCCAACAACCATATGGTCGGCGCTCCACCCGTATCGATGCCGCACGTGCTTGCTTTGCAATGGCGAAAATCGTCTCGTATCGACACCGTTGTAAATCACTCCGACTCGCG
>CAVRWH010000001.1:0-292369 GCA_963724855.1 uncultured Acidobacteriaceae bacterium | reverse complement strand
AGCCGATGGACTACGTCGAACTCGTCCGTGACCTCAACGTCAGGCGGGCGAGTTTGGGACGAGACTCCATGCCCACCTCTCCAGCCGGATCGCTGTACAACGTGAAATCTGCCAGAAGTCGAACCTGCGTTTCCTGCAACAGGTCCAGCCGGTCAGCCTTCGGCTTGCTCAACGTCTGTTCGTGCCGGAAGACGACTTTCTGGTCGTAGGCCTCCAGCTGCCCTGCGGCGATGAACCCACGGCGCTCCAGCCGCCGCCAGAACCGTCTCCCGGAATCTTCAACGTCTGAATATAAAGGTAGATGCTCGGTTCGTGGTCTTGCGCCACAACCCTGCTCGCACGCCACGCCCTTAGGTTCGCGGCGGCGCGGCTATAAACGCTTTGTTGCTCGTTGTCGTCAGGTTCAGCCTTGCCCAGAATGATCCGCACGAGGTTATAAGGACTGGCCGCGTAGTAACGTTCTTGCATGGCAGGAGAGATTTTGTCGTACGGCTGGGTTACTACGTCTGAATCGGTGTCTTTGTCGGATCGTAGCGCAGAGCTTGAAAAGGGAAGATTTTCGCCATTTGAATGTGATTTCCAATTCGTAAAATGAATGAAAGTGATTGAAGCGAAGTAAGGTTGATTGTAGCAGTTGGCGGAATGGAATCCGGCACTGAACGTTCGTCATCTACTGAGCAGTTGCGAGCGGCGGCAGCACGCCGATACCGCGACGCTCAATGCGATTTGTACGATGGTGTGGTAACATTCAGCCCACCAGAGTAGAGGAGTTTATGGTCCCGGGCGGCATCATGGGAGTCGGGTCGGCCACCTCGACGACCCGGTCACAGCTGATGCGGAGACTGACCAGCGCAGCTCTCCGTTCGCAACCTCGCAAACTTCCGCTCCCATTCCTTGCCATCCGCGCTGCGCTCTTGACCTGTCTTCTTGTCTCGTTCCTAGTAGTCCCCGGGTTCGGCCAAAGCGACCAGCCCGATGTTCACGTGGTCCCGCGCGAGCAGAAGAAGGATGTCAAGCCCGATCCAACCGTCATGCCCCCTGATGTTGCCGCCGATGCCAAAGCCGCAGGCGTAACGGTGGATCCGTCGCTCAAAACCCACACCAAGCCGATTCGCAAAGACGTTGACTTGGTGCTCGTGCCGGTCACCATTACCGACCCCATGAACCGGCTGGTTACCGGCCTCGAGAAGGAAAACTTCCTGCTCACGGATAACGGCCAGCCACAGGAGATCCGCCACTTCTCCAGCGAAGACGCGCCGATCTCGTTAGGCGTGATTTTTGATGTCAGCGGTTCGATGTCTAACAAGATCGATAAGTCGCGCGACGCGGTCGTAGAGTTCTTCAAGACTGCCAACCCCGAAGACGAGTTCTTTCTCATCACATTCTCCGAGAAACCCGAGGTACTGGCCGACTTTACGACCTCGGTCGAAGATATCCAGGACAAACTCGTTTACGCTGTTCCCAAGGGCCGCACCGCGCTGCTGGATGCCATCTACCTCGGAATGAACCGGATGCGCAAGGCGAAACACCAGAAGAAAGCCCTGCTGATCATTTCCGACGGAGGCGATAACCACAGCCGCTACACGGAAGGCGAGATCAAGTCGATGGTGAAAGAGGCCGACGTTCAGATTTACGCAATCGGCCTATACGATCGCGACTTCAAGACAGCAGAGGAGCGCGAAGGCCCGCAACTGCTGACCGACATTTCTGACGTGACCGGCGGAAGGACCTTTGCCATAGCGTCAAACGAATTGGCTGACGTGGCAACAAAGATTGGCATCGAGTTGCGCAATCAGTATGTGCTCGGCTATCGCCCCACCAATCCCACGCGCGATGGGAAATGGCGCAAGATCAAGGTGAAATTGAATCCTCCAAAAGGTCTGCCGCCCTTGCACGTATATGCCAAGACCGGATATTATGCCCCGACGGAATAGCAAGGCCCTGCCACTTTTTGCGGTTTTGTTGTTTTGTACCACGCTGGCATTCGGACAGAACACAACTGCGTCTCCTCCGCAGAATTCCACGACGGCCAGTCCCTCCACCGCCAACGGCCAGGAGCCCTCCGAAAAGAACGGAGGTGTATTTGTATTCCGCAAAGAAGTTGACGAAGTCACTCTTCACGCGACTGTTGTGGACGACAAGAACCACCTCGTGACCGGATTGGACCGGTCCGATTTCACCGTGTACGAAGACGGCAAGCCACAGCAGATTACTTCCTTCCGGCGTGAGGACATCCCGGTAGCGGTCGGAATTGTCATCGATAATTCTGGTTCCATGCGCGACAAGCGACCCGCTGTCAACGCTGCCGCCATTAACTTCGTGAAGTCGAGCAACCCTCAGGACAAAGTCTTCATCGTCAACTTCAACGAAGACTACTTCCTCGATCAGGATTACACCGCCTCGGTCCCGAAATTGAAAGATGCGTTGGAACGAATCGAAGCTCGCGGAGGCACTGCCCTTTACGACGCCGTCGTTGCGTCTTCTGATCACCTCAAGAAGTCCGGTTTATTGGAGAAGAAAGTGCTCCTCGTAATAACCGACGGCGAAGACAATGCCAGCCAGGAATCGCTGGAACAGGCGATTCGGCGACTGCAAGAAGAGAACGGGCCGACCGTGTATACCATCGGCCTACTCGCGGAAGAACGCTCCAAGCGCGCCAAGCGGGCGTTGCGAGAGATGGCTGAGGAAACCGGGGGCATTGCCTTCTTTCCGCAGGGACTCGCCGAGGTGGACGCCATCACCCAGCAAATCGCCCACGACATTCGCAACCAGTACACCATCGGCTACAAGCCCACCAAACCTCAGAGTGAGGGCGGATTCCGGACCGTGAAAGTCACGGCCGATGCCAAGGGCTATAAGAAGCTGCAGGTACGAACTCGCAGCGGCTATTATGCCGGGCAGCAGCGGGCCGAATCGCCTAAACCTACCGCTCCCGCCAAGTAGTGATTCCAAGGTACTGGCGCGGTCCTATCAGTTTGCTACGGAAGCTGCCTGAAATTTAGCAACCACTTTTTTCCTCGCCAGCAACTCGAGAGTGTTTCCTTCAATCTTGTAGGAGCCGGTATCGGTCAGGGCTTGGCCGAGCTGCTTCTCTTGCTTGATGATCGGATCGGGGCATGCCATTAACGTCATCGCGCCGCCCAGAAGCTCCAATGAATCTCCATTCAGTTGGAAGGTTCCAGTAATTTGGTTACAGCCCGACGATCCTGAATAGCGCTTCTGGTCCGTAGCCAGCACCAGGTATGCGGGGTTCTGCGGGTTCATGGCGGTCACCGGCTTGCCGTCCAGCTCGATCAACATCCACTTCGTTCCACGCAGCGCATTGGGCGCCGCTGGACCGGGCGTTGCGGGCGCATTCCCTGCCTCGGGGGCCGCGGGCCGCGCTCCTGCTGGCTCGACGACCAGCGCAACCTGGTTCGGCGCTCCATTCGTGAGCACGGGATACATCCGCGTCGTCGTGAACAGCAGGTTTTCCCCCAGCGTGATCCGCGCCCGGATGGCGTAGCGGTGGGAAGGCTGAATGTCCTGCGGGGAATAGGGCAGCTGAAAGGGAATCGGCACCTGCTGTCCCAGGGCTGAGAATATGTTCTCCGCTACCACCTTGGCTGGCGCATCCGCGACGCTGACGTCTTCCAGGCGCACGTCGATCGCTGCGTCCGGCGACAACGCCATCCTCACCTGATAGGTGATTGTGCCCGTAATCATCGCCGACCCGGTCCCGGCAGCTTGCCCAGCCGCGATGGCAGGCACAACGAGAACAGCACATAGCAAAATCTGGCACACACGGCTGCAGAACATTAGAGCGTTCCTCCACTCAGATTGTCGCTTCGAATACTGAAAGCGTACCACGCGCGAAATGTCCGGCTGCGTTGACCGGGTTGCTCGCCTTCACGTACCCTTGTCAGTCGAGTCCTGCATCTTTAGCAGCAGAACAGCCATGAAAACAGCCGAAACTTCCTCTCTCCGGGTGGCGGAGGAGATCACCGAACTGGTTGGCGAAACTCCTGTTCTTCACCTTCGTCGCATCGTTCCCGCCGGCGCTGCCGACGTTTTCGCCAAGCTTGAGTACCTCAACCCCGGCGGCAGCATCAAGGACCGCGCCGCCCTGGGCATGATCCAGTGTGCCGAGCGCGATGGCCGCCTTCAGCCCGGCGCGACCATCTTCGAAGCCACTGCCGGAAACACCGGCGTTGGGCTCGCGCTCATCGGCTGCAACCGCGGTTACAAGGTTGTGCTCGCCGTGCCGGAAAAGTTCTCCCAGGAAAAAGTTGACCTGATGTCTGCCTTGGGTGCCGAAGTCATTCGCACACCCCACTCCGAAGGTATGGAGGGCGCTATCCGTTGCGTCAAGGAGCGGGCTGCCAGGACGCCGAATTCCTTCATGGCCGCCCAGTTCGAAAATCAGGACAACCCCAATTTCCACTACGAAACCACTGGCCGCGAGTTCTACGATCAACTGCAGGGCCAAGTCGATGCCGTTGTCATCGGCGCCGGCACCGGTGGCACCTTCACTGGAGTTGCCCGCTATTTCAAGGAACGCAGTCCACGCGTTCTCGCGATTGTGGTTGAAACCCATGGCTCCGTTCTCGGCGGCGGTCCCAAGGGCGATCACGCCATCGAAGGCATCGGCGCCAGCTTCATTCCCAAGACGTTTGACGCTTCGTTGGCCGACGAAATCATCGCCGTCAGTGATCGCGACGGATTCGACATGGTAAGAAAGCTCGCGGCAGTCGAGGGTGTTCTCGCCGGTTCCAGCGCGGGCGCAAACGTCTTCGTTGCCATCGAAATCGCCAGGCGCCTCGGCCCCGGCAAACGCGTTGCCACCATCATTCCCGATTCCGCAGAACGCTATTTGTCAAAGGACATTTTCCATTACCAGGGCTAGACGCTGAGCCCAGCCTCGAACTACGCCGTTCCGATCGCTTCGCACCAGGGAGTTCCACGCGATGAGCAAGAATAAGAAGCACGGTTTTTCTACTCGTTCCATTCACGTCGGGAACGCTCCCGACCCTTCGACCGGCGCCGTCGCTCCTCCAATTTTCGCCACTTCCACGTACGCCCAGGAAGAGCTCGGCAAGACCAAGGGCTACGACTACTCCCGCGCCGGCAATCCCACCCGCACACGTCTCGAGGAAAACCTCGCATCGCTGGAGGGCGGCCAAGCAGCCCGCGTCTTTTCCAGCGGCATGGCGGCGGTTTCAGCGCTCGCCAGCTTGATGAAGGCCGGCGAGCATATCGTGGCCTCCGACAATCTTTATGGCGGTGTGCCCCGGCTGTTCAACCAGGTGCTAGTGAACTTCGGCCTGCAATTCACTTACGTGAACACCGCCGACCCCCGCAATGTCGCCAAAGCCATTCGCAAGAACACCCGCTTCGTTTACATCGAGACGCCCACCAATCCACTGATGGGCCTCACCGACATCGCCGCCGTGAGCGAGATCACGCACAAGAAGATGCCAGGTCGTGGTGGACAACACCTTCATGTCGCCCTATTTCCAGCAGCCCATCCAGCTCGGCGCCGACATGGTGCTGCACTCGACCACCAAGTTCCTCAACGGCCACAGCGACGGCATCGGCGGCGTTCTGGTATGCACCACCGCTGAACAGGCGGAGAAACTCGCCTTCATCCAGAAAGCAGTCGGCGCGATTCTTTCGCCGTTTGAATGCTGGCTGGTGCTGCGCGGGGTGAAAACGCTGGCAGTACGAATGCAGCAACACGATGCCAGCGGGCGCATCATCGCCGACTATCTCAGCCGTCATCGTAAGGTCAAACAGATCTTCTACCCCGGCCTCAAGAGCCACCCGCAATACGAACTCGCCTGCCGCCAGATGTCCGGTTTTGGGGCCTTGATCACCTTCGAGACCGGCTCACTGGCGAACGCCAAGAAGCTGCTCAAGCGAGTCAAAGTGTGCACTTTGGGCGAGTCGCTTGGGGGAGTCGAAACCCTCATCTCGCATCCCGCCACCATGACCCACGCCGCCATTGGCGCGGAAGGTCGCAAGAAGATCGGACTCACCGACGGCATGGTGCGAATCTCGGTCGGTATCGAGGATGTCGACGACCTCATCGCCGACCTAGAGCTGGCGCTGGCTGACATGTAATGCTGGTAGCACGGGCGTTTGGTAGGGTACTGACACACACTGGTAGTGGTCTAGTGTTCTATCCTGATATAACAAAAAATTTTCAACACGCGATTCTTTAGAATCAGCGAGTTAGCCGTAAATTGTTTGCAACTCGTTGAATAATAAGAATGTTATATCTATCCATTTCATTCTAAAGATAGTTACGGCCAACCATTTTCGCTATTCATTCGTGTCGCAATCGTTTCTGGGCCGCCGCGGGGAGTGCGATGCTGTCGACGCCAGAGATACGGACCCACGGACGACCTCGATTTGAGTACGCCGCTCGGAGTTTTCAAAGAGCTAAAATGCGCCGCGTGCTGGGCGCGGTCGCGAGCAGAGACACCTCTCCTCTTGCCTCACGATGCCTTTCTTACAAGACGCGAGGTGAGTCGCGAAAGTACAGCGGACACGGCGCTTTGTGATAAGCGGAGTGGAGCTTCCGGTCTGGTTCACGGCTGAGAGCACGAGAGTGTAAGGGATGCCTTGGGACTGGACAAAAAGAAGGCGGGATGGGGCACTCTTTCATATAAGTTTATTGGTATCAATGAGTTGACGGGGTGGTCCAGCCGCCGGGGCGATGATTGCTCAAGATGAGGCCTTACTACTCATTTCGAGCATCCGGCGCACCAAATAGTACAGTCCCAATGAAGCAAGTGCAGAAAATAGCACGAGCCACGGTACATAATCGCCGAGCGTAGTTTCTTGCGACAGCATGCTAAGCCTAATCGCGCTGATTGCTAAAGCCCCCCCACCATTTGCAAGTAAGGAAAAAAGATCACGACCGCAAATCGTACAGCGCAGGGCTTAGGTTGTTTACGCGCCAGATATGCCCAATAGAGTAGAACCGATAGTACCAGCCCGCAGTAACACAACATGACAAAAGGTAATAACAGTCTACTAACGGGTACATTTAGTAGGAGACCAGCGAGGCCCACTAAGAAAGCCGAGCCAACCGCGTGGCCAATGAATACTGCAGCCATCCACGTCCCAAGTCCTGCCGAGCGCAGCGTTGATTTTGGTTTGCCGCCCTGAGCCGCCCTGTTTAACGGGTTGCTATTCATTCGTGTCCCCAGTTCTTAAATGCAGGGCACTCCAAGTTCGCGCGCGTTCTTGGCGCGCTAACCTGGGAGCAGGAACGTTCGGGGAGCGCTACCCGACGCCGCCAACTCACGATCTCGCGCCGTCCACTCCGATTCAATCTCCACCACGCCCTTCTCGCGGAAAGCATAATGCCGGAAGCTGCTCCAGCGCCAGTCTTTGGCCTCCTTCACCAGTCCGCGCATCACGGGATGGCGGTGCAGGTAGCGTAGCTTAACGTCGAATTCGCAGGTGTTCCTTACGTTCCGGTCATAGTGGCGTTTTTGCCAAAATGGCCCAGTTCCGGGTCGTCGGCTGTGCAGCCGCTTGGTGAACGACAACTTCAGGTAGTGGATCGCGTCGGCCAGCGTGCCGTGCTCGGGCTCGCTCAACAACAGGTGGACGTGTTCGGGCATCACCACATAGCCGTAAATACGCAGGGCGAAGCGGCGGCGCATGTCCTCTAGGCAGACGGGAAATAGGTCGTAAACTTCCGCGCAATTGAAGCTCGGCTGGCGGCGATAACAACTGAAGGTGACGAAGTGAGACTGTCCGGAATGCTGGCGTCGCCGGAGACTGGCGGGCATTCAGGGAATTTACAACAGTTGCGGTGGCGAGTGCAGTGATCCCAGGTTAGCGCGCAAAGAACGCGCGCGAACCTGGGGCACCCCATCATTACTTGGTTGCGGCAGACGGGCTACCTGGGGCACCCGGCTTGTCCAGAATCGTTCTAGAAAATCTGGGTTACGCCCTCTTGCATCACACGGATTCTGTCGGTTAGGTTCAGTTCCGGCTGCACTCAATAGCCTCTGCACAGGCTCGTCCACGGGCTCGTAGGAGAGGCGGAAGGAGCCGTAGTGCATGGGGACCATCCAGCGGGAGCCGAGGTCGCGGAAGGCCTGCACGGCGTCCTCAGGGCTGGTGTGGACGTTGCGGAACGAGGCCGGGTGATAGGCGCCGATGGGCAGCAGCGCGAGCTCGGGGCGGAGACGGGCGCCAATTTCAGAGAAGCCGTCGAAGTAGGCGGTATCGCCGGCGTGATAGACGGAATGGCGGTCGGAGCGAATCACGAAGCCTCCGTAGCCGCGGTGGACGTCGCGGATGACGCGCGCGCCCCAATGGCGGGCGGGGGTGTGAGTGATTTCGAGAGAGCCGAGGCGGAAGGTCTGCCACCAATTCATCTCAACCACGCGGGAAAAGCCGAGGTCGCCGACGAGATCTTGCAAATGGTGCGGCACGATAATGAGCGGGCGCTTGCCGGACTTGCGGAGGGTCAGGCTGGCGATGGTGCGCAGCGAGGGACGGTGCAAGTGATCGAAGTGAGCGTGGGTGACCAGCACGGCGTCGATGGGCGGCAGGTCGCGCAGGCGCAGGCCGGGGCGGCGGAGGCGCTTGAGGACGAAGATCCACTTCGCGAAGTTGGGGTCAATGATGAGGTTCTTGCCGCCGATTTGGAGCAGGAAACTGGAGTGGCCGATGAAGGTGAGGCCGAGCTGTCCGCGAGCAACGAGTTGTGGCTTGCTGGGATGGCCGGTACGAGGGGTAACTACGGAGCGGCCAACCAGACTCGAAATCTGGCGGGCTTTCCGTCGAATCGTGATTCCTGTCATGACAGGTCATTAGACGCTGTGAAGGGGGTGGGGGATGCGGGAGCGCAGTAGAGCAGTTGTCAGTCGGTGGTCAGTTTCACAGGCGAGAGCAATCAGGGAACGACCTCGATGCGGGATTTCTTGACCTTGATGGGCGGGTCAGATTAAATCAATCGTAGGACTGGAAGGAGAGTTCATGCGAATTGCATTTCTAGGCTTGGGCATTATGGGGAGGCCGATGGCCTCCAACTTGGTGAAAGCGGGACATGAAGTTTCGGTGTGGAACCGGACGGCCCGCCAGCACGTAGACGGTGCACAGACCGCGGTATCGCCTGCCGAAGCGGCCAAAGACGCCGATCTGGTTTGGATGTGCGTGGCTGACACGGCGGCGGTAGAGCGGGTGATGTTCTCGGCCGACGGGGTTGAGCAATCGCTGCGGGAAGGCATGGTGATTGCGGATTCCAGCACCATCTCGCCGTCAGCTACGGTAAAGTTCGCCCAGCGCGTTGCCGAGAAAGGCGCGCAGTGGGTTGACGCTCCGGTCACGGGATCGAAGATCGGCGCGGAAAATGGCCAGCTTATTTTTATCGTCGGCGGGCCGGCTGAGACGGTACAGTCGATGGAATCGCTCTTCAAGGCAATGGGGAAAACGGTGATTCATTGCGGCGAGACGGGGAAAGGGCAGTCCGCGAAGATCTGCATGAACCTGCAGATTGCCATGATTTATGAAGGATTTGCCGAGGGCATGACCCTGGCCCGGAAGCTGGGTGTCGAGCCGCAGAAGATGGTCGAACTGGTGCAGGCGTCGATGATCAAGTCGGGCGTGACGGACTACAAAGCGCCGTTCGTGTTGCGCGGAGATTATTCGCCGAACTTCCCGCTGCGGCTGATGCACAAGGATATCCACCTGTTGCTCGATACGGCCAAAGAGGTGCGAGTGAAGCTGCCCGCATTAGAGACCGTGGATGAGATTTATGAATTGTCGAGCGAGGAAGGCTGGGACGATCTCGATTATGCCGCCACGATTCAGCTGCTCGAAAAGTGGGCCGGGCTCGGCGGGCCAAGGAAGTAAGGAACCGGCGGCCCGCTATTTTGGGTTGGCGAGTCCGGTAACAGTGAGCCGCTGGGGATCGCCGGGCTGGATGTGATTGGTTTCGAGACAGGCCTTGATGCGCTTCTGAAGTTCGCGCTTTACGGCGAATTGCGATTGCGGCCGGGTCTTCACAAGGAACAGGTAATTCACGGTGCTTCCGTTGACCTTGTCGATGCCGGGGACTTCTGGATCTGAAACGAGCATGGCGCTGTATTGGGGATCGTGGGCGAAGTCGGCCCCGGCCTGTTTGAGCAGGTCGATCACGCGATCGCTTGGGGTGGCGTAATCGACGGCAACCTGCAGGCTGACCTGCGTCCAATCGCGCGTGAGATTGGTGACGATCTTAATCTCATTGCTGGGAACGGTGTGGACTGAGCCGTCAGCATCGCGCAAGACGGTGCGGCGCAACGTCATATTTTCCACGACGCCCTGCACGCCGGCGATTTTCACCGTGTCGCCGATGTCGTACTGGTTCTCGGCCAGGATGAAGAAGCCGTTGATGAAGTCTTTGACCAGGGTTTGCGCGCCAAAACCGATGGCGAGGCCGGCGACGCCGGCACTTGCCAGCAGCGGTCCCATGTTGACGCCGAGAAGGGCAAGGATCTGCATGCCGGCGATCGAGGTGATGGCCAGGATTCCGACGCTGTAGGTGGCGGAGGAGACGGTGCGGAACTGCTGGGAGCGCACCGACGGCGGGAGGTCTTGGCGGCCTCCGAGGTCGCTGATGTGGCGGGTGAGAATCTTCAGCAGCCGCGTCAGTAGGAACGCGATGAGCAGGACGGCTAGGATCTTGGGCACCTGGAAACGCAAGAAACCAAACGCATCTTGCCGCCAATCATCGAGCACCTCGATGATGCGGCTGGGGCCGACGAACACTGGCAGTATGGATAGAATTGCAGGAACAGACATGCGTGGCCGATTATAACAACGCAACCACGCTGCGCCGGAAGTGACGGAGATGGGTTTCCCGAATGCACGGCTGGGGAGAGTTGGTGCTGAAAGGGGCGGGGAGGATTGCGATGTTGCTTAGAGCAAAGTGCTCGATATTCTCGGCGGCGGTGATCTTTGTCGTATTGGCGGGCGCTGCCGGATATGGGCAGGTGATGGGTCCGCCTGCCGATGCCAGCACTCCGTCGGGTCAACAGCGCCGAGAGGCCGAAGACCCATGGACACTGCAGCAAAAGAAGGAACTGGCAAAGAAGCAAAACGAGTTGCGGCAGCAGGAGATCAAGAAAGATACAGATCAGCTGCTTGAACTGGCGACCGAGCTCAAGCAATACGTGGACAAGACCAACTCGGACATCCTTTCCATGGATGTGATCAAGAAAGCGGAGCAGATCGAAAAGCTGGCCAAGAGCGTGAAAGAGAGGATGAAAGGGCAATAGGGAAGTGGCTAGTGGCTGGCGACTAGTGGCTAGTGAAAAAGAGAACGCCATCCCTTGCGGGATGGCGTTCTGTTGTTGAGGTGGATCTTAGTCGTCTGACTTTACGATTCGCATGCCGTAGAACGAACGGTGGACGAAGACGAACGAAATCGCGAAGAACACAACCGCGAGGATGTGCGCAAACGTGGTTCCGCTGGTGGCTGTCAGTTGCACGGCCAACTCCACGGCCAGAAGTCCGAAGAGGGTAGTGAATTTGATGATCGGATTCAAGGCCACCGAAGAGGTGTCTTTGAAAGGATCGCCGACGGTGTCACCCACCACGGTTGCATCATGCAGCGGAGTGCCTTTCTGCTTCAGTTCGACCTCAACGATCTTCTTGGCGTTGTCCCACGCGCCGCCGGCATTGGCCATGAACATGGCCTGGTACAAGCCGGAGATGGCAATCGCGATCAGGTAGCCGATGAAGAAGAAGGGCTCTACAAAGGCGAATGACAGGGTGACGAAGAAGACGGCGAGGAAAATGTTGAACATGCCCTTCTGCGCGTACTTGGTGCAGATTTCCACGACCTTCTTGCTGTCTTCTACCGAGGCTTTTTCCACGCCTTCGAGCCGGATGTTCTTCTTGATGAACTCGACTGCGCGGTAAGCGCCGGTGGTGACCGCCTGCATCGATGCGCCAGTGAACCAGTAGATCACTGCGCCGCCGCTGATCAAGCCCAGTACGAAGGGGGCATGAAGCAGTGACAGGTCGTTGACGTTCTCGGTGAGGCCGTGGGTGAGCGCCATGATGATGGAGAAGATCATGGTGGTTGCGCCGACGACTGCGGTGCCGATGAGAACCGGCTTAGCTGTGGCCTTAAAGGTGTTGCCCGCGCCGTCGTTTTCTTCCAGCATGTCTTTAGCGCGAGCGAAGTTCACATCGACGTTGAAGTCTCTCTTCAGTTCAGCCGCGATGTTCGGTACCTGTTCGATCAGCGAGAGCTCGTAGACCGACTGAGCGTTGTCGGTGACCGGACCATACGAATCGACTGCGATGGTGACCGGCCCCATGCCCAGGAACCCGAAAGCCACCAGGCCGAAGGCAAACACCGCGGGAGCCAGCATCAGCTGAACCAGTCCCATGGTGCTGAAGTAATAGCCGATCGCCATGAGGCCGACCATCGTGAATCCGAGGTAATAGCAGGAGAAGTTGCCGGCGACCAGACCGGACAGGATGTCGAGCGAAGCGCCACCCTCCTCGGCCGAGGTCACGACTTCCTTAACGTGTCCAGACTCGACGGAGGTGAAGACCTTCACGAGTTCGGGGATCACCGCTCCGGCCAGCGTGCCGCAGGAGATGATGGTCGCCAGTTTCCACCACTGCGAGGTGTCGCCGCCGAGGTCGGGAACGATCAGCTTCGACACGATGTAGGTGAGGATGATCGACACGATCGAGGTGAGCCAGACGAGCGAGGTCAGAGGCGACTCGAAGTTCATCTTGTCGGCGGTTCCAAAGCGCGCCTTGGCTACGGCTTCGTTCAAGAAGTAGGCGAAGGTGCTGGAGACCAGCATCATGATGCGCATGACGAAGATCCAGACCAGGAGCTGGACCTGCACGTGCGGGTCCTTAACGCCCAACAGGATGAAGGTAATCAGCGCGACGCCCGTCACGCCATACGTCTCAAATCCGTCGGCGCTGGGGCCAACCGAGTCGCCAGCATTGTCGCCCGTGCAGTCGGCGATAACGCCCGGATTGCGCGCGTCGTCTTCCTTAATCTTGAAGACGATCTTCATGAGGTCGGAGCCAATGTCTGCGATCTTGGTGAAAATGCCGCCCGCGATACGGAGAGCGGCCGCGCCCAGCGATTCGCCGATCGCGAACCCGATGAAGCACTGGCCCGCGTAGTCGGCTGGGACGAACAGCAGGATGCAGAGCATGATCAGCAATTCCACGCTGATCAGCATCATGCCGATACTCATTCCGGCCTTGAGCGGGATGGCATAAATCGGATAGGGCTTGCCGCCGAGCCCGGCAAACGCGGTGCGCGAATTCGCAAACGTGTTCACTCGAATGCCGAACCACGCCACTCCGTAGCTGCCGGCAATTCCAATAAGGCTGAAAAGAAGAATAATTGGCAGCGTGACTGCGATGGGCTTGCCGGGAACAGGCGCCAACCATCCAAAGTAAGCCGTAATGATCACCGCGATGAACACCCATAGCACCAGAATGAACTTGCCCTGGGTGACCAGGTAGGTCTTGCAGGTCTCGTAGATCAGCTCTGAGATCTCTCGCATCGAGCGATGCACGGGAGCGTTCTTGAGCTGCATGTAGATCGCCATCCCGAACGCAAGCCCGAACAGGCAAAACAGCAGCCCTATCATTAGCAAATTGTGGCCATTCATCCCCAGGAAACTGACCGAACTGAGGTCGGGGAGCTGAAGACTGGCTTCGCCAGACGCCTCACTGGGTTGAGCCAGCGCCGCCGAACAGCCCAAGAGCAAAAGACCAGCCAGAGCACCGGCAGTTCTGCCGGGCCGACCGGTGGAGTTGGTTAAGGAAGACAGTCGCCCAATTGTGGCGAGCCAGCGTTGCATAAAATTCCTCCGACGGGCTGGGTCCATTTCACTGCAGGACCGCCCCATGAATTAATGTTCCGAGAATCGATCCACCCATACTTCCGCGTTCCGCCAAGAACGGGTTGGTTATCCCAGCCCCGTGACTCGCGATAGCGCGGAATAAAAAGGCGATGCGCATCGTCTCCAACACGAGATTCAGCGAAAGTCATCGACTGATCTTTGGCAACCCCGGAAACGCGCTTCCACTTCAAGACAGAAGTGTTGAGGCTTGGCCGCGTCGGGCATACTTGCACTCGTCCTCTGGAGAGGATGCTCCCAGAATCAAAATGCAGTACGAAGCGACACTTTATAGCACGCGAGGAAAGTTGGGTCAATTACACGCGTCACTTTTCGCTGTGTCGGCCGACGCCATGACCCGAAAGTCGTACGTCGGATGCACTGTTTCTGCCATCGTCCGATCGTGACATTTATCCGGTAACGCCGCGTAGCGTCCAGAAATCAAACGTGATCTTCGGATCGGTGACCAGCTTGTACGGCATGAGAAAGTATCCATTCACGCCCCAATCCGGCCCCCAGGAATTGCGAACGATCAAGGCCTTGCGGGCATCGTCGTAGCCCACGGCCATCACCGCATGTCCGCCTTCTTTTGGCTCCTTCTTGCGGTTTGGAATCGGCATCACGCCATCCTTCCATTTGCCGCGTCGCTGGTCGAAGCTCTTGTAAGTCATGAAGCCGAACACAAAAGGGTATCCGTCTGCCAGACAGTGCTTCAGGTGCTTGAGAAACAACTGAGGGCTGTGCCGCTCGATGGGAATGCGGCGGTAGGTCGCTATTTTCCGGTTGCGGGCTGCGCGAAATGCTTTCTCATGAGGACGCTTGTGCAACAGGCGGTCGTTGTCCTTGTACTTGCAGTGGGACTCGGGGCAGACGCCTTTGGCGGCTACGGCCTTCAGTGCGTCCCGGAGGTGAACCACGCAGTCCGAGCCGAGTTGTCGGGTCATCGCCATCTCGTTGTAAAAAATGAAACGGCGCGACGGTACGATGCCGCGAAGCTTGTGCTTTCGCTGGAGATAAGCGAACGCACCGGCGACGGCGTGCGCCGTGCACGTCCCTGAACTGCCTTGATCAAATGGAGCAATGCAAAGTGGGCGCAGGTCCACCTTGGGAGGAAGCTTGCGGACGTGGTGTTCCGGTGTCAGAGAGAAGGCATAATGGTTGTCCCGAGGGTCGGGAATATCTCGTTCGAGCAGGTAGCGGCGCTTTGTTTCGGCCATGGGTTGAGATTGTGCCACCTTACGAAAAAAATTGAAAGCCGTGATTTATCGCCGAACGTTCGCGTATCTTTGCCTGCCCTCCGCCCTTTGACGCACTGCGTCTCGGCCGTTACAATAACTACGTATTCCAGCGCTTGGCGCATGGACACTCCTCAGTAGCTCAATGGCAGAGCATCCGGCTGTTAACCGGAGGGTTGTAGGTTCGAGTCCTACCTGAGGAGCCATTTTTTTTGATCCCACACAGTTGCGTTCAACGACCGAGACCGTTCGTGTCCCTTTTGCGACGGCGCCAGCGGATTCATGCGGCCCGTATTTGATTGAAATAGTGATGGTTATCGCTGGCATATTGCACTTGGTTCAGCTACAAATTAATGTTGCACTTCAGGACGCTCTGACCCGGAAACACAATTAGAAGGGGATATTGCATGAAGAGTTGCGAGCAGCCACCGTTCTCGTACCATGAAAGGCCAATCTGCGGGCAGCAATCCAGCCGGGTCGCAGGTGCAATGACATTGACTAAGGCGTTCATCGTAGTCTTTTGCGTCGCTTCGGTTGCCATGCTGAGCAGCTGCGAGAAGAAGGAAGAGGCTCCGAAGGCAGGTCCTCCCGAGGTGCTGGTCGCGGAGGTCGCGCAGGAGAATGTCCCGATCTTCCAGGAATGGGTAGCGCAGCTCACCGGCCCGGTCAACGCTGACATTACGCCGAAAGTGCAGGGCTACCTGCTAAAACAGGACTACCAGAACGGCTACTTCGTTAAGAAGGGGCAACTGCTATTTGAGCTCGACCCGCGGCAGTATCAAGCGGCAGTGGAGCAGGCGCAGGCCAATGTGGAAGTCGCGCTGGCAGGCCTTTCGGAAGCCGACAACAATGTAGCGCGAGATACGCCGTTGGCGGCGCAGAACGCGATTCCGCAAAAGCAGTTGGATACCGATTTGTCTTCCCAGGCGGCGCGGAAGGCGCAGGTCGAAGCCGCCAAGGCGGTGCTGGACAACGCCAAGCTGAACCTGGCATGGACCAAGGTCTATTCGCCGATTGACGGCATCGCGGGCAATTCCAACTCGCAGATTGGCGACCTGGTGGGAACCACGACCAAGATGGCTACCGTGTCGCAGGTAAACCCGATCTGGGTAAACTTCAACATCAGTGAGAGCGCGTACCTGGGGAACGCGGCCAAGATTTCGGAACTGATTCGCAGCGGGAAACCGGGAACGACACCGGTGCATTACATCCAGGCGAATGGGGAAGACTATCCGCACATAGGGCGGATTGTGCAGGTGAATCGGCAAGTTGCAAGCGGCACGGGAACCATTCAGATGACGGCAGAGTTTCCAAACTCGGAAGCCCTTCTGCGGCCCGGCGGTTTCGGAGAGGTGCGGATCCAGACAGCGGAGAACAAGGATGCGCTGCTCGTGCCGCAGCCTGCGGTAATCGAAGTGCAGTCGCAGTATCAGGTACTCGTAGTGACTCCCGAGAACAAGGCGATGTTCCGGGCGGTCAAGGTCGGTGAGAGGGTTGGGCCGAATTGGATCATCACCGAAGGACTGAAAGCGGGCGAGCGGGTAGTAGTGGAAGGCATACAGAAGATCCAGATGGCTGCGGCGGCCAATCCGCAGTTTATTAAAGAAGGAGTTCCGGTCAGTCCCAAGCCTTATCAGGCGCCGGCTGAGTCCGCGGCAGGGGGCAACTGACCATGTCAACATTCTTCATCAACCGGCCGATTGTGGCCATCGTCATCGCCATCCTGATGGTGATGGCCGGGATCGTGGCGATGTTGGGGCTACCGACAGCGCAGTTCCCGAACATCGCCGACCCGATGATCCAGGTGAAGGCGACGTACCCGGGCGCGGACGCGACGACCATCGCGGAGTCAGTGGCGACGCCGATCGAACAGCAGATGTCGGGCGTCAGCGGCATGAATTACATGTATTCGCTGAGCGCCAGCTCGGGCGGCGGCATGACGCTATACGTGGATTTCCAGCTCGGAACCGACATCAACACCGACCAGATTCTGGCGCAGATGCGCAGCGGCCAGGCCAACTCGCAGCTTCCTTCGGAAGTGACGCAACAGGGCGTCATCGTGCAGCCGGGCACGACCGCGCCGTTCATGCTGCTTGATCTGTACTCGCCTAACGGCGCGTACGACAGCATCTTCCTGGCGAATTACGCGACCATCAATTTGCAGTATGCGCTGACGCGAATCCAAGGCGTTGGACAGGTGCAGATCTTCGGCGCGGGGCCGTATGCCATGCGCATCTGGGTCAATCCCGATACGCTGGCCAACCTCGGGGTCACGGTCACCGACATCATGAATGCGGTGAAGGCGCAGAACAAGGTCAACCCGGGCGGCCAGGTGGGAGGAGAACCGGTGCCGGAAGGCCAGCAGTTTACCTACAACGTGCGGGCGCCGGGACGTCTTCCCCGGGCTGAAGATTTTGAGCAAATCGTCGTCCGCGCGCAGGCCGATGGATCGATTCTGCGGTTGAAAGATGTTGCGCGGGTCGAACTGGGTTCCCAGTACTATTCGTTCGTTGCCCGCCTGGGCACAGTGCCCGAAGAAGGCGAGCACAAGCCTGCCCAACCCGCAGCCCTGATTGCGTTGTACCTGACGCCGGGCAGCAACGCCCTGGTCACGCGGGCCAACGTAGTGAAGATGATGCAGGAGGCCCAGACCAGGTTCCCGCAGGGTCTGGATTACATCACCGCACTCGACACGACGTTGTCGGTGAGCGAAGGCATCAAGGAAATTGAGCACACGCTGGTAGAAGCCATGGTGCTCGTCATCCTCGTGGTGTACATCTTCCTGCAAGGGTGGAGAGCCACGCTGATTCCACTCATTGCCGTGCCGGTCTCGTTGATCGCGACGTTCATGGTCTTTCCGTTGCTCGGATTTTCCATCAACACACTGTCGCTGCTGGGGCTGGTGCTGGCGATCGGATTGGTTGTCGATGACGCGATTGTCGTGGTCGAGGCAGTGGAACATCACATCGAGCATGGCATGACGCCGCATGACTCGGCGGTCAAAGCGATGGAAGAGGTATCGTCGCCGGTCATCGCGATTGCGCTCATCCTGGCGGCCGTGTTCGTGCCGACGGCGTTCATTCCCGGCATCACCGGACAGCTGTATAAGCAGTTCGCGGTCACCATCGCGATTTCGGTTTTGTTCTCGGCGTTCAACGCTCTGACGCTCAGCCCGGCGCTGGCGGCCATGATGCTGCGTCCCAAGAAGGAAGCACGCGGCCCGCTGGGAGCTTTCTTCCGCTGGTTCAACAACGTGTTTGGGAAGGCGACAGAAGTGTACGTGAACTGGTGCGCGCACCTCATTCACAATGCGTGGCTGGCCTTCCTGCTGCTTGGACTCGTGATCGTGGGCGCGGGATACTACGGTGGCAAGCTGCCCAAGAGCTTCCTGCCCGACGAAGACCAGGGCTACGTTTACGGCGGCCTGCAATTGCCTGACGCATCGTCGCTGCAGCGGTCCTCGGAAGTCTCCCGCCAGGCGGAGAAACTCATCATGGACACGCCTGGCGTCCAGTATGTCAGCGCCGTGATGGGCTACAGCTTGCTGAGTGGCGTGAATGCTACCTACAGCAGCTTCTATTTCATTTCCCTGAAGCCGTGGGAAGAGCGCAAGACGCCGGAAACCAGTTACCTGGCGATCAAGGCGCACCTGACGAGGGCCCTGGCCCAGATTCCGGGCGGCATCGCGTTTCAATTCTCGCCACCGGCCATCCCCGGCGTGGGAACGTCGGGCGGCGTGAGTTACATCCTCGAGGACCGGTCGGGTAGCGGCATCGACTTTCTGGCTAAGAACACGCAGATCTTTATGGCCGCAGCTCGGAAGCGTCCGGAGTTGACGGGCCTCATGACGACGGCGCTGTTCGGCGTTCCGCAGGTCGGCGTGAATGTGGACAATGCCAAGGCGATGACGCAGCAGGTCCCGCTGCAGGACCTGTACCAGACGGTACAGACCTTCATGGGCGGATCGCTGGTCAATTACTTCAACCGTTTCGGCTTACAGTGGCAGGTATACGTCCAGGCTGATGGCAAGTTTCGCACCAATGCAAGCAATCTCGGCAAGTTCTACGTGCGAAACACCGCCGGCGATATGGTGCCGATGAGCACGTTGTCGAGCACCTATCCGCGCGCGGGCGCTGAGTTCGTGATGCGTTACAACCTGTTCAACTGCGTGCAGATCAACGCCAACGCGGCTCCCGGATTACAGCTCGGGCCAGGCCATCGACGCGGTGAACGACGTGTTCAAGAAGACCATGCCGGGGCAGATGGGATTTGACTTCAGCGGTATGACCTACCAGGAAGTGAAGGCGGCGCAAGGCGTGTCTCCAGTGACCATCTTCGGCCTGGCGTTCTTTGTGGTCTTCCTGATCATGGCGGCGCAGTATGAGAGCTGGACGCTTCCTTTTGCAGTGCTGCTGGGCGTGCCCATCGCCATTTTCGGAGCGTTCATCACGTTGCACTTCCGTGCGCTCGACAACAACGTGTACACCCAAATCGGCCTGATCATGCTGATTGGACTCTCGGCCAAGAACGCCATTCTGATCGTCGAATTCGCCAAGATGGAATACGACAACGGCAAGCCGCTGGTGGATGCTGCCTTGACCGGCGCACGACTGCGACTTCGACCGATTCTGATGACGGCCTTCGCGTTCATCCTGGGTTGCGTGCCGCTGTGGACGGCAACGGGCGCAGGCGCCATCGCGCGGCAGACGTTGGGTACGTGCGTTATCGGAGGCATGACGGCAGCCACGGTGCTGGCGATTTTCTTCATTCCGGTCAGCTTCGAGGTAGTTGAGAAGTTTGGAGCCAAACTAAGCGGGACAAAGCACGAGCCACAACCGGGAGTCGCAGGCACCTGACGTGACAGGAGGCGGCCATGACTAAGCTCAAGACCGATTGCCGCGCTCGTGACAGTTCTTTCTGTAGTGGTTGCAAAGTCGGGCCGAACTACAAGCGTCCGGCAACGACGGTGCCGGACCAGTACCGCGGCGTAGCGCCCGACGCCTCAGCGCAGGCTGCGTCGCTAGCGGAGTCGCAGTGGTCTGCGGTGTACCAGGACCCGGTGCTGCAGGGACTCATCAAAGAAGCCCTGATCAATAACTACGACCTTCGCATTGCCGCCACGCGGGTGTTGCAGGCCAATGCCAACCTGGGCATCACGAGGTCGAACCAGTTCCCAATGGTCAGTGGTTCGGGTTCGATTATCAACGAGCGCAATTCACTCACCAATCAAACCACCAACAAGTCGCCGACCTTCGACAGTCTCGCGCTGTCGCTGAGCTACATCGTGGATTTTTGGGGACAGTACCGGCGGGCGACGGAAGCGGCACGCGCATCGCTGCTGGCCTCGCAGTTCGGCCAGGAAGTCGTGCGCGCGTCGCTGGTGGACTCGGTGGCGACCAACTACTTCCTGCTGCGGCAGTATGACGATCAGCTGGAATTCTCGAGGAAGTCGGTTGAGGCGGACCAGGAAATCCTGAAGTTGAACAATATCAAGTTCAAGGGCGGCGAGAGCGCCATTACGGACGTTTACCAGGCGGAGACGCTGCTGCAGCAAGCCGAAGCGCAGGTCATCAGCACGCAACAATTCATCGAGCAAACCGAAAACAACCTCAGCATTTTGCTGGGCCGGAATCCGGGGCCGATTGCGCGAGGGCTTGGGGTCACCGAGCAACCGCATCTTCCGGAGGTTCCCGCGGGATTGCCTTCCGCGTTGTTAGAGCGGCGACCGGATATTCGGCGGGCGGAAGAAAACCTGGTTGCCGCCAACGCAAACGTGGGCGTGGCCAAGGCAAACTTCTTCCCGCAGATTTCACTCACTGGACTGTTCGGCGCACAAAGCACGGCGATCACAAGTTTCCTGCAGGGGCCGGCGACGTTTTGGGCAGTGGGCGGAGGGGTGGTGCAGCCGATTTTCCAAGGCGGCAGGATCAAGAGCCAGTACAAATTGGCCTGGGCGCAACGCGACGAGGCGGAGCTGACGTACAAGCAAACGGTGAACCAGGCGTTCGGAGATGTTTCCAATGCGTTGGTTGGCTACAGCCAATCGCGGCAGTACCGGATCAAGATCCAGCAGCAGACCGCGACCTACAAGCAGATGGCGGACCTGGCGAATGTGCGCTTTCAGGGCGGGGTGACCAGCTTCCTTGAGGTGCAGTATTACGAGCAACAGTATTTTCTGTCGGCGCTGAGCCTGTCGCAGGCTTGGTATACCGAACTGCAGAACTACGCCGCGCTGTATCAGGCGCTGGGCGGCGGCTGGCAACCGTAAGACGAATTCGTTGGGGCGGTCCAGCGACTGTGATGCCGAAAGGCGTTGCAGTCGCTTTTTAGTTGGGAGCGCGAATGTCGCTGCCGTCGTCGTTGACGTAATACCCGCCGTAGCGGCTTTCGCTGCGAAACAATATGCGCAGCCAGTATCGAACAGCCTCGTCAACCACCTGCACAAATTCGATTTCGACGACTTTGCCGACCTCAATGCGGGCGGTGGTTTCGAATCCGACGCCGCCGCGGCTCAGATTCGTGCACACGCCGGGATAGAAGACGGGATTTCCGTCGATGCCCACGATGCGAATGGGCAGGCGGGTCAGCACGCGGTCCTGTCGGCGACGGTCGGGGGCGAGTGGCAGTTCGATCCGCGGGAGAACGGTTTCGACGGTATTGGACATGGCTGCAGAACCCATCGGCAGACTGGTCGCAGGACTTGAGGCCGAGCCTAAGCTTGGCGGACGTCGGCCGAGAAGGGCAGGGATCCGCGCTTCGGCGTGGCGTTGCTGGGCTCGAACGCAGGTCGCGATAGACTGTCAGCGCGTCTTTCAGGCTGGCGGAGGGTCCAGAATTGGGCAAACGAGAATCTGCTCTGCTGCAACAACTTGAGCGCGCGAAGCAATGCTATGGTGCGGGATGCGCGGCGGAATGTGAAGGGCTGCTGGTGAAGCTGCGGGGCCTGCATTATCCCGATGTGGATTCGCTGGTGAAGGCCCACGACAACTCTACTGTTCCTCAGGGCGTTTCCGCAAAGCCAGACCGTAGCGAAACTCTGCGACTCGCTTCTGGCCGGCATGCAACCACAGGTAGAAGGGTTCGCCGACTCGCCCGACGATGCGTCAGTCCTGGACGATGAGCGCGTATCAGGGATTGCCGGCACGACGCTGGAGAACAACTGGACGTTCGAGTTGGCTCGATGGCTTGGGCTGCGACATTCTGGCCACGTCACTTCGGAATGGAACGTGGAGGAGCAGTATCGCCAGTTGGCGACCGTCCTGCCGAATTGCCTGCCGTTGCTGGACGACGATTCGTTTGTGGAAGCCGACACGCCGTATCTGAAATGGGTGGAAGCCGCGGCCGGCGGCCAGGAGCGCGAACTGCTTGTGGCTCTACCGCAGCTTTGATGCATTGCCGGTGACGCCGCTGGTGAGGACGAGCCTGTACGACAGTCTCGGGGTGAAGCTGCGCTGGAGCTTGCGCGATTCTTCGGCCAGCCGCACGCTCGCTCGGCGCCCAGTTTCGCGGATGTTTCTCCACAACGAACCGCTCCTGCAGCGGAGGCAGGTGTCGCTGCACGATGAGTTGGCGTCGGCTCCGCTCAGTCTGCGGAAGTTGGACCGGGACGAAGCGCAGGCCGTGATTGACATGGCGCGAGATGCGCTGGCGGTCCGGTATCGCGAGCTGCAAGGGTCAACCTGCGCTGATCCCGGGTATACGTTTCAGGTGGATGTGGGCAGGGGAGTCCAGTTATTTCTTTGGGGACTGGACGTGGAATGGCGACTGCCCTTGCGCGCCTACTATGCCGGCTTCACGCTCAAGAACGGCGTACCGGTCAATTACTTTGAGGCGATAGGTCTGTTCGAATGGATCGAGGTTGGCTTCAACACGTTTTACGTTTTTCGGGAAGGCGAAACCGCCTGGATATATTCCAAGATTCTGCACACCTTGCATCAACTTGCGGGCGTTTCCTGCTTCTCGGTTTATCCCTACCAAATCGGACAAGACAACGAGGAGGCGATTCAATCGGGAGCTTTCTGGTTTTACCGCAAGCTGGGCTTTCGGCCGGGACGGCCCGATTTGATGGCAATCACCGAGCGCGAAGAGAGAAAGATGGCGAGCGATCCGCAGCATCGGACGTCGGCACGGACCCTACGGAAACTTGCCGAAAGCCACATGTTCTTCGAATTGCAAGGCACGCCAGTCGGGCGTTGGGATTATTTTTCTACGAGGAACGTGGGACTTGCGGTGCAGCAGAAGATGGCGCAGGAATTCGGTGGCGACGCGGTCAGAATGCGGCGACAATCCGAGTCGCGGTTGTGCAAAACGCTGGGGGTTAATCCGGAGACCTGGACAACTCGCGAGCGATGGGCGCTGAGCAATTTTTCGGTTGCCCTGGCGCTCGTGGGAGATGTCGCAAAATGGAGTGCCAGCGACAAGCGACTTCTGGTCGAAGTCATCCGCGCCAAGGCCAGCCGCGACGAAACGCAGTACCTTCACCTGCTGCAGCGGCACAGCAAGCTCCGCGAGGCGTTTCTCCGGATCGGCTCCGTGTCAGCGCGCGAGAATTCCGCTCGGTAGGACGGAGATACTTGCGAGGCTCGCGAATTTCTTCCTCAAGGCAGCATATCGCCTGAGCCAGGTTTGGCGGGCGGAGTAGTCGCCTTGTCCGAAGGCATATCGTATTCAGGAATCGATGCGCCCTCGAGCCATTTGTCGAACCATCCTACGATGTGGTCAAGGCGCTCGACCCGATGCCACGGCTGCCCTGACCGTGAGAGTTCATGCGACTCACCGGGAAAGTGCACCATCACGGTCGGCTTGTGCATGTACTTCAGGGCGCGAAACATCTGTTCGCCGCCGCTGCCAGGAGGCGTGCGGTAGTCGACATCGCCGAGGATGAACATCATCGGGGTATCGACGTTCTTGATGTAGGTGATGGGAGAACGCTCGATGTAGTCCTTCGGATCGTCGAACGGAGGCGCTTTAAACCAACTGGGCTGGAACAGCGTGAAGTCGGCGGTGTACCACCACGATGTCCAGTCGGAGATGTCGCGCTGAGAAACCGCGGCATGGAAGCGATGGGTGTGTCCGACGGTCCAGTCGGTAAGGAGTCCGCCGCCGCTGCCTCCGGTAACGCCGAGCTTGTTCTCATCGACGTAGCCGCGCTTGAGGACCTCATCCACGCCTGCCATCAGGTCCTTGAAGTCGTCGCCGGGATAGTGGTACTGGATGATGTTTCCGAAGTCCTGCCCGTAGGTGGTGCTGCCGCGGGGATTGGGATAGAGGACTACGTAACCCTTCGCCGCCATCCACTGAAATTCGTGGTCAAACACCCAGCCGTAGGCCGCGTGCGGGCCGCCGTGAATGTTCAAAATCAGCGGATATTTCTTCTTCGGATCGAAATCGGGCGGTTTCTGCACCCATGCCTGCATCTGCTTGCCGTCGAAACTCGTGTAGTTAATTTCTTCGGGCTGCGTGAGGTTCAGCTCGGCAAACAGAGGTCCATTGATGTTGGTAATCTGCCGCTGCGCGCCGTCTTTGCCCAGCACAAACAACTCGTCAATCATAGTTGGCGTGGAGACATTCACCACCATGACCGACTGATCGGCAGACGCGCTAAATTGCATGGCCGCCTGCTCTCCCTTGGTGAGTTCGACAACTTGGCCACTGGTGGCGTCGATGGAGGCGAGAATCGTCTTACCCTGCTTGCCTACGACTTCAAGGATGCGCGAGCCGTCGCGGCTCCATAGCGGCTTTGGTCCTCCGGCAGCCCGCGGGGCCTGGTTGTCTCCGAATACGCCGCTGCCGATATCGAAGTCATAATTCGCGGTCAGGTTCTTGGGAGTCGTGCTGCCCAAAGTCAGCACCCAAAGGTCCGGCTGCGTGTACGACTGAATTGGCTTGGTCACCGACGCCCGAAACGCAAGCTGCTTTCCGTCTGGCGAAATCACCATGCCGCCAATGCCCATGTCGATCTTGGCGATCGTTGTCGGAGTGCCTCCCGCGGTGGGAACAGACATGATTTCGGACTTTGGAGTTTCGTAGTACCACTCGGGATTGCGGTCGGTGAAGAAGAGTATCTGCTTGCCATCAGGAGTGAACGTCGGCGACTCTTCCTCGAACGCGCCGTCGGTCAGCTGTTTCGGAGTGCTCTTGGAGTCGCTGTTCGCGGGCACGTCAACGATCCAGATGTGGCCGGGGTGCTTGAAGTCAAGGTAGCCTTCGCCATTGAAGCGGTAAACCGCGCGGGTGATGATTTTCACGTCGCTCTCGTGTTCCGGCTCGGCCGGCGTCTCTTTCTTCTTGCTTTTCGCGATATCTTCCGCGTTCGTGTCCGGAAGTAAACGCGATCTGCTTGCCGTCTGGCGACCACACCGGGCCTCCCCCGCCACGCGGCAGGTCGGTGATGACCCACGCTTCACCGCCCGACAGCGAGAGCAACGCAATTTGCGCAGCCGCAGGCTTGCCATCTTTCGGTGGTTCGCTGCTTCCGCGTACGAAGGCGATCCACTTTCCGTCGGGAGACCATCGTGGCTGTGAATCCCGCTTGCCCGACGTCAGACGCACCGGGGCGTCGGAACCGGCAGTCGAGACCATCCAGAGCCCAGTGTCGTAATTGTCTTTTTTCTCGTTGACCGTGACCCGCACAAAGACCACGTGTGCGCCGTCGGGTGAGACCTGCGGGTCGCCGATCCATTGGAAACGGAAGATGTCTTTGTCGGTGATGGGCCGCTTGGTTTGAGCTAAAGCAACCTGCCCGAGCTGACAGAGGAGAAAAACTATCGCGAGTACAGCCTTACGCCGCATGCAGAAACCTCGAAATGAGATGGAAGTAAGTTATATCCGCGCTTTGCTCGAATGTCGAGGACGACGGAGCCCGGCGACAGAAGTTCGCTGGGTCTCGCCACGGTTTCAACGCCAAATCGAATCCGATATGATTCTCTCGCGGCACGAACTGTACGTAAGGTTAGGGAGCGCGAATGGCTTATAAAGGGCTTGACCTGTCGGGACGGACGGCGGTGGTCATCGGTGGCACCAGCGGAATTGGTCATGCCATCGCCTTGGGGCTGGCTGAGGCGGGCGCTGACGTCGTGCCTACGTCACGGCGCCTCGAACTGGTCGAGAAGACGGCAGGCGAGATTGAATCGCTCGGTCGGCGGTCTCTACGCTGTGTTTCGGACGTCATGGATCGCAGCAGCATCGAGCGAGTCTTGGCGGAATCGATTGCCGAGTTGGGGAAGATCGACATCCTCGTTAATTGTGCTGGGCGAACCAAACGCGCACCGACGCTCGATTTTTCCGAATCGGACTGGAACAGCATCATCGAGACCAACCTTACAGGAACGCTGCGGGCTGCGCAGGTGTTTGGCCGCCACATGCTGGAGCGCGGCCACGGACGCATCGTGAACATCGCGTCGGTCGCGAGCTTTGTGGCACTGCACGAAGTGGCGGCGTACGCGGCCAGCAAGGCCGCCATCGCGTCGCTGACAAAGTCGCTGGCGATCGAGTGGGGACACCGTGGAGTCTGCGTTAATGCGATTGCTCCGGGGGTGTTCCCGACGGAGCTGAATCGCCAGTTGCTCGAAGGTACTCCGCGCGGCCGCGAGTTCCTGATGCGGATTCCGATGCGACGGTTTGGGAGCGTGGAAGAGCTGTGCGGGGCGGCTGTGTTTCTCTCGTCCGAGGCTGCGAGCTACGTGAACGGGGAAGTGATCACGGTTGACGGCGGGTTCCTGGCAAGCGGCGTGAATCAATAATTGTCGCAGCGTTGCGGGGTCACGCAGGCTCTGCGACATCGACTGGCCGGATGCTCGGCGCCAAAAGCTGGATGATGGCGAAGGCGACAAGATACGCGGAGGCGGCGATCCAGAAGATCGTGGAATAGGAACCCGTCCACTGGAGGATGTAGCCGACGGCTTTTGCGGCAAACATGCCGCCGATGGCTCCGGCCATGCTGCCGAAGCCGACCACCGTCCCAACCGCGGTCTTGGGGAACATATCAGAGGCCAAAGTGTACATATTGGCGGACCAACCCTGGTGCGCGCCGGCGGCGATGGCCACGACCGCAACCGCGATCCACGGATGGTTTGTGGTTGGCGCGAGAGCGACCGGGACAACGGCTAGAGCACAAATCAGAAGAGCGGTCTTGCGGCTGCGGTCGAGCGACCAGTTGAGTTTCAGCAGGGCTGAGGAGACCCAGCCTCCGCTGATGCTGCCAAATGTGGCTCCGGTGTAGATCACGAACAAAGGAATTGCCATGGCTTTCAGGCTGAGATGAAAACGGCGGCTCAGAAAGTCAGGCACCCAGAACAGGTAGATGTACCAGATAGGGTCGGTGAGCAGGCGGCCGAGCGCAATCGCCCAGGCTTGGCGATAGCTCATCACAGTGCGTAACGGCACGCTCTTGACTTGGGCTTCGGGTGGATCGCTGCGGATGTAGTCGAGTTCCTGCGGTGAGACGTGGCGATCGTCGGCTGGCAGACGATAGAAAACCAACCAGGCGACGAGCCAGATCAGGCCCAATCCCCCGGTAGCAACGAAGGCCATCTGCCATCCGAAACGGTAGAGAATCCACGGCACCGCCAGCGGCGTTACGACCGCGCCGATGTTGGCTCCTGAGTTGAAAATGCCAGTCGCCAGTGCGCGCTCTTTCTTGGGGAACCACTCGGCGACGGCCCTGATGGAGGCGGGAAAGTTGCCGGACTCGCCCAATCCCAACGCAAAGCGGGCCGCAGCGAACTGAAATACTGTGCTGGCGGCGGCGTGTGCGGTGGCCGCTATGCTCCAAACCACGACAGCCAGCGAAAAGCCTTTCTTGGTTCCAAGGCGGTCGATGGTGCGTCCCATCAAAAGCAGCCCGGCAGCGTAGGCGGTCTGGAAGGCCAGCACAATGTTGCTGTAGCCGATTTCGTCCCATCCCAACTGGACCTGCAGGACGGGCTTGAGCAGGGCAATGACTTGCCGGTCCATGTAATTGATCGTGGCGGCAAAGAAGAGGAGCGCGCAGACCATCCAGCGTCGATTCGTCATTGATGGGGCGGTGGCGCGCATTCAGGAGCCGGCGGGCGTTCTTAGGCGGTAGAGGGTCTCGCCCGCTCGAGGAATCAGCTTGGTGCCATTGGCTTCCTGGTTGCGCCAGTCGTCGAGGTTCACGCCGGCGGGATCGAGATAGCCGAGATTTAGTTTGCCGCAGCGTTCTTCGGGAATGCCGGTTGCCAGGGTGACGCGGATGCGAGGGACCTCATGGCGGGCGGTCAAATCGTATGTGCCCTGGCCGTAGAGGTGCGTGGAATGCGCGAGGACGCCGCGAGGGGAGTCCTTGAACTGTTGCCATTGGCTCAGGAAGTAGTCGCGGCAGTGATAGCCGATCCTGTCGATGTCGGCACCGTGGGTGTAGCTGACTTCGGAGATGTGAGGCGCGTAGATGATCACCTCGCCGCCATCAGCGACCGCGGGCTCCACTTTGTACATACCTTTTGCGGCAGTCCACAGGTCTGCGTAGAGCGCGGGCATGACCGACAGCACTTTCTGAAACGGCTTCATCGACCCAGTGAATGTGGGTTTGCGCCGATAGGTCAGCGGCGGCCTGCCAGGCTTCTTTGGCGGGACCGAAGTAGATTCCGGATGTTCCCTCTGGCTTGACCACCAGCGACAGGCACGCCGCTGGAGTGCTTACCATAGTTGCGGCGAGGTCGATCATCTCGCGCACCGGGGTGGTCTGAGTGCCGATGAGTTCGTAACTGCCGATGAGCGCGCCGAGCCAGTGGGTGTGACCGATGATCTCAGGGCCGCCGATTCCGGGGAAGAGGTACTTGTTGCCACCGGAAAATCCGACGACTTCGTGGGGGAACACGGGGCCGCAAATCAGCAACTGATCGTAGTCGAGTGCCAGCTTGTTGATGCGCACTGGTATGGCTTCGTCCATCAATCCGCCGGAGATGCGCGCGACTTCCTGTTGCGGAATCACTCCCAGTTCGGTGAACGTGCTGGGCAGGTCCCAGCGGTGGTTCATGACTTTGGCGGGCCCACAAGCCCCGTTCACCACGGGCTCGCCTAGGAGCTTGGAGAGCTCGGAATCGCGCATCAGAGGGTGAGTGCCCAGCGCTACGAGATAATCACAGGCGGCCGCGCGGGCTCCGATTTCCTGTTGCAGGATCTGGAACAGGAGCGGCATGGGCATGGTGCGGGTGCTGTCAGGAATGATGACCAGCACCCGTTTGCCGCTGATTTGCAAATCTTCAGCAGCCGAGGAGACAATGCCGCGGATTTCGTCATCGGTAAGAAAGCGATCTGGGAATCCTGTGCCAGTGATCATGTGCGATCCTCGAGGCGGATTTATTTTTTGAATCTACCGCCTGCGGACAAGTGCGCCCAGACAGCGATTCTGTATTGTCGCATCTCGGCCTGGGCGGGGCATGCTCGTGGTTGCAGAGATCGAAGAAAGCGGAGAGCATATTCGCATGAGTCAGTTTTTGAGTGACGACTTCCTGCTGCAGAGCGAGACGGCCCGCCGTCTCTACCACGATCACGCGGAAGCGCAGCCGATTGTCGATTACCACACGCATCTTAGTGCCGCCGACATTGCCGCTGATCGGCGGTTCAACAATCTCGCGGAAATCTGGCTGGAGGGCGATCACTACAAGTGGCGCGCCATGCGGGCCAACGGAGTTGCCGAGCGGTTTTGCACGGGCGACGCGACACCGGAGGAGAAATTTCGCGCGTGGGCGGCCACGGTGCCCATGACCCTGCGCAATCCGCTGTACCACTGGACCCACCTGGAGCTGCAGCGCTACTTCGGAATTACCGAGTTGCTTGATGCACAGTCGGCCACTGCAATCTGGGGGCGCGGGAACGAGATGCTGCAGCAGGGGCTGACCGCCTCGGAGATTCTCTCGAAGTTTCGGGTGCGTGTGGTTTGCACCACCGACGATCCGGTGGACGACTTGAGCCCGCATCGAGTGCATGCGCAGGCCGCAAAACCGCGCTTCCGGATGCTGCCGACGTTCCGTCCAGATCGGGCGCTGCAGATTCACCAGCCGGAAAGATTCGTGCCCTGGTTGGACCGGTTGCGTAGCGCCAGCAATATTGATGTTCGCGACCTTGCGACGTTTCTCGACGCGCTGCGACAGCGACACGACCATTTCGAGAGCCATGGTTGCCGTGCCGCAGACCATGGCTTGTCGCACTGCTTTTCGACCCACTGCAGCGAGCGGGACGCGGCCACAATTTTCGCCAAAGCGAGAGAAGGCCGCGCGATTACTCGTGCGGAGCACGAAGCCTTCGCGTCGTTCCTGATGTTGTTCTTCGGCCGTCTGCATGCGGAGAAGGGCTGGGTCATGCAACTGCATCTGGGGGCGCGACGCAATCTCAATTCGAAGGCGATGATGGCCCTCGGAGCAGACACCGGATTCGACGCGATCGGCGACTGGCCGCAGGGCGAAGCGCTTGCTGGGTATCTGGACGGATTGCAGCAGGCAGATGCTCTGCCGCGAACGATTGTGTACAACTCGAATCCTGACGACAACTACATTTTTGCCACAACGGCGGGTAGCTTTCATCCGAGCGATGGAAGCTCGGGCGCGCTGCAATTCGGTCCCGCATGGTGGTTTCTGGACCAGAAAGACGGCATTACCGAACAGTTGAATGTACTGTCGGGCGCCGGATTATTGTCCCGATTTGTCGGCATGACCACCGACTCGCGCTCGTTCATGTCGTTTCCGCGGCACGAATACTTTCGCCGCATTTTGTGCGATCTGATCGGTGGCGAGGTCGAACGGGGTCAACTCCCTGACGATGAAGCATTACTCGGGAGCCTGATTGAGGGCGTTTGTTATCGCAACGCCGAGGATTATTTCGGTTTGGGATAACGGCGCTGGGTCAGTTTTTAGCGGTGAGCGGCGGGGCAGGTGCGGCGTATAATTCTGGCACCAAAGCTAGAAAACCGATTTGATAGCGCAGGTTTCGAGACTCGGACTTTGATTTGCGAGGTGACTATGACGCCCAAGGATTCCAACTCCTCAAACTCTACCAGCCGCCGCGACTTTCTCAAGGCCGGCACTGCGGTTACCGCTGGATTGGTAGCCCAGGCAGCGCTTCCGGCTTCCGCCGCGACGCTTCCGCCGCTGCCTTCGAATCCTGCCACGCAGGGCGCAATGCCTACCCGCAATCTCGGCAAGACGGGCTACCGCGTCGGCATCTTCAGCCTGGGTGGTCAGGCGGCAATCGAGCGCGCCGACAATGCCGCCGTCGCGGTGCCGATCATCGAGAAAGCGCTCGACCTCGGCGTGAACTACCTTGACACCTCTTCGATTTACGGTGGGCCGCAGCGCTGGAGCGAGCGCTACGTCGGCGAGGTAATGAAGAAGCGTCGCAACGAAGCCTTCCTGGCCAGCAAGACACGCGAGCGCACCAAAGCCGGTTCGCTGCAGATGCTGGAAGAGTCGCTGAAGCTGCTCAACACCGACCACCTCGATTTGTGGCAGTTGCACGACATCGGCTCAGACAACGAGGTGCAACAGATTTTCGCCAAGGGCGGCGCCATGGAGGCGCTACTCGAGGCCAAGGAACAGAAGATGGTCCGCTTCCTTGGCATCACGGGGCACTTTCGGCCCGAGCCATTGATTGAGTGCATCAATCGCTATCCGTTCGACACGATCCTGATGGCCGTCAACGCCGCTGATCCGCACCACTACAGCTTCGGCGAGCAACTGCTGCCGCTGGCGGTGGAGAAGCAGATGGGCATCATCGGCATGAAGGTCCCGGCGCGCGGCCGCATTCTTTCTTCGTGGACGCCGCCGCCGATCGAGGCGCAGAAACATTCCTGGGAAGGCATGGTGCTGGCGCCGACCCCGGGCACGCTCGATATGAAGCAAGCGATGTACTACTCGCTGTCGCTGCCGGTTTCGACCGTGATTATCGGATGTGATTCAGTGGCGCAGCTGGAGCAGAACGTGCAATTGGCGCGCGAGTTCACGCCTTTCAATCAGAAACAGATGGCCGGGTTAGTGGACAAGGCCGAACCGGTATCGAAGCAGGCGCTGTTCTTCCGCTTCTACGATCACGCTTAAAAGGCCGCCCCGCTTGCCATGAGTCCGACTCGATGGCAAACGGGGCCGTTTCTGTCGAACTTAGCTGGACGGCTTGTCGCGCGCGGGCTGCGAGGCAAAGAAGTCGTGCTTGAAGCGGCGGGCGTAGTCGGCAATCAGTTGCTCAATCCTCGCGGAATCGGTCGATCGCAGGATCAGCCCGACGTGGTGGTCCTTGTTCATCCGCCAAACAATTTCGGGATCGGTGTAAGCGCCGGTGTCGGGATGCTCCTGCCGAGCCAGCGAGATGAGCAGTCCGGCAAAGTCTTTTCTCGTCGGCGGCACTTGATACGGCGCCTTACCGCCTGCGATTTCCACCTTCGCCCACTCCGCCCACAGGTTGATCCCCGTCGCTGCCTCGACGAGGTCGGCGATGTGAGCGCCCCCCACGCGAGCTGCCGTCTCCAGGAAGTAAAGCGTGCCGTCACGCCCCTGGATGAACTCGCTGTGCGAGACGCCGCGCACCATGCCAAACGCCGCTAGCACCTTCTGGTTCAGCGAACGCAGGGCGACTTCGTCGGCTGATCCTTCCGCCAAGGTTCGAGTGGTGAAGATGTCCCCTTCGTGCGAGACGTCCATCGGCGGGCGGCCGTACTTGCTGGCGATGGAGAACAGCAGTTCCTTCTCGTAAGTGATGGTGTCGACGTGAAAGATGTCTCCGGGAATGTACTGTTCCAGCAGGTAATACGACTGTTGATCGCCCAGTCGGTCGACGGTGGACCAGAACTCATCGGCGCTGTGTATCTTTTTGACGCCAATCGAACCTGCCATCGAGCGCGGTTTCAGGACCCACGGCGCCGGTATCCGCTGCATAAAGTCGTTCAGCTGCTCATGGTTCAGGATATGAACGAAGTCGGGCACAGGCAGTCCGGCGTCGCGGGCACGCGCACGCATCGCCAGCTTGTCGCGAAAGTACCGCGCCGTTGTATCGCCCATGCCGGGTACGCGCAGGTGTTCCCGAAGTGTGGCCGCTGTCTCGACGTCAAAATCGTCCAGCGGAACGATGCGGTCAATCACCTCCGACTTTGCCAGGTGGCTGACTCCCAGCAGAACGTCCTGAAGTTTCCAGGTCTTCTCCTCATCCGGAACATAGAAGATGTCATCGAGTGACTCGCGTGGCCAGTCGGCGTTGGCCAGACTCTGCGATGTGACCAGCAGAGTTCGGCAGCCTTGCCGTTTGCATTCCACCATGAACTCGACACCCTTGAAGTAACTGGCGAGGCAGACAACGGTCATCGGTCTTGGGTTTGGCTCGAGTGCGGAAGAGGGATCGGGCAACGCAGCCTCCTGAAAGACAAGTTTAAGAAAAGCTGGAACGACCTTCTTATTGGCATTACCGCTTGGGCTGGACGCTCCACTTCAGTGCCATTGCCGAAAACATAACGAAACTGGCAGCCCCGAAAAGTGCTACTGCAATGGTAGTAGAAGCTTCCCGCCAGTACTCTCAAACGGTTAGCCCGTATTGTCGAAAATCTCGCCGCCCGCCGCGAACCACTCTGACCCGGGAGCTAAGGAACACACATGCAACACAAACCTGCATATGGTTGGTCCACTTATTCGTTTCTGATTGCGCTTCTCAGTTTCGCCATACTAACTCCGATGGCAGCAGATTGCCAGAGTGCGTTCGGTTCCCTGCAGGGTGAGGTGCAAGATGCGACCCACGGCCGGATTGCATCGGCCAGTGTAGTTGTTCGCTCCACCGGTACCTCAGTTGAGCGCCACACCACCACCGACAGCCGGGGCGAGTTTCTCTTTCCCGATCTGCATCCCGGAAACTACCAGGTCATCGTGAGTGCAAAGGGATTCTCCGACGCCAGCTCCGCTGTGACGGTGCAGGTGAGCATCGTTCGCGATGTACTGGTGACTCTGCGGCCGGCGTCGGTGCAGGAGTCGGTGAGCGTGAAGGCCGTACCGTCCTCCATTACCACCCAGGCGCTCGATACGACGGACGCGGTGAACGGCGGCGTGGTAACGCAGAAAGATTTGCAGGACATTCCTCTGGCCGCGCGTAGTTTCGCCAACATCGCTTATATGGTGCCCGGGACCGAGCCCGTCGAGCCTTCGGACCCGACGAAGGCCCGCATTACCGCGGTTTCGACGGGCGGCAGTTCCGGTCTGAACAATCAATTAACAGTCGATGGCGTTGACAACTCGGACGACTATATCGGTGTTTCCTGCAGAATTTCTCGCCTGATGTGATCCGCGAGTTCGCGGTGCAGACGTCGCAGCAGAATGCCGACATTGGGCGTACGACGGCGGGCTCGGTCGTGATCAGCACGCGGAGTGGCACCAACGATTGGCATGGCGGCGGCGCGTTTTATGAGCGTGCCGCGGCGTTGAATGCGCGCTTTCCCATCGAGAACCCGGCGCCCGGAACCCAAGCAGCCGTTTTCCCGGCAGAACTACGTCGGCACTCTGGGCGGACCGATCGTGAAAGACAAGCTCTGGGTCTTCTCGGGATTCGAAATGGTGAATGAACACGCGAGCATCAACTACAGTCCCGATAGCCTTACCCAGTTCAATGCCTTGTCACAGCTGGCGCAGGAGGGGCTGATCCCGAATACGACGTCGATTGCGGTGCCGCCGTATGTAAAGGTTCCGTTCCAGTCGTACCTTGGCTCGATACGTCTCGACTGGTCGCAATCGGCGCGTTCGCAGTGGTTCATGCGCTATTCCCTCGACAACTCCACCACCAACAATGCGTTGGTACAGCAGGCCACTCTACCGTCAACGGGGGCGATCACACACTCCAATTATCAGAATGGGGTCGTCAGCAACACCTTCCTATTCAACCCGAATTGGTTGGGGACTTTCACCTTCGGGACGAGTTATCTGCACGGCACGGCTGACCGGAACGGATATCTTGGTTTTGCGCTGGCGTTTCCGTTCAGCTCGACCTCGAAGACCATCTCGGGATTCGAAACTTATGGCGACAATCAGTTCGTGACGCCCATTACGGCGTTCCCGGTTATCCGCAATCAGGAGAAATATCAGTTCCGCTACGACGTGAGCGGATCGGTCGGCCGGCATGCCCCCAAATTCGGAGTGGACTTCATCCACGAGCCGGTTCTGAGCGGTGCGTTCCCTGGGCAGGCAGAAACCACCTACATCCTCACCGAGAATCCGACTTATTACCTGACCAACCCGGCTCAACTAACCGCAGAGTCTGAACTGCCAGCCACCGTTTCGACGGTACCGACTGCCAGACCACCGACACGCCGGCCGGATACGGCGGCTTCTCGCAGAACGTTCAGCGGCTGGGAATCTACGCCATGGACGCCTGGCGCGTTACGCCGCAGCTGACGATCAACTACGGATTGCGGTATGACACCACGTTCGGACTCTTCCAGGCTTCCGGCAGTCAGTCAGCTTATCAATCCCGCGCGTGCAAACGATTCGAGGCCTGCAATTGCCATTGCCGACCGGCGTGCCCCACGATTACCGCAAGGCGCTTCGCTCCACGGCTCGGTATTGTCTACTCCCCGGACCAATGTGGAGCACTTGGTTTTCCGCGCAGGCATCGGTATGTTCTACAACGACCTCGCTCAAAACGGCTGGGCGACTGCTTTCCAAGCGGTCAATACGCCGTCGGCGTTTCAGCCGTGCCTGCAGCCCGGCGATGCCGGTTGCTTGCCGGGAGCGGCCGATGGCGGAGCGGGCGCGGTTATTGATCCGAACTACCACACCCCGTATGCGCTGCACGTCAACTGGCGGAGTGCAATACGCATGGCATAAACATTGGACGATGAGCGCCGACTATGTTCACGAGCAGGGCGTACATGGTTATCGGCGGTACGAGTACACGGCAGGCTACACTCTGTTTTCGCCGCTGTTTCCGCAAGATCCTGACACCCAGATGGCCAACGTGCCGAACTTTTCCGTTTTCAAGGCAGACAATCGTTCGCGCTACAACGCGATGCTGCTGCATCGTTCAGGGCAACGTCTCTCACCGCTTCAACTTGATCGCCAACTATGTGCTCTCGAGCGCGAAGACGTGGGGCTGCGTTCTCGGCGAAGCTGTTTGACTACGTCAATGGTGTCTGCAACCCGCTGCAACCCGTTTGCGTACCGGCGATTACGGCCCATCCGGCGAAGATGTCACCAGCCGCTTGTACGCTCGCCGGCATCGTTTACGTCCCCGGCGGCTTTCGAAGTGTCCCACGCTGATCCAGGCCGAAAGCGCGCGGCCCTATCACGCTGACAACCCCCGTCGACGTGAATGGACTTGGGCGACCCGACGAATGATCGCGCCGTCGTCAACGGAGTGCAAACGACGATCGATCAATTCCGCGGAACGCCTTACATTCAGCCTGATCTTCGCGTCAGCGCGTCCCTTCCAGTATTCACGAGCGTTGGCAGATTATCCCATTCCTCGAGATTTTCAATCTGTTCAATCGCGACAATCCCGGCGCGAACTACGTCACTGACCTCTCCGCTTTGCCCACGCCGGTCGACAATCTGTACAACGCCACGCATCTGTGTCCGACGCCAGCCTGCAGTGTCCCATCACCAATCCGAATCAACTGCTGGTTCCGGCGGGCGCGCTTGGGGATTTCTTCGGTCCCGGCACAACGGTCGGAATTCCGTTCTCGGCGCAGTTTGGCGTAAAGGTTAACTTCTAGGGCACAAAACGAGTGAGTTTATGATTCGCTTCGATCCCGAGGAGCGGAGCACGCTGGAACGGAACCGCTCGGCTTCGAGTCTTATGTCCGCCGCCTCCGCCCGACTCGCGGAACAAGTGCAAGTTCGAGCGCAGGATCACGCCGGGATTCAAGTAAAGCGTCTGCGGTATTTCGACATCGTGGAGCAGATTTTCGGCCAACGTGCGCAGTGCTAGCTGTCCCTGCCGGTAAGGTCGCTGGTGCATCGAGGCATCGATGGTGCCGTTGTGTAATAAGGGAACCATCTCCCGAAAGAGGTCGGTGGTAATCAGGCGTACTTGTCCCGCGCATCCCGCCGCGGATAAGGCGCGGCAGACGGGCAGGCAATTCACGGTGTTGACGTAAATACCCGCCAGGTCGGGAGCCCGCTGCAGAAGCGCTCGCGTCTTGCGGAAGCTCTCTTCCGGGTCTTCGTGGCCCTCGATGGTTGCGACCACTTTTCCGCCGGGACAGTAATCTCGAAAGCTGCGGCTGAAACCGTCCGCCTTCTCTTTGTGATCGACAGTCTTCAGCATGCCCGTGACAATCGCCACCTGTGCGCCCGGGCTGACGAACTTCGCCATCAGTTCGCCGGCCATGAGTCCATTGACTCGCGGCTCCACGCAAACGATGCACGACCGCTTGCTGGCCGGCGCATCGGTCGAGACGCACACCACCCGCACTCCGCTTTCCTCCGCAGCGTCGATGAGCGGAGTCATTACCGAGGGCACTCCCGGAGTCACCACGATCCCCTTAACGTCTGACTCGATCAGCTTTCGAAATGACTGGCGTTCGCCCTTGCCGAGTTCCGGCACAGGCTGTAGCAGGAAGTCGATTCCACGGTCCTCGTAACGCTCGACTTCGTGGTGAATGCCGTCCCACATTTCGTTGTAAAAGTAGCGGAGTTCTTGCGGCACGCACACGCCAATCCGCACTCGCCTTCCGGTGGAGAGCGACCGTGCGGCCAGGTTGGGCCGGTAGCCAATCTTCTGCGCGATGTCGAGCACCCGCTGGCGGGTTTCGTCGTTGATGCCGGGACGACCGTGCAGCGCCCGGTCCACCGTGCCTATCGACACACCAGCCAGCTCAGCGATCCGTGGTATTCCGCTTCGCTTCGCGTTCATAGACGGGGCGCACCTCGTTACGGCTTCACTTCAAAGCTGGCCGTCTGCAGATCGGCAGAATTCGGCCCAACCATCACTGTAAACCTGCCCGGCTCGACCACGCGCTTCATGTCACGGTCATAGAACTGCAGCGCCGCGGGACCCAGCGTAAAAGTCACCTTGCGCGTCTCGCCCGGCTTAAGCGAAATCCTCTCGAATCCGCGCAATTCCTTCACCGGACGCGTCACTGAGCTTACCTCATCGCGGACGTAAAGCTGCACCACCTCATCGCCTGCCCGTTTGCCGTGTTGGTGACATCCACCTGCACGGTCACGTTCCCGGCGCTGGAATGCTGGCGGGAGAAACCTGCACATTCGCATACCGGAACGTTGTGTAGCTCAGACCGAAGCCGAAAGGGAAGAGCGGCGACTTATCGGCGAACAGATACCCGCGTTTCGCCGTCGGCTTCGAGTAGTAATAGTCAGGGAGTTGGCCCACTGAGCGCGGAACCGTAATCGGCAGGCGCCCCGCCGGATTGTAGTCGCCGAACAACACGTCGGCCAGCGCCGTCCCGCCTTCCTGTCCCAAGTACCATCCATCCAAAATCGCCGGGGCGTTGGCGGCAATGTAGTTGATGGAGTTCGGCCGTCCGTGGATGAGCACCACCACGACGGGCTTCCCAATTTCCAGTAACTGCTTGACCAGCTCATCTTGACTTCCCAACAGGTTCAGGTCGTCGCGATCGCCCAGGTGATTCTCCGCCCACGCTTCGCGAACGGTCTGCTCGTTCTCGCCCACTACAACGATTCCGATGTCCGCCTTCTGCATGACGGCAACCGCTTCGGCGATGCGCTTCTCGTCGAGCTTCGGATCGCTCGGTACAACCTTGTCGGCATTCCAGTCCGGCTTGCTCTCGGTGATGCGGCAGCCCTCGGCGTACAGCACCTCCGCCTGGCCGCCCACTTTGTCCTTGATGCCCTGCAAGATGCTGACGCCCCGCCCCGGCGCGCCGCTATAACCGCCCAGATGCACGTCGGCGGCGTTCGGGCCGATGACCGCGATGCGCTTGTACTTGCCGGCACTGAGCGGCAGCAGGTTGTTCTGGTTCTTCAGTAGTGTGATGGTTTCATGGGCCGCCTGCAACGCCAATTGCTGGTCAGCTACCGTGTTGCTCACCTCAGTAGCGCGCTTTGGATCCACGTACGGATGGTCGAACAATCCCAGTTCGAACTTCGCCCGCAGCATGCGCGCTACGGCCTGGTCAATCAGCGCTTCGGGCACCTGTCCGCTCTTGACCAGTGCGGGTAGTTCCGCATAGCAATGGCCAAACGGAAGCTCGATATCGACGCCCGCCAGAATCGCGTATTTCGCCGCTTCGGCGCAGTTGCTGGCGATGTGATGGCGCGAGATCATCTCATCAATCGCAAAATAATCCGAAACCACCAGCCCGTCGAAGCCCCACTCTTTGCGCAACACATCGCGCAGCAGCCACACGTTGCTGTGATTGGGTATGCCGTCGAGCTCGTTGTACGACGGCATCACGGTGCGCGCGTTGGCCTCGTGAATGGCGACTTCAAAGGGAACAAAAAAACTCTCGCGAATGGTGCGCTCGGCGTACGGAGCCGGGCCAACGTTCGTGCCGCCTTCGGGCTGGCTGTGGACCGCGAAGTGCTTCAGCGTCGCCAGTACGTGATCGCCATCAATCGACTGTCCTCCGCCTTGCAGTCCCTTTACCGCCGCAACACCCATCCGCGACACCAGGTACGGATCCTCGCCATAGGTTTCCTCGGTGCGGCCCCAGCGTGGATCGCGCGCCAGGTCGATGACGGGCATCAAGCACTCCTGCACGCCGCGAGTGCGCACCTCAAGGGCAGTGGCCGTGAATATTTTCTGCAGCAACGCCGGATCCCACGTGCTCGCTAGCCCGATGGCCTGCGGATAAGACGTCCCGCCGGTCGCCGCCAACCCGTGCAGACACTCTTCGTGGAAGATGAGCGGAATTCCCAGCCTGGTGTCCTCGATCATGAGCTTCTGCACCTGGTTGGTGAGGTTAGCCATGGCTTCAGGAGTCGCGGGATGGTGATTTGCGCCGGCAACAGCTTCGCTGGGCCGGCTGAATTCGCCGAGGCCGTTTTTCAGGATGGATTTGGCCTTTGCTGGTTCGAGGTTGCCATCGGTGGCGAAAAAATAGGCAGACTCCGGCATGGAATAGCCGCGATTCTGCCAGGTTGACTCCATCTGCGCGACCTTCTCCTCCAGCGTCATGCGGCCGAGCAGGTCCTTCACCCGCTGGTCCACAGGAAGGGATACATTCTTATACGGTGGCGTTGAGGTCTGTGCGAACGACGCAGTCAGGAAAAGTGCCAGTACTGCCAAGGTCAGAACCGGGATCGGAACTCGTTTCATGAGAATGCCTCGGGCGAGGAATGTGTTGCTTGCGTTGCTCTTCTCATTTATATCACCGTTAACGTACACGATTTGGCTTTTCTTTCATTCCGTTCCGCGTCATAATCGCTAAGAGCACCTTGGAAATCATTCTCCATGCCATCCAAACTTCTGGGAATTGACGTTGGTACCGGCGGCACCCGCGCCGTGCTGATTGACCGTGAGGGCCGGGTCGTCGCCGCCCGTACCTCGGAACACCAACCCTTCGCATCGCCCCAAACCGGTTGGGCCGAGCAGGACCCGCATGACTGGTGGCGCGCCACCTGCGCAGCCATCCGGGAAGTCATGAGTACATCGGGGACCCCTGCCTCCGACATCGCCGCAGTCGGCTTCTCCGGCCAGATGCACGGTGCGGTGCTACTCGACGCGGAAGGCAACGTGCTTCGGCCTGCGCTCATCTGGTGCGATCAGCGCACCGCCGACGAAGCCGCCGAACTTACCGCGCAAATCGGAGAGGCCCAGATCATCGCGTGGACGTGCAATCCCGCGCTCACCAACTTCACGCTCACCAAATTGCTTTGGGTTCGCAAGCACGAGCCGCATTTGTTCGAGCGCTTCCGCATGCTCCTGTTGCCTAAGGACTACGTACGCTTTCGCCTCTCCGGCCAGTACGGCATGGACATGGCCGACGCCTCCGGCACGCTGCTCCTCGACGTCGCCAATCGCCGCTGGTCCACCGAAATGGCCAAGGCTACCGGACTTGACCCGCACTGTCTTCCTCCGCTCTTCGAGTCGCCCGACGTGTGTGCCAGTGTCTCTGAGGAAGGCGCCAAGGCGACCGGGCTGCTGGCGGGAACACCTCTTGTCGCCGGAGCCGGCGACCAGGCTGCAGGTGCTGTTGGTATGGGTATCGTTCGCCCCGGCGCCGTGCATGCCACCATTGGAACCTCGGGAGTCGTCTTTGCGGCCACCGATCGCCCCGCGCTCGATCCCAAGGGCCGGTTGCACACCTTCTGTCATGCCATCCCCGGACGCTGGCACGTCATGGGAGTCACCCAGTCTGCCGGATTGTCGCTGCGCTGGTTCCGCGACAATTTCGGTACCGTAAAGAAAGACGGTCGCGATCCCTACGACATACTCTCTGACGAAGCCTGGGACGTTCCGCCGGGTTGCGATGGTGTGCTCTGGGCGCCTTATCTCATGGGGGAACGCACGCCGCACCTCGACCCCCAGGCGCGAGCCGCCCTCGTTGGGCTGGCGGCCAATCACGGCCGCGGGCACATTGTGCGCGCCATCATGGAGGGCGTCGCCTTCAGCCTGCGCGATTCGTTCTCCATCTTTGCGGAGATGAACGTGCCGGTCAGCAGCATTCGCCTGGGTGGTGGTGGGGCGCGCTCCAAACTCTGGCGGCAGATTCAGGCTGACGTTTACGACCACGCCGTCGAAATCGTCGAGGCCGAAGAAGGCGCCGCCTACGGAGCCGCGCTGCTCGCAGGTGTCGGCGCCGGCGTGTGGTCGAGCGTGGACTCGGCCTGCGAATGTTCCGTACGAGTGGCGCAAGAGGTCAAGCCCCATCCCGCGGACGCGAAAATCATGGAACGGCAGTACGCCGCTTTTGGCCGCCTTTATCCCGCGCTGCGTGCCATGCGCGGCTAGGCAAATTCATCCGCGGTCATTTAAACCGCAATCCCATTGGAGGTATCGTGTCGAACGACAAATTCAACCCCAAGCCGGAACACAAATTTTCTTTTGGTCTCTGGACCCTCGGCAATCGTGGCCGCGATCCCTTCGGCGAAGCCGTGCGCCCCACCATTCCGCCGAACGACATCGTTGCCATTCTCGGCGAACTCGGAGCCTGGGGTGTCAACCTGCACGATAACGACCTCGTGCCGATCGATGCGACTCCCGCCGAGCGCGACCTTATCGTTCGCGGATTCCAGGCGGCCTGCAAGGAACATGGCATCTGTGTTCCCATGGCGACGGTCAACCTGTTTTACGATCCGGTTTTTCGCGACGGAGCGTTTACCTCCAACGATCCTGCCGTGCGCGCCTACGCCGTACAGAAAACGATGACGGCGATGGATCTCGGTGCCGAGCTGGGCGCGAAAATCTTTGTCTTGTGGGGCGGACGCGAAGGCACCGAAACCGACGCCTGCCGCCGTCCCGATGAGGCGGTAAAGCGTCTGCGTGAAGCGCTGAATTATCTGTGCGAGTACAACCTCGACAAAAAATACGGATACAAGTTCGCCATGGAAGCGAAGCCGAACGAGCCGCGCGGTGACATCTACATGGCAACGACCGGCGCCTACCTCGGGTTCATTCCGACGTTGGCGCATCCCGAGATGGTGGGAGTGAATCCGGAAGTTGCGCACGAGCACATGTCGGGATTGAACGCATTGCATGCCGTAGCGCAGGCGTGGGAGTGCGGCAAGCTCTTCCACATCGACCTCAACGACCAGCTCTCCGGCCGCTACGATCAGGACTACCGCTTCGGCTCAGCCACTCCCAAGGCAATGTTCTGGCTGGTGAAGTTTCTTGAGGACGTTGGCTATGCGGGCCCGCGCCACTTCGATGCGCACGCCTATCGCACTGAGGACGTCGGCGGCGTGAAGGACTTCGCCCTTGGCTGCATGCGGACGTACGTAATCCTCAAGGAAAAAGCGCGGCAGTGGAACGCAGATCCGGATATCCAGGCCATTGTGCAGGAGATCGCCGCTGCCAACCAGGCAGTGGGTCCGCTGGGGGCGTATTCTCCGGCGAGTGCTACGAAGCTGCTGGGCACCCATTTCGACCGCGCGGCGCTGGCCGGCAAGGGCCTGCATTACGAGCGGCTCGACCAACTCACCATCGAACTGCTGATGGGCGTGCGGTAAGACCGTAGTTTTTGACATGCCACGCGGACTTTGGTTCGCGTGGCAACCCTCGTTTTCAGGGCCGGTCTATACCTCTCTCAAATACTTGCGTAGCGCGTACAATATCAGCGGAATGCATACATTTGCCGCCATACGCGCGGCAGAGGAGACAAAAAATGGCCGTTCCCGTTCCTGAGAGCCACAAAGACCTCTTCCAGAAAAAGGCCTTCGGCAGCTTCACGACTCTGATGCCTGACGGCAGCCCGCAAACCACTCCGGTGTGGGTCGATTTTGCCGACGGCAAAGTGATCGTAAACACGGCCCTTGGTCGTCAGAAGGACAAGAATGTCCGCCACGATCCGCGTGTCGCCATCACCCTCATCGATCCGGAAAATCCCTACCGCTACCTCGAAATCCGTGGCCAGGTCGACGAAATCACCCAGGACGGCGCCACCGCACACATCGACAAGATGGCCAAGAAATACATGGGCGTGGACAAATATCCCTATGCCCAGCCCGGCGAACAGCGCGTCCTGATCAAGATCTCGCCGCAGAAGTTCAACACCATGGGGTAGCGGTCGACGTCAATTCACCACCGGAGACACACTGACAAGAGCTTTTTATCTAATTTCTCTGTGCCTCAGTGTCTCTGTGGTGAAGTCTTTTGAGTTGAGACCCCGAGCGTCATCCCGCTTTCTTTCAGAGCTCCATCGTCCGACGACCTTGGCGGGGTCGAATTTCTCGTATCCGTACGGGCAGTGTCGGCAACCGTTGGTGCAGCAATATCCACGCTCTCGCAGGTAGTACTCCGTGAACACCAGAAGTCCGTTTTCCACGTAGTAATCGATGCCCTCAATCAACTCGCGGTCGATCATTGCGCACCAGCTTCGCGCAGCAGGGCATTGCGCTCTTCCGGGTCAACCGGGACGCCGTCGCGGAACTTGACGTACTTTCCGGAAATCGCCGCCACGCGCTCGCCCGGCACGATGAACCCAATCAGGTTGAGCGGGTCGGCGGCCGACAGAACGACCGTCTCTCCCGTATCCGGCAGGTTGCGCATCGCCCGCAGCGACTCAACCGCCTCGGGCAGTGCGAATTGCTCGCCTAGAAATCCGCTGACGAACCTCCCGCCGCGCACCTCACCCCGGTCTTCGAGACGGCGAAACATAATCTGCAACTCGCGCCACTTTGGCAGGTTCGACTCCCGCGCCAGCACCTCGCGGAAGACGACTCCATAGCGCCGCAGCAACACCCGGCAGGTAGCCTCGATGGTCTTGTTACGGTCGGCGGCTTCCGCAGCAAACAGTAGCGACCATCGTCCCGTCGAGTGTCGCGGCTTCGCCACCCTCGGCGTCCCTGGTGCCGCCTTGCGCGTAGGATTAATCAGCGAACGCAAGTTCTCGAATCCGTCAGCCGTCACCAGTCCAGCAGCGACCAGCTCCCACAGAGCAGTTTCGATTTCGGCCTTCAACTTCCCGGTCGCGCGAACGATATCGGCAAAAAACGAAGCCCCGCGCCGCCGCAGAAATTCCGCGACCTCGCGTGCCCCATCGCTCAGAACCCGCTCCTCCGCCCGCTCCTCCTCGGCACCGCGCGGCTGCATCCAGTCGGAGTCTTCGCGGACGAAAAACGTAATCGGCGCCACGCTGGTTGGAACAACCCGCCGGCGTCCGCTGCCCGAATCCTCCAGAGTTGCCGGATGCGGCGACAACCGCCCCCATCCCACCGCCCCTGTTAGGCACAACTGGTCGAGCAGGGAAGGCTCGTAGGCATTCACACGCGGGCGTAAGATTTGCTTCTCCCATGCGTTTGCTGGAATCTCAAAGCCCTGCAACTGCCGAAGAACCTCGAGCAATCCGCGTTCGCCGCCCAGCTGCGAGTTGGGTGAGACATGTTGCCAGCGCAGCAGCCAGCGCATGAATTGGGCAGCGGTGACCGGTTCCACCTGTTTGCGCAGAGTAGCGACCGTGAGTTGATGAATACGCGCGAGCAAGCGGCGGTCGCACCATTCGGTTGTCTCGGGCTCGCTACCGGAGGCCTGTCCAGTGAAATTGCCGCGCAAGGCTGAGCCGCTCATCTCCATTTGCAGCAGACGTGCGGCGATATCCGAGATCGGCATGTCCGAGCAGGAAGCCCAGCGCGGCGGCGCTGGTTGGGCCGGAGTGCATCACCCAGCCCTTCAGCATCATTCAGCAGGGCATCATCACGCGAAGCCTGCGTTCGACGGCCACGTCGCGGAGGCTCGACCTCAAACTTCGCCCCGGGTAGATCGAAGGCAAACTCCCTAGCGCGTTCGGACGCGACCAGATACGTCCGCTCGCCGGCAGCCGCGCGCACCACGCGCCAGCCTTCCATCAACTCCGTGATGAACGGGCGCCACCGAGACACGACGGCCTGCCACTCCGGATCAACCGGGTCTTCCGGCAGCGCAATCAGTGTCTGCAAGGTGTCATGGAGTTCGTCGGCATCGCGTACGTCCGGTCGCGCTTCCTCACGCACGCGGGCAATCGCCGTCTGGTCGAGTCGGCCCACCTCACTGAGCACAGCTTCAGGCAACATGCGCCGCATCTGTACGGCACGGGCCCGGCGCTCCTCCAGCGGAGCGTCATCGAGGAAGGCGTACGGATTCGCGTTCAAAATCTCATGCGAGAACTGCGACGGCACGGGAGTATCGACGGCGATACAGCGGATGGAACCATCGCCGATGCCGGTCAGCACAGCGCGCAATCCATCAATGTCCATCGCCTCGGTGAGGACGTCTTTCATGACCTCCTGGATCAGAGGATGGTCGGGAATCTTGATATCGCCTTCGATGTTTTCGAAGCACGCCGCCACGTCGGGAAAGACTCCTGCCAGCAAATCGGCGCTGCGAATGCGCTGGATTTGCGGTGGAACCTTCTTGCCGCCCTGAAAGCGTAAGAGAGCGAGCGAGCGGCCCGCATCCCACTTCCAGCGCGTGGCGAAGATCGGGGAGGCCAGCGCCGCCTGCTCCAGAATCTCGTTTACCGTCTCCAGTTGCAGGTAATGAAACACATCGCCGAGCGGAAAGCTATGCTGCTCCGCCAGCGCAATGTTCAACCCATTGTCGGTCGCCGCCGCCTGCAGCTCGAAGTTGAACGAGCGGCAGAAGCGCTTGCGAAGCGCGAGTCCCCATGCCTTGTTGACGCGCCCGCCGAACGGAGCATGCAGGATGAGCTGCATGCCGCCGCCTTCGTCGAAAAACCGTTCGGCGATGATCGTCTTCTGCGTGGGCACTTCGCCCAGCACGGCCCGCCCGGCGACGATGTACTCCACCAACTGCTCGGCGCCGGAATCATCCAGCCCACATTCGGTTTTGAGCCACGCGGTTGCGCCTTGCACCTCCGGACTCGACTCCAGCCCGCGGACGCGGAATTTCGGCGGCGCATCTCCTTCGCCGTAGGGTCGCGCTGGCTGAGCTGGAAGCGGCGCGGTATTCGGCAGTAGCTTGCTGACCTCCTCGCGAATCAACGCGACATGTTGCGACAATTCAGCCGTCCGCGCCGGCGCCTCGCCGAGCCAGAAGGGAATACTCGGCGGCGCGCCGTGCGCGTCCTCTACCAGAACTCGTCCCGACCTTGATTCCACGCGCGTGATGCGCCACGAGGTGTTGCCCAGCAGCATGATGTCGCCGGCATTGCTCTCCACCGCGAAATCTTCGTCCACCGTTCCAATTACGATTTCTTCCGGCTGCACCACCACGCGTGAACAGGGCAGTGTCTGGAATCGCACCTCCGCTGGTGATGGCTGCCAGCCGCGCGCCGCGCCGTGCGCGCAGCTTGCCGTTCACCTGGTCGCGGTGCAGATAAGCCCCGTAGCGGCCGCGCGAAGACGCGATGCCCTCCGAGAGCATCTCGATGATTCGTCGATACTCCTCGGCGGTCAGGGTGCCATACGGATACGCGCCTCGGACGCAGTCGAACAATTCCGCTTCGTCCCACTCCTCGCAACTACACATGGCCACAATCTGCTGGGCCAGGATGTCGAGCGGTTTGTCGGGAATATGGATGCGGTCCAGGTCGCCGCTCTGAATCGCATGGACGGTGGCGGCGCACTCGACCAAATCGTCGCGCGTAGTAACGAACAGACGACCCTTGGGAATGGCTCCGCGCCAGTGACCGGCGCGTCCGATGCGCTGCAACGCCACGGAAATCGCGCGCGGCGAATTGATCTGGCAGACCAGATCAACGTTGCCGATATCGATGCCAAGCTCGAGAGACGCCGTCGCTACCAGAGCCCGTATCTCGCCGTTCTTCAGCTTGCGCTCGGCGGCGAGGCGCAGTTTGCGAGCCAGGCTGCCGTGATGCGCCGCCACCAGGTCTTCGCCGATGCGCTCGCTCAGGTGCAGCGCAACCCGCTCGGCCAAGCGCCGGGTGTTGACGAAAATCAGGGTCGAGCGGTGCTCCAGCGCCAGGGCGGCGATGCGGTCGTAAATCTCGCCCCACATTTCGTTGCTGGCAACCGGACCGAGTTCCGAGGCCGGCACCTCGACGTGCAAATCGAGTTGGCGGCGATGCCCGATGTTGACCACGGCGGGCGCGGCGCGCCCAGCGCCGGTCAGGAAGTGGGCGATCAGTTCAATGGGCTTCTGCGTGGCCGACAGGCCGATGCGCGTCGGATTACCGGACAACCGGTCGAGGCGCTCCAGAGAAATAGCAAGGTGCGCGCCGCGCTTGTCGTCGGCGACGGCGTGAATTTCGTCCACGATGACGGTTTGCACGTCGCGCAAGATCGACCGGCTCTTCTCGGCGGTGAGCAGAATGTAGAGCGATTCCGGGGTGGTGACCAGAATATGAGGAGGGCGCTTCAACATGTCACGCCGCTCTTTTGCCAGTGTGTCTCCGGTACGCACCATGGTGCGGATTTCCGGCATGAGCATGCCGCGCTCGGCGGCCAGCGCCAGAATTTCGCTCAGGGGGCATTCGAGGTTCTTCTGAATATCGTTGCCAAGGGCCTTCAGCGGGGAGATGTAAAGCACTTCGGTACGGTCGAGCAGGCTGCCGTCGAGGGCTTTGCGCACCAGGCGGTCAATGCAGATGAGGAACGCCGCCAGCGTCTTGCCCGATCCCGTCGGAGCTGAGATCAGGGTCGTGCGTCCTGCGAGAATCTCCGGCCAGCCCTGTTCTTGTGGCTCCGTCGGCGAACCGAAGCGTCCCAGAAACCACTCGGCGACCAATGGGTGCGCCCAGGCGAGGGTAACGGGGACTTGGACGGGAGGCATGCCCGACATTCTAGCGCTTTTCCCGACTTTCGCCAATTGTTCGCCATTCGCTATTTCGAAGGGATCAAACGCCGCAGCGCGGCAGGTCAGCCGCCAGCGCGCTCCGCTGGTAAGATGACCGCATGTCTGAAGAACGCGCCAAGAAGATAAAACTGATCATTTTTGACGTCGATGGAGTGATGACCGACGGCACGATTTTCCTCTTCCCGGCTCCGGGCGGGGCTTCGGGCGCCAGCACCGAAGCGCATCGGGAGATGATGGCCGACAAAGTGGGATTTGGAATCGCCAGCTCAACCATGCTGGAAGCCAAGGGATTTAATGCGCACGACGGCACCGGCTTTTCGCTGGCCCGCCTGGGTGGCCTGAAAGCTGCGATCATCACCAAGCGCATCTCCGAGACGGTGGCGCTGCGCGCGCGCGACCTGCGAATCGAACACGTGTATCAGGGGCAGCAGGACAAGGCCGCGGCGTTCCACGAGATTCTGGCGAAAGAAAATCTGCAAGCCGAAGAAGTGGCCTACGTCGGCGACGACATCATCGACCTACCGGTAATGCGGCTGTGTGGGCTGTCCATCGCCGTGAAGAATTCCCGGGAAGAAGTGCTGCGCGAGTCGCACTTCATCACCGCTCATGAAGGCGGCAAAGGTGCAGTCCGCGACGCCATCGAATACATCCTGCGAGCGCAAGGAAGCCTGCAGCGCGTTATCGACGATTACATTTATTCGCGCAGCCAGGATCCTGCGACGAAGGTGCAGTAGAGGAAGATGCGCCGATGGAGGGAAGAGTTCAGAGTGGGACGCTCCTTCAAACGGTCCGAAACCGGACTCCTTGAGGAGGGAACCACGATTGCCACGGCGACATTGGTCGCCTTGTATGGTAAGTAATTAACTGTGCATCTCTCGCGGGCGCCAAAGTACCGTTTGGTGAATACGGCGATGCATGAGGATTATTTTGCAAGTGCCTGATAGAAGTGGCGGTTGTTGGCCATCGCTTGGCGCAGGTGGCGGCCAGAGACTGAAAATGGAATGGGGTCTGGGGTGTTAATGAAGAGCCGGTGTGTAGCTTTCGGAATGGGCGTGGTATCGACGATCTGGCTGCTTTCCAGCCTGGCAGCGGGAGCGACGATTGCCGCGCCGAAAAAGCCGAAGTCCAAGACGCATCACGTCACCGATTCGCCCTCCACCCAGAAGAAAATGGCGCGCTCAAAGCACAGCAGCCGTAGTGCGGCCGCGGCGGCAAAGAGTCCGGCAAAAACCACCACGACGGCCAGCAAAAAAGGCAAAAAGAAATCGAAGTATTACGAGCGTTTCTATGCCAGCTCTTTCGCCACGGACCAGGCAGACGGCGATCGATTCGACGGAGAAGACCCGGTGGTGCGCGCCGCCGCCATCGATGCCCTGGGCAACATGAATGGCACGGTGGTTTCCATCGATCCCGAGAGCGGGCGCATCTTAGCGATGGTGAACCAGAGACTGGCGCTGTCAGCCGGAGCGCAGCCTTGCTCAACCATTAAGGTTGCGGTCGCCCTTGCCGGACTGAGCGAGAACGTCATCACCAAAGACACCGAGATTCCGCTGGGTAAGTACTACCGGATGGATCTCACAACCGCGCTGGCGCATTCCAACAACGCGTACTTTGCAGCCGTCGGACAGAGGCTGGGATTCGAGCGGGTGAGCCATTACGCGCACCAGTATGGGTTGGGCGAACTGGCGGGCTGGCATATTGACGGCGAACACCTGGGCACTTTCCCCACTACTGAACTCGACTCGCGGCTCGGCGGCGTGGGGAAGATGTGCTCGTTCGGCGAGAGCATCTCCATGACTCCACTGCAACTCGGAGCGCTGATGGCTGCCGTCGCCAACGGCGGTACGCTGTACTATCTGCAGCACCCGAACTCAGCCGAGGACATCGCGAATTTCACTCCCAAGGTCAAGCGGCAACTGGATATTGGACAGGCCATTCCGGAAATGTCCGACGGGCTTTCCGGAGCAGTAGAGTACGGCACGGCGCGTCACCTGCGTACCAGCTTCGTCGAGGAACCAGTGTTGGGAAAAACTGGCACGTGCTCGAACAACGGTACGCGGTTCGGCTGGTTCGCTTCGTTCGCCAACACCGAGCACGGCCGGATTGTGACTGTGATCTTCCTCGAGGGCGGGCGCCCCACGTTCGGTCCCAAGGCCGCGGAACTTGCGGGACACTTCTACCGCAATCTGTACGACCACGATTACTTCTCGGTGAAATCTTCGAGTGTGCCGGTGCGTTCGGCCGACAGCCTACCGGCCGGAATCTCTCACTAGAAACCGCCTTCAACATTCTGCCGGACTCTGGACTTCCACGGGCGGCTCTGTCTACTGGGTCGGGGTCGAAACCTTTGGCGCTTTCAGATCTTGCAGGGCGTGCTGATAGATCGACACGGCTGTCGGGTCCTGCGTTTGCGAGAGCTTCTGGTTAATCCACTGCAAGGCTGCGGCCCGTGAAGGATGAGGGTAGCTGGGTTCGACTGCGGTGATGCGCCACTCTCCGTTGACTTCCGAAATCGTAAACACCACACTCTGGATCAGGTCGGCGGCGTCCTCAGAGTAGCCCTCAGACAGGTCGAACTTGCCGAGCGAGCGATAGTGCACCGTCACCGAGTACTTGCCGTGCTCGGAGGTAAGCTCAGCCTCGACATCAAAGCGCGACGTCACCATGAACAGGGAAAAATCGGGATTGGTTGGCCACGCGACCGTGGGCTGGAGCTTGGGCCAGTCCGAAGGATTCAGCCGCGCGCCGGCGTAATCGAGCCGGCAGTAGCGCGCCACAAGCTCGCGCACCGTTACCGGTTCGAGCCTGGGATCGGTGTGGTCGAGCGGCACGCCAAATTGGGCAGAAGCGCTAGCCGACGCTAGCACGAGGAGTGCAATAGAAGCGACCGCCAATCGCAACCCTGAGAACAACGCGCAACCTCGAGTGTTCAGTCTTCACACTAGCAGAAGAACGCGGCCGCGCAGCGAAAAAGAACCGCCGGGCGCGAGCCCGGCGGTTGTTAGCGTAAGAGCGCTACTGTCTCTAGGCTCGGCCCGTCTTCTGATCGCTGAATACTTTGCCGTCCTTGATGTGGATGATGCGGTGAGCGTACTCAGCGATGTCGTGTTCGTGCGTCACCAGAACGATGGTGTTGCCCTGCTCATGTAAGCGATCGAACAACGCCATAATTTCGACGCCGGTCTGGGAGTCGAGGTTTCCGGTGGGCTCGTCGGCCAGAATGATGGACGGCGTATTCACCAAGGCGCGGGCGATGGCGACTCTTTGCCGCTGGCCGCCTGAGAGTTCGTTCGGCTTATGGTTCATGCGCGATTCCATGCCCACCGAGGTCAGCGCTTCTTTCGCGCGATCGAGGCGTTGCTGAGCGGGCATGCCTGCGTAAATCAGCGGTAGCTCGACGTTGTGCAGCGACGTAGCGCGCGCTAGCAAATTGAAAGTCTGGAAGACGAAGCCGATTTCCTTATTTCGGATTCTGGCCAGTTCGTCATCATCGAGCTCGCTGACAAGCTGGCTATTCAGCCAGTACTTACCCTGGCTCGGGGTATCGAGGCAGCCGATCAAGTTCATCAAAGTGGACTTGCCGGATCCCGACGGACCCATAATGGCCACATACTCATTGCGCTCAATGCGGACGTTGACTCCGCGCAGCGCGTGGACCTGTTGCTCCGACCCCATGTCGTAGGTCTTCCACAGGTCTTCGGTGCAGATGATGCACGACTCCGGTGGCGCAGCAGTCAGGGGTTCAGTCAGGCTGATTAAATCGGTAGCCATCCTCTTTTTCTCCTCGCTCGGTTCCTGTTCGCGGTCGCTCATCAGCGGGGTCTCCGGTGCGTCGCTGTCTCAGACTCGACGTGAGTTGACCTAAGACTCTTCCTTCTTGGTTCCGGTCGTATTGTCGACCTTGACGTCGGCGCCGTTTCTCAAGGTGCGGAGCACTTTGTAACTTCCGGTCACAATTTCTTCGCCTTCCTTCAAACCGCCGGTCACTTCGATGTCCGTGGTTCCACTGATGCCCGTAGTCACTGGTACGAAAACGGCATCTTTTTTGTTCTTCAAAACGAACACCCCTTGTAACTCTTCCTTGGGGTTTCCCTTGGTCAGCGACGCCGCCTGCAATTCGGCCTCTTTAGACTTCTTTTCCGGCGCTAACTCACTGCGCTGGCGGATCGTGAGGGCTTGAATCGGGATAGCCAGCGTGTTGTTCTTCGAGGCCGTGGTAATTCGCGCGGTTGTCGACAATCCCGGAAGCAGGTTGGGCGGCGGGTCCTGAATGGTGACGACTACCTTGAAGTCCTTGGCCTCCTGACTGCTCGATGTCGATTGGGCGGTGGAGACTCCGGTCGAGCGCAAAATCGCGTTATTACCTATCTCTGTGACGATTCCTTTGAAGCGTTGTTTGGGTATGGCGTCGATCGAAACTTCCGCCGGCTGCCCCAGTTTGACGTTAACGATGTCGGTTTCGTCAACCTTAACCTCGGCGGTAATCACGGAGACATCGGCGAGCGTCATCAGCGTGCTTCCGGGGGCGTTCTGGATGCCGATGACCACGGTCTCGCCTTCGCGCACCGGCAGGTTCGTGATGACTCCGTCAAACGGCGCCTGATATTCGGTCTTGCTGAGCACGTCTTTCACCCGGGTCAAGTTCGCCTGGTTCTGCGAAATCCTACGCTGGGCAGAGTCCATTTGGGCTTTCGCTTGGGCCAACTTGGCTTTGGCCTGCCCGATCTGCGCGGTGGCCGTTCCATAGGCTGCCGTCTTAGTGTCGTAGTCTGATTTTGCGATCAATTGCGCTTTGTACAGGGCATCCGAGCGGTCAAAGTCGAGCTTGGCGCGTTCGTACTCCGCTTCGGCTTGACGCTGATCGGCCGCCGCCGTATTCACCGCCGCCTGAGCTGCCACATAATCGGTCTGGGCCGCGTTCAAGGCAGCTTGATTGGCCGAAACGTCGGCCGACGACTGCACGTTTTCTAAGGTCGCCAGCATCTGACCTTGCTTGACGCGATCCCCTTCTTTCACATAGAGATGGGTGATTTTGCCGAAGGCGTTGGCCCCGATGTTGACGTAAATCTTGGGCTTAATTTCCCCTGAGGCCGTGACGACCGCAGTGAGGTCCTCGCGAACCGCTTTGCCCGTCTGCACGGTAACGACGCCCTTGCGGCTTTGTAGGGCCGTAAAGCCCACAATCGCAGCCAGCGCCACAACTCCTATCGCAATGAGCGCAAATTTCTTCCTGTTTGTCATCAATCCTCAGTCATTGAAGAGTGCCGAACTATGATCTTCGCCTGAATCTCTTATGCGTGCTACGAGCCACGCGAGCGAAAGGTTCCTGGTCACCGTCGTGGATAAGGGGCGGGCTTGATTGCCGCGAACCGGTCGGGACGCCTTCCCCGTAGCTTGTAAGATTGCCACATCCCGGACGCCCCGAAGCATTCCAATTATAGCCGCTAACTCCCGTCAGAATCGATATTGTCGCAGATTCTGGCACCCGGTTTCGCCGGCGGCGGCAGACCCGAACCTGTTGTCGTCATGTCTGCGACTTTTTCACCCTGCGCGGGTTGAGATGACTATTGGGCGGGGTGGTGTTCCCTGGTGCGGAGGGCGGCATGCAATCTTGCTTTAACCGACTGCAGAACATACAATTTAGTAGTCGGAAGTGTTTCGTCAGGAGTTGTTTCGTCTCCATGAAGTTCAGTATTTCCCGCCCTTTAATTGCGTTGATCGTGATGGTTCTTGCCCTGGCCGGATTGTCGGAAGGCCAGACGGCTGCTGCTCCCGCTGCTGATACGGCAAAAGCGGCTGCAACTGTGTCGTTGTCTCCTACGGATACTACCAAGCCGGCGGCAAGTGCTTCGTCGGATACCTCCGCTGCCACCAAGCCGGCTGCAACTGATTCAGCGGCCCCGACTAACACGGCTGCGCCCCCTTCGAATTCGCAAGCCGACCCGTTGAAACGGCCCTTGTCGGACAAGCAGAAGAAGGCCAATGCCAAGGCGCTCAAGCAGGAATTGGGTTCGACCTACAAGAAATGGCTGAACCAGGACGTCCGCTGGATCATCACTCCCGAGGAGCTATCTGCGTTCAAGCAGCTCTCCAACGACGAAGAGCGCGACCAGTTTATCGAGCAGTTCTGGCTGCGGCGAGATCCCACTCCCGATACACCGGAGAACGAGTACAAGGAAGAGCACTACCGCCGCATCGCTTATGCGAACGAGCATTTCCCCGCCGGCAAGCCGGGTTGGATGACGGACCGCGGGCGCACCTACATTGTTTTCGGGCCTCCCGACGAGATTGAAGCTCACCCCTCAGGCGGCACATATAACCGCCCGATGGAAGAGGGTGGCGGAGAAACCTCAACCTACCCGTTTGAAACCTGGCGCTACCGCTACATCGAGGGTCTGGGTTCCCATAGTCAGGAAGTCATGATGGAATTCGTCGACACCTGCATGTGCGGCGACTATCACATGACGATTGACCCGAACGAGAAGGACGCCATGCTTCACGTGCCGGGTGCGGGCTTGACCCAGTATGAGGAGATGGGCCTGGCCAATAAGGCGGACCGGGTTGCGGGTATCACGAGTTCTACCGCCGGTCCGATGTCGGGCCAGGACTCAACCAAGCAGTTCGACAAGTTGGAACAATACGCCCTTATCAATCAAGCTCCCAAGGTCAAGTTCAAGGACCTGGAAGAGGTTGTTAGCCACAAGATTAATGTGAACCTGATGCCGTTTGACATCCGGACGGACTTCGTCCGCGTGACCGGAGACACGGTTCTCGTCCCCGTGACGATTCAGGTGAAGAACAAGGACATTACGTTCGTCAACAAAGACGGCATCCAGCGCGGCACGGTGAATATTTTTGGACGCGTGACTGGACTGACCGGCAAGATCGCTCAGACCTTCGAAGATACGGTCCAGGTTGACGTGCCCAACGACCTGCTTGAGAAAACCCAGCAGCACTCGTCGCTCTACTGGAAGGCCCTGCCTTTACGTCCGGGTCGCTATCGCTTTGACATCGTGTTGAAGGACATCAACGGAGATCGAGTCGGCACCTGGAGTCACGGCGTCCTGGTACCTGATTACAACGAGGACAAGCTGGCATCTTCCACCATGATTCTCGCGGACCACATGGAGAAAGTGCCGGCCAAGAGTATCGGTGCCGGAAACTTTGTCATTGGCCAGACCAAGTTCGCATATCCGCACCTGGAACCGGCCGATGGAAAGCCGGTAACGTTCAAGCGCGATCAGCGCATGAACCTTTGGATGCAAGTTTATAATCTGCAGTCGGACGACAAAACAAAACGGCCGTCAGCGCAGGTTGAATATGACATCGTCAATATCGCCACCAATCAACCGGTGCTGCATACTGCGGAGTCGACGGACACGATGGGCAACTTGGGCGATCAAATGACGCTCGAAAAGAGCCTGGCCCTCACGAACTTTGAGCCCGGAATTTATCGCTTGACGGTGAAAGTTGACGACAACGTATCCAAGCAGCAGATTGCGCCTTCGGTACGTTTTTCGGTGGAGTAGCCGGATGAAAGCAGGAGCCGGCACTGGTAGTCAGCAACTCGGTTGGTTCTCAGAGATCCTTTGTTTGGGAGCGTGGTAATGACCCGAATACTGGGATGGATGATCGTAGCGGTGGCCATGTGCCTCGGCGCAACGGCGGAAGTCGCGCCCGGCTCAATCTCCGGGTCCGTGACGGATTCCGCGGGAATCGCGCAGATGGGCGCTTCCGTCGAGATGCTCGCAGTCGGTACCGGACAGCGCATTCTGGCGTACACCGATGCTGTCGGGCACTTCACCATCAACGGTCTGACACCTGGGAACTACGATATCCGCGTATCGGCGCCTTCGTTTCTTCCTTCCGTGCGCGAAGACGTAATCCTGGGGGCGGGTGCGGCCAAGGTTGTCAACATTACCCTGAATACGCTGTTTGAAGCGGTCCGCATGATGCCGCCGCGGAAGAGCGGCAACACCGAGGACGACAGTTGGAAGTGGACTCTCCGTTCCACGGCGAACCGGCCCATCCTGCGCTTCGACGAGGGCATTCCGATTGTTGTCGAAGGGAACCAGCAGGACCACGAACTGAAAGGCTCGCTGGCATTTATGGCGGGCGGCTCCAATGAGGGCTACGGTAGCGCTTCAGACATGGGCACGGTATTTACCGTCGAACCATCGCAGTTCAGTTGGGGTACGTTCGCCTTCGACGGTAGCCTGGGCTACGGGACGGGGACTCCCGACGGCGTTCTGCGGGCTAGCTTCCAGAGCGGTGGCGCCGGCAACTCACCCCACCAACTGGCGTTTGTTGTAAGACGGTTTGCCGGGCCCGATTTGCTGATTCATCGCGGATCACTTCAGGCCTTCGCGCTCACGTCAGCCAATACCATGCAGGTCGGGGACTTTCTCGAGCTGCAATATGGCGGCGAGATGCAGACCATTCAATTCATGGGTCGGGCCAATGCGTTTCGTCCCTATGCGACTGCTGACTGGCGCGTCGGCGACAGCACTGTCATCGAATACCGTTACGCAACCAGCGAGCCCACGACCGGTGTGACCAAGTCGTTTGAGTCGTCGGCCGCCGACTTGGGTGAAGCCGAGCCCCGCATGACACTGGTCGGCGGTACTCCTCTGCTGGAAAATGCCCATCACCATGAGTTGTCGGTGTCGCAAATGGTCGGAGACAATCGCTTCCAGGTTGCCTATTTCCGCGATCGGGTGAAAGATCCCGCGCTGCTGGGAGTCGGGGAGATCGGCGTCGATACCGGCGACGCTTTGCCTGACATTTATTCGGGCACATTCAATTACAACGGCAACGAGTTGGAGACCCAAGGCGTGCGGTTCGTCTATCAACGCAAGCTCACGGATACCATCTCGGCTGCAGCGGACTACGCCTACGGCGGCGTGCTCGACTTGGAGCACCCCGGTATCGGTTGGGATGCGATCCGGACCGACATGCACCCGGCCTGGCGGCACTCTGCTGCTCTAAAACTGTCTGGCGTGATTCCCCGCTGGAACACGGAATGGATCGTGTCGTATCGCTGGACTAGCGGCAGCGCCCTGACTCCGGTGGACATGTTCAATGCCACCGCGGGACAAACAGATCCCTTCTTTAACCTGTTCCTACGCCAGCCAATACCTCGGATGCGTCTGGTGCCCGGCCGCATGGAAGCGCTGATTGACCTGCGCAATCTGCTGGCGCAGGGTTACGTTCCGGTGATTGGACCTGACGGGAGCACCGTGTACCTGGTGCAGTCGGCGCGCAGCGTGCGTGGCGGCCTCGCGTTTACTTTCTAGAGAATTAAGGAAAGAGCGGAGCCGCGACTCTGCCTTATCACCAGCCTCTGTGTCCTGCGTCCTATCCTCGTGCAGTTCGTTATGTCATGAATGCTTCCCGAGGAAAAGGGATTGTGTCTCTTAGGCCCGACCCAACTGTTCTTTGACAACCGAATGTGTCTGGAGGGGATCTCCGCTGCGCAGAGTCCGCAACGGCAGCCAAGCACCAAATTCACGGTCAACGCTGACCGTGAGATCACGCGGGTTGGAAAACCGAGAGCTTTCCGCTCTCGGCACCCGTGTTGCGTCTCATCAGTTAGATTGGCTCAGAGCGGTTGAGTTAGATGCTAGTTTGTGTTGCTATGTATAACAGTACTCCATCATTGGCTGCAATATAGATGACTTATCTGTAACATCAATAAATGAGATAGATAATGCGAGTTATTGTTTTACTTGTGTATTGACACATTTTTTAAGAGTGTTTCGGCGGTTTGCTGGACTGCTAGGACACAGCGGGTAGTGCGGCGCATTCGAGCCGCGCTCAAAGGTTTCTTCTGAAACTTGAGCTGGGCCTCAACCCTGCGTGCAGGTTCTACTGTAACCGGTTCACCATGTTCTAATCTTGCGCTAATATCAGACCTAACGTCTATTGTTTGTAAGACTTTACGTATAACTCTTTTGTTTGTATGACTTTGCGCATGAATCGTGCAGTAAACCCTTTGTTTTCAAGACGGGCAAGGGGGTACCACGAGCTGCTGTAGGCCTGTTATGACCCCTACGGCTGCAACCGGTGCGCTGGAGCACGAAACGCCGCTACCGCATTGCGCCTTCGACTTCACTAAGCCAGTCGGGGCGTTTTAAGACTTCGCGCGGCTTAGGCCCGTCAGCGGCGCCGACGATGCCATCCCGCTCCATCAGATCGATGAGGTGAGCGGCGCGGCCGTAACCGATTCGCAGACGGCGTTGCAGCAGGGAAGTGGAGGCCTTGCCGTATTCCAGCACGATGCGGACGGCGTCCTGAAACAGTTCGTCGTTGTCGTTATCGCCCGAGCTGCCGTCAGCACCGCCGCCGGCGCTGTCGCCGTCTTCTTTCGGCGGCTGCAGGAAATTTTCCTGGTACTGAGCAGCGCCCTGCGCCTTCCAGAACTCGACCACCGAAGCGATCTCTTTTTCTGTCACGAACGGCGCATGGACACGATGTACCCGCGCTGAGCCGTTGGGAAGATAGAGCATGTCGCCGCGGCCGAGAAGCGCTTCGGCTCCGTTGGCGTCAAGGATGGTGCGCGAATCGATCTTGGTGGCGACCCGGAACGACATGCGGGCCGGGAAGTTCGCCTTGATCAGGCCGGTGATGACGTCAACCGACGGACGCTGGGTCGCCAGCACAAGATGAATTCCCACGGCGCGCGCCATCTGCGCCAGGCGGGTGATGGAGGCCTCAACGTTCTGGCCGTCCAGCATCATCAGGTCCGCCAGTTCGTCGATGATGATGACGATGTAGGGAAGAGGCTTGGCTTCGCTGCCGTCGTCGAACAAGTTCGGGGTGCCGTTGTCGAACAGCTTGTTGTACTGGTCGATGTTCCGCACGCCCTTTTCGGCAAGTACCTTGAGACGGCGTTCCATCTCGCGCACGGCATTTCTCAGGGCGTTAGAGGCGAGCTTGGGCTCGGTAATGATCGGCGTGTAAAGGTGCGGCACGCCTTCGTAGTTGCCGAGTTCCAGTCGCTTGGGATCGACCAGGATCAGGCGCACTTCATCGGGCGTCGCTTTGTACAGGACCGACATGATGAAGGCATTGATCGCGACGCTCTTGCCCGATCCGGTGGAGCCAGCGATCAGCAGGTGCGGCATGGCGTTCAGGTCGGCAGTGACGATGCGGCCGTTGATGTCTTTGCCCAGGGCCAGGGTGAGCTTCGATTTGCCGCCCAGAAATTCCTGCGACTCCACCACCTCGCGCAGCCAGATGGTTTCGCGTTGGTGGTTGGGAACCTGCAGGCCGACGGTGGATTTTCCGGCCATGCGCTCGATCAGGATGCTTTCGGCACGCAGCGCAAGGCAAAGGTCGTCGCTGAGGCCAGTGACCCGGCTGTACTTGATGCCGGCCTCCGGCTTGAACTCGAAACGTCGTGACCACCGGCCCCGGATTGATTTGCGTGACCTGTCCGCGAACGTCGAACTCCGCGTATTTCTCCTGCAGCACCTGGGCGGTTATCTTCAGCTCATCCTCGTCGATGGCGCTGTGTTCGTCGGGACGGCGAAGCAAGGCAGTCGAGGGCAACTTGTAGCTGCCTGCCAGCTTCGGCATCGTGGTCTTGCCCTGGCGCTTGTCGTCCGCGCGAGAAGTGACCGCGATTGGTTCTGCCGCCGGCGTTTCCTGCGCAGGCAAGTCGGGCTCGTCGGCGAATTCGCGTTTCGGCACGGGCGCCGGCCCGGGAGCAGCATGCTGGCCCAGCTCGGCTTCGAACATTCGCTCGATGCCGCTGCGCACGCTCCCATGAGCGGCGGTCGCGGAATCGTTGGGCAGCGGTGGCGCAACCCCAACCCCGGCAACGGGCTCCGCTGGGCTGTCGCTGCGACGCGGCACCAACTGCGCCGTTACTACAGGCTTGGCGCTGGCAGCAGTCCGCTTCTTTTCCAGCTCTTTGGCGGCCTTTTTGCGCTGTCGCTCGGCCCGCCAGTCGGAGAAGCGGTCAAGCGCTGCGTAGGCGAACGAAAACCGGGTATGCGACCAAATCTGCAAGGCTCCGAACGAGAAGGCAGTCGAGAGATACAGCGCCACCGCAATCATCGCGAGGCACACCAGGTAAGCGCCGACGATGTTGAGGTAGTGGATCATGCTGTCGGCGACGATCCTGCCCAAAAGGCCCTCGGCAGGGAATTGCGCCCTTCCAGCGGAAACTCCACGGCAGCAGCCCGATCAAAGCAGCCGCCGACACCAGCAGCCCGAGCGCCCCGATGGTCTTGATGTACGGAGAATTGATCGTCCGGGACCGGAACCAACGGACCGAGAAAATCAACAAGTAGACCGGTATCAGAAAGGCAGCCACGCCCAACAACTGCAGCAGCAAGTCGCTGGTGACCGCCCCAATCATTCCGACCCAATTGTGAGTGGCGCGGGTCGCGAGCGGAGTAGCCGCCGTGTTCAGCGAGCTATCCAGCGGCGAATACGATGCCAAGGCGAGGACAAGGAAGGCCGCGACGACAAGCACGAGAAAGCCGATCAACTCGTTGAGTCGACGATTGGACGTAGGAGTAAATGCGCGTGCCAGTACAGTCATGTTGGCGTTGGAGCGCCGCGCAGATTCACGTCGTTTCTGAGTGCCCATTCCACCTGCCCAACCCAGCGCAGGCAGACACCACCGCTGCACGCGCAGCGGTCAGAGACACGCAAACCCGCAGCTTGCCCGAAGTACGCCAGAGCTAGGACTGATTATCCCAAGAACGCCCCGCCCGGTGACGGAAAATGCGTCCCGTGGCCGTTGGCGAAGTAGTGTCCCCCTCCGGCCCGCGTAGTTGGTGACTTCTAGAGCGAGAAATTGCCGAAATACCCAAGCAACAGGATCAACAGGCCGAACAGAATGCGGTAGACGACGAAAACCGTTAGGGTCTTCGCCTGTAGATAGCGGAGAAACCACGCAATGGTTGCGTATCCCACGACCGCCGAAACCAGCATTCCAACGCCAAAGGCGGTTGCCATGCCCGGCGCCAGACCTTCTTTCATCACGTGGTGCAGTTTCAGCAGGGCTGCGCCCGCGATAATGGGCGTGGAGAGCAGGAAACTGAAGCGGGCTGCGGCTTCGCGTGTGAAGTTCCGAAAAAGTCCGCCGGTGATGGTGATTCCAGAACGCGAGACTCCTGGAATGACGGCGAACGCCTGCAGCAACCCAACTGTCATCGCATCCAGCAAGGTGACCTGCGCTAGCGGCTTTTCGAACTTGCTGGCGCGCTCCGCCATCCACATGATGACCGCGACAAGAATGAGCATCGAAGCCACCAACTCTGGTGCGCGGAAGCTGGTTTCGATCCGCTTTTCCAGCAAGGCACCGGCGACACCGGCGGGAATTGTCGCAGCGATTAAGAACCACAGAAGCTGTTTTTCGCGACGCTGTTCTTCGGGAGTCAAATCGCGGAGACCGTCCGAAGTTTCGGAAAAGCGCACCACCTTCCCACCAAACGCAGCCCGCAGGATTTGGAGCCATGTCCGCCAGAAATAAAGCAGAATGGCAAACAGCGTGCCGGCGTGGAGCGCAACGTCAAAAGTGAGACCCGGATCAGCTCCAATTCGCCAGTCCGAGTTTGGTGACTAGCCACGGAACAAGGGCAAGATGTGCGGTGCTGGACACGGGAAGGAATTCCGTGAGCCCTTGCACGATTCCCAGGACGATCGCTTCGAGTATTGGCAAGTTATTCCACCGTGCTCCCAAATGTGGGCATATCGTTTTGAACCATATACAGCAGGCGCTCGGCCCGCATTGACCAGTCCGTATCGTCGGGGAACTGCGAGAGAATTCTCTTCGCGGTCGCGGTCGCTCGGGCGGTAGACTCGGCCGCTCGCTTGCCGTCGTTATTCGATTTGTAGATCACAATCAGAGCTGAGTATCGCCACGCCGCTTTGTAAAGCGCCTCCGGAGTTTTCGGCGATTTCGCATGGTCGTCGGCGTACTTGAGATACAGCCCCGCTTCCATCTCGGGACACTTTGCCTCCGCCGCCCACTCGCCGCAGGTCTTGTTGTCGAGCAGTCGGTAGGCCGCCAGGTCGGCCCACTTCGTTCCCGGATACTTCTTGATTACCTTCTTCATATACTGGTCGTCGATCTGGTACTTCAAAGAAGGGTCGCTTGATCTCGAGGAGGGACGGGTGGCCGCATCAATCGCATCAATCTGCCAGCGGATGTCCGCCGAGCGGTAGGCGGCCTCGGCCGCGAGCGGAGAGGTTGGGAAGTACTCTGCCAGATGGGCATAGAGCCGCATAGCGTCCTGCGCCGCGCCCTTACGGCCGCCCCTTCGACTCGCCTCCGCCTCGGAATCGACGGCTTCTCCGAAGATGATCTTGTCTCCATCGGGGGTCGCTGATGTGACGATGCCTTTGTCGCGAACCCAGCCTGTGACGTTGCGCTCGGTTTCCTGCTCAGGGTCATTTTCCACGGTTGCGACCACATTGGCCCATCCGGGAGCGCGTTCGACTACTGCCACCTCTCGTCCGCGGCCCACATTTGAGAGCTTGGCCGCCGATGCGTCTGGGGCCACGTAGATGATGGCCTCGCGAATGATGACACCTCGCTCGATGGCTGCCATGGCGGCAGCGGACATCACGCACAACAACACTGACACTGCAAACAATCGTTTTACCGACACGGTATTACGCTCCAACGTCTTTTCCGCCTGTCTCATGCCCATGTGCAACTCGACTGACGGGCGAATCTTCACCGATGATCTGCGCCAGCATTTGCGGATCGATGTTCCCGCCGCTCACGACCGCCACGATCTTCTTCGCCGCCGGAAGTTCGTCTTTGTGATACAACGCGGCGGCCAACGCCACGGCTCCACTGGGCTCGGCTACGAGGCGCGCTTCCTTCGCCACGCGTCCGTACGGTGGCCCGTATTTCATCTTCCTTCACTGTGACAATATCGTCCACGAACTTCATGATGTGCTCAAAGTTCAATTTCCCGACCGACTGCGTGCGCAGGCCGTCGGCCAGCGTACTGGATACGCGCTCCGCCGGCAGTTGCACGATGGTTCCGGAGCGGAAGCTCTGCTGCGCATCGTTGGCCAGTTCCGGCTCGACGCCCACTACTTTCGCCGCGGATCCGCTCAGTTTAAGGGCGGTTGCCACTCCACTGATCAGCCCTCCGCCGCCGACCGGGACCAACACCAGGTCCACGTTCGGGCAATCTTCCAATATCTCCAGACCAACTGTCCCCTGACCGGCGATGATGCACTCGTCGTCATACGGAGGCACGATGGAGTAACCGTGCTCGCGTGATAACTCTTCCGCTTTTTCCCGGCGCTCATCGCTGCTCGGCCCAACGAATACGATCTCTGCTCCCAAGGCCGCGGTGCTGGCCACTTTGATTTTCGGAGAGCTACGTGGCATCACGATGACTGCTTTTACTCCCATGGCGCGCGCGGCATAGGCCACGCCCTGAGCATGGTTTCCGCTGGAGTAGGTGATGACGCCCCGCCGCAGCTCTTCGTCGGTGAACGACGCAATCTTGATGTGGGCGCCACGCAGCTTAAACGCGCCGATGGGCTGCAGGCTCTCGGCCTTGAGGTATAGCTCCGCCTCGGGCGCCTCGATGCGCTCTTTGCCGGCAGGTGTGTAGTAGCGGATCAGCGGGGTTCGCGCCGCAATCCCACGTAGGCGGCGCTGCGCATCTTGAATCGCTTCGAGCGTGACCATACTAGATTTCGAGAATTACCGGCATGATGAGCGGGCGGCGCGAAGTGTGCTTCACAATGAAGCGCTTCAAGTCCTGGCGAATCTTCTCCTTGATGACCCCGTAATCGCCGCGCTCTTCGTCGCTCGATCCCTCCAGGGTGCTCATCACAACACTCCGCGCCTGGTCGAGAAAGCCATCTTCTGCTCCACTGGACGAGAAGCCGCGCATCACGATCTCCGGCGAGGTTTCCACTTTGCCCGTCAGCTTGTTGATAGCAATGATGGGCAGCACAATCCCATCTTCACTTAGGTGGCGGCGGTCGCGTATGACAAGGTCCTCGACCACGTCGCCCATCGAATTCGAATCGATGCAGATGCGTCCCACAGCCACGCGGCCGGCCTTCCTGGCGCCGAGTTCGTCGAATTCCAGAATGTCGCCGCTCTCGATCATCATGACGTGGCCAACCGAACCGTGCATGGAACCCGCAAGCTCCGCATGCAGCTTCAACTGGCGGTATTCGCCATGTACCGGAATAAAGTAGCGCGGCTTGACCAGGTTGATGATGAGCTTCAGCTCCTCTTGGCTTGCGTGGCCGCTGACATGCACCGGCGGCGAGGAGCCGTCGTCGTAGATGACGTGCGCATTGCGCCGGAACAGGTGGTCGATGACCCGGTAGATTGCCTTTTCGTTGCCGGGAATGATGCGTGACGACAGCACCACCGTGTCGCCCGACTGAATCCGCGCGTGCTTATGGTTGTCAACGGCAGCGCGCGACAGCGCGGACATGGGCTCGCCCTGCGTGCCGCTGATTAGAAAGCAGACCTTATCCGGCGGCAGATCGCGCGCCTGAGCAGGATGAACGATCAATCCTTCGGGCGCGTCGATATACCCCAGGTCTTGCGCAATTTCCGCCGACTCCATCATCGAACGGCCCACCAACGCCACTTTGCGCCCGTGCTCAAAAGCCATGTCCATGGCCAGCTTGATGCGGTGGATCGACGATGAAAAACATGAGATGAAGAGCCGCCTCTTCGTGCTGCTGAAGATCTCGTCGAACTTGGCTCGCACCGCTCGTTCGCTCGGCGTGTAGCCGCGCCGCTCCACATTGGTGGAGTCCTGAAAGAGCGCGAGCACGCCCTGTTTTCCGTATTCAGCGAAGGCGTGCAGGTCAAAGAGTTGGTTGTCAGTCGGCGTCGGATCGACCTTGAAGTCGCCTGTATGGATGATGACGCCTAGCGGCGTATGGATGGCCAATGCGACGCAATCCACCAGGCTGTGCGTCACCCGAATGGGATTAATTGTGAACGGTCCGACTTTGAACGGAACACCCGGCTCGATCTCGTTGAGTTCGGCGTCGTCGAGCAAACCGTGTTCTTCCAGCTTGCCTTCCACGTATGCGAGAGTGAATTCCGTGCCATAGACAGGGAGGTTGAGCTCGGAGAGAATCCAAGGCAGCGCGCCAATGTGGTCTTCGTGTCCGTGCGTCAGCACGATCGCCCTGACGTGCTCACGGTTCTCGGTGAGATAGGTGATATCGGGTACGACGATATCAACGCCGAGCAACTCGGCCTCCGGAAACATCAGGCCGGCATCGATGACGATGATGTCATCACCCCAGCGAATGGCCATGCAATTCATGCCGAATTCGCCGAGGCCGCCCAGCGGAACTACATGTAGCTTTCCTGTCGGCATCAGTAGTTTCGATGCTAGCACAGCGTCCGCACGCGCGAACTCGGCCGCAGATTGCCTATACTGATTGAGTGATGCCTGACGCGGGCCCCAATTTCCGCAAATCGCTTCCGCGGCGCGTGCTGGAGCGCGCCATGCGCAGCGCGTTCATGAAGGCATACGACACCGTCAAGGTCGACCCTGAACAGTATCTGCAGCATTTGCGCATCGCCTACGATCTCCCTGCCCTGACCTATCGGGGCGTCTATTCGGTCAACCTAGCTCAATTAGACAACATTGCCGAAGAAACCATTCGCGGCAGCATGAAGATTGCGGCGGCTGAAGGCGCCGGGCTTGGCATGGGCGGTCTGTTTACCATCATCCCCGATCTCGGCATACTCGCAGCCATCACCATCCGAATGATCCAGAAACTCAGCCTGATTTATGGCTTCTCGTACAACACCGAGCAGGAAGAAGCTGAACTGTGGGTCGCAGCCGCAAGTGCCGCTGGCGTGGATATCAGCCGCGAACTCGTCGAGAAGCAGGTGGTGTCGAAGTTTGTTCCGAAGGTGATTCAACGCATCGCAGCCAGCGCCAGCGCCGAGATCGTCGAGAAGTGGACGGCGAGGCTAATCCCGGTCGTCAGCTCAGTAATCGGTGGGGCGTTGAACTATTACTTCATGCGGGTCTGGGGGCAACGCGCGGTAAGCCACTTTCGTCAGCGGCACATAGAAATGCGAAAGAAGTTGCTGGCTGCCGCTGAACTGCCCATCTTGCCGGGAAACTAGGTACTACCCGTCGTCGTGTAGGTCGAAAGCATTATTGCGGCAGCGCCGCGACGTCCGCCTCCGGCACAAAATTGTCGTCGAACTCGCGCTCCCAGCGCGCAATCACCACGGTGGCCAGGCAATTTCCTAGAACGTTGACTGCAGTGCGGCCCATGTCGAGCAATTGGTCCACGCCCAGCAGCAGGAATACGGGTTCCGTCGGCAACCCCGCCGAGCTCGCCGTCGCCAGCAGTATGACCAGCGCGGCGCGCGAGACGCCGGCCACACCCTTGCTGGTCAGCATGAGCGTGAGCATCAGGACCAACTGCTGCCCTAGACTCAGGTGTATCCCCGCGACCTGCGCGACAAAAATTGCCGCCACCGAAAGATACAGGGAACTGCCGTCGAGGTTAAAGCTGTAACCCGTTGGAATTACAAAGGCCACAATCTGACGCGGAACCCCGAGATCTTCCATGGCTTCCATAGCCCGGGGAAGGGCTGCTTCCGAACTCGAGGTTGCAAACGCGATGCTGACCGGCTCGATCACCGCGTTGATGAAGCGCCTGAGAGGCACACGAAACGCCAGCGCTATCGGCAGCAACACTCCAAAGATGAACACCAGCAGCGCCGCGTAGAGCGTGAGCACCAGTTTCAGCAGGCTGACGATGATGCCAAAACCGGTGTGGGCGACGGTATAGGCAACGGCTGCCCCGACTCCAATTGGAGCCAAGTACATCACAATGTTCGTAAACTTGAACATCGTTTCTGCCAGGCTCTCGCAAAAACCCAGCATGACGGCGCGCTTTTGTTCACCCACCATGGCTAGCGCTACGGCAAAAATCAAACTGAACACCACCACTTGCAGCACCGCGTTGTCAGCCACGGATTTAGCAATGTTCTCGGGAAAGACGTGCAGGATGGTGTCTTCCGCGCTCAGCTTGCCCGCGGGCACACTGTCGGCGGCCGGTGCAGCCGGCAGATGCACCCCCACTCCTGCCTTCGAGAGATTGATGGCCCCGAGGCCAAGAAATATCGCGACCGTGGTGACAAGTTCGAAGTAAATGATCGACCGCAGGCCGAGACGTCCAACCTGCCGTAAGTTCGAGTGTCCCGCGATTCCCACCACCAGCGTCGCAAACAGCAATGGGGCGATGATCGTTTTGATCAGCCGCAGGAAAATCATCGCCAGCACGCGCAAGTGGAGCGCCAACGGGGGTAGGTCGTGGCCGATCTCCGCACCCAGCAACATGGCGACGAAAATCCACGCCGTCAGCGTTCGGCGGAAGCACGCATACGCCACAAGCGTGGCGAGCACCAGCCAGCGCATCAGCAACAGCAACGATGCTGGCCCCGACTGCAGCCAGATCAATCCCGTCGCACCCGCCGCCACCGCAGCGATTACCAGAAACACCCGCTCGCGTTGTGAGTTGGCGGAGGTTGTCATGGTTGCACTAGCGGAGGATGTCCTCGAGTTCAACGCCCCGGTCGGTACGCTCATCGCGATACTTCACGATCACCGGCGTGTACAACGACAGTCCCCACTCACCCGCCTTGCCTTTGGTAATGGCGCGAGAGCCCGGCACCACCACCGCGCTGTCGGGCACGCGCAGCGGTCCGGTTTCGCTTGAGCGATGGATTGTCCCGTTCGGCAAATCAAACAGCGGCGTAGAGCGCGTCAGGATCACACCCGCTCCCAACACTGCGCGAGCGCCCACCTGCGTCCCTTCGTAGACCCCGCAGTTTCCCCCCACCAGAACATCGTCCTCGATAATGACGGGCGACGCGTTAATCGGCTCCAGTACGCCGCCAATCTGCGCCGCAGCGCTAATATGCACTCGCTTGCCAACCTGTGCGCACGACCCTACTAGCGCATGCGAGTCCACCATGGAACCCTCGTCCACGTAAGCGCCGACGTTGATGTACATCGGTGGCATGCAGACGACCGACGCGGCCACGTACGCGCCCGCTCGCACCGACGACCCGCCGGGCACAACGCGCACCCGCTCTTCGGCGGAGAAACGCCGCGCCGGATACGTGTCCTTATCGACAAAGCTGAGGCCATTGGCCGCGCCACTCTCGACCAGGGCGCCGATACGGAATCCGAGCAGGATCCCTTTCTTGACCCAGGCATTGGTCTGCCAGCCGTCGGCAGTTTTCTCTGCTGCCCGCACGGTCCCGGCGGTCAGCGCATCACGAAATGTCTCGAATGTAGCTCGGGCGGCGGGATCTGTGGTGGCAGCGGCCCCGGCCGCGTAGTAAGTTTCGATTGCGTTTTGCAGGTCATGCATCTTGCGGGCAGTATAAACGGTCGTGTGCCGCGGACGCAGCGCACCGCCGGGCAGGACGGAAGGGAAGTGCGATTACTGCACCGTAACGGAGTGTGGCTGTAACAACCCGACTTCAGTGACGATCTTCTCCAGCTTCACTCGGTTCTCCGGACGCATCGGCAGAATGGGTAGGCGATAGACCTCTTCGATCCGGCCCATCATCGACAGCACCGCCTTCGCGGGAATCGGATTCGACTCCATGAAATTGGCCTGCATCAGGGGTAGATACTTGCGCAGCATGAGCCGCGCCAGGTCCCACTTATTGGCCAGCGCCGCCTGAGTCAGCCGCGTCATCTCTGCAGGGATCTCATTCGACACAACCGAAATAATTCCCACGCCGCCCAGACCAATCACTGCCAGCGTTATGGCGTCGTCGCCGGAAAACACCAGGAATTCCTCCGGCAAGGTCGCACACACTTCCGCAATCTGCGACACGTTGCCGCTGGCTTCTTTCACGCCGATGATATTCGGGATCTCCGCCAGACGGCACAATGTGGCAGTCTCGATGTTCGTTCCCGTTCGCCCGGCGATGTTGTAAAGCACCACCGGCTTGTGCGAGGCCTCGGCGACCGCGCGGAAATGCTGGTAAACGCCTTCTTGCGTCGGTTTGTTGTAGTACGGAGTGGCCGACAAGATGAAATCCACGCCCTTGCGCGCAGAGGCTTCCCGGGCTTTGGCCACAGCATCCTGCGTGCTGTTCGATGTTGCCCCCGCCATTATGGGCACCCGCCCCGCTGCGGCTTCAATCGTTGTGTCAATCACCTGCAGCCATTCGTCGTGGCTGAGCGTCGGTGTCTCCCCGGTCGTTCCGCAGGGAAGCAGAAAATCAATTCCGCAATCGACCTGCCAGCGCACAAGTTGGCGAAGGGCCGATTCGTCGATACTGCTGTCTTGACGGAAAGGGGTGACTAGGGCCGTACCGCATCCGCGCAGTTTCATTTTGCCAGACTACCTCTTGCCCAAAATTGTAGGGCCAAGCACCTGTGAAAATCAGATCTGGCTGAAAATATCTTTGAAATCGTAGAAACCCGTTTTGCCCGCAATCCACTCCGCGGCCAGAACCGCTCCCTCGGCGAATGTCCGCCGCGACTGCACCTCGTGGCTCAAGGTAATACGGTCCCCGCCTGAAGTCAGTTCCAGAACGTGCACTCCCATTACGTCGCCTTCGCGTTCCGAGGTGATATCCACCTGCTGGCCGCAGGCTTGGGCGACCACCTTTTGCAAGGCAACCGCCGTGCCTGAAGGCGCGTCCTTTTTGTGGACGTGGTGCCGCTCGGTGATATGTCCTGAGTACCCATGCTGCAGCGCTGGCGCAGCCGCGCGCGCAATCTGGAAGAACAGGTTCACGCCATAGGAGAAGTTTGCGCCAAACACGAGCGCTGTTCCCGCCCGCTCGACTTCCTGCTTCACCCGCTCCAACTCGCCATACCAACCAGTCGTACCCACCACCATCGGCGTGCGCGCTGCTATGCACTTCGCAATATTGGGAAGCACGGCTTCCGGAGTTGTGAAGTCGATAACAGCCTCCACATCCGCGCAGGTTTTCCGCGGTCAGCCACATTCCGTCTGGGTTCTCGATCTCCGTGATCAATGTAGTCTTGTGCCCACGCTCCACTGCCACCTCGGCCACGAGGGAGCCTGTCTTACCTTGACCGAGCAGAACGAGATGCAGTGGCTTCGCCATCAGTCGAAAACCTCGGGTCCACTTCGGAAAAGAACCGCGCGTGCAATCTCTTGACCGCCGCCGGCACGTCGTTCTCTTCCACCACGAACGACATGTTGATCTCCGACGCGCCCTGCGAAATCATGCGTACGTTGATGTCTTTCACGGCGTCGAACACCTGCGCCGCTACGCCCGGTCGTTCGCGAATGCTCTCGCCCACCAGGCAGATGATCGCCTGCCGCCCGGAAAACTTCACGTACGCCAGCTTCTCCAAATCGGCGGCAATGGCCGGGATCGCTTCGTTCGAATCCACCGTCACCGAGATGCTGACCTCGGACGTGGACACGATATCAATCGCACAGTGGTGCCGATTGAAAATCTCAAACACCGCCGCCAGGAAACCGTGCGCCATCAACATCCGCGCCGCCACGATCTCAATGATCGTAATGCGCTGCTTGGCCGCAATCGCTTTGAACAGGGTTTTCGACTTGGGCGTTCGCGCCACGATGCGCGTCCCTTCATTCGCAGGATTGCGCGAATTCAGCACCAGCACTGGAATGTTCTTCTCCACCGCCGGCAGCACCGTCGCCGGATGCAGAACTTTCGCGCCGAAATATGCCAGCTCAGCCGCCTCGTCGAAGCTGATGACCTTGATGCGATGCGCGTCCGGGCAAATCCGCGGATCAGTCGTCTTCATTCCATCCACGTCCGTCCAGATCTCGATGCGCTCGGCGTCCAGCCCCGCTCCTGCCAGCGCTGCCGAAAAGTCGGACCCGCCGCGGCCAATCGTTGTCGTTATGCCGTCACGGGTCGAACCGATGAACCCGCCCATGATCGGTACCCTGCCGTCATCAATGATCGGCTTGGCGTGTACCCGCAACGCGTGATTAATCTCATCAACCTGCGGAACGGCGCGCCCATGCTGTCTGTCGGTGATGATGACTTTGCGCGCATCCAGCAGCGTCGCAGGAATCTCGCGGGACGCAAAGGCCGCAGTCACGACGATGCTCGAAATCCGTTCGCCGAACGAAACTACATAGTCTGACGTGCGCGGCGTGAGCTCGCCCACGGCGGAAATCCCGCGCAGCAGATGTTCTAGCGATTCAAACTCGATCTTAAGTTTGGCGTGTACTTCGTTGTACGGTTCGGTGCCGAGCAACTCCTTCGCCGTCGAGTAATGTCGCTCGCGCGCCTGGTGGCACAATTCGACCGCCTTGTCGCCGTCGCCCTTGCCCGCAGCCGCCGCCATGGCGAGCAGACCGTCTGTGACCTTCGACATGGCGCTCACGACGACTAGCGGATGGTCGGCGAGGCGTCCTTTAACGATTCCGGCAATTCGATCAATGGCGGTAGCGTCCTCGACCGAGGTCCCGCCGAATTTCATGACGATCACGTTCTTACCGCCGCGGGTGGGAAAGCTGTCACTTCGGAAATCACGACAGGTAGCCCTGAACTTTCAGCAGCTCGGCATTCAGCAGCGCCGCTCCGGCTGCGCCTCGAATCGTGTTGTGCGACAGCACAGTGAACTTGTAGTCCAGCAAGCCACACGGACGCAGCCGCCCAACGCTTACCGTCATGCCCTTGCCGCGGTCCAGATCAAAACGCGGCTGCGGACGGTCTGGCGCAGCATCGTACATCAGCGGATGCTCCGGCGCCAGCGGGCACCCCGCCTCGAATGGCTTCGACGAGAAGCCCTCGATCGCCGCGATTACCGCTTCCAGCGTCGCCTTGCTCTTCAGCTTCACAGAAACCGATTCCGTATGCCCGTCTTCCACCGCCACGCGGTTGCAATGCGCTGTCATGCGGAAGCCGGCATCCTGCACGCCATGGCCGTTCAGACTGCCGAGGAGCTTTTTTGTCTCCTCTTCCATCTTCTCTTCTTCATTCTTGATGAACGGAATCACGTTGCCCAGAATATCCAGCGACGCGACGCCCGGATATCCTGCGCCGCTCACCGCCTGCATCGTCGTCACGAATAGAGACTCGATGCCGAACTTCTGCTGTAGCGGCGCAAGCGCCACGACCAGCCCTATGGCCGAACAGTTCGGGTTGGTCACGATGTAGCCGCCCGACTTCTTCCGCCAGCTCTGCTGCTCTATCAGCGCCAAGTGATCGGCGTTGACCTCAGGAATCACCAGTGGTACGTCCGCCTGCATGCGAAACGCGCTCGAGTTGCTGACCACCGCGCAACCCGTGTCCGCAAATTTCGGCTCCAGATCGCGCGCAATGCCAGCGTCCAGCGCGGCAAAAATCACTTTCGGCGCGCCTTCCGGCTCGGCCGGCGAGACCTGCATCTTGCGAACGTACTCCGGAATCGCAGTCTTCAGCCGCCACCGCACCGCGTCGCCGTAGGCTTTGCCCTCAGAGCGGTCTGACGCCGCTAGCCAGGCAACTTCGAACCAAGGATGGTTCTCCAACAACTGGATAAAGCGCTGGCCTACAACTCCAGTAGCGCCGAGAATTCCGACGGGGATTTTTTGCTTGGACATGACTTGTAAAAAATAGTTTACATCACCCCGGCTGGTCGAAGGCCGCGATCCTGCGGATGGGCCATCAAGTCAGTTCGAACAGCGAAACTAGGGTGACGTCGAACTCTAGCTACATGCAACCTTGATGATGCAGCATCGTCACGATTATGTTAGCGACTTCCTCCGCAGGCATTCCGGCCGCGCGTACGGTCAGGTCAGCTTGGCGATACATTGGCAACCTCAGCTGATGCAACTGTTGGAATTGCGCGCGATCTTCCGCCAGCGGACGAGTACTCCCCGCCTTTCGTTCACTGTCTATCCCGCAACGCTCCGCCAATACCTCGACGTCAACGTCGAGAAATACGGTCCTGATCCAGCTACGACGCAGCAGTTCGGCGTTATTGGCTTGCACGGAAGTTCCCCCGCCCAGCGCCAGCACCGAGGGCCGCGAGCATTGCGCCAAAAACATGGCCAGGGCTGTGTGCTCAAGCTCGCGGAATACCGCTTCGCCGCGCTGGCCAAACAGTTCTGCGATGGTCGCGTGCTCTTGCGTTTCGATGAGTTCATCAAGATCGATGAAATTCCATTCCAGACGCGCCGCCAGTTCTTGCCCGACCGTGGTCTTGCCGCTCCCCATGAAGCCGGTGAGCGCCACGATCATAGGAGGTGTGGCGGACTTGGATTCGCTTTGCGTGGAAGCTCCCTTCATTCCGGGCAACGACAACAATTCAGCTAAATCCTAGCATCGCTGACCCGATCGTTCCGCCGCGCCATCCCTCGCAACTAATCGAGTACTTCCGCTTTGCACAACCCCAACCCTCTCAGTAGAATGGAACTTTACGGCGTAGTGGTTCGGTCGATTCATCGCAGCCTGCGAAGTCACGTAACTTTCGCACGCAACATCTTCGGCACGTCCGCTCCCCTGGTCCCCGGCCGTTAGGCGACAGTTCATGGCGTTGAAGCAATCGGAAGCGATCGTCCTACGAACCTATCCGTTGCGCGAGGCCGATCTGCTGGTCACGCTGTTCACCCGGGCCGAAGGAAAGGTCAAGGGGGTGGCGCGGTCTGCTAAGAAGTCGCGCAGGCGGTTTGGCGGCGCGTTAGAGCCGCTTACCTGTGTCCGGGCCTACTACGACGAGCGCGAGGGTCAGGAGTTGGCGCGGCTCGACTCCTGCGAAATTCTGGAGTCGCCGCTGTCGGGGCCCTTGGACTATGCCCGCGTGGTGGCGTTGGAGCATCTTGCTGAGACGTTAGATGAGTTGCTGCCTGACCATGAGGCCAACGACGCCATCTTTCGCCTCGCAGTTTCGGTGTTGCGGCAGTTGCGCAACGGCTCGATTTGGTTGCCGGTAACGTACTTCCAGCTGTGGCTGGTGCGGTTGGTGGGATTTCTTCCCGAACTCACCGCTTGCAGCCAATGCGGGCAATCGGTGAACGGTTCGCGGGCGTTTTACCACGCGCTTGCCGACGGCCTGATGTGCGCGCAACATAAGCGCGTGGCTTCGTCGGAGTTGACGGCGGAATCCCGCGCCATGGCGGCGCAAATGTTTCGTCAGCCGCTGGAGTCGCTTGCGGATGGGCCGTGGACGAAACAGCAGGGCACGGATTTACGGCGGTATCTGGTGCAGATTTTGGAGCGGCACATCGACAAAAAGCTGGTTACCGCTGTGATGTTGAACAAGCTGTAGGTTTTGAAGGGGCACGGCTTTAGCCGTGCCGTTATGGGAGATGCAAACCGCGGGCTATAGCCCCTGAGGGGAATCGTTCTTAATCTCCCGCGGCATTTTCGCAGAAACAAACGAGATCATCCATTTGGCCGCCTCGCAAAATCCGCTGACGTTTCAGGAACTTGTTCTTCGCCTCCAGACGTTTTGGGCGGGCAACGGTTGCGTTCTTCAGCAACCCTACGACGTCGAGGTCGGCGCCGGAACCATGGCGCCGGAAACGTTCCTCCGCGTCCTCGGCCCCAAGCCTTATCGTGTCGGATACGTGCAGCCCTCGCGCCGCCCCGCGGATGGCCGCTACGGCGAAAATCCCAACCGTCTCTTCAAGCACATGCAGTATCAGGTCATCCTCAAGCCGCCGCCGGCCGACGTGCAGGAACTTTATCTCGCGTCGCTCTCCGCCATCGGCATCGACCTGCGCAAGCACGACATCAAGTTCGAAGAAGACAACTGGGAGTCGCCCACCCTCGGCGCCTGGGGCATCGGATGGCAGGTGATGCTCGACGGCCTCGAAATTACCCAGTTCACTTACTTCCAGCAGTGTGGCGGCATCGACCTCGACCCGATCTCTGCCGAGCTCACCTACGGCCTCGAGCGCATTGCTGCATTTTTGCAGGACGTGGACAGCATCTACGACATCACCTGGGTCGTTGGCCCCGATGGCCGCCCCGTGAAGTACGGCGAAATCCGTCTTCAAGACGAGCTCCAGTTTTCGGTCTATAACTTCGAGCGCGCCGACGTGGATAAAGCTTGGCAGCACCTGAAGCTGTATGAATCGGAATGCCAGGCGCTGCTGGACGAGTACAACGCAAGCTTCACACAGAAGCGCAAGTCGTCCAAAGCGGGCGATGACGGAGAAGCGAACAGCGAAAAGCCCTCCGGCGAAGAGCGAAAAGCGAAAAGCGAAGACCGCAAACGCTTCCCGGTTCTAGCTGCCTTCGACCTCTGTTTGAAGTGCTCGCACTTGTTCAATATTCTCGACGCTCGCGGCGCCATCAGTGTCACCGAGCGCGTAGGCGTGATCGCCCGCATCCGCGCACTCGCCGTCGGAGTCGCTAAGGCGTACGTCGACCAGCAGCAAGCCGAATCGAGCAGCATGACAGAAGCGAAAGAGAATTTGGAACCAGTTGGAACGGCGGGAGTAACCCGCTAATTGCTCATGTTGCCCGAGTCACACAATCGCAACACGAGATGGAGCACAATAGTAAGGAACGCTCGAATTCATGTCTGACTTTCTCCTAGAGATCGGTACCGAAGAAATCCCCGCCCGTATGATCGACTCGGCGCGCGACGAACTGGCTCGCCGCGCCAATGACCTTCTCACCCGCGAACGCCTTGCCGAATCGCCTGAAATCGAATCGTTCTCCACGCCCCGGCGAATCGCGGTCCTCGCGCGCAATGTCGCCAGCCGACAGCGCGACGTCCAGGAGCAGCTTACCGGCCCATCCCTTAAGATTGCGTTTAAGGATGGCGCACCCACTCCTGCTGCCGAATCTTTCGCCAAGAAGGCCGGAGTCCCCGTCACCTCACTCGAAAAAATCTCCAACGCCAAGGGCGAGTATCTCGCCGCCACCGTGCAGAGAAAAGGCCGCCCAGCCATCGAAATCCTGGCCGAACTGCTGCCCAAAGAAATCGCCGGAATATACTGGGCCAAGAGCATGTACTGGCGCGGCAAAACTGCCGAGCGCTTCGTCCGTCCTCTCCGCTGGATGGTCTCGCTCCTCGACACCCAGGTCGTTCCCGTCGAATTCGGAGGCATCACCGCCGGCCACACCACCGAAGGCCACCGCATTCTTTCCGGCGGCGCGGTCGAAATTGACCAGCCCGCGAACTACGCAGCCGCGCTGGCAAAGAACTTCGTCACCGCCACCTCCGCCGAGCGCGAGCATCGCATCCGCAAGGCACTCGACGCTGCCACCCGTACGGTTCCCGGCGCTCGCTGGCGCGAAGACAAGTCTCTGCTCGACACCGTAGTCAATCTGACCGAATGCCCGAGTGTGATTCTCGGTAGCTTCGACCCCGAATTCCTTACTCTTCCCGCAGAAGTCCTCGTCACCGTGATGCGCGACCACCAAAAATACTTCGCGCTCGAAGACGCCGACGGCAAGCTCTCGCCGCACTTCCTCGCCGTCCTCAATACCGACAGCGATCCCGACGGCCTCATCCGCCATGGCAACGAACGCGTCCTGCGCGCGCGCTTCAACGATGCACGTTTCTTCTGGAACACCGACCAGAAAACCTCGCTGCGCGATCGCGTCGACATGCTCAAGTCAGTCACCTTCCAGAAAGATCTGGGCAGCTACTTCGACAAGACGATGCGCGTGCAGAAACTCGGCAGCCTCATCTCGGCCATCCTCGAAACCGCTGGCTCAGCCATTCGTCCCGGCATCGTCCACAAGGCTGCGCTGCTGTGCAAAGCCGACCTCACTACCGATCTCGTCAAGGAATTTACCGAACTCCAGGGCATCATCGGCGGACTTTACGCCAAGGTGCAGGACCTCGATCCTCACCTGCATCCCCCGACCGCCGACGCTATCGGTGACGCCATCTATCACCATTACCAGCCCGAGTCGATGGCCGATGCCGTGCCCCCGACCGTCGAAGGCGCCGTCCTCGCAATCGCCGACAAGGCCGACACCATCGCCGGTATGTTCGCCCTCGGATTCCAGCCGACTGGCTCCAAGGACCCGCTGGCGCTCCGCCGCGCCGCTAACGGCATCGTCAAGATTATCGCCGAGCACAAGTTGCCGCTCTCGTTCGCAAAGCTCTTTTCGGATGCCTGCATCGAATACGCCGGCAGCGAAGCCGAGAAGCACTTCGATCCAAAGGTCGACTACTCCGCCGCCACTACCGGCTTCCTGCGCGAGCGCCTCGAGTTCTATCTCAAAGACGCTTGCAGCTTCTCCTATGATGTCGTTGATGCCGTCCTCGCCGCCGATAGCGACGACGTGGTCGACGCCATTGCCCGTGCCGAAGCCCTCACCGCGGTTCGCGGCTCCGAAGATTTCGCCTCCATCTCCGTCGCCTTCAAACGCACGAAAAACATTCTTCGCCAGGCTCACGAGACCAACAAAGCCATCGCGCCCAAGCTCGACGCCGCCGCGCTTACCGACGACGCCGAGAAATCTCTCGCGGTCGCTCTTCCTGAAGTCGCCCGCAAAGTGCATCAGCATCGCGCCCGGAACAATTACCCCGCCGCGCTCACTGAAATCAGCCGCCTTCGCCAGCCCATTGACCTCTTCTTCGACAAGGTCATGGTCATGGTTGACGACGAAACCGTCCGCGCCAACCGCCTCGCTCTCTTGCAAACGCTCTTAGCCGAGTTCTCCACCATCGCCGATTTCAGCGAAATCGTTACCGAAACCAAATCTTCATAGCGCCATTCATTCAGCAGAGGACCATAAACATGAGCACACAAACCGCAGTAGCTGACAAAAAAGCAGCCGACACAAAATCGGTTAAGTACGTTTACTCCTTTGGCGACAATTCCGCTGAAGGCAACGGAAAAATGAAAGACGTCCTGGGCGGCAAAGGCGCGGGCCTCGCCGAGATGACCAACGCCAAGCTCCCCGTACCTCCCGGATTCACCATTCAGACCGAAGCCTGCCGCGAATACATGCGCGCCGGCAACGTCTCGAAAGAAGTCAACCGCCAGATGGACGAAGCCCTCGACAAGCTCGAAAAGCTCCAGGGCCAGAAGCTCGGCGGCGCCGACAATCCGCTGCTCGTCAGCGTCCGCTCCGGCGCAAAATTCTCCATGCCGGGCATGATGGACACCATCCTCAACCTCGGCCTCAACGACAAGTCCGTCGAAGGCCTCTCCAAGCGCAGCAACAACCCGCGCTTCGCCTACGACTCCTATCGTCGCCTCATCCAGATGTTCGGCAGCGTCGTGCTCGACATCCCCAAGCACGCATTCGAAGAAGTGTTCGACGGCAAAAAGAAGCAGCGCAAGGTGAAGCTCGACACCGAGCTCGACGCCAAGGCCCTTCAGGAAGTCATCGCCGAGTACAAGAAGGTGGTGCTCAAGCACACCAAGCAGGAATTCCCGCAGAACCCACACGACCAGCTCGTCATGTCACGCGACGCCGTGTTCCGCTCCTGGATGAACGACCGTGCCAAGACCTATCGCCGCATCAACAACATCGACGACATGCTCGGCACCGCCGTCAACGTGCAGGCCATGGTGTTCGGCAATCTCGGCGACACCAGCGGCACCGGCGTCGGATTCACCCGCAACCCCGCCACCGGCGTGAAAGAGTTTTACGGCGAGTTCCTCATGAACGCGCAGGGCGAAGACGTCGTCTCCGGCATCCGCACGCCGATCCACATCTCGAAGCTCGAAGAAATTCAGCCCGGCACTTACAAGCAGCTTCGCGACATCACTACGCGTCTTGAAAATCACTACCGCGACATGCAGGATTTCGAGTTCACCATCCAGGATGGCCGCCTCTACATGTTGCAGACCCGCAACGGCAAGCGCACCGGACGCGCCGCCGTGCGCGTCGCCATCCAGATGGTCGAAGAAGGCCTCATCACCAAGGAAGAAGCCATCTTCCGCGTCGAAGCCAACCAGCTCTATGACTTCCTCGTGCCGCGCCTCGATGAAAAAGGTGTGAAGATCGAAGTGCTCGCCACCGGACTCCCGGCCTCTCCGGGCGCCGCCGTCGGACAAGTTGTTTTCACCGCCGACGAAGCCGTCGAGCGCTACCAGAAAGATCCCAAGACCAAGCTCATCCTCGTCCGCGCCGAAACCACGCCTGAAGACATTCACGGCATGGAAGTTGCCAGCGGCATTCTCACCTCGCGCGGCGGCATGACCAGCCACGCCGCCGTCGTCACCCGCGGCATGGGCAAGTGCTGCGTCGCCGGCGCCGGCGACATCGACGTCAGCGAGAAGAACCGCGAAATCAAAGTCGCGGGCAAGACCCTCAAAGCCGGCGACTGGATTTCCCTCGACGGAACCACCGGCCGCGTCATCAACGGCCAGCTCAAAACCGTTGACGCCAATCCCGACGATCCCGAGCTGCTCAAGTTCATGAGCTGGGCCGAGCCCTTCCGCCGCATCGGTGTTCGCGCCAATGCCGACATTCCACGCGACGCCCTCCAGGCCCGCGCGTTCGGCGCTGAAGGCATCGGCCTCTGCCGCACCGAGCACATGTTCTTCGCCGAAGACCGTCTGGCGCACATGCGCGCCATGATTCTCGCCGGCAACGAAAAAGACCGTCGCGCCGCGCTGAAGAAACTACTGCCCATGCAGCGTGCCGATTTCGTCGGCGTCTTCCGCGCCATGGACGGATTCCCGGTCACGATCCGCACCCTCGATCCGCCGCTGCACGAGTTCCTCCCGCGCCGCGAAGAACTCATGGTCGAGATCGCAAAGCTGGAGATCAGCAAGCCTCGCTCGCCCAAGCTGAAGGAACTTCACACCTTGCTCAATCGCGTTGAGCAGTTGCACGAAGTCAACCCGATGCTCGGTCTGCGCGGATGCCGTCTCGGCATCACCTACCCCGAGATCACCGAGATGCAGGCGCGCGCCATCTTCGAAGCGGCCGTCAAGGTCGCCAAAGAAGGCGTAAAAGTGAAGCCCGAAGTCATGATTCCGCTCACCACGGGCATCAAGGAAATGGCCAACCAGGCTGCCATCGTTCGCCGCGTCGCCGAAGAAGTTTTCGCCGAGAAAGAAACCAAGGTCGAATACCTCGTCGGCACCATGATCGAGTTGCCGCGCGCCGCCCTCATGGCCGATGAGATCGCCAAGGAAGCTGAGTTCTTCAGCTTCGGCACCAACGATCTCACCCAGACCACCTTCGGCTTCTCGCGCGACGACGTCGGCAAGATCCTCACCGCCTACCTCGCCGAAGGTATCTTGAAGCAAGACCCGTTCGTCACCATCGATCAGCAGGGTGTCGGACAACTCATCAAGATGGCCGTCGAAAAGGGACGCAAGACCCGCCCAACCATCAAGCTCGGCATCTGCGGCGAGCACGGCGGCGATCCCGCATCGGTCGAGTTCTGCGCGCAGGTCGGACTCAACTATGTCTCCTGCTCGCCCTATCGTGTGTTGACCGCTCGCCTCGCAGCCGCGCAGGCAGGCGCCAGCGCCGAGTTGCAAATCGAAGGTGGCCGTACGAAGTAAGGAGCTGGCCCTCAGGCTGTTCAAGTATTCTCCCGGGCTTCAGCCCGCGGGTGCCCCACTCAAGCGCTTTTGCTTGAGTGGGTTTTTTCGTTGCCCGAGTGAGGGCATCGCCGCTCAGGCGATGGCATACCCATTGCAATTAATCGCGCATCGTGTCTCCCAGCCGCAGCAGTCCCAGCCGGTGGGCGCACAAAAGTCGACACAAACGTCTGCGCACACCAGCTCACAGGATGTCCACGGAATTGGCCAGCGACCGTGGATTCCGAGCCCCCCTCCCCCGATTCGAGCGGCAGCCACGACTGCCGGACTCAGCGATGCCCCTGCGGTAAACTGTGGAATTCTCATTTCACACCTCGATTCCTTCTTATTGGACTTGTTGCAACTGTGCAATCAACTTCTGCGCCAGATTGTTCTCCGACTCCGACCACAACACTCGACCCGACAGCTTGCAGTGGTTCTGCACCGCAATCGTGAACGCCACCAGTTTCGCCACGTTGTACCGCACATGTTCCTCATTCTGCTGCGAGAGGTCCAGCCCCTCGAACAAAAACGGCGTATCCAGACCGAAATCCACTTCCATGTGTCCGTCGTCGGTGTAAATTCCTTCGTCGAACTGCACGCCGTGCACGATGAACCGCACCGCTATCGGACGCTGCACCCACGCGTCGCCCTCCGAGTCGTCGTTCGGAACCCACAGGTCCCAAAACGCCTCGAACACTAACGCGAAATCGTCGTTCGCGAACTCGCCGGCGATCTCTGCCGCTTCTTCTACCGACATCCCCGGGATCGAACCGCCGCTCCAGCACTGTCGGCTCCGACCACGCCACCGGATGCACCGACAAATACGTAATCCCCTCGCGCACTTCCGAAAACAAAAACTGCCGCATCACCGAAACCGCGCGCGGCAACATCTCTTCTTCATCGAAGCTGGGAAACCACAAACTGAAATTGAGCGAATCCGCCATCGCCGTATTCTACCTTCGAAGGCCTGGTCTGGCGCAGGGATTTCAATCATCCCAGGAGACGCTCAGACCGACAAGCGCTTTGAATTAAGTTCCTCCGTGCGTTCCGTGTTCTCCGTGGTGAAAGACCTTCGCCTGAGAGAGTCGACACTCTCACACCTGCGCCTTCACTCTCGACGCAAACTTCTGCCGAATTTTCTTCACCTTTGGAGCCACCGCAAACATGCAATACGGCTGATTCGGATTGTTCGCGTAATAATTCTGGTGATAATTCTCGGCCGGCCAAAACGTCTGCGCTGGCTCAACCGCCGTCACAATCGGCTTGTCGTACACCTTTTCCCGCGTAAACTCCCCGATCACTTCTTCCGCCGTCTTCTTCTGCGCTTCGTCCAAATAGAAGATGACAGAGCGATATTGCTCGCCTACATCATTTCCCTGGCGATTCAGCGTAGTCGGATCATGCGCCGTAAAAAACACTTCCAGCAGATCGTGGAAGCTGATCTTCGAAGGATCAAAGGTGATCTCGGCCACCTCAACGTGCCCAGTCACCCCGGTACAAACTTGCTCGTATGTCGGGTTCGGCCGCTTCCCACCCATGTACCCCGACACCACCGACTCCACACCTTCCAGTTGCAGGAAGGCCGCCTCCACACACCAAAAACACCCGCCACCCAAAACTGCTGTCTCAGTAGCCATGGTTTATTAGATGCTCCTTCGAGGCAAAATGCTATGCGAACCTAAGCGACTGGCCGTTTAGGTTCGCGTCAACACAAGATGCGTGGTCTTGGCCGACGGAACGCGCTCGACGCAACGGAAGCCGAGCGACGGTAAATCCAAGCCCATAAAGAAGGACTCTCCGGAGCCCAGCAGCACTGGCGACTGCGCGAGGTGTAATTCATCCACTAGGCCGGCCTGCAGATAGGCTCGAACCGTCGCCACTCCACCACCGACGCGCACGTCTTTGCCGTTGGCTGCGGCCTTGGCCTGCTGCAATGCCAACTCAATGCCATCGGTGACGAAGTGGAACGTGGTGCCGCCTTCCATTCTTAGTGGCGCCCGGGCATGGTGCGTCAACACAAACACATCGCAATGATAGACAGGATTATCACCCCACCAGCCCTTCCAGTCGTCATTCGCCCATGGGCCGCGGATCGGGCCGAACATGTTCCGCCCAATAATCCAGGCACCGATATTCTCGAAGCCGCGGGCGGCGAAATCGTCGTCAATGTCAATTTCACCTCGCCCTTTGCCCGATAGATTGTCGGGCGCATCGGCAAGCTTAGGGTCGTGCATCCTCTGGAAGGTGCGCGTCGGGAACACCCACTCCATCAGCCCCATTCCGCCGACGCCGAGTGGATGATCGAGGCTCTGGTTCGGACCTGCGCCGAACCCATCAAGTGAAACGCCAAAACTATCAACCCGTACTTTTTGCATGTGTTCAACCCCAGCCCGTCGAATCTCGCGATTTCTGATAGGCGATGCTTGACAGGTCCCCTTAGCCAGCGCAACCGACGACTGGCTACTGCTTCTGATAGACCTTCACATAATCCACTAGCATCTGCTGCGGAAACTGCGTCGTCCCATCCGGATTGCCCGGCCAATCGCCACCCACAGCCACATTTAGCAAGATGAAGAATGGCTTGCTGAACTCCCACGGTGAACCAGACGGCAAATTCGCCGGCGTAAACGTCGCATACAAGCTGCTGTCCACGTAGAAGCGCACCTGCTGCGCTTCCCACTCCACAGCGTAGAGATGAAAATCGTCCGACAATGCTCCCGTCGGGATTGTGTACGCCGCCGTCACATTTCCCGGTGCATATCCCGGCCCGTGCAGCGACCCGTGGTTGATCGCCGGCTCTTTGCCGATGTTCTCCATGATGTCGATCTCGCCGCACGCCGGCCACGGATTGGTATCGATGTCCGATCCCAGCATCCAGAATGCCGGCCACATACCCTGGCCCTTGGGAATTTTGATCCGCGCTTCGAACCTTCCATTCGTCTGCGAGAACAGTCCCTTGGTCTGCAACCGCGCCGACGTGTAGTGTTGCGTCACACTATCAGGCCCTGTGTAGTCTTCCTTCACGGCGGTGATCACCAGGTTGCCGCCCGACACCCGTACATTCTGCGGCCGCGCAGTATAGTATTCCAGCTCGTTGTTGCCCCAGCCGTTGCCGCCTGTTTGGATCGCCCACTTCGTCGCATCCGGCGCCGACCCATCTGCTCCATTGAATTCATCCGACCACACCACTTGATAGGTCTGCGCCGGAGGGGGAGTAGTCGTTGTATTGTTCGCCTGCCCACCACAGGAAACGGCTATCAATGTTGTTAAAACAGAAATCGCAATTGTGCTCACAACAGTCCTGAAACGAGAAATATTCATGAAAGCCTCGGAGAGTAATTCAGGAGAATTCTAGAACACCCCAGCATGCACCGCGGTGATGTCTCAACCTGCTTCAATCATCGCCACTGTTTAAGAGTTGTCATCCTGAGCGGAGGCAGCGCGTTCTTCGCGCTACCGAAGTCGAAGGACCCCTTGTCTTTTCGCAATCGTTGGCCACTGAGCGAAGTTTATTTCGAGAATCTCCGTGCCTCTGTGGTGGATGTTGTCTTTGTCTGTCGTCTACAGCCCGACTTCGATCCTCGACCTCGGATCGAGAAAATCCCTCAACCCGTCGCCGACGAAGTTGAACGACAACACCGCCAGCATGACTGCGGCGGCAGGGAAGAGCACCAGGTGCGGCGCGTCGAACAAGTGCGAACGCGCATCATTCAGCATCGAACCCCACGTCGCCGTAGGAGGCGGCACACCCAGCCCGAGAAAACTCATCGTTGCCTCGGCCAAAATCGCGCCCGCCATTCCAATCGCCGCCTGCACAATCACCGGTTGAATAATGTTCGGCAGAATATGCCTCACGATGATCCGCGCATCGCTTGCGCCCAGCGCCCGCGCTGCTTCTACAAATTCCCGCTCCCGCACCGCCAGCACCTGCGCCCTCACGAGCCGGGCGTACCCAACCCATCCGCCAATGGACAGCGCCAGCACCACGTTGAACAACCCCGGCCCCAGAAACGCCACAAACGCAATCGCCAGCAGAATTCCCGGAAACGACATGAACGCATTCATCACGATGACGTTGAGAAACCGGTCGAGGAATCCGCCGTAATACCCCGCGATCGACCCGAATATCAGCCCAAGCGTAAGCGATGCAGCCACCACGCACGTCCCTACCAGCATCGAAACCCGCGCCCCGTAAATGATCCGCGAGAGAATATCGCGCCCCAACTCGTCCGTTCCGAACCAGTGCGACGCCGACTCGGCCCCATTAACCGTGTCGGCAAATCGATCTGTGCTGGATCCTGTGGCGCAATCCACGGCGCAAACAGCGCTAGCACCACCAGCACTACGATCATCGTCGCCCCCGCCGTCGCCAGCAGATTGTGTCCCGCCGCGCGTCTCATGGTGACGAGTTGTGTCGCCGATGCCATCGCTCGTCATCTTAAATCACTTCTCTTGGAGCTCAGTCCTTTGCCGCCTTTCGGCAAAGGTTGGGATCGAGAATGCCCTGACAGCATCCTCCGTCCGAAGCTTGCGGGTTGCTTTCCTCCGCGATGCGCTTAAAATCGTGTGTTTGTGGTTTGTGCAATCGGACCCTGGCCCATGTTGCCCTTCAAACTGGTTTACAGCGAGAAATACTACCTTCCCATCGGCGATCACGTCTTTCGCGCCGACAAGTTCCGCATGATTCGCGAGCGCCTCTTCCAGCAGGGTGTCGTCGACGACTCCGACTTCGTCGAACCCCTCCCCGCATCCGAGTCCGACTTGATGCTGGTGCATTCCCCGTACTACGTCAGCAAGCTCATGGACGGCAGCCTGACCGCCCGCGAAGAACTCGAGATGGAGATCCCCTACTCCCCCCAGGTCGTTGAAACCTTCATGCTGCATGCCGGCGGCTCCATGCTCGCCGCTGAGCGCGCGCTCGCCGACGGCGTCGGCATCAGTATTGGCGGCGGGTTCCATCACGCCTTCCCCGACCACGGCGAGGGCTTCTGCATGATTCACGACTTTGCCATCGCCATCCGCAGCCTGCAAAAGCGTAAGCTCATCCAGCGCGCCATGACCCTCGACTGCGATGTTCATCAGGGCAATGGCACCGCGTCCATTTTCGGCCACCCCGGTCACAACCCAACCACCTTGCCTTCCTGGTCGGCTCCCGAACTCTCCGTCAGCGCAGGCGGCACCGTCGCCCAAGGGCCTTGCAAAGACGTCTTCACCATTTCCCTCCATCAGGAAAACAACTATCCCCTCACTAAGCCGCCCTCATCGATTGACGTCAACCTCCCTGACGGCTGCAGTGATGCCGTTTATCTCGCCTGGCTCGACAATGCTCTCAGCTCCGGCTTGCGCCAGTTCCAGCCCGACCTCATCGCCTACGTCGCCGGCGCCGATCCTTTTCGCGAAGACCAGCTCGGCGGGCTCGACCTCAGCATCGACGGCCTCAAGCGGCGCGACGAACTCGTCTTTCGCGCCGCCCGCGCCCGCAACATCCCGGTATTCGTGACTCTCGCCGGCGGCTACGCGATACGCGCCGAAGACACCGTCACCATTCACACCAATACGATCCTCGCCGCCATCGAAATCTTCCGCACTTCCGCGGCGCCGGCAGACAGAAAATAACGACCGCTGCGCATTGGTGAGAAGCGAATATCGAACAGCGTAAACCGTATAGCGCGCTCTTTCGCCGTGCTATCCTGATAGTTCGCGGCCTGCTGTAACCCCGCCGCGCATAGTGACCTAAATGTTTGAGAATCTTACAGATAAACTCCAGCGTGCCTTCAAGAGTCTGCGTGGACAAGGCACCCTGACCGAAGAAAATATCGGCGAAGCGCTCAAAGAGATCCGCATGGCGCTCCTCGAAGCCGACGTCAACTTCAATGTCGTCAAGCAACTCATCGAGCAAATCCGCGTCAAGGCGCTCGGCCAGGAAGTCATGACCTCGCTCTCGCCCTCCGAGCAGGTCATCAAAATCGTTCGCGACGAGCTGGTCGCGATCCTCGGTAAAGACACCGCCAGGCTCAAGTTCTCCTCGCAGCCGCCCACCGTCGTCCTCATGGCCGGCCTGCAGGGTTCCGGCAAAACCACCACCTCCGGCAAGCTCGCGAACTGGCTCAAGCAGGGCGGACATCGCCCCATGCTGGTTTCTGTCGACGTCTACCGTCCCGCCGCTCGCGAACAGTTGAAGGTTGTCGCGAACGCCGTCAAGGCCCACCTCTACGAAGGCGAAGTCGGCGAAGCCAACACTGCCAACGTCGAGCGCCTCGTCAAAGAAGCCCGTCGCGACGCCATCAGCAACGGTTGCGACGTGCTCATCGTCGATACCGCCGGCCGCCTTCATATCGACGAGCAGCTCATGGACGAGATGCAGTCGCTGAAGTCGATCCTCAATCCGCAGGAGATCCTCTTCGTCGCCGACTCCATGACCGGACAGGACGCCGTCCGCTCAGCCGACGAGTTCCACAAAAAGCTCACGCTCACCGGTGTGGTGCTCACAAAGATGGACGGCGACGCCCGCGGCGGTGCGGCGCTTTCCATCCGCAACGTCACTGGACAGCCCATCAAGTTCATCGGCGTCGGCGAAAAATACGATGCGCTCGAGCCTTTCCATCCCGACCGCATCGTCGGACGCATCCTCGGCATGGGCGACATGCTCTCGCTCATCGAGAAGGCCGAGGCCACCCTCGACAAGAAGAAGTCCCAGGAATTCGCCGCCAAGGCCATGAGCCATGAAGGCTTCTCCCTCGACGACTTCCGCGATCAACTCCGCCAGGTCAAGAAGATGGGTTCCATCAAGAGCATCATGGGCATGCTGCCCAAAATCGGCCCCTTCTCCAACATGCAGAAGGCCGCCGACAGCGTCGACGAAAAGGAACTCACCCGCGTCGAAGCCATCATCAACTCCATGACCGCTTATGAGCGCGAGCACCACGAGTCCATCAACGGCAGCCGCCGCAAGCGCATCGCCCGCGGCTCCGGCACCAGCGTCCAGGAGGTCAACCAGCTCCTCCGCCAGTACGCTCAGATGCGCAAGATGTTCAAGGGCATGGGCAAGCCCAGCTTCGCCCGCCGCATGGCCGGCATGAAAATGCCGGGGATGTAGCTGCAGGCGTCTGGCGGCGGCCCTCCTCTTGGCATATACTTACATATATGCCAGATTCGTTCCGGGAGGAGTCCTCATGCGACGAGCTGCCAAGGTCTTCATGAACAATCGCAGCCAGGCCGTCCGGCTGCCGAAAGAATTTCAATTCGCCACCAGCGAGGTATTCATCCGCAAGGAAGGAAGCGATGTAATCCTTTCGCCTAGGCCTACCGACTGGTCTTCCTACTTGGACGAAGGCCCGGTCGCATCCGATCAGTTCATGACATCGATCGAGGACCTGCCGGTACAGGAGCGCGAGCCCTAATGCCGCGCTACATGCTCGACACCGACATCTGCTCTTACATCATGAGGCGTGCGAGCGACACCTTGCTGAAGCGACTCAGAGAGACTCCCGTCAGCGATGTCTGCACTTCCGTCATTACCAAGTCGGAGCTGTTGTTCGGCGTCGAGATTTCCCCTCGGCGGCGGCACGATCAGGCCGCGCTCGAGGCTTTTCTCCGCTACGTTGAGGTTTTGGACTTCCCCGACGAAGCCGCGGCCCACTATGCCAACATCCGCGCCTATCTTAAAATCCGTGGAACCATGATTGGCGCCAATGACCTGCTCATTGCTGCCCACGCCCGCAGCCTCGGACTGATTCTCGTTACCAACAACACGCGTGAGTTCGCTCGGGTTCCAAAGTTGAAGATCGAGAACTGGACAACGCTGTAGGTCAGCTGAGTGCCGCCGCATCGCCCGCGAGCCGACCGATTTCCCTATAGGATGGTTCCGCTTACTGCCTCCCCCACTTGTGATCCAGCTTCGGCGGATGCTGCAAGGTCTGCAGAACAACGCAATACTGTTCCGTCTTCTCCCGCAATGCGCTCAACTGCTCTAGGGTTGCGTTCGGTGCGCGAACGTCGAAATTAACCCTGATGCTCTCGAACCCGACCGTCGCCTCTTTCGATATTCCCAGCGTTCCTTGCAGGTCCAGATCACCTTCGACCGTAACGTCGATGCCTTCCGTAGGAATTCCCATCGCCGCGGCTACCATCTGGCACGTGATCTGCGCGCATGCGGCGATCGCACCCAACAGCAAATCTCCGGAGCAAGCCCCGGTACCTGCACCCCCGACTCCTTGGTGGGCTTGTGCCTTATAGATCTCTCGGCCCAGGTCCACAGAACACGTGATCGGTGCGTCGGTCTGGCTGCCGCGCGCGGTCAGGGTGATTCGCGAACTTCCCGGATTTTGGCGGTACTGTTCCTTCAGTGGGCGCTGTAGTGTTCGAATGTCCATGAATTCCCCCAGGATTGTCGGTATTATAAGCGCAACAACAGCTGATGCCGTAAAGCGTCGCGGCGTCGTATTTGGGGATCGATTCCATGTGATCCGGTAGCCTTCAGCAGTTAATTGGACTGCTCGACCGCTCCGCCAATGAGGTTCATGACACCGCCGCATACACCGGGTTCCGTTCCGTCCACTTTGTCGCCCGGCATGCGCTTCGGCGCGTACGAAATCCTCGAGCAACTCGGTGCCGGCGGCATGGGCGAAGTGTATCGTGCCCGTGATACCCGCCTCGGCCGCGAAGTGGCACTTAAGACCGTTTCGCTCAATCATCATTCGGAATCGGAAATGCTGACCCGCTTTGAGATGGAAGCCCGTTCCGCCTCCGCCCTCAATCACCCCAACATCGTCACCATTTACGAGTTCGGTTGCGCGGATAACACCCACTTCATCGCCATGGAGCTGGTTCGTGGAGAAACTGTACGGGAGTTGCTCGCGTCTGGACCCATCCCCTTCCGCAAGGCCATCGCTATTGCAGCGCAGGTGTCAGATGCCCTCGCGCGGGCCCACGAAATCGGTATCGTTCATCGAGACTTGAAGCCCGACAACCTAATGGTTTCTGCCGATGGCGCCGCCAAGGTCCTGGATTTCGGCCTGGCGAAACCGCTGGCCCTCGACTCCCTCTCTGGTTCAGACAGTTCCACCTTCGCTGGCCCCATCACCTCCAAAGGATCCCTGTTAGGCACCATTGGCTACATGTCTCCGGAGCAGGCGAAAGGCACGAAACTTGATTTTCGCTCCGACCAGTTTTCATTCGGCGCGGTGCTCTATGAGATGGTCACCGGGGTCCCTGTGTTCCAGAAGAAGACCGCCGCCGAGACGCTCGCCGCCATCTTGCGCGATGAACCTGAACGCCTTGGTTCCAGGATGCTCCAGGCGCCCGCCCCATTTATTTGGATAGTGGAGCGCTGTCTTGCCAAAGACCCCGCTCATCGTTACGCCTCTACCCGCGATTTGGCTCGCGATCTCGTGTCGGTCCGCGACCGTCTTGCCGAGGCTCCCGCACGCCATTCGGAGCCGCGCCCCAGCAACCTTCCGGTGCAACGGACCGCTTTCATCGGTCGAGAGCACGAGGCGGCTGCGCTCGGCCAACTCGTGGGCCGCGACAACGTACGCCTCGTGACCCTCACCGGACCCGGCGGCATCGGCAAGACGCGACTGGCTTTGCAGGTGGCCGGCGAAATCGAGCACCTATTCCCATCTGGCGTTTGCTTCGTTTCGCTTTCCGTCGTCGCAGATACTGGCTTGATCGCTTCCACTCTCGCGCAAGCGCTCGGACTCCGTGAGACCGGCGGTCAGTCGGCGCAGGATAGCCTGAAAGACTTCGTTGGCGGCTTGGACCAGCCGATGCTGCTCCTGCTCGACAATTTTGAGCACCTCGTCTCCGCTGCCCCGGTCATATCGGACCTGCTCTCGGCGGGGCCCAAGCTCAAGATCGTTGTCACCAGCCAGTCGCCGCTGCACGTGTACGGCGAACACGAATTTCCGGTGCCCCCGCTCGCGCTCCCCGATCTGAAATCCCCGCTTCCCCTGGACGTGCTCGCCGGTCTTCCCGCGATTGCGCTTTTTGTGGAACGTGCCCGCGCCGTAAAACGCGACTTCGCATTGACCACTGAGAATGCACCCGCAGTCGCCGCCGTCTGTGCTCGCCTTGACGGTCTGCCTCTCGCCATCGAACTCGCGGCGGCGCGTATCAAGCTTCTGTCGCCGTCCGCCATGCTGGCCCGTCTGGAAAGTACCCTTAACCTGCTCACCGGAGGCTCGCGCGACCTCCCAACCCGTCAGCAGACCCTTCGCGGCACCGTCGACTGGAGCTTCGGTCTGCTCAACACGGCTGAGCAGACTCTTTTTCGCAGGCTTTCCGTGTTCGTCGGCGGATGCACCCTGGAAGCCGTCGAGGCCGTCTGTGATACCTCCGGCGATTTGGGCCTCGACGTCCTCGATGGCATGGCTTCCATGGTCGACAAAAGCTTGGCGCATCAGGTGGAGCAGGCCAGCGAAATGCGTTTCATCATGCTCTCCGCCATTCGCGAATACGCGCTCGAACGCCTCGCAGCCAGTGACGATGTAGCTGCCACTCGTCGGGCTCATGCTGCGTATTATCTTGTGCTTGCCGAAGAAAGCGCTGCCGAAGCGGTCCCTAATCCCGAATGGCTCGATCGTTTCGACGTTGAGCACGAAAATTTCCGTGCCGCGCTCGACTACCTCATCGAAACCGGCGACGCAGAATGGGGCCTCCGTCTCGGCACCGCGCTGTTTCGCTTTTGGGAGACGCGCGAATATCTCGCCGAAGGCCGCAACCGCATCGCCCGCCTCCTCGCCTTGGAAGGCGCTGCCGCCCGTCCCAAACTGCGTGCTCGCCTGCTGTTCGCTGCTGCGGTGCTGGCGGGCGAGCAGGGCGATTACGCTCCTGCGCGTCAATTGTTCGAGGAGAGTCTGGAGGCCTGTCTCGAGCTAAACGATAACCGCGGCGTTGCGGTTGCGCTCAACGCCTTGGCCGTCAATGCTCGCGATCGTGGCGAACTCGCCGAATTCGGTGTTCCTGTTTGAAAGATGCATCGCAATCTGGAGAGACGCTCGGAGATCCCGGCCGACATTGCTCGCGCCCTCAGCAATCTCGCCAACGTGGCCAAGCTTGCAGGGCGAGCTCGCGCGCGCCTCCGCGCTCTACGATGAGTGCCTCACGATTTTCCGCGACGTCGGCGACGTCGCGGGTATCGCCTGGACCTTGAACTACCAGGGAGATGTCGCCAGGGAAAGGAACGATCTGACGGCTGCTCGCTCTTTCTACGAGCAGGGCCTGGCGGCGTTCAGTCTTTCGCGCGACGGCTGGGGAATCGCCTGCGCCCTCTCCGACTTGGCCAGCTTGAGTTGGGATCAGAGTGACAATGACGAGGCCCGTCGCCTTTACGGCGAGAGCATTCAGATGTTTCAGAACCTAGGCCATCAGCGCGGCATCGCCCGTGTGCTCGAGTGTCTCGCCGCCAACGCCGCCGCCGATTCCAACGCGCTGCAATCGCTGCGCTTCGCTGGGGCCGCGGCTGCCCTGCGCAATCGCTTGGGCACGCCTCTCACCCCCGCTGAGCAACGCAAACTCGAGAAGGCTCTGGAATTCGCGCGTCGCGCACTTGGCAAGGATGCCGGGCTCACCCCGTGGATGGAAGGCTGGGCCATGCCCGTAGAGCAGGCCATCCAGGAAGCGCTAGGCTCCGGGCCGGAGCCTACTCCTCGAACTGGAAGTCACCCATAATTCAGCCCGCGCTGCTGGGGTCAATCATTCGCCGCACCGCCGAAATCCGATTGGCCGGAAATCCTCCGCGGCGCGCATGTTCGCGGACCGTTTCCTCATCCGGCGCCAGGTAAACGCAATAAATCTTGTCGCCAGTGACGTAGCTATGCAGCCACTTAATTTCCGGCCCCATCGCCTTCAGTACGTCCACCGATTTCCGGGCGACTGCCTGCAGTTCCGCATCCGATAGACTTCCGGCTCCGGGGATTTCACGCTCTATGACATATTCCGGCATCACCACCTCACCGAGTGGCCTCATGGTAGCAGACTATATTGGCGGCTCGGAAGTCTCGGCCGCGTGTCCGGCATGAAGTTGGCTTGGTTGTAGAAATCGGTGGCTAGAAATCGATAGTGATACTCTGCCCTTGCGGGTCAGCAGCCGATCTACTTGCTTCCGCCGAGTGACCTTGTGCTCGGGTTGACAGGACACATCCACCGACAATAAACTCTAGCCCCATCGGCAGTCCCTGCTGCGCCCCTTGTCTACGGAATTGGTTCTCACCCTTGGTAGGCCCGAACCCTTTGGGATTTAAAGCAGATCTCAACTACGGCAGAAATGCCCGCTACGCACGCTCTTCGCATGTGCGACGCGAGGTCTGGCCTTCTGTTCGTTGACGCGCCCATTCGAATGAGATGTTTTCAGGTCGAATTGGTCAAACAGGCTCATTGAAAGGAAGGCCCCTATGAAACGCATCGCTTTTTTGCTGGTCGCCGTTGCGGCGCTCACCGGCCTTGTCGCCTTCACAGCCCTCGCCTCTGGACATCCCGATGACGAGGCCGGTCCCATCTTCGGAATCAAAATCCCTCCCGGATACCGCGACTGGACGGTAATCTCCGTGGCCCACGAGGCAGGGAACCTCAACGATTTGCGCGCCGTTCTAGGCAACGATCTAGCGATCAAGGCCTATCGGGAAGGGACGCTGCCGTTCCCGGACGGCACAATCATTGCCCGGCTCGCTTGGAGCTACGTCCCGTCGGCGGAAAACAACAAAGTCTTTGGCCGCGACCAGTCGTTCGTTGCCGGCGCCGCCACGAACGTTCAGTTTATGGTCAAGGACTCGACAAAATACGCCGCGACGGGCGGCTGGGGATTCGCTCAATTTAAAGACGGCAAACCTGACGCCACGGCTAAGCTCGAAACCTGCTTCCCCTGCCACGAGCCTGTCAAAGACCGCGACTTCGTCTTCACCCGTTACGCGCCTTGATTCCGGGATCTCGATGTGGATGCCTCAAGCCGCCGTCTGTTGGCAGGGTGGGTCTCTTGATCTTCGCTGACAACTGACAACCGGCCACTGACCACGGTCTTTCGTTCATCCATCACACGCAACCGTGACTAATTCGCTTGGCGCCCACCCCCAACTGGAGTACACTCCGTCGCGGAAGGATGAGGGAGAGCTGTCTTCCATCGAGTCGGCAGCCGGACACTACCCTGATCTCCAGCTAGGTGGCTCGACCTGTGATGGGTCATGTTCGTTGTCGGTTTTCTTACCATTGTTCCACGACGCCTCCCGTCCAGCTCCCAATACTCCCGTCTAAGTCCTTTGTTAAGAGGACATTGCCTATAAGTCCAATGGGCTCAATATTTTGCGCGGATCGCGGAGGCTATCTCCAATGGAATGAGGAATTTGCAAGAAGGATAGGGGGAGGGGCTCACCGCCCACTTGAGCTGAGGTCGGTGTCCTTCGCCGCCGCAGATGCGTCCTCGCCGGTCACGAACGCCATCACTTCTTGCGGCTTGGTCGCCATCCATACCGGAGCGAACGACATCCGGTGCAGCGGCGTCGGGCCCTTCTCGCGCAGAGCTTTCAGGTGCTGCGGTGCGCCGTATCCTTTGTTCGACGCCAGCCCGTATCCCGGATACACCGCATCGAACTCGCGCATCATGGCGTCCCGCTCCACCTTCGCGAGAATGGAGGCTGCGGCGATCGAAGCCGACAGTGCGTCGCCATGAATGATGGGCGTGTGGTCGCAGTCGCATTCGAGGGGCATCGCGTCCACCAGGACGTGATCGGGTTTGGTGGCAAGCCTGCCGACCGCTGCTTCCATGGCGCGCTTCGAGGCCCAGTAGATGTTGATCTGGTCGATGACGGCCACATCGATGGCTGCGACGGCCCACGCAACGCAGTTCTCCCGAATGCGCGGCGCGAGTTTTTCGCGAGTCGCTTGATCGAGGAGCTTGGAATCGCGCAATCCGCGAATGCGGTAATCACGATTGAGAATCACGGCCGCGGCTACGACCGGCCCGAACAGGCATCCGCGGCCAACTTCATCGACGCCCGCGACCAGCTTGGCGCCGGATTGCCACGCAAGCTTTTCGTATTTCAGCGTGCATTTCAAGCTTTTGAGCAGGCGAAGCTTGAGTGTCGCAGCAGAGACGAACGCGTCGTCGATTCCGGCGAGATAAGTCTGCGGATTGGACTTCGAGGGTTTCAATCTGCCGCGCGGGTCAGTCCGTCACGGAGATTGTACGTCACAGTTCTCCGCCGCAATACAAAAGGCACCGAGTTTGTCATCTCGGTGCCTCAGTGTCTCGGTGTTGAAATGGATTTACTGGATCGAAACCAGCTGCTCTTTCGCCGTGTAATGCGACTCCACGTAGTCTTCAAGAATCTTAATGAACTCGGCAACGATGTGGTCGCCCTTGAGCGTGGTCATCAGGCGGCCGTCAACGTAAACCGGCGCTTTCGGCTCCTCAAACGTGCCCGGCAGCGAAATGCCGATGTTGGAGTGCTTCGACTCGCCGGGACCGTTGACGATGCAGCCCATCACCGCGACCTTCATCTCCTCGACGCCCGAGTAACGCGTCTTCCAGTTCGGCATCTGCTCGCGCAAGTAGCCCTGAATCTGTTCCGCCATCTCTTGGAAGAAGGTGCTGGTTGTACGCCCGCAACCTGGGCAAGCGGTAACTTGCGGCGTGAAGCTGCGAATGCCCATCGACTGCAGAATCTGCTGTCCGACCGTGACTTCTTCCGCGCGGTCGCCGTTCGGCGCAGGTGTCAGCGAGACGCGAATCGTGTCCCCGATGCCTTCCTGCAGCACCACGGCCAACGCGGCTGCGCTTCCTACAATGCCTTTTGCGCCCATCCCGGCTTCGGTGAGCCCGAGATGCAGTGGATACTCACAGCGCCCGGCCAGTTCGCGATACACATCGATCAGGTCCTGTACGCCGCTGACTTTAGCGCTGAGGATGATCTGCTCGCGGCGCATTCCGTAGCTGACGGCCAGCTCGGCCGAACGCAGCGCGCTCTGCACCATGGCTTCCATCATCACGTCGCGTGCTTCTTTAGGCTCGTCGAGCTTGGAGTTCTCGTCCATCAGGCGAGTCAGCAGCTGCGAGTCGAGCGATCCCCAGTTCACGCCGATGCGCACCGGCTTGTCGTTCTCGATCGCCACTTCGATCATGGTGCGGAAGTTGTCGTCGTCCTTCTTGCCGATCGACACGTTGCCCGGATTGATGCGGTACTTCGCCAGTGCCTTCGCGCAGTCCGGATACTTCTTGAGCAGGATGTGTCCGTTGTAATGGAAGTCACCAATGATGGGCACGCGAATGTCCAGCCGATCCAGTCCATCCACGAGCGGAGCTACTGCCGCCGCCGCCGCATCGTTGTTCACCGTGACGCGCACCAGCTCGGAGCCAGCGCGAGCAAGAGCTGCGACCTGGCGAATGGTGCCTTCAATATCAGCCGTGTCGGTGTTGGTCATGGATTGCACCACAACTGGTGCATCGCTGCCCACGCGGACTCCACCAACTGTGGCCGTGTAAGTCTTTCTGCGCTGTATTTGAGCCATACGGGTAACTTTAAGTTTACCATGCTGCGCCAGCCTGTCAGACGACCTGCGAACGCCGACAAGCTGCTCTGGCTGCCCAGGCAAGACAGCTGAAATGGTTGACTACAAAGGTGTTACCGAGTCTATGCGTTTGATTTGCTTGGCTTTCTAGGGTGCCTTAGCGCAAGAGTCTGAGAATCCAAGTGCGAGGAACTTTTCTCTCCCGCCGGGCGAATTGCTACAAAGCGCATCATCCGCTGACACAAACCGCTGGCTGCCGAGGAACCAGCGTAGAATAGAGGCGGCTGGGAAACTCATGGGTGCGGAGCGGGTTTGTATTGTCGCGCGGTGTGCGCACGGTATATTTTGTGCAGCTGCGGCCAGTCAGCCCCGAAGAAGGTGTGATCATGCGTAGTTGGTTGCGAAGTTTCGGTGTCTTCGTGCTTGCACTGACGGTGGCCTCGCTGTCAGCTTGGGGTCAGCAAGGATATCCCACCCAGGATTCCACCTCGGCGCCCCCCGCTCAGAGCACGCCCGCGGCCCAGAACACGCCAGCATCCCAAAGTGCGCCTGCAGCGACACCGGCCGACGACGCAGCGCCTCCTCCAACAAAGCCAGATAAGAACGCGCCCAGCCCCTCGACACTGAAGAACATTGACGCCATCGGCAATCGCAACGTCGGTTGCAATACCGGCGCGGGCAACTGGTACTCGCTGGAGAAGCAAGTCGCGATGGGCCAGCAGTACTCGCAGCAGATCGAGCATGGCGTCAAGTTGGTGACCGATCCGGTCGTCACCGAATACGTGAACCGCATCGGGCAGAACCTGGTGCGAAACTCCGATTCCAAAGTACCTTTCATCATCAAGGTGATCGACACCGACGAGATCAATGCGTTTGCCCTGCCCGGCGGATACTTCTACGTAAACTCCGGGCTGATTCTTGCGGCTGATAACGAAGCTGAGCTCGCCGGCGTGATGGCGCACGAGATCGCGCACGTTGCCGCCTGCCATGTGGCCCGTGAGCAGACCCGCAGCAACATCGTGAACCTGGCCAGCATTCCGCTGATCTTCGTGCCCGGAGGCTGGGCGGTGTACGAGGCCACGCAGGTGGCCATGAGCATCGGCGTTCCTCTGACCTTCATGAAGTTCTCGCGCAACTTCGAGAGCGAGGCCGACTTCCTCGGCATGGAGTACATGTACAAGACCGGCTACGATCCGCAGTCGTTCATTTCGTTCTTCGAGAAGATCGAGGCGCAGGAAAAGAAGAAGCCCGGCGCCATCGCCAAGGCCTTCTCGTCGCACCCGATGACTCCAGACCGCGTGGCGAGCGCGCAAAAGGAAATGGCAACTGTCTTGCCGCCACGCGACGAATATGTCCTGAACACTTCGGAGTTTGACCAGGTCAAGTCGCGCCTGGCCTCGATTAACAACAAGCACAAGTTGCAGAACGACAACGGCAACAAGGACCGTCCGACGCTGCGCCGCAGCACCGCCGACAATCCGACCAATACGAACGGCACCGGCACGCAGAATGACGATGATCGTCCGACCCTGAAGCGCACGGATGGATCGTCGAGTTCGTCGTCGTCGCTGCAGTAGCTCAGCAACTCAGAACCACGGAAATGAGAAGGCTCCCAGCGCGGGAGCCTTCTTTGTTGAAGTCTTGAATGCCTTCGGCGCGGCCAACTTTTCAATCAGGAATCCGTCACGCCTGCAGCTCTACTGCAGCCGGTGCGCCAGTCCCGGCACGACCTTCATAATGTCGTTATAAATCACAACCACCGCAAACAGCACCAGGAACACGAACGCCGTCTGGTAAATGCGTTCCTTGATTCGAATGCTGATGTCGCGGCGCAAGAGGCCTTCAACCAGCAGCATCAAGATCATCCCGCCATCTAGAATCGGAATCGGCAGCAGGTTGAAGATGCCGAGGTTCAAGCTGATGGCGGAAAGGAAATCCAGCTTGATCGACCATCCCGGTTGCTGTGCCACTTGTCCGGCAGCGCGTGCAATGCCGATCGGACCTTCCATCTGCTTGATCGAGGCCTCATTACGCAGCATCTTTCGCATCAGATCAACAATGAGCAACGAATACTTCTTGTTCTGATCCAGCGACTGCTCCAGCGCCTTGCCGAACGGAAGTTTGCCCACGGAGAACCGCTCGGCTCCGAATCCCAGCCGGTAGCGCTTGTCGCCCCGGTCGGTGGTCATCACGGGAGTGGCGGTGAACTTCATCGGCTGGCCATTCCGCAACGCGGTAATCTCAGCCGGTTTGCCCTCGCACTTCTGCAGATACGTAATCACAGAGTGAAGCGAGCGCATCGGTACGCCATTAATCGCTACAATCTGGTCGCCGACTTGTAGACCGGCCTGCGCCGCAGGCATGCTTGGCTCAAGCTGTGATACGACGATCGGCTCGTCGGGAACTAATCCAATGGGTTCGGGCGATTCTGAACCGGGAGCCTCGGTAGAAGGCGCGATCGGCGTCTCCAATATCTTGGTTGCCGCGCTGCACTGCCACGTCGATTGGTATCTTCCGCTGGATCGCCGATTTCAGCCCGACATCTTCCCACGTAGGATTTTGCCAGCCGTCAATACGGACAATGCGGTCTCCCGGACGAATACCAGCCTTGTCGGCCGGGGAATTCGGCTCCACCTCGCCGACCACCGCGGGCTCATCAAGGAACTTAGCATGCTCGTAATGCACCATATTCACGCCGGTCAAAACGCCGACGGCCAGCAAGATGTTCATTGCAGGCCCCGCCAGCGCTATGACAAACCTCTGCCAGCGGGGATGCGAAGTAAATTCATCCGGAGCTCCGGTATGCGACTCCAATGGGTTTTCGCCCGCCATCTTGACGTAGCCGCCCAGGGGCAGGGCACTGATGCGGTAATCCGTGTCACCTTTGCGGAAGCCCAGCAAGCGCTTGCCGAAACCCAGCGAAAATACCTCGACGCGGACTCCGCACAACTTGGCGGCAGCATAGTGGCCGAACTCATGAACCAGGATCAGGATTCCCAGGAACACCACGAACCACAGAATGTTCCATAACCCTGTTGCTAAAATCGATTGCATAAACCTCTTCTTCTTGGGGGACTACTTGTGCTTGCCGGCCGCGTAGCCTGCTGCCGTGGCGGTTCCGCGGCCCGTATCCGGTACCAGGTGACGCGCCCGCCGGCGCGCATCGGCGTCCGTATCGAGGACGTGTTCTATAGATTCGGGTTGGTGTGCCGGCGTTTCACGAAGTACGGCCTCGATTGTAGCCGGGATGTCTTCAAATCCGATCACGCCATCCAGGAATGCTGCAACCGCGACCTCGTCGGCTGCGTTGAGCGCAATGGTCTTTGCCCCTCCCACTTGGACGGCTTCATAAGCCAGGCGTAAGCAGGGGAACTTGTCCAGGTCGGGCGGGCTGAAGTCCAGCTGCCGTAGCTCCGATACCGGGAAACGAAGGCCCGACTCAATGCGGTCCGGATACGTCAGCGCGTAGAGGATTGGTAACTGCATGTCGGTAACGGAGATCTGCGCCAGCAGACTTCCGTCCACAAACTCAACCATGGAGTGGACCGTGCTTTGGGGATGAACCAGCACGCTGACCTGGCTGGCCGGCATGTCAAACAAGCGGCACGCCTCGATCACCTCGAAACCTTTATTCATCAGCGTGGCCGAATCGATGGTGATGCGCTTTCCCATTTTCCACGTGGGATGGTTCAGCGCCTCCTCAACCGTGATGTGTGGGAAGTGCCGCTTCGGAGTATGCAGAAACGGACCGCCGGAAGCTGTGAGCCAGATGCGGTGAACTTCGCCACGGCTTCCGCCACGTAGGCATTGATGGATGGCATTGTGCTCGGAGTCGATGGGAAGAAGCGGCTTGCCCTGCTTGTGCGCTTCGGCCATGATCAATTCGCCAGCCGTCACGAGACACTCTTTGTTGGCGACGCCGACAGTCTTGCCGGCCTTCACGGCTTCGTAAGTGGCTTCCAAGCCGGCGACGCCGACAATCGCGCTGACGACGAAATCGGCTTCGGGATGCGTGGCGACTTTTACCGTGCCCGGCGAGCCATACACAACCTCAATGGCATTCTTGAGGCCGACTTTCTTTAGCTTGTCGGCTAGATGCCCAGCTGATTCCTCGGACGCCATCGAAACGATCCTAGGATGCCAGCGCCGTGCCTGCTCGAAGGCGAGATCGACATTTCCGCCGGCAGCAAGGCTGGTGACGGAGAAGCGCTCGGGAAAGGCCTCGACGATTTTCAGGGTGCTTTTGCCGATGGAGCCGGTGGAACCGAGGATGGCAATGTGTCTCATAGGGGACTCAGATTATGGTAACGCACGCGCGCGCTTAGACGCTGGCGAAATACCGGCTAAATCCGGTCAGGTAGAAAATCATCCCCACAGGCAAAGCGAACAATAGCGCATCGATTCGGTCGAGCACGCCCCCGTGCCCTGGCAACAACGTCCCGGAATCCTTGACGCCAGCGCCGCGTTTCAGGGCGGACTCGACGAGGTCGCCCAGTTGTGCGGCGACGTTCACTGCTACCGCGAAAGACGCAACCAGCCAAAGAGAGACGGTATTCGCGCCCGGTGCAAATGCTGCATAGGAGGAAGTGATCGGGACCGAGTTCATTATGTGAGCGCTGCGAAGCGCCATCGCAATCGGCACGATAAAGTGAAACAGCAGCCATCCCGCCATGACGGCACCTATCACCGATGCGACCGCGCCTTCCCACGATTTACCCGGGCTCACGCGTGGCGCTAGCTTGTGCTTTCCCTTGGCACGGCCCACGTAATACGCCGCGATATCGCCGCTCCAGACTAGCAGCATCAGGAACAGCACAAATAGTGCGCCATTCCGCGCGCCGCGCAGGACGGGAAGCAGCCCGAGCGTAAACCCCACGTAGGGAAGCAACATGTACGACACCGCAGAGTCAGGGAGAGATTGCGAAAGTGGTTCTCGCCGCAAGCCGAGGAGCATCAACACCAGCGGTGCCAGTAGCGTGATGAGCGGCAGGCCGCAGAAGAAGATAATGCCGACAAGACCTGCTTGCACAGTCAGATGTTCGCCGGGGGGGATTTCCCCGACTAGGGCCCCAACCAGATAGAAAATCCCGAATGTCGCAGCCAGCAACACATAGACCGCAATTTGAAACGGCCTGTACCCCTGTGCCTTCACGATGCCGAAGTACTCGTGTGCCGCCAGCACCGCCACGCCAAATACCAGCAGCGCAAATAGCCATAGTGGCGCCTTGAATAGCGCCAGAATCACAATGGGAACAAGAATTACCGCGGTGACGACGCGTTTCACGAGGAGTGTCCGTCGCCAATGAGTCCGCCAAACCGGCGCTCGCGCTTCTGAAAAGCCTCGATAGACTCGAGCAATTCGGCGCCGCGAAAATCGGGCCACAGCGTGTCGGTTACGAAGATCTCGGCGTAGGCCGCCTGCCACAGCAGGAAGTTGCTCAGCCGCATCTCACCGCTGGTACGAATCAGAAGATCGAGTTCCGGCAGTCCGCGGGTGTAGAGGTGCTGAGCGATCGACTTCTCGTCCACGCGCATGTGGTCGAGTCCGCCATTGCGTGAGGCTTCGCGCGCCAGCGCGTGGAAGCAGTCCACCATTTCCGTGCGCGCGCCGTAATTCAGCGCCAGCGTTAGCACCATGCCGGTGTTCTTCTCCGTGGACTCACGCGCCCACGACATCCGCTCCTGCACTTCCTGCGGCAGCTCGTACTGACGTCCGATGTACTGCAGTCGGATGTTGTTGTTCATCATGGTCGGCAGTTCCATCTTCAAGTAGCGGCGCAGCAGGTTCATCAGGTAGCTGACTTCGCCCTTGGGCCGCTTCCAATTCTCCGCCGAGAACGAATACAGCGTCAGCGCCGGAATGCCGATGCGCGCCGCCGTCTCAATCGTCGAGCGCACGGCGGCTACGCCCGCCCGGTGCCCGGCAATGCGCGGCAAATGCCGGCGCTTGGCCCAGCGGCCATTACCGTCCATGATGATAGCTACGTGATGTGGAAGCCGTTCCGGATCGAGGCGCGAGAAGACCTCAGCCTCTTTGCGGTTCAGCCCGGCGGGAACTGTCGCGCGCAAAGCAAAACCTCTCGTAACTTATTGAAAATAACACAGGATAGCGACACTTGCAATGAAGACACGCAGCCCCTGTTGACGCTACATCATCGCACTACGTCCGAGTGTTATCGTCTTAACTGCGCCGCTGGACCAATCTCACTCAGCCGCGTCAGTTGTGTTACCGATGGTGGCCGTCGGAAGGAGCCGCATCCTGAAAACTCATCTAGTTCTCGCCGCGAGCATAGCTATTTGCGCTGTTTCTGCCGCCGCACAAGATAAGCCGGTTCCTGTCCAACAAGAGCCATATCACCATGTCCAGTTGAAGAACGATGACATCGTCGTCATCCGCGCGATCCTTCCGCCCGGAGAGCGCACGGCGTATCACATCCACTCATGTGATCGCACCGGCGTTGAAATCTCGACCAACACGACCACGAGTCAACGGTTCGGAGAAGCCGAAGATGCTCCCAAGCCATCCATCCCCGGCGACGTCTTCTCAGATACTTGTACCGACACGCCGCTGATCCATCGAGTTCACAATGTGGGAAGCACTACGATGGATGTCATCGATATCGAATTGCTCCACCGCCCCGAACACCCATCGACTAGCGCCGCGGGGCCAGTGGCCGTCGAAAATCCGAGTGTCCGTGTGTACAAGTGGGACATCCCTGCCGGAACCGCGACGGCCATGCACACCCACACGCGTCCTTACCTGATTGTGGCTGCCACGCCGATGCAACTCAAGATGACCGCGCGGGACGGACAATCTCGCGTCGAGACCGTCAAGGCGGGCGACTTCCATTGGGTGAATGTGTCGGTCACGCATTCCTTGGCGAATGAGGGCCCAGCCGAAGGCCAGATCGTCGAATTTGAGTTGAAGTAGTAGCGGGCCGCGATCCGGTTCTCACAGCGTGAAAAAGCCGAGGCTCACACCTCGGCGTTTTCCGGTCGGCTAGGGTTCACGCGGACGGCTGGGTGCCCCATGTTCTCGCCCCGTTTTTGGGGGCTAACATCGGGAAACGTACCGCCCGCGCGTTGGAGAACACCGGCGGAGCCGAAACTCCGCCTCGCGTTGCACGTCACCGCTGATATACAACGCGAAACTTAGTGTCTGGGTGCCCCAGGTTCACGCCTTTCTTTTGGGCGTTAACCTGGGATGGTGCTTTACGCCCCGCGACGCGGATGCGCGACCATGTCGCGGATCTGCGCCAGCACGCTGGTTCGCTGCATGCCGTCGAGCTGCCTGGTAAACGCGGCCATCTCTGCGATGAACGGATCACCCAACAACTCGTTGATCTCTTCATCGTGAGACGGAGTGCACGCCGTCAGCAGGTCGGGCACCGAGACCGTCAGCGCTTTCGCCAGCCGTGCAAGCGACGACAACGTCGGCGTGGCCTTCTCGTTCTCGATCTTCGAGACATAGGTGCGCGGCACACCCATGCGCAGAGCCAACTGCCGCTGGCTCAGCCCACTGCGCTGCCGCAGGCTGCGGATGGCTTGCGCCACCTGCACCTCCGAACGGCTCGAGCTGGCCGGCTCCATGACCGGCATCACCTGTGCGAGGATTGGTTCCGGCTCGTCCTCATCCAGGGACGTGCGGCACTTCCGGCACATGTTGTTGACGGTTCTGAACTGGACGAGATGACAATGGTCGCATCTCACCACTTCCCGGTTTTCTACGGGTGCGAGAGTCGTAGCCATTTTAAGTTGCGGGAGTGCCAGAGCAGGGCACCGTTTCCCGATGGATCAATTCCACTACCCCCAGATCCATTGAAACTACACGTACTTTGCGGCATTGCTCTGCTACAGTCAAGGGCGTAGGTGGACGAAACCCGAGAAAGCTGTGCAAAATCAAGGACGCGGGCGCATAGAACCCGGCAAATGCCCGAAGAAATACCGGAGAAAACCGCAATGACGCGCGATGAAGCGTGGTGTTTACTAACTGAGTTCACCCTGTCAGAAAGTTTGCGAAAACATGCGCTCGCGGTCGAGGCTTGCGTCCGCGCCTACGCCCGCAAGTTCGGCGAAGACGAGGAACTCTGGGGCCTCGTCGGCCTCATTCACGATTTCGATTACGAAAAATATCCCTCGGCCGAAGAGCATCCGTTCAAGGGCAGCGAGATTCTGAAGGAGCGCGGCGTGTCGGAGGAAATCCGTCGCGCGATTCTCTCCCACGCCAACTATAGCGGCGTGTCGCGCGAGAGCCGGCTGGAGAAGACGCTCTTTGCCTGCGACGAACTCGCCGGATTCATCACTGCCAGCGCGCTGGTCAAGCCCAACAAGTCGCTGGCCGAATGTGACGCCAAGTCAGTGCGCAAGAAAATGAAGGACAAAGCCTTCGCCCGCTCCGTCAGCCGCGACGACATCATCAACGGCGCCGCCGACCTCGGCGTTGACCTCGAAGATCACATCGCCTTCTGCATCGAGGCGATGAAGGCGATCGCAGCGGAGTTGGGGTTGGCAGGAAGAGACTTAGCATAGACGCCTGGAATCGCACAGATCGGCTCAAAAGCGCTTCGGCCACTTGCGGGCACCGTGCAATACGAGCAGTACCTCCACCCTGCCCCCTCTTATCCGATAGGGAACAATATAAGGAGTGTCCGGCACGACGAGCTCACGCGTGCCAAGAACGCGGCCCGGACGGCCGGATGCCGGATATTCAGCGAGTCGGTCAACGGCGGCGAAGACTGTCTCTATGAATCGGTTGGCGGCGTCAGGATTGTCGTTGCCGATACAATCGGCTTCCGTATTCAGGGTTATCAATGCGTCTTCGAGCCATTCAACTTGCACGGCGCTTCCACCGGTTACGGGTTCGTTGCACCTGCTGCGGGCTGGCAAACTTCCCGGCATCGGCTTGTTCGACAGCTTTCTTGATTTCTTCGATCTGCCACTCGTTGAGAGCTACGAACTCGCGAATGGCTTCCGCCGCCAGGAACGATCGGCTACGCTCCGTGGCTTTTGCCAGCTTGTCGAGTTTCTTCTTCAGTTTGGAATCCAGCCGCAACGTCAGGACTTCGGTGTCTGCCATACGATGTATGTTAACCGAATACAAGCGAATACATCTAGCGGAATCTGGGCCGAGAACCGGATTTCCCGTGTCCTCCGTGCCTCCGCGGTGAAACTATCCTCGCACCAGCTTCGTCACGTGCTCCACGACCGCGCCGACCGCAACGTCGTCCCGCGTGCTGCCCGCGCGAGTGACGACTTCGACAATGCCGTCCACCAGCTTCTTGCCCACGTTGATGCGGTAGGGAATGCCGACCAGGTCTGCGTCCTTGAACTTCACGCCCGGACGCTCATCGCGATCATCCAGCAGCACATCCAGCCCCGCGGCTTCCAGGGCCTTGGCGATCTCTTCTGCCCCGCAGTTGATCTTCTCGTCCGTCGTGTTCGTCGGCGTGACGACCACGTCGAACGGCGCGATGTTAGCCGGCATCCAGAAACCGTTGTCGTCGGCATTCTGTTCGACGCACGCCGTCAGAATGCGCTCCAGACCGATGCCGTAGCTCCCCATGATCGGCGTAACTTCCTTGCCGTGCTCGTCCAGCACGCGCGCTCCCATTGACTCCGAATACTTGTAGCCCAGCTTGAAGATGTGGCCAATCTCGACCGCCTTGCCGATCTTCAGCGGCTGTCCGCAGTTGGGGCAGCCTTCGCCCTCGATCGCGTTGCGCACGTCGGCGGTAATGGTCGGCTGGAAGTCGCGCCCCGGCGTTATGTTGCGTAGATGATAGTCGAGCTTGTTGGCGCCGCAGATCATGTTGTGTCGGCCTTCGAGCCCTGCATCCATCACAGCCGTGAAGCCGCTATCGAGCGCCTGCTTGGCGAACGTCGGCCCGACCGGCCCTATGAATCCGCCCGGTCCGGCGAAGTATTGCTCCACCTCTTCAGCCGCCATGGGACGCAGGTCGGCAATGTTTACCGACTTGCCCTGCTTGCGCAACTCGCCGTGGAGCGCGCCCAGCAGCTTGGTCTCGCTGACCGTGTGGTCGCCGCGCAGGAAAACCACCACCGCCTGCGCCTTGGGAGCATCCTTCGCGTCGGCTGCATGAAGCGTCGCCATGTACGCTACGGCCTTGATATCCTGGTTCGGACGCACCTTCAGGAACTCCGACACGTCGGCAATCGCGCCCTTGCCCGGCGTGTGCACCAGCTCCGGCTTGCCATCACCCGTCGGTGCAAGCTCCTCCACAGGCTCCAGCCGCGACGTGGCCTTCTCCAGGTTCGCGGCATATCCGCAGTCCGGACAACTCACGACCAGGTCTTCTCCCGCGTCGGTGTAAACCATAAACTCCTGCGAACCGGATCCGCCCATCGCGCCGGAATCGGCGTGCACAACCACATACTTCAGCCCACATCGGTCGAAGATCTTGCAATACACATCGTGGTGTTTTTGGTAGCTCGCGTCGAGCCCCGCGGCGTCCATGTCGAACGAGTACGAGTCCTTCATCGTGAACTGACGCACGCGCAGCAGGCCTGACTTAGGGCGTGGTTCGTCGCGGAACTTCTGCTGGATCTGATACCAGATCTGCGGCAATTGCTTGTAGCTGCGCAATTCCTTGCGCGCGATCTCGGTCATGACTTCTTCTTCCGTCATGCCCAGGCACATATCGCGTCCGCTACGATCTTTCAGGCGGAACATATTGTCGCCCATGACCGACCAGCGCCCGCTGGCTTCCCAAACTTCGCGCGGATGCAGCGCCGGCAGATAAAACTCCTGCCCGATGGTGTCCATTTCCTCGCGCACCACGTTGGCGATTTTCAGCATCGAACGATGCCCGAGGAACAGGAACGAGTAAATCCCGGCGGCCAACTGACGAATGTATCCGGCGCGCACCAGGTACTTGTGGCTGGCGACCTCGGCATCCGCCGGGGCCTCACGAAGAGTAGGAATGAAGAGCTTGGACCAACGTTGCATGCGTTTCTGTGGTTTCCTTTAGGTGGAAGAGAATCTTGTATTCTACCGGATTCGCCGCCTCATTCGTTTCGGACACCCATGGTCGCAGGAGTGCCCCAGGTTCGCGCCACGGGTTTGGGCGCTTCTATGAGACGGCTGTCTGGTGTCAAGCGGATCTCGCGGGTTCATCTCGGACTTCTATTCGCACTCGGTTGAGTCCTGAGGACTCGGTGCCTGTTGGTGTCCGATGGTGATGAAGCGGTGCTGCTATCTAACCTACGGCCTTCGGTTCAGACCAAGCGCCAAAGCGCAGTCACCGCAACGCGAGATGTCTTGCAACCTTGCTTGCCATTTCGTCTCTTCGATTTCCGTTCCTCCGGTTAAGCGGCACGCGCTGGGTTCAGATCAGGAAACGGTCGGTAGTCTTCCCCACTTCTCCACAGGTGGTGCAACAGAACCGCAAGTTTGCGGGCCACCGCCACCACTGCGCGCTTTTTGCCGCGCTTGCCTCCACTGCCCGCCAGCTTCAATCCCCAACGTCGTAGTTGCGAATCCGGCCCGAACCGCCCCAGCACATATTGCGCCGCCTGCACCAACAGCCGCCGCAGATACTCGTTGCCGGTTTTGCTGATGCGACGCTGCGGGTCTGAATCCCCCGATTGCGATTGTCGCGGACGCAACCCCAGAAACGCCCCTACGGCTCGACTGCTCTCCGCTGCCGTCGGCGAGTCCAGCGTCAGCACATAAGCCGCCGCAATCACCGGCCCCACCCCGGGCACGCTCCGCAGCCTCTCCACTTCCGGATAGCGTTTCCCCAGCGCTTCGATCTGCTGGTCCATCTTCCGGATCTGTTCCGTCACTGCTCCCACTTGCTCGATCAGTGGCGTCAGCGCCAGCTCGTAGCCCGGCGGAATCGCTGTCCGCACTACGTTGGCAAACGATTCCGTCGAGCACTTCGGCAACCGGTGGCCGGCACTCTTCACCATTCCCCGCGCCGCATTCACCAGCAGGGTTCGCACTCGCACCAGCGTGTCGCGTGCCTGCAGCAGGTTCAAGTCCCGTTGCCGTTCTGGGCTGCGGTGCCGAATCGGCGACAGCAGCCCCGGATTGTAGGCCGCAAACCGCGCCAACTTCTCCGCATCGTTGCGATCGTTCTTCGACTCGCTCGCCGTGATCGCCCGTATCTTGCGCGCATTCGCTACCCATACTTCGTGTCCCATGTCTTGCAACAACCGGCTTACCCAGGGCGAATGCGTCCCGCATTCCATCGCGATCCGCTGCCTGGCTTCTTTGGCGAAGTGCCGCTCCAGCGCCGCCGCCGTCGTCTGTATCCGCCCTTCTTCCACCACCTCGCCCTCTTCGTTCACCACGCAATACCGGCTAAACCGATCCCCTAGATCGATTCCCACCGTCACGGCTGGCTGCTTCGTCCTCATCGACTCTCTGCTAATCTTCTTCATGGCTGGTCTCCTTTGCACCTCATCGAGTGCGCGCGGACAGCTTACCGTTCCGCCAGACCAGCCGTCTCATTCCATCTAACCTGGGAGCCACACCCTGGCCCTTTGCATCTCGATGGTCGGGTGCACCTCACCTTCATTTGGCAGGATGGTTCTTTTGACTCCGTAGCTTCTTGGGGTCCCGCGTAAACCCGCAGCAGGCGCCCCTCACAATCCCGGTTTGGGATTGTGTGGGTCTTTTGATTTCGTGGTTTCCGCACGATACGCTGGTATCCGCGTCTGTTTTTCCTTCTCCGCGAGCTCCGTGTCCTCCGTGGTGAGCGCTTCTTACTGGCGACTGGCGACCGGCAACTGGCGGCTGACTTTGTTCATCCATCACGTTGATCCGTGACTAAATCGCTTGGCGTTTCTCTCTCCTGCTCATACACTACCTCTGGAACGATGAGGGAGAGCTGTGTCGTCGGAGACCCAGCCAGACACTACCCCCATTGCCACCTGGGTGGATCGAACTGTGACCGGTTCTACTTGTTGTCGGATTTATACTCATCTCTCCGCCAATGCCCTCGTACGTCCTGCGCCAACCCCGCCTAACTCCTTTGTTAAGAAGACTTTGCCTCTAAGTTCAATGGGCAGAATATTTTACGCGGAATACGACCCCTATCTCCAATGGAATGAGGACCTTGCAAAAAGGGTGGGGGAGGGGGGGTACCCATCGGACGATTGTCCCGATTCGGGAATCTCCGATGTCAGTTCAAAAAACGCGCACGCTGTTCTGCCGTGGGAACCAAGCAAGCTGCCGCGGAGGAAGAAAATCGCCGCCGGTTGCGCGCGATGAAGCGATACACCGCATTGCGCAGGAAGGCCGGAACCAGCGCGCCAACCGCCGCCAGCGTTGCCCAAATTCCACCCAAATATTTCGCCGAGTTGAGCACCGCGCCGGACTCGATCGCAGCCTCGCCGTCTGCGATCCACAGCAGCGACTCGACCGCTTCGAGATGGAACTGACGGCGCAGGTCCTTTCCAAATTCGGAGTCGCGTGGAACAAACAGCAGATCGTGCCGCTGCTCGTGTCGCAGGATGAACTGAATGGAGCGCGCGCAGAATCCGCAGTCACCGTCGTACACCAGCAGCGGCGGTATCAGGTCCGCCATCGAGTTGCCGGCGGATCCTTCTCTATCGCTCCTCGCACGCTTACTGATTTGCCGCAAAGGTACCGCGCCGCAGACAGAGTACGGCGGAAACTCCGTTGCTTTCTCGGGCTGCTTATTTGTGGCGATGGTCGGCTTTCCATCCATGTCCAGCATTGCAGGAATATAGATGAACCTCAGAGACACAGAGGCACAGAAAGACTCAACTTTCTTAATTCTCGAATTCGCTATGTCTGTGCGGTGGAAATGTTTCGTTCAGCCCTTGTACCCTGCACTGCGCAGCGCGCTTCCAAACTTGTCCAGGAAGTCGTGGACGTGGTCGCGTGTGGCCAGCGGTCCCATGACGCCGATGCGGAAGACCTTGCCCGCCAGCGGGCCGAAACCTCCGGCGATTTCGATGCCGTGGTCATGCAGCAGAGAGGCGCGCACTTTGGCGTCGTCAACGCCTTCCGGCACCTGCGGAGTGTTGAGGTTCCAGATCCGATATTCCTCGGGCACGAGCATAGTGAGCCCAAGCTCGCCGGTGCCCTTAACAAACTCCTGATGCGCCTGGTGATGGCGCTGCCAGCGGTGCTCAAGCCCTTCCTCTTCGATGAGGCTGAGGCCCTCGTGAAGGGCGTAAAACATGCGTCGCCGAGGCAGTGTGGTGATAGCGGTGCGAGACGAACAGGTAATCGGCAATGAGCTTGATGTCGAAGTACCACGAAGGATTGGTGGTCTTGCGTGCCTGCAGCCATTCAGCCGCGCGCGGCGAGACGGTGATGGGCGACAAACCCGGAGGACAGCTCAGGCCCTTCTGGGTGCAACTGTAAGCGATGTCGATGCCTGTCTTGTCTACATTGACGGGCATCGCGCCGAGCGAGGTGACGCAGTCGGCGATGACCAGCGCGCCGACTGCGTGCGCTGCCTTACAAATCGCATCGCCGCGCTGGAAAACGCCGGTCGAAGTCTCGGCGGTCACGTACATGACGACTTTGGGCTTCTCTCGGTGAATGAACTCGGTGGCTTCAATCTCGCCGAAGGCTCCGCCCCATGGCTTTTCGCAGCGGACGACGTCGGCTCCGTGGCGCTTGGCCATTTCGGTCATGCGGTCGCAGAAGAAACCGTTGGCGAATACGACCACTTTCATGCCTGGCTCGACGAAGTTTCCGATTGCTGTTTCCATGCCGCCGCTGCCGGTGGCCGAAATGACGAAGGTCCACTCGTTCTCGGTGCCGAAGACGTGGCGAAGCATGCGCTGATTGTCCTGGCTGACCTCGAAGAAGTAAGGATCGAGATGTCCGACGACCGGTTGCGCCATGGCCTCGTATACGCGAGGATGCACCTGCGTCGGGCCGGGGCCAAACAATAGCCTCTTTGGGGGATGAATAGAAATTTCTGAATTCGTCACAGCAGGACTTTGCTGAGTAGTTGACATGAGGACTCCCTTATAATGTCGTTACTAGTATAGCGACGATGCAGCGGTCTCGCGGGCGAGATTTCCGGTTGTCAGACCCTGTCGTTATGCGGCGCCCTTCAGGAGATGGAAATGTTGGTTTGGCGGCTGCTCCTACTGGCCGGAGCGGCAGGGTTGATGACGAGCACGGGCTATCTGCTACTGGTTATCTATGCCAGCGCGCGTTTCCGCCGCGAGCGGACGCAGCAGAACGCCATGCCGTCCTCATTTCCTCCGGTCACGCTGCTGAAACCGGTCTGCGGCATGGAACCCGGCCTGGAAGAGCACCTCACCGGCTTCTTCGAACAGCAATATCCCAGCTACGAAATTATATTCGGCGCGCGGCACGCGGACGACCCGGCGTTGGATGTGGTGCGGCAGATCGTCAAGCGGTATCCCTCGGTACCGGTAAAGATTGTGATCTCGGGTGAGCCGTGGCGTCCCAATGCCAAGGTGTGCTCACTGGTAAAAATGTTCGCGCGGGCATCGCACGATTACCTCATCATCAGCGACAGCGACGTCAAAGTTGGGCCAGACTACATCGCGGCGGTGGTGCAGCCCATGCTGGACCCGCGCAATGGGATGGTGACCTGCCTTTATCGCGGTCTGCCGACCGGCGGATTGTGGTCGAAGCTGGAAGCGCTCGGTATGAGCGTCGAGATGACATCGGGCGCAATCGTGGCCAACCTTCTAGAGGGCATGAAGTTTGCCCTGGGACCGACTATGGCGATCCGGCGCGATGCGCTGGAAGCAATTGGTGGATTTGAGCAGTTGGCCGACTATTGCTCCGATGATTACATCCTCGGGCTGCGAGTCGCCCAGAGCGGACGGCAGGTCGTGCTGTCGCACCACGTAATCGACCATGTGGTGATCAATCGTGAGTTCGCAAGCTCGATGCAACACCAGATCCGCTGGATGAAGAGTACACGCTGCTCGCGCCGCGCCGGGCACGCAGCTACGGCGCTGACGTTTGCGATGCCGTTCGGTGTTTTGGGCTTTCTGGGCGCAGGAGCCATGCATCACTGGACCGTTGGGATCGGATTGTTCGCCGCGGCGTATTTCAATCGAGTGCTGCTTGCTGTGGTGGCGGGGTGGCGCGTCGTGCGGGACCGGCGCGCGTTGCGGATGGCGTGGCTGTATCCGCTTCGCGACTTGATGGGATTCTTGTTCTGGTGCGCCAGTTACAGCGGGCGGGCCATCGTATGGCGCGGCGACCGTTATCGTTTGGAAGGGTGCGGCCTGATGGTGCTGGTGGAGCTCGGAGAGGCGACCATTCAGACGACGCCTGCCGACGCCGACCTCGCCGCCACTGCGGCGGGTGCCGACCGATAAGAAAATCGATTCCGGCGTGGAAGTCCGTTCGAACCGGCGCGTCACGTGGACGACTATGTGAGTGCGAATCACACGAGGCAGTGTTCAGGGTGAAGTGTCCTCGCTATCTGCCTGCGACGCGGTACCTGACTTAGCGGAACTCTTACCCAACCAAACCTGAACCTCCATGTGAGAACGTGAATTCAGAGGGCGCCGTGCGTCGCGGCTGTCCCTTCGAGCATCGATATACTGAGAGTGCGAATAGTGATAGGCCCATTCTTTCCGCTAAGACGCCTAGACCTGCGTCCGAGTGAGACTCCTATAACAACAATGAAGCTGAAATCCTTCCGGTTTCTTATCTGCGCAAGCGTCCTGATTGCAGTTGCAGCCCCGTCTGCATGCTTTGGGCAGGTGGAGAACACTGGCCAGCAGGCCAGCACTGCCGCGAGCCTGACGCGTCGTGATCCACTGCACATCTTCAGCGACTCCATCCAGGATCTCGCCGCGAGGGTGACCAAGTCGGTAGTCCAGATCGTGGCGACAGGATACGGGTTGAAGTCGGACAAGCCGGCCAGCGATACAGCGCTGTTCGAACCGCAGGAGGCCGTCGGCGCGGGCGTGATTCTGTCGGCTGACGGCTACATCGTGACCAATGCGCACGTGGTGCAGGGAGCGCGCAAAATCCGAGTGCGCCTCCCAGGGCTGGAATCGCCTGGAGGGGATGGCTCGCAGCCGCATGGCCCGGTCACAGCCAAGGTTATCGGACTCGACCGGCAGTCGGACCTGGCGGTGCTGAAGATTGACGCCAACGATTTGCCCGCGCTGGAACTGGCCGATTCCGACCGCCTCAAGCAGGGACAAGTGGTGTTTGCTTTCGGGAGCCCCCAAGGGTTGGAGAACTCAGTCACCATGGGCGTGGTCAGCGCCACGGCGCGGCAGGTGAGTGAAGACAATCCGACGACCTACGTGCAGACGGATGCGCCGATCAATCCCGGCAACAGTGGTGGGCCGCTGGTGGATGTAGACGGCCGCGTCGTGGGCATCAACACCTTCATTCTTTCCGAGTCCGGCGGCAGCGAGGGTCTGGGATTCGCCATTCCAAGCAATGTGGTGCGGAATATTTATGAGCAGCTCAAGACGGAAGGACATGTGCATCGCGGCCAGATCGGCGTTTACCTTCGTACGGTCACGCCCGACCTCGCCGAAGGCTTGAAGCTGCCGCTGAATCATGGAGTGCTTCTGGAAGACGTGACAGCCGATTCTTCTGCTGCCCGTGCGGGGCTCAAGGTGGGCGACGTCATCACCAGCATCGGCGGCAAGCCGGTGGGCGACGTGAAGGAATTCGCGACAATCCTGTTCTCCTTCAAGATCGGAGACATGGCGCCCATCGGGGTGATGCGCAACGGGAAACAGGAGATGGTCGAGGTGCGGGTGACGGAGCGCCCGGACGACCCGCAGCGATTTGCCGACATGGTTTCGGGGCCGGGGAACGTGGTGAACCGGTTGGGCATCGTCGGCATCACCATCAACGACGATCTGAGGAAGGCTATGCCCGACCTAAGAATTCCTTCCGGCGTCATCGTGGCCGCACGTACGCCGGGCGCTCTGTTGCTGGGTGACGGGCCAGAGCCAGGAGAAATCATCCACTCGCTGAACACTACACCCATCAAGGACCTCGACGGACTGAAGCAGGCGCTCAAAGCGCTTCAACCCGGCCAACCGATCGTGCTGCAAGTGGAACACGATGGCGAATTAAGTTACCTGGTGATGGAGTCGGAGTAGCTATACGTCGGCCACACCGCAGGTTCCCGGCGCGCCCGGGTCGGCGTCTTGCGGGCCCTTCGGGCCGCCTTCGCGCATCTTGGCGCTGGTCTGCTCGATCACAACTTCCACCACAGCCGTCGAGGTGAGATGCGACGAAGGCGCGGGCGTATAGTCGCGCCCTGCTGTACGTCCGGGGAAGTAGCGCTGAGTCATGGCCTCAAACATCACACGCTTGGCCGCTTCATCCTCAAAGATTCGTCCGCGACCAAAGCACATCACGCAGCGATAATTTGCGGAGTGATACTTGGCATCGCGCGAGTACACGAGGCCGTCGAGTTCCGTCACCGTGACGCAGACCGGTATTCCCTTCGCAAGTTCTTCGAGCATGCGACTCGACATTCCGCCATGCAAATAAATCCGGTCGGGCTGCTCAGGTGAATAGTGAAAGAGAGTGGGGACAACATAGGGAAGGTCATCTTGCACGAACCCAACGTGCGCTACCTTGCCAGCGACGAGGAATTCCTGGGCGCGCCGCGGCACGGCGCGCTCGGGATGCTGATCAACCTTGGTTGTCCAGATGTTCGTGCCCTCACCCATGCTTAATCTCCCTGCATCTAGGATGGCGGAAATCGGGGCGAATGGGAAGTGCCGACTATTGGCGGGCAGCGAGTTCGCGGTTTACCGGCTGCGAGCCTAAATCAAGCCGCTGCTCTGCGACTCTCAGGAACCACCGGTTTACTACTACGTTCTCGCAGAAAGAGCGGTTGCGGAGAAGCTGGCGGCCGGCGAACTCCTTGAGGACACGCGGAAGGGCGTGGGTGAGAGAATCCATGCGGCTGCGTTCGCGCTCCAAGCGCTTGTTGAGCAACTCTTGATATAGCGACAGGCTCTTAAGGTTATAGTTACCTTCGGAAGCGAGAATCGTGTGCGCCGCGATTAATCCTGATTCGATGGCAGGGCGGATGCCTTCGCCACTCTCGGGATAGGCAAGCCCGGCTGCATCTCCTACCAGAAGAACGCCATCGTCGAGGATCTTGCGCTCGGTTCGGCCCCACAAGCCGTAGGCGTGACCAGCAATGCCACTCTCCGGTGTCTCGACAGCGCGGGCCTCGCGCAGATAGCCAACGAAATCCTTCACGTGACTGGAAACCTCTTGCGAGTCGGTGCGGCCGAGTCCCACGTTGAGGAAGTTCCCCTTGCGGAAGACCCATCCGTAGCCAAGCATGTCGCGACAAAAGAAGAGCTCTGGCAATTCACCTTCGACGGCCGAGCGCGCAGCTTGGGAGGCATCCATCTCGAACTCAATTTCCTGCGCAAGCACTGGAGCCGGCGATCCCTTGTTGCCAAGATGCCGGCCAACTGGACAAAAGTGGCCGCCTGCTCCCACCAGCATCCGTGCCCGGATTTCGCCATTGATGAGCCAGACGCCGTCCTTGTATTCGATGGATGTGGGCGCAATGCCCTGGCGAAACCGAGCACCGCTGCGGCGGAGGAGGAATTCGTCGAACTCGCAGCGGCGAATACCGTAGCTGACAACGTGATCGGTGCGGATTTCTACTTGAGGTCCGCCGATCGCGCCCAGCCGAAAGCCTGTGATCGGTTGCATGGTCTGTCCCGGAGGATAGTCTTCGGGCGCGAACTCCAGCTCCTCCAGAATCAGCGGTGTGATCCATCCGGCGCACAATTTGTTACGCGGGAAGACGGCGCGATCGAGCACGAGGACATCGAGACCCGAGCCCCGTAGCGCCCAGGCGCAAGACGATCCGGCAGGACCGCCGCCGACAATGATTACATCGCACGTGTCCATAGATCGCGATTCGTTTCCTCATCGAAGGGCGCGTGCAGGTGCTCGCGTGTCCAGGGAATCGACTGGCAGCGGCTGCCGGCGAACAGCACCTGGAACAGTTGCAGGTTTCCGGCGCGGAACGAAGCGATGGAGCCGGCAAGATAGAGCCGCCACATACGGGCGAAATCCATGCCGAACTTGTGCACGACCGTATCGAACGAAGCATCGAAGCGGGCCAGCCAGTGCTCCAGCGTCTTGGCATAGTGCATACGGAGGTTTTCGACGTCGAGCACAGAGTAGCCATGCGGTTCGAGAACTTCCATCGACTCGCGAAGGGTCGGCGCGTATGCGCCTGGGAAGATACGACGGCGGATCCAGACGCTAAAGGGCTGGCTGCGACTGCGGCCGATAAAATGAAGGAATCCGCGACCGGTATCGCCGATGGTGTTATGGATTACGTGGCCCAGCTCGCGGTAATTCTCACGCCCTACATGCTCCAGCATCCCGACGGAAACGAATGCGTCAAAGCTGCCGCTGACGTTGCGATAGTCGTCTTCGACAAATTCGACTTGAGATGAGACACCTGCCTCGCGCGCCCGCTCGCGCGCCCACTCGATCTGTTCGTGCGAGATATTGAATGCCCTGACGTTCACGCCGTAATGCTCGGCCATGTAGATAGCGAGCGCTCCCCAGCCGCATCCGACTTCGAGCACAGTCTCGCCCGGACGCAGGCCGAGTTTGCGGCATACCAGCTCCAACTTTGCATTTTGGGCTGCTTCGAGCGAAGCGTCAGGGGTTGGGAAGTAGGCGCACGTATACACCATCTGTTCATCGAGCCAGAGGCGGTAGAAATCGTTGGAGAGATCGTAGTGGTGATGAATGTTGCGTGAGGAGCCACGCCGGGTGTTGGATTGCGCCCAGTCCAGCCACTTGGCGAGCAGCCGCCAGTGCCCGTTTCGAATACGCGGTGATGAGGCGTTGACGTGCTCCAATGCGCGGACCAGATCGCCGTCCATTTTGATCCGGCCGGAGGAGTAGGCGTCGCCAAAGCCCACTTCGGGGTTGACGACCATGGAAAGCAACGTCGCGCGATCGGGTATGCGGACTGTACCTACGATTCCGCCATCGCATTCTGGCCGGTCCTCCATGTCACGCAGAACCAAGGCGACGGGGATGGGGCCGATCAGGGAACGTAAAGCTTGCAGAAGTTGACGATCCATCCAGGAGGTAGAGGTCTTCATCGCTTCTCCCAAATTCCGACATCATTGCCGGAGAGATATTGTCAGCACTACATGCAAAACATACTCAGATTCGGCCGGGCCGAATGGACATTACTGTCGAGTCCAGTGTCGCACCTTTGGATGCAGAACGCAGCCATTTGGTCGCCATTCCGCAGAGAATCGGCGACTTCTCCCGCAACAGGAGCCTCCTGCCGAAGCCGCAATTCGATAGCGACCGCAGGTCAACTACGCAGCCACTCCGGTTGCCGTAGTGATGGTCTCCAATCCGTGAGAATCGGGGCCAGTTTCCCGTCGTCGCAGTAACAAAGCAAAGAATAGCGCGAGGAATCCAAGGATGGAGAAGATCCACATGCCCAGCGCATACCCGTGGAAGTTTTCCGGTCCGGCGTGGCTGAAGTCATTGGCCTGGCCGATTGCAAGATTAAAGATGAAGAAGCCGATCTGCTGCAACAGGCTCATCAAGGCGTAGGCCGTGCCCAGGCGATGTTCGTTAACGATGTAGGCAACCGACGGCCACATTACGGCTGGGATCAGCGAGAAGGCGATGCCCATCAGCGATACCGGCACCATCAAAGAAATGTTGCTATAGGCGATCATCAGGTAAACCGGCATCATCAGGAACGAGCCGACCACCATCAGGGTGGCGCGCTTGCCGATTTTGTCGGCCAGCAGGCCGAATAGCGGCGTAGCGATCATGGCGGAGAAGGGAAGAACGCTGTTGAAGAACCCAGCCTGGCTTTGCGCGTGCGGCGAAGGCTGCCGTCGAACTGGCTGCGGCGCCCATTTGCGAAAGAATCTTGCTAGTGAACAGGTCAATGGCAAAGGTACGGAAGGGAAAAATGCCCGAATAGAAGGTGAAGCAAAGTGCCACGACGTACCAGTAGGAAGGGTTGAACTTCAGTCCCTCGGAGAAGCTTAGCTTGTCGGGCTCACCTGACTTGCCCAACGTGTAGCGCCCCTCCGCGTAACTCTCCAGCGCCCAATACACCGCCGGCGCCGATGACGGCGGTGGAGCCCACGACGACTGCCAGTAGCAGCGGCCGGTGCCAGCTTGGCTGCGAGTTTACGCCATTGGGGAAGAAGGCCCACTTGGCCCACGTGGGCGAGTTGTCGGCAGCAATGGAGGCCATCCGAGCGATCGTCAGGTTGATGCCGAAAGCGAAGCTCAGTTCCTTGCCCTTGAACCAACGAGCCAGAGCCACGGTGACGGCAACAATCTGCGACTCGGCCCCCAAGCCCACCAAGGTGCGTCCCGCAACCATCGTCGTGAAACTGCCGCGAAACGCAGTCAACGCGGCGCCCGCCAGGCACAGCGCTGAAAAGAACAGTCAGCGACTTCTTCAGGCCGAATCGGTCGATGAGAATTCCGCCGATGAGCAGTGTCAGCACGGCAGCAACGCTGTAGCTGGCATTGAGCCAGCCGAACATGGAGGCGGAGAAACCGAGTTGCTCGAGGAAGATGCGTTCCAGCGGATTAATGCTGTCGTAGATGTAGTAATTCCCAAACATGGCAAGGCTGACAAAGATCAGCACTAGCCAGCGATACATCCGACTCGGTTGGGGACGGCTTTCGAGCTGCGTTTCTCCAGCAGGCATGCGACCTCGTAGGGTTCGGTTTTCGATTCGTGCAGCGGACGCGGAAAGGAAACGATAACAGATGAATTAGGCTCATTCGCGGGGAAAATCAATCAGTGCCCTGTTCGAGTTCGCGCTGAGAGTTCTTTGCGGCGAATTCCCGGCTTTTCGTGGTATGTGTCAATCTGGCGTGTAGCGCATGCTGGAGTCCGCGATGAATTGGGCGCGACTACAAAACGTGCGGAAGTTTGCGAAAATGCCAAGGAACAGCTTGGCAAGAAGTATTAGCGAAGCGACGACAGAAACAAGTTGCCTTCTGCGAGGCGATAGGCGCATAATCCGCAATCACTTAAAATTCATGCGAACTCCGGCCTGCTGTAACAATAAAGCGCTAATGCACGGACGATACGTGCGCGTTGTGGCAACAGTGCTTTTGTTCGCCACGCTCACGGCGTGCAAGAGTTCCCAGGATGCCGTCATTGCGGCCAATCAGCTCAGCACCGTTTCCCAGCAGCTTACCGCCTACTATGCCGATTTGCAGCAGCAGATGTCTGACACCGTGGGATTGAGCCAGCTGCAGTCCGATTTATTGGGAGTGCCATTTGAAGATACCGATCGGGCTCAGCTGGACACTACCAGGCAGGAGTTGGCCAAGCGTGCCGCCATGGCAAAAGCGTTGGGCGCGCTGGCGACGGCCTATGCCGGGCTCGCGGGCTCGAAATCGGGGGCGGAAATCGGCACTGCAGCATCCGAGCTGGCCAATCAACTGGTGGGAATGAACGCACTGCCGGGCGGTCCCGCGATTCCCGATATTGTGGGACAGGCCGGCCAGATGCTAGTGGAAGCCATTCGCACCCATAAGCTGAAACAGAGCTCAGCGAAGATCGCGGAAGCAGTCAATGCAGTTAACCGCCTGTTCGAAAAAGAAGCGCCAGTCTACGAGTCCATCAACCGGCAGCGCTTAATGTTGGCCGAAAGCCTGGCGATCGTGCTGATGCAAAAAGACATGGTGGAAATGAATCTCGCTTTTCCTGCGGCGCTGAAGCCGTTCGACCTGGTGGCGAAGCTGCCAGCGGGCGCAGCGACACCCGAAGTTCGCCACCTGGCGGAAGCGGAGATCAAGATCAGAGGAGATTCGCAGATCAGTGGGTACAACGACGCAACGAAGGCACTCTCGGCCTCGCTGGCGGTAACGGCCAAGCAGGTTGAAGCTGTCGCCAAGAAGCACTGACCACATGTTTCAAGAAGCCAACGCCGACGCTCCAGATTCGGGAGTGTGCAGCGGGGCCTTGGCCGAGGAAGGAACGGACACCCATGGGCGCAGCTTTGAATAGTTTGGAATCGCAATACATCGTACTTACGCAAAACCTGGCCTCAACTTTGGCCGCCTGCCAAACCGATGACCAGCGTATCGCTGTTCGCATGCAGTATGTTCAGGCGCGGCGCAATTACTGGAACTCCATCAACGAGATATTTCATGACGACGATCCTGCGATTGAGAGCCTGGTGAGCCAGATGAATTCCGCTCACGATTCCCTGCAGAAGATGACGCAGGACTTGGCGAACATCGCCAAAGTGATCACTACCATCAGCACGGCGGTGAAGATCGGTACCGAACTCGCGTCCATGGCGGGTTGACGACGCCCGGATTGCGCCCGCCTGCGGCATGCTGTCCAATAGGGCTGTCGAAATGCGGAGGCCGGTGATGTCATACCAGGCGATTTGTTTCGTGGACATGCCGTTCGGCCAGAAGCCGGATCTGACGAGCGGTGTGACCGTGGATTTCGACCAGATTTACGAGGCGGGCATCAAGCCGGCTATCGTGAGTGCCGGCCTCGAACCGGTGCGCGGCGACCAGGAACGCACTGGGGGCATCATTCATGTTCCGATGTTCGGGCGCCTTCTGCTCTCGGACTTCGTCATTGCCGACCTGACGCTCTCCAATCCAAATGTGTTTTACGAGCTCGGAATTCGACATACGGCTCGACCGTTTACTACGGTGCCGATCTTTGCCGCCATTCGTCCGATTCCGTTCGATGTAGCACTGGTGCGGGCCATTCCGTACACGCTGGTGGACGGCAAGCTTTCGGACGAAGGTGCGGCCGCGCTGAAGACGGCACTGGGTGCTCGCCTGAGCGAAGCCATTCACGGAGCGGCGTCGCAGGATAGTCCGATCTATCAACTCATCCCCAGCTTTCCGAAAATCGATCTGCCGCATGAGATCACGGAGATCTTTCAGGACCAAGTGCGACATTCCGACGAGTTCCGCAAGCAACTGTCGGACGCTCGCGCGAAGGCATCGGATGCGGAGCGGACGGCAGCGCTGCGGGAAATCCGTGATGGACTCGGCGACCTGCATGCCACCCAGAGTACCGCGCTGGTGGACCTGATGCTGTCGTTTCGCGACGTGAGCGCGTGGGACGATATGGTGCAAATCACCGACCAATTCCCGGATGGCCTGAAGTCGAACGTCATGGTCCGGCAACAGCGGGCGCTGGCGCTGAACCGGCGCAATCAGCCGGGCGATCGCGATGAAGCCCAACAGACTCTGGAGAAGCTGATCAAGGAGAAAGGCGCGGACCCGGAGACGCTGGGCATCCTTGGCAGGGTGCACAAAGACCGCTACGCCGAGCTGAACAAGGCGGGCGACATCATGGCCTCGGCCGCGCTCGACGACGCTATCGAGGCCTATACCAAGGGGTTCGAGAGCGATCCGCGGGACTACTATCCCGGCGTGAACGCCGTCAATCTGCTGGTGCAAAAGGGCGATCCCGATGCGCTGAAAGAGGCTGACCGGCTGGTGCCGATGGTCAGCTTTGCGGTCGCACGCCGGGGAGGCGCTTCTTCCACCGATTACTGGGACCTGGCGACCGTGCTGGAACTGAGTGCCATCGGAGGCGATTGGACGATGGCGACCCGGGTGTTGCCCAAGGTGCTGGCGGCGGGGAAGACCTCGTTCAATCTCGAGACTACCTTGAAGAACTTGCGACTCCTGAAGTCTGCCCGCGAGCGCGATGGGCAAGCCCTCCACAGCTAGACCAGATCATTGGGTATATGCAAGACCGCTCCCAGAAGCTGAAGGGCGAAGAGGCGGAGAAGGCCAAGGGGTAGGAATTCTCGCGGATTGCTTCCGACCAGCGGCAAGCGTGTTGGTGTTCTAGTCGGCAATAACACAAAAATCTGAACGCGCTGTCATTTAGAATCAATGACATAGGGGAAAATTGTGTGCATGTCATTGATACGATGGTACTTACACGTATCCATGTGACCCGTAAGGGTTTAGCTGAAGATTTGGGGGGCTTTTTCGTCCCAAAGTGTCATACAAACCATACAAGTCATACTCCAATTCGTCATACAACACATATAAGTATGACAGGTTTTTGCCATACATTACATACAAGTATGACAAGTTTTGTCATACATTCCATACAGTATGACAGGTCCAACCGCCGCGGTGGGGCCCACCGAGATTTCAAAGAGCCGCCTTCCTCCGCACCCTGAGGTACGGAGCCGGCAAGGGACACCAATCCCTTGCCCTCACGACGGGTTTTATACAGGTTGGGCAGAGGCGCCAAAAGGACGTGGAACACAGGCAGTGTGATAAGGGAAGACCGGTACGGAACTTGCGGTCAGGCCTACTCCGGGTTGGCCGAAGTGTGGGGCTCTAGGCACCGGGTGATGGTAGCGAGACCCAGGTTCGCGGCCAAAAGCGGGCCGCGAACCTGGGGTACCGGCAGTCGGTGTGAGAATGAGCCGGGTGCAAACGAAAGCGCTCCTCTCCCACTGATGTTCGAGGCGGTACGGACAAAAATCCCCACTCAAGCGGCCCGCTTTGGGCCGCTCGAATGGGGCGCCCGAAACTGTAGGATTTTCGTTTGTGAGGGATACCTGGGCTACCCGCCCCTCGAAACTAGTCTGTCGCCGCCTCTGCTTCAGTCGAGGCCACCGCCTCATCCTCAAAGAAGTCCGAATCAATGCGCTTTACAACATAGCTGTTTACGGTTGCCACGCCGACACTGTACTCAAACATTAGTTCGGCCAGTTGCGCACCATCAATTAGGATGACTTTGCTCTCTAATCCGTCCGCGTATTCCCTCGCGTCCTTCGAGAATGAAGAGGTCGTGATAAAAATGCCCTTTTTTGCCTTCTTGCCATAGAGTGCACCGACGAACTTCTGAATCTCCGGGCGCCCGACAGTGATGTTGTCCCAGCGTTTGGCCTGGATGTACAGCAAGTCGAGCCCGAGTTTGTCTTCTTTGATGACGCCATCGATGCCGCCGTCACCCGACTTGCCGATGGCCTTTCCGGCATCAGACAGCGACCCGCCGTAGCCGATTGTCGTCAGAACCTTCACGACGAGTCGTTCGAAGAACTCTGGTGGACAACCCTTGGTTCGAGCAAGTATCTCCGCCTCAACCTGCTTCCTCAGCTTCAGGTATCCAGAGGACAGCAGTTCTTCGGGCGTTTGGGTTCCATTGTCGGGAGTTTCCTCGTCGTCCACAATCGAACCGCCGCCCGTCTTCTTTGGTGCTTGGAACTCAAGAAACTCAGGAAACTGCCGCAAGTAAGCCGCACTAATTCTTGTGGGTCGCTTCGACAATACGGTCTTGCCTCTGTCCGTTATTTGAAAGTAGCCTCGTTTAGGGTATTCAATGAGGCCAGCTTTCTTGAGATATGTTCGTGCCCAGCCAACCCGGTTGTCGAAAACACTATCGACTCCGCTGGGCAAGAGTTCCTTCTTTTCTCCATCGGTTAGGTGGAACTGTTCGGCAAGCTCGTTAATGGCTGCTCTGATGTGGTGAACTTGCCCATCAGCGGCGATTTTCAGTAGGGGAAGCATTGCGCTTTGATAGTCAGGGATGGCCATTTTCGTCTCGATAGGAAGCAGTATAGCCGGGATTCTAATTGCCGGTAGGTGTGCGACATCACGACTAAAGCGAGTAGCCCGGTTTGTGCCTACGCCGGGTGCTGCGCTCATTCGCGGGTTCCGATTGAGCGGGAGCGAGTTGCGTCCAAAGTCCAAACCCAAGCATTCACTTGCACTAAACCCTCTTCGCCGTACGCATACGACCGGAAGCTGCTCCACTTCCAGTCTTCTGGCCTTTCGACCAGGCCCCGCTTGACGGGGTTGCGATGCATGTAGCGCAGCTTCTCGACCCGCTTCGCGGAAGTCCAGACGTTGAAGTCGTAAAAGCGTTTTTGCCACACCGGAGCGACGAGTGTATTGCTTCGTTTAAGCAAGCGGGTGAAGCGCTCTTTGATCACTTTCATCACCACGGATGGGTTGTCGCGCTGAGGTTCGCTCATCAAAAGGTGGAAGTGCTCAGGCATGAGCACGTATCCCACAACGACGAAGCGGTAACGTTGCCGCGCTGCTTCCAGCACACGGAGAAAGAGATCGCGGCGCTCGGGAGTGCCGAATTGCGGTTGGCGGTGATAACAACTGCAGGTGATGAAGTGCAGGTCTTGCTGGCCGTAATAACGGTGGAGGCCTTCGGTCACTGGTTTAGGGTAGGGAATTCATCGGGACGGGTCTGTGATGGGTGAAGGACGAGTGTGTGATATCCGATATTTTGGATCCCACACAATCCAAAATCGGGATTGTGTGGGGCACCCAGGATTCCCGTCCCCACGTTCTCGTCCCACGTTCTCGTTCCCACATTCTCGTTCCCACACAATCCAAAAACAGGATTGTGTGGGGCACCCAGGATTCTTGTCCCCACGTTCTCGTTCCCACACTCTTGATCCCACACAATCCAAAACCAGGGATTGTGTGGGGCACCCAGGTTACGAACTGGTCATGACATCGTTATCCCACACAATCCAAAACCGGGATTGTGTGGGGCACCCAGATTCTCGTCGCTCGTTACGCTCCCACGTATCGCGCGTACAAGCTGCGGGCGATGGCGGTGTCGGTGGTGCCTTTGATGATGGCGCGGCCGTCGGGGAAGAGGGTCATTTCGTAGGGGTCGTGCCAGAACTTCAGGACGAACTCGTTGTGCTTGACCTGGCCGTGCGGGGTGAGGCGGCGGGTGATTTCGTCGAAAGTCGATGGGGCGCTGGCGCTCGTGGATTTGGACGGAGTTGCGTCCGCACATGGAGATGTGGGGGCGGCCTTCGCCGGCGAGGTGGATGAAGTCGCGCTGCTGGCAGGCGCGGCAAGTCTTCGCGCGGTTGCGCGGTGGAGACCTCGCGCGATGCTGGTTCGACCACACGTCGTAGGACAGCAGGGTGCGGCGAAGTTTGTCGCGGGCGCCGACGAGAAGCTTCATCGCCTCGGTCGCCGCGATCGACGCTACCAGGTTTACGGCTGAATTCAGGATGCCCGAGGTGTCGCAGGTCTCGATCATTCCCTTGGGGGAATCAGGAAAGACACAGGCGAGGCAGGCGGTTTCTCCGGGCAGGACATTCATCGTAACGGCGTAGCTTCCGACGCCAGCGGCATAGATCCAGGGTAGGTTCTCACTCACCGCGAAATCGTTAATCAGGTAGCGGGTCTCGAAGTTGTCGGTGCCGTCGAGAATGAGTTGTACATTTCCCAGCAAATCTTGGGCGTTGTCAGGTGTGAGGTCGGCGACGTGGGGTTCGACTTCGATTTCGGAGTTGAAAGCGCGAATCTTGCGGGCGGCGGCGATAGCCTTGGGCAGCGACTCGGCGGCATCGGCTTCGTCGAAGAGAACTTGACGCTGAAGGTTGCTGGACTCGACGTAGTCGCGGTCAATGATGCGCAGGTAGCCGACACCGGCACGGCCGAGCAGGGAAGCAAGGGTGGAACCGGTGGCTCCGCAACCGACGATTGCTATGCGCGCGTCGGCCAGGCGCTGCTGGCCCTCGGCTCCGACGGGTTGAAAGAGGATCTGGCGGGAGTAGCGTTCGGCGAATCGCAACGGGCTAACCTTCTCTCAAGATGCGGCGTTCGTTATTCGTTATTATAGGTAACGCCACAGAGGGTTCGTCGGGTTCGACGGGACTCGCAGCGCGCGGCGGGTTTGAGCAAACGTGTAGGCAACGTGCGGTTGGCGCTGGACAGGCTGGACGGTTGACCGCAGCGACGGGTAACAGACGGACGCACCAAGGGTTACGGGTTTGAGCAAGCAAACCACGCCATACATCTTCGTGGCCGTACTGCTGGGCGTGCTGATGCCCGGCCAGCGGTCGGCTTGGGCGCAGAACCCGCCGCCCGTGCCCCTTCCCCCTCTCGACCAGACGGTCGATACCCAGACGCATCCGCTTCCCGCGCTGAACGGTGCGGCGAAGTATGAGGGCGAGATCGTCCGCGAAATCCAATTCAAGGGAATCGCCGGTACCAACTCGGCCATGTTGCGAGGCCTGCTGCTGGTGAAAGAGAGCGAGCCGCTGGAGCCCGATGCGCTGCGCGAGTCCATCCGCGTGCTGTATGCGACGGGGCGCTTTTCGAGCCTGCACGTGGAGGCTGAGCCCGCGAGCGGAGGCGGCATCAACTTGACGTTTGTCTCTACCGAAAACTACTTCAACGGCGACGTCACGGTTGAGGGACTGAACCCGAAAACGCACCCCAAGGCCCATCAATTGGTGAATGCCAGCAAGCTGGACCTGGGATCGCTGTTCGCAGAAGAAAACCTGAAACTCTCCATGGATCGCATGAGCAAGGTGCTGGCTGACAACGGTTACTACCAGGCGGCCATCACATATGACCTTGCGCCGCATGAAGATACGCGCCAGATGGACGTAGTGTTTCATGTCACCCCCGGCGCGGTGGCGCGGGTGGGGACAGTGAAGATCGAGGGCGACACCGGCATCGAGCAGGCGCAAATCCAGCAAATCACCAAGCTCAAGCCGAACAACAAGGTGAAGAACTCAGACCAGGCGAGGGCGCTCGACCGGCTGCGCAAACACTACCAGAAGAACCAGCACCTTGAGGCGCAGGTTTCGCTCACCAGCAAGGAATACAACTCCGCCAACAACACACTGGATTACGTCTTCGAAGTGGAGCAGGGATCGAAGGTAGTGATCGTGGCGGAAGGGGCCAAGATCCGCGGTGGCGAAATGAAGAAGCTGATACCGGTGTACCAAGAGAACGCGGTGGACGACGACCTGCTCAACGAAGGCCGACGCAACCTGCGCAACTATCTGCAGACGCAAGGTTACTTCGATGCCACGGTCGAGGTGGCACGACAGCCGGTGCCGGATGAGGACCAGGTCAACATCGTTTACAGCATCAAGACGGGCGAGAAGCACGAGCTGGCGGCAATCCTGATTTCGGGAAATAAGTACTTCGATGAAGCTACGATCCGCGAGCGGCTGAATGTCCAGCGCAAAAACTGGGTCATTACCAACGGACGCTTCAGCCAGCGCATGATGACCGACGACGTGGCCGCCATCAAGGGGTTGTACCAGTCGAACGGCTTTGAGGATGTAAAGGTGGAGGCCGATGTCGAGGACAACTACGAGTCGAAGACTGGCGAGCTGGCAGTGGTGTACCGCATCACCGAGGGTCCGCAGACGCTGGTGAAGAACCTGGTCATTGAGGGCAATCATGCTTTTCCGGAGGACCAATTTGCAGCGGTGTTGAGCAGCGTTCCCGGACAACCTTTCAGCGAGGCAGACCTGGTCAGCGACCGCGATGCCCTCACCTACTTCTATTACAACCGCGGTTATCCCGATATGCAGTTTGAATCGTCGGTCACGCTGGTGGCGGGGGAGCCGTATCGCGTGGACGTGAATTACAAGATCGCGGAGGGGCAAAGGGTTGACGTGGGCCAATTGATCGTGACCGGCACGGAAAACACGCGGCCGTCCATCGTGAACCGGCAGATCCGCATTCGCCCTGACGACCCGCTCAGCCAGGCGGTGATGGTTGACTCGCAACGAAGGTTGTACAACCTCGGCATCTTCAACCAGGTGGACATGGCGGTGCAGAACCCGGAAGGCATCGAGCCGCAGAAAAACGTGCTGTTCAACCTGAGCGAGGCGCCGCGGTGGACCTTCCGCTACGGCGGCGGCATCGAGTTCGCGACCGGAAACACTCCCGCCATAAATAATCCGCAGGGGAAGGCCGGGGTGAGCCCTAACGGCGTGCTCGAGATTACCCGGCTCAACATGTTTGGACGGGACCAGACGCTCAGTTTCCGTGCCCGATTTGGCTTGCTGACCCGGCGAGCCCTCCTCAGCTACGATGCGCCGCGGCTCATGTCGAACGAAAGATGGCACTTCACGGTGAGTGGTTTCTATGACAACACCGTTAACGTCAATACCTTTACGTCCGAACGGCTCGAGGGCTCTGTCGGCGCGGAGCAGAAGTACAGCCGTGCGACGACGTTTTTATACCGCTTGACCTATCAGCGGGTAAAGGTCGATCCCGACAGTCTGGTGATTGATCCTGGGCTGATCCCGCTCTACTCCAAGCCAGTGACCATCGCCATGCCCAGCATGACCTGGGTGCGCGACCGTCGCGACAACCCGGTGGACACGCACAAGGGAAGTTACAATCTGCTGGATCTCGGCTTGGCCACCAGTGCGCTGGGCTCGGAGTCGAACTTCGGCAAGGTACTGTTCCAGAACTCGACTTATTACACGTTCCACAAGAAATGGGTGCTGGCTCGTAATACGCAGATCGGCATCGAGCACCCCTACGGCACAAACTACTATCCGGGCGGAAATGCGACGGCCATTCCGCTTCCCGAGCTGTTTTTCTCGGGTGGCGGCAATTCGCTGCGCGGGTTTGCCATCAACCAGGCCGGCCCGCGAGATCTGCAGACCGGTTATCCCATCGGAGGGCAGGGGCTGTTCGTGAACAATTTGGAATTGCGCACGCCGCCGGTGTTGCTGCCGTTTGTCGGCGACAACATGAGTCTGGTGCTGTTTCACGACATGGGCAACGTATTCGCTTCGCCGAGCCAAATCCTGAGCGGAATCGTGCGATTCCAGCAGCCTTCTCTGGCGGCGTGCGCACCGCCGAACGCGATGTACGGCTGCAACTTCGCGTACAACCCGCAGGCGATCGGCACAGGTATTCGCTATAAGACGCCGGTGGGCCCGGTGCGGGGCGATATCAGTTACAACTTCAATCCCACGCGCTATCCCGTTCGCGAACAGAACAAGGTCGATACGCTTAGCCATTGGAACTTCTTCTTCAGCATAGGACAGACCTTTTGATGAAAAGGCTACGACATCTCGCAATCGTTGCACTTCTGCTGCTCCCAGCCGCTGGATTCGCCGGCGAGATCGTGGACGGCGTAGTGGTCACTGTCAACCGGGAACCCATCCTGCAGAGCGATTGGGACGATGCCACGCGCTTTGAGGCGTTCATGCAACAGAAGCCGCTGGCGGCGGTGACTGAGAAAGACCGCATCAGCGCGCTGCAGCGGCTCATCGACCGGCATCTGCTGGAAGCGCAGATGAACGACCGGATTTCTTTCGCTCCTTCGCGCGACCAGTTGCGTTCGAACCTGGCGAACTTGCGGGCGCAGATTCCGGCGGCGAAGGACGATGCCGGCTGGCGAGCGGTGCTGGTGTCGTATGGCTTCACGGAAAGGCAAATTGAGGAGCGCGTGCGAACCGAAATGCAGATGATGAACTTCATTGAGGTCCGCCTGCGTCCCAACGTTCACGTACAGCCGGAGGAAGTCGAGGCATACTACCGGGCGCAGTTGCTGCCAGACCTGGAAAAGGCCGGTGTGCAGGTGGTGACCCTGCAGGAGGTGAGTCCCAGGATCCGCGAGTTGCTGGTGCAGCAACGCATGGACGAACTGCTGGATGCCTGGCTGCACAACCTACGCCAGCAGACGTCAATTCACAGTACGGTGGCGCTGCCGGAGTCCTCGGAACGCGAAGGGATGGGCGGAAATTAGCATGACCGAAAACGCAAAAGTACGGTTGTCGCGCTTCCCCTGGTGGTTCTGGGTGGTGATGGCCGGGCTGTTTGCGATTTTGGTGCTGGCAATTGGGTGGTTCCTGCAAAGCCCGGCATTTCAGGACATTGTGCGTCACAGAGTGATCGCCGAGCTGGAAAAAGCCACGGGCGGCACTGTCGAAGTGCGCTCGCTCACTTGGAACGTATCGAAGCTCGAGGTCGAAGCCAAGGGAATTACCATCCACGGGCTCGAGCCGGTTACCGAAGCGCCACTGGCGCACATGGACCGGCTGTACGCGCGCGTCCATGTGGTCTCGTTCTTCGGTGGCGAAATTGACCTGCCGCAACTCACGCTTGAAAACCCGGTGATTCACGTCATCGTGAAGCCCGATGGCGCTACCAATGTGCCGGAGCCCAAGGTGAAGTCGAGCGGCGATCCGCTGCAGCAACTGTTTGACCTCGAGGTCGGGCGTGCCGAAGTGCGAAATGGGACATTCCTTCTGAACGATGAGAAGTTTCCGCTCGACTTCCAGGCCAACGACCTGGGACTGCAGATGGGCTATCAATTGCTGGAAAAGCGGTATGACGGAACGCTTCACGTCGGCAGAGTCAATGCACGGTTTCCGGGCCTGCGCGAGATTCCGGCAGTGGCCGACGCCGAGTTCAGACTGTGGCGCAACCGAGCCGAGGTGAAGAAGTTCAAGCTGACCTCGGAACAGTCTTCGCTGGAAGCCAGCGGCTCGATAGAGGACTTCAATCGTCCCAGCTTGCACCTGGCTTACAGCGGAAACCTCGACCTCGTGCAGGCTGGAGAAATCACGCGGTTCTACAAATTGCGGGCTGGAGGCGCGAGCTTCAGCGGCTCCGGGACCTTCGGGGCAGACAATCTTTCCAGCAGCGGCAAGTTGAGCGTGCGTGGACTGAACTATGCCGATCCGAGCTTCGCGATCAAAGATGCGAATGCCGCCGCCGAGTTCTCCCTTGATCAGGATCATATCCAGTTGAAGAAAATCGACGCCCGCATGCTGGGCGGAATGGTTGCCGGCGAAGCGGAGGTGAGGCACTACGCTCCATCGCTGGAAGTAACCTCGGCAAAAGTCAGCAGCGAAAAGCCCGCGAGGGGAGGGAACGCGTCCGCCAGCGCAGCGGCGAGCGCGAGGAGTGCGACAGGCGCGAAACAGGCGGCGCTCCCGGTGCAGCAGGGATCGGCTAGCCTGCGCGTCAGCGGCGTGTCGCTGACGGACGTGGTGCGCCTGCTTTCGAGCAAGGCGCTTCCACTTGATCAGATGAATGCTACCGGAGTCGTCGCCGGAACGGTAAATCTGGATTGGAAAGAGTCCCTCGCACGGGGGGTTGCCGAGATAGCTTTGGATTCGACGCTGCCGGCGCAACACGAGGGCAATCAACTGCCGATGAGCGGAGCGCTGCGCGGACGCTACGACTTCCACACCGGATCGATGGCGATCGCAAGCTTGAGCCTGGCGACGCCGCACTCCGAGGGCAACGCATCGGGAACCCTGGGACCGAACGTCGCAGACCTGAAGATCTCGGTCACAACCAGCAGCTTGAAGGAATGCGAACCGCTGCTGATGGCAATGGGGCAGTCTCCGCTGCCGTTCGAACTCCACGGCGTGGCCAGTTTCACCGGCACGATGAGCGGCAGGCTCGAAATGCCTGACATAGCGGGACGCCTGCTGGCCACCGACTTTAACTATCTATATGAAGCAAAGGCTCCGACGGTGGCGAAACCGCAGCCGAATGAGCTGGAGAAACTGCTGCACCTGGCGACGGCACCGCCGGAACCCAAGCCTGCGTCATCGTCGAGCCGAATTCACATCGACTCGTTCGCGGGAGACGTGCAGTATGGCCGCTCGCTGCTGGCGCTGCACAACGGCGTGATCGTACAGGGCGCTGCTCGTCTCAACGTCGACGGTTCGGGTGAATTAGAGGATGGGGCCCTCACCGACCATTCCTCCATTGATGTGCGTGCGTCGCTGCGTAACGCCAGCGTCGCCGATCTGCAGAAGACCCTGGGAACCGACTATCCGTTGTCAGGCGTCGTCAACCTTACTCTGCAGGCGAATGGCACCAAAGGCGATCCACATGGGAAGGGAAGTATCTCGCTTAGCGGCGGGGAGGCCTACGGGCATGCCATCAAGACGGCGACCTCTGACATTGTGGTAGTCGGGCGCGAGGCGCAGTTCCCGAACATACGACTGGAGGCCCTCGGCGGATTCGCGGAAGGGTCGGTGGCCTACAATTTCGACACGCAAGAGCTGCGCTCGAATCTGGCAGGCGACAAGATTGACTTGGCGCAGATCCACGAATTGCAGACTGTCCCGGTGCAGGAGCACGGCATTGCCCGCTTCACCTTGAAAACATCTGGCAAGCTGCAGCAGCCCGTGTTGGATGCGCACGTGGAGGTGGCCAACCTCGCCATCAATGATCAAGTGGCGGGCAACCTGACCCTCGACGCCGTGACTCACGACGGCAAGCTGCAGGTGACCGGACGCTCGAAGTTTACCTACGCCGCGCTGGATGTGGACGGCACGATCGACGAGAGGGGAGACCTGCAGAGCGACATCCGGCTACAGTTTCACGACGTCAATATCGACCCCCTGCTCAAGGCGGAATTCAAAACCAGCGTGACTGGCCACTCTTCGTTAAATGGGCGCGCCAGCCTCCGCGGGCCTTTGCGGCAACCGCGCGCGCTGAAGGGCTCGATGCAGGTCGATGCATTTTCGGTGGAACTGGAGCACGTCGGCATCCACACCGAGGGACCGTTTGAGTTGACGCTGGCCGACCAGGTGGTGACCCTGCAGCGCTTCGCCCTTAAGTCCGAGGACTCCACCCTGAGCGTGGGGGGCACGATCGACCTGCGGGGCGACCGTGCGCTCGACCTTTATGCCAAGGGACACGTCAATCTGGCGGTGTTCCACGCGCTGGACGATGAGATTACTTCCTACGGAACGAGCGATGCCGACGTCACGGTGAAGGGAACCGCTGCAAAACCCGTGATGAACGGCCGGGTGGTGATTGCACACGCCGGTTTTTCGATGATTGACCTTCCCGCGGCGCTGGGTGAGGTCAACGGCACCATGGTATTCAACCAGGACCGCCTGGAAGTGGAACACCTCGCGGGCCGAGTGGGCGGCGGGCAGGTGACGTTCTCCGGGAACATTACTTACGGTAACGGCATCGGCTTCGATCTTCATTCGACTGGCTCCGACATTCGCTTTCGGTATTCGGGCATCAGCGTGACCGCCGACCAGGAGCTGCGGCTGAATGGGACGCTTAAGAGTTCACTTCTAGGTGGCGAGGTGACCATCACACGCTTCGCGCAGATTCCCTCGGCGGAGCTTACGGGAACGTTCTCGCCTCAGGTGTCGGCCGTGCCCAATCCTGCCTCTCCGCTGAATAACTTGCGGCTGGATGTGCGGATTGTCTCGGCGTCGGAGATGACGGTACAGACCACTCTGGCCAAGCTGTCGGGCGATGTTGACCTGAGGCTGCGGGGCTCGGGAACGCGACCCACGCTCCTAGGCCGTATCAATGTGGCCGAGGGCGACATCAATCTCAATGGCACCAAATATCACCTGGACCGCGGTGACATTACTTTTGCCAATCCGGTGCGCATTGACCCGATCCTCGACGTCGAAGCGACCACACGGGTGCGCGATTTTGACATCACCATCGGACTGCACGGGACGTTGGAGAAACTGACCACTACCTACCGCTCCGACCCGCCGCTGTCGAGCGACGACATCATTGCGTTGCTGGCCTTCGGCCGCACCCAGGAGGAGAGCTTCGCCTCGGGACGGAGCAGCAGCCTGGGCGAGGGCGCAGGTGGTCTGGTGCTGGGAAACCTGATCAACCAGCAGGTCAGCAACCGGGCGTCAAAACTCTTCGGCGTCAGTGCAATCCGGATCAACCCGGCGGTGGGCGGGCCTGACAACAATCCCAGCGCGCGGCTTACCATCGAGCAGCAGGTGTCGAACAACGTGACCCTGACCTATATCACCAATCTCACGCAATCGGCGCAACAGGTGGTTCAGTTCGAGTACAACATCAACGAGGACTACACCGTGCAGGGCGTTCGCGACGAGAATGGCGTGGTGAGCTTCGACTTGCTGATACGGAAGCGGAAGAAGTAGCTGCACGGCGATTTATAAGGCGCTTGCACCGCGCGGGCCCTCCTTGCGTCACAGGAAGATTGCATGACCGACCCTGCAGACTTCGCCCGGCAACGAGCTGTGATGGTGGAATTGCAACTTCGCGGGCGCGGTATTCGCGACGAGCGACTGCTGGCCGCGATGCGGAAGGTGCCCCGCGAGCGCTTTGTGGGTCACGAGTTTCAGGCGAAAGCCTACGCCGACGGGCCCCTGCCGATCGGACAGGGGCAGACGATTTCGCAGCCGCTCATGGTGGCGACGATGATCGAGGCCCTCCAACTGCAATCCTCGGATCGAGTACTGGAGGTGGGAACGGGCACCGGGTTCGAGGCAGCCGTGTTGGGCGAACTGGCTTTCCAGGTATGGACCGTGGAACGCCATGGCGAACTGGCGAATCGGGCGGAGCAGCTTCTGCGGGAACTCGGCTATCGGAATGTGTTTGTGGTCCGCGGAGACGGCAGTCTCGGCCTGCCGCAAGAGGCTCCGTTTCAAAAGATCCTGGTGGCCGCCAGTACTCCGAAGGCGCCGCCGAGTCTGATAGCGCAGCTGGCCGAGGGCGGCATCATGGCCGTGCCAGTTGGTGACCGCGTAAACCAGCAATTGCAAGTAATACGCAAGTCTGGAGATGGCGTCGTCACCGAAGTTCACACGCTATGCAGCTTCGTGCCGCTGGTGGGGGCCGAGGGATGGGAGCCGTGACACCTTAGTGCAGCAGTAACACAGTTGCAGCCGTGATGATCCCTGCCGCCGCGAACACAATCCCCAGCATCCAGTAGTGCTTGCGTCCGGTCAGCAAAGTAATCGAAGTCACCACCAGCGAAATCTCCAGAAACACCTCGCCCAAGTCGAAGCGATTGGCGCGCTGGGTCTCGTGGGCCAATTCGGCCTCCAATTCATGCGCCTTGTCCTGGATTTCCTTTTTGTCCTCGGTGTACTTCTCGATGTCGCCTTCGAAGTGCTTCTGCACCTGCTCGGCTTTTTCGTTCTTGCCTTCGAGTGCGGACAAGACATCGTTCAGCGCCTGCAGGTTGTTGAGTCGCAGGTTCTTCGCCTGGTAATAAGCCCACTGATCGGTGGACTTGTTCTCCAGCAGGATCTCTTCGGTGTGGGCGCGGTGTCCCAGCAGTGAGACGCTGGCCACCAAGACCGCCACAATGGCCATGGTGAGACTAACGGGACCAAGCTCCTTGCGCTCCTTGGCTTCTTCCGCGCGTTCGCGGAGTTCGTTGAGTTCTTCGCCGGCTGACATGTGCCTCCGTGATCGTTGCGGTGGGACTAAGAGAGTAAGTGAAAACGATAATACCGAGGGGCCATCATGAGCACAAGCCGGGGAAAAGGGCCAGGCCGAGACGGTTCGTCCCGGCCTGGTCGAGCAGTGTGGCAAGACTGCCCTTGGCGCTAGAAGTGGAAGCCGATGGTAGCCGTGATCGCGCGGGGCGACACGTAGTGGGTACCGCTAAACGTCGACAAAAAGTTGTACAGCACATAATTGTTCGTCATGTTGATGATGTTCAACTGCGCGCTCCACTTGTACCTGTCAGTCTTGAACAGATTGTCATCTCCGATTGCAAGGTCGAAGAGGTTTCGTGGCGCGATACGCGGCGGGTTATGGTCGTCGTTCTCGGTTCCCGGCGCAGGCACCTTGGTGAGCGTAGAGCTGAACTGCGATGCCAGACAGGTGAAAGGCAGAGCCACGGTAGGAGTCGCATGCACGCCGTTGCAGGTGAAGCCGGCCTGAAACTCCTGATCGGCAGTAAGAGGGATTCCACCCGGATCGGCCATGGTGATGGCGGGTTGCCCGTTCAATGTGGACGATTGCGGACAGTCGTTGGAATCGGAGATTCCGTAACAGGGTACCGCGCCGGCAACGAGTCCACTGTCGTAACGCCAGTTGAAGCCGAACCATGGGCCGCGCTTCCAGGGAGTCTGATATTGCATGTGCGCAGTCATGTTGTAGGCCTCGTCGTGATCGATACGGAAAACTCCGAGGGGTGCCGAGGGAGTGGCACCGGCTCCCGCGATCTGGGGGGTGAAGAACCGGGCGGCGACGCTGGACATGACCACCAGAGCGCTAAAGCCATGGGTAACGGGGACGCTGGCGCGTAGCGCAAATCCCGGAATCTTCGAGTTATGCCATTCGATGGGGAAGGTGATTGGCGTATTGCCCAATATACTGAAGTCGTAAGCACTGTGAGTGTACTTCCAGATATATTCGCCGTCGATCACCAGGAACTTTCCGATGGCTTGTTGCAGTCCGGCATGGAACTCATTGCGAAATCCAGGCGCCAGTGGCGTCGTGGTGTTCGACGAACAGGCGAGAAGCGGATTCAGCACCTCATTGCCGCACCCTACGCTGGAGAGCACCAGGTTCTCATTGAAGGGAGTCTCCAAAGTGCGCGCATAGGAGACACGAAGAACGGTGTTCGTCTTTTGGATGTTGTACGAAACTCCGACGCGAGGCTCAGCCTGGCTGGAGACAGCGAGGCCGTTGTAGAACTCGCCGCGAATCCCCAGGTTGAAGCTCCAGTTGCGTACGTTGATGTTGTCGATGACATACATTGCCAGTTGCTTAACATCGGTGTGGCCAACAAATGGGAAAAGGACTCCACCGCGCGTCAGGTCGTAGGGCAGCAGGGTGCTGTTGAACAAGGGATACAGAGCGGAGTTGGGCGCGTTCGGGTTAGAAGCGACGTTGGGCTGGTATCCCGCCGGCACGCATTGCGAGGGATCGGTGAAGCCGTTGACCGGTACCGCACTGCCACTTAAGCAAGGCGCGTTCAACGTGGGGTCGATAATCCCGAGCTGGTCATTCTCGTTGAGGAAGGTCTGCTCATACATAACGCCGGCCTTCCAGTTATTGATGCCTTTCGAGTAGCTGAGGTTCGCAATGACGCCGGCATTGAGCAGGCTGCGCTGTTGGGCGATGGCTTCCCTCTGCAGGTTCGCCGGACCAAGATCGTTGAAGGGGTTGTCGCTGGGGTAGTAGTTGTAGGCGTCGCGCCTCGCATAGCCTGTCACATTGAGGACGGTATTCGAATTGAGTGTGTAAGACCACGTGGGTGCGATATCGAACGTAATGATTTTGGAGCGCTGATCAGTCGGTCCGAGGGGCTGACCGGTTAAGGGGTTGGTTTGAATCACGCCATTGAAATCGTGATACTGCTGATCGTACGAGTTGGGAGTTTGAAACCAGGAGCGGGTGAACTGGAAGTTCAGGTGGAGCGCGTTTTTGGGAGAAAACACGTAATCGAACCGGTCGAAGATATTCTGCATGTTGCCTTTGTCATGTATGACCGCGAACTCCGGCGGGTCCAGAAAACGGCCGGAGTTGAGCCCGTTGGCCGCGATGAATTCCCCCCATTTCTTGCCGCCATAGGAAAAATTCATATCAACGTTCGCGCTGCCGAACGACCCATAGGAAGCGGCGACGTCGCCATGCGGCGTGGTGGAACCCATTCCTGTGCGAGTGGTGACGGCGATCACCAGACTCGTTTTGTCTCCATACTCGGCCGAAGGAGCTCCGGCGATGACAGTCATGGATTGCACGGCGTCGAGCGGGATCTGGTTGGAGAAAACCTTGCTTTGCTGGTCGGTGATGGGCTGGCCATCAAGGGAAAACGAATTTTCCGCGTGATCGCCCAGGCCGTGAAACAGACCGTTGGAGTCGGCGGCGATTCCTGGCGATGAAAGCGTAACCAAAGAGCTCAACTCCGAGGACTTGCTTTCCAAGGGAAGCTTGTCGAACATTTGCCGGTCGATGTCGGTGTGAAACGTCGGGTCGTTTTCTATCAAGTCAGCGGCACCAGCTTCGACGGTGACGCTTTGGGAGCTTTGGATCTGCAGCGCGACCTTGATGTTAAGCGGCACAGCGGAACGAACATCGACATCTTGGCCATATTGACCGAATCCGGTCGCCGTGACACTGAGGTGGTAAGGATTAAGGGGAATGTTCGTAAAGCTGAACTTGCCTTCGCCGTCTGTCTTCGTACTGCGCGTGTATTGGCTCACGGGATTGTGAATTTCGACTGTCGCCCCCGGCACTACCGCGCCGGTGGGATCGGCAACGACGCCATTCAGCGATGAATTTCCCGACGTCTGCGCGTTGGCGCTGCTGACGCAAAGCACCAGGCAGACGAGGGTGGCTGCCAGAGTGGGCAAGCGGCGCGGCCAACCGATGGTGCGGAGCGCGACTGGGCTAATGGCAGCGTCCACTTCTGCCGCCGGAACTAGTTGTGCGCTGTCTTGCAATGGAAAATGCCCAAACATTTCTGCCTCCAAAAGCTGTTGCCGGCTTCCTGGGCAGCGCCGAGGCGATACTCCTTTAGGGAAGCGGCTTTCCAATGAACTGAGCGACGACGCCCCGCGAACGTGCGGGCCGAAGGTCAAGGGAAATGCAGCGGGATTTAGAGGCTGAACGGAGGAGGACGAATATACGAGGAAGCGACGTGCAACCGCGATTGCAGTTGCGGCTCGCTGGCGGCGAACATCGCAGTCGCAACCACCGGCAAAGGGGCCACGGCAGCTGGACTAATGAGAACGGCGTTATGCGCGACTGCGCATAGCGAGCAGTGCGACGCCGGCGAAGAGGTTTGTCCCGCCACTTCGTCGTGCACATGCACCGCCTGCACGAAGCCAAAACCAGCTATCACCAGCACGCACAGCAGCGCTATGCATCTCTGGTAAGACGGCGGCTTGGACTGATGCGACGGCTTCATAACAGGGGGACTTCCAAGAGTTTATCTCAAGTTAGACGCGGCAAGAGGTCGGACGGAAGCAAAAAGTGCGTTGTTTACCTTAATAAAGATGGCTAACAAGCTGAATTAAGGATTGTTAGCAGATGGCAGGCGGTCGCCGCCGGCGTGTTGAAAGTACTGCAAAATCGCCTCGGCTTGCGGCCGGCTGACAACCGCGGCCAGCGCCGCCGAGTCGGCCTGCTTCACCGCTTCCAGGCTACCGAAGTGCTCAAGCAGGCGCCGCGTGGTCTGCGCGCCGACGCCGGGAATCTCCAGAAGCTCGGTCTTGCGGTCTCGAATCTCGCGCCGTTTGCGATGGAACGTAACGGCGAAGCGGTGCGCCTCATCGCGAACCAGTTGCACCAGGTGTAGCACCGGCGAGTGGCGGTCGAGAATGACAGGGTCGTCCTCCTGCCCATGGACGTAGATGATCTCCTCGCGCTTGGCAATCGAAGCCAGCGGCTGGTTCACGATGCCAATGGCTTCCAGCGCATCGGCCGCCGCGTGCAGTTGGCCGATGCCGCCATCAATCAGGATCAGGCTGGGCAGTGGCTTTTCCTCGGCCTGCAGGCGCGAATAGCGCCGCGTCACGACCTCGCGCATCGAAGCGAAGTCGTCTACACCAACCACGGTCTTGATGATGAACTTGCGGTAGTCCGACTTCTTCATTTTGCCGTCTTCCCACACGACCATCGAGGCCACGGTCTCCGCGCCCTGGATGTGCGAGATGTCGAAGCACTCGATGCGTTTCGGCGGCTCGGGCAGCGTGAGCGCATCCTGCAAGGCTTCTTGGATGACCTTCGCCGCCGGCTTCATCACGCGGAAGCGCTGGTCGTAGGCCTGCTTAGCATTCTGGCCGACCAAGTCCACCAGAGAACGTTTGTCCCCGCGCTGCGGTACATGGATTTGCACCTTGCGATGCTGGCCGTCTGACAGCACTTCCTCCAGCGTGGTGCGGTCTTCGAAGTCCACCGGTACATAAACGTTGTGCGGAATATATTGCTGATCGAGATACACCTGCTTCAGCAGCGCCGAGAAGAACTCGCCCGGCGCGAAGCCCTCGGCGCCGACGATTTCCTGCATGTCTTCCCAGAAGAACTCCCGCTTATCCATGATCTTGCCGCCGCGCACATGGAACAGGTTCACGGCCAGCATCTGGTTTTCGTAGTGATAGCCGAACACGTCAGCGTCGTCGCCATCGACCGCGTGCATGCGCTGCTTGGATTCCTGCATCTCGACCGTGGAGATCAGGTCGCGATACTTGGCCGCCATTTCATACTGTTCACGTTCGGCGGCAGCAGACATGCGCTCATGAAGCGATCTCGTCAAGTCCGCGCCGCGGCCCTCCAGGAACAGTTTCACGTCGTGCGTAGCTTCGGCATAGCGCTCGGGTGTGGTGAGGTCTTTCACACACGGTCCCAGGCACCGTCCGATGTAGTACTGCAAACACGGCCGCGGATAATATCGGCTCAAGTCCAGCTTGCACGACGGAATCAGGAAGTGACGGTGAATCAGATCCACCAGCCGGTAGGCCAGGCTGGTAGGGAAGTACGGGCCAAAGTAGAGCGATCCGTCCTTGCGCAAGCGTCGCGTCACATACACCCGCGGATAGCGCTCGCCCATTGTCAGCTTGATATAGGGATAGGTCTTGTCGTCGCGCAGAAGAATGTTGTAGCGCGGCTTCTTCTGCTTGATGAGGTTGTTCTCCAGCGCCAGCGCTTCGCGCTCGTTGTCGACCACGATGTAGTCGAGATCGACCGCCTCGCGCAAAAGCGATCCCGTCTTCGCGTTTTCCGATGCACCTTCGACAAAGTAGGAGCGCACCCGGGCGCGAAGGTTTTTGGCCTTGCCTACGTAAATGACCTGATCTTCGGCGTTCTTGTAGAGGTACACGCCCGCCGAGGTGGGCAGAGTGCGGATTTTCTGAAGCAGGTCCATGAGTGGAAGCGCAATTCGCGGAGATAACGCACCGGAGGGCATTCCAGCTACGTAAACACCCTGTAAAAATTCTACTACCTGCGTCACTATTATCCAGCGGCACAGCGTCGGCACAGTCGCATCATCTTGCAACTGATTGAAAACAAGGCGCGCGTTTCGTGGCTCGCAGGCAACGTCGTTTGGTGAGGAGCGTGCATTCCATAACTTCAGTATTGATCGCTATGTTGGGGGTGCGTTTCGATGAGCAGAGGAATTCTGATAGCTACGGTGGTGGCGTCCACTCTTGTCGCCAACCTTGGTTGCGCAACAAAGAAATATGTCCAGAGCCAGGTCACACCGATTAACAACCAGATTGGCGAGTTGAACGACATCACCGCAAAGAACACGCAGGGCATCAAAGACGCTGACAGCAAGGCTCAACAGGGCATCACCGCGGCCAACGCCGCCGATGAGAAGGCCGGAGCTGCGGGAAATTCCGCGAATCAGGCGAACCAGCAGGCGGCCCGTGTCGGCACGGGTCTGACCGGACTGCAGGGAACAGTCGAGAACCTTGATAACTACAAGGCGGCCGCCAACACGACCATCCAGTTTGGATTCAACAGAGCGACGCTCACCAAGAGTGACGAGCGGATGTTGGATGAGTTCGCCGAGCAAGTTGCCGGTCAGAAGCACTACATCATCCAGGTGCAGGGCTTCACCGATGGAGTCGGATCGGTGGAATATAACAACCAGTTAAGCCGGCGGCGTGCTGACGCCGTGATCCAGTATCTGGCGGCGAAGCATCACGTCCCGCCGTACCGGATTTACATTATCGGCCTCGGCATGGAGAACCCGGTTGCGGATAACACCAATTCCGCTGGGCGTGCGAAGAACCGCCGCGTCGATGTTGCGCTGCTGACAAACTCACTGGAGTCGGCTCAGACCGCTGCGACACGTATGCCGCCTGAGAGCGATCAGCAGTAGCTCGTCGAGAACTCTCCAGCAGACGATGGGTCTGACAGTGCCCATCTTCCCCTGACGGCCGTCCGTTCCCGCGGACGGCCTTTTTTCTTGTCGATGATCCCGTATCGTCTTGGCCCAAACCATTCGATGATGGCGGCGCGCTGAAGTAAATGTCATCAGTGTCAAAGTGGGATTCCCTAATTGGCACGGCCAAGCAGATTTCCTAGCGATTTCTGCTGCGCCGAATTGCAATGGTACTAAGTTGGTGTCCTCCCCCGAAAACTCAGATCTGAGTGTGTCTTTAAGGAGGAATATGAAAAAGCTGGCCTTACTTTTGTGCTGCCTTGTCCTCGGATTAGGCAGTGGTTGGGCAGGTGTAACCGGCACGACCAATCCTGCTCTGTTTAATGACTCTGTGGACTGGTGCCAGTACGGTTGCGCCGGAACTGTATATGCAACGCCGCAGTCCTGGATTTCGGCCCTCGGGAACACCGGAGAAGTTGGCTTGGTTGGGACCCTGCAGGGCTTCTATAACCTGCAGCAAGGGAATGGCTGGAACGGCGGATTCCCCGCCGCAATGGGCCTGGTTTACAACGGGGCGGCGTTTGGAAACACTCCAACCGGAATTGCCGCCACCTTTGATACTGGAGTGCTGGGAGCCGGCGCCTGGGTCCAGGACAATTACCTTGGCTATGGTTATACCGCTACGATCGAACTTTTCGACAGCAGCTACCTGTCGCTGGGCACCTACTCCGTATCGGTTCCTGCGGGTACCGCGATGTTCATCGGCGCGTTTGGTTCCTCTCCGGTGTGGGCTGCGCAGTTCGACATCAACGATGGAGTGACCGGCGAGGACTTCGCCATGGGCACCCTGAAGCTGAACACAGTCCCTGAGCCCAGCTCACTGCTGCTCTTGGGGTCTTCGGTGCTCGGACTGGCGGGTTATCTTCGCCGCCGCGTTAAGGAGGTGCTGTGATGCGTAAACTCCTGTTGATCTCAGTGGTTGTTTTGCTGGTCTGCCAGCTGGGTTTCGCCCAGACGGCCATGCAGCAATTCAATAAGGCCCAGGCGACTGGTAAGCCGCAGCTTGTAATGCCAACGGCTATCCCGGGAACGCACGCCAAGTCGATGGCAGTTTTCTCAGGCAAGAAAGTCTCGACCAAGAGCACGATCAAATCCGCAGCCGCACCCGGCGAGCCTTGGTTCTGCGACTGGAACAACGGGAGCCAGGTTCTGGTGTGTCCCAAAGGCGTACAGACTGCCTATGGGACAAACTTCGCCGGAGCTAATGGTGGTGCAGGCATGACCGTCGCCATTGTCGACTACTTCTACTACTTGCCTGCGGAATCCGCGCTGGCGCAATACAACGCTGACATGGGTCTTCCGGCTTGCACGGTGGCCAATGGCTGCTTCAACCCCATTGACATGAGCAACGGCTTCGAATGCATCTCCGACGCCGAGTGCTACGGATGGGAAGTCGAGACGATGCTCGACATCGAGGCCGTGCATGCCATGGCCCCTAACGCGAAGATCGTTTACATCGGGGGCGATCCAACCAACTACGGCACGGCGGAAGAAATACTGGCCCAGAGCCTGGGTGTCGCGACCTCTAACAGCTGGACATTTAACTCTGGTGAGAGCGTTGACGGCATCTTCGGACCCGCTTTGGGGAAGGGACCGCCGACGCTGTTCGCTTCCGGTGATTATGGGTACTTCCCGTATGAGGGAATCGCCTATCCATGCACTTCGCCGGATGCGACCTGCGTGGGTGGAACTTCACTTTACCTGAACCCAAACCTGACGCGGAACTCGGAACCTGCGTGGAGTGGCAGTGGCGGCGGCTGCAGTGGCATTTTCATTCAGCCGACCTACCAGAACTACACCAACGCAAACGGGGCTTGCGGAGGACTTCGGTCAGCGCCTGACATCGCTGCCATCGCTGATCCGAACACCAGCTTCGCGGTGTACATCGGCGGGGATTACGCGGGCTACTATTACGGGGTAGGAGGCACCAGCCTCGCGACCCCGATATTAGCTGGGCTCGTGGCCGATGTGGATGCTGCTCGCGTTAGCTTTGGCAAGCCCAAGCTGACCTTCACCAGCTTTAACGGCGAGATCTACCCGGCTGCCGCCTCCAATTACAACTACTTCTTCTTCGACGTCACATCCGGGAGTAACGGATACCCGGCCGGTTTCCATTTCGACCTGGTTACCGGATTGGGCGTACCCACGGGCAAGAACGCTCGCCAACCACTTCTTCGGTCTCCCATGACATCGGGACGCCGCAGAAGCGCCTAGCATCTTGGAAGCAACCAAGATCCTCACCCAGTACCCCATCCCGGGCGACCGGGGTGGGGTTCTTTTTGCAGGGCAACTTTGCGAGTCATCCGCCTGTCGATGCGGGTTGCAATAGAATATGATCGTGCGGCTGCGATTTCTGATTCTCGCAATGGCGTGTGTGTGCGTGTCGAGCCTGGTGCTGGCGCAAAGCAATGAGCAGGAAGGCCCCGTGCCGGTGCAGCGCGTGCCCGTGGACAGCTCGGCCCCGAAGCCCAAGGACAACCGCAAGGCTCCGCCTCGATCCGACCAGATCGCGCCCGACGAGAGTTCCAGCAAGCAAACCGAAATCGACGTTGCTCCTCCCAAAGACGACGACAAGCACCCTGGCGCCAGCGACGAAGAGCTCGGCGAGTTTCATCCCTATGATCCGCACAAGGCCGCCAAGAGCATCGAGGTCGCAGACTACTATCTAAAGCAGGGCAACACCCGCGCCGCCATCAGCCGTTACGAAGATGCGCTTACATGGAAGCCCCACGACGCCGAGGCCACGTACAAGCTCGCCGTTGTGCTGGAAAAGACCGGCGATCTGAAGGGCGCCCTGACCAACTACGAGGCCTATGTCAAGATATTGCCTGACGGTCCCTACGCTGCCAAAGCACGCGAGGGTGTCTCGCGTCTCAAACCCAAGGTGGACGCCGCCGCAGTCCCCGCTCCCAAGCCGAGCTGATCTCGCAGGCTTGGTCCAAGTGTGTGTTTCTTTCTGCTATCGTGAACCTTGCTCGTGAAAAAGACCTCAACTTCCAATGCTTATTCGCTGCTCTCGCAACGCCGCAGGCTGCGTGTCAGTAACGCCGTCCCTTTCGTACTGCTCGCGATCTTTGCCATGCAGTCGTTCTGGTTCATCAACACGCAATCGATGACCTACGACGAACCGGCGCACATCATCGCCGGCGTCGATGCATGGCGCCACGGACGCTTCGAGCACTGGAACGACCATCCTCCGCTCGGCCGCCTGTGGCTCACGCTACCGATTCGCGATCTCGACAGCCAATTCGTATGGCGGCAGATGCCCAACGGATACCGCATCGACTCCATGCAGCCGCTTCCCGAAGACATGGCCGCCCGCACTCGACCCATGAACACGCTTCTGGGCGTCTTTCTGGGACTCACGCTCTGGTTCGCGACTCGCCGCCTGTTCTCCGACGGAGCAGCGAACGTCGCGCTGGCGTTATTTGCTTTCACGCCCTCACTCATCGCCAACTTTTCCGTTGCCACCACCGACGGCATCGGCACACTGTTCATTTTTCTTGTGGCGTTTCAACTCATCCGCTGGCGAAGCAAACCAAGCTGGCCGCAATCGATTCTGCTGGGCCTCGCCCTTGGCGGACTACTGCTGGCCAAGTTTTACGCGCCTCCGCTGGTGCTGCTGGCACTGGTGTTGATGCTGCTGCTGAAACCGCAAGGGGTCGCGCTGCACCCTCAAAATTGGAACTGGAAGCCCGCTTTGTTCGCCCTGTTGCTTGTGCTGGTCACCTTGTGGGCAGGGTATTTCTTCCACGTCTCGCGCTTCAAAGTCGCCGACGGACAGGTGACCGCGACCTTCCCTAACCGCGGTCTCAAGACCTGGGCGACGAAATCGCATCTCCACATCAACCTCATCGTTCCCGCCGGGGAGTTCTTCGAGGGCCTGCGCGAAGTCGCCATGAGCAACAAGCACGGGCGGCCCGCATGGTTCTTCGGCAAGATTTATCCCACTGGCGGCATCAAGCTTTACTACCCGGCGGCCATCGTGCTCAAGTGGCCGACCATCTTGCTGGCGTTAGCACTCGCTGCGCTGCTGATGGGAGTGCGCAAAGTCTGTCGCGCACCAGCCGACCTGGTGGTCATGTGCAGCTTCGCCTTGGTGTTCCTGTTCTTCGCCATTCAATCGAAATACGACATCGGCGAACGCCACATTCTGCCGCTCTATCCTTTTGCGCTGCTGATCTCGGGGTCTATCTGGGAGCATGTGGTCGCGCTCAAGGCTCGAATCGGTACTGAGGTCCCGACGTGGTGGGGCCCCAAGCGGATCAACTACAACATCATCGCCCTGCTACTGGTGCTGGGCCTGAACGCCGCCGACACACTTCGCGCCGCCCCCGACTACCTTACGTATTTCAACATTCTGGTAAGGCCGCAGAACGCTTGGCGCTATCTTACCGACAGCAACCTCGACTGGGGACAAGGGCTCATTGCTGTGCGTGAATATGAGTTCCAGCACTTGGGCGAGACTTTGCATATGGCGTATTTCGGATCAGTCAATCCCGCGCTCTACGGCGTGCGCGCCACTCCGCTGGCGCCAAACGAGCCGGTGACCGGCAAAGTTGTCGTGGGCGCGAGTGCGTTAACCGGCCAAGTCGTACCCGACCCCAACAGCTATCGCTGGCTGCTGAACTATAAGCCGGTCGAGATGCTCGACCACTCGACGTTTGTGTACGACATTAAGTCGCTTCCAGCAACAACTGGTCAGTGACACGCCGCCGGTTGGCCTGTCCGATCGGGGGATTCAAAAACGGATGCTGGTGTGGAAGGAGCGAAGAATAAGGTGAGCGGCGCGAGACCTTCGCTTCAGCACTCGGTTTGCAGCTAATTGCTAATTGCTTGTTCACCCCATCCGGATGTTGTTCTCGCCCACAATGGCGAGCACGTTCAACAGATGAGTCACGCCCAGCAACTGCCGGATCGACTTACCCGGGTTCAGCAACTCAATCGCGCAGCCTGACGACTTTCCCGACACGTATAGCCGCACCAGCGTGCCGATGCCCATGCTGTCCATGTGAGTGAGTTCGGTGAAGTCGAGCACGACGCGCTTCGAGCCCGGAATCAGCGCGATGACTTCGCGGTACAGCCGGTCGCTCACCCCTGCCACCAGGCGACCGCTGCATCGCACCACCGGCGATCCGTTGGACTGCACCACCACCAGCGTCAAGCCCTTAGCGCTACCGTTCTCAGCCATGCGAACCCCTCCTCCCCAAAATCACTCGGTAATCATGAAATTACGTGCAGCAATTGTCACAGATTCAAGAGTGTCGCCCGAATACCACAGCCGCAGAAATCACAGCGTCTTAAGATACTCGATGATCGCCCAGCGCTCTTCGTCCGTAAGTTCGCGGCCAATGACGCCCTTGCCCGGCGTGTTGCGGAATTCATGCCCAGCATTCGAATTGCCCGGATGTGGATCGTTGGGTTGATCGGTGCGGAACTCAAAGCCGCCATCGAACTTCGCCGTGCTGTACCCCACGTTCTTAGGATCGAACTCGCGGCTGCCTACATAAAACGTCTTGTCCCGCTGGTCCGCTGGAACCAGCATCTGATACAAACTCGGCACCGATCCGTTGTGCAGGAATGGCGGTGTCGCCCACAGGCCGCCAAGAGGCCGGGCACGATAGGCCAGAGGCGCCACCACACCGGCGTCGCGGTAGCCGTCCCATTCAATTCTCTGTTCCGCGGTCAAACCCATCGCGTCGTAATTCATTTCGCGGATTTTTCCCGTGACCGCGCGCAGACCTTCGGCCCCCGACACCGTTCCCAGGCCTAAAACTCCTGTGACCGCTGTTCTCTGTGCCCAATCTGTGGCTTCCGAGGGATCGGTGCCGATCTCCGCTAGCGGGATGACGTTCAGCTTCAAAAACGGCTTACCGCTCGATCCGGGTTCCCAGTACTTGGACTCCTGAATCTCCGGCGAACCCACGGTCGGCAAGTGACAGTGCTGGCATTGCTGTTTGTAGAGCTCCGCACCTTTCGCGGCCTTGGCCCGGTCGATTCGGCCAAGGATTTCCTCCGGCCACGCAGGAGATTTCAGTCCGGCGAAGGCAGCAGGGCCCGCGAGCAGGTTTTCCATCTGCCACTGGTTCTTCACATTGACGGTCGAGCGGTAGAGCTTGGTCGGATCCGTCAGGTTGACCCGGGCGCGAACCCCGAGTGCTTCGCCAATGTTCCTCACCATGGGCTGCTGAATCGAGGCATTGTATTGCACCCAGGCGAACCAGCTGGTGTACCACAGCGGCGGAAAGTTCGCCGGGGCTTTGGCGGGTCTCAGGTTCGCGTTATCCAACTCTGTGCCGAACACGAGGTTGCCGATACGGCCGAGGGCGTCAGTCCGTCCGAAGCCTCCTGCAACTTCGTAGAGCTTGCGATCGTCCGACTCTTTCTTCTCCGCCAGCCCCGCATTCAAAAACGCCTCGAATTCCTGCCGTAATTTCGCCTTGTCATCGGCCGAAGCGTTCTCGCCAAGAACAGCCCGGGCAAAGCGATCGAAGCGGAACGGTACCTTGTCGGCAAAGGCCACCGCGTACCCCAGCTCCGTCTGGAACGATGCAAGGTCCACGGTGCCAGAACCGCCGTCGATGCGTATTCCCTTGCCCTTGTATTCCAACTGGCCGGTATGGCAGGCCGCGCAACTCAAACCGACAACCTCGATGCGCTGGTCAGTTTTCGGGTCAGTCACAGTGTCTTTGGCAAAGCCCACCGGCAGGCCGTCGGGGTTCTCGGCGCTCGCGGGGTCGGTAAGGAAACCGAAGCGAGCCAGATAATCGGCATCAGAGAACTTCGGAACCGTCCCGAATACCTTGAGCTTGGGTTGCTCTAGCGCGAGGAACCATTTGTAGGGCATCAATTCGGTCCCTTGCCCACTGTGATAGAACCATTCCCGCTGGGCCGGCGACCAGTTCTGTTGGGCGAATTGGACATCGACGGGCTTGTAGGCCGGCATGTTTTCGCTCGGACGAGTGGCAAACACGGCTTGCAGTTGCTCGCAGCCGCTCATTCCGATCATGAGGACGGCAACGGTCAATAGGGACAGGACGTTCTTGTGTCGGATCGTCATCTAAGCTGGCCTCGCAATCGCTTACCACCCGGAACAGTGCGACAAGAATCAGGGATTCCGGTGAGTCTACACCTACATCCCTTACTTTCAACGCTGAAAATGAGTACTTACTCTTGTCCTGGGCTGGGAGATCGAGGAGGCACGCCAGAGTTTGAGGAAAGCGCCTGTTCATGCAATGTGAGGAATTTGACTGGTGGCAGAAGCGCCGTACTCATCGTTCACGAGCCTGCCGCCGAGATACTCTATTTTTTCTTTTCCGTCTTGACCAGGATCGTTCTCCCCACCGGCACGATCGCACCCTTCGACGCGTCGGCGGCATGCGCGCGCGCCATCACCTCAGTGCGAACATAACTGACGAAGTCAGACATCTGCCGCTGCATTTCGTCCATGCGCTCGCGCAACTGCAGAATAATGGCGATCCCCGAGATGTTTACTCCGAGGTCGCGTGCCAGCGACAGGATAAGCTCCAGCCGCTCCAGGTCTTCGTCGGTATAGAGGCGCGTGTTGCCTTCGGTGCGCGACGGCTTCAGCAGTCCCTCGCGCTCGTAGAGGCGCAGCGTCTGCGGATGGATGCCGTACATCTCCGCCACCGAGCTGATCATGTACGCGCCCTGTTTTTTACGCTTGGCCATAATCCTCGCGCCTCATTGCATACACCAAATGTGGCAGCCCGGCGTGCATTACCTGCCGCTCAACCTGCATTCCGTTCCGCTCCGCCACCCTTCGCGACGGTACGTTCTCCGGACGGATCAGGGAAATCACTTTCCTGGCGCCGAGGCTCGAAAACGCCAGCCCCATGCAGGCTCGTGCCGCCTCGGTAGCATAGCCGTGTCCCCAATGGTCGCGGCGAAAATGATAGCCGACCTCGAGCTGCGGGCCGCCTTCAATCTCCTGCCTGATCACTCCGCAGTCGCCAATTACTTGGTCGCTGCCCTTCAGGGTCACCGCAAACAGTCCGTGTCCGTTCACGGTGTAGCGGCGGAGGTTGCGCTCGATCCAATCTACGGCATCGTGCCGGTCGAAGGTCTTTGGGTAGTACCGCATCGCCACCTCGTCGCCGATGATGGCAAACACTGCATCCACATCCTCGCGCCGAAACCGCCGCAGACGCAGTCGATCTGTCTCAAGGACAATTTCATTTGCTCCGACTTGTGTGTCAATCGCCATTGCCTGGTCATCACACGTTGTTAGTGACCAATCATCGTGCGCCGACGTCCAAGCTAATTGCTAACTTTTCCCCACAGCTCTTCCCGAGGGTCTTCCGGATTTAGCTTCGCCAGCTCACGCAAGATCTCCTTCGACTTTTCATCACGAAGCGTTGGCACTACGACCTTCACTTCCACGATTTCATCGCCGCGCACGCCCTCTCGTACTGCCGACGGAACACCCTTTTCGCGCAGCCTTAACTTCTGGCCGCTCTGTGTTCCCGGGGGAATCTTCAACTGCGCGCGTCCGTCGATGGTAGGCACGTCGACCTTGCTGCCCAGCGCAGCCTCACTCACCGTCACCGGAATATTGAGATAGATATCGTCGCCGTCGCGCTTGAAGACCGGATGCTCCCCCGCCCGCACGATGATGTACAGGTCGCCCGCCGGCGCTCCCATCGTCCCCGCGTTCCCGCGGCCCGCTAGCCGGATGCGCTGCCCGTCGCGCGTCCCCGGCTTGATCCTTACCCGAATGTTCTCTTCGCGCTCGACGCGTCCCTCGCCGTGGCATACCACGCAGACGGTGCGGTTCTTGCCGCTGCCGCCACAGCGCGGGCATGGCATGTTGAACTTCATGCTGCCGCTTTTCTGCGTGACCTGTCCCTTGCCGTGGCATTGCGGACACTCACCGGGAATCTCCAGATATCCTCGCCCGTGGCAGTTGGCGCAACTTTCGAGGTGGGGCACGCTGAGTTGCAGTTCTGCGCCCCGGATGGCCTGCCAGAAGCTGACGTTCATCTGATATTCGAGATCGCTACCCGGCTCCTGCTGCTCTTGGACCGCCTGCGGTCGCATGCCTCCGCCGAACATCGACGAAAAGATGTCGCGGAAGCCTCCACCTCCACCAGAGCGCCGAGCGCCCTCAGCTACATCGCTGAAATCGAAACCGTCAAAATCGAACGGAACTCCCTGGCCCTCGCCGCCGTGAGCGGTGCCTCCGCCGAACCCGCCAGAGCTGCCCCCGCGCGCATAAGCCTCGGCCGCTGCCGGATCGATGTTGTCTGAGTAGAACCCAAGCTGGTCGTATACCTTCCGCTTCTTGGGATCGCTCAGCACCTCGTTGGCCTCGGAGATGGTTTTGAACTTCTCCTCAGCCCCCTTGTCCGGGTTCACGTCCGGGTGATACTTGCGCGCCAGCTTACGGAACGCCTTGCGGATATCCTCCGCCGAGGCGGTCTTCTTCACGCCCAGCGCGCCGTAATAATCCTTCTTGTCGGTCGTGGCCATATTGGATTTTTCTACTACCTGCACGCAACAATCTGCAGCTTATTGCCTTTTCGAACTAAGTCGAATTCGTAGCAACCCATTGGGCAGCCAGCCGTAAACGATGCCAAACGCTCCGGCATCTCATCCGTCACTTCTGCTCCACAATGGCAGCAAAAACAGTAATTCCATATCGGAGCGGCAAGTGATTCGCACTTCTCCAACGTTACTTCGGGAAATGGCTGATGTGCAGCCGAATGTTTGACCTCCCATTCGATCCTTCGAAATCGGTCTGTCTGGAATCTCTTGAGCCACCACCAACCTAGCAACCCAAGTGCAATTCCAGGAACCGCGATCTGGAAGATTTCAAAACTTACTTCTGATGGTGTCTTCAGATTGTGATAGGTTCCTCCTCCAAGAGGGATGTAGTGGTGGCCTACCTCGGACGGAGTAGCGCAGCAATCATACCAGCCAACGAAAAGGGCTATGGAGATCCACGCAGCAACAGCGCCCACGAGCATCAGTTGCCTCTTCTGGAATGGGCGAGATAGAACTGTGTAAGTCAATCCAGAAGCGACAACCCCAGGAAACGCGAATGTCGCGAACCCAAACAGATCCTCAGCGGCCAGAACAGATCCGGACAACCAAAGTACCCCGGCAGCCAATGTGAACAATTGCCATCGAGCTTGCGCACCCGGCTTCCAACGAATTACGGAGTACATTTTCCAAACCGCCTTTCCGTTGGGTTATTCGCGCCGACCCGTCAGCTTGCGGCCTGTCATCTTCCGCTTACGCAGCCGGCGCTGCGTTCCGGTTTCTGTGCCGGTTACAATCACATCTTCACAGCCAGCCGACAGCACTTCTATTTTTACTGCATCTGCCGCCGAGCGCGTCTGACATGGACCACCCAATTTTTCTTTGGCGACCCTGCCTGCCTGACGACCCCAGACTTCGAAAGCCATATGCACCTCATCACTTCAATTGATGCTCTTCAAGCCTTCGCCGTCGATTCGGACCATGCCGTCATGCAGCGTGGCGGCTTCGTCGTCGAGAACCTCGATCGCTTCCACCATTCCACCTATGACGGGCCTCAGCAAATACCAGCGCCTCTCGTCGGTATTGAAGTTCAACATGTACGGCTGTCCATTCAATTCAAATTGCACCTTACTCCTCACCCTCTAACCCAAACTCCCCAATCTTCCTTACGGACAAGGGGCGCTCTTCGCGCCCCAAGCCTTAACTGAAAGCCGATGGCTGACAGCTTACTTCTTGTCTTCCACGTCCACGTACTCAGCGTCGATGACACCCTCATCCTTCTTCTGCTGAGGCTCGCTGGCCTGTGCGTCTCCACCCGGAGCAGCTTCGCCCGTCGGAGCCGCCTGCGCCTTGTACATGGCCTCAGCCAGCTTGTGCGATGCTGCCGTAAGCCGCTCGCGAGCGCCGTCCATCGCCTTCGGATCGGTTCCCTCAAGCGCCTTCTTGGCATCGCCCAGCGCGTTCTCAACCGCGCCGCGCTCTTCGCCCGAGATCTTGTCGCCGTGCTCACGCAGCATCTTTTCTATCTGATACACCATGCCGTCGAGCTGATTTCGCGACTCAATCTCCGCCTTGCGCTCTTTGTCTTCAGAGGCATGCGCCTCAGCTTCTTTCGCCATGCGCTCGACTTCCTCTTTGCTCAGGCCCGAAGACGACGTGATCGTGATCTTTTGGTCCTTGCCCGTGGCCATGTCTTTCGCGGTCACGTTGAGGATGCCGTTCGCGTCGATATCGAACGTAACCTCAATCTTTGGAACGCCTCGGGGCGCGATCGGCAGTCCCGTCAGGTGGAACTTGCCGAGGGTGCGGTTGTCTTTCGCCATCGGACGCTCACCCTGCAGCACATGCACCTCGACCGAGTCCTGGTTGTCAGCCGCCGTAGAAAACGTCTCCGTCTTCTTCGTCGGGATGGTGGTGTTGCGCTGAATCATGCCCGTCGCCACGCCGCCAAGTGTCTCAATCGAAAGGGTTAACGGGGTCACGTCAAGCAGCAGCAGGTCTTTCACCTCGCCGCCCAGAACGCCACCCTGAATCGCCGCGCCGATCGCAACCACTTCGTCAGGATTCACGCCCTTATGTGGTTCTTTCTTAAAGAGTTTCGTCACCAGAGCCTGGATCGCCGGCATACGCGTCTGTCCGCCGACCAGCACCACTTCGTTGATCTGGTCCGCAGTTACGCCCGCGTCCTTCATCGCCCGTTCGCACGGCCCGATGGAGCGATCAATCAAATCCCTCACCATTTCCTCGAGTTTTGAACGAGTTAGCGTCTTTACCAGGTGCTTCGGACCGCTCGCGTCCGCCGTAATAAACGGCAGGTTGATTTCGGTCTGCATGGTAGTCGAAAGCTCGATCTTGGCGCGCTCGGCCGCATCGCGTAACCTCTGCAGTGCCATCTCGTTACCCTTGGCCCGCAGGTCCAGACCTTCGTCCTTCTGGAACTCGGCGATGAGCCATTCCACGATGCGCTGGTCGATGTTGTCGCCGCCTAAGTGTGTGTCACCATTGGTTGATTTGACCTCGATGACGCCCTCGCCAACCTCAAGAATCGAAATGTCGAAGGTGCCGCCGCCAAAGTCATAGACGGCAATGGTTTCGTCCTTTTTCTTGTCGAGACCGTAAGCCAGCGCGGCCGCCGTGGGCTCGTTGATGATGCGTTTTACATCAAGTCCGGCAATCTGGCCCGCGTCCTTGGTGGCCTGCCGCTGCGCATCGTTGAAATAGGCCGGAACGGTGATGACCGCTTCCGTCACTTTTTCCCCGAGGTAGTCTTCCGCAGCCTTCTTTAACTTCTGTAGAATCAACGCGGAAACCTGCGGCGGGGTGTGTTCCTGTCCCTGCGCCACCACAGCCACGTGATCGCCCGCCCGCACCACTTTGTACGGAACCATCTTCATTTCTTCCGAAACTTCGTCGTACCGACGCCCCATAAAGCGTTTTATGGAGAAAATGGTGTTCTCGGGGTTGGTAATAGCCTGCCGTTTGGCCACTTGACCTACCAAACGCTCGCCATTTTTGGTGAATCCTACCACTGAGGGCGTTGTCCGCCCACCTTCTTCGTTGGGGATGACCTTGGGCTCTCCGCCTTCCATGACGGCGACCACGGAGTTCGTGGTGCCCAAGTCAATTCCGATAATTTTACCCATTGTTGCCCGCCTCCTAAACTTGATTAGTGCTAAGTTGCTGATCTCAAAGCGGTTCACCGATGGCGAACGGCTTACAACAGCCCCACTATAAGACTTGAGTGTCTTAGTGTCAAGGTGTTAGATGAGGATTTCGGCTGGTGGGGTGCACCATTTTAGGAAGGATTTACGCGATCCCGGGAAGGGAAGGAGGAGAGGGCGGCCGACTGGCTCGGCGACGGGAGCAGACGGTCGAACTAGAGCCAGGTTATAACGTCAGTTATAATGGCTTCGTCGGCGGCAGGCTGCTGAAAACAGGCGGCAGGAAAACTGGGAATTTCAGAATTTGGGGACGGGACCAGAATGGGAATTTAAGGCGGTTCGCTGCGTCCCGCCGAGCGGGACTGCGCGAAAGCCTTCGGCAGAGTGGAAAAGATCTTAATTTGTTTTTTTGAAAAGCAAGAACGCATTACGAGGTTGAGCGAGTGAGAGTTCTGCCGAGACGAACTGGTTGAGAGTTTGGCTCAGGGAAGCGGTGGAAGAAGTCTTAATTTGTTTTTTTGAAAAGCACGGGCGCATTACCAAGATCGCATTACATGACGTTGGCGGGTGAGAGTACCGCTAAGGGGTGGCGACTGAGATTTTGGCTGCGAGAAGAGGAGGGAAGATGAAGACGAAATTGCGGATGATCGGGAGCGGGTACGGCGTGCTTCTGCCGAAAAAGGTCATCGACGATTTGCGGTTGTCGGTGGGAGATGAGTTGGAGCTGGAAGTAAATGAAGGTGGCATCGAGCTGTCGCCGTTCGATCCGGAGTTTGCCGAGCAGGTGGAATCGTTCCGGCGGACCGAGGGGCGGCACCGCAACAGCTATCGGAGGTTAGGGAAGTGACGCCGGTGAAGATGGGACAACTGGATATGCGCGGGGTGCTCGCGATTCATCAGGAGCTGCAGGCGCGCTACGGCGGCGGGTCTTCTTTCTCTGCGAGTGTCTCTTCTTCCGAACTTCATGGCTCGCGCGCGGTGGACATGGCGAAGCTGGAGCTGGCGCTGCTGCGGGCGGTGAAGTTTGCGGCCGACGGCAAACGCGACATGCGGGCTCGGCTGGCCGCGGGTTACGCGTGGGCGCTGCTGAAGAGCCGTCCGTTTGCCGAGGGGAACGAACGGGTGGCGCTGGCGGCCATGGTGGTGTGCTTGGAGATGTCGCGGCTGGGGTGGAAGTGCGGCGAGGTGGAAGAGACCGCCATGCTGCTGCGCGCCGCCGCCGGAAAACTCAAGGAAGCCGAGTGGGAAGCGTGGGTGGTGGGGAAGGTGGGGAAGAAGCCTTCCTAGTTAGGCAGATCGTTCCGAGATGGAACACCTGGTATCAATCTCACATCTGCCAGCGTTTTAGTAAACCACCGCCACCGCCGCTCGCCACCGCATTAGCGCTGCTCAATACCGGTGCACCTTCTAGTAATTCAAGATAACATCGTGTCCTAGGAGATATTGGCTCCCAAGGTAATGTACTAATTTGGTCGTGTACTTGTTACTTGAATTCGGGCGAGCATAAAGTTCTTGACTTTGGTCAAGGGGGCGGGTATTGTTCATCCCCATTGCGTTCTGTCATTGTCAGTGACAGATCACCTATAGGTACGGCCATGGACCTGCTACTGCTAGGTATTCGGGTTGCTCTTGCGATCATCCTAGGCTTCGCTGGAGCGGCCAAAGCTTTCGACCCAACTGGAACACGTAAGGCAGTGTCCGACTTCGGATTACCCCCGCTGTTTGCAAAGCCGGGCGTCTTCTTGCTGCCTACCGCGGAGTTGATGACAACGGCCCTTCTTCTCTCCACGACCACAGCTGTATTAGGCGCGGCCGCAGCGTTTGCGCTGCTGCTAGCATTTGCAGTGGTTATCGCCGTGAATCTAATCAACGGACGCACGCCTGAGTGCCACTGCTTCGGGCAGTTTCATTCCCGACCGATTAGTTGGGCGCTAGTAATACGCAACCTGACCTTCGCAATCGGGGCTGCTGCGATCCTATGGAAGGGGCCGGGAATGCAGTTGGTGACCGCAGCCCACCGCTTCATAGAAGTCGCCGCAGCTCAACCGCTGTCCTTGGCGGCACTATCGGTTGCAGTCGTGGGATTCGCCTTCCAAATATTTCTTCTCTCGGCGACCTTCCAGCAAAACGGGCGCCTCCTGTTGCGCATGGATAAGCTTGAACAGAGTGCCAGCGTAAGTGGTTTCCTCGGTCTGATGCCGCCCACGCAGGTGGGACTTCCACTTGGCGCTCGCGCTCCGGCCTTCGAGCTGTCTTCACCAAATGGCTTCGTTCCACTTGAAGCGTTGTCGAACGGCGGCCCGCCCGTGGTGTTGGTTTTTTCGGATCCGGATTGTCACGCATGTGCTGAACTCCTGCCCGACATCGAACGCTGGGAGCGGCAGTATGCGGAGGTTTTAACCTTCGTGGTAATCAGCCGTACCGCCGCATCGAAAAATGGCGATACGAGCGCAAAGCGAGTATTTCAGAACGTTGCTTGGCAGGAGAAGAACGAGATATCCGAATCGTATGAAGTCAACGGCGTACCGGCTGCGGTGGTCCTACGCCCAGACGCCACGATCGCGACGGGACTTGCCTTCGGGCGTCCGGCAATACAGACGCTAGTCACGTTCCTGCTCTACTCGCAAATGTTCTCAGCGACTCACCAGGTGGTCAGTTAATACTGCCAGAATGGAGTGTTTTACATGGAGAGCTTCTTCGACAATGTGTCCCGAAAGCTGGCCACGGCAATGTCCCGTCGTGACTCACTGGGTTTCATGTTCCTCACAGCAGCATCTGGCTTTTTGGCGTCGTGTGGCGCAGCGAACCAGTGCTCAAGCGGGGTGGAGTGTGGCAGCGGATGCTGCGACAGCACTCAGAATTGTTGTAATTCCTCCGATGGCAGCAAATTTTGCTGTTCTGGAATCTGTTGCGCGTCGATCTGTTGCGCCGTGAATTCGGTTTGCTGCTCAACTTATTGCTGCGCGCTCGGCACGAGTTGCGGTTCAAATGGAACGTGCGTGTGAGCTGGTTTCCGTCGCGACGCGCGGCTGGCAACCGCCAATAAGGGTTTCCGCGCGCATCGCGCACTTTGGCTGATGAGATAACTGTATCGGCTGATAAGCCGCCGAGTAAATCCAGTGACGCTCGAGAGACCAGGGCCCGGATAAGAGAGCGAATGGCGAATGGTGGCGACCCGCGCAGTTACAGTCAGGACAGGGTTTTGGGTTCATTCAAACGTCGAATCGCACGACTAAGGAGCATCACATGAAATACATGACAATGATTGCGAAGCCCTCCCTTGCAGTCTTATTACTAGTGGGACTGCATGGCAGCTTGTACGCTCAGTACCACGCGGCGGAGGTGAGAATCGTGAACCAAAGCCAGCGGACGATGGAAATAAAAGTAATGCAAAATACCACCCAAAGTGCGGTCAAGTACTATGAGGTGTCGATTCCGGCGAACGGTAAGGGTGCGGTCGGAATATCCCAGACCGGTACATACTACCTTAAGATTAAGGCGGAATACCCCGGCCGCGACCCCGTTTACTCGATGGGCGACCCCTTCGAATGCCACGTCGGGCCGACTGGTTATTCAGTATTGACTTTCACCTACACTATCGACGAGAGGGCCCTGACGGCGGAGGGGAAAAGCATCAGCCAAAGTGAATTTGACAAAGACAGGGATTAGTCTGCTATCTAGGGCTTGGCCAGCCTTAACGAGGCGCGGGAGCGTCGCGATCTATCCTGGGCGCGCGCCAGGGTCGTGCGTGCGAGGGTTGGGAGGGCCTTGATCGATTTGCCCGGCTTCCGCTCCGCCACGCGAATCTCATAGAGGCTTTGCAGATTCAGCCGGAAGACAGTTGTCAGTGGCCAGTTGTCAGTTGTCAGAAAGAGCAGATCCCCCGCCCGCTGCGCGGGTGAGGGATGACAAATCGATAATGGGTTCGTGGCGGCGCGGCTGAAGCCGCGCCCCGTCCAGACGTCGATCCCACCCTTTCGCAAAGAACGCGAAAGGATGGGGCACCCAGCTGAAGCCGCGCCCTGAGACGAGGCTGTTTCGCGCGAAGCGATAGCCAGATCCCCCGCGGCATGAAGGCCGCGAGAGACGATTAGTCACAGGACAATTTCAAGAAAAATTCTTGACATTTTTAGCAATGTCGCACCATGATGTGCCGAGATTATCGGCTACCGGATGCGCTTACCGGAGTGGACGCGCGGTGAGCAAGTTGTACGGGCCCCGTGTTACCTGGGGATCAAGCCACGGAACGACTCCGAGCTTCCTACCTCATCGAATCTTCCTCGAGTCTTAGCGAACTACAACACTTATTCGGCTTCTTTTTTCGTTTGCGAGCTCAGTTTGTGGGCCATTTCGTCACTCCCGCATAACTGAACGCACATTCTTGAAGGCACCCAGCGCGCGCCCGAATCTCGTTCCGGACGCTGCGAGGATACTGCGTCCTAATTTCGCGCGTTAGCGGTATGTTTTGCTGTAGGGATGGCCAAGGATGTGATGCGTTGGAGAGGTCGTAAAGTTCCCGGCCTAGCTCAGGAGGACAATTCCATGCAAACCCGAATCTACTTGCTTGTCGCGGTTCTGATTTCCGGAGTATTTTGCGTTGCCCAGCTCGACGAAAACCCCATAACTTGCCGGACTGGCCCGGGGTGCTTCAACGGCACCGATCATTTTGACTGGACCAACAACTTCGGCAGCCCATTTACCACGATTCCTAATGGCTCAGTCGCAACCTCGGTACACGGTCGAAAGGCCACCATAGAATTCGCAGGGGGCGGAGCTGGGGAACGGCGGGACCAGGGGATTTCCGGCGGGTGGAACGGAAACTTCAGCCCCGGCGATGAGCTGCTTTGGACGAACTCGCCGGGGCAGGGAGAGATCATCCTGACGATCAACAAGCCGTATGGCGGCTTTGGAGTCAATATTCAGGCCGATTTCTACGGCGCTTTCACTGCCTTTCTTTGCGTTGATGAATTGGATACCCAGTTCTGTGTCTACGAAGACGGCCAGAGCAACGCCAACGGTGACGGTTCGGCGATCTTCATCGGCACCAGGGATTGGACGCTGCAAGGATGGCTGGAGATTGGGTTGCTGAATTGCGCACTCGATTGCGGTGACTTCGCCATCAATCAGCTCGACGTAAGCCCCGCACCTGAGCCAGGATCGTTAATTCTTATGAGTTCCGGATTCGTGGGGCTGGCGGGCTTTACCCGATATCGCCGAATTTCATTGGTCCGAAAAGGGTTCGTTGCGGCGAGACTTGGCCTCAAGGGTCGTAGAGCGGGCTGATTGGCCAAGATTCACGCTGCGCTTTTCGGCGCTAACCTGGGAGCTTGTCCCCGGATGGTAGACGGGCCACACGTGCGAACTGGGTCTTGGCTCGCACGAGTTGCGCGCGGCGGAGGGTTGGCAGGGCCTTGATCGATTTGCCCGACTTGCCAAGAAGTGGGCAGTGGTTAGTGGCTGGTGGCTAGTAAAGTCAAAGGGCCGGGCGGGATTGACCCACTCCCATAAATATGGGAGCATACCGTATGAAGACGACATTGGAGATTCCCGACAACATTTTTCGCCGTGCCAAGTCGCTGGCAGCCCAGCGCGGCATCCCCCTGCGCGAATTTGTTACGGAAGCCGTAAAGGAAAAGCTTGGGGCCGACGCCAGGACGGCGGAGACCCCGTGGATGGCGGCTTTCGGCAAGCTCCGGCATCTGCGGAAAGAGTCGGACAAAATCAACCGCACGATCGAAGAAGAATTTGAGCACATCGAGCCTGAGGATCGGCTGTGATCTTAGACACCAACGGCCTTTCCGCCCTGGCCGACGGCGATCCGGCACTGCAGCCCATCCTTCGCCGAGCCGCACAGATTGCGCTTCCCGTGATCGTACTCGGCGAGTACCGCTACGGAATTTCGCAATCCCGCTTCCGGAAGCAGTACGAACAGTGGTTAAGCGAGTATCTGCCTGAATTTCGAATTCTCGATGTGGACGAGCGCACAACCGTGTCGTACAGCGCCGTTCGCGCTGAGTTGAAGAAGGCCGGAACGCCGATTCCATCGAACGACGTTTGGATTGCCGCCCTGTGCCGCCAGCACTCGCTGCCGGTTCTCAGTCGCGACCGCCATTTCGATCTCGTGCCGGGAGTCACCCGAGTTCACTGGTGATGAAAGACAGCAACTAGCAATTAGCAATTAGCAAAAACAAAAACAAAAACAGCAGATCCCTCGGTCGCCGCGGCGACCTCGTGATGACAATCCTACCGAGGAGCGGAACGAAGTGTGGCTCCCAGGTTAGCGCCCAAAACCGGGGCGCGAACCCTTCGACTCCGCTCAGGGCAGGCTCTGGGGCACCCATGTCAGCTACTCAATCCGGAGCAGCAGCACTGGTTCGACCATAAATTCGAAGGCGTTGATCTTCTCGATGGCGGCGCGGACTTTGGGTTCGGAGACGGGTTCGACGGTGAAGAAGAGCGGCAGGCGATCTTTGGGCGAATGCGGCTCCTGGTCGACGGAATCGATGTTCAAGCCTTCGCGGGAGAGCACCTCGGCCACGCGCGCGATGATGAAGGGCTCGTCGTTGATCATGAGGCGCAAGTACCAGCCTGCGGGTTTGGGCTCGGGGGCGAGTTCGAGCTCGCGCGACTCGAGGAAGCCGACTACGTTCTTGGCGCTGAGGCGTCCGGCGGCGAGGTCGCGGGCAATCTCCACCAAATCTGAGACTACAGCCGCGCCGGTGGCGTCGCCGCCTGCGCCGCGTCCGTAGAACATTTGCGTGCCCAGGCGGTCTCCGATGACGAAGACGGCGTTGTTCACGTCTTCGACCTTGGCCAGCATGGAGCGGCGGTCGACGAGCCAGGGACGCACGGAGACGTCGAGGCCGGTGTCGGTTTGCTCGGCGGAGGCGACCAGACGAATGGTGCGCTCGAGGCGCTGGGCGGAGCGGATATCGACGGCGCGCACGTGGCGAATGCCGTAAGTGGGAATGCGGTTGATGTCGAGGCGTCCGCCGAAGGCCATGCGGGCGAGGATGCAGAGCTTGTCGCGGGCGTCCTGGCCGTCGATGTCGAAGGTGGGATCGGCTTCGGCATATCCGGCTTGCTGGGCTTCGGCGAGGGCCTGGTCGAAGTCGATGCCGCGGGCTTCCATCTGGGTGAGGATGTAGTTGGAGGTGCCGTTGAGGATGCCGTGCAGGCCGCGCAGACGGTCTCCGGCGGTGGATTCCTGGATGACGCGGAGGATGGGGATGCCTCCGGCGACGGAGGCTTCGAAGCCTATGGGCAGGTTGCGGGCGACGGCGAGGGCGAAGAGTTCGTCGCCGTGCTCGGCGAGAAGCTTCTTGTTGGCGGTGACGACGGGCTTGCCGTGCTCGAGGGCTCCGCGAAGAAGCTGGAGGGAGTGATCGACGCCGCCCATGGTTTCGACGATGACGTCAACGTCGTCGGCGGTGAGCAGGTCGGTCCAGCGAGTGGTGATGCGGGCGCCGGTGGGAGCGTCTTCGGGCTTGATGGCCTGGCGGCGGCAGACGGCGGTGACGACGAGCTTGACGCCGCTGCGCTTCTCGATGAGGGCGGAGTGGTGGGTGATGATGTCGGCGGTGGCGCGGCCGACAGTTCCGAATCCGACAATTCCTACGCGAACGTGTTTCATAAGAGAGTGGGTAGTGGTTAGTGGATAGTGGTTAGTAAAACAAAGCAACAGCAGGTCCTTCGACTGCGCGCTCGCCCGATCCGCAAAAAACGCGGATCGAAGAAAAACCAGGCGAGCGCTTCGCTCAGGATGACAAATCAAAACAGCAAGCGCCGCAAGCTAGCTCAACTTTACCAGTTCGGTGGTGTGTTTGAGTTGGCCGCAGGCGGCGTAGATGTCGCGTCCGCGGGGACGGCGGAGGAAGGCGGGGATTCCGGCGACGATGAGGATCTGCTGGAAAGCGGCGACGCGGGCGGGGTCGGGTGTGGAGAAGGGGATTTCGGGGCCGGGATTGAGGGCGATGAGGTTGACCTTGGCGCGGAGTCCACGGATGAGATCGACGAGCTCGCGGGCGTGGGAGGGTGAGTCGTTGAGGCCGCCGAGGAGGACGTATTCGAAGGTGAGGCGCTCGCGGTTGCGGAGCGGGAAGTCGCGGAGGGCGGCGAGGAGCTTCTCGATGGTCCACTTGCGGGTGATGGGCATGACTTCGGTGCGGAGGGCTTCGTTGGAGGCGTTGAGCGAGACGGCAAGCTTGGGACGGATGTCTTCGGCGCCGAAGTCGGTGATGCGCGGGACGATGCCAGAGGTGGAGACTGTCATGCGCGAGGCGGGGATTCCGGCGTCGGTGACGAGGCGGCGGACGGCTTGCATGAAGGCTTCGTAGTTGAGGAAGGGCTCGCCTTGTCCCATGAAGACAAGGTTGATGCGGTCGCGGTCGAGGGTGACTTGCTGGTCATTGAGGACGGCAAGGACTTGTCCGGAGATTTCTCCTGGGGCGAGGTTGCGGCGCAGGCCGAGGAGAGCGGTCATGCAGAATTTGCAGTCGACGGCACAGCCGACCTGGGAGGAGACGCAGATGGTGGAGCGTGTCGAGTGGATAGTGGATAGTGGATAGTGGATAGAAGAAGCGGATTCCTCGGTCGCTGCGCGACCTCGTGATGACAGTTCAAGGGAAAGGTTGGTGAGCTCGTCATCACCCGAGTCGGAGCCGTCGCCGGCTTCGCCGCCGTCGCCTTCGGGCATCCAGACGGTTTCAACGGATTGGCCGTCAGAGAACTGAAAGAGGTAGCGTACGGTGCCGTCGGAGGAGGTGAATTTCTGTTCGATGGCCGGGAGACCGACGGAGTAGCCGAGTTCGGTGAGCTGCTGACGGAGCGAGAGGGGCAGGGTGGAGAACTGAGCGAGGCTCGACCACCTTTGATGGTAGAGGCCGTCTAAAAGCTGACGGATGCGGTATGGGGCTTGGGCAAGAGTTGCAAAAATGTCCGCAAGTTGTTCATTTGAAAGGTTTAATAGTTCGGATTGTTGCGGTTCGGGCATACATCCAATATCCTAGAAGCGGTGGCAACCCGTCTTCCCGAGTTCAATTCGGGGCCCGTGCGCCAAGCGCGTTCATTTTATCCCAGGCTAGGGACGCGAGAGTTGGATTGGCAGCGCGGGGAAATGATTCGAACATAGAAAAAGGTATTCATGGCAGCAGAAGCATTGGCGGTCGCTTCCGACCGGACGATCCATCGGGAGGTTTTGCCTAACGGCCTCACCATATTGACGGAGCAGATGGACCACATTCGCTCGGTCTCGATGGGGGTGTGGCTTAAGGCCGGTTCGCGGAATGAGGTGCCGGAGACGAACGGTATCTCGCACTTCGTTGAGCACATGGTGTTTAAGGGGACGACGAGGCGTTCGGCGGAGGACATCGCGCGGGAGGTGGATTCCATCGGTGGCAATATGGACGCATTCACCGGCAAAGAGACGGTGTGTTTCAACATCATGGTGCTAGACGAGCACCTGCCGATCGCAGTGGACGTGCTGAGCGATATGGTGCTGCATCCGGTGTTCGACGAAAAAGAGACGGTGCGCGAGCGGGGCGTGATCGTGGAAGAGATCAAGATGGATGAGGACAATCCCGACAGCCTCGTCCACGAGATTTTCACGCAGAACTTCTATAAGGACCATGCCTTGGGGCGGCCGATCCTGGGCACCAAGGAGACGGTGCGGAAGTTCGACCAGGCGAAGACTCTTGAGCACTACCGCAAAAAGTTTGTGCCGGAGAACATGGTGATTGCGGCTGCGGGCCATGTGGAGCACAAGGCACTGGTGGAACTGCTGAGCAATGAGTTCGAGCCACTGCCGCGAGGAACCAACGGCCTGCTCGATACGGCGCCCAAGATCAATTCGCGGATCATCCTGAAAAACAAGAAGGCCCTGGAGCAGGTGCAGCTTTGCATTGGCGTGCCGTCGTACCGGATCAACGACGAGCGGCGGTTTGTGGGTTACGTGCTGAACACGCTGCTGGGAGGCGGTATGAGCTCGCGGCTGTTCCAGAACGTGCGGGAGAAGCAGGGGCTGGTGTACTCGATTTTCTCGGAGTTGAGCCCATACACGGACACGGGCTGCCTCGCGGTGTACGCGGGCACGTCGTTGCAGTCGGCACCCAAGGTGGTGCAATCGGTGACGCACGAGTTCAAGGCGATCAAAACCGGGGGAGTTCCGGAGGAAGAAGTCAAGCGGGCGAAGGACCAGTTGAAGGGCAGCCTGATGCTAAGCCTGGAGTCGTCAATGGCGAGGATGTCGAACCTGGCGCGGCAGGAGATGTACCAGGACCACTTCATGGGAATGGACGAGATCATCGCGAAGATTGACGAGGTCACGGTGGAGAGCGTGGTGCAGGCGGCCAACGAGATGTTCCGGCAGGAAGCGATTGCGGTGACGGTGCTGGGGAATTTGAACGGGCTGAAGGTGACGCGGGAGATGCTGGAGTGCTAAAAAGCAGCAACTAGCAACTAGCAATTAGCTAAGGCTTGCTGGGGTGGGCCTGATAGCAGGCCCGCGATTGGTGTTTTCGCGCCCGACAAAAACAGAGACCATCGGCGGACTTTTTGACATTGGTGCGGCGGTGCTCAATAATTTTCTGTTTGAGTGCGGAGACGGAAGCGGCTTTGTTACGTCATTTCAGTGGCTACGCCAATAACCCGGGTTAGCGCCCAACAGACGGGCGCGAACCTTTCGGCAGGCTCAGGGCAGGCCCTGGAGCACCCAGCCTCCGCTAGAATCGGAATGAGGTTCCTAGACATGTCGAAACGTAATCGCGATCGCGGCTTTACGCTGATCGAGTTGCTGATCGTGGTGACGATCATTTTGATCATTGCGGCATTCACCATCCCCAAAATCACGAAGTCGCAGATACCGGCGCACGAGGCGTCGGCCATTGCCAGCATCAAGGCGATTAGCGCGGCGGAGATGATTTATTCGAGCAGCCATCCTGACCTGGGGTTTACGGCTGATCTGGCCATGCTGGGCGGTACGGCGCAGAGCGGCGGGGAGCAGACCATCGATACCAACCTGGCCAGCGGGCGCAAGAGCGGCTACACCTTTACCTACACGCCGGGCGAGAAGGTGAATGGGGCGATACGGTCGTACACCATTACGGGGGTTCCGGACCAGGTGGGTACGACGGGACAGCGACGGTTCTTCGCGGACGAGTCGGGCGAGGTGCACTTCAACGCCAGCGGCCCGGCGGACGTGACGAGTCCGGTGATTCAGTAGGGAAGCAATGAGCAGTTAGCAATTAGCACTTAGCCAAAGCCCCGACGAGAGCCGGGGCTTTTGATTGAGCCACAGGATTTGTCTCGACCACCCTACGGCCACTTCACGGTAAGCGCGTAAATTTCCTGCGAGCCGATGTCCCGGGTGAACACCGGCGAGCCATCCGGCGCGATACTGACTCCCGCCGAATCCGCCACCCGCCGAAAGTTCTTCAGGCTTGTAATAGTTTCAATCTGGTGGTCGGCGAGCCGAAGCCGCTGAGCTTTTGGTTCCGCGCCACCCGTAGCTATATAGAGATACTTGCGATCGGGCGAGACCATCCAGCTAACAAAGCTGCCTTCTACCAGGTCGCTCCATTTCCCGGTATTGAAATCGCATGTCAAGAGTTTCGTAACCGAGTTGTTAACAGCAACCAGTGAATCCTGGGTTATCCACTCGCCTCCGCCCTTACCCTCCGAGGAAGGGAGTACCGACAATTTCCCTGTGCGAACGTCGAAGATTTGCATATAGGAGTACTGGTTGGCGCCGCCGGTGTAAGGCGACTCGACAAAGGAAGTCGCGAGCACGAGGTTGCCGTCAGGGGACCAGCTTGGACCCACGGAAAACTTACCAACAATCCGCTGCGGCGGCCCGCCGTCCACGGCGACGATATATGTTTCAAGCTCACGGGTCGAGAAGGCGACTCTCTTACCGTCTGGCGAAATGGAAGGGCTCGTCACCTTCATCGGACGGTAGGTCAATTGGGTGCGCTCGCTCCCATCGCTGCGGCTGCGCCAGAGCACGTAATCCGGATATGAAACGTAGACGACCCATTGTCCATCTCGAGAGAAGTCCGGCTGTATTGCTGAAATGCCGGAGAGGAATGGAACGACTTGATGTGACGCCATGTCGTAGCGAACGAGCTCGCCGCGCCGCTTGGTGCCGATGGCAAAGATCTGCTTACCGTCGTGGCTGACGGTGGCACCGGAGTAGGTCAGGGGTCCGTTGGTAAGTCGAACTGGTTCTCTCGTCCGATGAAGAATACCGGTTTGCATTGGAAGCGCCCAAAGATCCTGGCCACCAGCAGAAGGGACTCGATAGACGAGATACTTGCCGTCTGAAACCCACGCTGCACAGCAGGCGTCTTGCAGCAGAGTACGAAAATCTGTTCCTTCCGCTGTGATTTGGGCCAGCGAGTACTGGTTGACGCCGCCGCTAGGGGAAACATTGAACGCAATTCGCTCGCCGTCGGGCGAGACGATGGGGGACGGGGTAGACGCCGCCGGCATGGCGAACAGCTTGCGCGGGCTAGAGCCGTCTTTGTTGGCCACGTAGAGCTCACTGGTGGTAGAGAAGATTACCCGGCCATCAGGAAAGTAACTTGCCCACTGTCCTTCGATATTGCCGAGGCGGCGGGGCTCGCCTGCCGGGAGCGGAATTGACCACAAAGGGCCTGTGGCCGCATCCATACCGCCGAGCAAGACCAGGAGTGCAGAGCCATCTGGCGCTACTGCTGTAAGTTGGGGACTCGCCAGCCTGGTATCAACCGGAGCGGTAGGTCCGCCACTGACTGAGACTTGTGCGATTCTCCAGCTCTTTTATTGGCCTTCGTTGAAGTAAATTCGCGCCCCGTCGCTCACCAATGCGCCTTGCTTCGGCTCGCCATCTTCGGTGAGTTGGGTGACCGACTCCACAATCGGTACGGCCGGCGGGATTCTCCACCACGCAATGAGTGCAGCTGCCAAGCGCGACCGCAGCCGCCTGCCGCCAAGGCCCAGGTCCAACGCGAGCGCGATCCTTCAGCGACGGCAGCTACCGAAGTGCTGCCCGATTCCGACAACGCCTCCAGCCCAAACGCCAAGTCCGATGCCGACTGAAATCGCTGCTCAGGATTCTTCTCGAGGCAGCGATGCACAATGCGCAGCAGCGCCGGAGGAGTGCCGGGCGCAATCTGCGAAATGCGCTGGTGGGTCCTCGTTCAGGATGGCGGTCATCGTCTCGGTGGACGTCGGCTTGCGAAAGGCCCGCTTGCCGGTCAGCATCTCGTACAGGATCGCGCCGAAGGCGAAGATGTCGGCGCGATGGTCAGCCGTCTCCCCGCGCACCTGCTCAGGGGACATGTAGCCTACGGTGCCGAGCACCATGCCTGGTTCCGTGCCTTCCTGCCGTGTGACGGTAGGCCCATCTGCGGGTGCGGACTTGGCCTCGGTCAGCTTGGCCAAGCCGAAGTCGAGGATCTTCACCCGGCCATCTTTCGTGACGAAGATGTTGTCGGGCTTGAGGTCGCGATGAACGATGCCTTTTTCGTGTGCTGCCGCTAATCCGCTTGCGATCTGAACGCCGTAATCAATGGCTTTGCGCACCGGTAGCGGACCGTGAGACAGTTGCCGCCCGAGCGTGCCGCCCTCAAGTAACTCCGACACCATGTACGGCGCGCCTTCAAAGGTGCCGAACCTGTGAACGGCAAGAATGTTGGGATGGTTCAGGGCCGCAGCCGCTTGCGCTTCCTGCTCAAAGCGGCGCAGCCGCTCTGGATCTTGCGCGACATAGGCGGGCAGCACCTTGATCGCAACTTCGCGCTTCAGAATCGGATCGCGGGCGCGGTAGACCTCGCCCATTCCTCCGGCGCCGAGAGGAGCGACGATTTCGAACGAATCCAGCCGAGTGCCCGCGGCTAGTGGCATATGTGGCGAGGATTATACCCTGAGTCACAAAAATCGTATCGGTATTTGTAAGAGGCATCATTTGTAGGAGGTATCCAAAGCCGGGGGCGGGCGTTGTTCTTGGACGGGCCGGGTAGTCCAGCGTTGTCATCATTCTGTAATCCTGCATTGCTAGACTTCAGGCGCTGTTGAAATCTCGCCTGAGGTGTGACATGAATTCGCTTTATCGCGTAATGCAGAGGTATTTAGCTCCAATCGTCATCGCAGTGCTGGTAATGGCCGGGCCGGCATTTGCTCAGTTCTACCTGCCCGGAAACCTGGTGGTTTCGGTGGAGGGAAATGGTTCGGGCACGGGCAGCTATGGAGACAACCAGGCGGCGCCGCTGACGCTGTATCAATATCATCCGAATGGGACAACGTCGGCCTCTTTCGTGAACTCGCTGGAGCTGCCGCAAACCAGCTCGGGCGCGAATTTCGCGGTGTCGGGCGAGTATGGATCATCTTCGGAAGGGATCCTGCAGCTTTCGGGAGACAACCGGTTCCTGACGATCATGGGATACGGCATCAATGCCAACACTTTCAACGCGAACCCCGGGGCGTATGGTCCGGATCCGACCAATACGGCGCTGGCGCAGTCGGGCAGCCTGAAGGGGCAGGGCTACACTCCGGTCACGCGAGTGGCGGCGCTGATTGACTCGAATGGAGCGGTGAACTCGACGACGGCGCTGTATGGGGTGTTCGACCAGAACAATCCGCGCAGCGCTTACACGCTGACGGGGAAGCAGATCTATGTGTCCGGACAGGGTAACTACCCGGATGCGACGGGGGGAGTGTTTCTGGCCAACCTCGGCGCCAATGCGGCGAGCGTCTCGCTTACGGCGGGTGATGCGGGGAGTGGATACAGCCAGGACACGCGGGTGGTGACGGGATACAACGGCCAACTTTATGTTTCGAGCGACAGCAAGAAGGGAAGCACGAACCGCTCGTATATCGGAACGCTGGGTTCGGGATTCCCAACCACGACGGTGGGCGCACCGGTAATGCTGGCAGGATTCGGCAACACCGGCGGCACGGGGAAGTACCAGATCACCACGGGAGTGAACAGCATCGGAAATGGATTGAATGCCGGCAAACAGATCAACCTGAGCCCGGAACAGTATTTCTTTGCCAACCCGACGACCATATATGTGACGGACAGCGGATACGGGAAACAGACATCGGCGACCAGCGCGATTGGGGATGGCGGGTTACAGAAGTGGTCGCTGATCTCGGGGAGTTGGGTGCTCGATTACACACTGGCGGCGGGCCTGAACCTGGTGGAGAATCCCAACGCTAACGCGAGCAACACGGCGGGTACGACGGGACTCCTCGGCCTGGCGGGAAAAGTGGTGGGTGGCGAGGTTGAGTTGTATGCCACCAACTACACGATTGGCGATCTGGATCCGACCTATCTTTTCGGGATTACAGATAACTTGTCGGCCATGCTGGCGAGCCAGGTAACGGGCGAGTCGTTCTCGACGCTGGCGACCGCGCCGGCGGATTCGAACTTCAAAGGCGTCTCGTTCGCTCCGATTCCCGAGCCGGGGACGATGGCGCTGTTGGGAACGGGGATTGTGGGCCTGTTCGGGGTGCTGCGCCGCAAACTCGGGTAGGCAGTCCCACAGAGTAAGAGCTGTAGTAACCGAGCCCCGGCAAATCGCCGGGGCTTTTTCGTTTGAGAATGCAGCGATGGGCCGTGGCCTCCCAAGGTGTCAGCAAGAGAGGGCGGCTTCGAGTTCGGAGAACTCTTCTTCGAGGTCCACGAGGCGGACGCCGACGGGCTCGAAGCGGGCCTGGAAGAAGCGCAAGTACTTGGGCTCATGCACCATCTTGAGTCCGCAGACTTTGTCGCGGTTGGCGTAAACCTCGATCACCGACTCGGCGACGACATCCATGTGGGCCTGGGTGTAGACACGGCGCGGAATGGTGAGGCGGACGAGTTCAAGTTTCGGCATGTTGTCTTTGCCGGTCTCCTTGTTTCGTCCGGCGGAGACAATGCCACGCTCCATGCTGCGCACACCGGAATCCAAGTAAATGGCGGCGGCGAGAGCTTGCGCGGGGCACTGTTCCTGGGCGATGTGCGGAAGGAAGGCCTTGGCGTCGAGAAAGATGCCGTGTCCACCAATGGGCTGAACGATCGGTACGCCGGCATCGATGAGCTTCTTGCCGAGATAGAGAATCTGGCCGATTCGGGCGCGGATGTGGTCGTCGTGGACGGCTTCTTCGATGCCGCTGGCGAGGGCTTCCATGTCGCGTCCGGCCATGCCGCCGTAGGTGTGCAGGCCTTCGTAGACGACGGCGAGGTTGGCGGCGTCATCGTACACGGCCTGTTCGTTGACTGCGAGGAATCCGCCGATGTTGACCAGCGGGTCTTTTTTGGCGCTCATGGTGCAGCCGTCGGTCTGGTCGCACATCTCGCGGAGGATGGAGGCGATGGACCAGTCCTGGTAGCCGGGCTTCGCGCTGCTGGATGAAGTAGGCGTTTTCGACGGCGCGGGCGGCGTCGAGAATGACGCGGATGCCGTGCTTCGAGCACAGGGCGCGAACTTGCTTCAGGTTACCGAGAGAGATGGGCTGTCCGCCAGCCATGTTGACGGTGGCGGCAACGCTGACGTAGGGGATGCGGTCGGCGCCGTACTTCTGAATGACGGCTTCGAGCTTGGCGAGATCGACGTCGCCCTTGAAGGGGTGCAGGCTGTGGGAGTCGTGGGCTTCGTCGATGATGATGTCAACGAAGGTGCCGCCGGCCAGTTCCTGATGCAGACGGGTGGTGGTGAAGTACATGTTGCCGGGGATGACGTCGCCGGGCTTGATGAGGACTTTGGAGACGAGGTTTTCGGCGCCGCGACCCTGATGGGTGGGGACGACAAACTTGTATCCGTAGTATTGCTGGACCGTGCTCTCGAGGCGATAGAAGCTGCGGCTGCCGGCATAGGCTTCGTCGCCGACCATCATGGCGGCCCACTGTTTGTCGCTCATGGCGGAGGTGCCGGAGTCGGTGAGCAGGTCGATGTAAACGTCGTCGGAGCGGAGCAGGAAGGTGTTGTAGCCGGCGTCTTCGAGGGCGCGCTCGCGCTCTTCGCGGCTGGTGATTTTCACGGCTTCGACCATCTTGATCTTGAAGGGCTCGGCCCAGCTTCTTTGTTTAACAGGCATGTATATAGCTCCTAATGAGATGAACGGATGTAATAAGGATAGCGGGCACGAGTGGGCAGGGCATTTGCGAAACGAAGTAGTAATGCATAGTATTACTACGAATCGATGGTAGATTACCGCTAGAAGCTGTGATCCAAAGGGTTTATGGCCAACAAAAACAGACTGCTAGACAAGATTGACTGGAAGATCGTGACGGCATTGCAGGCCGATGCACGAGTATCGATCGCTGAAGTGGCGCGAAAGACGTCGCTTTCGGCGCCGGCGGTGGCGGAGCGCATACAGAAGTTGCGGGAGCGCGGGGTGATTCGGGGCTTCCACGCGCTGGTGGACCCTGCGGCAGTTGGCTTGCCGGTGACGGCGGTCATCCGGATGAGCGTGGTGGGGGATATTCTACCGCGCCTGGCGATCCTGCTGCAGTCGCTGCCCGAGGTGGTGGAGTGCTATCGCGGAACGGGCAACGACTCGTTCCTCATGCGCGTGTGCGTGGCGTCGGTCGAACACCTGGAAGCGCTGATCAACAAGCTGACGCCGTTTGGGATGACGACGACCTCAGTGGTGCTGTCAACAGTCGTGGGGCGGAGGGTGCTGGACCCGACAATCGCGGAGTGGAAGACGAGGCTGAAGGCGAAGGACGGGCGAAAGTAACGCTGGCAGCTCATTCGAGAAAGCGGACGAGGCCGGAGGCGATTTCGTACACGGCGCCAACCATGCGGGAGCGTCCTTCTTGCATGGCGCGGCTGCCTTCGGGCGAGACCGCCAACTGGTGCATGGACCAGCGGACGTTGGCCTCGACGGCGACAACCATCTGTTGGTCGTCGGGAACCCCAGAGAAGTCGGGCAGGCCGGGCATGATGTTGTCCACCAGTAGCTGAATGCGAGAGCGGTGCTGCACGTCGTCGAGTTTGCTTTCGAGGGCGGCGTTTACCGCGCCGCAGCCTTCGTGTCCCAGCACAAGAAACAATGGCGTGTGTAGATGCGCGCCGGCGTACTGGAGGCTGCCCATGACTTCGGGAGAGACGACGTTACCGGCTACGCGCACGATGAATAGCTCGCCGAAGTTGGCGTCGAAAATAAGCTCGGGCGGAACGCGGGAATCGCTGCAACCGAGGATGGTGGCGTAAGGGCTTTGTCCGCGGGCGAGGTCGGCGAGGGTCTCTTTGCAGACGGTGGGGAAGTGGGCTTGGCCGGCGAGGAAACGCTGGTTCCCGTCGATCAGACGTTGCAGCGCTTCGTCAGCGGAATAAAGAGGCTGGTGCGATTCAACAGATGACATAGGTGCGATCCTCAGTGTCGCGAACAAGGGCAGCGACTGAGCAGAGAGGAAACATAGCGAGCGAGATGACATCGTAACAAAGGCCGAGGCGCTCAGCGAGCGACTCGGCCTTCTGTCTCAACGATGGGAGCATCGTTATTCGTGCGATTTGGGGGGATTGCCCAACAGACGATAGACGGTCGCCGTCTTGGTCGCACCCAGGTTGATGTAGTCTTCGGCGGAGTACTGAAGCCCGATGAAGAATGCCTCGGTGCGCCGCAGCGCGTCCTTGCTGAGAGCGTTGCGGTCCTTGAAACGGAACTGGTATGCGAATTCGCCGATGAGCGGGCGATGCTCGCCACGGGTGCGCCAGATGGCGACGTTGGCTTTGCAGGTGAGGCCGTCGCCGAAGTCGAGCATGCCGATGTCCTGGAGAACTTCCTCGACGATGGTATTGCTGACCATACGGAGTTCTTCTTTCGGGTGTTTTCTGACTTTAGCCAGCGCCGGGAGCATGTCGATCAACGCGTCCATGTCGCGGATGTTTTCGTTGCCGATTCCGATGGCGCCGCGGTTGAATTGGACGTTGTGGGAGTAGAGGAGGCGGATGCCGCCCAACCTCTCCTTCAAGGGTAGGGCCTGGACCTTGAACTTGACGCGGTGATCGCCGAGGATGTTCGGCCGGACGTCGGTTTCCGCGCACATCTGCAAATCGGGATGCCGAAACTTGAACACGATCTCCGGGTCGCCGATGGGGAAGCCGTCTTTGTAGGGGATGCGGCGGCGCAGGATGAAGGCGTTGTTGTAAAGGCGGAAGTCGTCGGTGTCGATAAACAGCACTTCACGGATCTTGACGGGCTGTTGAGTGAAGCCTTCGGTGGTGTACTTGACGCCATGCTCCTTGGCGGGCTCCTTGAAGACCTTGCCGAACTCGAAGAAGCTGTCGCGGGAATGGAACTTGTTGGGTCGCAGAATGAGCTTGCAGCAGATGTACTCAGGGACATGGATGGGCATGCCGTCGGCATACTGGCCCGGCCTGAGCTGGGGGACGCGGCCGACCCAACTCTCGGTGACGGGGGCTTTGGCCGTAGGCTTGGGTGCCGGAGGAGCTGGAGGCGCAGGCTTGCTGGCTTTTTTCTTGCTGGGTGCTTCCTTAGTGAGTGTGGGCACGGCGGTTCCTAACGAGTGAGGTGGTTCCTCTGTGATAGAAGTTGAAAACGGGATTATATACCGAAAGCTGTCATGGTTCCGTAACGTGGTTGCCCTGGGCTGGATCGCAAGGCCGAGGCCGACCGCATCCGTTCACAATTCCAATAGAATCATCCGAGCATGTTTTGCAGCATGATTGCGGTCCGGTTCCTCTTGGTATTTGTCCTCGCCTCCTTGAGCGCGGCGAATCTCTGTGGACAGACGGACGTGCACGACATCGCTGAGAAGGTGGACCAGCGCTACAACCATATCCAGACGCTACAGGCGCAATTTGCCGAGACGTACTCGGGCGCGGGGATGAAGCGGACGGAGAGCGGGACTTTGGAGCTGAAGAAGCCGGGGCGGATGCGGTGGGACTACAGCGAGCCGCGTCCGAAGATGTTTCTCACCGACGGCAAAACGGCGTGGTTCTATGTGCCAGGGGAGCGACAGGCGAGGCGGACTCCGGTGAAAGCAGATTGAGGATTTGCGGTCGCCGCTGCGGTACCTGCTGGGCAAATCCAAGTTGGAGAAGGAGTTCGAAGGCCTGGCGATCGCCACTGACGCCAAGCCCGTGAATGCAGGGGACATCGTGCTGCGCGGAGTTCCAAAGGGATGCAGGAGCGGGTGTCGCAGACACTGCTGGAAGTCACGCCGGAGGGGCTGATCACGCGCATCGTGGTGGAGGAAATGGATGGGTCGGTGACGGAGTTCCGCTTTCTTCAGCAGAAGGAGAACGTCCAAGTCAGTGACCAGCGGTTTAAGTTCACGCCGCCGCCAGGCGTGGAAGTAGTGGCTGGGGCGGAGTTGGTGGAGTGAAGAAGCAGTTTCGAGTTTCGAGTCTGGAGAACTGGGTGCCCGGGGTTCGTGCGGAATAGGCCGCTTGGTTGATGCAGATGACCTTGAATATTGAAACACGCCGAATTGCGGAAGTCACGATCGTGACTGTGAGGGGTGTACTGGTCATCGACACGTGGAAGATTCTGCCCGAATGCGTGGAGGCGCTGGTCGCGAGCGGGAGAAGGAAGATCCTGCTGAATCTCGAGGAGGTGACGAGAATCGACGATAGCGGCTTAGGGTCGCTCGTAAACGTCTTCACTATGATTTACAGGGCAGGGGCTGAAATCAGACTTATGCGGCCAAGCCAGTGTGTTCGAGACTTGTTTAAGTCCGTACGTGTTGTCGGTTATCCCTCAATAGAGAGTTGGAGCGACGTGCACTCCGGTGAGATCGAAGCGTTGGCGAGTTTTGCGGAAAAGAGTAAGTAGTCGCGGTGGTTTGCGCGCCTAGCTAACTCTGCCAGGCGGCGGTCACTGGCAATCGGCAACTGGCTACGGGGCAACTTCTTCGCGGGCAACTGTTAAACTAGAGTCTGACCCAAAGGAATCCGTTACTTACATGGCCGAGTACATGATCCGGATGGCCGACGAGCGCGGCCACGTCATGGAACAAGTGGAGCTGGGGAACTCGGAAGGCGAGGTGCGCGAACGCTTCTCGCAGCAGGGGTTCCTGGTTTACTGGGTTAAGCCAAAGGGACTGCTTGCCGGCGACATTCGGCTGCCGCAACGCCGCAAAATCAAGCAAGACCAATTTGTCATCTTCAATCAGCAGTTTGTGACGCTGATTCACGCCGGGCTGCCGATCATCCAGTCGCTCGAGTTGCTGATGAAGCGGCAGCGCAACCCGTATTTCCGCACCGTGCTGCATAACGTACGCGACCGGGTGCGAAGCGGCGAGCTGCTCTCCGAAGCGTTCGCGGAACAAAAGGCGTTCCCCAAGGTTTACACCACCACGATCCTGGCGGGCGAGAAGTCGGGCAACCTGGAAGAAGTGATGGGGCGGTACATCGCGTTCCAGCGGCTGGCGCTGACGTTTCGCAAGAAGCTGGTGTCGTCACTGGTGTATCCGGTGCTGCTGGTGGTGATGCTGACGGTGATGCTGACGTTTCTGATCACGTTTGTGGTGCCTCAGTTCGCCAATCTATATAACCAGCTGGGCGTGGAACTGCCGCCGCTGACGATGGTTATGTTGGCGATCGGGACCAATGCGCAGCATTATGCGCCGTATGTGGCAGGGGCACTGCTGATAGCGGGGTTCTTGATTTGGCGATGGATGAAGAGCGATGCCGGCGCGACCCAGATGGACCGCATCAAGCTGAAGGTGCCGCTGCTGGGCGGTATCTGGCTGAAGTACCAGGTGGCCATCTTCTCGCGCATGCTCTCGACTCTGCTGGCGGGTGGATTGCCGCTGGTTCCGGCGCTGGAGACCGCTGGCGAGTCAATGCAGAGCCGCCTGATTACGCACGGCGTGGATGCGGCGGCGGTGAAGGTCCGGGAAGGACAGCCGCTGGCGAAGAGCCTTGAGTCGTCGACGGTATTCCCGGAGATGGCGGTGGAGATGATCGAAGTGGGCGAATCCACAGGATCGCTGCCGGCCATGCTGAATTCGGTGGCTGAGTTTTACGAAGAAGATGTGACCAACGCGCTGGCCACGGCGATGGCGCTGATTGAGCCGATTATCCTGATCGTGATGGGCGTAGTAGTGGCGTTTGTGCTGATTTCCCTGTACCTGCCGATCTTTAGTCTTGGGGCAGGGGGAATTCACTAGTGGATAGTGGTTTGTAGTGGATAGTACCCGGGGCAGTTTGGGCTGAAAGGCAGTTTTCTGAATGGTTGATAAGAAGTCGATCTTCGTAAATGGCGGGAACGGCAGTTTGTCTCTGGCCGATGAGTTGGTGCAGGCGGAGGACCTGGCGCGGCGCTACCGCTGCGAGTTCGTGGACCTGAAGAATTTTCACATCCAGCACGAGCTATTCCGCAAGATCAAAGTCGATTTGATGTTCCGCTACAACTTTGTGCCGCTGCAGGAGACGCAGGACGGGCGGCTGGTGATTGCGATCGCCGATCCCAGCCAGCTGATGATGATCGACGAGATCAGCCTGAACCTGGGACGCCGCATCGTGACCAAGGTGGCGACGCTGACGCAGATCAGCGATGTGCTGAAGAAGACCGAACAGTCGCAGCGGGTTCTGGAAGAGGCGGGAGAGAACTTCGCGCTGGACGTCATCCGCGAAGACGAGAACGCGGACGAGACCATCTCCATCGAGAGGCTGACGGCGGAGAGCGACATCAGCCCGATCATCAAGCTGGTGGACACGATGATCTTCACTGCCCTGCAACGGCGGGCCAGCGATATTCACATTGAGACGCGCGATGACTCGGTGGTGATCAAGTACCGCATCGACGGCGTGCTGCAGCAGGCGATGCCTCCGATCGCAAAGGAACATCACTCCACGATCATTTCGCGCATCAAGGTCATGAGCGAGCTGGATATTTCCGAGCGGCGCGTGCCGCAGGACGGACGCTTCCGGGTGCGCTACAACGGGAGGTCCATCGATTTCCGCGTGTCAATCATGCCGTCGATCCACGGCGAAGACGCGGTGCTGCGCGTGCTCGACAAGGAGTCGATGAGCGAGAAGTTCCACAAGCTGACGCTCGACGTGGTGGGCTTCAACGACGAGGACCTGCACAAGTTTCGGCGCTATATAAAGGAACCATACGGCATGGTGCTGGTGACCGGGCCGACGGGTTCGGGCAAAACGACCACGCTGTACGCGGCACTGAACGAGGTCAAGAGCGACGAGGAGAAGTTCGTCACCATCGAAGACCCGGTGGAGTACCAGATCTCCGGCATTACGCAGATCCCGGTGAACGAGAAGAAGGGACTGACGTTTGCCCGCGGGTTGCGGTCGATTCTGCGGCACGATCCGGACAAGATCATGGTGGGCGAAATCCGCGACTCGGAGACGGCGCAAATCGCCATCAATGCGGCACTGACCGGGCACCTGGTGTTCACCACCGTCCACGCGAATAATGTGGTGGACGTGATTGGCCGCTTCCTGAATATTGGTGTAGAGGCCTACAACTTCGTGTCGTCGCTGAACTGCATCCTGGCTCAGCGGCTGGTGCGGCTGATCTGCGAGTTCTGCAAGAAGGAAATTCATTATTCGGATGAGGAGCTAGCGATGAGCGGGCTGGATCCTGAGGAATGGCGCAAGGTCACATTCTTTGAGGGCGAAGGCTGCATCGAGTGCTCGGGGACGGGGTTCCGCGGCCGCACGGCGATTCACGAGCTGCTGGAGCTGACCGACAATGTGCGCGAGATGATTCTGGCCAAGCGGCCGAGCAGTGAAATCCGGCGGGCGGCCCGGGAAGAAGGAATGCATTTCCTTCGGGAGTCGGCGCTTGATAGAGTGAAGCGTGGATTGACGACCTTGAAAGAGATTAATAAGGTCACGTTTATTGAGACGACGAGGTAGGGAATCGCGTCCCAGGTTAACGCCCAAAAGCGGGGCGCGAACCCTGGGGCACCCACTTTTTTTCGAAACTGGAAACTCGAAACTGACGTTATGGCGGGGAGCAACAATTCGAGACCGAATGTGGCGTGCGAAGTGACGGCCGAGCGCGTGGTGGCGGCGCGTGCGGGCGAGGGCGCGCAGTCGCTGGAGGCGGTCAGCGCACAAAGCCTGGCGGAGGGAATGGTCACTCCGGGCTTGCAGCAGGCGAATGTGACGGGCCGTGACGCCTTGGTGGCGGCGGTGCGGGAATCGCTTGCGGCGGTGGCTGGACGCTCGCGCGATGTCACGCTGGTGATTCCGGACGCGAGCACGCGCATTCTGCTACTGGACTTCGATACGCTGCCGGACAAAGCCGAGGACGCGGATTCGGTGGTGCGCTTCCGGCTGAAGAAGTCGCTGCCCTTCGACGTGGACACGTCGGCAGTTTCGTTCGATCGCTACGCGGCCGACAACGGCGTCCGGGTGGTGGTGGCGGTGAGTCCGAAGAGCGTGGTCGAGGAGTACGAAGGTGTGGTGCGCGACGCGGGTTACAATCCGGGCGCGGTGCTGCCGTCGATGATTGCGGCGCTCGGGGTTGTGGATGGCGAGCGCCCGACGATGGTGATCAAGGTTGAGCCGGGGACGACGACGTTTGCCGTGGTGGACCAGGGCGAGTTACTGCTGTACCGTTCGCTGGAAAACGGCGGGACGGCGGTGACCGGCGAGTCGCTGGTGGACGACGTGAATACCTCGCTGGTGTATTTCGAGGACCGCTACGGGACGTCTGTAGACCGGTTGCTGGTGACGGGTGTGCAGTCAGCGCAAGCGCTGCAGGTGGCGTTCGGCGACAGCCACATTCGGGTGGAAGAGCTGGTATCGAACAGCGTAGCGGGAGTAGGCGCGGGCAGTGTGGCACGGCCGGCACTGGCAGGCGTGGCGGGGGCCCTGTTGGCCTGATGCGGATCAATATCAACCTCGCGTCGAATCCCTACGAAGCTGCGAGGCAGTATGCGCGGCGGATGGGGATGCTGGTGGCAGGGCTGACCGTGTTGGCGGTGGGACTGCTGGGATACATCCTGTATCAGCGGTCACAGACTCACGACGTTGACCGCCAGATTGCGGAGGCGCGGCAGGAGATTGCCAGCCTGGATGCGGAGAAAGCACAGGCGCAGGCCACGCTGAATCTGCCGCAAAACCGCGACGTTGCCGACCAGTCGCAATTTCTGAACGAGTTATTTGCGCGTAAGGCGCTGTCGTGGACGAGGGTGTTCAGCGAGATGGAGCGGCTGATGCCGCCGAACATCCACGTGATGTCGATGAAACCGGAGTTCAATCGCGATCACCAACTGGTGCTGCACGTGGTGGTGGCGACCAGCGCCCGCGACAAGGCGGTGGAGCTGGTGAGGCGCATGGAAAAGTCGCCGCACTTCCGCTCGCCGCAGGTGGAAGCGGAGAACGCGCTGGGCGAAGGCGCGGGTGGGCCGGCGGGCGGGAATATTCAGTTTGACGTGGCTGCGGTGTATCTGCCGTTCGCCGACGACGACAATGATGCGGCAATTGATGAGAAGCCCGAGAAGAAACCCGAGAAAAAGTCTGGCGGCAAGACGGTATCGAATTTGAAGGGCACGGTTGCGATCGGGGGAGGGGGACGCTGATGGCGAGCATTCGCGAATCCCGCAAGACGCTGGTACCGGTGGTGGCCGGACTGTTGCTGCTGGTTCTTGCTTGCATTGGGTACTTGATGTCGCCGGCAGGACGATCGCGGCAGGCGAGGCAGCGTGACCTGGCGGCGCTGAAGTTACAAGTAGCGGCCAAGCGAGTCGAGGTGCTGCCGACGCGCGGCATGGACGGCAAGCTAAAACAGGCCTCGACAGACATTTCGGACTTCTATCAGGAGCGGTTTCCGGCGGAATATTCGACGGTGTCAGAGCAACTGGGCAAACTGGCGGCGGCGAGTGGCGTCCAGATTGCGGCGGTGAAATATGACGACAAGGACGCTCCGGTGCAAGGGCTGCGCAAGCTGGAGATTGAGGTAACACTTTCGGGCAGCTATCTGCAGGAAGTGAAGTTCATCAATTCTCTGGAGCGAGACAAGCTGTTTTTCGTAATTGACGGAGTCACGCTTGGCGAGCAGCAGGGCAATGTGCGGCTGCAGCTCAAAGTGGAGACATATCTCCGCACCGGAGCGACCTCGTGAAGCTGGGTACCGAGAACAAAACGAAGACCGGAATCGCCGCCGTACTGGTAGTCGTAGCGGCGTTCGCGCTCTACAACTGGGTATTCACGGGTCAGGATGCGGCAACAGCAAACACCGCAGCCGCGGTCGCGGCGCCGTCTGCCGCTTCAACGCAGGACGCGAAGAAGCCAGCAAAGAAAACAACCGGCAAGTCCGCTCCGGTGCTGCTGGCGCAGTCGCTGGATCCTACCTTGCGTCTGGACTTATTGAAGTCGAGCGAAGACGTTAGCTACAAAGGCGCGGGGCGCGATATCTTCCAGAACCAGCCAGAGCCGGTGGCGATTCCCAAAGTGACGAAACCGGTAATCAATACGGGGCCACCGATTCCACCGCCACCGCCGCCGATTCCTCTGAAGTTTTACGGATTTAGCGGCAACAAAAGCGGGCCCAAGCAGGTTTTTCTCTCCAAGGGTGACGACATCTTCATCGCCAAAGAGGGGCAGATCATTGACCGGCGCTACAAGATCCTGAAGATCGGGCCCAACTCGGTCGAGGTCGAAGACGTGCTCAACAACAATCGCCAGACGCTGCCGCTGACGGCGGGGTAGCAGTATGCAGCAGGGCAGTTCCAATCCAGACTTCGTGCGACGCCAGCGCCGCGACCGCGGAGCCATGCTGCTGGCGGTGCTGTTCATGATGGCGATCATGGTGATTATGGCGCTGGCGGTTGCGCCTGTGTTCCTGCAGCAGGCCAAGCGCGACCGCGAAGAGGAGATGATCCATCGCGGCACCGAGTATGAGCGGGCAATCAAGAAGTTCTACAAGAAGTTCGGGCGGTATCCCGCGAACCTTGAGCAACTGGAGAACACGAACCAGATGCGCTTCCTGCGCAAGCGGTATAAAGACCCGCTTTCCAAGGACGGACAGTGGAAGCTGTTGCACGCCGGCGACCTTCAGGCGATAGCAGGAATGTCAGGAATTGGCGCGACGGGCCTGCAACAGGGAGCGTTAGGCGGATTGCAAGGTGCGAATTCGCTGAACCCGGCGGCAGGCGGCGTGGGAAGTACGACCGGCGGCGACCTCGGGGCGGGTACGGCTCCTGCCGGCGCGCAGTTGTCGCCACAGCAACAAAGCGGATTTCTTGGCGGCCCGCAACAGGGCGGAGTCCAGCCGGGCGGCGGGACCTCAGCATTCGGTGCTGCCGGCACCGGAGGAGCGGCCGGGCAGACAGGCTTCAGCCTGGGGCCGGGAGTAGGAGCGGGTTCAGCACAAACTGGCGGCGTGGGTGGATCGCAGGGTCAAGGTACGACCGGCCAGGCGGGCAGCAACAACAGCATCTTCGGCGACAGCGGTGTGGGCGGCCAGACGTTTGGCGGTGGAGCGATCGTAGGCGTGGCCAGCAAGAGCAAGGAGCCAACGATTCGCGTGTTCAACAAAAAGAAAACGTACGACGAATGGCAATTCATCTACAGCCCGATGATGGATACAGTCGCCAACACGCTGCTGCGTGGACCCTATAACGGGCAAACGTTGACGACCGCGGGGCAGTTCGGCACGCCTGCGGGACAGTTGAACCAGGTCAACCAGAGCGGCCACGGGCAGCAACCCAGTGGCCTCGGCCAGCAAAGTACGCAACAGAACCAGCCGGTTACGCCGCAGTTTCCGCCCGATCAGACACAGCCGCAGTAATAAAAGCTTGGCGAGGGGGAACGATTCCCGAAAAAAAGGCCACCCGGAAACGGGCGGCCTTTTCATGTTGGTTGCTGACGTGAGTTAGAACAACTTGCGACGCATGGTGCCGGCCAGACCAAGGATGCCGGTGCCCAGCAGAATCAAGCTGCCCGGTTCCGGTACCGCGGACCCGAACACCGCGAACGACAAGTCATTCGGAAGGGGACCGCAACTACCCAAGAAGCACTGGTAAGAAGCGCCATCGCCGCCTGTACCGGTCTCCCAGCCCCACTGCGGCGGGAAGCCGAGATCGGGATAAACGGACAGCCAATACGTGGTGTTGGCGGCAGTGGTGAAGTTGACGGGCAGCCCATAGAGGTAGGTGGGGTCGCCGGCGTTGTCATCCTGAAGATACGTCTCGTTGCCGGTACCGCCCACGTACGATGAGTAAAGCAGAGTGCCGGGCACACCGCCAGCGTCGGAATAAAACTGTACGGTCCACGCGGTGATGGGTCCCTGAGTGGGCGGGTTGAAGTAGGAACCGATCCACTCGACGGCGTTAAGGTTGTAGGATCCTGCGCCGAGGTTGAAATTGTCGGCGGCCTAGGCAAACAGCCCGTTCCCACTGACGTTGTCATATTGGGACGAGTAGGCACCGTTGAAATCGGGGTTCTGGAAGTAGAGAATCCCGGCTTGCGCAGAGACGCTCGCAAACATCAGGATGCTGGCAGCGAAGGCGATTGCAATAGCCTGTTTTGAGCTGAACTTCACGTCGTTATCCTCCAAAAGGAAATAACAAAATGGAACATAGGTTCAGAAGAGTGTACGACCGGTCACACGCCTAGGACAGAGAGGTTGCCGGGAATTGCAGGCTTTCACCCCGGTTGTAAAGAATATACACAAACAGCCCGACTTATTGCATTTGTTACATACTTTTCATGACCGGAAGCGGGCACACCGTAACGGGGATTTCTGAAATCCGACGGTCGGGGGGGAAGCGTCGTGGGTGGTTCGCTATAATACGGAGGCAGCTCAAAATCCCTGATTTCGGCTTCGAATCCAGACCGGCGAGGGCCGCATGTGGCCGCGCGGGCGCTGGAGCGGCGAAAAGATCCGCCAGCCGTTAGAGACCTAACGACCCGCCCACACCGAAGCAGGAATCAACCGCAAAGTCACGAATTCTGAGAATAGAAATCGCAGAACCATAAAAGGAGAGAGAATGAAGAAAAAGACTTCCGTAGCCGTACTAATTCTTGCCAGTGCATTGTTGTTGAGTGCGTCGATGATGGCGCAGGCTGCCCCAGCCGCAACCTCTCAGCCCAAAGCCAGCATTGACCAGGACGTCGAGATGCTGCGACAGGACATTCGAGCGCAGCGGAAAGAGATTACCGCGCAGAACATGACTTTGACGGCCGACGAAGCCACCAAATTCTGGCCGATCTTTGACCAGTACCGGAAAGAAGCCGTGAAGCCCAACGATGACCGCTGGGCGCTGATCAAAGAGTATGCAGCGAATTATGGCACCATGACCGATGCGCAGATCAATGATTTCATGACGAGATCGACGGCCGTTGACCAGCAGCTTCTCTCACTGCGGATGAAGTACGTTCCGGTGTTCGAGAAGGTGATCTCAGCCAAGAAAACAGCGTTGTGGTACCAGATCGATCGTCGTATCGATCTGCTCATCAACCTGCAGTTGTCCGCATCGATCCCGATGGTAAACACCGCGAAGTAAGTTCGCAGTTTCAGCCTTATGGAAAGGCAGCGCATCGCAAGGTACGCTGCTTTTTTCTTGGAATCACGCAGTCTGGTCTTGAGGTAGCAGCCACGACCCGGTCAGAAGCAAGAGCGCTGATGCCGCGACAAGGTAGAAGCCCGGGAAGAAACCGACGAAATAAAACATAAGTACGGCGTCGACCAAAGGGATGAGCGCCAGGTAGCGAAGCAGGGAACGCGTCCCCGGGCGGCGGCTGATCCACACCAGTGCGGGCGATAGCAGAAGTCCATGGGCCGAGACGACCAGCCAGACGCATTTGATTGCGGCAGCGACCCGCGGTTCGATCCCGGCCTTCGCCAACACGGGAAAGACACCCAACGATCCACCCACTATATGGAGCAGCGCTCCCACGAACATGACGATGCTTCCCAAGAGGATGAGCAGGCGGGCAAGCTTCATGTATCCACTCCTTGCAAAGCTGCGAGATTGACCGCTAGACGGCGCGGTTGGTGAATTCTACCAGCAGTTGCAAGCGCTGGCGGGCGTGGCCGCAATCGATGGCATAGGCGGCGAGCGGGACTGCCTCAGCGATGTGGTCGGCGTGAGCTGCAGCTACCAGCGCGGCCGCGGCGTTGAGGACGATCACGTCGCGGCGGGGTGAGCGCTCGCCATCGAGCACGGCGCGGATAATGGCGGCGTTTTGGGCGGCGTCGCCTCCAGCAATGGCATCGAGCGGAGCTGACTTGAGACCGAATTCTTCGGGAGTCACTTCATAGGTGCGCACGCGTCCGTCGCGGACTTCGGCGATCTTCGTCGGGCCGGTGATGGTGATTTCGTCGAGGCCGTCGCGCCCATGGACCACCAGTGCGCGGCGCAGACCGAGCTCGCTGAGGGCCTCGGCCAGCTTCTCCACCAAGTCGGCGGAATAGACCCCGACGACTTGCGCTGAGGCGTTCGCCGGATTGGTCAACGGTCCGAGCAGGTTGAAGACCGTGCGCAGACGCAGTTCGCGACGCGCCGGCTGCACGTATTTCATCGCCGAATGCATGGCCGGCGCGAAAAGGAAGGCGATACCGGTTTCGCGCAGGCAGGCGGCTAGGCGCGAAGGCGGCAGGTTGATGTTCACGCCGAGGGCTTCCATAACGTCGGCGGAGCCGCACTTCGAGCTGATGCTGCGATTGCCGTGCTTGGCCACGCGCACGCCCGCTCCGGCGGTGACGAAGGCTACGGCGGTGGAGATGTTGAAGGTGCCGGAAGTGTCTCCGCCGGTGCCGCACGTATCGACGAGAGCATCACGGCCAGTGCCGCTGACGTCCACAGTGTCGCCGTCTTCCCCAAGCAGGGGAGTGGCGGCGGCGCGGATGGCTTGTGCGAAGCCAACGATTTCTTCGACCGTCTCGCCCTTCATGTGAAGGGCAACCAGCAGCGCTCCAATCTGGGCGTCGGTGGCCTCGCCGCGCAGAACTTCGGCCATGACGTCACGCGCCTCGTCGCGGGTGAGCGAGGAGCCGTGGTTGGCGATCTTGTGCAGAGCGTCGAGGATCATGAAGAAGCAACTAGCAATTAGGGTAGCATTCGGGCTGATTTAACCAGACCTATGTCCTGCTTCCTGCATGATGCGGACCCGCTACTGCGCCTTCGGAGGCCTCCCGGTCATCCGGCGGCGCAAGACGCTGCCCAGTCCGAGTAGCGCAGGGCCCAACAACAGGAGGGTGCCGGGTTCTGGCGTTGGCTGTTGAGCCAGCCTGAATCCAACCATCGTGATACCGAAATCCTCGGAAGTCTTTGTGCCGAATGGAGTGTCGAACACGGCGTAGGAAATGTCATTGATATCGTCGTAAGCGCCGATATAGATCGCGGTCCCGACGTTATTGTCGGAGTATCCGGTTTCGAAGTAAGTGGTGCCCACCTGTGTCCAGGATGAGTCGAATAGCTGGATGGAACCGATAAACGGACCATAATAGTTGGCTTGAATGTATGCGCCGGTGCCCGCAATCGGCGTGGCGAACGAAAGCACGATGCTGCCCGGATTATTGCCCAAAGTTTCTACTCCGTTGTAGACGACACCGTAGCGGTCAATGAGGTTTCCATACCAACCGATTCCCGTGGGCTCCTCCGAAAAGACCTGCATGGGCTGACCTGTTTCCAGATAAACCGATCCGCTATAAGGGCCAAGCGTCCATTGTTGAGGCGATGGATAAACTTGCCCGCTACACCCCGAGAATACATAGCACCAATCACCGTTGAAGCTCATAAAGTCGTTGGGGTCGTTGCTGCCCGTTATGGCAAATAGGCTGCCGGCGCCGAGCAGAAGGCAGAGAAAACACAGAAGACATGTCTTTTGCAGGATGGTGCGGGCATCCCACTGTGAATTCTGGGGCGCAAATCGAGTAGCGTTGCCTGTCATGTTCCGTGTCATGTCTTACCTCCATGACTGCAAATGCTGTTTCTGGGAATTCGTATGGCCTTTCCTGCCACGTCGAAAATCGGGCCTTGCAACAGCTCGAAAAAGGAGGGCTGCTGGATGCAGCGAGCTAAGGACGAACAGCGATAGCCAAGCGCGGTGCGTGCGGGCGGAACGACGGTCAGGAGTGAGCGACATGCGTGCACAGCCACCGCATCGCGCCGCATGGAACATTGGAACTGGGTCTGGATTGGTGCTCGGCGCAGGTGAATAGTGCTACTACAGTCCCCAGAAGTCAAGTGATTTGAACGAATCCGCGAACAGATCTGGTGGTCCGCGTTGTGCCAGCCCGAGTCGGGCGATGCACAGCGGCGTCGCAGGCCGCCGAGAGCGGTGGGAGCGGGCCCGGGCATCCCTGTTCACCCGTCATTGCGGCGGCGTTCCCCGCTCAATTACACTAGTGAGTTTCCTGTAGTACAGCCATTCTCATAAGGAGCAGACAAGCCGGTCCCGCGGGGCCGGAGTTGCGGGCAGGTTGCCCGCGTCCGTCATACCAACATGAAAATTCACGAATATCAGGGCAAGGCCATCCTGGCCAAGTACGGCGTGGCCGTGCCTCGCGGGAAGATGGTGGAGAGCGTCGAGGAAGCCGATACGGCAGCCCGCGAGCTCATCCGCGCAGGCGCAACCGGAGTGGTGGTGAAGGCGCAGATCCACGCCGGCGGGCGTGGCAAGGGCGGCGGCGTGAAGATCGCCAAGTCGCCGGAAGAGGCCGTCGAGCTGGCCCGGAAGATGCTGGGCATGACGCTCGTCACCCACCAGACCGGCCCCGAGGGCAAGAAGGTGCAGCGGCTATTGATCGAAGAGACCCTGCCCATCGCCCGCGAACTGTATCTCGGCATCGTGCTCGACCGCGGCAACGGACGCAACGTCTTCATGGCGTCGGCGGCGGGCGGCATGGAGATCGAACAGGTAGCGGCTGAGAACCCCGACGCCATCATCAAGGAACACATCATTCCGGGCATGGGCTTGCAGGCTTACCAGGCGCGCAAGATTGCCTTCAAACTGGGGCTCGAGCCCAAGTACATTGGCGGCGCGGTGAAGTTCATGATGGCGCTGGCGCACGCGGCGGAAGACACCGATGCCTCGCTGGTGGAGATCAATCCGTTCATCACCACCACCGACGGCCGGCTGTTCGCGCTCGATGCCAAGATGAACTTCGACGACAACGCGCTCTATCGCCACGCTGACATCAAGGAACTGCGCGACCTGAGCGAGGAAGACCCACTCGAAGTCGAAGCCAGCAAGTATCAGCTGAACTACATCAAGCTCGACGGTAGCGTAGGCTGCATGGTCAACGGCGCCGGCTTGGCGATGGCGACCATGGACATCATCCAGTACGCGGGCGGCATGCCGGCAAACTTCCTCGACGTGGGCGGCGGCGCCAACGAAGAGCAGGTGACCCATGCGTTTGAGATCCTGCTGGCCGATAAGAACGTGAAGGCCGTGCTGATTAATATCTTCGGCGGCATTCTGCGCGTGGACACGCTGGCCAACGGCGTAGTGAGCGCGGCCAAGAAGACCAACATCCAGTTGCCCATCGTGCTGCGGCTCGAAGGAACCAACGTGGAACAAGGCCGCGAGATCCTGAAAGCGAGCGGACTGAATTTCATCGTGGCAGAAACCATGAAGGACGCAGCGGAGAAGGTTGTCGCGGCGGCAAAGGGGGGCAAGTGAGCATCCTGGTAGATAAATCGACGCGACTGGTAGTGCAGGGACTGACGGGCCGTGAAGGTACGTTTCACGCCAAGGCTTCGCAGGAATATGGAACGCAGGTGGTAGGCGGCGTAACGCCGGGCAAGGGCGGCACGACGCATGAGGGCTGGCCCATCTTCAATACGGTTGGCAGAAGCGGTGGCCAAGACCGGCGCGAATGCGACGGTGATTTTCGTGCCGCCTCCGGGCGCGGCCGACGCCATCATGGAAGCCGCAGACGCGGGCATTCCGCTGATCGTGTGCATCACGGAAGGCATTCCGGCGCTCGACATGGTGAAGGCGTGGGAGTTCCTGAAGACCAAGAACTCGCGGCTGATCGGGCCGAATTGCCCGGGCATCATTTCGCCGGGGCGCTGCAAGATCGGCATCATGCCCGCCAAGATTCACAAGGAAGGCAACGTCGGCATCGTGTCGCGCTCGGGCACGCTGACGTACGAAGCGGTGCATCAGTTGACGGTGCGCGGCATCGGACAGTCGACGGCGATCGGCATTGGCGGCGATCCGATTATCGGGACAAACTTTATCGATGCGATCACGCTGTTCAATGCTGACCCAGAGACCGAAGCCATCATCATGATCGGCGAAATCGGCGGCAGCGCCGAAGAAACCGCGGCGGAGTACATCAAGGCGAACGTGAAGAAGCCGGTGGTGGGCTTCATCGCGGGACAGACTGCTCCTCCGGGACGCCGCATGGGTCACGCCGGCGCGATCATCTCCGGCGGAAAGGGAACCGCAGCAGAGAAGATCAAAGCCATGAAGGCCGCCGGAATTCACGTAGCCAGCACGCCAGCCGACATCGGAGAAATGCTGGTGCAGGCCGCGCCAAAGCTGGCGAAAGCCTAACTAGCAACTAGTAAAAAGCGAAAAGCGAAAAGCGAAAAGCTACTTCCAATTACGAGGACTCATTTTCGAATGAAGACACTGCAACGCACTCTATCCATCGTGAAGCCGGACGCCGTCGAAAAAGGCGGCACCGGCGACATCGTCAACACGCTGCTGACCAACGGATTTCGCGTGATCGGCATGAAGATGCTGCACATCAACAAGGCTCAGGCCGAAGGATTCTATGCAGTCCACGTGCAGCGGCCGTTCTTCGAGTCGCTTACCAACTTCATGTCGAGCGGCCCGATCGTCGTCATGGCGCTGGAGAAAGAAGACGCCATTGCCGACTACCGCGAGCTGATGGGCGCCACCGACCCGGCCAAAGCCGATGAGGGAACCATCCGTAAGAAGTGGGCCTCGAGCATCGAGAAGAATGCCGTGCACGGCTCGGACGCGGAAGATACCGCTCGGTTCGAGCTGAGCTATTTCTTCGCGGGATTCGAACTGGCGAAGTAAACTCGCTGGCAACCGGGAAGGGTGAATGCCGAGTCCGTACCAGCTTTCAGAGCAGGAGAAGGCGCGTCTTCAGGCCGAGGAAGGTTATCGGCTGGAGGTTCGCCGCGAGCTGAAAGCAAAGGAAGCTGTCCCCACGGGGAAAGACCGCTTCTGGAAGATACTGAACTCCTCGTTTGCGCTGTGGTTCCTGTCGTCGGTGGTGGTGGCGGGCATGGCAGCCGCATATACCAGGTACGAAGCGAGGAGAACCGAAGATCTCAAGCAGGCTGAGACGATTCGACGGCTCGACACCGAGATCGCCGGCCGGATTGTGGAAGCCCGGTACGGACTCTGCGTGGATCTCATCAACATTGACGCGGGCACGACGTACACGCCAGCCAGCATCTACGGCTATACGTTGAAGTACCTCAACAATTCCTTCGCCAACGATGCCGGCAATCCGCAGGACTTTTCGATCTACCCGGAGTACAAGGCCCGGACCTTGCGGTCGCTGGTATTCGAACTGAGTACGATAGTGGACGAGCCGCAGGTCCCTATGATGCGGCAACTCCTGAACGATGATGAGAAGTTTGCCGACCTCGGGTCCGTTCCCCAGAACCTGCACGGCGACAAGGAAGCTTCGCGCACAGCGGTCAACCAGTTGCTGCAAACCCTGGACCGTTATCTTGGGGAAGATCGCTGGCGTCGTCACGTGCTGGTGGCCGGCTCAGGAGGGTGCGAATACCTGCGTCCTCACGCCGGGCCCTAGCCCAATTGCTCACGGGATGCTATAAACAATTGCGTACTGTCGGAGGTGATGCATGGCACATGTACAAATCACGATGCTGGAAGGCCGCTCGATCGAGCAGAAACGCCGCGCGGTAAAACGCATTACCGAGGTCATGCAGGAAGAACTCAACGTGAACCCGGAAAAGATGACCATCGCGTTTGTCGAGGTGCCCCGGCACAGCTACGCGCGCAACGGGACGCTGATCAGCGACCGGAACTCCACCGCCTGAACGCCAGGGGCGTTGTTTCGCCTTAATTCCTGCCGCCCAACGCAGAAAGGCCGCCCCGCGAGGGCGGCCTTCTTGTTGTAGCGGATTTCGATGTTGTTTAGAGCAGCTTGCGGCGCAGCGAGCCAGCCAAGCCGAGGATTCCAGTTCCCAGCATGATCAGGGTGCCCGGCTCCGGAATCGTCGGTGTGCCATCCACTGCGTAGGCGAAGCCTACACCTGTGAGTCCGCAGGTGCCGAAGAAGCACTGGTATCCAGTGGTCGGCCCACGCGCTGGTCGCCCAGCCCCACTGTGGCGGGAAACCGAGATCAGGAACGACCGAAGCCCAGTAGGTTCCCGGCAGGACGTCGAAGTCCTGGAAATACAGCCAGTAGACGTAGATGGGGTTTACGGTGCAGTCAGCCGTGATGCAAGTCTCGCCGCCGGTCCCGGGAAAGAATCCAGACGCGATCGGGTTGCCGGGTGCCGCCGACACCGTCGTTGTAGAAGGTCAGGGTCCATCCGGTGATAGGGCCCTGCGCAGGTGGATTGTAATATCCGCCAACCCAGTGGAAGCTCTCAAGGCTCCAGTCTGGATAGGTGTTCGGCAGCGTGAACTGCTGATACACGGTGGCAAAGTTGCCGTTGCCGCCAACGTTGTCATTCTGTGAGGCGTATAAGACGCCCGTGCCGTCCCATCCTTGACATGTGATTTGGTTGGCTACGCCGCATGGAAGTTGCGCAAAGCCAGCAAGGGACGTGGCAAGCGCGAATACGGCAATCAATATCGAAATTCGTGTGGTGCGTGTCGTCATTTTTCCTCCCGTAAGGCCGACGCTGTTGAATGGTTGCAGCGGGAGGCGATCCGCCATGGGAGCGTCTCTACCGCCAGCAGAGGAGGCCCGTAGTGTAACGACCGTTACAGCAGTCCCAAAAACGTTAACTTGTTCCGGGCATAAAGACAAGCAAAATCTTCGCTGATTTAGCCGGAAAACAGACTCGTCAGCTCCCTGTCGCCGGCACCCGTCATCAGTCGAATTACAGTAGGGATCAGAACAAAAAAGCCGCCCCGCGAGGGACGGCTTTGTTATTGAAGCGGATTGTCGAGATCGCTTAGAGCAGCTTGCGGCGCAGCGAGCCAGCCAAGCCGAGAATTCCGGTTCCCAGCATGATCAGGGTGCCTGGCTCCGGAACCGGCCTGCCATCGACTGCGAGGGCGAAGCTCGTGCCGGTCCCACCGCAGGGTCCAAAGAAGCACTGGTAGCCCAAGCCGAGTCCACCAGCCGAAGTTGCCCAGCCCCACTGTGGCGGGAAACCAAGGTCGGGAACGACGGAAGCCAAATAGGTGCCCGGGTACATGTCGAAGCTCTGGAAGTACAGCGAGTACATGTAGATGGGCAACCCGTTAACGTTACCAAGGAACGTCTCGTTAAAGCTGCTGAACGACCCAGTAGCGATCGGGCCGTCCAGGGATCTCCATTGAGCGTCGGAATACAGGGTCAGCGTGCAATGCGGTAGATGTGGACCCTGGGCGGGAGGATTGAAATATCCTCCGACAAAGTGGAAGCTCTCGACGTCCCAATAATCCGTTCCTTTGGGCAGCATGAAATGTCATAGACAGTGGCGAAGTTGCCGAAGCCGCCTACGGTGTCATTCTGGGAGCCGTACAGATTCGCCCGTGCCGTCCCAAGCCTGGCATAAATTTGGTTGGCTACGCCGCACGGAGCTTGAGCAAAACCAGCGACGGACGTGGCAAGCGCAAACACTGCGACCAGTAAGGTAATTCTTGTGGCGCGAAAATTCATTCGTAGCTCCTGTAAAACTGATTGAACAAACTGGACTTGATTTGTCTGCTACCGACAAGCAGACTGAATGGCGGATCACGGACCCAACATCCAACGTACAGCAATGCAATCGTGTCACCGAATATAGCGGAGATTAAGTCCCATGTCATCAACTATTTGTCATGCGAGCCGAGCGACGATTCATGTGCAAATCTTTTGCACATTAGTAGTAACACCTCTCCACCAAGCTCCCTCGTCTGGCCCATAGGTGGCTGTTGGTCGATCCGAATGCTATCCGGAAGCTGAATGACGAGCCCGCAGATTGTTGAACGATCGGCAGTACGTTGCGATGCTTGTGGGAATTCGGAATTTCTGGCAGCTAGCGGGGTTCAGCTGCTATCAAACGAGGTTTGTTGGCCGCGTTCTTAAGGCACAATAGAGGTTGGGTAATTTCCGGAGATCTGAATTTTGGACATTCAGGTAGGACAAACCATCCTGCATTACACGATTCTGCGGCAGCTTGGCGCTGGCGGAATGGGCGTGGTGTATGAAGCCGAAGACAGCAAGCTGGGACGCCTCGTGGCGCTTAAGTTCTTGGGCGCGGGGGTGGAGCAGGATGCCTCGGCGCTCGAGCGTTTCAAGCAGGAGGCGCGGGCAGCCTCAGCGCTGAACCATCCCAACATCTGCACGATTTACGCCATCGAAGAGTGCGACGGCCAGTGGTTTATCGCCATGGAACTGCTGGAGGGCGAGAGCCTGAGCGAAAAGATCCACGGCATCCCGCTGCCGACGGGGACGTTACTCGACCTCGGCATCCAGGTGACCGATGCGCTGGATACGGCGCACGCCAAGGGCATCGTGCATCGTGACATCAAGCCGGCGAATATCTTCGTGACCAGCCGCGGTCAGGCAAAGATCCTCGACTTCGGATTGGCCAAGCTGGCGCGCGACCGGCAAGCTTCGATGGAAACTGTGTCGAGCGATGCGCCGACTATGGCGCAAGCCCAGCTTACGCAGCCCGGCACGGCGGTTGGTACGATCGCGTACATGTCGCCGGAGCAGGCGCGGGGCGACGAACTCGATGCCCGCAGCGACCTGTTTTCGATGGGGGCGGTGCTGTACGAGATGGCGACGGGCAAGTTGCCGTTCGACGGTAAGACCTCGGCGGTAATATTCCAAGGCATTCTGAGCGGCGAGCCGACGCGCCCGATGCAACTCAATGCCTCGGTTCCGCCAAGGTTGGAAGAGATCATCGAGAAAGCTTTAGAGAAAGACCTCGATCTGCGTTATCAGTCGGCAGCGGAGATGCGTGGCGACCTCAAGCGGCTGAAGCGCGACAGCGATGGCAGCCGCACCTCGGGAACACACATGCAAACGGCCCAAGATGCCCGCCGCTACGATCTCGTCGGCACCGTCGCATGCGTCGGCGGCGCACTCCTTCGTCGAGCAGTCGGGTGCTGATGGAGAATGCCAAACAGCACAAGGCGCGGGCCGGTCTAGTCACCGTCGTGGTAGCGGCGATTCTGGCGGCTGCGGCATTTGGGGTCTATTCATTCTGGAGCCGTCGAAGCACCGGGCCCATGCCGTTTCAGAGCATGAGCATGGAGAAACTCACCAGCACTGGCAAATCGATCCTGTCCACGGTTTCGGCCGACGGGCAGTACGTTTACAACGTGCATACCGAACCCGATGGCCGCGAGAGTCTGTGGATGCGTCACATCGCCACCGGCAGCGACAAGGAGATTCTGCCTCCGACCGAGGCGCATTACATGGGCCTGACGTTCACTCCGGACGGCAATTACCTGTATTTCACGCGCATTGAACCCGATCGCCCGAACATCGCGATTCTCTACTCGGTTCCGGTACTAGGCGGAACGCCGCAGAAGCTCATCGAGGATGTCGATAGCGCTGTGACCTTCTCGCCCGACGGAAAGCAGATGGCATTCGTGCGCAACAGTTCGGCCGACGCGAACACGAAGCTCATCATCACGAACTCCGATGGCAGCAATGAACATGTGCTGGCCACGCTGCCGATTCCCGGCTACTACGATCCGGCGTGGTCGCCGGACGGGAAGCAGATTGCCTCTCCCCTGATCGAACCGGGCGGCAAGAGTCTGGGACGAGTCGTCGCACTCGACGTCAAGGACGGCAAGGAAACGACCTTGTACTCCGCCACGGCGCAGATGCACAAACCAGCCTGGTCGCCTGACGGCCGCTATCTGTTCTTCATCTTTCAAGACGCCAGTACCCGATGGGACGGCCAGATCGGTGGAATCGAGGTCCGAACCGGCAAGTTTCAGCGCATCACGAACGACTTGAACAACTACAGCGGCCGTTCGCTCGCCGTGACTCGCGACGGCCAGCACCTGTTGACCATCCAATCGATGCCAGAAATTGGGCTGTATATTCTGCCTGCGGCTGGAAGCAAAGCGACTGACCCGAAGGCCCTCGATAATCACAACGATGCTGGAATGGGCTGGCTCAAGGATGGCCGGTTAGCGGTCTCAGACATGGATGGTGAGATCGCGCTGATCAATGTCGAGAACGGCGAACGGAACGTGGTTTTTAGTACTAACTTGCCGATCGTCTCGATGGGGGTTTGCAGTGAGACTGGCCAGCTGCTGGTCTCGATGCCGAACAAGGAGACGAAGGCCATTAACATCTTTCGCATGCTGGCAACCGGAGGAAAGCCCGTACCCGCAACAAAGGGCAAGTTCGATAACCAGCCTGCTTGTTCTCCCGATGGCAAGTTTTTCGTGTACACCACTCTGGCGAACGGCAAACAAACCATTATGCGAGCCTCAATCGACGGTGGTGATGCCAAGCCTCTGTCGGACGATTTTGCCTGGCTGCCAACGATTTCCCCCGACGGCCAGCAGGTGGCAATGGTTTCACTTCAGGGCCAGGGGGTCGATGAGAAGCCGATCATCAAGATCATTCCTGCCACCGGTGGAGCGGCCATCAAGGTGCTAGCCGGACGCGGCGACATGTCGGGCCCCATGCAATTCTCGGCCGATGGAAAGGCACTTTACTTTCCCGTCACGCTGAAGGGAGTCTCGAACCTGATGAAGCAGCCCTTGGACGGTGGCGAGCCCATGCAGGTCACGAACTTCAAAGAGTTGTCGGGTTATGGCTATTCTTACGACTGGGAAAAGGGCCGGCTGGCGATTGCGCGCGGCAAGCCGGTCAGCGATGTCGTAATCATTACGCGACAGGCAACGCAATAAAATCACCAAGTTCGTGTTCATACACAAGGCGCTCCTGAAGCGCGTTCGACGATTCAAAGTTCGGAGGGACGGATGTTCTGTATTGAGTGCGGTCAACCGATGGCGGACGAGGCAAAGTTCTGTGCCTATTGCGGCACCCGAAGGACGGTCCCGGTGGTTAGCCGGGAAGCGGTTGCGCCACCGCCGCCAGTGCCTGAACCCCCCAGTATCGCTCCGCCACCCGCGTCTGTCCGCCCCATCCGGTCCACGGCGGAGATCATGCCGATCCGCGTGCAGCGGCCCACCGTCCCGCCTCCGTCGATGGAACCCCAGCCCATTCAGCCAGAGCCTGTGGAGCAAGTGGAGTCGGTCGTGCCGTGGCCGGCGGAAGAACCCGATCCGCCGCTGTATGTGCCACCCCCGACCGGCAGATCGTCCGCGCCTGCGCCGCCGGCCTATGTAGCTGCACCGCCTGCAACCGCAGGGAACTCTGCAGAAAGGTACGCCGCCGTTCCGTTCGCGGCGACTCCCGGCGCACACGATGTCGAAGGCGAGCGCAAGAAAATCTCGCCGGTGCTGATTGGCGCGGTTCTAGTTGCGCTGATAGCAGTCGCAGGCATCGTCTGGATGATGCGCTCGACGATGTCTTTTGGCGCCAAAGCCCCGGCCAATGTCACGATCACTATCTATCCCACCGCCGCCAAGGTGGTTGCGGGCAAGGGCGTCGATTTCGTCTCGGAGGTCTCGGGCGCGCCCTCGAGCGAGGTCACTTGGAGTGTGGAAGAAGGCGAGAGCGCTGGGACTGTCACCTCTCGAGGAGCCTCCGCGAAGGGAGACACGATCTCGCTGTATTGCACCTACACTGCGCCGCAGAAGCCGGGAACCTATCACCTGGTGGCTACCAGTACGGCCGACAAGACCAAGTCGGCCACGGCCGAAATTACGGTGGCAGGGAAGTAGCGGGCGACGCAATCCCTGCGGGCGCACAAGCTATTAGCGCTTTACATTAAAGGTAGGCGGCTAAGTTATTGTTTTAAAATATTATCGCGCCTGCCGTTTAATCATCGAGTGGGCTTCCGCAATCGACCACTCCGGGATGGCTCCGGAGCGGCTCGCTACCAGCGCACCCACAGCATTGGCGCATTCGGCGATGCGGTTGGCGCTCCAACCTTGACTAAGACCGTGGACGAACGCGGCTGAGAATGCGTCGCCTGCACCGACGGTATCGGCCACCGTGACGTGGTACCCCGGCGTCTGGGTGAACTTGCCGTTTTTCAGGATCGCGCAGCCCCGTTCGCCGAAGGTCACGCACATGGTGCTGCATCCGAAGCGGTCGCACCAGCGGCGGCAAAATCTCTCAATGGAATCGCCTGGGCCTTCGGAGGCGTCCACCGACGCGTCGAGCGATTCGGCCTCCGAGTCGCTGAGCTTGGTGACGGTGGCCAGTGCCGACAGTTCCTCGATGGTGGCCAGGCTCCAGTGGCCTTCGCGAAGGTTGACGTCGTAGAACCGGCGGGACTTGGGCAGGGCCTTGAGCAGCTTCTTCGTCGAAGCCAGCGAGTGCGCCGACATGTGATAGAGCGTGCCCAGGTAGATCCAGTCGGGCTGCAGCTCTGAGATGCGATTGATTTCAGCATCGCTGAGATCGACAAAGTCGTAAGCCACGGAGCGCACGATGCGGAAGGTGGGCTTGCCTTCCATGTCGAGTTCGACCTCGGCAGTGCCGGTCGGCTTGTCTTTCAACACCTGAACAAATTCGGTGGACATGCCGCGGGCTTTCAGTAGCTCGAGGGCCTTGCGGCCGCGTTTGTCGGCGCCGACTCCGCTGAGGGGATAGACTTCATGCCCGAGCTTCTGTGCGTGGGCCGCGAAGTTGAGCGGCGCGCCTCCCAGGTATTCGTTCTCGCCGATGACGTCCCAAAGTATTTCGCCAACACTCACGATGCGCACGTGCGGAGCCTCCTGCGGCTTGCCGGGAACGATTGCTGACGGCTCGGGCCGCAACTAACCGGGCGGAGACACTCTAACAGACTGGATGTAAATGGCAAGCGGGGGTAGGGAAAGGCGATGGGCAGTCTGAGATGAGGGAATAGAATCGCTGACAGATCAAGCTTCCATCGTCCGTCCGTGGCTCTTTTGCTTGGTCATCGGGGGTGTGCTGTGACGATGCTTGATCTCAAGCACGTACTTCTGTGGTGTGTCGGTCTCAACTACGCAGTTTTATTCATCTGGTTCGCCGTCTTTGTTTTTGCCCATGACTGGATGTACCGAATGCACGGGCGTTGGTTCAAGCTCTCCGTTGAATCCTTTGATGCAATGCATTACGCGGGTCTTTCGATCTACAAAATTGGCATACTATTGCTGAACCTGGTGCCATTGGTCGCACTCTATTTGGTTTCGTGACGGAGTCGGGTTCCGCACCCGGCCGATCGTTCAAGGCCAACGCCATCACGGGTTGCGGCCTGACTCGAACCTCAGCGAAATCTCAAAGTGACCCACTCAGCCGGAAAACGCGGCCTTGCATTCCACCGGGATGGGTTTATTATCAGGGATCATTCTGGGGTGAAGGATCAGCGATGCGATTTCCTTTCGGACGGGCAGACAGCGAGATGGCAGGCGGACAGCCCACTCAGGCTGATATGCCCCAGTTCGCCGGGGCCGACATCGCAGGCTTGGTGCACGGCAAGCGCGTGGGCGGCGACTTCTACCAATTCGCACGCGCCAGTCCGCAGCGCATGGTGTTCGGTCTGCTGGACGTGGCTGGCGATGCCGGCGAGAACCGCGGAATTGTGGAAGCAGCGCGCGAAACGTTTCGCGACAAAGGTCCGGCGTGCCTGGCCAACGACGAAGTAAATGAAGCTGATGCCATGATGGAGTTCTGCCTCGAACTGAACGCCAGCATTCGCAAAGCGGCCAATGGCGTGCGTACCTGCGCCGCCTTCCTGGGCTGCTATAACGAGACCCTCGGTACCGTTTGCTACGTGAATGCCGGACACACGCCGGGGCTATTGCGGTACGACTCCGAGGTAAGCGAGCTGGTGGCGACCGGAATGCCCCTGGGGTTGTTTTCAGCGTCAACCTACGAGGCGCCAACTGCGGCGGTTCCGCGCGGCGGAGCGCTGTTGCTGGTGTCGCGTGGCGTAGTTGAGGCCAGCCGCAAGAAGGAAGAGTTCGGGCTGCAGCGCCTGAAGCAGAGCTTCGAGCGATCCTCGTTGACCAGTGCTCAGGGAGTTGCGTCGGCAGCACTGCAAGCGGTCAAAGAATTTACTCAAACCGGGGAGGTCAAGAATGACCTGACTGCGCTGGCCCTGGTTCGTCCTTCTGGCAAATAAGTGCCAAAATCCGCGTTACAGTTCTTAACCTCGAAATTGGCCCGGCCCGTTTTTGAAACCTCGGCCCTCTGGTAATCTTGAATACAGCGGAGACCGAATCTGCGTCGTAATTTTGGAACCCTGTTCACCTCGGACAGGAAGTATTTGTGATGGTTCTTCTTTGTGAGAACTCGCCATCGGCTGGTAAGAATCCACAGAAACGTGGTCTCGGTTTACCGCAAACGGCCACGAAGTAACGGTCGAATTCGCTCACATGCCAGGGGATTTAAACGACGTGAGCTTCGAGAGGAACCGTCGACAGGATGATTCCGCGTAGAAATATGCGAAGGCTGGTTCCCAGAACCGCGCTCTGGGTCGCATTTTGCATTTGCCTGCTGGCTTGCGGACTTTGCAACATTGGCCTTGCCCAATCTCAACCCCCAACTGCCTCCCAGCGCGACCGTGATTCGTCTTCCCAGTCGCAACCTGCTGCAGCCGCAAAGGATGCAGCGGCGCAGACCGATTCCCAGGCGAAAGGCAGCGTCAGCGGTACTGTCACCTTCCAAGGCGGCGGCGTCGCCGTGGGCGCTCAAGTACGGTTGACCCGCGACGGCCAGCCTCCAATCAATGTGCTCTCCAACGACGACGGATGGTACGCCTTTGCCAATCAGTCTGCCGGTCCATTTCGCCTGACGATATCCGCGGACGGTTTCGAAACCACGGAGTATTCGGGGAATCTTGGTGCAGCGGCCGGAGTCAGCGTACCCGACATCGTGATGGCGGTTGCCCGAACGACAACTGACGTAAGGGTCACCGAAACGGTAGAGGAAGTCGCCACCGAACAAATCAAATACCAGGAACAACAGCGCGTTCTGGGAATCATCCCGAATTTCTACGCCAGCTACGTCCCGGACGCCGCCGCTCTCTCGTCAAAGCTCAAGTTTCAGCTTGCCTGGAAGTCCGTATCAGACCCCATCAGCATTGTGGGTGCGGGTTTCTTGGCGGGAATCTACCAGGCCGGTGACGAGTACCCCGGCTACGGGCAGGGCGCCGAAGGATACGCCAAGCGCTTTGGCGCGACTTATGCCGACGTATTCATCGGGACGTTTGTCGGCAGCGCTCTCCTCCCGTCGGTCCTAAAGCAGGACCCGCGCTATTTTTACCGCGGAACGGGCACCAAGAAATCGCGCCTCATGTACGCGCTGGCCAATGCGGTCATGTGCAAAGGCGACAACAAGCAGTATCAGCCGAACTACTCCGCAATCGTGGGAGCATTCATCACCAGCGGTATCTCCTATACCTACTACCCAGCCAGCGATCGGAATGCGAGTTTGCTCGTAGGCACTGCGCTGATCAGGATCGCGGAAGGCAGTGTCGCTGGATTATTCCAGGAATTCGTCGTTCGCAAGATTACGCCGCATCTCAAGAAAGATCCTCCACCTCAGCCTTGACGTCCGATTACGGGTGACGATGCAGCACGTGTGTCGCGATGTCTGGCCAGAACTCTCGAAAGACGTTGGTCAGAGCGTCGCGCCCCAGCGCATAAGCGTATTTTTCAGCCAGCTTCTCGCCGGAGTTGCTCGCGCTTGGATAGTATGTGGTCGAGATCCCTTGGGCGATGGCTCGGCCCATGACCTCAGAGACATTAAACGTATTTTCTCCGTCGTACTTTCGCGCCACGAAAATGCGAGTGGCGGCGTAGGTTCCGCGTTTCCAAAAACCGCCTTCGCCCAAGGCGTAGTAACGTTGGTCTTGATGAAACACCGTCGGCAGCAGACAGATTACCCAGTAATTACCGTCCGTCTTATCCACAAATCCACGCCAATAATAAGCCCAATAGGCGTCGGCGCCCGAGCCCAGTTGCGGGTGGGCATCGGTTCCATAGGCCAAGGCTGAGGTGACGCCGACGAAAATGAACGACGAATAGTCAAAGCTGTTCTGGGTCGCAATCTTGAGCGATTGCTTGAACGAAGGAGGAGGAGGAGTTGCGCCCGGACTTACTGCGCGGAAATTCGGCATGATGCCGAGAATCCGCTTGGGTTGTTGCTTCGTGGCGTCGGCCGCCGGTTGTTCCAGCGAGTGGCTTGGAGCGTCCGGCAGATTCGTGCCGGCAGCAGGGGCGGATGGTGGCGTCGCTTCGGGCTGAGCTTGGCTGGTCACTCGGCAGGTGTCTGCGAGGCGGTTGCCGGTACGGTTGGCGTTGCACTGGAATCCGGCTGTTGCGCGAACGCGCCAACAGTCATCAAAACAATCACAAACACTACCAAAAAACGCAAGATTCCCCCACTGCTCGAGGCAGGCTACCAGTAATTACATTCTAATCGTTATGCATGTGGCCGTCTTGTAATCGACCAATAACCGCCGGATAGAAGCTGGCACGTGGCTCCAAGACCAGCCGCGCGATTCTGCGGACCAGCTTTCCGCAGCCGCAGGCTTAAGGACAAACACGGATAGCCGGCCATTGTTGTGGGATGGATGTCAGCCGTGCGACGTTGCCCGTCGTCCCCACCGAAAAGCCGACAGGTCGAGGGTCGGAGGCAGAGCCAGGGCGGTCTGCGCCAGCGCTTCGCCCACTGCTGCCGAATGCTTGAAGCCGTGCCCCGAGCATGCAGACGCAAAAACCACGTTTTGCGCGGCGTCGGCGTAGTCGATGACGAACTTCGCATCCGGCGTGACCGTATACAGGCAGGTCGCGGTACGCAGACAGCGGCCACCGAGGTCGGGAAAGCGCGGTGCGATGTACTCGTCGTGCATCGCCGCAATCGATTCGCCGGTGACCTCGCGAATTACATTGTCCGGATCGACGGTCGAGTCATAACACTCAGTCGCGACCTTTACGCCACCAGCCGCGCCGTCGATCGCAGGGAAGCCGTAGAGCATATCCTGCACGCGACTGCCGGTGATCCAGATGAAAACGGGGAATCGCTCGGGAGAATACTGCTCCGGTTCGCCTGCGATTGCGAACCAGCAAAGCGTCTGGCGATAGACCCGAAAATGCCCGGCATATTCCGGCGGGAGGAAGCGCGCAATCCACGGGCCGGCGGTAAGGATGACCTTCGCGGCCGCGTATTGCGCGCGGTCGGTGGTAACCAGCACCGTTCCGCCATCAGATTTCACCTCCAATACGGTTTCTGCCGTGAGCGTCTTCGCTCCGAGTCTGCGTGCCTGCTCAAGCTGCGTTTCGATGCACGCTTCGGGACGCAGAAATCCTGCGCCCGGCTCAAAGTAGCCTTCTTCGTCAGAGGTGAGGCGAAACTGCGGAAATCGGCGACGAACTTCGTCGCCGCTCAACCGCTCATGTCGAATTTCGAAGATCTCGGCGGCTTCAACCGTATCCTCCAGAAAAGAACTCGACCCGTGATGGCTACCGGCGACCCCGGGCGTGGCCAATACCAATCCGCCGCAGCGGGTCATGAGGCTGCGGCCGGTCGAAGCCTCCAACTCCTCCCAAATGTCATTCGAGCGCAGGACGAGCGGCACGAACTCGCGGCCTTCGCCAATCGCCTGCCTGGTAATGCGCGTCTCCCCGTGCGACGAACCCTGGTCGTGCGGCGGGGTAAAGCGGTCGATGCCGATGACTTTGCCGCCCAGCTTGGCCGACTGATAGAGCGCAGCGCTGCCGACCGCTCCCAGACCGACTATGACAACGTCCGCGACGATTGGCATGAGCGTCATGATGCCACAGGCGCGGCCTCGCGTCGAAACCGGTTCCGCATGAGAGACTGTTGCGGGGAATTTTGCCATGACGATCCGGCAACTCAGCTCTCGCGTGATGTACCGCAATCTCTGGATGACCGTGCGCGAGGACGAGATCGAGCGCAGCAACGGCACGCGCGGCATCTACGGTGTCGTCGAGAAGTGCGACAGCGCCATCGTGCTGGCCATCGATGGGCAGTGGATCTACCTGGTCGAGCAGTATCGCTACCCGATCAGAGCAAACTCGCTGGAATTCCCGCAGGGCAGCCTGGAGACGAACAACGTCGATCCGTCTGAGATCGCTCGTCAGGAACTGCAAGCCGAGACCGGCCTCATGGCGGAAAAGTTTGACCTGCTCGGCGAAATCCATATCGCCTGCGGCTACGCCAACCAGAAAACCTATGCGTTTCTCGCCACTGGATTGAGCCAGTCGGTTGGCCAGCGTGACCCCGAAGAACACGATTTAGCGGTCCACAAGGTCAGCCTCGATGAGATGCAGCAACTCATCCGCGACAACGTGATCAAGGACGCGCAGACTCTGGCGGCATGGGCGCTCTATCAAACCCGCTTGGCCGATGCAAAGGTGACGCCGTGAGGCATCGCGCTGAGGCGTGGCGGAAGATCGACGGCTCAGGCTTCGAGGTCTGCGTCATCGGCGGCGGTGCGACCGGCGCAGGCACCGCGCTCGATGCGCAACTCCGCGGACTTAGCACTGTGCTCATCGAGGCTGGCGATTTTGCATCGGCAACGTCGAGCCGCTCCACCAAACTGATTCACGGCGGCATCCGTTACTTGCAGGAGGCGGTGACCGACCTCGACCCCGGGCAATACAACGTGGTGAAGCGTGCGCTGCACGAGCGCCGCATCATGCTGGAGAATGCTCGATTCCTGGCGCATCCCGCCGAATTCCTCGTGCCCTGCTACACCTGGTGGGAGGCGTTCTACTACGGTGTTGGCACAAAAATTTACGACCGCATCGCCGGTAAACAGAATTTCTTCGCCAGCCGCTTTCGCTCCGCGCACGAAGCGGTGGCGCGCTGGCCGTTGCTTCAGGCCAAGGGACTGAAAGGGGCCATCGCTTACGGAGACGGGCAGTTTGACGATGCGCGTTACTGTGTCGCCCTAGTGCAGACTTTCACCGAAGCAGGCGGCGAGGCCGTGAACCATGCCAGAGTTGTCCAGCTGCATAAGGATCCGGCTGGCAAAATCTGCGAGGCGGAGATCGAAGATCAGCTTACTGGCGCACGCACGACAGTGCGCGCCAAAGTTTTCGTGAATTGTACGGGGCCGTACTCGGACCACATTCGCCAGATGGCCAGTCCGGAGGCCGAACCTCGGCTGCGACTCAGCAAAGGCGTACACATTCTGCTGCCGCTGGATGAGCGCACCACCGATGCCATGGTGGTGCCCAAGACCGATGATGGGCGTGTAATTTTCGCCATCCCGTGGCTCGGACGACTGCTCGTCGGCACCACCGACGACGAAGTCACCCATCAGGACGAGCTAGTCGTAAAGCGTGCGGAGGCAGAATACCTGTTGAAGCAGTTGAACCGCTTTTTGTCTTGCCCCTTTGCGCTGGCCGACATCGTGGGTGGATTCGCCGGCGTGCGCCCGCTCGTGAGCCAGGGCAAGGGCGCCAAGACCAAGAAGCTGATTCGCGAGCATGAAGTCGAGGTTGACGACGACAGTGGTTTAGTCAGCGTGCTCGGCGGCAAGTGGACGACCTATCGTGCCATGGCCGAAGACGCGGTCAACGCGGTGCAGCAGCAGCTCGGTCTGCCGGTGGCAGGATGCATCACCCGCGATTGCCGCTTGAGCGGCTCGGAAGGCTACAGTGCCGCGTATCCGCAAACTCTGGCGGATTCCTACGGCGTGCCGGCAGCGACAGCGCGGCACCTCTCGGAGAAGTTCGGTACTCGCGCGGCCGACGTGCTTGAACTGGCCAAACAAGAGCCGGAGTTGGCGCAATCGATCGTGGAAGGCTATCCAGCGATTCGCGCTGAGATCGCTATACGCCGCGCGGTTCGAGATGGCTGCCACGCTCGATGATGTGCTGGAGCGCCGCACCGGCCTGCAGTTCTATAGCTGGGAGTGCGCCACGGCAGCCGCCCCGGTTGCTGCGGTCGTAATGCAGCGAGAAATGGGGTGGGACGAGGCGCAAACGCAACGCGAGGTCACCAACTACGTCAACACGCTCTCCAAGTGGACGCAGAAAATTGGCTTGGCGAAAGATACGGCAGAGGCGTAGAACCATCCTCTTGGACTGAAATTCAATCGAAGTCGAAGGACGGACCATGGCGGATTACGTAGGCGCCATCGATCAGGGAACCACCAGCACTCGCTTCATCGTGTTCAGCCGCAGCGGTCAGATCGTGGCCACCGCCCAGCACGAGCATCAGCAAATCTATCCCCATCCGGGATGGGTCGAGCACAGCCCGGCGGAGATTTGGGCTCGCACCGTGGAAGTCATTGCCGAGGCTTTGCAGTCGAAAGGCCTATCGGCGCATGACTTGGCGGCTGTCGGCATCACCAACCAGCGCGAGACCACGGTCGTGTGGAACCGCAAGACCGGCCAGGCCGTGTACAACGCCATCGTGTGGCAGGACACGCGCGTCAGCAGTTACGTCGACGAGCTGTCGAAGCAAGGCGGGCAGGATCGATTTCGCGCCAAGACCGGGCTGCCGCTGGCCACCTACTTTAGCGGGCTGAAAATTCGCTGGATCCTCGAAAACATTGCGGGTGTCCGCGCGCTGGCCGAGGACGGCAAAGTGCTGTTCGGCAACATCGACACATTCTTGATTTGGAACCTCACCGGCGGTCCCAACGGCGGCATCCACGTAACGGACGTGACCAACGCCAGCCGCACACAGCTAATGAACCTCGAAACCCTGCAATGGGATGGTGAGGTCTTAAGCGAATTCGGCATCCCGGCCGCCATGTTGCCACGCATCGCCTCCAGCAGCGAGGTTTATGGCCACATCGCTTTCGGTCCACTGCAGGGCGTACCGCTTGCTGGAGACCTTGGCGACCAGCAGGCGGCGCTGGTAGGGCAGACTTGCTTTGCGCCCGGCCAGGCCAAGAACACTTATGGGACAGGTTGTTTCCTGCTGCTCAACACCGGCGAGAAGCTGGTGGAGTCGAAGTTCGGGTTGCTGACTACAGTCGCCTACAAGCTCGGCAGCCATCGCGCGAATTACGCTCTCGAGGGCAGTGTGGCCATTACCGGCGCACTGGTGCAGTGGTTGCGCGATAACCTGAAAATGATTCACACCAGCGCCGAGATCGAGGGACTGGCGGCCACGGTCGAAGACAACGGCGGCGTCTACTTCGTTCCGGCGTTCTCGGGCCTGTTCGCGCCATATTGGAAGTCGAATGCGCGCGGTGCGATTCTGGGACTTACCCGCTATGCGACCAAAGCGCATATCGCACGCGCCGTGCTGGAGGCGACCGCATTCCAGACACGCGAAGTTGTCGAGGCGATGGAGAAGGACTCGGGCATTCCGCTCGACGTGCTGCGGACCGACGGCGGGATGATCGTCAATGAAGTGCTGATGCAATTTCAGTCTGACATTCTCGATCGCCCTGTGGTGCGGCCGCAGATCAAGGAAACGACTGCGCTGGGCGCGATGTATGCGGCAGGTCTGGCCGTCGGTTACTATCGCGACCTCGACGACCTGCGCGCCAATTGGGTTGTGGAGAAGACGTGGACTCCAAACATACAGCCGGAAAAGTGCGAGCGGATGTATCGCACCTGGAAAAAGGCAGTGACGCGCACTTTTGACTGGGTGGAAGAAGGCAGCTGATCGAGTCGGTTGGAGCACCGCCTCAGCGGTGCATTGTCGAGCACGCACGACTGGTAACTCTACTGCTGGGGCAAGTTGGTTTCGCGGGGGAAAAAGGACACATGCATTCACCATTTGTGGGCGAGTTTGCGGGAACGTTAGTTCTGATCTTGCTCGGCGATGGCGTTGTAGCCAACGTATTGCTCAAGCGCTCAAAGGCCGAGGGCGCCGGCTGGATGGTCATCGCCACCGCGTGGGGCTTCGCCGTGTTCTGCGGCATCTTAACGGCAATTGCATTTGGCAGCACCGACGCACATCTCAATCCGGCGGTTACGCTGGCGTTTGCCATTACTTCGGGCAACTACGCGAAGATTGTGCCGTACTGGAGTGCGCAATTTCTGGGCGCATTCTGCGGTGCGACCTTGGTCTGGCTATATTTTCTGCCGCACTGGAAGCTGACCGAGGATACTGACGCGAAGCGTGCTGTGTTCTGTACCGCTCCTGCCATTCGGCATTATCCCGGCAATATATTCTGCGAAGTCGTCGGCACCATGCTGCTCATCGTAGTGGTGGCGGCGATTGGCTCGAAAGCGTTGGCCCCCACAGGGTTGACTTCTGGAGCAGGCCCCTACTTCGTCGCAATTCTGGTTTGGGCAATTGGATTGTCGCTCGGCGGCACCACGGGTTACGCCATCAACCCGGCGCGGGACTTTGGTCCGCGCGTAGCCCACGCGCTTTGGCCGGTTGCAGGCAAGGGAAGCTCCGACTGGGCCTACGCGCCGATTCCCGTGTTTGGTCCCCTGATTGGCGCCGCGCTCGCGGCATTGATTATCAAAGGGGCAGGAATCGCCTGAGTCGAGCAGTCAGAATCGCCCCTCTAAGTCCTCGCAGGGCTAGGGAACCACCTTCGTCGCCACGCGATACCTCTGGTACTCCGTGTAGCGGTGCTCATTGTGATAGCTCACAGCATAGAACTCGTCCACATCGCCGTTGTGGGTTGTGAATTCGACAAACACTTTTACGCTGCTGGGTAGCCACAATGGCGATGCGATGTCGGCGAGCTTGACTTGGCTCAGCGTGACTTCGGTGGACTGCTGATTCAGCCCTACGTCCCATCGCGGCGCAAGCAAATCGGTACGTAGCCGCACGATCTGGTAATTGCTCTTGTCAATCCACGCGATACCCTGTACCAGCATGTGTACTGGGTCGCCGCTGCGCCCTCGCATTCGGATCGTCAGCGTAGCTTTCCCGGGTTGCTGGGCAAAGCCGACGACATACGTCTTTCGCGCTCCTAATTGCTGTTCTCCCAGGTAACGGAACGTGGACTCGCCCTGGAAGCCGGTCGCAAAGTAATTGCAATCCAATGCAAATCCCGAAGTGACGATGAAGCCTCGCTTGACCAAGGTCTGGTCGTAGCGGTCGCCCTTAGCGTCGGTGCGGTATTCCACAATCTCGGAGCGGCTCGGGCCGCCACGCCGCAGAATTAAGTAGCTGTCACGCACGCGCTCACTCGTCAACTCGGGCTGGCTGGTTGGGAGCTCCTGCCTGAACCGCAGCAATGAGATTTCCTCGCGCGCCGTCAGGTCGGTGATGTGGCGGAAAAAATCATCGACTCGTTCCCCGGTTTTCTGCAGGATGTCCGGCAAGTCCGCTTGGTCCAAGGCGGGATCGAGATGTTTTAACTCCGGTACGCGCTTGATGAGTTGCGGAAGGGGGTCTTCAAAGTAGGGATGGGCGTTAGCATAATGAGCAGCTTCGTCAGTTGCAGGGGACTGCGCCGCGAAGCCCGCCGGCGCCAGCAGAAGCATGGCGCCAGCGATTGCCGCGAGTCCTAAACCTCTTGCACAAGCGATGGTCCTGCAACCCACAGCTCAGTGTAATGCACTGCGCACGGGCTGCCATGACCTCGGTCGCAGGGCCACCGCCTCGCTAAATCTGGTAATCCATCTCAATCGCGGCTTCGAGCGTCTCACTGTGAATGTGTTCTCGCCCTTCCAGCCGCGAAACCTGCTCGCGCAATATCTTCACTTCGCTCGCAACTGCAGCCAACGCCTCAGACAGCGGATCGTTGATCTGTTTCGGGTCGGTAATGACCACGCGCTTTCCGTTGTGGAAGACGATGTGGCCCGGCACGCCGACCACGGTCGAGTCGGCCGGCACGTCGCGCAATACGACCGAACCGGCCCCGATGCGGCAGTTCTCTCCGACCGTAATGTTACCTAACACCTTGGCGCCGCCGCCGATGACCACGCGGTCGCAAATAGTCGGATGACGCTTGCCCTTGTTGAGCGAAGTACCGCCCAGCGTGACGCCTTGGTACATCGTTACGTCGTCACCGACTTCGGCGGTCTCGCCGATGACGACTCCCATGCCATGGTCGATGAAAAACCGCCGGCCGATTTTCGCCCCAGGGTGGATTTCAACGCCGCTGATCCAGCGGGCGAATTGCGAAAGCGCCCGCGCAGCGAATCGCCACCCGTGCCTCCACAACCAGTGATGAATGCGGTACCACCACAGCGCGTGCAGGCCGGAGTAGAGCAGTACCACCTCCAGCCAGCTTCGTGCCGCAGGATCGCGTTCCAGCACCGCGGCGATATCTTCGCGCATGAGTCGGAAGTAGGAAACCATGTCTATACCGCGACCGGCTCTGCCACTTGTGCCATCACCTCGTCGCGCACCTGTTGGAAGAGCACGCTGCTCAGGTAGCGCTCGCCGAACGACGGTAGCACCACCACAATCAGCTTTCCGGCGTTCTCCGGCCGCGACGCGACCCGCACCGCGGCCGTTACCGCCGCGCCCGACGAGATGCCCATCAGCAAGCCTTCTTCCACGGCAAGTCTCCGCGCCATTACCAGTGCGTCGTCGCTCGAAACCTGCACCACCTCATCGATGTAATCAGTGCGCAGAATGCTCGGCACGAAGCCCGCGCCGATGCCCTGAATCTTATGCGGCGACGGCGTACCGCCGGAGAGCACCGCGCTTTCCACCGGCTCGACCGCAATCGCTTTGAACGTGGACTTGCGCGGCTTGATGTACTCACTGACGCCCGTCAGCGTCCCGCCCGTCCCGACGCCTGAGATGAGAATGTCCACTTTGCCATCCGTGTCCTCCCAGATCTCCGGTCCCGTAGTCTCGAAGTGAATCTTGGGATTCGCCGGGTTATCGAATTGCTGCAGGATGTAGCCATCAGGATGCTTGGCAAGAATCTCTTGCGCCTTGGCGATGGCGCCTTTCATCCCCTTTGGTCCAGGAGTCAGCACCAGCTCGGCGCCAAACGCGCGCAGCAGCACTCGCCTCTCTACACTCATGGTCTCGGGCATGACGATGATCAAGTGATAGCCCTTGACCGCGGCAACAAACGCTAATCCGATGCCGGTGTTGCCGCTCGTGGGCTCAATAAGAACTGTCTTACCTGGCGTAATCTTTCCGGCCTTCTCGGCTTCGGCAATCATGCTGACGCCAATACGGTCTTTGACGCTGGCGCAGGGATTGAAACTCTCGAGCTTGGCGACGACAGTGGCGCCCACGCCCGCGGTGACTTTGTTCAGCCGTACCAGCGGGGTGTGTCCGATCAGCTCGGTGACGTCGTTGGCAATCTTCATGAAGTTCCTCCATGTGATTCAGACTCAATTCAACTGAAATTGGTTGCAGATTTCGCGGGGCGGAGAGTTCGATGACTAGCGACAACAACAGCGGCTGGCGAGGGAGGCCAGCACGACAGAGTAGATCTTCGGATTGCGGTTAGCGCAAAGCATGACGTTCGGGATATCGTACCAGCAGATGGGCTGGTGTGACCAGCAGAGGGTCGTGTGCTGCGCGGTATAATCGAGCTTCGCGCAAGTCATTCCCGTTCCAACAGGAAACCAATCGTGAGCTCTCATACACATTCCCACGGGCCCGCCCCGGCCGCCCCGCAGCCGTTGCCGGGCGTCGACTCCATCATCGCAGTTGGTTCCGGTAAGGGCGGTGTCGGCAAAACCACGCTCGCCGTCAATCTCGCCATTGCCATGGCTCGCATGGGATTCAAAGTCGGCCTGCTCGACGCCGACGTTTACGGCCCCAATGTTCCCACCATGCTGGGCACCACGGTTGCTCCCGAAGTTATGAATGGCGACCGCATCCTGCCGCCCGAACGCTACGGACTCAAGGTGATGTCCGTCGGCTTTCTTAGCCCGGGCGACAAGCCGCTGGTATGGCGCGGCCCCATGTTGCACTCCATCATCAAGCAGTTTCTCGGCCAGGTGGAGTGGGGCCAACTCGACTACCTCGTCATCGACCTGCCTCCGGGTACGGGCGACGTGGTGATCTCGCTAGTGCAGACCGTTCCCCTGAGCGGCGCGGTAGTCGTCACCACTCCCAGCGACGTCTCGCTGCAAGACGCCCGCAAGGCCATCGAAATGTTCAAGCAAGTTAAGGTTGACGTACTCGGCGTTGTCGAGAACATGAGCTACCTCATCTGCCCGCACTGCAGTCACGAAATCGACATCTTCTCCAAGGGTGGAGGCGAGCGCACCGCGCAACAGTTTGGCGTGCCTTACTTGGGCGGCATCGAAATCGATCCCGACATCCGCAAGGGCGGCGATTCGGGTCAGCCGGTTGTGCTGGAAGGCGACCAGTCGCCACACGCGCGTTCGCTGTTCAAGTTCGCACGCCACGTGATTGATCGCGTCAGCGAGCTCAAGTCAGCAGAAGGCCCGCTCATCGAGATCCAGTAACAGGCAGGGTAGAGCGGCGCTTCAGCGTCGCGTTTCCGGCGTCCCTCTTGAACTTGAGCCGGGTTTTAACCCGGCGGCAGGTTTGGCTACTGACCAAATCCGCACGCACAAAAGCCCCGGAGTTCCCGGGGCTTTTTCGCCGCAAACTAAGTAGTGGTGGCCCGTTCTTTCGTTGGTTGACGCTACCGGGCTACCGGTTCCCATCCGCTGCGTCAGTTTCGGCGCGCGTGATGGGAAGAACTTTCGGGGCACCGCCTTCATTCGATGGTTGTCGAATAGGCGGCCCCGGTCAGAACCATTCTCGCATCCTTCCACCTTGTTTCGGTGAAGGACGGAATCAAAAACTTAGCAAAACACCTCGCTCTGGGTGCCCCACCCTTGTCCGCGTCTTGTGCGGACAGGGTGGGATCCAAAACTTAGCAGAACACTTCGCCCGGCATCCTGTTGAGCGTGCGCGAGTCGAGCGTGTTCTTGGTGGGGCGGGGCTGCATCGTCGCACTGTCGTAGCCGTCCACGCGCTTGCGCGCGATCTTCAGCTTCAACGTGCGCTCAATGGCCCGCAACTCGCCGATTTCGGCGCCCGACACCAGGGTCGAGGCGCGTCCCTTCGATCCGGCGCGGCCCGTACGGCCCACGCGATGGATGAAGTCCTCGGCCAAATCCGGCAAATCGTAGTTGATCACGTGGGCCACGTTGTCACAGTGGATGCCGCGTGAGGCAACATCGGTTGCAACCAGCACCTTGTAATGGCCTTTGTCGAAGCCGCTCAGCGCGCTCACGCGTTGCGACTGCGTACGGTCGCCATGGATCATCGCAGCCGCGAATCCATCGCGAATCAGGTTCTTCGCCAGCCGTTCGGTGCCGCGCTTGGTGCGTGCGAAGATCAGGGTCTGGCCCTTCTCGTCGTACAGCAAGCGCCGCAGTGTATCCGATTTATCGGCTGCCGGCACTTCAAACGCCTGCAGTTCGACGCTCTCCACCGGCTTGGTGGTAGAACCCAGCGCGACCCGCACGGGGCCGCGCATGTAATCGTTCACCAGTCCAGCCACCGAAGCTTCCAGCGTAGCTGAGAAGCACAGGGTCTGGCGCGTCTTCGGCAATACGCCGACGATGCGGCGAATTGCGGGCAAGAAGCCCATGTCGAGCATGCGGTCCGATTCGTCCAGTACCAGCATCTCGACCTTGCTGATGTCGACCAACCGGCGCTTAAGGTAATCTTCCAGCCGTCCCGGTGTGGCGACGATGACGCCGGCGCCTTTGCGCACGGCTTCCAGTTGCGGCCTCTCGGCCATTCCGCCGATCACCAGTGCCGTCTTGGGCAGCTTGCCGTGACGCAGCGCGTCATATTGCGCCTGAACCTGCATCGCAAGTTCGCGTGTGGGGACGAGAATCAGGGCCCGAACGCCGGGCACGTGTTTCGCGATCAGCTTCTCCATCATGGGAAGCAGGAACGCGAGGGTTTTTCCGGTGCCGGTCTGGGCGGTCGCCAGAACGTCTTTGCCTTCCAGCGCATGCGGGATGGCCATTTCCTGGACCGGGGTGCAGGTGGTGAACTGAGCTACCGCCAATTTCTGCTGGAGCCCAGCAGACAGGGGCATTTCCTTAAATTGTGTCAATCGTTTTTTACTTTCTTAGGAGGGGCAACTCGCGCATGTGCATCGTGAAATGCGAGTCGCGAAGATCTTGCAGATGCCGCTCGAAATGTTGGTTAAGCGCCTTGGTAACGACGGAAGCAGAGAGGCGGGGTAATCAGATCGAAACGTAGGATCGGATGGTTCGCACCACATCTACCGTGGCAGTTAGCGTCTAACAGGACTATATCACAGCGCTAACCACTGAACCGGCCGGCGCCAAAAGGGAACCAAAGTCAACAACTTACTGTTTCGCGAAATCGTGAAAATCGAAGCCTAGAGGCTGACCCTCTTCGTCATGTGTGACCACGAGTTCCGCCGGAGCTTCGGATGGTAAGGTGGGATCCTGCTTTTTCTGCGCCTTTTTTTGCGCTTTTTCTTGCTGACGTTCCTGTCGGGCTCTTTCTTTCTGCCTCTTCGTGAACGTTGTGCGGGAGCTACCTGCCATCCGAACTCTCCTGTTGCTTACTACTTAGACTCGCTGGCCCGGAAAACGATTCAAAAACCGCCACCTATGTGACCCAACCGTCATTCCTTGCCGCACTTTACAGCCAGCCGCATTGCCGCTAGCCTTGGTGCTTCAATTCTCTATGTTACAGGTTTTCTTTCGCCGTGTCTGTGAGGTGCCTGTGATTTCCCGTAAACGCCTGGTCCCTTCGATGGCTCTGGTTGTTCTGTTCGCCTCGTTCCTGGTCGCGCAAGAAGCCACCATCAAGCCGAACGATGCGTTGATCCTCGAGAACATCCCGCCTGTTCCCGCCAGCATCGCCGAAAAGCCGGCAGCTACACCGACTTCCGCACGGCGACCATGTACGGCTGGCATCCCACAAGCGCGAGCTCCTCATCGGCACCCGCTTTGCCGACACCGTGCAGGTTCACCAAGTTGCCATGCCCGGCGGGGCCCGCACCCAGATGACGTTCTACGGCGACCGCATTACCGATGCCAGCTACCAGCCACACAAGGGCGACTACTTCCTCTTTCGCAAGGACGTCGGCGGCGGCGAGTGGTACCAGATCTTCCGCTTCGATGTTGCCTCGGGCGATGTGACCATGCTCACCGACGGCAAATCGCGCAACTCGGATTTCGTCTGGTCCAACAAGGGCGACCGCATTGCTTACGCCAGCACCCTGCGCAACAATGCCGACCTCGACTTCTACGTCATCGATCCAGCGCGAAGCCTGAAGCACGCAAGCCGCTCACTGAGAACCAGGGAGGCGGCTGGCAGGTGGACGATTGGTCTCCCGATGATCGCACACTTGTTGGCTACCGAAGGAATCTCCATCAACGAGAGCCACCTTTGGCTCGTGGACGTGGCCACCGGCGCCAAGAAGGCCATTGACTCCGGCCAGGCGGCGATAAGGTTGCGTATCAGGCCATAGGCTTTCAGCCGCGACGGTAAAGGTGTTTACGTCACCACCGACAAAGACGGCGAGTTCCAGCGTATCGCCTACATGGACATCGCGACCGGCGCACTCAAGTATGTCAACAGCGATCCCTGGGACGTGGAGAACGCCGCGCTCTCGGAGAACCGCGAGTTGCTGGCCTACGTCGTCAACGAAAACGGACTGAGCACGCTGCATGTCTTCGACCTGAAAACAGGGAAGCCTCGCTCGATGCCGAAGCTTCCGACTGGCCAGATCGGTTCGCTGCGTTGGAACGAGAACAATCGCGACCTGGCGTTCAGCCTGAATTCGGCGCAGTCGCCCTCCGACGTGTATTCGGTCGATGTGCAGTCGGCAAAGCTGGAGCGCTGGACCTACAGCGAAACCGGCGGCATTCCGCCGCAGAACTTCGTTGAGCCCAAGCTGGTCAAGTGGAAGAGCTTCGACGGCAAAGAAATCTCCGGCTGGCTGTACGCGCCGAAAGTGAAGCCGGCTTCCGGGAAGTATCCCATCGTGATCAACATTCACGGCGGCCCCGAAGGTCAGTCGCGGCCCGGATTCCTTGGACGCACCAACTACCTTCTCAACGAGCTCGGTGTTGCGGTGCTCTTTCCCAACGTGCGGGGCTCCACCGGCTACGGCAAGACGTTCTCGCAACTCGATAACGGCTTTAAGCGCGAAGACACCTACAAGGACATCAGCGCGCTGCTCGACTGGATCGGCCAGCAGCCTGACCTCGACGCCAAGCGCGTCATGGTCACCGGCGGCAGCTACGGCGGACACATGACGCTTGCCGTCGCGACGCTCTATAACGATCGCATCGCGTGCTCCATTGACATTGTCGGCATCTCGAACCTCGTCACCTTCCTCGAACATACCGAGGCGTATCGTCGCGATCTGCGGCGGGTGGAGTACGGCGACGAGCGCGACCCCAAGATGCGTGCATACCTTGAGAGCATCGCCCCAATGAACCACGTTCAGGAGATCAAGAAGCCGATGATGGTGGTCGCCGGCGTGAACGATCCCCGCGTGCCCAAGAGCGAATCCGACCAGATCGTAAAGGTGCTGGAGGAGAACAAGACTCCAGTCTGGTATCTGGCAGCCAAAGACGAAGGCCACGGCTTCGCGAAAAAGAAGAACGCGGACTTCCAGTTCTACACAACCGTGCTGTTCATGCAGAAGTACCTGCTGGGGCAGTAAGGGAGAAACATTCAGCACAGAGGCACTGAGGACACATTGAGTTCTTGCGCGAATTCCAAAGGGGGTCTATGCCTCGACCAGCACTCCCCTCAAAAACAGTTATACTTAACTTCTACACAGCAACATAGTACTAAAAGCTTTGTAGTCAGTTAGTTATTAAATGACTAATAGTCGTTAATGTAGTTATATCAATGTACTAATGCAGTTGTGTATAACAGACAGCACAGTACGATTCAGTCCTATCTTGTCAAAGACCTGGCATCGCCAGCGCCCCTAGGCGCGGGGAGACACAAGTGCTCTACCTCACTGAACTCGTATAGCGCGACCGGCCGACGATTGCTAGAAAAATCGCGAGTGCAAAAAATCATTTAGTTTCCAACTACTGTGACGAGCCGCGACCTTGTCCGGGAGGCCGGAGCGGTCCAAGAAGCAGATCGCCCGCGAACCATAGAGGCTGCGGGAGTCCAAATGCTCATGGGTCAAGGACTAAAGTCCGCTCGGCAGGGTCAAAATGGGCGGCTCAGACGCTGGCCTAAGGCCAGTCTACCCAAGACCAATTTTTCCCGCAGCCTATAAAGTCGCCGGGAGACAATCGTGATAACAGATTCCCGTGGTTCAGGGTCGGCACTGAAACCGCATTACTGAATTTCTGGCACTTAAATTGGCTGAGTGCCAGTATTGACACCGCCCTTCTCCGTTCCTAGAATTAGATTGTGGTCTTCGTCTCTCAAGCATAATGGCAAGTTATTGTAAATTAATGGGTTAGACTGGAATCATGGGCCAAACTCCCGGTATCGGCAAGCGCGAACGCGAAATCCTGACCGCCATCGTCGAGACCTATATCTCGACGGGCGAGCCTGTGGGATCGCGCACCATCGCGCGCTCACAACCGCGAGAGCCTCAGTCCAGCTTCTATCCGCAATGTTATGAGCGACTTAGCGGATGCTGGCTTTCTCGAGCAGCCGCATACCTCCGCCGGCCGGGTGCCCACGACGCAAGCCTATCGCTATTACGCCAACCAGCTCACGGGCGAGGCCACGCTGACTCCGGCAGAGGAGAGCTTGATCCAAGGCAACCTGCAGGGGCTGAATGACGTGCAGGAGTTCATGGAGCGCACCTCGCACGTGCTGTCGCTGATTTCGCACGGCGTGGGAGTGACGGTCTCGACCGGCCCCGGACAGCGCAACGCGCTGGAGCATGTCTACTTTCAGCGACTGGGCGACAAGAAAGTCCTGGCCGTGGTGGTCATGCGCAACGGATTGGTGCGCGACCGCGTGCTGCGCCTGACGGACGATCTGTCGGCTGCGGATTTGGAAGTGGCCGCCAACTACATCAACCAGAACTTTCGCGGCTGGGAGATGGACGATGTCCGCGCGAGATTGCGCGTCGCGTGCAGCAGGAGCGCGACGAGTACGACCGGCTTAATGCGTTCGGTCGAGGAGCTTTACGCCCAGGGTGCGCTGGCGGCCGAGGCGGCGACGCAGTGCGTGTTCGTGGAAGGCGCATCGAACCTGGTCATCAACGAACAGGACAAGGAGCGGCTGCGCCAACTGCTGGCTACGTTGGAAGAGAAGCAGCGCATCGTGAGCCTGCTGTCGGCGTATCTGGACGCGCGCCAGGAAGCGGTGCGAGTGGTCGTGGGTCTTGAAGACGCTGTGCCGCATCTAAACAACTTCGTGCTGATCGGCGCGCCCGCGAGGGTGGGCGACGAGGTCGTTGGGCTCGCTGGCGGTGATTGGGCCGACGCGGATGGATTACGAGCACACGATTAGCGCGGTGATCGTACATCGCGCGGATGTTTGATCAATTCTGGAACGAATCGACGTAGAGAACACATATGGCATCGAAGAAGCAAAACGGAGAAGCAGCCGGACTCGACATCGAGCACGAGCTGCCGTCGGCGGAAACAGGCGATCAGAACCCCTCCGCCGGCTCGTCGAGCTGGAAGTCGAGATGGAAGCGCTGCGCGCCGAGAAAGCGAGCTATCTCGATCGGCTGGCGCGGCTGCAGGCCGAGTTCGACAACTTCCGCAAGCGCAGCGTGAAAGAACAGCAGGATTTTCGCGACTATGCGCTGGCCGAGGCGCTGAAGTCGCTGCTGCCGATTCTCGACAGCCTGGACCGCGCGCTGAAGACGAATGCGGCGTCGGTAGAGGATTTTCGGTCGGGCATCGAGTTGATCGACAAGCAATTTCATGACGCGCTGGCGCGGCTGGGTGTCGAGCCGATTCCCGCCGCGGGCGAGGTCTTCGATCCGAACTTGCACCAGGCGGTGCAGATGGTGGAAACCGACGAGGTCGAGGACCATCACGTGATCGATGAGTTGCAGCGCGGTTATCGCATCAAGGACAGGCTGCTGCGGCCGGCGATGGTGCGGGTAGCGAACAATCCGAAGAAGTAATTCCGCAATCTAAAAGCTAGCAAGGAAACGAAGCTGGCTACCAACGTAAAACGCGATTACTACGAAATTCTGGGCGTCGGCCGAACGGCCACCGACCAGGAACTGAAGAGCGCCTACCGCAAACTGGCGATGCAGTATCACCCTGACCGCAATCCGGACAATCCCGACGCGGAAGAGCAGTTCAAGGAATGCGGCGAGGCCTACGCGGTGCTGTCGGACGCGGAGAAGCGCGCGCGCTACGACCGCTTCGGTCACGCGGGCGTGGCAGGCAACGGCGGCGGTGGAGGGTTCGATCCCTCGGGGTTCCCCGATATCCAGGACATCTTCGGCGACATCTTCGGATTCGGCGATGTCTTCGGCGGAGGCCGCGGCGGCCGACGTTCGCGCGCCCAGCGCGGCGCCGACATGCGCGAGGACATTACGCTGGAATTCGAGGAAGCTGTCTTCGGCGTCACCAAGCACGTGCAGATTCGGCGCCTGGAAGAGTGCGACACTTGCCACGGCAGTGGCGCGTCCCCGGGCAAGTCGCCCATCACGTGCACGACGTGCGGCGGTCAGGGTCAGGTGCGCTACCAGCAGGGCTTCTTTGCAATAGCGCGTCCGTGCAGCACCTGCGGCGGTTCCGGCAAGCTTATTGTCGATCCCTGCACGACGTGTCGAGGGCAGGGACGCATGCGGCGCGAGCACGCAGTCGTGGTGAAGGTTCCTGCCGGGGTGGAAGACGGCCAGCGCATGTTGTATTCGGGCGAAGGCGAGGCGGGGCTGTATGGCGGTCCGTCGGGCGACCTGTATGTGGTGCTGCACTGCAAGGAGCACGAGTTCTTTGAGCGTGACGGCCGAAACCTGCACTGTGTCATGCCGGTGTCGTTCGTGCAGGCGGCGCTGGGTACTGAAATTGCAGTGCCAACGCTGGAAGGCGAGCACACGTTAAAAATTCCCGAAGGCACCCAGACCGGAGCGAATTTCAAACTCAAGAACAAAGGTGTTCCAGAGTTGAATGGCCGGGGACGTGGCGACCTGTTCGTGCAGGTGAAAGTGCAGACGCCGACCAAGCTCAGCAAGCGCCAGCGCGAGCTGCTGGAAGAGTTGCAGCAGACGCTCGCCGTGGAGAACAAGCCGGTGAGCCGCACGCTGCTGAGCAAGATGCGCGAGATGTTCGGCTAGACGATCTCCCGGCTGGCCGCGCGATCCGCACACGAATACCTTGGACAATTGGTTCCGCATCTACGCGTGGTTCCTGCTGCTGGTGACTGCGTTGCCGGCTGCGGCGCGACTGGCGCGCCCGCGGGAGTTGGCGCAGATCATGCTGGCGCGCTACCAGGATCCCAAACGGCGTAATCGGTCGCGCATTGGCGGCGCCGTGTATCTGGGACTGGCATTGCTCGCGGCGCCGTTTCTGTGGCGCTCCCCGATGCATCAGCAACGCTGGCTCATTATGGCTTTACTGGTGGGCGGCGTTTCGGCGGTAGAGTTCATGCTGAACAGCCGCACCTTCAGCGTGGAAGGCATGGCCCGCCTGAATCGCTACTTTGGAGGCGTGTATGCTTCCATTGCCATCGCCGTTGCTTTGTTACTACTGACCCGATGACCCGCCGCCGCTGGATTGCCGATGAAGTTGTGGGTGACCGTGCCGCGCTCACTGGCGAGCACGCGGCGCACTTGTCGCGAGTGTTGCGGGTGCAGGCGGGGCAGGAGTTCGATGTGGCGTGCGGAGACGTAGTGAGGCGGGGAATCGTCGCCACTGTTTCGGACTCGCGCGTGGAGTTTGAGCTTAAGGAAGAGCTGGCCGCGAGCGAGGCAATCCCTGTGACGCTGCTGCTGGCGGTTTTCAAGTTCGATCGAATGGAGTGGGCGATCGAGAAGTGCACCGAACTGAACGTGACGACGATTGTCCCGGTGATTGCGCGGCGGACGGAGAAACATCTAGCGTCGGCAGCAGACAAGCGCGTGGAACGCTGGCGGCGGATCGCGCGCGAATCCGCGCAGCAGTCGCGGCGCGCGACCGTGCCTGACATCCGCGAGCCACTTAAGCAGTCCGAAGCGGTGCTGCGCATTGCACGAGCTTCGCATTGTGCTGGCTGAGACAGAGAAGGAAACACAACTGATCAACGCGCTGCGCGAACGGTCTGAGATAGCGTCTCTAGCGCTGGCGATTGGGCCGGAGGGCGGATGGACTACGGACGAGCTGCAGCTGTTCGACAAGGCCGGATGGGTTTCGGCCTCGCTGGGTGCGACGATCCTTCGAACCGAGACCGCCGCCATCGCGGCGCTGGCGATAGCGCGGGCGGAGGTTGGGTAGATCCCGATGAATAAGCGCCCAATTTCGGTCACCGTTCTCGCCTGCCTGCTCATTACGATGGGCGCAGTTGGCATCGCTTACCACTTCACCGAATTCAGAAGTACCCCTTCGGGCGAGTATGCGTTAGTTCTGTTCGTCAGGCTGCTGGCGATTGTCTGCGGCGTGTACCTGCTCCTTGGCAGAAACTGGGCGCGCTGGCTGGCCATGGCCTGGATCGCATTTCATGTCGGGCTCAGCTACTTCCACTCGATGCAGCAGATGGCGTTCCATGCGGTCGTTCTTGCGGTGTTTGCTGTCGTGTTATTCCGGCCGGCGGCGAATCGGTACTTCCGGCCCAGCTCGCAGTAAGCCCTGCGCAAGAGCGTGACTAGCAGAGGGAGCCCAGACCGTTACTCAGGCTTGTCTCCCGCGATGCGACGGCGCATAATATATCTTCGCTTTTTCTTCGTTAGCAAGGAGGCATCGCCGAATGCCTTGGAAGCCACAAAAGATCGACCTGACTCCACAACAGCAGCAGGCCGTGTACCACGAGAACGGACCCATCCTGGTGGTAGCCGGCGCAGGCACCGGCAAAACGACTGTGTTAGCCAGCCGCGTGGTGCGCCTGATCGAAGACAACATTGCCGGTCCATCGGAGATTCTTGCTGTCAGCTACACGCGCAATTCCGCGAGCGACCTGCTGAAGCGCATCGCGCTGCTGTGGAAGGGAAGCGATGACCCTGCGACTCTTAAGAGCATCGAAGCCAGTGGACTGAAAACGGGCACGTTTCATGCGTACTGTTACGGCCTGTTGGCGCAGGCGGGGCGGCGATTTGAACTGATCGACGACAAAGACCTGTATGTCCTGCTGCGACGGCGCGTGGAAGAGTTGAAGCTGGAGTACTACATCAAGGCGGCGTCGCCGGGAGAGTTTCTCTACGGTCTGAACGAATTCTTCAAGCGCTGCCACGATGAACTGCGCTCTCCCGACGATTACGACGCATACGTTGCCGAGCTGGAGAGCCGCCTCATCCCGTTGCCGCGTGTAAGCCAGTCGAAGAAGGCGGCTGCCATGAGCGACGACGAAATCCTGGGGCGCTGCCGGGAGATTGCACGGGTGTTTCGGCAGGTGGAAGGCATGCTCGCGGCGGAGAATCTCGGGACATACAACCACGTAATTACGCGCGCTATCGAACTGTTGCGCGATCCCGGAAATGCCGAGCACCTCGAAAAGGCGCGAAGCGCGGCGCGGTTCTTGCTGATTGACGAATTTCAGGATTCGAACGTTGCGCAGGTCGAGTTGACCCGCCTACTGGCGGGCGAGCAAGCCAACGTGTTTGCCGTGGGCGATCCTGACCAGGCCATTTATCGCTTCCGCGGAGCCACTACCGGCACGTTCGATCACTTCCTCAAGACGTTCGGCGTCAGAAACGTGAAGCGCGTAACGATGACCGATAACCGGCGATCGACAGAGCCTGTGCTCAAGGCAGCGTATTCGGTGATTGAAGTGAACCCGGAGATCACCAGCGTAGAGCTTCCGGATGGAGCGAGCTGGAAGCGGGAACCCTTGCAGCACAAACGAACCGCCAAGGAACCGCAGCCGGTGTCGCCGGTTGTGGTGCGAGGATGGGAGAGCACGGAGAGCGAGGCGGAGTTCGTCGCGAGGGAAGTCGAGCGGCGGCACCGCGAGGAAGGCCGGCCGTGGAAGGATTTTGCCGTGCTGTATCGCAAGCACGACCACCGCAATGCGCTGGTGCAGGAACTCACTCGGCGAAGCGTTCCTTTCACGGTGACGGGTCTCGACCTAGTGGAGATTCCCGAAGTGCGCGACTTGATGGCGGCGTTGGCCGCTATGGCCGGTGACGATTCCGTATCACTGTTGCGAGTGGCGGCACTGGAGCAGTTTGGGTTGGAAGGCGAGGCCCTGCGCGCTGAGCTGATGCTGCACGATAAGCCGCGGAGCCTTGAGTCAGTGCTGGAGAACGTCAAGGGAGGAATGCAAGTTGTCACAGCATTGGTGGAGGCTCGAAGCGAGCTGAAGCGTCAACAGAACACGGCGCTGGCGGCGTGTGATATCGCATTGCGTCAGTTTGGTATCAAGCCGTCGCGCGACGCCGAAGCGTTCGTCGAGTTTGTCAGGAATTGGAGCCGCAAGCCCGTGCAGGTCTCGGGCGAGGGCACTCTGGCCGAGCTTCTGGATTACCTGCAGTACTTTACCGAGGGTGGTGGCCGAATCACCGCGCCTGAGACTGGTAGTGCCGTGTCGACGACCGTCGCCCAGCTCGCGATGGGACCGACCTCCACGCCTCACGACAAGGCCGACGCTGTGCGCCTGCTGACGGTTCACGCCGGCAAGGGACTCGAATTTCCCGTGGTGTTCGTGTTGCGACTGACCAAGCCCTCGTTTCCCGCGCCATACCGGGAAGACCTGGTCGAGTTCCCGGACGAACTGAGGGATCCAGACTCCAGGCTTAAGGTCGATGCAAAGACGGTGCATGACGAAGAAGAGCGGCGGCTGTTTTACGTGGCGGTCACGCGCGCGGAAGACGTGTTGTACCTCTGTGCGAAGAAGGGGCGAGGGAAGGACACTACACCTCCGGGCGCGATGCGCGAGCTTATCGCCGCAGGGAATAACGAGATTCGCGGATGCATTGATTTCGAGGTGCTGCCGGGAACGGGCGGCCCGGTAGTCATTCATGCGGCGGCGGAGCCGCAGTCACGCATTGTCGAGTGGCTCGGGCTTCCGGTGCTGCCGCAAACCACTCGACACCAGTTGAGCGCGAGCGCCATCGAGAGCTACGAGCGCTGTCCACTTCGGTACAAGTTGTCGCTGGAGTGGAACCTTCCCGAAGAGCCAACGGCGAACATTCACTTCGGGTCAGCGATGCACGCAGCGCTGTATGCGCATTTCGACGCGTTGAGCAAAGGGCGTCCGAAGACGGCGGACGAGATCGTTCAGTACTTCCTGCAGGAGTTTGGCGAAAAGCCGATTGCCGACGCGACCCAACGCAGGCTCTATGAAAAGGAAGGGCCGGAGCAGCTGCGTGCGTTCCTGGGTTCTCCGGCGGCCCAGCCGCACGGCAAGATTGCGATGCTGGAGCACAAGTTCTCCTGCGAAATCGCGGGATCGCGAGTCATCGGCCGCATCGACAGAGTGGACGAAGACGCGGACGGTTACGTGATTGTCGATTACAAGACCGGCAATCCGAAGTCGCAAAACACGGCAGATGACAGCGTACAGCTTTCCGTTTACGCGCTGGCCATGAGCGCCAGGAAGCCAGTCAAGTTGCTCGTCCTGCAAAACATGGAAGACAACAGCAGCGTAGTCACGACGCGCTCCAGCGAGGAAGTGCGCGCGACCGAAGTGAAGATCGCAGGTGTGGCGGCGGGCATTGCCGCAGGTGATTTTGAGGCCAAGCCGGGGCGGCATTGCAGCTGGTGTGGATATCGCACCATCTGTCCGGAGCAGGAAGTGAACCTACCGCCCGCTGCCGAAGAAACGCCGGCGAGATGAGTACCGCTGCGGTTGGAGTAGTACCGCGGGCAAAAGGTTAGGGGACGCTTGCGCGTCCCCGTTGTGTTCGGTCTGAAGAAAAGTTACTTCTTTTTCTTCTTTGCGGCCTTCTTCGCGGGCTTCTTTGCAGCCTTTTTGGTTGCCATTGTTTCTATTCTCCCTTTTCCATCTGAGATGGATCATTGCGACATCACAACATCGCAATTTGTTCTTTGTATATTGTCATGGAAAAGAATAGTCAAGAAAAAAACGCGCGTGCCGTTGCGCATTTCGGTGTCGCATCTTCGTCAGATGCTTCGGCCGATCGAAGAAAAGTCTTCAGTACCGTTAGACCTTTTGGTTTCGACGAACTGCATGATCGCTCGAACCCGCATGAATACAGGAGTAAAGCGTGCGCGCAATTTAGGTTGGCCGGCGATGATGGAGAATCGTCGTGGCTCGCTGGTACAAATGAGCCCGAGAAGCCGACGAATGAGCGGAAAATATTTTTTGTGTGGACGATGAAAATTATCCGCGCGACGGTGCCGCGGAGGCGATGTCGCAACCCCAAAGTGCGTTGATGACGTCGTAATGCAGGGCGTGAAAAGAGAAATTGCGGTGCACGTTTATTTCAGCAGACGCAGCACAATTCCGGTGAAGGCATCGTGCCAGGCGTGGGCGATCATTCCCGGACGTAAGCTCTTGCGCCACCACGCAAGAAGTCCAAACATCAAGCCATAAACGCCGATCAACAACATGCGCGGTCCGCCTTCGTAGCCGTGTGCTGCGCCAAAGACAATGGCTGATATTACAACGCCGGCCAGCATCGAGCGACTCAGCACCGCAAACTGCTGTTGCAGGTAGCCGCGGAAAATGATCTCCTCGCACAGGCCGGCTGTAAGGCTAAGTGCGCACCACACAAGAAGCTCAAGGCTGGTTTGCGGGACGAGGAAGCCCACCTGGCGGCGCATATTCTCCAAACCATTGCCCTGATCGAGGTGCAGGAGTTTGGCGCCGATACCCAGCACGGCGATAGCGGCGACCCAGAAGCCAGTAGCAAACAAGACATCGCGAAGGACAGCTTCGATGTTGTCCCAGCGTCCGCCGATGAGCTCGCGCAAACTCACGCGGCGGCGCACACCCAGGACGACAAAGCCGGTGAGCAGCCACTCCCACGACATTGTCCAGAGGTATTGCGGCAGACGGCTGCGAGCCGCCAATGGGTGTACCGAGAGCGCTCCGCCCAGCGATGATCCTAAGAGAATGAACACGACAACGGCGGTGTGCCAGAGCGGCGCCAGCACTTGGCGCTGGTCGGGCGGAGGCAAAAGGAGAGGCTCGGGAGTCTGCGCGTCGGGCAGCAAGGTGGCTCCATCTTATAATGGTCGGTTTGCCATTCTGTTTGGAAAGGAACAGGGAGTATGGCTCTTCTTGAAGAAGTCGTCATCGTATCGGCAGTACGCACACCTATTGGTAAATTTCAGGGGGCATTGTCAGACGTGACCGCGACGAAGCTCGGCGCCATCGCTGTCAGTGAGGCGGTGAAGCGCTCGGGCATAGACCCTTTCCTGGTTTCCGAATGCATCATGGGCAATGTCGTGGGCGCAGGGCTGGGGCAGAACCCCGCACGCCAGGCGGCGTTGGGCGCGGGGCTGTCGTCGGCCGTGGCGGCGATGACCATCAATAAAGTTTGCGGCTCGGGGTTGAAGGCCGTCGCACTTGGGCAGCAGGCCATCCAGACCGGAAACGCTGAAATTGTGGTGGCCGGCGGCATGGAGAGCATGACGAATGCTCCCTACCTGCTTCCACAGGCGCGCAAAGGCTATCGGTTGGGTGACGGCAAGGTTGTCGATTCGGTGGTGCACGACGGCCTGTGGGACATCTATAACGACTACCACATGGGCAACACCGGCGAGAACGTGGCGGAGAAGTACAAGATCACGCGCGAAGAGCAGGACGAATACGCCGTGAACTCGCATCGCAAGGCGGTTGCGGCCATCAAGGCCGGCCGCTTTGCCGAGCAAATCGTGCCGGTCGAGTTACCGTCGAAAAAGAAAGGCGCATCGCCTCAGATGTTTACCACCGACGAATCGCCGCGCGAAGACACGACCATCGACGTGCTGCGCGGACTGAAGCCGGCATTCAAGAAGGACGGCACTGTGACAGCGGGTAACGCTCCCGGCGTGAATGACGGCGCGTCGGCCTTGGTGCTCATGTCGGCGGCGAAGGCGAAAGAACTCGGACTCAAGCCGATGGCGCGCATCGTGGCGCAGGCGACCAGCGGGCTCGACCCGGAGTGGGTGATGATGACTCCGGTGGAGACCGTCCGCCAGCTGTGGAAGAAGACGGGCTGGAAGAACGAAGATGTGGACCTCTACGAGATCAACGAAGCTTTCTCTGTGGCGGCGATTGCAGTCACGCGCGAGTTGGAACTCAACCTGAACAAGGTCAACGTGAACGGCGGAGCCGTGGCGCTGGGGCATCCGATTGGGGCCAGCGGCGCGCGTATCCTGACCACGCTGCTGTACGAAATGATCGGACGCGATGCGCACAAGGGGATCGCGGCGCTATGTCTCGGTGGAGGCAACGCGGTGGGGCTGGCGGTGGAACGGTAGCGAAGACTAGCGCAAATACCGCCGGAGAGAAAGGGATCTTCGCTGTGCCCGGAATTTCGGCTGCAAGCTCCCGATTTGCTCACGCCTGAGTGCGCCTCAATTTACAAATCGTTACATGCGAATGGGGAGCAAACGTGCTCCCCTTTTCGTATCAGAGAAGAGAGGGCGATCCCGATGCGCCGCAGTGCCGTTGCGCCGCATCCAATGAAGCAACGATGAGTGCGACACAGGAAACTACTTCAGCATTCGCAGTACAAGCCGAGAACGTGACGCGCCACTATCCGATGGGCGAGAGCCTGATTCGGGCGGTGGACGGCGTCTCGATCACCATTGAGCCGGGAGAGTTTGTTGCCTTGCTGGGACAGTCAGGTTCGGGAAAGTCAACGCTCCTGAACCTCATTGCCGGGCTTGACCGCCCAACCTCGGGTTCGGTGAAGGTGCATGGCCGCGACTTGGCGAGGATGACATCCGAGGAACTGGCCCGTTATCGCCGCAACGATGCCGGCATGGTATTCCAGTCGTTCCACCTGATTCCGTCGATGACGATCACTGAAAACGTCGAGTTGCCGATGCGTTTTGCCGAAGTGGACCGCGCGGAGCGCGCACAGCGCAGTCGCGAGTCGCTGGAGCGAGTTGGACTGGGCAAGCGGCTGGACCATCGGCCCTCGCAACTTTCTGGCGGCGAGCAGCAGCGGGTTTCGCTGGCGCGCGCACTGGCCAACCGCCCGCGGTTGTTGCTGGCCGATGAGCCGACAGGCAATCTCGACAGTCGCACGGGCGAAGACATCCTCAACTTGATTCGCGACGTGAGTCTTGCCATGGGAATGACGGTGGTCATGGTGACGCATGAGCGTGCGATAGCTGAACGCTTTGCGCAGCGGTCGATCTTCCTGGCCGACGGCAAACTGGTCAGCGAGGAGGTGCGGGCATGACGGGCTACGACCTGTTCGATCTCGCAGTCCGCAACCTGCGGCAATCGAAGTTGCGCAATGGTCTGACCACGATAGGAATTTCCGTCGGCGTGGCATCGCTGGTAGCTATGTTGTCTCTCGGTGTCGGCCTGCAGCAGTTGGCAACGCGGCGGTTGGCAGGCTCCGGCCTGTTCGATACCGTGTTCGTCACCTCGCGACAGGATTTTCGCGGCTTTGACAAGGAGGACGACGCCAAGTCGCCGAATCCAGACAAAGCGCCGAGGCTCGATGAAGCGGCGCGCGACAAAATTACGAAGATTCCCAATGTGACCGAAGTCGTACCGGAAATCCGGGTGATGGGAGAGGTGGCCGCCAACGGCGAGACCCATTTCGGATTCGTGACCGGTCTGCCGATGTCGGCCCGCGAGAACGAAGCGTTCGACAACCTGAAGGGCAAGTTTTTCTCGAGCGACAACGCCGACGAGGCGATCCTGCTAATGGACTTCGCCAAGGAACTCGATCCGAAGGATCCCGCCAGCCTGATCGGCAAGGACATTACCTTGCGGTACGGTGAGCGGCAGGCGCTGCAGCAAGAGGCAGGCGACCGTCCGCAAGTGAGCGGGGAAGCGAACACTAGCAACGGCGACGACTACGGATTCTCCGTGGTGAGGAAACAGCAGCCGCTGCGTGTGGTTGGCCTGATCGAGCAGGAGCCGTACGGCGGCATGCGCACGGTGTCTCGCGGACGTATCTTTCTGCCGGTGGGTACGACCGAGCGCTTGAACATGGCGCAATTTAACGACATGCGCAGCTCGCTGCGCGGCGGCGGTGGCAAGGCCTACACGACTCTGACCGTGCGGGTGAAAGATCCGGCCAAGGTGCAGGCGGTGCAAGATGCCGTCAGCCAAATGGGATTCCGCACGTTCTCGGTGCTGGACGCGACCAAGAGCTTGCGCCGGTTCTTCACCGTGCTTGACCTCTTCCTCGGCATCTTCGGATCACTGGCCTTAGCCGTAGCGACGTTGGCGATTATCAACACGCTGGTGATGGCGGTGCTGGAGCGGCGACGCGAGATCGGCGTGATGAAAGCCATCGGAGCCAGCGATCAGGACGTGAAAAAGCTTTTCTTCACGGAAGCCGGGGCGATGGGGTTCTTCGGCGGCGTGCTGGGCATCCTGCTGGGATTGGCCATCGGCAAGGCCATCAACTTCGGCACCGGTATCTATTTGCATAACCACCAATTGCCGAGTGAGCCGGTGTGGGTGATGCCGCTTTGGCTTGTGGGGGCGGCGATCGCGTTTTCCATCGTCGTGAGCCTGGCGGCGGGACTATATCCGGCGAGCCGGGCCGCGAAGCTTGATCCCGTGCAGACGCTGAAATACGAATGATGAAACTCGGGTGCTTCGTTTTGCGCGCACGTAACATTCTGGTCGCAATCTTGCTTGCGCTCGTTCTGGCGCCAGTTGCTGGCGCCCAGGGACGCGCGGAATGTTCGACGGTTCAGTCAGCGGTGTTATCTGGAGAGGTCCGTCCGCTACTGTGCCTACCTGCCGCCCAGTTTCGACACCGACAAATCCAAGCGTTTTCCCGTGCTGTATTACCTGCATGGCCTGGGAGACAACGAACAGTCGCTGTTGAACATGGGCGGGTGGGACCTGATCGAAGAACTACGCCGCCAGGGAAAGATTGGCGAGTTCATCGTGCTGGCGCCCAGTGCGGGACACACGTTCTTTCTCAACTCGGCTGACGGCAGGGTGCGCTACGAGGACTTCCTGCTCAAGGAATTCATGCCGCAGATGGAGAGAAAGTATCGCGCCGAGGGCACTGCGGCGCGGCGCGGTATCACCGGGGTTTCGATGGGTGGCTTCGGAGCCTTACGTCTGGGGTTCAAATATCCGCAGCAATTTGCCGCGGTGAGCGCGCAGATGGCGGCGCTGATCGCCGACATCCCGGCGGACTTCACCGAGGGAGGGCCGGGCTCGCCTGCATCCATGATGGGTGACATCTTCGGCAGCCCGTTCAACCGCGCCTACTTCGAGCGCAACAATGTGTTCTACTTTGCGCGCACGACGCCTGCGGCGCAACTGAAGCGACTGAAGATCTACTTCGACGTCGGAAACAACGACGACTATGGATTCGAGCAGGGTGGTGAGAAGCTGCATCAGCTGCTCGACTCGCGGGGAGTTGCGAACGAGTTTCATGTTTACCCGGGGCGGCACGATCCCCAGTTCGTGATGCGGCACTTCGCAGAGGTCATGCAGATTCAGTGGAAGGCGATCGGTAAGTAAGTCGGCTACACTGCGCTGCCCAGCAATCTAGTTCTGCAGGAAAACGATCACTTCGCCGCAATAGCTATCAAGAACGCCAATGCGTAGAACCTGGTGGTCCATACCCTTGATCGCGCGCCAGAACGGGCGGGGTTTGGCCGGCGCCAGTGGATCATGGGTTGGAAGCGCGGCGAGCCTCTTCAGCATGTAAAACAAGTGCCGCTTTTCCAGACGTATCTCGCGAAAATCGCTGCCGAATGAACGTATGGCGCGGTCGGTCAGCAACGCATCGCCCGCATCGGAGTCGGCGCTAGTAAAACGGCGCGCCAAGTTGATGAGTGGATTGTCCCAGAGGGTCTCGTGGAAAACCCCAGTTCCGCCTGGCTTCACCACGCGGGCAAGTTGGCTTCCAGTTCGGGATACTTAATCACGTGATGGAGCACGCCGAAGCCAACTGCGAGGTCGAAGAATCCATCGGAATAGCTCAATTCGGAAGCGTCCATCTGCGCAAACCGGGCGGGCAGTCCGTAGCGAAGCGCAGCGCGGTTTGCGGTTTCGACTGCCGCCTGAGAGAGGTCAAATCCCCAGACGTCAGCTCCGCAAAGGCCGAGATACATGCCTAGCGTGCCGAAACCGCATCCGTAGTCGAGGACGCGCTTTCCCCGGACGTCGCCCAGCATGTCGATCATCTCGCGCCGGGCATCGGCCCACCAACTCCAGCCGCCGTCGCAGAACGGTGTCAGATGTTGTTTGACGTAAAGCTCGCGAAAGGCCTCGGCCGACTCGGGATAAGCGATCGCAGCGTTCGCCTTGTACAGCTTGTCGTGCCAGGTGCGCTCGGCTTCGCGCGTCTGGAGTTCCAATTCATCGTCTTGCGCGCTGCTCATGCTTTGAGGTTCGCTCCCGGGTACGTCCAAACTTGAGTGGCTGACAGCTCCAGGCGATGCTGTGCAGGACGGATTGGATCTTGACGAAAATGGACCGCCCAACAACCGATTACGCCACAGACGGATTCACGCCTGCGCCCGGCAGAGCCATCCGATCCAATGCCACCGCTATTCCATAGTAAAAGAACAGCAGCATGGCCAGTGGCTCTTCTCCGAGGTTGTAGTGAAAAAATGAGGTGAAATTGAACGCCAGAAATGCGGCCAGGATGCCGGCGGCCACCGCGCAGGCGAACCTGGACTGCGAGCGTAGCCGGACGAAGAGTCGAAACAGCAGCACGATATAGGCGATACAGAACCAAAGCCACGCGAGCAGCGCCGGAACGCCGCGTTCGACGGCGATCTGCAAGTAAGTCGAGTGGAAGTGGCTTTGCACGTGGTACTGGATGAATCCGCGAATGTTCCACTCGCGCCAGTGAAGGCGCACGGTCTCCATGCCCACCCCGAACCACGGGTGCTGGCGCACCAGGCGCACGCCGTCTTCCCACATCAATACACGGAAATGCGTCCCGATATCATTGCGGTCCACCCACTGGACGCCGCGGTTATGCTGAATCCAAAAGACGGCTCCCGCGAGAATGAGCACCATCCCGGCCGCAGCCGCCCATCGCCGTTTGCCTTTTTCCAGCATCAGCACCGTGATGAGGCAGCCCATGACGAGTCCGGCAATTGCAGCGCGAGTCTCGGTCATGAACAGGGCAGCGGTTATCCCGGCGAAGGCGAGGGCGAACCCAAATTTCTGGAAACGTTGCCCACGCTGGCAACCGAGAAGAAGAGCCCACGCCAGGCAGCCAATCTGCATCAACATCTCGGCAAAGACGACATAATGGCCGAGGGTGCCTTCTGCGCGCATGGGTTTGCCACGCGCAAGACGCATGGCTGCCGTGCCTAGCCCTGCGTGGTGGAAATCCTCCGGGGTCGTCGTAAGCGTGGTTGGCCGGCTTTCCAAATACGGGATGTACTCGACTTGTATCGAGATGTTTTGCGGCAATTTCCGGAGCGTACGAACGAGGTCCTCCGGGGAGTGGACCTTTTGGCCGGCCACAGCGGTAATAATCTGCTTCGGGCGCACTCCCGACTTGCCCAAGAGGTTTGCTGTTGGAACGTCCTCGATCAGGACACCAATGCCGTAGGTGTACTGCCAGCCGGTGAACAAAGCCGCCGACAAGCCCGAAAACACCAGCAGCACAACCAGCCACCGCACTTGCGACAGGCGCCGGATATTTTGCGCCACCACGATGCCCGCCAGAAACAAGCAGACAAACTTCATGCGGTCCCAGCTCATGTACGGGTCGGGCGACAACAGGGTCGAAATCGCGCTCAGAACAACATAGGCCAGAAGCGGCGCTGTCAGCGGCTGCTTGAACGGCCGAACGTGGTCCGCGACGAGCTTCACGAGCCACAAGACGAGAGCCAACTTCCACGCCCGCTCGGCTCCCTTGATGGAATGTGGCAGCAGGATTGCGAACAGCGCAAGGCATCCGACTATGACCGGATCGAGAAATCGTGCAATGCGGGTTCGGGATGAATCGGTCTGGGTTGGAGGCAGATTGCCCGTGCTTAATTGGGACGCCGCACCAGAACCGGACATGCTTTGTGCCAAGGCCATCGATCAATCGAGCTACACACTATCTTACGCGGAAACCGTCGATGCCAAGTTGCAACTGATATTCCATCTCGGCGAAGATGGCGCTAAAGTGGCCGTCTCCGTAAGGTCATGACCGTATATTTCGACCTGCCGGATGCGCGACGAACGCAGAAAATCGATTCAGTGACTTCCATGGACACGCACAATCGTGCAATGCAGGCGCGATGCGCAGCGCCTGCGGATGCGCTCTGGCCGACGATCAACTCGTTACCCTTCGGGAAACCACGTACTTACTTGTAATGAGGCCCTTCGGCATGTGCAATCCAGTGTAAAATTGACCTCAGCACTCGTTGGCGCCCTTCACCCCTTGTCGGCTGTCCTATACGCCGGCATAGCAACTAAACGACTGGGAAGTGGTAGGTTGTTGGTCGTGCCACCGCCCGGTCACTAAAGGCAGTACTGGACGAATCGGTTCTGTGTTCGATCGGCGATCCAAGTTGCTCAGTACAGTGACGCTGCTGCAAGACCTGGCAGTGACCTGTGTCGCGTTCGTCGTCGCCTACTTCCTCCGCAGTCTTCTCGTTCACTTTGAGTTCTTCAGCGGCCGCCTGCCGGGCATTTACCCGTTTACTCATTACCTGCCGCTGATGACCGTGTTCCTGCTGGTGTGGGCTGCCGTAGGTTATGTCTCGAAGTTCTACCGTGACCTGGAGATGTCGAATCCCATCCAGGTCAGCCTGAACCTGCTCAACCAGCTGGCCGTGGTTCTGGTCCTGATGTACGCCGGGCTTTATCTTTTTCGGCGTGACGACATCAGCCGGACCTACGTACTCCTGATCGGCGTGGTGGATTTTTCTCTGCTGCTGGTCGGGCGCTACATCTCCTACAACGGCATTGCCTGGATGAGGAAGCGGCTGCGCCGCTACCATTACTTCCTGATTGTGGGCTGCGGCACCCGCGCCCACGAGATGGCCTCACTGATCGAAGCAAGCCGCGGCATGGGGCTTCGGCTGGTGGGGTTTGTCGACCCCAACAGCGAAGGGTCCCAGCTTTCCGACCGCTTTGGCGATTACAAAGTGTTTCCCGCGCAGTCCATAGCGAAGCTCCTTGAAGACAATGTGATCGACGAGGTGGTATTTGCGGTGAACATGCAGGAACTCGCCCGCCTCGAACCGCTGATGTCGTACTGCGCCAATGTCGGGGTCAAGACCCGCGTGCAGCTGGAGTTCCTGCCGGCGCCGTTCTCGCGCATTTATCTGGAGAACTTCCGCGACGTTCCGTTGCTCAGCTTGTCGTCGGCGCCCGAAAGCGAGCTGCTGCTGCTGCTCAAGCGCATGGCCGACGTTGCGGTGGCCGCGGTTTCGCTGGTGGTGCTGGCTCCCGTACTTCTCGCGATTGCGGCCGCCATCCGCATCACCTCGCCGGGAAACGTGATGTTTCGCCAAACCCGCTGCGGACTGGGCGGCCGCAAGTTCACGATGTACAAGTTTCGCTCCATGGTCAATAACGCCGAGCAGTTGCGGGCGGAGCTGCACCAGTTCAACGAGCTCGATGGGCTGGCCTTCAAGATCAGCGAGGACCCGCGCATCACGCCCGTCGGACGGATCCTGCGCCGCTTCAGCCTCGACGAGCTGCCGCAACTCTGGAATATCCTGCGTGGCGATATGTCATTCGTCGGACCGCGTCCCGCCATTCCCGACGAGGTGGGCAAGTACGAGCCCTGGCAGCGCCGCCGCCTGCGGATGCGGCCCGGTCTCACCTGCATCTGGGTGCTTGAGGGCCGCAGCGATGTCGAGTTCCACCGCTGGATCCAGCTTGACCTGGCCTACATCGACAATTGGTCGCTGTGGCTAGATTGCAAGATCTTCTTCCGCACCATTCCCATCGTGATTACAGGCAAGGGTGCATACTAGGGGCTGATGGTTTCGGTCCTGCTCGTCACCTGGAATTCCGCGCCTTTCCTGCCCGCGTGCTTCGCCTCCCTCGACCGGCAAGACTACCGCGATTTGGAAGTCATCGTGGTTGACAATGCCTCGACCGATGCGACACACGATTTGTTGCGGCCGCGCGAGTCGCAGTGGAGGGTGATCTATAACGACTGGAACTCCGGATTCGCCGCGGCGCAGAATCAAGCCATCCGCGCCAGCCGTGGGGAGTGGTTACTCTGCCTGAATCCTGACGTCATGCTCGCGCCCAATTTTATCCGGCGCTTGGCGGAAGCGGGTGACAGCCACGTTGAAGCAGGCTCAGTTTGCGGCAAGTTGCTGCGCTGGAGTCCCAACGCGGTTCCACCGCAGACGCAAGTCATCGATTCAACCGGCATTTACTTCACACGCAATATGCGGCACCTTGACCGCGGTGCCGAGGAGATCGACCACGGTCAGTATGACCGCGCGCAATGGGTGTTTGGCGCGACCGGCGCAGCCGCGATGTTTCGGCGATCGTTTGTTGAGGCGGTTTCGGTGGACGGCGAATTCTTCGACGAAGAATTCTTCTCCTACCGCGAGGATGCCGACCTGGCTTGGCGTGCCCAGTTAATGGGTTGGAAGTGCTTGTATGAACCGTCGGCCGTCGCCTGGCATGTGCGGCGCGTCACCCCCGAGCGGCGCGAGAGCCTGCCACCCGCCATCAACTGGCACTCAGTCAAGAATCGCTTCCTCATGCGCGGCAAGAATGCATCTGGTTGGCTGTGTTGGAAGTTGTTTTGGCCGGTGGCCTGGCGCGATCTCATGGTGGTGGGCTATGCGCTGCTGCGCGATTGGCGATTGTTGTCTGCAGTCGCGTATCCGCTGCGACACCTTTCCGGCATTCGCGATAAACGCAAGAGCATTCAGTCCCGCCGCCGGGTGTCAGACCGAGACTTGTTGTGGTGGTTCCACGACTCGCTGCGCGCCATCGACCTTGAAAACGGTTCAATCGCGTTTGGCTTGCCCGCCAACGGCCGCGAACCTCCCGCGTCCGGAGGCCAGCCGTGAAGATCGCCATCGTCGGCACCCGTGGCATTCCGAATCGTTACGGAGGCTTCGAGCAGTTCGCGGAAAAAGTTAGCTCGATCCTCGCGGACCGGGGGCATGAGGTCACCGTCTATTGCCGCAAGCCTTACACCACGCCAGACGACGTGTACGATCGCCGCGTGCGCAGGGTAATCCTGCCTACCGTCCTCCAGAAACACCTCGACACCTGGTCGAGCGGATTGCTCGCCGGCGTTCACGTGGCGTTTAGCGATAACGACGTCGTGTTGATCTGCAACGTTGCCAACAGCCCATTCGCATGGATTCCCCGCATGTTCGGTAAGCCTGTGGTGCTCAACGTCGACGGCCTGGATCGCCGCCGCGGCAAGTGGAACGCCTTCGCCCAGGCCGTGCTTCACGTCTGCGAGTGGATGTCGACCTTCACACCTACGAGAGTCGTCACTGACGCGGAATCCATCCAACGCTATTACCGAGAGCGCTACCGCAAAGAGTCGACCGTGATCGCCTACGGTTCCGATGTGCCAAATGGTGAGCTTCCGCTCAACAGAGTCAATCTTCAATCCGGGAGATATGTGCTCTACGTCAGCCGCTTGGAGCCGGAGAACAATCCGGAACTCGTGCTCGAAGCATGGCGCCAGGTGAAGACCGACTGGCCGCTGGTGATGGTGGGCGACAATCGCTATGACGAGGACTATCTGGAACGCCTCAAGTTGACCGGGGATGATCGCGTCCTGTTCACCGGAGCGATCTACGGCGATGGTTATTGGGCGTTGCAGAAGCATGCCGGTGTATTCGTCTTTGCCTGCGAGGTAGGAGGCGTTCACCCCGCGCTGATCGAGGCCATGGCCTCAGAGAATGCTGTCTTGTACCTCGAGTCTCCGGAGAACAACGAGACCGCCGGCGACGCGGCCATCCGATACGCCAAGTCGCCGAATGAGCTTGCCGCCAAGCTGCAAGTTGTGCTCGATGATCCCGTGGAACGGCAGAACTGGGCACGACGCGCCGCTGAGCGGGCGCAACAGCTATATCGCTGGGATGCCGTGGCGGCAAAGTACGAGAAACTCTTCGTAGAATTACTGCGGCGTTAGGGCTGCTCGCGACGCACCCCGCTCGTACGGAAGGCTAGCGACGCCGCGTGTGCGTAGCCTCGCAAAGCACCGCCCAGCGACACACCCGGCGGCTTGCTCCCCAGCAGAGAAGCGAGTATTCGCAAACCCATACCGAGCACGATACCGATGCGCAATATCAGCACCTGCCATGTCGCGAAGTGCTGCCGCGCGTAGCGGAGCATGTTTTCGTACCAGAACGACTGTTTGTCGGCGAAGTTCAGCTCTCCAACGCTATGGGCTCCGCTGTGATGGAAGCGGGCCTCAGGGCAATACCAGATTTTCTCGCCCGCTTCCCGTAGCCGGGCGCAAAAGTCCACGTCTTCGAACCACACCGGATAGAACGCGGCATCCATTCCCTGCAGCTGATCCCATACCGTGCGGCGCACGGCGAGGCAGGCTCCGGCTGGTTGCTCAACTTCCTGCGGCACGGAGGTATCGGCGTCGAGACAGCGATAGCGCCGGTTCACCGGATTACCCGGCCAAAGCTGGTTTACCAGCAGCACTTCACACAACAGGCTGGCGAGCGTTGGCAGTCGGCGAAAGACGAACCCTTGCGCGACGCCTCCGTCATTTGCGAGCAGCGCTCCACCCCCGGCAGCCGCTCCGGAAGTCGTCACGCACTCCAGCAGCGCATCGATCGCATCAGGCTCAGCAACCGCATCCGGATTGAGCAACAGAAGCACTTCTCCGCCAGCCGCGCGCGCGCCGTGGTTTACCCCCGCGGCGAAGCCGATGTTGCGCGAAACGGCTATCAGTTGCAGGGGAATTTCCCGTGCTCGCGTCTTCACGCGCGCGACGGTATCGTCCTGCGAAGCGTTATCCACCACCACGATTTCGCAGTCCTGGCCTGCCAGCGCCCTCAGGCACGCTTCAATGTGCCGGCCCGAGTTGTAGGTGACGATAATGACCGAGCAGCGAGTCATAGGCACGAAGCACGGATTATAATCGTCGCTTCATACCGGCGGCCTGTGTCGTGTGATGTCGTTCTGGCCGCTGCACGAGGCCCTGATTGGAAATCGTTAAGACCGCCCTGCCGGAAGTGTTGCTGATTACACCTCGGGTCTTTGAAGACGCGCGAGGTTTCTTCCTGGAAACCTACCGCTCCGACGTGCTCGCTGCCGCCGGGGTGACGTGCTCGTTCGTACAGGACAATCATTCGCACTCGGTCCGCGGGGTCCTTCGAGGGCTGCACTTCCAGCTTCGCCATCCCCAGGGCAAGCTCTGCCGGGTGATTCAGGGTGAAGTGTTTGACGTTGCGGTTGACATTCGGGTCGGGTCGCCCCGTTTCGGCCGGTGGGTGGGCGCCGTCCTCTCGGACGAGAACCGCCATGCCCTCTTCATTCCGCCCGGGTTCGCCCACGGTTTCGTCGTGCGCTCCGCGAGCGCCGATTTTCTCTACAAGTGCAGCGATTATTTTGATTCCAAAGACGACTCGGGCGTACTTTGGAACGATCCCGCACTTGCGATTGAGTGGGATGCGCCGTCGCCGATTCTCTCTCCCAAGGACGCGGCCTTTCTGCCGTTGAGCCAGATTCCTCGCGACCGCTTGCCGGTGTATCAGCCATGAGCCTTCGCATTCTGATCACCGGCGCCACCGGTCAGGTGGGCTGGCAATTGCAGCGAACGCTCGCGCCGCTCGGCGAAGTGACTGCCTGCACGCGCGCAGAACTGGACTTGGCCGCTCCCGATGCCACGGCGAAATTCATTCGCAATTTTGCTCCTGACATTGTCGCCAACGCGGCCGCCTACACGGCTGTGGACAAGGCCGAGAGCGAACCTGAGCTTGCTCATGTCGTCAACTCCGTCTCGCCCGGACGCATTGCCGCCGAACTCTCCCGCACCGGCGGCCTGCTGGTTCATTTCTCAACCGATTATGTCTTCGATGGCGCCAAGGCCGGTCCATATCACGAAGATGATCCCACTGGCCCTCTGAATGTTTATGGACGCACCAAACTTGCAGGAGAGCAGGCCATCGCCGCTAGCGGTTGCGCGCATATTATTCTTCGCACGTCGTGGATCTACGATATTCGCGGCAAGAATTTTCTGCGGTCTATTCTCCGCCTGGCGCGCGCAAAAAAAGAACTGACCGTCGTGGCTGACCAGCGCGGTACCCCAACCTGGGCGCGAGCGATTGCCGAAGCCACGGCACAGATTGCCGCGAGGTGTTCGCAGCGGCGCGATGCGCCCGGCTGGGGTTACTCCGGAATCTACCACCTGACGGCCTCGGGACAGACGACGTGGGCCGGGTTCGCGGAACAGATCATCGAGCAATTCAAGTCGCTGGCGGAGTGGCCGGCTGATACCGGCGAATGGGGAGCGCCACTGCTTGCCGAGCGCGTCGTCCCTATCACCACCGCAGAGTATCCCACGCCAGCGCGAAGGCCGCTGAACTCCGTCCTCTCCAACGCTAAATTACAGGCGACGTTTGCTCTGCAATTGCCGGATTGGCGTGCTCAACTCCAGCTCGCGCTGGAGGATGCGGTACGCTAAAGTTCCCGTTTGTGCGGAATAAAAGAAAGCAAGACGGCTGGTTGGCCGCCTTGCCTCATCCCCTTACGGCAGACACTTACTGCACTAGAACGTGCTTTGACGTGTCGCCGCGGAACTGCATTTCCACCAGCACGTGCTCATTCTTCGCGTTTTCCGAGTACCGCTGCTCGGTCGACGTTGCCTTCTTGTCCAGCGGAACCAGGTTGCACTTTGCCTTGGCCCCGGCTTTGCCCGTGACCGCCTTGAAGATCATGATGTGCTCGGAGCCCTGCATCTCGTGAGTTACTTTGTAGTCGCCCGCGGGCAGCAGGGTGCCGCCGACCACCGTCGGCGCCGAGAATGAAATGTCCTGCTTGAGTGCGACACCAGCCATGCTGTCGGTCGCGGCGACCATCGTCGCTGCACCCAGAATCAGCACGGCGGCAAGAACAACGAACATACGTTTCTGCGAATGCATACATCCTCCATAAAAACCGCTGCGATGCGGTACCGTATAAATCCAGAATCAGTTTAGGGCCGCTTTCAATAGCGTGCGGTGAGTTACGTCACATTCCAATGTGAGGATGAACCAAATGTTTCATTTCCTGCAACACTGTAAAGAAAGGTTAAGTTTAAATCTCGAAATCGGACGAATCGGGCTGGGCGCTGCCAGGCGCTGGTCCCACCGGTGGAACTTGTTGGTGGCTCAGGTTTTCCTGCAGGTGTGCCGCCATTTGCTCGAAGTTCTCGCGCCCCATCGTGTCCACTAGGCTGCCCGCCATCAACGCGAGCGGTCCCCCCAGCGTCACCTCACCCCGCCAGCCAATTTCGGTTGCAAATTCTCCTGGTGTCAGAGCGAAATCAAGTCTCAGTCGCAGTGGGCTACCCGCGATAGTGGCTTCGCCCGAATAACCCACGGCGCTGGGGCGCACCGGGTCGCGCAATTCCATCGCCAGGTTGGCATGCCCGTTCATCGGACCTACTTGAATGACCGTGCGCAGCGTGAAGTGCGTGGCATCCTGCATTGCCATGCTCTCAAACTCTGGCATCAGGGGTGCGAACCGCTCGGGGTTGGCGAGCAGGTCGAATACCTCTTCCGCGGAGCGATTAACCTGGAATGAGCCGGAGTGGACCATGAAGGGATTCCGAAGCCGCATGCTACCGTGGCCTCGCGCGTATCCTAGCAGAGAGAGCCGCGCGTTCGCTCCGGTTGCTGATTGGTCAGGTATAGTGGGCGGAGACGAACAGGTCTCGCCCGGCCGGTCCCCGGCAAGAACAGTGCTGTATCCCAGAATGTCCGACACGAATACAGTTACGCCCAAGGACTTCCGCGCCGCCCTCGGACGCTTCAGCTCCGGCGTGACCGTAATTACGGTTGCGACAGCAGCCGGCGAGGTCCACGGCATGACCGCCAGCTCGTTCTGCTCGGTATCCCTGCGGCCCCCGCTGGTGCTGGTTTGCATTGACCATCTAGCCGAGACCTATCTGCATGTTCAGGAGTGCGGCCGCTTCGGCGTCAGCATCCTGCGTGACGACCAGGAGGCTCTCTCCGAATTCTTTGCCGATCCCGAACGCAATCCCGACGCCGCCCGCCGGCTCGACATCCGTTACAACCGGATGAAAAACGGCACCCCCGTTGTGTCCGATACGCTCGCGCGGTTGGATTGTTCCGTTGTGCAGGCGCATTCCGCCGGCGACCACACCATCTTTGTTGCCGAAGTCAATGAGGTCAGCGTCTCCGACGGTGCTCCGCTGGTCTATTTCCGCGGCCGCTACGGAATGCACGATGAGCGCGAGTTGACCTAGCAGCACAGCCCCAGAGAGCCCTCGCCCGGATGCGGCACGGCCTGTCTTGCGCTATCCTTCGAGAATACGTCGCGCGTCAGAGACTCGCGCCCGGAGCCGATTTCCGTGTCTGTCAAAGTGATAAAAAGCCAGCTCCCGAGCCCCGTTGACCCCGCCTCATTCGCATCGTACTTTCGCGAAGTGCGTGATGGTGCAATCGTTTCCCGCGAAGCTGCACTGCAGTTGCTCCGCTGCTCCCCGGAAATGTTGCCCGATCTGCTGGAGACCGCGCGTTTCTTGAAGGAACATTACCGCCCCGGCGTCATTACCTACTCGCGCAAAGTCTTCCTCCCGCTCACCAACCTCTGCCGTGACTATTGCGGATACTGCACCTTTCGCCGCGACCCGGGTCAGCCCGGCGCGCACACCATGTCCCCCGAGGAAGTTCTCGCGGTCGCACGTCAGGGTGAGACGTTCGGTTGCACCGAGGCCCTGTTTTCCCTGGGCGATAAGCCGGAGGCCGAATTCCCTGAGATGCGCGACTTGCTGAAGAAGCGCGGCTACCGTAGTACGCTGCACTACCTCGAAGCCATGTGCGAACTGGTTCTGCGCGAGACTTCGCTACTGCCACACTCCAATCCCGGCCTAATGAGTGCCAGCTGGATTGACCGCCTGCGCCACACCAACCCTAGCCTCGGACTGATGCTCGAATCCACCAGCGCTCGTCTCATGCAACCGGGTGGGCCGCATGCGCAGGCCCCGGACAAAGTCCCGGCCTTGCGCCTCAAGACCATCGAAGATGCGGGCAAGCTGGGCGTGCCATTCACTACCGGCATCCTGATCGGCATCGGCGAAACCGACCACGACCGTATCGATTCGCTACTGGCCATCCAGCGACTGCATCAGCGCTACGGCCACATCCAGGAAGTCATCATCCAGAACTTCCGCGCCAAGCCCGAAATCCCGATGGCGCTCTCGCCTGAGCCTGATTCCGACGACCTGCTGCGCACCATCGCCGTCGCCCGCCTGCTTTTGCGCGATATGAATATCCAGGCGCCGCCGAATTTGAGCGACGATCATTACGATCTGTTGTTGCAAGCCGGCATTGACGACTGGGGTGGTGTCTCTCCGCTGACGCCCGATTTCATCAATCCTGAAGCCCCGTGGCCGCACCTCGACGACCTCAAGCGTCGCACCGAGGCCGCGGGGCAACAACTGCGGCAGCGCCTTCCGGTGTACCCTGAGTTTGTTTCCGGCATCATCGATCGCGGCGGATTGCTGGCTGGACGCCTACTCGCCGCCTCTGACGACCACGGATACGCGAGGGCTGCTTAAATGATCGTTGTCTTGTCAGGTGGCACGGGAGGCGCAAAGCTGGTGCAAGGGCTGGCCTGCCTGGTGCCGCCCGAAAACCTCACTGTCATTGTCAATACTGCCGACGACGTTGATTGGTGGGGGCTGCACGTCTCTCCCGATGTCGATTCCATTCTCTACGCTCTTGCCGGCTCGCTCAGCACCGATCGTGGCTGGGGCATGCAGGGCGATAGCTTCCGTTGCCTGGAGCGCATGGCCGGCTTCGGGCAACCGTCGTGGTTCCAGCTCGGTGATCTCGACCTTGCCACCCACTTGGCCCGCACCAACATGCTTCGTGCGGGCAAAACGCTCAGCGCCGCGACTGCGCAGCTCGCACATGGAATGGGCATTCGCAGCCGCGTCCTGCCCATGTCGGATGACCCCGTCGCGACCCGTGTTGACACGCCCGAGGGTACTCTCAACTTTCAGGAATACTTTGTGCGCGAGCGCCATCAGGTAGAAGTCCGCGCTGTACACTTCGAGGGCGCCGACAAGTCTCATCCCGCCCCTGGCTTGCTCGAAAGCATCGCTTCCGCGGAAGCCGTCATTTTCGCCCCCAGCAATCCCGTGACCAGCATCGGCCCCATCCTCGCCGTCCCCGGCATTCGCGATGCCTTGTGCCACACCTCGGCTCCCATCGCCGCCGTCAGTCCCATCATCGGTGGTGACGCCTTCTCCGGTCCGGCTGGAATGCTAATGAAGCGCAAAGGCTGGCCCAGCACCATCGGCGGCGTCGCGCAGGCCTACGAGGACATTCTCGACCTGCTCGTCGTCGACCTCGAGGACCACGCCGACGCCGACCATCTGCGCGAGGGTGGCCTGCATGTGCTGTGTGCGAACACAGTGATGAAGACGATGCAGGACAAGCAGGAGCTGGCGCGCTTTACCCTGCATGCCGCTTTGCAGGCCCGTGGGAGCAAGAACTGATTCATGCGCGCCGCCCTGATGATTCCCGTCAAGACACTCGGTAACGCCAAGCAGCGCTTGGGTGACGCCTACGATCAGCATCGCCGCACCATGCTGGCCGAGGCCATGCTGCGCGACGTCATGACCGCCGCTTCCGGAGTCACGGATCGCGTTTCTGTTTTCCTCGTGACGGGAGACGCTCACGCCGGCACGCTCGCTGCCGAGTTCGGCTTCGGCGTTATTGACGATCCCCGCAACGAGAGCGAAACCGCTGCCATCGAGAACGCCACGGAATGGTGCGCCGATCGCGGCTGCGACACCACCATCGTCATTCCCGGCGACATTCCGCTTATCACCAGCGCTGAACTGAATTGTGTGCTCGACGCCGCGCCGCCCGAAGGTGTCGTCATCGTGCCCGCCTACGATCGCCGCGGCAGCAACTGCGTCTTGCGCCGTCCCGCCGACATCATTCCCTTGCGCTTTGGAAACGACAGCTTCCTGCCCCATTGTGACGCCGTGCGGCTCTCAGGAAAGCCGCTCATCATTCTCGAAATGCCCGGCATCGGCCTAGACATCGACCACCCCCACGAGCTTGAAATGTTGCTCGCGCGTGACGGCGATACTCATGCCCAGCGCTTGTTGCGCTCCTGGAAAACCTCCCCGCTGCAATCTCAGGCATCGCGAGCGGCCGACTAATGCCTCCTTCGGCTTCTTCCGAGGGCACTTTCGAAATCCACGCGATCCCGGTCTGGGGTCTGGGCGAGGTCACACCCGGAGATTCGATCGGCGACCTGATCGTGGACACCCTTGCACTTGGCGGCCTTCGCCTGCGGGCCGGCGACATTCTCGCGGTGAAGCACAAGATTGTCTCCAAAGCGGAAGGCCGCATGGTGGACCTGGCGTCCGTGAAGCCGTCCGCCGCCGCCCGCCGCATTGCCAGCAAGACCGGCTCCGACGCGCGCGTGATCGAACTCGCCTTGCGCGAGGCCACACGCATCGTGCGCCAGCAGCACGTGCTGATCACCGAAACCTCGCACGGCCTGGTCTGCGCCAACAGCGGCATCGACGTATCCAATGTCGATGGAGGCAATACAGCCGTGCTTCTACCTCTCGATCCCGACGCTTCCGCGGCGCGCATCATGCGCCAGCTCAAGCGGCGCACCACGCTGCATGTCCCTGTAATCATCGCTGACAGCTTCGGCCGTGCCTGGCGCGAGGGCCTAAATGAAGTCGCAATCGGTCTTGCGGGCATGGACCCCATGCACGACTATCGCGGCAAGCGCGACGCCCACGGCTACCTGATGCACTCCAGCGAGGAGTGCGTCGCCGATGAACTCGCCTGCCTCGCAGGCCTCGTCTGCGGAAAAAACAATCGCGTCCCCGCCTGTATAATTCGGGGTTATTGTTATCGCGGCGGGAAGGGAACTGCGCGCCAGATTGTGCGCCCCGCGACGAAAGATCTCTTTCGCTAGACGCGGCGGAAAATCGTCGTTGATATTGCGGCAGAGCTAGCCGCGCAGCGGCGGAATTTGTGTTAGCCGTGGGCGTTAGCCCGCGGTAAAGCGGGAAAAGGCATCGGGCCGCGTAGCGGCGGCACGGTTATCACACAGACTCTTTAGCCCCTGAGCGACTTAAGTTCTCTTAACCGAATTGGTAGGAAGTGATGCAATCATTGAGCTGGTGCAATCCGCAATCCCTTCAAGATGCTTCATGGACTGACGTGCGCTCCCGGGTTTCCCCCTCCGTGCGCGCGGCCCTCGACAAAGTTCTCGCTACTCTGGATGGCGCATCGCTTACCCGTGCCGAGGCCTTGCTGCTCGCCAATGCCACCGGCGATGACCTCTTCGGCCTCGCTGTCGCCGCCAATGACATTCGCCACCAACTTGTGGGCGACGTCGTCAGCTACGTCATCACCCGCAACATCAATTTCACCAACGTCTGCTTCGTAGGATGCAAGTTCTGCGCCTTCAGCGTCGGTCCCCGCGACCAGACGGCCTATTTCCTGACCCCGGAAGAAGTCGGTGAGAAGGCCCGCGAGGCCGCCTCCTGGGGCGCCACCGAAGTCTGCATCCAGGGTGGACTCCCACGCAATCTCTCGCCCTTCTACTACCGCGACGTTCTGCGCGCGGTGAAGGCCGCCGTCCCCACGATGCACGTCCACGCCTTCTCGCCGATGGAGATCATGTACGGCGTCGAGTTGACCGGCTTGTCCGTGCGTGACTACCTCCAGATGCTGAAGGACAACGGCCTCGATACGCTCCCCGGCACCGCCGCCGAGATCCTCGACGACTCCATCCGCATGGTGCTCTCGCGCAACAAGCTCACCACCGCCCAGTGGTGCGAGGTCATTGAGACCGCGCACGACTGCGGCATCCGCAGCACCTCCACCATGATGTACGGCCATCGCGAAACGCCGGAACATTGGGTCAACCAGTTGCTCCTGCTGCGCGGCATCCAGCAGCGCACCGGCGGCTTTACCGAGTTCGTGCCCCTCGGCTTCATTCACGACCACACCCTTTTGTTCGAGCAGGGCTTGTCGCGTTCCGGCGGACAGATCGAAGAACACATCAAGGTTCACGCGCTCGCCCGCGTGCTGCTAGCTGGTTCCATCAACCACATTCAGGTGTCGTGGGTGAAGCTGGGCCGCGATGTCTCCCAGCTGGCCCTGCTGGTCGGCGCCGACGACTACGGCGGAACGCTGTTCGAAGAAAATATCTCGCGACTGGCGGGCGCGACCGCCGGCCAGTACATATCGCCCGACGAGTTTCAGGAACGCATCCGCGAACTCGGACGCACTCCCTCGCAACGCAACACTACCTACACAAACTATTTCGCAAACCCTCTAGCCGTCACCGTCGGGAGTCTTGCTTGATCGCCATCGTCGGCGGCACCGGCCCCGAAGGTTCCGGACTTGCTCTCCGCTGGGCACGCGCCGGTGAACAGATCGTGGTCGGTTCTCGCGACGCAGACCGCGCTCAATCCGCCGCCGCCCAAATCGCCGAACAAGCCGGCGCAATGGGTAGTGTCGAAGGTCTTGAGAACAGCCAGGCCGTCAAGATGTGCGACGTTGTGGTACTAACCGTTCCCTTCGAAGGGCAGGCTGAGCTTCTCAAGCAGCTTAAGCCCTCATTTCGTCCTGGAACGGTCCTGATCGATGCCACTGTCCCGCTCGCGGCCTCCGTCGGTGGACGTCCCACGCGCATGTTGGGTGTCTGGCAAGGCTCTGCCGCTGAACAAGCGGCCGAAATCGTGGGCAAGAACGTGACTGTCGCTGCGGCGTTCCATAGCCTCTCGGCCACAGTGCTCAACAGCGATCACGACGTGGATTGCGACGTGATCGTCTGCAGCGACGACGACCGTGCCCGCATAGTTGCTTCTGATTTGGCGGTCAAGATTCCCGGCGTCCGCGCCATCGACGGCGGCAAGCTGGAGAATGCCCGCATCGTCGAGTCCATCACCGCGCTCCTCATCACCCTCAACATCCGCCACAAAGTCCACAGCTCCGGCCTGCGCATCACCGGCCTCGGCATCTAGCGGGTGCCCCAGGTTCGCGCCGTGTTTTTCGGCGCGAACCTGGGCCCATAACTTCCGCGCCGTCGCTATCCACCGTTCCTACGCTTCCCGCAGCGCCGTCGTAATCGGCATCCGCGACGCCCGCAGCGCCGGCAGCAGTCCGCCCACAATTCCCATTAGCACCGCAAAGCTCAGTCCGACGATGATGATCCCGGGCGTGATCTTGAACGCAAATGCCAACTCGCTGAAGCTCTGCGTTTGCCCCGTGCCCGCGGTGAAGCCGTTCATCGGAATGGCGATCAAGCATCCCAGTACCCCGCCGACGAAGGCCAGCAGCACCGACTCCATCACGAACGACAGCAAAATGCTGAAGCGCGAAAATCCCAGCGCCCGCAGCGTGCCAATCTCGCGCGTGCGTTGCGACACGATGGCATACATCGTGTTCATCGCGCCAAACACTGCGCCGATGCCCATGACGATACCAACGAAAGCCGCCAGGATCTTCAACGCCATGGCGACGCCCCCAGACTGGTTTTCGTAATATGTCCTCTCCGAGTCGGCCTGTACCTGGATCTGCGGATTGACCCGCAAGTCTTTGTCGAAGCTCGAAAGCACCGCTGGATTTGTCAGCCGAACCGTGAGCGATTCGCACCCGCCGTTGCGGCCCACTGCCGGCCCCAGCGCGTTGTAGTCGCCCCAAATCTCGCTTTCGAACGAGCTGCCGTCAGCCGTGAACAGTCCCACGACCTTAAATTCCTTGCGTTGCACCCTGACGGTATCGCCGATGGCGAGCCCCTTCACCCGGTCCGAGATCTTCTTGCCGGCGATGACTTCGAAGACGCCGGGAGAGAACATGCGCCCCTCAACCATGTGGATGCCCGTACGTACCTTGAAGGCCTCCGGCGTCACGCCGCGAAGCGTGATGTTGGTCGCCTGGTTATCGGTCTTCTTGGGCTTGCTGGCGATCACCACAATCTCGCACGACGCCATCGGAGTGCCGCTGCTGTCGCGTGCAATGCGCGGATCGGTCATGATGGTCTGCGCGTTGCCAATGTTGATCCACGACGTCAGTTCCGACATTGAGCCTCGCTGGGTCACGATGGCGTTCTTATCCGAGCCGGTCGACCGCAGCGCCGCCTGGAAGCCCGCCGACATCGAGGCGATCACCACCACCGCCGCCACCACCAGCGCGATGCCAAAGATTGCCAGCAGCGTCACTTTCCAGCGCTGGCCCAGATTGCGAATGTTGTAACGAATAGGGAGCGCCATGTTACACCTGCCTCAACGCTTCGGTGATGCGCGCGCGATACGCCAAAATTGAGGGGATGAAGCCGGCCAGCAATCCCAGCAACAGCGCCATGCCAATGCCCAGCGATGCGATTTGCGGCGACAGGCCCAGCCCCGGGAAGCTCCGCAGTATGTCACCCAGAAACGGAACGTTGACCAGCACGTGGATCATTCCCCAGGCAAACAGTATGCCCAGCAGTCCGCCCATCAACCCCAGCAGCAGGGCTTCGCTCAAGATGAGCGCCAACACCAGCGCGCTGGGGAACCCCAGCGTCTTCAGCACGGCGATCTCCTGCTGGCGCTCGCGCACCGCAATGCTCATCGTGTTGGCGGTCACCAGCAGAATGGTGAAAGCCACAGCCATGCCGATCAGGTTCAACAGCAGGGCCAGGTTTCCCGCCAGCGCGACGAAGCTGGCTCGAAACGCCTGCTCCGTCTCGGTCTTGGTCGGATTGTCGCTGTTGTCGAATGCTTCATCGATGGCCTTACTGATGGCGCCGGCGTGCGACGGATCGTCAATCTGCGCCGTCAGTGTGCCGATTCCTACCCGTTGTCCGGTGGCTTCGTAGAGGTACTTGAAGTTGAAGTACATCGAATCCAGGTTCGTAGCCGGATACCGCGCTTCGTCGGTGTCGTAGATTCCGTCCACCACAAAGTCAAAGGGCTTGCCCACGCGATACGGCGGGATAAAGCTCTCCAACTGAACGTGATCGCCAAGCTTCCATCCAAAACGCTGCGCCAGTTTGCGCCCAATAATCGCGCCGCGCACATCGCTCAGCCAAGCGGCTTTCTGCTCGGGCGGCAACATCATCTCGGGATAAATTCTGAGGAACGCCTCCGGCTCGACCGCCAGGTTGGCAAAGAAATTCTTGGGATCGCGATAGACCCCGCCAAACCACGACACGATGCAGGTGTCAGTTACACCCGGAATGGCAGCAACCTTCTGCTTGTATGTGATCGGCAGGTTGTTCGCCAGGCTCACGTAGTCACGCACCACCAGGCGCCGCGTGCTGCCCGCGTTCAGCCCGAAATTCACCGCCGAGATCACGGTTTGCAGTACGCAAATCAGAAAGATGCAGACCGACATCGCCAGCACCGTGCTGAGGGTGCGGATCCAATTCTTACGAAGATGCTTGAGAACAAGAGGTGCGAACTTCATATCAGGTAGTCAGCACTCCTTTCTCCAGGTGCCGCTGCGTGTGTGCGCGCGAGGCCGCTCGCGGATCGTGCGTCACCATCACAATCGTCTTGCCGAATTCCTTGTTGAACGTCTGCATCAGGTCGAGAATTTCCTCAGCGCTCTTGCTGTCCAGATCGCCTGTCGGTTCGTCCGCCACCAGCACGGCTGGGTCAGTTACGATGGCCCGCGCAATGGCCACGCGCTGCTCTTGTCCGCCTGAGAGCTGCCGCGGATAGTGCTTCGAGCGGTCTGCCAGTCCTACAATACGCAGCGCCGTCAGCGCCCGCTCGCGTCGCTCTTTTTTCGACAGGCGACTCAGCAGCAGCGGCAACTCTACGTTCTCCACCGCGTTCAGCACTGGGATCAGGTTGTAGAACTGGAAGATGAATCCCACGTTGCGGCTGCGCCACTTCGCCAGTTCGCCCTCCGACAGCCGCGTCAGGTCGGTGCCCGCTACCTGCACCGACCCCGACGTTGCCCGGTCGATGCCTGCGATCAGGTTCAGCAGCGTCGTCTTGCCCGAGCCCGACGGCCCCATCAGCGCCAGAAACTCGCCCTGCGGCACGTCCAGGGTCAGTCCGTCCAGCACGGTGATCTGCTGGCTGTCACGCTGATAGATCTTCACCACGTTCTGCACGCTGACGGCGCCCGTCCGGGCGGCCACCTCTGCTGCGCTCATGCTCGCTCCTGTGACTTTCCTGCTTCGAAGGGGACGGCCTTTAGGCCGTCCGCAACCGCCCAGAATTTCGCTGGGCTTTAGCCCCTGAGGATATTTGCACTGCTATCTCTTTAATTTCACCGCTGTGCCATCCACCACTTTTTGCGGCGGATTATCCACCAGCGTCTCGTTCCCGGTCAGGCCCGACTTCACGATCACGCCACCCTTCAACTCGTTGCCGGTTACCACCGCCACTTCCCGCGCCTTGTTGCCGTCGATCACATACACCACCTGCTTGCCATCGCGCGTGGTGATCGCGTCCTTTGGGATGGTGACGATGCGCTGCGGCGTGGCATTGTTCAGCTCGCTCTTCTTTGCAGGTTGCAGGAAAGTCACATTGCAACTCATCTCCGGCTTGATCAGCCGGTCCTTGTCGAGGATCGAAACTTTCACCGTCACCGTCGCCTTGGTGCGGTCAGCCGTCGGGATCACCTGCCGCAGTACTCCCTTGTAGGTCTTGTCCGGAATCGCCTGCACGTGACGTCCGCCGGGTCTCCCTGCTTGAGTTGGCCCACATTGGCTTCGTTCACGTCCACTTCCGCTTCCAGCGAGTTCATGTCCGCCATCGCCACAATCGCGCCCGACGCCGTCGAGATGTTCACCCCCGGCGGAATCGGCGCTACGCTTTCGCCCACTTCGGCCATCTTCTTTACCACCACCCCGTCGAATGGAGCGCGAATCTCCGTGAAGTCCAATTGCGTCTGCTGGACCTTCAGCGTGGCAACGGCTTGGTCCAGTGACGCCTTTGCGAGTTGTACTCTCGAATCAGCCGCATCCAGCGCGTCCTGCGACACTACCTTTTCCTTGTACAGCCCCTGCTGCAGGCGCGCCTGGCGCTGCATTTCGGCAGGTTCGGCCTTGGCATACTCGATGTCCGCCTTGGCCTTGTTGACGGCTGCAATGTAGTCGGGATCCTCCAGCCGCGCAATCACCTCACCCGTTTTAACGTAGCTGCCTTCTTCCACGTACAGCGCCGACAGCCGCCCCTGGATCTTCGACGAAATCACCGACTGATGCCTCGCCACGAGGTATCCCGACGCCGTCAGGATCGGCGTTCCCGCGCTTGGGCCCGTCGTGGTTAGCACGCTGGCCTGCACCGGTTCCACTTCCACGGCCGTAAAATCGGCGATTTCAGGATTCTTGCGGACGAAATACATTCCTGCCGCCGACACCGCTGCCAGCAGCAGAAGCACCAGAATCCACTTTCCCCATTTGCCGCGCCGCGGCTGTTCCCGATTGATGCGCAGCGACGCCAGTTCGTCCTTCAGGTCAGGCATACTTGCCTTGCGGCTCTCCTCCAGATGGATGCCACTAGAATCGCACTCTTCCCCGGCCTTTGGAAGCGGAACCGCTCGTGTCACATTGGTTGGTGTCATGGTCGTCGGTGGAATTCCGTCTCACTTTCCTCTGACGCAATCCATTCTTCGACGGCTCCGTTTGCGCGGGTAGTGCCGATTGTCAGCGGCAGCGGGTGACAATTGTCATTACAGTGACTTAAGGTTACAGTCTGGTGAATTTCGAAGCGGTTCTCGCGATTCAATTCCTTGCGTAGCTCGCCGAGCGCTGTTTCCCGAGTTGATCCCCTCCGGCGCACCCAACTCGGCCAATTTATGACGTTTTGGCCCGACTCAAGTATCATGACGGCATGATTTCTCGTTGGCCGTACTTGGCCCTGCTCGCCCTTTTAATGTGCGCTCCCGCCTGCAAGAAGCCCGTTCCCCGGCAGCCCGTGGTGGTGCATTTGTTCCGTGATCTCCACTCTCCCTACGCCCATGAGCTCGACCACCGCCTACTGGACTTCCAGTCCAGCAATCCCCGGCTGCCTTCCGGCGTGCCCGTTCTGGTCGAGACCATGAACGAATTCGACTATGCCGCTGCCCTTAAGAACAATTTCGACAAGAACGTCAAAGCCGACGCCGTGATTCTCAATAGCCCCACCGACGCAGTGGACGTTTCCAGCCTGACTGCCGGCCTGGCGCACGCCTCCAATATCTGCGCGGCGGTCAAGGCTTGCCCAGCAGACGTTCCGGCATTCGTCATGGCTGACGCGGCCGCAGACCCGGCCGCCGCCGCACGCATCTTTGTTGATTTTCTCGCCAAGCAGAAATAGATCTGCCCTCAGCCTCGTGTCCGCGATCTGCGCTTCTTCGCGCTGACGCTCTTCTTTGCCGCTTTCTTGGCGGCAGCTTCGGCTTTTGCCTTCGCGCCCGGTTCCGGCAGCTCTTTCATTTCCGCCGCCCGCCATAGGTACCAGCACGCCACCGAGCGGTGCGGACGCCACTTCTCCCCCAGCACCTGCAGCTCCTTGGGCTTCGGCAACTCGTCCAGACGATGCATCTTGGCGAAACCCTTGCGCACGCCATAGTCATCCACCGCCAGCACATCCGGACGCCCCAGCCGGAAGATCAACAGCATCTCCACCGTCCACCGCCCGATGCCCCGCACCGATGTCAGGTGCTCCACCAGAGCGTCGTCGCTCAACCGGTGCGCCTCGCGCACAGTGGGAACCGTGCCGTCCAGTGCCTTCGCCGCCAGGTCGCGAATCGCCAGCATTTTGTTTTGTGACAGCCCCGCCGACCGCAGCAACTCCGGCGTTGCCGCCAGCACCTGCTCGGGAGAAGGGAAGGCCGCTTGCATTCCATGCCGCGTCTTAATTCGGTGCGGTTCCTCCGGAAACAACGCCTTCACCCGCGCCGTAATCGTCGCCGCCGCCTTCCCGTGCAGCTGCTGATAGATGATCGCCTCCATTAGCGACTCAAACAGGCTCGGCGTCGTCTCCGGCTGCATGTAGCACGGCCCCGCCTTCGCGATGATCTTTGCCAGCTTCTTATCCACCCGCGACAAGTGTTCAACCGCGGCAGTGTGATCGAGTTTCTTGGGCATGAATTCTCCGGTTAGGTCGAACCTCTCGCGTCGCTTTACGACACATTGACATGAAACTTTTTACAAAACTCGGACACCACGGTTCTCAGCCTGTCGTCCAGCAGCTCCCAGGCACGGCTTGCAATCGGCCCCGGAACGCCACCATAAAAGGCGCCGGCAATCCCACCCGCTATGCAAGCCAGCGTGTCAGCATCACCGCCGAGCGATATCGCCAGCCTGATAGTGTCTTCATAGTCTTCGGATTCCAGAAACGCCGTTATCGCCTCAGGTACCGTTCCCTGGCATGACACATCAAACTCGTAAGTTTTTCGTATGTCCGCAATGGTGCGGTTCAAGTCGTAACCGAATTGTTCTTGAACAAACTCGCGGATTTCTTTCTTGGACCCGCCTTGTCGAGCCAGAAAGGTGGCTGCGGCTGCGGCCTGTGCCCCACGGATTCCTTCGGGGTGATTATGCGTTACCTCCGCACTGGCCCGTGCTTCATTCAGTACTTCCTCCACCGTCTGAAAGGCGAACGCCACCGGGCTCACCCGCATCGCCGAGCCGTTACCCCAACTGTTATAAGGCTCCCGCGCACCGTATTGTACCCAGCGCCAAAATCCCGCGCCGTAACCTCGATTCGGAAACGCATGGGTGTATTCGTGGAATTTGTCGACGTAAGAACCGCCGCCCAGCAGGCAGTCCGCGACCGCCACGGTAAGAACGGTGTCATCCGTGAACCGGCTTCGCGCAACGAAAAGCGGAAATTCCGTTGTCTTAGTTCCCGCACCTTCATGTACGGAACCGATGATGTCTCCCGCGATTGCTCCCAGCATCCTCTACTCCACTTTCCTAAGTGAGCGCATTAGGACGGTTCGTGGTTCCGCTCGGGCGTTTCCCCCGCCTCGCTCTCCAGCGCCGTAATCGTCTCGTCGTCCACGTCCCACGTCTTCAATATCCGAAAGATTACCTTGCTTGCAAACCCCGCCCGCATCAGCGTGCGAAACACCTTGGCCGCGTCCCGTTGCGTCTCCGGCTTCCGCAACCGCTTCCGCCCCAGAAACTCCCGCGCCAACTGCTCCTCGTTTACATCCTGATACGCCGCTCCCACCGTCTTCTCGATGATGTCCCCATGAACGCCCTTCGCCTTCAAATCCTGCACCACCCGCTGCCGCCCGAACTTCTCATTTTCCTTACGAAACCGGCTGTAACTCTCGGCGTAATTCGTGTCGTTCAGGTACTTCTGTTCCTTCAACTTGGCGACCACAACCTCAACCAGCAGTTGACCTATTTCGCCTTGCTGTTTCACCCGCTCGCGCATCAGCCGCTTCAGCTCCGCGACCGTCCGCATCTTCCGCCCCAGGGCCCCCACGGCGTACTCGTACAGCATCTCCTCGTCATAAATCTTCTGCGTGCGCTGAAAGGCCATGGGGAGATTATATGCACTCGCACCCCCAGCCCCACTCGCCTGAAAGGCACATGACATATCCGATGCGATGCTCTCCGAGTGCCGCCCTACTTTGCCGACAACTCATCGCGAGATTCAAGCGCTACACCATGAAAGTGCCTTGACCCTAAATCCAAGGTGGTGTACTGTTCTTCAACTTTCAACTACTCCAGCCGCAAGCTGCGGAGTCCCATTTCCTTTCGCCACTAAGGAGACCACGATGCGCCACGCCTTCGGCTTCGTAGCTTTTATTGTCGTACTCTTCGCTGCACTGTCCTCTCACGCCGACGACTTCAAGGCATGCTCAAACAATGAGATGCAGGACCCCAACGCCCTCCCCGGATCCGCGCTTTGCTATCCAACTTGCAAACCCGGATACGTCGGCACCGGTCCCGTTTGCTACTCCGACTGCCCCGACGGATATGCCGACGACGGTGTAATCTGCCGCAAGAACGCCATCATTAATGCGAAGAATTCCTATGGCCGCGGCGCTGGCTCACCCATGGGATGCGGCTCCGGCAAAGAGAAGGATGGCGCTCTGTGCTATCCCGCCTGCAAGACCGACTATTACGGTGTCGGTCCCGTGTGCTGGAAACACTGCGACTCCGGTTATCGGGACGACGGTGCGACCTGCTACAAGAGCATCACTCACTTCTATGCCAAAGACACTTATGGGCGTGGCGCCGGCAGTCCCCTCAACTCCTGCGGATCTGGCCAGGAACAGAACGGACAACTTTGCTACGCCACGTGCAAGTCGGGATACTCAGGCGCCGGCCCTGTCTGCTGGGAGAATTGTCCTAGCGGCTTTCACGATGACGGTGCGCTCTGCCGCAAGGACGCCGACATCTTCGCCAAGAGCTCGTATGGACGGGGAGGCGGTCATATCCCGTCGAGTTGTAGCACCAAGAGCTTCACCAAGACGATCACATCCAACACCAAGCAGCCCTTCACCATGGTCATCAGCGGCGATGTGCAGCTCCCCTGGTGGCAGATTGCCGACCCCAGCAATGCCGGCCGCGAAATGAGTGATCCCAATTGCAACAGTACTGCTTGTGTGAAAACCAAGGGCATTCAGATGAACGAAAATCTGATCGCCGCGATTGCCAGTGTTCAGTCCACGCTAAAGAACTGGCCCAACAGTTCACTGCTGACCAAGGGAGCCGGAACCCCGATCAGCGCCCCGGTTGGTTTGATCATCAATGGCGATTTGACCGCATACTTTCAGCCCGACGAGGAAGAACTTTACCGCCAGTTCTACCACACGCAATTCACTCTGCCGGTTTATCCCGGACTCGGAAATCACGACTACTCGAACAACATCAGGACCGACACGAACGGCGACGCCGGCTGCGCAGGCAATGTCTGCGCCAAACGCGCCGTCAAATACATGAAGTCAATGATCAACTGCAGCGCGGATACCAACTTCCCGGCATCCCAGGTCAGCAATTACGACGATGGCAGCATGGCCTACTCTTTCGAGATCGGGAAATACCACTTCGTGCAGCTCAACTTCTATCCCGGATACACCCAGACGGAAGTCTCCGTCACTGCTTCCACCGACTGGCTGACGAAAGACCTGGCTGCGGCGACCAAGGCGGGAAAGCGCATCGTCATCAACCTGCATACCAACGATAGTGAAGCGTGGGCGAGCGATAGCGATTTCCTCACGGCAATTAAGAACCAGAATGTTGTCGCCATCTTCGGCGCGCACATTCACCCGGCTTCGGGCTTCCAGCAATACGTCACCAGCGGCGCCAAGAACATTCCGTTCATCCGCAGTGGCTCGCCCCATTTCAGCCGATTCATGCTGGTTCAGTTCGGAGACGACTACATCAACTTTGCCATCCTCAGCGACACTGCGGGAGTGCCGGCCTTTGTGAGCACCACCGACTCCAAATATCTGGGTACCTATTAGGACAAGCCGTCTCGCCATCTTCCACGCCGTGGCACTCCCGCTGCCACGGCGATTCCCCACGCCGAGCCGCTGGCCACTCATTGCTAACGGCTAATTGCTAATTGCTTATTGCTATCTTCCCCCGATCCTCTGGCAACCTAATACGTGGATACCCAATCAATCGTCGTCCTCGACTTCGGCTCGCAATACACCCAGCTCATCGCGCGCCGCATCCGTGAACAGAACGTCTTCTCCGTCGTCCTCCCCTGCACCGCCAAGCTCGAAGAAATCCAGGGCTACGCCCCGCCGGCATCATCCTCTCCGGTGGCCCGTCGTCTGTTTACGACAAGGACGCCCCCCTCGCCGACGAGCAAGTCCTCCACCTCGGACTACCCGTGCTCGGCATCTGCTACGGCCTGCATTACATGACCCACAAGCTCGGCGGCAAAGTCAGCCCCGGCGACAAGCGCGAGTACGGACACGCCGACGTCACCCTCCTGCGCGACGATTGCGCCCTCTTCAAAGGCCTCACCGGCCCGCTCCACGTCTGGATGTCCCACGGCGACGAAGCCGAAGCCCCTCCCGCCCGGCTTCCGCCTCGTCGCCCAGACCTCCAACGCCAAGGCCGCCTTCGAAGATCCCGCGCGCCGCTACTACGCCGTCCAGTTCCATCCCGAAGTCCACCACACCAGGCAGGGAACCGCCATCCTGCGCAACTTCGTCCTCGACATCTGCGGCCTCAACCCCAACTGGACGCCGCAGCGCTTCATCGACGAAACCGTCGCCCCCATCCGCGAAAAAGTCGGCAACGGCCGCGTCATCTGCGGACTCTCCGGCGGCGTTGACTCCTCCGTCGCCGCCGTCCTCGTCCACCGCGCCATCGGAGACCAGCTCACCTGCATCTTCGTCAACAACGGCGTCCTCCGCAAAAACGAGTTCCAGTCCGTGCAGAAGAACCTGCGCGACAAGCTCGGCCTCAACATCGACGCCGTTGACGCCACCGACCTCTTCCTCGGCAACCTCGCCGGCGTCACCGACCCCGAGAAGAAGCGCAAGATCATCGGCGCCGAATTCATCACCGTCTTCGAGCAGGAAGCCCTTCGCATCGCCGAAGCTGCAAGGCAGCGTCGATTGGCTCGTCCAGGGCACGCTCTATCCCGACGTCATCGAGTCGCAATCCGTGCGCGGCCCCTCGCAAACCATCAAGAGCCACCACAACGTCGGCGGCCTGCCCGAAAAGATGAACCTCAAGCTCATCGAGCCCCTCCGCGATCTCTTCAAAGACGAAGTCCGCAACATCGGCCGCGACCTCGGCATGCCCGAAGACATTCTCCAGCGCCAGCCCTTCCCCGGCCCCGGACTCGCCGTCCGCATCCTCGGCGAAGTCACCCCCGAACGCATCGCGCTGTTACAGGAAGCCGACGACATCGTCGTCACCGAAATCAAGCGCGCCGGGCTCTACAGCAAAATCTGGCAGTCCTTCGCCGTGCTGCTGCCGGTGATGTCCGTCGGAGTCATGGGCGACATGCGCACCTACGCCTACACCTGCGCCATCCGCGCCGTGAACTCCGAAGACGGCATGACCGCCGACTGGGTTGACCTCCCGCACGAAGTCCTCGCAGACCATCTCTAGCCGCATCGTCAACGAAGTCAAAGGCATCAACCGCGTCGTCTACGACATCACCTCCAAACCGCCTGGCACGATCGAGTGGGAGTAAGGTACCCACATGATGTTTCTGCGCGGCTTGATCGACGAGAGTGGAGATGCTAAGGAGTTCTTTTCCCTAGGATGTTTGATCGCCCACGATCCGACATGGTTTTACCTTGAGAATGACTGGCAGAAGCACTTGGATGCGAAAAACGCGAGAACTTATTTCAGACGGACGAAACCCCATCCGGCGGTATCACGCCACGGATTGCAGTAATTCATTTAGGGACTTCGCCGGATGGACCCAGCAAGAGCGGAACGACTTCTGCATACCTCTCTTGAAAATGTTCAATGGGTATGCCACTCACGGCTACTCGCTGACGGTGAATCTCAATGACATGGCGAAAGAGATTCCCGAATCGGCCTCCAATCCTGCCGGATTTGCTCGAGTAGTATTACTCCAGCTCGTAATGATGCAAATCTGTGACAACACTCTAAAGATTTACAAAGATGCAGTTATTAGCCTCATCATGACAGAAGCGAATATGATGCAGCGATGCTGAGTGCGTTTAATCAAATGACCAACGACCCCAACTTCAGATGCAGAAATCGGTTTACGTCGATAGCTTCCAAGGGTTGGGAGGAGTGCATCGGGTTGCAGCCAGCCGACTTTTACGCGTACGAAAGTTATAAGGAAGCTGAGCGACAAAAGAACCGACCCGAAAGTGGTCGAAGAAAGAGTCTTATGTTGATTCTCGGAAACGGAAGCGAATTTAGCGGGACTGGCGGCGGCGTGGAGGAGGCAGCCCTGCAGCAACTTAGTAAGAGCATCCAGGCGCTAGACGAAGAGACGAAAAACGAGCTTTTCGCCGCTGCGCGGGTGCGTCCAAGTCCCCGCTTAGCTTGAGCGGCTTCGTATTAGTGATCGGATGTCTGATTCCCCAGCTTCGGGCCCTCACGAACAGTTCCCTTGCTAATCATCTGGGGTTTTAGAACAAGTGGACGGAGAATAGGGGAGTGTTCGTTGAATAGGGAAGGCGGAATTGATCATGGCGCGCAGAGAAATACCGAGTGCCTTCGCTGGCGGGTCGCTCTTCCCCAGCGCCCCGGGCGCGGCATAAGAAAGCCCAGCCCACCGCGGCGGTTCGGGAAAGCGTCGTCCTCCCGAATTCCCGGGGGGCACGATCCCCGAACCTCTGTACGCTATGAAGCCCGACCCCATAATTGCTGGCGCTAGCGACTAGCGAAATAACGTCGCAGTGCTACGGTATTCGCCGTATATACCTGCGGACGGACTTCACCTAATTTATCTATAACGGAGCTTGACTCCGAACTGGAGTAGTGGCAGTATGAAGGTCTGCTTCGTCTAGTTGCCCCGCAAGGTTTTCCAGGAACGAGCCCCGGTCACGTAACGCACCTCTTCGTCTTTCGGCCATCACCGCGTAGAGAGTTTTGGAGGTGCAGTCGTGAAGCTGCGATTTTCGCTGATAGCTGGATTGGTTGTTTGCCTAGCCATCCTTGTGTCCACAGCTTTTGCCAACAGTATCCCCGTTGCAAACTTTTCTTTTGAGACGGCCCCCGCCTTTAACAACTTCTGTGGTGGTGCATGTGAATACACCACCGGGCTGCCGGTGCCAAGTTGGAACACCACTGGGGCCACCGGTCAGTGGATTACCGGTGGTTACGCTGGTAATCCGCCGGCATTCGATGGCAGTGTGCTCGCCTATAGCAATGGCGGCACACTATGGCAAGATGTGGCAACAGCCACAGCCGGAGCAACCTACACGTTGCAGGTAGAAATTCTGCATCGGACGGACTTGCCCATGACCGGTATCGCCCAGCTAGAGGTCGGCGGAGTTGTCGTTGCGACTGCCACCGGAACCGACATGGGACCCGGTACATGGTCAGATTGGACAGCGACATACACGGCCGCCGCTGCTGATGCCGGTAAGACCCTGACAATCCTGCTGACCTCAACGGGCGGCCAGGGTGACTGGGACGATGTTCGCCTGGATAGCAGCAACGTTGTGCCGGAACCCGCCAGTATGTTGCTGCTCGGTTCCGGATTGCTGACCGTTGCATTGGTCGTTCGAAGGTATGGGTCTCGTTAAATGGCTGGGTTCGCGATTCACTGCGAATGCTTTTGGGATTCGCGGGTGGCTTCCGCGCCACCTATCGCCACCTATCGCCGCCAATGCGTCGATTCAGCTGACTCGCACCCTGGAAATTTTTCCCTGAGCAGGTAGCATCGACATAGTCGCGCGGTCCACTGCCATCCCATTAAGTAGCTGCCGATTCATTGGTTTGCGAGATGGCAGCCTGTTTGCTAATTGAACCTGTGGAAGTCACTTCGCGCGGATGGCTCTGTTGGGCCCGCCATCCGTTACCCCCTCGGTACAAACCTGAAAGGAGTGTCCCTATGAAACTCGCACTGAAGATGATTTTGTTTGTGACGGTATTTGTGTTGGCCATCAGCTCGTTGGGCTGGGCGGAGGTGATCGACTTCAACAATCTCCCTGGCAATGGCAGCGCGGTCCCCAATGGGTACGACGGATTCAACTGGTACAACTTCTATGACATGAGCATGAATCGAATCCTCGATCCCACCGCAACCATACCGCCGGGCGGCAGCCCTCCCATGGGCAACCAGAATTTCGCCTTTGACCATGCCGGGTCAGCTTCGGCGTTCAGCACCGGAGCTGGCGAATTTTCGTTCCAGAGCGCGTGGTTTGAAAGCATGCGCACCGCCCCCGTGGCCCTTGAGGTCGAGGGAGTACTCAACGGCGCCGTGGTGGGATCGAAAATCATCGTGCTGACCGGCGGTGCACCGCAGCTGCAGACGTTTGATTGGTCGGGCATCAACGAAGTGCGCTTTATCCCGATAGCCCCAGCCGCCAATACCCTCGGGTCTGGCCAGTTCCTGATGACCAATGTGGTCATCAACGCAAGTACTCCGGAACCCTCATCGATCCTGTTATTAGGATCGAGCCTGGTATTCGCCGTGACTAAAATACGAAAGCGCCGAAGCCTGACCTAGCCGAGTTGCCACTCACGTGCTTCCGACCTCGCCCATCTTTTGGCTTCTAACCACGATGGAGCCTTCCTTTGACCTCGGCCCGGTGGGTCTCTTGCTTTTCACTAACCACCAGCCACCAGCCACTCTCCTACCCGTCGCATCCCACCGCGAATCGCAACGCCCCGCAAACTTCCTTCATTCGCGCCGCGCTCAACTGCGCCACGCGCTTCCCCAAACGTGCTTGCGACACGGTAACGGCGTTATGCAGATTCACTGCACACGGCGACTTCATACCGTCTTCTTCCCGCAAGGCAACTTCGGAAGGCACGCCTCGAATGGTCGTCGTGATCGGAGCGACCGTCACCGTCGCCAGGTACTCAATCGCGCTGTTCCGCGTCAGCACCACGACAGGCCTTTTCTTGTCCGGCGGAGCGAAGTTGTAAAGCCGCACATCTCCACGCGCTATTTTTCCGGCCACGCCGCCTCCGCTTCCCACCGCAACGCTTCGTCCCCGCCCATCGGCGCGCGTGCATACCCTCGACGGTCTTGCTCTTCGAGTCCCCGCACCTCCAGCCGCTTCAGATGTTCCCGCAGCGCCTCGCGCACTAGGGCCGAACGATTTCGCTTCGTCCTCCGCGCCGCCTGATCGGTGGCCTGCAATAGCTCCTTTTCCAGAACAATCTGTATCGTTTCCATATGTGGAGCATACTCCACACTAAACTCCACAATCAACCAGATCTCCGGTACCCCATTCAAGGACCTCGCAGTTGCGGACGGCCTTGAGCCGGTTTTTTCGCTGCAATCCCCGCGCTGTCTCCAGCGGGTGCCGCGTCCGGCTCGATTTTGACCGGGTCGGTCTCTTGCGTTTTACTGGCCGCCGGCTACCGGCAACTGGTTACTAAAGTACATCCCTACCTGTACTTTCGTAACTTGACGACTCCCCCCACCTTTGCCACCCTTACATCATGGTGGCGCAGCTACCACTCGGACACTGTTCGACTTTGCCTCGGGAATCCCCGCGGCCCGTGTCAGCTGATTCTTTGCGAACCGCGACCAGCGAAAAGCGAAGAGCGAAAAGCGAAAAGCGTTTTCTCCTAACCCGGGCGTAATGACCCCGCGGAGGTCTCCATGAACTCGCACCTGATCATCCGTCTCTGTCGCCACACTTTTTCCGACGGCCGCCACTGCCACGGCCCCGCCGTCCGCGGACGCATCTGCTGCCGCCATCACCTCGACGCCCGCGCCCGCCTTCGCAACTGCGCCCGTGCCCGCCGCCTCGCCTGCATCCCTCGGATTCGCGTGCCTATGAACCGGCGCGACCTCGCCTTGAATCGTGCCGAAGTCCTCCGTGTCGTGAACTCCGGCTACCTCGATTTCGCCACCGCCCGTCTGATGTTCTGGGCCCTGGATCTCACCGCCGCCGCCCTCCCGCTGAGCCGAAGACTCGCGTGCGCCGCGCTCATAACCCTAATATTTTCTATTACGTACCTATAAAGCCTTTGTTTTCCCGAAGCTGTACCAAAAACCAATTACAAGTCACTGAAAATAAGGGTGGGGGAGGGGAGGGGGGTACGACGATCGTTCGACTAAGAAACTCAACCCAGAATGCGTGGGCCAATTGAACCCCGACTCAGGTAAGGAACTAGCAATCCCGCAGGTGATTGTTTTGACTTTGACTGGCGACTGGCGACTGGCGACTGGCGACTGGCGACTGGCGACTGACAACTGACAACTGACAACTGGCGACTGGCGACCGGCGACTGACAACTGGTGACTGATCATTGTGCTAGATTCGAGACAAGGTGAATCTGTGAATGGACACAGCCTTCGGCTTACGCGCCGCTGGCTTCGCATCTCTGGCGTCGTAGTCGCTTTGACGCTGGTTTTCGTTGCGACACCTTCCCGGGCCCAATCGTCCTCACAAAGTACGCCTACTTGCGACGACGGGCTTCCCCACGTAAGACCAGACAACCAGGCGAAGCTACCTCCCTGTCCAGAACCGTCGTCCGACGATTCGGGCCCTGCCGAATCCGCGCCCCCGTCTTCGCTGCCCCATTCCGCACCCTTGATCGAACGGGCCCGAGAGGCGGCCTTTCAGTTTGCCAAGAAGCTTCCCAACTTTATTTGCCAGGAGCAGATGTCGCGATTTTCCCAGCAGGGCCGCGCACAGAGAGTGCCCCAGGACATGGTTTCGGCTGAAATCATTTACGAGGATGGCAAGGAATCTTATCGCAATGTGAAGGTCAATAACCGCCCCACGGACAAGTCCCTGCAGAATATCGATGGCGCCTGGTCAACTGGAGAATTTGCCACCGCCCAGCTCGACCTTTTTGACCCTGCCTCGAAGGCACAATTCCGTCCTGGCCGTATGTCTTCCGCCTCGGGGATCAGTGCCCAGGTTTACGACTTTCAAATACGCAGTGAAAATTCTAACTGGAAGTTGTCGGTCGGCTCTCAGACCGTAACGGCCGCTTACTCAGGCTCGGTGTGGGTCGACCCCAATACCGCGCGCGTTCTGCGCATCGAGATGCAGGCCCGCGACATACCTTCCGATTTCCCCATCGATGCCGTCGAATCCGCGATCGATTATTCGTACATCATGATTGAGGGGAAATCGTTTCTGCTCCCCGTCCATGCCGAGAGTTTGGGTTGTCAGCGCGGCAGCAGCTACTGCAGTCACAACGTCATTGACTTCCGTAACTACCACGAATTCAAAGGCGACATCAAAATTGTTCCCTGATTTCGTTCGGACCTTTCAGGCAATTTTGCTCGAATTGAAACCGCTGCAACTATTCGGCCCCTTTGAGCACAAGTTGGTCGGCCTTGGAAAAGGCCTGCGCCTGGATCATCGTTGTGCTTAGCAACGAAGTCAGCCCAGACGAAGCCAGAATCATCGCAATCACCACAAACTGATAGATCGCTGCATAGAGCGGCCGCGCTCCGGAAAGCAACATTCCAGTCATCAGCCCTGGAATCCACACAATGCCCAGCGACCGCAGGTTGTCGATGGCAGGAATAAGCGAAGAATGGATGCTGCTTTCGGCGTAGCGCTCAATCGTCGCTTGCGGTGTGGCGCCCAGCGCCAGCGCGGTTTCGATCTCTCCCGTGTGCGCCAGCACCTCGGAGCGAAAGCGATTCAGTGCCAGTCCATTGGTGTTCATGGCATTCGCGATGATCATGCTTCCCACCGGAATCAAAGAAGTGATGGCCGTGTCAATCACTCCTGCCCATGTCATTACGGCGGTCACCAATCCGGCTCCGGCAGCGATCGAGTAGGTTGAGATCTTCGCTGCTCCCGGAATATTCTTGGCCCGTCTGGCGGAGATCGACCCAGCGGCAAGCACCATGCCTGCCAGCAAGAACACGCTGCTCCAGCGAGGCGCCTTGAGCAGCAGCGCCAGCACGGAGCCAACTGCGACAATCTGCACAATGCCGCGCACCAACGCGATCGCGGCGTCGCTCTCGAGATGAATGTTGCGGCGTCGAGCCAGCAGGATTACCGCCAGCGCAATCAGTGACGCGATAGCTGCCTGCGCCAGCGCCAGCGCAATGTCAGAACTAAACAGTGACTTAAGCACCCAGCACCTCCTCGGTTGGTCCGCTCTGTACCAATCGCCCGCCTTCCAGCACGATGACTCGCCGGCACATTCGGCGTGCCTGTTCGCGATCATGCGTCACCATCACGCACGTCAGCCCCGCATCGTTCACCAATGCTCGGACCAGCCCTTCGATGCCGGACTTTGACTGTTCATCCAGCGCTGAAGTCGGCTCGTCGAGCAGCAGGATTTCCGGCCGGTTGGCGAGTGTCCTCGCCAGCGACACACGCTGCTGCTCACCGCCCGACAAGACCGACGCGTCTTGCGCCGCGAATCCCGGCAGCCCAACCCGTTCAAGGAGGCGCGCTATGTCGTCATCAGGCAGAATCTCGCCCCGCTGTGCCGGACCGAACCGCAAGTTGCTCGCCACATCTCCCGAGAACAGAAACGGACGCTGCGTTACCATGCCGACCCGGCGGCGCAATTCCCGCGGCGGCATCTGGCGATAGTCGACGCCGTCAAGGAAGACCGTGCCGCCGCTCGGTTCGTCGAGACGGTTGAGCAGCCGCAGCAAGGAACTCTTGCCCGATCCGCTCGGCCCGACGATCCCGAGCAAGTCGCCCGTTCCCACCTCGAACGAGATACCGCTCAGTATGATCTTGCCGCCGACCACACGGCTGAGGTTCTCAGCCCGCAGTAGCGCCGCGGGATTTCGGGGTTCCTCGCCATCGCTCATGGCGCCAGGTGCCCGTAATAGATTCTCGTCTTGTATCGCAAGACGACGCGCCCACCCTGCTCATACTGCTTGAAGATCACAGGTAACGCCTCCAGCATTCTCTCCGCCTGCGGGCCTTCGCGCGGTGCATACGATGACGACAGCAGCCTCCCGCGCAGTCCATCAAGATCAAAGACCTGTTCCGTGTCCTGGACGATGAGATTCATCCGGTCGGGTGCGTAAAAGCGCTCGAGTGCCGTGTAGTTGGCCACTTTGTTGTGCGCCACCGTCGTGTAGTCCGTCGAGTACCTCACCAGGAACTCTTCGTACGCCCGCAGGAACGGTGTCGCCTCCAAGTCGCGGTCATGCCAAACAAGTACAACCCAGGCGCCGGGTTTGACGATTCGGGCAAACTCCCGTCGCGTAGCTTCCGCCTGAAACCAGTGGAACGCCTGTCCGGCGATGACAAAGTCGGCATATTGCGCAGGTAGCGTCGTCGCCTCGGCTGAACCGTCGACCATGCGGAACGACGCAAAGCGATTCAGGTACTCTTCCCCCGCACGCCGCATCTCGGCATTCGGTTCGACGCCGATGACGGGATTCCCGGCCTCCAGGAAGATGAGCGCCAGCAGTCCCGTCCCGCAACCGACATCGACGATCGTGTGCTCCGGCTGCAAACCGCATGCCTCGCGCAGCGCCTCCACCACGTCGCGGGAGTAGTGCGGACGGTACTTGATGTAGTCATCGACGCGGTCGGAGAACCGTTCCGTGGGAGCAGACTTGGGGCGTGACATGCGTGTATCTTATCGGAGTCATGAACCGCAAGGCACCCGACAAAGTACCGCTGGCCTTGGCAATTGCGGCCACCATCCGGGCCATTCCCCGTGGCAAGGTCAGTACCTACGGAGCGGTTGCGAAGGCGGCCGGCTATCCCCGGTGCGCTCGCCAAGTCTCAAGGGTCCTGCAAACCGTCGCGGGCCTCCCGTGGCAGCGTGTATTGGGCTCTGGAGGACGTATCTCACTGCCCGGCGAGTTCGGCTTCGAGCAGCGCTTCCTGTTGCAGGCTGAAGGAGTACGGTTCCAGGGAAAACGCGCTGATATGGCCAATTTCGAGTACAAGTTTCCGCCTACCCGAAAGTCGGCTCTCGCCGCGCGCGACGGGCCCAGCTGACGCGAAAGTGGTATTGCTACCTCCACCGATCCCGCTTCCCAAGCGGACTGGTTTGGCCTAAAATTATGCAGGGATAGATCTTCCGGAACGTCGCATGCCGCAGTTTTCTTCCAAGTCGATTAGCGTTGTGCTGGCACTCTTCAGCTTGACAGCGGGACTCTCTGCGCAGCGGTACACCGGTCACGATCACGCGGTCTTTCATAGGCCGCCAACGGCGATGAAGCGCCAGCCAAATCAATCTCCCGCCACGCCGAAGGCCCCGGCCAGGAACGCACCCAATTCAGTGACGCCGCAATCGGCCCCACGCGAATCGGCGCCATCGATGCCGCAACCCACATTGCGCCAGACGCCTGGATTGTCATAACACGCCGCTCTGACTCTGCCACTCCGCCTAAAGCAAGTTGAGCCCAGTAGCCAAAAATTAACATTCCGCTTACACCGCAGCCTAGTAAGATGTTGCTGTATGCAGGATAAGCCTCTTCAAATTGAACGTGTGGATGACGCGGGTGGAGCAAGTGTCATTTTCCGCCTGCACGGCCCGCTGTTGCTGGGTAACTTCTTTAGCTTCCAGTCACTGGTTCGGAGCGACCAGTCCAAGCTGTTGATTGTGGACATGGCTGACGTGCCTTACATTGACTCTGCCGGCATTGGCTGCCTCGTGGGCGCGCATGTATCGCGCGAACACTCAGGGCGAAAGCTGGTCATCGCGGGTGCGCCCGACCGCCTGCTCAATATGTTGAAAGCTACGAAGGTTGACCAGTTGTTCACCTTCGTCCCGACGGTGGATGAGGCCCGCCCCAAGGTATAACCTCAGCCCAGCAATTCGGATTTATTCGCTCGAGTCCGACATCAGGGTCTCGATCACTTTCCGTATATCGGGCTCCTCGACCGCCCGAATTGCCTGCACAGCTGGTCCCTTGAAGGGCGGGTGGAGAATCGCCTGTCCTTCCACCGATACCGCCAGATCGATGCCGTCGATGGTGAGATCGTGCAGGATGGCCGGCTCTTTCGCCAGTCGTTCAGCGGCAAACCACGCCGCTTGCCGCGCCAGTCCGATATTGAAGTTGATGACCGTGGTTTCCGACTTCAATCCGACGTGCGACAGCGTATCGACCAACGGCGATATCGTCGACATCTCTGACTCAACGGCCCCAACCTGTGCCGCCAGCACTGTGTTGATCATGTCGAAATCGGACTTCAGGTCTTCAATGCCGTCGCCCGGACAGACCTGCGCCGAAGCTACTCCCAAATCCAAATTGATGTGGGCATTCATTCCCGCGAGCAGATGCTGCAAGACGATCCTGCTGTCGTCGGTGCAGGCGTCGAAAGCGACCTTCCAGCACCGGCTGGGATTCTGGGTAGCCTCATATGCCGCCAGCGCATCGAGATAGCGGCTGGCAAAGATAACATCCAGTTTTTCCATCCGTGGACCGTCAGAGAATTGATTGCTAGCGATTCCTGCCTTTACCGCACGGGTCACTCGCCGATACAGCGTGGCGAAGTAACCAATACGGCTGCGCTCGTCCCATGAGCGCTGGATGATTGCGTCCAACGCGGCGATGACTTCGTCGATGTTCTGAAGTGGCATGACGCGGATGGTATCAAACACCACGCCTCGTGTCCTCGGCAAATTCAGCGCTACGGAGTAACTGCGACGGCCTGTCCCGAGTAGGTCACGCTCTTGTCGCTTCGTTCCGTTGGACCGATTCCCGCCCCGTGATTTTCAGCCACAAACACAATTCGAAATGTCCGGCTCTGCAACATTCCGGGGAACGTTCCCTTACGTTCGCCAATCGTGAGTGTATGGGTAGCTTCGTTCCATGCGATGGGGATCGTGGCGAACACTCCCTTCTCGTAGTTGTAGCCGTCGTTCTCATCTTCGTAGAGCGTGAACGCTCCGTCTGCTCCGCGATAAACCCGCAGCTCGATTGGGTCGGCCGGCTTCTCGGCGGCATACTGCAGTTCAGGCCCCATTGGGATGATCGAGCCTGCGCGCACAAACAGCGGTATGCGGTCGAGAGCGGCCGCCGTGGTGATCATGCTCCCGCCCTCGATCTTGCGCCCGGTCCAGAAGTCATACCAGGCCGTCTTGGGCAAGTACATCCGTCGCGTATCTGCGCCCGGCTCTGTGACGGGAGCGACCAGCAGCGCCGGCCCAAACATGAATTCGTCGCCTATATTCAAGGCGCGCGGGTCGCCCCGGAAGTCCATCGCCAGCGCGCGCATCGGTGTGTAGCTCTCGCTCGTAACCTTCCACGCGAGCGAGTAGATGTAGGGCATCAGGCGGTAGCGCAGACGGTCATAGCTGACGAGAATCTTCTGCGCATCGGGACCGTAGGCCCACAATTCGTTCTGGTCGTTGGTGCGAGTGCCATGGACGCGGAAGATCGGGCTGAACGTGCCGAACTGAAACCATCGAACGAACAGCTCACGATAAGCAGGATCGTCCGGATTCCCGCTCACGAAGCCGCCGGTGTCGGTGGTCCAGTACGGAAGTCCGGAGAGCGAGTAGTTCAGACCTGCCGGAATCTGCCGCTGAAACGTAATCCAGTCAGAGTTGATATCGCCCGACCAGGCAGTCACCGCATTGCGCTGGCTTCCGGCGAAAGCGGAGCGAGACAGGATGAACACACGCTTCTTGTCACTGGCCGCGCGCTGCCCCTCGTAAACGGCTGTCGTCGTCATGAGAGGGAACAGGTTGACGTAACGATTGCCGCTGCCGATCTCCAGCTTGTGGTTGAGTTGGATGTTCTCCTCGCGGCCTTCGGTCTCGGGTTCGGTGGTGTCGAGCCACCAGGCGTCAATACCCAGCTTGAACAGCCCGTCATTCATGAGCTGCCAATAGTACTTGCGGGCGTCAGGGCTGCTCGCGTCGTACACCGCCATCTTGTCCTTATGGTAAGGAGGCTTGGCCACCACGGTTTTCTCGATGAACCAGCCGTTCTTGTCCATCGTGTCGTAGGCGGTCGAGCCCGGCTCGAAGAACGGCCACACCGAGATCATCAGGTGGAAATTCTCGCGATGCAGTTGGTCGATCATCCCCTTGGGATCGGGGTAGTTCGAGTTGAAAACGTGGTCGCCCTTGCGATCCCACCAGAACCAATCCTGCACGATGTTGTCGATGGGAATCTTGAGGTCGCGGTACTTCTGCGCCACGGCCAGCAATTCCGCCTGTGATTTATAGCGGTTCTTGCACTGCCAGAAGCCGTAGGCCCATTTGCCGAACATGGGCGCCGCGCCGGTCAGCTCGCGATAACCCGCGATGACGCTGTCGAACTCGGGGCCGTACAGGAAGTAGTAATCGATGGTGTCGGCCACTTCGGAGCTGACATACAGCGCGTGTACGAAGCGGTTGTTGAAGCGGCTGCGCGAGGGGTTGTTCCAGTACAACCCGTATCCCCGGCTTGAGACCATCAGCGGTACGGCGATGCTGGTGTTGTCCTGCGAGAGGTCGATCGACTCGCCGCGATAATTCCACACGCCCGCCTGATGCTGTCCGAGCCCGTAGATCGCTTCCGTTGAGCCGTAGCCGCCCAGCGTCATGTAATCTTCGGCGCGATAGGTCTTCTCGCCGTTGACGGTGACGGGCGTCATCATCTTCGAGTCGTCATGAAGCAGGACGTGGCCTGCAGCGTCGCTGTACGTGATCGCGCCGGTCTTGCGGTCAACTGCGACTTTAAAGGCAGCAGTGCTCACGCCGACCGAGTCGGCGGAGTCGTCCAGCTTCCAGTCTGACTGCGGCCATGAGGTCTTGAGGATCACCGGGTTCGGCTCCTCGGGAAAGGCGTCGGTCGGCGAGTAAGTCAGGTGGAGGATTGCCGGAGAGCAGACCTGCAGCTTGAGTGTCCCGACCTTCTGGTGGATGAGAACTCCGTCGGACACCTTTTCGAAGCTGGCGACCGGGTTGGGAGCGGTCCACTGCGCGAAGGCAAGCGTGGCAAACAGTAAGGGAGCGACCAGCAGCAAAGCAGGGCGAAGAAAAACGCGAAGTTTCATAAGTTGGCTTCCGCGAACAAACTTGCACGAAGAGTTAGGTTATCAGCACAGGCAAGAGGGAGAAATGGTGGATTCAGTCCGGTGCGCCAGGCAACCTATCTGCTCCAAAACAACAATCGTCGGGGTGCCCCAGGTTCGCGCGCGTCTTTTGCGCGCTAACCCGGGATCACTGCACCCGCCACCGCGATCGTTGTAAATTCCTTTGGTGCCCCAGGTTCGCCCTTCTTTTGGGCTAACCTGGGATCACTGCACTCACCATCGCAATTGTTGTAAATTCCCTTCATGCCCGCCAGTCTCCGGCGACGCCACGAATCCGGACAGTCCCACTTTGTCACCTTCAGTTGTTATCGCCGCCAGCCCAATTTCAACAGCGAGGAAGTTTACGACTTGTTTCCCGTGTGTCTCGAAGACATGCGCCGCCGCTTCGATCTGCGCATCTACGGCTACGTGGTGATGCCCGAACACGTCTACCTGTTGTTGAGCGAGCCAGAGGACGGCACGCTGGCCGACGCGATCCACTACCTGAAGTTGTCGTTCACCAAGCGACTGCGCAGCCAACAACCCGCAAATGGGTCGTTCTGGCAGAAACGTTACTACGACCGCAACGTCAGGAATGCTGAGGAGTTCACCGTGAAGCTGCGCTACCTCCACCGCAATCCAGTCAAGCGCGGTCTAGTGAACGAGGCAGCCGACTGGCGCTGGAGCAGCTTCCGGCATTATGCTCTCCGCGAGAAGGGCGTGGTGGAGATTGAATCGGAATGGACAGCAAGAGACCGTGAGTTGACGGCGACAGGCGGTGCGCCGCGCACATTCCTTCTCCCAGGTTAGCGTCCAAAACCGGGACGCGAACTTGGGCACCCAGCAACGTTACGGCATTTGTTGGAGACATCGTGAAGGAGCTGTCAGGGAATCGCGGAGGGAGCTAGTAAGCTGTCCCGGCGATTTTGTTAGGGATAATTCTGGTCCTCGTAAGCCGCCAAGAACTTCTCCGACGTGTCTTCGCGCGTGTCAAGGTCATCCTTGACCAGACGACTGATTGCTTTTACTGACATCTTCCACAGTGACGCTACGCGCTCACCTTTGCGGATTCGGATGTTTCACGGCGGACCTCGTGTCCTCAATCTTGTGTTGTTGATCTCTCAGCAGACGCCTCGCCCCCGTGGCTGGAGTGTTCTACTTCATCGACCTGCGTCAGACGACTGTGGGATCCACGGGAGACGGTGAGCAGGCCATAAGCCTGTTGGGGTCGAACAGAAGCTGGAGAGGAGCGTCACGGTCTCGGTCAAGGAGTGGGGTTTTTGACGGTCGGCACCGGACGCAGAGAAAGGGGCCTCGAGATGCACCGAGAGAATGCCGACAAAATGTTGGCTTCTCTTGTCATCAAAGGCTTTGCTGCATCAATTGCTGCATTTGGGTCACCTTTCGCTTTCAGTTTCTTATATAAGACCTCCCAGTCCTTCGCCAAAAGCTGCAGTTCGCTGTTACGAGCGGTGTAGCAATACTGGTTGGAATCTTCCTTATGACCAGATTGGCTTGTATCGCTCATTTGCACGCCGTTATAGATGTCGAGAAGCTCCTGCGCCACGATGCACTGCTCCTGGGCGGCGCTTGTCGTCCCAGGGCATCCAGGGAGTGGTCCCTGAGCGAGCGCGGCCGGAGTGTTGACGACGGCGGCAAATGCCAGAGCCGAGATAAATAGCAGCTTAATAATCATACGTTCTGCCTCCATTGTTCGAGCGGTTATGGTGCTTAATGACCATACACCTAAAGAAGAAGACTCCGAAGGCGCGCTCGGCTACCGTAATGTGATCCTCCCGGGAGCAACGGCGGATTACCCTGAATTCGATAGCATCGCGGTCCGATCTGGTGCCGCGGTGGATGTCGGGCAGGTCCCTCTCCGGCAGCAGCCGGGTGCCCCAGGTTCGCGCGCGTTCTTTGCGCGCTAACCTGGGATCACTGCACCCCCCACTGCCGAGTTCGCCCTTCTTTTGGGCTGCCTGGGCGTTGACATATTCGATGACCGACGGCTAGCCCACATATTCAGTGGCCCACATTTGCCTCCATTTGGCCCGCCACGGCGGATGGGGCGTCGCCTATAGCCGAGCAGACAAAACGCTGGCCCGCGCAAACTCTCAATAACTAGCCCTCACGTCCGGAAGAAGCCGTCTGCGCTCCCTGCGCACTATCGGAATCGACCCGTTGCACCAGCTCGAGTGTGATTCCCTCGGGACCTTCGAAGAATCGGAGCCGCCGGCTGATGTAGTCCATCTCCTCGCTGAGTACCTTCACACCGTTGGCCAGCAGCTGTTGTGTGGCCTCGCCTATGTCGTCCACGCGGAATGCGAGGTGGTTGTAGCCCCGCCGCCGCAGATTGGTCGGATGCTTACCGGGGTCCTCCGGCGCCGTTGGGTCGAATTCGAGCAACTGGATCTCGAAGCGAGGCTCGGCTCCTTCGAGCACAAGCGTGATGTGCTGGGCCTTCATGTCCGGCATGCCCATGTATTGTGCAGCCGGACCGCCATCAATCATCGTGACATGTTGCTTCCGGAAACCCAGGATCGCAAAGAACTCGATCGCTTTCGCGGCATTCGCCACCGCGATGGTTACGTGATCGGGACAGCGGACTCTCATCATCCCCTCCATCGTTGGTTAACCCGGCAAGTCGCCCTGACGTCCGTACCGCTACAGTTTGTCCGCGCGAACATCAGGCCGTCAAGAGTTGCTGGGTGCCCCAGGTTCGCGGCCCTCTTTTGGCCGCTAACCTGGGATCACTGCACTCGCCACTGCCGTGTTCGCCCATCGTTTGGGCTAACCTGGGCGTCAATCTATTTCCGGACGGCAATTACCTCAGCCACTCGATTTTGATTTCCCGCTCAAGCGGCCTGAATTCTGGGTCGCCGGTCACGAGTTCCGCCTTCTTTTCTTTGGCCAGCGCGGCGGCGAAAGCATCGGCCAAACACTCGCGACGACGTTATCACACGCCAGCGTGTCCTATGTCCTATCGTCCTTCAGCTCCTTTCGGATAGAACGGGTACCGTGAGGAAGGGATTGGTGTCGCCTGCCCACGCCGCGCCGATCGCGCGGGAGAAACTCGCTCTTCGACAATCTCCGCCACAGACCCCTGCGGGCGCAAATTTGCCTTATGCCACGAAAGCGCTATCATACTTGTATGGTTTGTATGGCAAAAGTGAGGCATACAAGTATGCATTGTATGACATAAATCATACATACAAGTATGACTAGTATGCCATGATTCCGCGGCAAAATCACCAATTTTCAACCCTAAGTCCCACGCGCTCAAATGGATACGTATAGCCTTCTGTAGAATCAATGGGATACAAACAATTTATCCATAACCGATTGATTCTATTAGGTCGCTAACAAGAATTTCTTGTAACTGTACTGGTTGAGTACAACACTAACCGCAGAAAATTGTCCAAGAATGCCTTTATCGGAGGGTGATCGCCTGCTCCCCAAGTTGCTCATTGATGAGGCGGCTGACGAGAGGCTTGAGTGCTTCGCCGGTTTTGGCGAGCACGAAGTCCTTGGCCTCAGGGGACCAATCAAGCTTGAAGCTGGTAGAAAGGGCGGAAATCCAAATCTGGCGCGCCGGAGAATTCGGTGAGATGACGAACTTGCCGGGGGGGTCATCGAAGCTGATGTGGAGAGCGCCGGAGTTGTCTTCGACATCAAAGTCGGCTTCGCCTTCGGCGGCGAAGAGGCTGCGCTTCAAAGCATCGATCGCCGCCTCAGTGAGGCGTCCAAATTCCTGATCGTCCATGAGCGCGATTATAAGCTTGCGGAGCTGCGGAAATCAGGTGCAGCGGGGCCGTTCAGAAACATTCTCGGAGTTGCGAAAAACTTTCCACCTGTAGCAGATTGCCATCGGAAGCGTGGTTGCGGAGCTCGTCCCGCTCCAGCATCCAGGTGTTGTGGTGAGGCACAAACACGGCGTGCAGGCCAGCCTCGAGTGCGGGGTTGATGTCGGACTTGGGGCTGTTGCCGATCATCCAGGTAATCGGACGAAACAGTCCGTATTTCTCCACGACATTCCGGTAGGCCGCAGCGTCCTTCTCGGCCACAACCTCGACGGCGGTGAAGTACCCCTTGAGATCCGATCGCTCCACCTTGCCAAGCTGTTCGGTGATATTGCCCTTGGTCACCATAAACAGGCGATGCCGCTGCGCTAACTCCGCCAGCGTCTCCGGCACATCCGGCAGGAATTCCATAGGGTGCTCGGCGATTTTGTAAGCGATGCCGCGAATGGTGTCATGCAACTCAGGCGTAACGGGATTCACCGATAGCCTCTCGAAGCAAATCACCAGAGCGTTGGCAAAGCTGTGCATACCGTACCCGTGCTTCCGGATGTTCTCGCGCTCGACATCGTAAAGGACATGGCGAACCTCATCGGGCGTGTATTGGTGATGATTGAGGAAGGAGATGAAATCCGTGATCGCTCGCTCGAAGTAGATGTTGTTCTCCCAGAGCGTGTCGTCGGCATCGATAAGCAGGTTCTGGCCGGGAGCAACTTTCGGGGAACTGGAGGCGGGCATTCAAATAGTTTATCGGAGCGTGGGCAATATTGGCTTGGACGCTCTACTGTGCGCGAGCAAAGCAAAATGGCCGGCGTGGTCGCCGGCCAACTGCGAAACTCAATGGATTGATTATGCGGGGACTGTCGAATCCCCCACAAAGTCCACCATCGGCTTATTGGGGATGATGCCGCGCTCATAGCCGGTGTCGAGCAACTTGGTGATGGCCTCGCGCCCGTCCTTGCCGTAATCGAGGGTGCGTTCGTTGACATACATTCCGACGAATTTGTCGGCCTGTTGCACGTCAAGATCGCGCGCGAACTGCATGGCATACTGGAGGGCTTCCTCGCGATTGTCGAGGGCATACTGAATGCTGTCGCGCAGGGCGTTACAGCAGGCGAGGATCAGGTCGGGGCCAAGATCGCGCTTGATGGCATTGCCGCCGAGGGGAAGGGGTAGTCCGGTCTCGTCGCGCCACCACTTGCCCATGTTGACGATGCGGTGCAGTCCCTCTTTGCCGTAGGTGAGCTGGCCTTCGTGGATGATCAATCCGGCTTCGTACTTGCCTTCGAGAACGCGGGGGATAATCTGGTCGAAGGGAACGACCTCGGTGACGCAGTCGGGGGCAAACAACTTCAGCGCCAGGTAGGCAGTGGTCATGGTACCGGGCACCGCGATCTTAACCTTGGTGACCTCTTCGGACGTCATATTACGCGACGAGACGATCATCGGGCCGTAGCCTTCGCCCACGCTGCCACCGCTGGGCATGACGGCGTACTTGTCCTGAATATAGGGGTAAGCGTGAAAGGATATCGCCGTGATGTCGTAGAACCCTTCCATCGCCTTGCGATTCAGGGTCTCGATGTCGCAGAGCGTGTGGGTGAACTTGACACCCGGCACACGGATCTTATTCGTCGCCATGCCGTAAAACATGAACGCGTCATCGGAGTCAGGGCTATGAGCGACTTTGATTTGCCGGATCTTTTTTTCTGAATTACTCATAAGGGTCATACAACAACAAAAGGCTCGCTAAAGTTCACACAACACGCCCAAGCAGCCGGACGCGGAACCGAATTAAATCGAACGTTGCAGCTTGCGAGCCGCCGCAGCGGCGAGCATCACCTTAATAACTTCCGCGGAAATAAACGGGGCAAGCCCGAAGGCAACAGCGCGTTGCCAACTGCCTGTCATTACCTGCAGCCAGGCGATTCCGGAGGCAAACAACAGCAAGTCCGCCGCTACTCCTGCTGCCAGGTTGCGTGCGAAGGACGGGGAGCCGCGTTCGGACAGCCATCCCGCGACGAATGCGACGACTGGATATGCCAGCAGGTATCCACCGGTTGGTCCCAGCAACTGCGCCAGGCCGCCTACTCCCGCGGGACTGAACACCGGCAGACCAATCGCTCCCCACCCAAGGTAGAGCGCCGCCGCGGCGAAACCGCGTTTGCTGCCCAGCGACAATCCCACAAGCAGCACGCCAAAATTCGCGAGCGTCAGGGGTACCGGAGTGAACGGCAGAGGTACGACCAGGCGAGCGCACACCGCAATCACGGCGCTGGCGCCCATCACCACTGCCAATTGCTTTACCCAGACGGTCCGGCGCTGGTTCGCGCCCGGATAGCTTTCAACCCCAACTTGTGCCATATCTAAATCCCCCAACTACCTACGACAGAAGAACTTACGGACCCTGATCCCGGGTAGGCGGAGGGATGGTTTCTTCCCCGTCGACTGCAGCCTGGGTACTGGCCCGTTCCTGCTTCAAATGCCGCCTTACCCGCAGCAAAATACCTATTCCGACTGCTACGAGTGCTGCAGTGCATAAGACAAACAGCACATACAGTATTTTGATCAGCACAGGCTCTCAGGATAACAGAAGGCGACGCTGGAATTCTGTGACTTTGCGCACGCCATCGGGCTTGCCAATCCTGAACGGCCCGCGGTGAAGGCGAACGCCGGTCTTATGGTTTCGGCTTGTGCGAACCCGCCATTGCCGCTTCGATTTCGTCTGCGGTGTGGGGCAGCGTAGCGGTAAGGTTCACGAGGGTGCCTTCGGCATTGATCCAGACGATGTCCTCAATGCGAATGCCGATTTTCTCTTCAGGAATGTAGATACCCGGCTCGACTGTAAACACGGCTCCGCGCGGTATGGGGGCTCCGCCGTCACCGGCATCGTGCACATCCAGCCCGACATAATGGCTTACGCCGTGAATGAAGTAGTGGCCGAGCGGCTGTCCGTGAAGGTCTTTGCCGTGCGAATTGATGTAGTCGTAGGCGACTTTGTAGAGGGAATCGGAACCGCGACCGGTCAGCGTGCTCTTGCCTTGCCGGAAGGAAGCGATGACGGCCTTTTGGGCGCCCAGTACGATGTCATAGATCTCGCGCTGACGAGCGGTGAACTTGCCGCTTGCCGGCGCGGTCCGGGTAATGTCGGACGCATACATCGAGTACTCGCCCGCCACGTCCATCACCACCACGTCGCCTGACCTGATGGGAGAGTCGTCGGCGGAGTAGTGCAGCACAGTGGAATTCGCTCCGGCGCCAACGATGGGTGCGTAGGCCGGTCGCTCGCAGCCGTTCTTGAGGAACTGGTACTGCATGACCGCGTCCACATCATGCTCGTTCAGCCCCGGCTTGATCATTTGCAATGCCGCGAGGTGGGCCGCCATCGAAGCGTTTGTGGCCTTGCGGATCAATTCCACTTCGCCGGCGTCCTTAACTACGCGCAACTGCGCCAGCAACGGCTTGACGTCGTGCATGGAAGTCCGCATGGGAAAGCTATTGGTACGCCGAAGCCACTCGAGTCGAACTGGCTGAAGGTGAAACCTGGCCGTCCTCGGATTGGTCCACAAATACCGAAGCCGAGCCATTGCCAAAGATTCGTGCCAGCTCCACCGGTAACTGGTCAAGGTTGGCTACGCGGTCAAATCCGGTGATAGCCGGGGCCTGGGCATTGTCGGCGCCCAGCTTTGGCCCCGTCCACTTTTCCTGCGCGATGTTATGTACGGGGAGAAACAATATTTCGCTGTACGGCCTGCCGGAGATAGTGTCTCTGCCTTTGATCTCGGAAACCACCACGAGAGCGGCGCCAGGCTCCGTCGATCCGCTCAGATAGTAGAAGTCGTTATCCTGACGGAATCCGAACGTTGCGTTGGGACCGTCGGCTTCGGTGCCAGCAAACACGATGGCCACTCCGCCAGCCATCTTCTGAGCGAGCGCCTGACGGCGGGCGCGATAGTCGGCGTTAGGCTGGCGTTCCAGCGCCAAAGCCGTCTGGGCGCAAGCGGCCACGAGGCAGGCCATTAGAAAACATTTGAGATAGCGGATTCTCATGTCAGATTTCATCAGGCTTTGCAGACCTCAGACTCCCACCGGGAAGGGTTTCGTGCTGTGTTCTTCGCCGCGCGCGGCTACGAGACTGTCGAAGCGTCCTTGGAGCAGAGACATCAGTCCTGTGTACCAGTATCCGAACACGAACAGAAACAGGAAGGGAACCGTAAAGTAGTTCTCGTTGGCGATGGCGTACCACACCGTCAGGGCAAAGTAGGTTCCAATTGCCAACTCGATGTAGGGGACGAACCCCAGACGTTTGCGATATTTCTTGGCCGCTACGGTTTTGTCCTGCTTACTGACGACGCGATACTTGGGCGTGCGGGCGAAGGCCGTCTGTTTGCCCACGATCGCCTCCAAAACCGCTTTGGTGTTGGTAATCGTCAGCCCAATCCCCAAGCCCATGAGCGGCGGCAGGTACAGAAATGTCCGCAGCCATGATTTGGGGAATAGTTCTTTCTGCGACACGAGGTAAAAGCTTGAGATGGAGAACGTCGAAGCCATAAACAGGGGCAGGTCGATGTACAGCATCTGAAACCAGCCCTGATAGAAGCGGAGCACCATGGCGGGCAGCAGCAGAGCACTGAGAACGATCATCAATGGATAGCTGATGTTGGCCGTCAGGTGATACCAGGCCTCCAGCTTCTCCCGCCGCGATACGTTTGACCTCATGACCTTGGGCAAGTCCTTTTTCGAGCACTGAATCAGCCCTTTGGCCCAGCGCGCCTGCTGGGTCTTGAAGGCCGTCATCTCGATAGGCAGCTCGGCCGGACATTCCACGTCCTGCAGATACTTAAACCGCCATCCCTTGAGTTGCGAGCGATAGCTGAGGTCGGTGTCTTCGGTCAGCGTGTCGTGTTCCCACCCGCCGGCGTCGTCGATGGCCTTGCGCCGCCACATTCCGGCGGTGCCGTTGAAGTTGAAGAACACCCCGGCGCGCGACCGTCCGCCGTGTTCCAGCACAAAGTGGCCGTCGAGCAGGATGGCTTCGACTTCCGTGAGGAACGAGTAGTTGCGGTTCAGGTGCGTCCAGCGCGTCTGCACCATGCCCACGTCGGGCTCGGCGAAGTGATGGATGACCTTCATCACCCAATCCGGCGTTGGCGTGAAGTCGGCGTCGAAGATGGCGACGAATTCGCCCGACGACACCTTCAGCCCGGCGTCGAGCGCGCCCGCTTTGTATCCCTCACGGTTGGTGCGGTGGTGGTAGCTGATGTTGTGGCCCTGGACGGCATAGCGTTCCACCACAGCCCGGGCGACTTCGACGGTTTCGTCGGTGGAATCGTCGAGCACCTGAATTTCCAGTTTGTCGGTCGGGTACTCGAACTTGCAGACGCAATCCACCAGGCGATCGATCACGAATTGCTCGTTGAAGATAGGAAGCTGGATGGTTACTTTCGGCAAGTCGCTGAAGTGGCAAGGAGGGTCGGTGGCCTTGTTCTTCTTGTGCTTGTAGTACAGGTACACCAGTTGATAGCGATGGACTCCGTAAAAGGCGAGAATAATCAGGAGGATGAAATAAGGAATCAGCAGCGCCAGGTCAAAGGCGTTGGCGTGGTACAGTCCTTTGAACGTGGTGTCCAGAAAATGCGAGCGCATGTAATGACGGAGCCCGCGAGGCTCCGCCAATATCGTGCAGACCAGCATGAGGGTTGGGTTCAGAAGCGATCTCCCGGATACCAGTATGGGCCAGCCACTTTACTTTGATAGCGGTAACGGCAACGCGATGATTGTACCTGACCCCCGCATTGACGCCAGCCCCCGAGGAGGCAACAATAGACGCCAGCGGGCTGACATGAATTTGCGAGTTGTAGTGTTTGTTGCCTGGATCTGCAGCGTGGGGACTGCACTCTGCTGGGGACAGTCGCCGCCTGAGCCATCTGTGACCGGAGCACGAGCGAACTTTGGAGTCGCTCCCGAAGACGCATACCTGTCGTCCTTCCCGATATACCAACGCGCACTTCGGTTTTTGTTTCGATTTTCCGGATGGCATGACCTTGCGGCCCATTCCACAGCCGGCGTCGGAGGATCGCCGCATCCAGTTACTGGAGTTGATTGGCGCAACGGCAAATCGCGCCGCGATTTCCATTTCAGCCTACGAATACAAGAACAAGAACTATACCGATGCCAAGTCGCTGCTGCGCCGCGAACTCGACCAGGAAATTTTCTATGGGGTCGAACAGGTGCATGGAGTGTCGAAAACTACCGTAGGCGACCGCCAGTTCTATTTCTTTGAGACTCGGAAGGGCGTCGAGCAGCACGAGGTGCTGGCGGCACAGATGGACGGATACGTGCTGGAAGTGGATTTCCGCTCCCGGGACGCCGATGCGCTGCACCAGTTGGTCGCCGCCTTTTCGCGGGCCGAATTCTTTCCGCCCCGCGAAGCGGAACGGCGTGCTGGAGCGCTGGCTGCGGTGTACCAGGGACCGGCCATTTCAGAGCAGCATTTGCATGACGTTCGGGAATCGAGGCCCGCCGATCAGATTGCCCCTGGCAAGATTGACGGCAGCTCATATAGCAACTCGCAGATTGGCGTCAGTTACGAGATTCCGAAAGGCTGGAGCGTCGAGCGCGAGGGCGCTATCGAGCCGGCTATTGAGCGCTATCGCGAAAAAGTCACGGGAGAGCCGCTTCTGGGAGCGCGCGAGCGGGCTGTGGTCAAAGCGTGCCGCAAGACACTGCTGTCCGTATGGAGGACGCCGGCCAGTGGTGCCGGGGAGGTTCCGTACGATGACTTCGGGGAAGTCACCTTGTCGGCGATGCCGCTCGCGTGCTTCCCGAACATTCGTTTTCCTGCCGATCCCACGAACGCGGCTGCGGTGCGGGATTTCGTGGTCGGAATTCGGCTCACCCAACCCCTGCAACGCGACATGACCGAAGCCCGAACTTTCGAATCCGGGGGCAGGTCGTTCGTCCTCACTCACGGCACCCTGGCTTACAAAGAACAGGGGGAGGAGCTGTCACGGCGTATATCTGTAGCGGTGGCCATGACACCGCAACGGGGCTACCTGCTGATCTGGCTTTTTGCTGCACCCCATGAAGCCGAGTTGCGCGAGTTGATGGCGGCCAAGATCAGCTTTGAGGCCTCGCCCAATTCCGCCAGGGCGCAAGTAACAGCTCACGGCGGCGGGACGGCCGTCCCGGACAGCACGCCGAAGCCTGACTTAATCGACCAGGGGGATACCACCTCTCCGAGTTCGAGTTCCAAGTCGAGGCCAGATCCAAGTTCGACGGAATCTTCCAACCAGCCGGCGGTGCCCAATCAAGCGGCAACACGCGCCAAGCCATCCGTTCAGAGCCCGCCAACGCTCGAGGCGCCGAGGTAAATTCGCAAGGATAGCGCTGAAAAGGAGATTCGTGGAGTGGCTGCTATGCCAGGACCTTTTCGATTTGCGCTAGATGATTGATGTCGTGGCCAGCGATCTGAAGGGCCAGATCCTTCACTGTCATCTCACCGCGTTCCGCGTGCATTCCTTGGCGCTGCCATTCATCGGGCGTGAGCCTGTCGAACATCTGCAGGTTTGCCTGGCGCAACAGGCGAAATAGTTGCAGGGATTCTCGGGGATCACGTTGCGCATATCCGCCGAGCCTCGCCCACAACTCCTGGCCGTACGGAGCCAGTGGACAACCGTCGAACTCCAACATCTGACGATAACGCCAAAACGCCGTGACCTCTGCCTCGGACAGGTGAGCGAGAATTTCCGTCACCGACCATTTGTCAGGCGCCGGGCGCTGATTGAGCTTTTCCGCCGGAACGCTCCCGACCAATGCCTCCAGTCGCGAGACTGTCGCCCGCTGCACGGTAACGGGATCTTTCCCCGTCACCAACCCTTGAATTCGCGCCTTGTATTGCAGAGGTGTTTCCAACTCAACCTCGCTCGCGTTCTAGTTCAGGAAGAACTTGGTGTACAGCGTATCGCGCTGTGCCGGCCGGAAGCCCGCGTCGCGGATAATGCGCCGTAATTCTTCTTCGGTGGTGCAATTGCTGACACCGGCGGCCTTTACTACGTTTTCCTCGATCATCACCGAGCCCACGTCGTTGCCGCCGAAGCGGAGACCGGTCTGGCAGACTTTGAGGCCCTGCGTTACCCAGCTAGATTGCACATTCTCGAAGTTGTCGAGGTAGAGGCGGGAAATGGCGAGCGTCTTCAGGTACTCCACAGCGGTGGCTTCATCCCAGCCGCGTCCGCCGAGGGCGGTGTTTTGTGGTTGGAAGGACCAGGGAATGAATGCTGTGAATCCGCCGGTCTCTTCCTGCAAGTCGCGCAAAACCTGCAGGTGATTGATGCGGTTCTCGTAATTTTCGCCCACGCCGAACATCATGGTCGCGGTGGTGCGCATGCCCAGTTTGTGGGCAGTGCGATGAACGTTGAGCCAATCATTCGTCAAGCACTTGAGGCGCGCGATCTTGAAGCGCACCTCGTCGTCGAGGATCTCGGCACCGCCTCCAGGAATGGAATCCAGCCCCGCATCCCGCAGCCGCCCGATGGTGCCTTCGATGGAAAGTCCGCTGACCTCAGCAATGCAGATGACTTCAGACGCGGAAAAGCAGTGTAGATGTACTTGCGAGAAGCGCTGCTTCAGGCCGCGCAGCATGGCTTCATACCACTCGATCTTCAGGTCGGGATGCAGGCCGCCCTGCAGGAGAACGCCGGTGCCACCAAGCTCCACGGTTTCACGCACCTTGTCATATACCGTCTCAAGATCGAGGATGTACCCCTCGGCGGCCAGCTTGCCCTTGAGCGGCCGGTAAAACGCGCAAAAGGTGCAGTACTCGGTGCAAAAATTGGTGTAGTTGATGTTCCGGTCGATGATGTAGGTCACCACGCCATCGGGATGCAGGCGGCGGCGCAGGGCGTCGGCCTCCATGCCGATGCCAATCAGGTCATCCGAGCGGTACATTTCCAGCGCTTCAGCTTTGGTCAGGGACATAAAAGCTCACATCACTTTGTGACATGCTAATTGTCACATTCTAACTCATGCGGACCTTCCGGCCTTCCCGCACCGGGCCGATACCGCCTGCTGTTGCGCGCTCTCGGGGCAGCGCAACAAATCCCCACGGGTAGCGTTAATACCAACGCCATCCAGCGCAACAAACCTTGTAGAATGATAGGGTATTCATCGGTACAACATTTCATGAACTGGCCCAGGTCGCTCGAACTTTGCGAGAGTTCGTGGGCAACACACTCAAAGGACACTCAATGAATCGAACTACCCCCTTTGGATTTCCCAATGGAAGGACGCTTCGCCTGCTGCTTCCCGGCGTGCTTCTGGCGCTGGCGTTTCCGGCGTGGGCTTCGCTGGGCGACAACGTGACTACTGTCCAGAGCGACAATGCGCGCATGAAGGGCACACTGCGTAGCGTCGCCACCGTGAATTACGTCACTCACGAAATCCAGGTCCCCACCGGTCAAGTGGTGCGCGAATTCGTCTCGCACGACGGCACCGTGTTCGGAGTAGCGTGGGACGGTCCTTTTCAGCCTGACTTGCAGCAGTTGCTCGGGTCGTACTTCGAGCCCGTGAAGCAGGTCGTCGCCGCCCAGCAGCGGCATGGACACGGTCCCGTGTCGGTCGAGACGTCGGGCTTCATCTTCCATTCGGGCGGACACGCCCGCAGCTTCCACGGCAGCGCCTATCTTCCCGCAATGGTTCCCCAGGGCGTCGATGTCAGCCAGATCCAGTAGTAAAGGAGAGAGTGTGCGATTTATAGGATTTCTGGCGGCGGTAGGCTGCCTCCTGCTGTCGGTCGCCTGTGGCGGCGGTGGCGGCAGTTCGACTTCGACGATTACGCTGGTGGGGGTCAGTTGTAACCCGACGGCCATCACCTCCGGGCAGACCAGCCAATGTACGGCTTCGGTCTCCGGCACAGGAGACTTTAGCTCGACGGTGACTTGGGTGGCTAGCAGCGGCGGTACCATCAACGCCACCAGCGGCCTATTCACTGCGGCTACCGTTCCATTTACGACCCAGGTGACGATCACCGCCACGTCCACTCAGGACAACACCAAGACCGGTTCCAACACGCTGACAGTCGCTGCTGCCGGAACCGTAACCGGTGTCACGGCTTCATGCAGTCCGCTGTCGATCCAAGCCGGCCAGTTGACGGCTTGCACGGCAACAGTCCAAGGCACGGGTAATTTCAGCCCCAACGTAGATTGGTCGGCCAAGTGCATCGGAAGCGGTTGCCTGACCGGCGGCACGATCAACCCCATCACCGGCCTGTTCAGCAGCCCGTATGCGGGTAGCTATACCGTCATAGCGACCTCACAGCAGAATCCGTCAGTAACGGGCACCGCCCCGGTGACGGTTGTTACACCCGTGAACAATAAGTTGTCGATCGTGGTGGATCCCGGCCCCACTGGAAATTACGTCAACGGTGCCTTCGCGACGGTAAAGGTCTGTACTCCGAATACCACGACCTGCCAGACCATCGACCATGTACTTGTGGACACTGGTTCGATAGGCCTGCGCTTGCTGGCGCAGGGCGCGGCCGGTGGAGAACTCGATCCCACGGCCTTCCCGCTGCAGGTGGACGCCAACAACAACCCTATCGCCCAGTGCAACCAGTTCGTCGATGGCTTCACCTGGGGTTCGGTCTCGCTTGCCACAATTCAGATGGCGAGTGAAATTACCGGCACCGTGCCAAACTCGACAGTGGCTGGCGTTCCCATCCAGATCATCGGAGATACGAGGGTGCCGTCGGTGCCTTCCACTTGCACAGGAATTACCGACGAGAGCAATCTCGCGGCGTTGGGAGCGTACGGTGTTCTCGGCGTTGGTACCTTCCAGCAAGACTGTGGTCCCGGCTGCGTCAGCGGCAGCACGATACCCAACGAATACTACTCGTGCGCAGGCAGTTCCTGTTCGGCAACATTCCTGGGGCTCGCCCAACAGGTCACCAATCCTGTCTGGGTGTTTCCGGCCGACAACAATGGAGTGCTGATTCAGATGCCCGCGGTGCCAGCTGGCGGTACAACCACGGTGCAGGGCAGCCTGATCTTCGGTATTGGTACCCAATCCAATAACGCGTTGGGCTCGGCGACAATCTTTGATACCGACGCGAATGCTTACTTCATCACCACATTCAATGGCTTGCCAAACAACTGCAGCTATATCGACAGCGGCTCCAATGCCAACTTCTTCCCGCCCAGCGGTTACCCGCAATTGGTGACTTGTAACGGGTCGAATTTTTATTGCCCCTCGACGCTGTTGACCTTGACCGCCTCCAACCAGAGCGCGCTCAATACCAACGGTGCCAGTGGCAATGTTTCGTTTAACGTGGGCAATGCCAACTTGCTGTTGAGTAACACACAGTTTGCGGCATTCAGCGAGTTAGGAGTATCCAACCCCCCGATCAACGGTTGCGCTTCGTTTGACTGGGGTATGCCCTTCTTCTACGGACAGCCTCGCGGCGTGTTTACCGCTATCGAGCAACAAACGGTCACGGGTACCAGCTACACGGGCCCGTTCTGGGCCTACTAACAGGCCATGGAAATCGTGGGCGGAGCCTCGGAGCTCCGCCTTTTCTTGTCTTGACGGGCGCCGCAGTGCAGCGATTAAATATCGCGATGCCGGCTAAGAAGCTCTCGCAAAAGACATCGATGAGGGAGGCGCGCCCAACGCCCGGCTCAGCCGCGCCCCAACTACCAACCGCCGGTCGCCCGCAGATGCCTCCCGTCTATGGCATCCCGCAGACCATGGAGGGCAGTTTGCCCTGGGACTGGGCGAATGAACGGCTGGTGACTTCGCACAACTACCTCATCACGACGGTCCGGCCTGATGGAATCCCGCATTGCATGGTCGTGTGGGGAATCTGGCTCGAGAACGCATACTACTTCAGTACGGGGGCAACCACGCGCAAAGCGAAGAACCTCGCTGCGAATCCCAACTGCGTGGTCTGCAACGAAAATGTCGACGAGGCGGTGATAGTGGAAGGGAAGGCAAGGCAACTTGCCGTGCCGGAAGTCCCCGAGGCGGCCTTTGCCCTCTACCTGAAGAAATACCGCTGGAAACTCGATCCGGAGATGGGGCCGGTGTTTAAGGTGAAGCCGCGTGCAGTTTTCGCCATGCCGGAGAAACTCTTTCCCGCTGGGGCGACGCGCTGGAAGTTCGATTGACCTTCGGAGAAGCGAATTGCGCGACGTTACTTTCTGGGGCTGCCGAACGCCACCGGCCCGAGAAAGCGCAGTTCCGGCACCGACGGAATGATTTCCACCTCGTGCGCGTAATTCAGGAACAGTTGTAATCCTTCGTGGTTCTCCCGGTCGAGGTAGTACTGGATGTTCTGGGTCAGATAGTCCGCCACTTCGGCGTGGGTCATGTTGAGCTTCGGCGCCCACTCCTCGGCAATGCGGTCGACGTTCTCCGGCTGGAGTCCGTGGTCCCTTGACTGCTGGAAGGTTGCGATCAGGTCGAGCCCTTTCGGTTGGCGGTGCAGGGCATCGAGTCGGACAGCCCAGAAGGCGAAGACGAACGGTTTGCCGGTCAGCGCGCTCCACTCGTGACCCAGGTCGTACAGCCGATAGGGCGAGTCGTGTAGCGAGACTTGCAGAGCCGAGTCGCCAATCAGAAGAGCAGCGTCGTGGTAACGAAGCATGTCTTCCAGAGACGGGGAGTGAGGTTCGAATTCGCGATGCCCTCCCCAGAACTTGGCAAACAGAATCTGCGTGAGCGCCACCGAGGTGCGGGACGACGTGTCGGTTGCCACCGTCCGCACGTCTTCCAAAGGCTTCTTGCAAATGAGGAGAATCGAGCGGACGCGGTCTTTCGCGGCGATGGCAATACCCGGCAGGATTGCCAGCCTGGGGATCTCGGCATACGTGACGGCTGGAATGATGCCGATGTCCGCCTTGCCTGAGGACAACGCGGCGGCACATTCTGACGGAATGGTGTAGTCGATCTCGAAGTGCTGGCCCGCACCCCCATGCTCAAAATCCCACATCAGGGGGGCCGTGTTTAGAAATGAGATCGCCGAGATACGCAAGCGGGGCATGAATGGTCGAGTCTAGCAAAGATAACGCAGGAAATCCCGACATTGGCCGACTGCCGCTGAACCCTATGAGCACCATTTACAACACTGCCCGATGTGACAGCCATCCTTGACGGTAACCAAGCGTGTGGTTACCTTTTGCGGAGGCTTACTCTGCCCATAGGAGGTGGCTGCATGCCCGCACAAGCCGGCACGAGCTCAATCAAATCAGACACGCAGATCACGTTGCGATGGCTCGCGCTGTCCCTGACGCCCGGAGTAGGTTCCGGCCGCGGACGAAAGTTGGTGGAGTTGTTTGACGGAACGGAGCGCTTGTTTGCGGCGTCGCTTACCGAACTGGAAGCAGCAGGCATTCCGGCGGCAGCCGCGCAGAGCATCGCTCTGGGCAAGTCCATGGACTTGGCTGGTGAGGAATTGGATCGGGTGACAGCAGCGGGGGCCACGGTGATTTCGCAGGACGATCCCGCGTATCCGCGTCGGCTTTATGAGATTTATGATCCGCCTCTCGTTCTTTACCTGAGAGGCTCCAGGGAAGCCATTGCTAAGTATGGACTTGCTGTCGTTGGCACCAGGCATCCAACTCCCTACGGCGTCGGCATGGCTGAGCGTCTGGCATGCGACTTGGCTGCCCGCGGATTGGTGATCGTGAGCGGCATGGCGCGGGGGGTCGACTCGGCAGCGCACCGCGGGGCGCTAAATGCCCACGGACAGACGGTAGCGGTCTGGGGAACGGGGATCGACGTTCCCTATCCCAAGGAGAATGAAAAGCTTGCAGATCGCATTCTCGAGGGCGGGGGAGCGCTCCTTAGCGAATTTCCATTGGGTACGTTCCCGGCTCCGCAGAACTTCCCCATCCGGAACCGAATTATCAGCGGAATGGCGGTGGGCGTTCTCGTGATCGAGGCGGGAGAATACAGCGGGACGCGGATTACGGCGCGTTGCGCCCTGGAGCAGGGGCGCGACGTGTACGCAGTCCCGGGGAACGTAACCAACAAGCTGTCATGGGGCCCTAACACATTGATAAAGCAGGGGGCTGCGCTAGTCGCCACATGGGAAGATGTGTGGGAAGCCCTGCCCGCGGACATACGTTTGGCACTGACTCCGACGCAGGCGGCTGAATCGCAATCATCCGAATCGGCATCACTATTCAGCGGGCCGGAAGCCAGTGCCGACGAAAAGTACATTCTTTCGGCGCTACGGGCAGATGAGTCCACGCACATCGACGAGCTGGTCGAACGCCTGGTCGCCAAGCTGTCTTCCTCTCAAATCTTTGCCGCGCTGTTCGAGCTGGAGCTCAGCGGTCGAATTCGGGCATTGCCCGGAAAGTATTACGTGAGAGTAATTTAGGGCGAATAGCTCTTGGCTCTTAGCTTTTGGCGATTAGCTTTGGATTAGCGGAATAAGGGAAGCCACGATGAAAAACTATAGGGACCTTGTAGTGTGGAGGCATGCGCACCAATTGGCGCTCAAAGTGTACCGAATGACTGATAATTTTCCTCGGCACGAGCTCTTTGGAATTACGAGCCAACTTCGGCGGGCGGGCACATCTATCCCGACGAACTTGGCGGAGGCTTGTGGCCGGAGTGGAGATAGGGATTTTGGCCGGTTCGCCAAGATCGCCACGGGGTCAGCCAGTGAGGTCGATTACCTCATACTTCTTGCAGCGGACTTAGGGTATTTCGCTTCGGCAGAGCATCAGGAATTGGCCCAGGAAATCACCCGAGTGCGGCGGATGTTGACCGGTCTCGACAAGCGTTTGCGTGCATCGATCTCGACACAGAAAGCGTTGACGGCTAACCGCTAAGAGCCAAAAGCTAAAAGCCAATTGATGGCCCGCGCTTTTGCCCCATCACAACTTCCATGCTAGCTTCATAACGTATCTGGTCATGATAAAGATGAGGTTCCATTGTCTAAAGGTCTAGTCATCGTCGAGTCGCCGGCCAAAGCGAAGACGATCCAAAAGTATCTCGGCGCGGGTTTCGAGGTTGAAGCCTCGCTCGGCCACATCAAAGATCTGCCCAAGAAGTCCCTCGGCGTGGACCTGGAGAACGAGTTCGCCACCGAATACGAAGTCATTCCCGGCAAAGAGAAGGTCATCGCCCGACTGAAGAAGATGGCCAAGACGGCTGAAACCATCTATCTGGCTCCCGACCCTGACCGCGAAGGGGAAGCGATCGCAGCGCACCTGGCGGAGGAGTTGGGCGGCGACCGGGTTGACGGCAAGAAGGCGAAGAAGACGAAAACCCCGATCTGGCGAGTTACGTTTAACGAGATCACCAAGAAGGCTGTGCAGGACGCGTTCCAGCACGCCCGCGAGATTGACCGCAACCTGGTAGATGCGCAGCAGACCCGTCGTGTGCTCGACCGCCTGGTGGGCTATCAAGTGTCGCCGTTGCTCTGGGACAAAGTTCGCCGCGGCCTGTCGGCCGGCCGAGTGCAGACCGTCGCCCTCCGGCTTATCGTCGAGCGCGAGCGCGAGATCAAGGCTTTCGTACCCACTGAATACTGGACGATGGACGCGAACCTTCTGGGGACGAAGCCTCCTGTGTTTGCTGCCCGTCTGGTGGGGACCAATCCCAAGCAAAACGTACTTCCCAATGAGGAAACGGCGCGTGCCTTGGAAGCCAAGCTGAACGATGCTGCTTGGACAGTCAATTCGGTGGAACGGAAAGAACGGCGGCAGAACCCGACTGCGCCCTTCACCACCAGCAAGTTCCAGCAGGACGCCTCGCGCAAGCTGCGTTTCAGTGTGAAGCGCGCAATGATGATCGCTCAGCGTCTGTACGAAGGCGTCGATCTGGGCGAAGAGGGCACCGTCGGCCTCATTACCTATATGCGTACCGACTCGACGCGCGTCTCCAACGACGCCATAGCCGAAGTGCGCGAATTGATCGGCAAGGAGTTCGGTACTGAGTTTCTGCCCGAGTCACCCAACGCATACAAATCGAAAAAGGACACGCAGGACGCGCACGAAGCCATCCGCCCGAGCTCGGCGGCGCGGCATCCCGAGCAGGTAAGGCAGTACCTCCAGGAAGACGAGTTCAAGGTCTATAAGCTCATCTGGCAGCGCTTCGTGGCGTCGCAGATGAACCCGGCGGTTTTCGACCAGACGACCGTCGATATCGACGCCAAGAGCCGCGACGAGGTCCACCGCTTCCGGGTGACCGGCTCGGTGCTGAAGTTCGAAGGCTTCCTCAAGGTTTACGAGGAGGCGAAAGACAGCAAGGACGAGGAAGACGAGGCGCTCAAGCACAAGTTGCCAATGCTCGTGGAAGGCCAGGTGCTCACACTGAAGTCTCTCGATACCGAGCAGCACTTCACCGAGCCGCCTCCGCGCTTCAACGAAGCGTCGCTGGTGAAGGAACTGGAAGAGCGCGGCATCGGCCGTCCGTCAACGTACTCGGCGATTATCAGCACAATCCAGGAACGCCAGTACGTGCAGAAGATCGGAGGCAAGTTCATCCCCACGGAGATTGGCTTGGTGGTGACTGACCTGCTGGTCGAGAACTTCAAGGACATATTCGACTTCCAGTACACGGCGCGCCTCGAAGAAGAGCTCGACGAGATCGAAGACGGTAAGGAACTCTGGACTGACGCGCTGGCCGAGTTCTACAAGAAGTTCGAGAAGGACCTCCATTACGCCGAAAAGCACATGGAGAACGTGAAGCGGATGGAGAAACCCACCGACCAGATTTGTGAGCGGTGCGGCTCGCCCCTGGTGATCAAGTGGGGCAAGCACGGGTCGTTCTACGCTTGCAGCGCCTACGACAAGACCAATCCTGAAAGCTGCACGTTCACAAAAGAGAACCCGATCGACCTGCCCGACCTGGATTCCGCCGACCTGCAGGAGACCTCGCAGGAGGAATACTGCGACAACTGCGGGCGTCCGATGGTGCTGAAGCGCGGCCGCTTTGGGCAGTTCATGGCTTGCACCGGCTATCCGGAATGCAAGACCACGCGGCGGCTGGACCAGGCCAAGAAGATTCCCGATGTTCCGCTGGATGAAAAGTGTCCGCAGTGCGGGCGCAACCTGTTGCTACGCCATGGTCGTTTCGGCGAGTTCGTTTCCTGCAGCGGTTATCCGGATTGCAAGTACGTGAAGCAGAACCTGATTGGCGTGAAGTGTCCGGATTGCAAGGACGGGGACATCGCAGAGAAGAAAGCCCGTCGCGGCAACTATTTTTACGGTTGCACGAATTACCCGGATTGCGAGTTCACGTCGGCGTTTAAGCCGGTGGCCGAGGAATGTCCGGTGTGCAAGAGCCCGTACCTGCTGGAGAAGACGCTGAAAGACGGCATCTACCTGGTGTGCCCGAACAACAAGCGCTCGGCCGCGGCAACCGAAGAGCCGAAGCGGCGCGGCAAGAAAAAGAAAGAGACCGAAGCGAGCACGGTGAAGTGCGACTATTCCAAACTAATTGCGCCTCCGGCTGCGGTGGCCTAGCGTAGAAGAGGTACTTGCATGAACGACCATCAACCGACCCATCACGATGCCGAGCTTATTTTGAAACTCTACGACTTGCGCCGCGAGCCTGTGATGCGCGAGGCCCGTGCGTACTTCAACAGCCTGCCGCCTACGGAAGAAGGCTTCGTCAGCGTGATTTCCAATCCAGCGAGCAAAGAAAACTCATACGTCCGTCAGGTTGTCGGCTACTGGGAAATGGCCGCCGCACTGGTCAATCACGGCACGCTCAATGAGGCGTTGGCGTTCGACACGATGCAGGAAATGTATTTCGTCTACGCGAAGATCAAGCCGTTCCTGCCCATGCTGCGGAAAAGTACCAACTCACCGGACTTCCTGATCAATATGGAGAGGCTTGCAGAAGGTACCGAGGAGAGCCGCGCACGTGTGGTACGAGTGCAGGCGCGCATCGCTGCCCGATTTGAGGGCGGGCCTAAGCCGAAGGCTTAGCTCTTAGCTCAGGTATTCGCGGATGTACGCATCGTGGCAGAGCAGCAACTCGGGCGCGGTCCCTTCGAAAATGATCTTGTGGTCGCGCAGAATCAGAAATGTAGTGTGAGCGTTTCTGCTCGATCCGTCCTCGAAGGGCACCATCTTGTTCAGCTTGCGGTCGAAATAGTGGCTGGCCATGGTGAAGGCGTCCTGCAGGCGGTGGGTCACTAGCAGGGAAGCGGTCTTGTAAACGTCGCGCTGCTTCACGACCAGCTCGATAATGGTGTTGGAAGTCACGGGATCGAGCCCGCCCGTAGGCGAGTCGTAGAGAATGATCTCCGGCTGGGTAATGATGGCCCGGGCGATGGCGACGCGGCGGCGCATGCCCCCCGACAGTTCCGACGGAAAGAGATTGTAGGTGTGGCCAAGTTCGACGAACTCAAGCACCTCCAATACGCGCGCGTGAATTTCTTCGGTGATGTCACCGGTTTCTTCGATGAGGCGATAGGCTACGTTTTCTTCGACCGTCAGGGAGTCGAAGAGTGCGCTCTCCTGGAACACCATGCCGATCTGGCGCCTCAGGCCGTAAAGCTCGTGCTCGGGCATCGCCGAGATTTCCTGCCCTAGAACCGTGATGCGGCCCGAATCGGGCCTGATGAGACCCAGCGCGAGCTTCAGAACCAGCGTCTTTCCAGTGCCAGCCTCGCCTAGTAGGACCTTCGTTTCTCCACGTGTAAGGCCAAATGAAATCCGGTCGAGCACCGGGTTATCAAAGGAGATGGAGACATCCTCGAACCGAATCAGCGTATCTGGAGCGTCAGTCTTGGAGGGTGGCGGTGCGCCGCTGGGTGAGACAAGGCTGGCCATGGCTACCTTCCGAAGATCTCCATGAACAGCTTGGTCAGGAAGAAATCGGTGACGACGATCAGCACGGAAGCCGAAACCACAGCTTGCGTGGTGGCACGTCCGACACCTTGCGTGCCTCCCTTGGCTGCCATTCCGTAGTAGCAACCAACCGACGAAATGATAAATCCGAACACCGTTGGCTTCGCCAAGCCCATGAATACATCACCGAATTGCAAAGCCTGATAGGCCGTGGTCCAGTACTGATTTGGGTCGAGGCCGAGCAACAGGTACGAGATGACGAAGCCTCCGGCCAAACCCACCAAGTCAGAGATGATGCTGAGAAAAAACAGCATGATTACCGTAGCGACCACGCGAGGTGTCACCAGTTTCTTGGTGGGATCCACGCCCATTGAGCGCATGGCGTCGATTTGCTCGGTCACCTGCATGGAGCCAAGCTCGCTGGCCATGCCGCTGGAGTTTCGTCCAGAAACCAGAATTCCGGTGAGCACCGGCCCCAACTCGCGCACCATGGAGAGCGCGACGATTTGGCCGGTCAGCGACAGCGACCCAAACTTCTCCAGAGTGCTGGCGGTCTGCAGGGCTAGCACGGCGCCGGTAAAGAAGCCGATGAGCACGACGATGGGCAGTGATCCGACGCCGATCAGGTCAGCCTGCAGCAGCGTGTCGGCGTAGTATCGCGGGCGGCTAAAAAGGTTCGCGATGGATC